>NZ_FNRF01000009.1 GCF_900107775.1 Xylanibacter ruminicola
CGTTCTGGTTCAGAATCATTTAAACGAAGGACATCATACCATTGATTATATCAAAGCTCATTTGGAGGAATATCTTATGTTTTATGCAAAATAAATAGACTATGAGTAAAGACAGTATCAGTAAGGCCAACATGGACGATTTGCAGGAGATTCTTAACCTGCAATACCTTGCTTATCAGAGTGAGGCTGCCTTATTTGGCAACAAAGATATACCACCCTTAAAGCAAACACTAGATGAGGTGATTGAGGAATAAGAATGTGTATATATGGAGAAAATTGTATGATGAGAACAATAGTAACTCTTGCAACTATACTTATCTTTGCAACGTCAAATTATAAAAACTGGAAAGTATGAATAAACTTAAATTATTGATGGCATTGACCATTGTGATGATGAGTGCTATGAACACAAAGGCTCAGAATCAACGAATGATGGACTTTCAAAATGAGTTCTCTAAGTATCAGACACAGTATCGTGACCAGATGCATAGTGGAAAGCACAAGGATGCGCTGGCCCCACTGGCAAGTTGTATCGCGATGCTCGACACCACCACGATTTTCAAAGTGGCCCCCATCCCCGAGGGAGCCATTCTAGAGCAGAAAGGACTGCTGTACTACGACCAGGCATGCTGCTATGCGATAGTGGGACAAAAGAAACAGGCGCTTACGGCATTGGGGCAGTCTGTCGAGCTGGGCTATAAGGATTATAATAATATGGTGAACGACAACGACCTCGTCTCGCTGCGCAAGGACAAGAAATACCAGGCGCTACTGGCGCAGGTGAAAGACCGTCAGCCGCTGAATGTGCTGAAGAAGTCGGCCCCGTATGCAAAGGATGATGCGAAGGTAGAGTTCCGTTATCAACCCAAGGAATCGAACAATCTCTGCAAGGTTCGCGATTATTTTAAGCTCGATTCTGTAGCAGGTCAGGGCGACGAACTCTCGAAGATTATCAATCTGCTGCACTTTGCCCACGACAACATCCGCCACGACGGCAGCAACCAGGCGTTTGCCGAGTTGGATGCCATCGACCTTTACAACTATTACAAGGCTACTGGCAAGGGGGTGAATTGCCGCCAGCTGGCCATATCGCTCTGCGAGATGTACCTGTCGATGGGCATTCCTGCTCGCTATGTGACATGTATGCCTGCCGATTCGCTCGACTATGAGTGCCATGTGATTAACACGGTGTGGTCGAGTCAGTTGCAGAAATGGCTCTATATCGACCCCACGATGGATGCCTGGGTGATGGACGAGAATGGTACGCTGCTTAGCATCGCCGAGGTACGCGAGCGACTCATCAACGACCAGCCCTTGGTGCTTTGTGAGACAGCCAACTGGAACCATGAGTCGCAGCAGACAAAGGAATACTATTTGGAAACCTATATGGCGAAGAACCTGTACTACTTTGTGTGCAAGAAGCTTAACCGCTTTAATCCTGAGAGCGTCTATCGCGACAACGATCCAGCGGCTGACGTCCGTCTTATCCCCGTTGGCTTCGTTAACAACAATTGGAAGTGTGATACCACAACCGACCCAGAGGTGTTCTGGGCAAAACCAGAATAAATAGTTACAATGGCGATAACAAGTGAGAGATTGAACCAGACTTTTAGTGAGGGCGGAGCTCAGGAGATATACCAAGAGATTAAGGCGAAAGGTGATTTTCTGGGCTTTGCCCAACGCTATGCCTTCGACACCGACTATCGTGTGGCGAGAACTGCTTTGTGGGGTCTGACCAAAGCTAAGGACGAAGAGTTGTCGGAATTGAAGGTGATATACAATGAGCTGATAGATCAGGCCATGCAGACGGAGAATTCGTCGGTGAGGCGGCTAACGCTGAACATCATCGAAAAGCTGAAAATGGACGAGGATGATTTGCGGACTGACTTCCTTGATTTCTGTTTCGAGCACATGGTCAGCATCGAAGAGTTTTCCGGCACCCAAACGCTCTGCATGAAACTCGCCTTTCGCATGTGCACCTTCTATCCAGAACTGATGGACGAGTTGAAACGTACCCTCGAAGCGATGGAGATAGATTATTATAAACCCGCCATAAAGTGTCTGCGTAAAAGGATCCTCAGCGGAAAATTCAAATGAATTGTCATCATTGCATGGTGCTACTGGCAGGGAGCTATGAGAACTATTAAACAGATTAGAGAATATATTTAAAAACGAACAAAAATAATGAAACACGAGATTATTACGTTAGAGAATGTGCAGATTATTGGCATGGCCAAGGAAATTGCATTCTGCAAGGGACAGGAAGAGTGCCCTAAGTTCTGGGGCGAGTATGTGGAACGTATTATTAAACCCGTCTTTATGGAACACAAGGCACCTGATGCCTTTCAGCAGGCAGCCATCGACAATGGTGTCGGAGAGTTTGGGCTCTGCACCTGCGACATCCCCAACCATAATTGTGCTACTTGTGCAGAACAAAATTTCGGTGCCTGCAGTAGCAAGACTTTCACCTACGTGATAGGTGGTGTATATAAAGGTGGCTGCGTGCCTGAGGGCATGAAACTCTTCCCCATCCGTAGCGGCAAATGGTTGAAGGTTCATTTCGAGGGCGGTATGAAAGCCTTTCAGCAGCAGTTTCAGAAGTTCTATAAGGAGTGGCTGCCCCAGCACCCGGAATTCCATTGCCCCAACAATGCCATGACGATGGAATGGTACAACGGCACCGACATCGACTCGCCTGATTTCCAATGCGGCGTGATGATGCCATTGGATACAATGAATATGTTAAATCCGTGTTAAAATCTTCATTTCTCTTGACTCGTCCCTAAGGGCATGCCTTATCTTTGCAGTCGCTTAGCAAATACATCGCGCGATTATGAATTTTAAAAAGAAATTAAAAATCGGAGAGTTCTCACAGTTGATGCAGGTAACAGTTAAAACCCTGCGTCATTATGAGCAGAAGGAACTACTTGTGCCTGACGAGGTGGACGAGTGGACGGGCTATCGCTATTACAGCATCGACCAGATGCAACGGCTTAAGACCATACGCGACCTACAACGTCTCGGTTTCTCGCTGGATGAGATTAAGGACCTGTGCGATTCATATTCTCACACTCCAACCATCCGCCAGCTGACTGAGAAGATAAAGGAAACAGAGGCTGAGCTGAAACTGCTGATTGCCCGTCGTAACCAACTGCTCGACTGGAGGAATGCTCGCAAAGAAATGAAGACAATGGAAAAGATTAGTATTCAGTCACTGCCCGAAATCATCGTGGCAAGTCATCGTGAAGTAATTCCGAACTACGCCGCTATCGGCCCTATGTGTGTCGAGAAGATTGGTCCAGAGATGCAGCGCCTCGGCTGCAAGTGCCCGCCACCGGGCTACTGCTTCACCATCGAGCACAACAAGGAGTACACCCCCACCGACATCGATATCGAGTATTGCGAACAGGTGGAGGAGATGGGCCAGGACAGCGCCATTATCAAGTTCAAGCGCTTGCCAGCCGTACCCAAGGCCCTCTGCATGAAGCACGTTGGTCCTTACGAACGCTTCTATGAGTCGTTCACCGAAGCCTTCCGCTATATCGAGGAGCAGGGCTATAAGGCGGTTGGGCAACATCGCACAAGCTACATCGATGGAGCCTGGAACCAAGAAGATCCTGAGAAATGGTTGTCAGTGATTCAGATTCCAATAGAGTAAAAGCATGTTCAGACTGCCCCATTATAACAAAAATGGGGCAGTTTTCATATCCATTCGTCACAAATCGATGCTGTTTATCCCAGATATTTGGCTGTCTCAGCAATTTTGCGTTCCTTTGCAGCGTCAAATCATAATAAAATATAATAATGAAAGTATTAGTCATTAACGCATCAGCAAATAAGGAGCGCAGCACAACGCTTAAACTTACCAAAACATTTCTGGAAGGTCTCGAAGTAGAGGCTTCGGAAGTGGAGTTTGTAACTACCATTGGTCTTAATATCAATCCCTGCAGAGCTTGCTATGCCTGTTGGATAAAGACATCAGGCAAGTGTGTGCAGAAGGACGATGCAACAGAAGTGATGGAGAAAATTCGCCAAGCCGACCTGGTTATCTGGTCGATACCTCTCTATGCCTATGGCGTACCCTCGCATTGTAAGGCACTGATGGATAGAACAGTATCGTTTAACTCGCCTTTGATGTATATCGATTCTGATGGCATTGCCCATCACTATGGTTATGAGGAAGGCACCAAGAAAACGGTACTGATTTCGACAGCAGGACTGCCTAACATGAGGGGAAACTTCGATGGACTTCTGTTTGCCATGCGCCACATGTATGGCAAGAATATCAGCTACATCTGTTGTGCTGAGGGTTCGCTCTTCATGAGTCCCGATACCGAGATTTTTACTGTTCCTTACTTAAAAAAAGTAAAGCAAGCCGGTGCAGAGTACAAGGAAACAGAAAGAATCTCTGACGAGACACAGGCGTATCTTGATACACCTATGCTCCCTGCAGATGCATTCGTCAAGACCGTGAATGGCATTTTTGAAGGGATGCAGACACGCTGACTAGTTTTGTAATTGAATAATTATGAAGAGGATGATTAAATCAAGAATTGATACAATAGAAATACAAAGCCGAACTCTAGGTAAGACTATGGCT
>NZ_FNRF01000006.1 GCF_900107775.1 Xylanibacter ruminicola
TCAAGAAATTGAACGGTTTGTTCATTTACCCAAGTACTTCGAAAAGTACTTGCTTCTTGTACTACTTCTGTCTATGTAAATCTTTCAAAGAACTCTCTAATGCCTTTCGGCCTTGACTTCTCTCTCGACTCGGAAATCCAAGTGAACTTGTCTTTCTCTCGCTGTTCGAGAAGTTCTTTTTGTTTGCTTGTCAGGTGGTTTTCCTGATTTGCGGGTGCAAAGGTACAACAAATTTCAATACCAACCAAACATTTTCCAAAAAAAATTCCCAAAAACGTGAAAGTTTTCGGGAATATTTACATAATCAACATTTTTATATCTTATTATATATAATGTACGCGAGAAGTCTATTCTCGACGTCCAAAAATACGCAGCAGATAAATAAAGAGGTTAATGAAGTCCAAATAGAGGGTTAAAGCACCCAAAAGTGCCATCTTCTGAGCAGCCTCTCCAGCATCGGGTGCCATCAAAAGCATATTTTTGATTTTCTGAGAGTCGTAAGCAGTGAGACCCACGAATATCAAAACGCCCAGATAGCTCACAATCATTTCAAGACCGGAACTCTTCAGAAAGATATTCACAACAGTAGCGATAATGATACCAATCAACGCCATGAAGAGAATCTTTCCCATCGACGAGAGGTCGGTCTTGGTGGTATAACCAATAAGTGCCATTACTGCAAACGTACCAGCAGTGATAAAGAATACGCTGGCAATACTCGACATTGTATAAACAATGAAGATAGACGAGAACAATGCACCATTAATGACCGAATACAACACAAACAGCAACGTAGCTGTAGTGAGCGATAATCGGTTAATAGCAGCACTTACACCAAACACGATGGCGAACTCAGCTATTACCAGTCCCCAAAGGAGCACTCTGTTTGAGTACAAGGCGGTTAGTACACCAGGACTTGTAGCCACACCATACGCTGTAACACCTGTAAGCACAAGGGCTAGCGTCATCCATACATACACTTTCCGCATTAATGCGGGGAAAGCAGCCGACATAGAGAGCTCTCGCTCACGTGTCAGACCATCAAAGTTAAATTCGTTATAATTCATACTCATTATTATATTTCGAGATTCATTAATATTACCGCAAATTTAATGCCACAAAGGTAAGCATTTACTTTTAATAAAACATAAATAAGCAACAAAAATACCGATTTATTAGTATTTTTGGAAATTTTTCACTATATTTGCCCATGAATAACTAAAAAAACAAATATAATAATACACTAACGAAAATGAAGATCGGTTTATTTATTCCCTGCTATGTTGACGTGGTTTATCCTCAGGTAGGAGTAGCCACATACAAACTATTAAAGCATCTGGGGCTGGATGTGGACTACCCGCTGAACCAGACCTGCTGCGGACAGCCGATGGCTAATGCCGGATTTGAGGGGCAAGCTATCCCACTTGCCGAAAAGTTTGAAGAGAAATTCAAAGGTTTCGACTATGTGGTATCGCCCTCGGTTAGTTGTACTGCGTTTATAAAGTTAAACTATCCCCGCTTACTGAAAGGTAAAACAGAGTGCGAGACAGCAAAAAAAGCAATGGACGTTGTTGAATTCCTGCACGATGTGGTAAAGGTTAACCATCCTTTAGGTACTTTCCCCCACAAGGTTAGTTTGCACAACTCTTGTCATGGTGTGAGGGAGTTGGGACTGAGTTCGCCAAGTGAGGAAAATATTCCCAAATTCAATAAAATAAAGGACTTGTTGAACCTTGTAGAGGGCATACAGGTCTTAGAGCCAGAGCGCCCCGACGAATGTTGCGGTTTTGGCGGCATGTTCTCGGTTGAGGAGACGGCCATTAGCGAGCAAATGGGTATCGATAAAGTGCAGCGCCACATGAAGACTGGTGCACGATTCGTAACCGGTCCCGACTGCTCGTGTTTGATGCATATGGCAGGTGTTGCCAAGAAGCAAGGATTGGATGTGGAGTTCAAACATGTGGTAGAAATCTTAGCAGCTGGACTGGAAGATTATCATTAAACATTAAAGATTAAACATTATGAGCACAGCACATAGTAACGCAGCGAAGGAGTTCTTGAAGAACCAGACATACGCAAAATGGCACGACGCCACTTTCTGGGCAGTACGCACCAAACGTGACAATATGGCATACGGACTTGACGAATGGGAACAGCTACGCGAGAAAGCCAGTGCCATCAAGCGCCATACCATCACCCATTTGGACGAATATCTTGACCAGTTTGCCACTAAAGCCGAAGAAAACGGTTGTATTGTGCATTGGGCCAAGGATGCGCACGAATTCAACGAAATCGTGTATGGTATCCTGAAAAACCATAACGTGAAGAAACTCGTTAAGTCGAAGTCGATGCTGACTGAGGAGTGCGAAATGAATCCGTACTTAGAACAGCATGGCATCGAGGTGGTTGAGACCGACCTGGGCGAACGTATCATCCAGTTGAAAGGTCAGGCACCGAGCCATATCGTGATGCCAGCTATCCACCTGAACCACGACGATGTTGGCGAACTATTCGAGGAAAAACTTGGCAGCGAGAAGGGCAACCACGACCCCACGTACCTTACTTATGTTGCCAGATTGAGTTTGCGCAACGAGTTTCTTACCGCAGATGCGGGTATGACAGGCGCCAACTTTGGTATCGCAGAAACAGGCGATATTGTAGTTTGCACCAACGAGGGTAATGCCGACATGTCGACTTCATGCCCGAAACTACACATTGCAGCTATCGGATTGGAGAAGATTATCCCTAATTACGATTGCTTAGCCGTGTTCCAGCGCATGCTTTGTAGAGCTGGAACGGGCCAGCCTACCACCACGTTCACCTCACATTTCCGAAAAGCACGTCCTACTGCCAACCCCATGCACATTGTGCTGGTTGATAACGGACGCAGCGAGTGGATTGGTAACCCTGAGCATTGGGAAGCACTTAAGTGTATTCGTTGCGGATCGTGTATGAACACCTGTCCTGTTTATCGTCGTAGTGGCGGCTATTCGTACAGCTACTTCATCCCAGGTCCCATCGGCATTAACCTTGGTATGCTTCGCGATCCACAAAAGCATTCCGGTAATGTTAGTGCCTGCACCCTGTGTAACTCATGTCAGACGCTCTGCCCAGCCAAGGTAAACTTAGGCGACCAGATTTACATGTGGCGCCAGCAGTTAGACGAGTTCGGTACTGCTAACCCGCAAAAGAAGATGATGTGTAAGGGCATGAGTATGGTATATGGCAACGAGGGCGTTTACAATCTTGGTACGGCTTTGGCTCATTGGGCCAACCTCATTCCATCGCCACTTATCAACTGCGGCATGAATCCATGGGCCGAGGGGCATAAGATGATGAAATTCCCTAAGGAAACATTCCACTCGTTATGGAAGAAAGGAAAAGTGAAATAACCTTGAACATTGAATATTGAACATTGAACATTAAGTTATGAGTAACAAAGACGATATTCTGAAGAGATACAGGGCGAATGTGAGAGAGAAATACGACATGCCCGATTTGAGTGATATCAAAGCAACCACCTACCCCAACCCACTGGTTCAGTTTGTGAAGATGACAGAGATGGTAGGCGGACAAGTGATAGAAGTTGATCCTGGCCGCGATATCAACGTGCTTATCAAGGAGTTGTTTCCTGACGCCAAGGAGATTGCCTCAAATCTGCCAGAGATAACCATCGCCACTAGAAACCCTGATACTGTTGGCAGAGCCCGCGATCTGAACGGAACAGATGTTGGCATTATCCGAGGAAAGTTTGGTGTAGCAGAAAACGCGTGCATCTGGATTCCACAAACCATGAAGGAGAAAGCCGTTTGCTTCATCTCCGAGAATCTGATCATCCTGCTACCTAAGAGTCAGATTGTAAACAACATGCACGAGGCTTACAAGCGCATTGAGTTTGATAACGAATACGATGGATATGGTACGTTTATCAGCGGACCGTCGAAAACGGCAGATATTGCACAAGTACTGGTGATGGGTGCCCAAGCGGCCCGAAGCGCCACCGTATTACTACTGCCAGAATAAAGGTATAAGCATTAAACACATTCAGGAGGTCGATTATCACATCGACCTCTTTTTTGTGATATCAAAGTGACCATTTATACCAATCGTAGCAAATGCCACGCCCTCCAAAACCCTCCTTCTGATAAATCAATTGTTTATTCAAATATGTACCTTGATTTTCGGTTGAGATACCAAAATCAAAAAATCGATGATTACAAAAAGACAGACTGATCACCTGCTCAAACAATCCATCGAGTGCATGCAACTCTCTCCCCCTTGGGTTGGCTGCAATGTATTGCGAATGAACCACCTGATTAGTAAGATAAAGCACACAACCACCAATGGTTTCGCAATCTTCTTTTGCAACAAACAAACGTATTTGCTCAGGAAAACGCTCGTGCAACAACATTATTTCATCGAGTGTATGCACAGGTTTCAGGCTATATCGCTCTTGCAGATTAGCCGACAGAATTTTCCAGAAAGGCTGATAGTCCTCGGTTTCCTCGATCACCACACCTGCCTGCAGGGCCTTTTCTGCCCCACTTTTTCTGATACGATACCACGTATTTGGCTGCTCACGGGAGATGGTTGTAGATAAACTACGTGTAATACGCACATCGAAAACCTCAACGATAGCATAAAGATCTTCTTCCGAAGGTTGCTCGTGATATATCCAAGGCACAGGTTTATACACCACTTTCTTTAAACCCATTGAGCGCCATTTTTCTGCCAATAGTTTAAATATCTCAACAACATCGGCAGCTGTAGCCTTGCCGTTCATGAGCAGTCCGCCGTACGTTAAGCCCTGATGCGAATAAAACGTATCGCCATCCACATTACCGGGCAGCAACGCATAGAGTTTTCCTCGGCGATAAATCATCAGCGAGAAATCTGTGAATCGGTCAGCATGATAGTCCATATAGTTACGATCGAAGAGAAAAGTGCCGTTCTTCGATGTAGCCACAAACTGATTCCATTCGTCGGCCAAGTCGGGTGTGTATCGTTTTATTTCGAACATCCGATGTATTTCAAGAATTCGTCGTAATCATAGATGTAATCATCCTCGTCGTAATGTTCCGAAGCCAGAACCAGACATACGCCGCCCGAAGAGAAATCATCAAGTGTTCGCCAGATATTGGTATCGATCAGCAAGCCTTGCCAAGGATGATTCAGTAACACAGTCTTGCGTTCGTAACCATTATCCAACGTAACATGAAACGAACCGCTTAGAGCAATCACAAACTGACGAAGTTTTTTATGCGCATGTCCTCCCCTGCTCTCGCCACCGGGTACATCATATACCCAATAGGCGCGCTTGATATTGAAGGGGACCATCGTCTGCGCTTCAGCAAACGTCAGATTGCCACGCGGATCAGTGATCTTAGGCAAATCTATGATTTCTACCTCTAAGCGGTTCATTCTATAATAACACTTGTTTAGTGTTCAAACTTAGTGTAGGGATCGGTACCCAAAACGGTCTTAGCCAGACGCTTGGCTTTATCACGCAAAGCATTAACATCGTCGCCAACCTCGCCGTAGCAGAGTACTACACCCATACGACGACCCTTGTGAGCTTCTGGCTTACCGAATATACGGATACGTGTGCGATCTTCCTTCAGAGCCTCGTCGAAGTTGTAGTCGAGCAACGAACGATCAACAGGCGTTGAAGCCTCCTTTGGTGAGAGGATAACAGCCGATGCGCCAGCGTGCTCAAGATGGATTGCAGGGATAGGCATTCCCATTACGGCACGGAAGTGAAGTTCAAACTCACTCAGGTTGGTGGTATGTCCGAGTGTTACCATACCAGTATCATGCGGACGTGGACTCAGCTCGCTAAAGATAACCTCGCCCTGCTTGGTCAGGAAGAACTCAACGCCCCAGATACCAGCACCAGTAAGGGCCTTAGTTACCTTATCGGCCATTATCTGTGCCTGCTTCAAAGCCTCATCGCTTATCTTATATGGCTGCCACGACTCACGGTAGTCGCCTGCCTTCTGTACGTGTCCGATTGGAGGACAGAACAGTGTGGGCCAACCATTCTTCTGTGTAACGGTGAGCAGGGTAAACTCCGAATCAAAGTCGATAAACTCCTCGATGATTACCTCTTTCACATCGCCACGACTACCTTCCATAGCCTCCTTAAAGGCCTGCTCCAGCTCGTCGTCGTTGTGTACATAGCTCTGACCGTGACCAGATGACGACATCAATGGCTTAACAACACATGGGAATCCAATCTCATCGGCTGCAGCCTTGAACTCATCAAAGGTCTTGGCATAGAAATATTTTGCTGTGCGCAGTCCCAGTTCCTTCGATGCCAGATCGCGGATAGCACGACGGTTCATTGTAAAGTTTACGGCGCGGGCAGATGGAACCACCTGGATACCCTGTTCCTCGAACTTGAACAAGCGCTCGGTACGGATGGCCTCAATCTCAGGCACGATGATATCGGGCTTGTGCTTGTTTACCACAGCCTCGAGCGCATCGCCATCGAGCATTGAGAATACTTCGCGCTCATCAGCCACCTGCATGGCTGGCGCATTGTCGTAACGATCGCAGGCAATCACATACTGGCCTGCACGCATGGCGGCTATCACGAACTCCTTACCGAGTTCTCCTGAGCCTAAAAGCAGAATCTTTTTCATTTTTCTATTGTTTGTTTCAACATTTGCCACTCGGGCGTTACAGCCAACTTGCGTACACACTGGTCGATACGCGCCATTGCATCTTCCTGACTCATCTTCAGTTCCTTGGCTATCTGCTGCAGCGATTTGCGTTCGCAGCCAAACAGTCCGTAATAATGTGTCACAGCCTCCTCTTCCTCAGGTGGAAGCAGGTAGAGCAGATGCTCCAGATAGTGCTCCATCTGGGGAGTAACACTGGTGGGATTGATACCAATACGCACCAGATACGAGTGGAGTTCTTTAGTTAAGTTATCTGTTGGCATACATATTATCGTAATACTTCTGATAATCACCGCTGGTTACATTGTCCAGCCACTCCTGATTGTCGAGATACCAGCGGACGGTTTTCTCGATTCCCTCTTCGAACTGCAGAGAAGGCTCCCAACCCAGTTCCTTCTGAAGTTTTGAGCTGTCGATAGCATAACGCAAATCGTGTCCGGCACGATCGGTAACGAAGGTTATCAGATCCATATCCTCGCCTTCCTTGCGACCCAGCAAGCGGTCAACGGTCTTAATCACCACCTTGATGATGTCGATGTTCTTCCACTCGTTAAAGCCACCGATATTATAGGTATCAGCAATCTTACCCTCGTGGAAAATCACGTCGATAGCACGAGCGTGGTCCTCAACATACAGCCAGTCGCGTACGTTCTCGCCCTTACCGTAAACAGGCAGAGGCTTGCGATGACGGATATTGTTGATGAACAAAGGAATCAGCTTTTCGGGGAACTGGTAAGGACCGTAGTTGTTCGAGCAGTTGGTTACTACTACAGGCATTCCGTAGGTATCGTGGAATGCACGAACAAAGTGGTCGGAAGAAGCTTTCGAAGCCGAGTATGGTGAGTGAGGATTATACTTGGTTGTCTCCAGGAAGAACTTATCGCCGTAAGCCAGATGGTGCTCTGAGCTAGACGCGGTAGTTGTGAATGGAGGCTCGATACCATCGGGGTGTGTCAGCTCCAATGCGCCATACACCTCATCGGTACTGATGTGATAGAAACGCTTACCCTCGTATTTCTCGGGCAGACTCTCCCAATACAGCTTAGCAGCCTGCAACAAGCTCAAGGTTCCCATCACGTTAGTCTTGGCGAAGGTAAATGGATCCTTAATCGAACGGTCAACATGGCTCTCAGCAGCCAGGTGGATGATACCATCAACCTTCTTGTCCTGCATCAGCTTGTAGAAAGCATCAAAATCGCAGATATCCATCTTCACAAACTCGTAGTTGGGTTTATTCTCGATATCTTTCAGGTTAGCCAAGTTACCAGCATAAGTCAACTTGTCGAGGTTGATAATGTGATACTCGGGATACTTGTTCACAAATAGGCGCACTACATGGCTTCCAATAAAGCCTGCACCTCCAGTAATAACGATAGTTCTTTTCATATAGCTAATTTTTATCTTTCAGCAATTTATCAGTTACAGGCCCAATAACCAGGCCATTAATGATAGCAATCAATGCGATCTCGATATAATCCATTTTCCATCCTAACAACCATTTTAAAATGCAGAATATCACAAAGAATACTACTACCTCAAAAACAACTTTACGGATGAATTTCTTCCAGTCAGATCTCATATTAAATTAATCTTTTAATGTAATTACTTCCAGATCCTTAAACTCCTTCCCATCGATAGTCAGTCGTATCAAGGTTCTGTCTTTATGCCAACCCTGAATACCTGCAGCACCAGGGTTGATGTGTAGAAGATTCAGTGTCTTGTCGAACTTCACCTTCAGTATGTGCGAATGACCAGCTACAAACAGTTGTGGCGGCATAGCATAGAGCGTAGAACGAACACTGGGATCGTAATTGCCTGGATAACCGCCAATATGCTTAATCAGCACATCTACATCCTCGCACTTAAATCGGTTCAGCTCGCGATACATCAGTCTCAAGTCGCCCCCATCACAGTTTCCACATACAGCTCGGAAGGGACGGAATGCAGCCAACTTCTCGGCCACCTCTACGCTACCGATATCGCCTGCATGCCAAATCTCGTCGCAGGGTTCAAAGTAGTGCAGATACTTATCGTCCCAATAGCTGTGAGTATCGCTCAGTATGCCTATTCTCTTCATAATCCAAAACGCTTGCGAATAAAATCGGCAATCAGTTTCTCGGTTTCTTCAAGTCCCAGCAAACTGGCATCCACGCACAGGTCGTAGCTTTCAGCAGCGCCCCACTTCTTACCAGTATAGTAATTATAGTATTGCGCGCGACGGGCCTCAACATGCTCAATCAGTTTACGGGCATGCTCAGCATCCAACTGTTTTACTTTTGATACGATATCTACGCGGAAGTCCATCGAGGCGGTGATAAACACGTTCACCACATTCTCGAAATCTCGCAGAATGTAGTCGGCACAACGGCCCATGAACACACAACTGCCCTCGCTGGCTGCCTTTTGGATGGCATCGCTCTGAAACTTAAAAAGGCTCTCCTGCGAGAAGTTCGAACCGTACAAGTTACCACCCATAAAATGTGGTGTTTGCACATTCAGCAATCCACGCAAAAAGCCTTTCTTCTCATCGTTCTGTTTAAAGAACTTCTCTGAGAATCCACTCTCTTTAGCAGCCAGATTCAGCAACTCGCGATCGTAATACTTCGCTTCAAAGTCCTTGGCCAGCATGCGTCCTATTTCCTGTCCGCCAGCACCAACCTGTCTGCCTACGTTAATAATAATATGTTTCATTATTCTTTAGTTATTCGCATTCGCAGCTTTAAATTTCTTCATATACCACATCAGCATGGGTATTGTCATCGCAAACGACAGGAAGTCGCTGGCTGGCATCGAATACCACACACCGTCGAGCCCCCATATCAGCGGGAACACATACGCCATCGGTAGCAGCAAGAAGAGCTGTCGCGACAGCGAGAGGAATATCGAAACCTTTACTTTTCCGATGCTCTGGAAGAAATGTGTGATGGTAGCCTGCGCACCTACCACGAAGAATACCAGCATATCCAGTTTGATACCCGTGGCCGACAGTTCTATAAGTGTTTCGTCGGTGGTAAAGATGCGAGCAATCTCGCGGGGGAAAAGCATCGACAGTATCCAACCTACCAGCAGGATAGTTGTAGCACATCCGATGGCCATAAACAGGCATCGCAACATGCGGTCGTACTTCTCGGCACCGTAATTATAGCCCACGATAGGCTGCATACCTTGGCACACACCCATTACAAACATAAAGAACATCATCACCACCGAGTTGGCTATCGAGTAGGCACCCACAGCCATATCGCCACCATAGCGAACAAACTGGTTGTTCATGAAAATCACGATTACACACGATGTAACGTTCATCAGGAATGGCGATATACCGATAGCAATGATATTGCTTACCAATCGTTTCTTCAGTTTATAGATGCCGCGTTTCAGGTGCAGTATCTCGTTCTTGTTCGAGAATAGCCACAACTGCCAGCACATAGCAATCGTTTGCGATGTTACGGTAGCCAAAGCTGCACCACGGATGCCCCAACGGAACCACCATACAAACGCCAGCACCAGCAATATGTTCATGCCCACTGTAAACAGCACCGAGTACATGGCATGTTTGGGTTTGCCTGCTGCACGCAGCACAGCGTTCATACCAAAATACATGTGGGTCATTACGTTACCCAGCAGGATAACGGTCATAAACTCGCGTGCATAAGGCAGTGTTACTTCGCTGGCACCGAAGAAATACAGGATGGGATCCAGGAAAAGCAGACAGATAACCATGAATGAGAAACCAATAATCAGGTTCAGCGTCAGGGTATTACCTAACAGATTCTGCGCTGTAGGATAATCCTTCTGTCCCAGCTTTACGCTAATGCTGGCACTCGATCCCACACCTACTGCTGCACCAAAGGCTGCACTCAGGTTCATAAAGGGGAAGGTAATGCCCAAGCCCGCAATAGCCTCGGGGCCTACTATCTGACCGATCATAGCACGGTCGATGATATTATAGAGACTCGAAGCCGACATGGCCACGATTGCAGGCAGGGCATACTGCCACAGCAATTGCCCTACGGGTTTCGTTCCTAATGCCAAAGCGGCTTGTTTGTTATCACTCATTCGCGCACATATTTATTAAAACGCTGCAAAGGTACGAATATTTTCCGAGATAAGATGCACTTTTTAAAATAATCTTTGTATCTTTGCACTCGTAAAATCAAATTGAATGACCAATTTACGTTTGATAAACCTACTGATTGCCGCACTTTTCTGCGCCATAACAGCCAGTGCAGCCACACTTCCCAAGAGGAAATATCCTGGGGGCAAATGCTATATTTGGCGTTATACTTTGCAGGATAAACGCGAATCAAGTTATACGCTCGACCGCCCTCAGCGCTGGCTCTCGCACAAAAGTATTGAGCGCCGCCGCAAGCAGGGATTACCCTTGGATTCTACCGACCTGCCCGTAAGCAGCGGCTACTTGAAAGCCATCGATCGCATGATCAACGATGCCAATCGCAACGTTAAACGCTCACAAACCGAATCGATGGTTATCGGTACCAGCCGATGGAACAACACCGTATTGGTTCGTTCGGCCGACACCACTTTTTTGCGTCGTTTGGGCGAGCAAGCTTACGTAAAGAACTGCGAGATGGTGTGGGAAGCCCCCGATAGCATCGAGCGTCAAATCAAAATAAAGGCCAACGCAGGATTCAACTCATGGGACAGTCTGAAAGGATCTTTCTATGGTCATGGTCGCGAACAGATCGAGATGCTAAACGGTCATCGTTTGCATAATATCGGTTGTCGTGGAAAAGGCATCACCATCGCCGTGCTCGATGGCGGATTCCAGAACTGCAACGTTCTACCCACCTTTCAGCACGCTATCATATCAGGCGTAAAAGACTTTGTTTACCCCAATAGTCCCAACTTTTATCAGGAAACCGATCATGGCACCAAAGTTCTGTCGACTATGGCCGCCAACGAGCCTGAGGTGCTGATAGGTACAGCCCCCGATGCCCATTACTGGCTGCTGCGATGCGAGGATCAGGAAACCGAGCAGCCTGTCGAGGAGGATTATTGGGCGATGGCAGCCGAGTTTGCCGACTCGTTAGGCGCCGACATCATCACATCGAGCTTAGGCTACACCGAATACGATAACCGTCATGGCTATTACCACCAGCACGATCTGGATGGTCGCACAGCCCTCATATCGCGCACAGCGTCGATGGTGGCACAAAAAGGCATGGTACTGGTAAACTCAGCTGGAAATAGCGGCATGGGCCCTTGGAAAAAAATCACTTTCCCTGCCGATGCCGATAACTGTCTGACGGTGGGCGCACTGAATCATCAACGTGTAAACGCCCCCTTTAGCGGCGTTGGACCTACACAGGATATGCGTATCAAACCCGACGTGATGGCCCTGGGCAGTCCTGCCAACCTTATTTCAGGGCGTGGCGGTATTGTTCGCGATATGGGAACCTCGTTCTCAACCCCCATCGTAGCCGGACTGGTTGCTTGCTTGTGGCAGGCCTTACCCGAGAAAACAGCTCTCGAAATCATTAATCTGGTACGCCAGAACAGCGATAGTTATCAGAAGCCCGATAATATTTACGGCTACGGAACCCCTAATTTCTGGCGGGCGTACATGATTGGAAAGATAGAGTAAAACCGAAGAATTAAAAAGTTGAATACAGAGCGCCATATCACATTATTCGAGCTTAATCGCTTGGTACGCGAGGCTATCGAGGATGCTTTGCCCATGGAATACTGGGTAGAAGCCGAACTCAGCGAGTGCCGCGAATCGCGTGGTCATTGTTATATGGAGCTTATTCAGAAGGATGAGCAAACCGCCACACCTATCGCCAAAGCCTCAGCCAAATGCTGGGCCAATAAGTGGCTCACCATCCGTCCTTACTTCGAGCGCACTACCGGTCAGCAACTGCATGCCGGCATGAAAGTGCTGCTACAGGTTTACCCGCAGTTTCACGAGGCTTACGGTTTCTCGTGGATCGTGACCGACATCGATCCTACCTATACCTTAGGCGATATGGCCCGCAAGCGTCAGGAAATCATCCAGAAGCTTAAGGCCGAGGGCGTGTTCGACCTGCAAAAAGAACTACAGTTGCCCGTTTTCTGCCAGCGTATTGCCGTTATCTCATCGCAAACAGCCGCTGGCTACGGCGATTTCTGCAACCAACTAGCTGATAACCCTTACGGCTTTAAATTCGAGACACAGCTCTTTCCTGCTATCATGCAGGGCGAGGGCGTTGAACAGAGCATCATCAGTGCTCTGGAGCAGATTTACGACATGCCATTTGATTGCGTAGTGATTATCCGTGGTGGTGGTGCTACCAGCGACATGAGCGGTTTCGATACTTTGGCTTTGGCCGAAAATGTGGCAAACTTCCCAATACCTATTATTACAGGTATCGGTCATGAGCGCGACGAGAGCATTCTCGATATGATCTCACACACCCGCGTAAAAACACCCACAGCTGCAGCCGCTTTGCTCATCGACCACCTGAAGGGCGTACTCGAAACCATAGAAGGGGCCCAGAGCATGATTACGCACTACGTTCAGCAAAAATTATCAATTGCCAATTCTCAATTGTCAATTATATCCGAGGCTATCCCCCGATTGTTCTCGATTGTAAAAACCCGACAGGAGGCTAAGATTGATGCCCTCTATACCCGCCTGCCAATGTTGATAGAGCGCCGATTCACATCAGAGAGACATCGTCTGCAACTGATGGACGAGAAGCTCAAAGCCCTCGACCCAACCCTGTTGCTGGCTCGCGGCTACAGCATCACTATGCATAACGGCCGGGCTGTAAAAGACGCATCGCAGTTGCCCCCCGGCGCCGAAATCGAAACCCGCCTAGCCAAGGGTACCATTCACTCAGTAATTAAATCCGTATAAAATACAATGGAAAAAGAACTGAAATACGAGGCTGCTATAGCCGAATTACAGTCCATCGTACACAAGATGGAGAACGACGAACTCGACATCGACCAGATGGCCGAGCAGCTTAAACGTGCCCAGCAGTTAATCAAGCTCTGCAAGGACAAACTTACCAAAACCGACGCCGAAATCAAGAAAATACTTACAGAATAAAAGATTTTAGGCCAAAAGTTTTGTTAATTTGATATTAATTATATACTTTTGCATGCAAATTTGAAATTTCAAACATAGAAAAAAGTAATATGAAGAATTTGGATTGGGGTAGTCTGTCATTCGGCTACATGAAGACCGACTACAACGTACGTTGCTATTATCGCGATGGAAAGTGGGGCGAAATAGAGGTTTGCTCCGACGAGTATTTGAATCTGCACATGGCTGCAACCTGTCTGCACTACGGTCAGGAGGCTTTTGAGGGTCTTAAGGCTTATCGTTGCCCCGATGGCAAGGTTCGTGTGTTCCGCGTTGACGAGAATGCCAAGCGCCTGCAGAGCACCTGTCGCGGCATTTTGATGCCAGAGGTTTCAACCGAGTTGTTTACCGAGATGGTTAAGAAGGTGGTTCGCCTGAATCAGGAGTGGATCCCAACTTACGAGAGTGGTGCTACACTCTATATCCGCCCACTGCTTATTGGTACCAGCGCTCAGGTAGGTGTTCACCCCTCTAAGGAGTACTGCTTCCTTATCTTCGTTACACCAGTAGGCCCATACTTCAAGGGTGGTTTCTCAAGCAATCCTTACGTGATTGTTCGCGATTACGACCGTTCAGCCCCTCTCGGTACAGGTAAGTATAAGGTAGGTGGAAACTATGCTGCCAGCCTGTTTGCCAACAACCTGGCTCACGAAAAGGGCTATGCTTGCGAGTTCTATCTCGACGCAAAGGAGAAGAAGTACATCGACGAGTGCGGTGCAGCCAACTTCTTTGGTATCAAGAACAACACCTATATCACACCAGAGTCGACCTCTATCCTGCCCTCTATCACCAACAAGAGCTTGATGCAGGTTGCAGAGGATCTGGGCATGAAGGTTGAGCGTCGTCCTATCCCCGAGGAGGAGCTCGAGACCTTCGAGGAGGCTGGTGCTTGCGGAACAGCCGCTGTTATCAGCCCAATCTCTTATATCGACGACCTTGACACTGGCAAGCGCTACTCATTCGGCGACAAGCCAGGTCCACAGTCAAAGAAGCTCTTCGATACACTCCGTGGTATTCAGTACGGCGAACTCGAAGACAAGCACGGTTGGACAACTGTTGTGATCGAATAAAATAAAAAACCTCGCTCATTTCGAGCGAGGCTTTTTTTATTTATTCATGCCTACAATCTTCGTAGCGGGCTTTTCCTTGTTTCTACGATTCACAACCGTTACTACCGATTGCGCCAGATTGATAAATGCCAATCCTGTAGATGTGTCGCTGCTCAATGCAGCTGGGGTTCCAGCATCACCATTGTCGCAGATGCTCTGTACCAGTGGTATCTGTGCCAGCAAAGGTACCTGCATCTCCTCGGCCAACTGCTTGCAACCCTCCTTACCAAATATATAATACTTATTCTCGGGCAGCTCTGCGGGTGTAAACCAGGCCATATTCTCAATCAAACCGAGAATGGGCACGTTCACCTTCTCGTTGCGGTACATATCGATACCCTTACGTGCATCAGCCAAAGCCACCTGCTGTGGGGTTGACACAATCACCGCGCCTGTAATAGGCAGTGTTTGCAGCAATGTAAGATGGATATCGCTGGTGCCTGGAGGTGTATCCAGGATAAAATAGTCGAGTTCGCCCCAATCGGCATCAGCAATCAGCTGCTTCAGCGCACTTGTAGCCATACCGCCACGCCACAGAGTAGCTGTGTTTGGCGATACAAAGAAACCAATCGACAGCAGTTTAACACCGTACTTCTCGATGGGACAAATCAAATCGCGACCGTCTTTCTTTACAGCGTAAGGCTGTTCATCCTCAACATTAAACATCTTAGGCATTGACGGACCGAAGATATCGGTATCAAGCAATCCCACCTTGTAACCCAAACGGGCCAAAGCGATAGCCAGGTTAGCCGATACGGTGCTTTTACCTACACCACCCTTACCCGAGCTAACGGCAATAATATTCTTGACGCCAGGCAGCATCTCGCCCACCTCTGGACGTGGTTTCGACTTGAATTCTGTTTCAATCTCTACCTCCACCTCCTTGCCGCAGTGGTATTTGATAGCCGCCTCGGCAGCTTTTACAGTTGATTTCAGGAAAGGATCAGTATCGCGTGGGAACTCCAGCACCACCTTTACTTTCCAGTTCTCACCATCCTTCTGTGGAGCAGCCACAGCAGGTGTATCAGCCACCATACCACTCTCCACCACATTCTTCTTGGTGCCCGCATACGTTACCGTAGCCAAGGCATCCATCACCATCTTGGGGTATATTACATTTTCCATTATTTCGCCTTATCTAATGAACTTCTTTTTGATCTGTGATACGAGCGATAGTCGTCCAGTTCAATCTCCACCTCGGGTTCAACCAGCTCGCCGTTGCGAGGCAGATTCCACTTCATATATTTAATATTCAGTCCGCGGGCAATCCACATGCCCTCATAATAAGTCTGAATAGCCAGAATCTTCTTCGTCCCCTCGTCGATACGCTCATCGTGATACAAATCCTCTGTACGGAAAATTACGGGCAGCGCATTCTTCTCTACCATATAGGTACTATAAGTAAAGAGGAAGTTCGAATCCGTCTTCAGATGTATCACGCCGCCATCAACCAAAAATTTACGATAGCGATTCATAAAATAGGTGGATGTCAATCGCTTACGAGGATTCTTCATCTGCGGATCGCTGAATGTGAGCCAGATTTCCTGCACCTCATCCTCAGCAAAAAAACGTTCAATTATTTCAATATTCGTACGCAGAAAAGCCACATTCTTCAGTCCCTCGTTCAGGGCCTGTGTAGCACCAGTCCACATACGTGCACCTTTGATATCCACACCAATAAAGTTCATGTCGGGATACAGTTTGGCCAGTTCCACTGTGTATTCTCCCTTACCGCAACCAAGTTCCAGCACTATCGGGTTATTATTGTGGAAGTACTGCTCGTGCCAGTGCCCCTTCATCTCGAATGGCACATTCTCAATCACCGAAAACGGATACTGGAACACGTTCTCGTACGTTTCCATGTCCGCAAATTTAGCTAACTTTCCTTTTCCCATAATTAAAATTGTGCTGCAAAGGTACGAATAAGTAAGCGAAAAAACAAATTTTTTCGTTTTTTTATTAGCAACACCATACCACCAACTTATCTAAACTGAGCGAGAAAATTCAGAATTCAGTAATTCAGTTTTTTAGGAAGCTATATATCCACAGATAAAGAAACATCAGTGGATACAGAATACAGAATACAGTTTATTTGGAGAGGGATAATCTGTGTGTGACTCAGATATCAGATATCAGTTTTCTTGTGAGCTAATACAACTATCGCTTTACTCTCTAATAATCAATCTTATAAATATTATATATTATTATATATATTATAATATATATAATAATATATAATATTCTAATAGAGTATATTTAAAGTTACAAATGCTTAGCCAAATAAACTGATATCTGATATCTGAGTCATCTTTGTGCTCATGAGAAAACTGAATTCTGAATTACTGAATTTTTGGATTGACAATGCTCACAACAAAACTGTATTCTGTATTTCTGTATCCGCAAAATACAAAGATAGTTTACAATATTTTACATTATTCGTTATACAAATCGTATACAGTATAACCTTTACAAGCATAAAAAATAGCGCTCTCGTGTGGAAAAATTATTTCCCACGTGTGGGAGCAAAAATGCCAAGAAATATGCTAATGCCATATTTTTATGAAAAAATTTGATAATTTCGGCAAGAAATTGTACTTTTGCGGGCGAAATAACTAAAATATTATCACGACATGCAACCTATAGCGATTAATAGGAAATTGCCCAGCGCCTGGGTATACAGAAAAACAGTAGAAAACCACCTGAACCTAAATTATCTATACAGCGTAATAGTTCCGCCGTCGCTCTGGGCGTAATCTATAAGGAGTTTCTGAATGTATTCGGCATTGGCACGAACACGTTCTTCGTTACCATCGTAGCCGTTGATGAGCACTACGAGATGCGTGGTTTCGAGCGTCATTTTTGTGCGCTCATGATCGCTGGTGGGCGTACCCACACCGCCTTGAGCATCACGATACACAGGCAGTCCGGCAATGTTTAACGGACCGCGACCGATACCCTCGTAGGGCTCACCCTCCTTACCTACACCCAACACCAGTTCGGGGCCCACAAACTTATCAGCATCAAATCCACCAATGCTGTAACCATAGGCAATCGAAGCGAGATTTACCAGATCAACCAACGTATCAATCTGGTAAAGTTCCTTGCCTTGCAACATACGACGGATAAGCTGCTCGGAAGCAGGACGATAGCGTGAGGGATCCTTGCCACATAACTTATATACCGCGCGCGTAGCGGCGATGGATGGCAACGCTTTTACGCTTTCGGTAGTAAGCTCCTGACGCAAACGAGCCTCAACCTCGTGGATAGCCAGCCACAAACGGTCGCTATAAGGCGTATTTACCACCTGAGCCTCAACGCATGCCCCCACAAAATTGGGGCACACGCTGGATATTTCGGAAGACACACGAACCTGTATCATGGCTGCATATTCTGAATGGCGTCGCGGCACTGCTCCATCAACCAACGGGGCGTGCTGGTAGCACCACAAATACCTACACTTTCGATACCCTTCAACCATTCGGGCTCAATCTCCTGTGGATCCTCAATCAGATGGGTATTGGGATTTACACGCAGGCACTCGTTGTAGAGCACCTTACCATTCGAACTCTTACGTCCACACACAAAGAGCACCAAATCGTGCTTGGTGGCAAACTGCGAGATATTGGGCATGCGGTTAGCTACCGAACGACAGATGGTATCGAAGCTCTTAAACGTGGCGTTAGGCGAGATGTGCGTCTGGATATAATCGATGATGCGACGGAACTCGTCGAGCGATTTTGTAGTCTGCGAATACAGGTAGATATCGCGGGTAAAGTCGAGTTTGGTTACCTCGTCGCTACTCTCAATCACAATCGCGCTGCTATGCGTCTGCCCCACCAGACCAAGCACTTCGGCATGACCTTTCTTACCAAAAATCACAATCTGGGCCTCCTCGCCTTTGGGGAGGTTGGGCGAGGTTTCGTACTGCTCTTTGATGCGTTTTTGCAGTTTTAACACCACTGGACAAGTAGCATCAATAATCTCGATGTTATTTTTTCGAGCCAGCTCGTATGTTTCAGGGGGCTCGCCATGGGCACGCAGCAACACCTTAGCGTTGTGCAGTTCGCGCATCTGGTCGTGATTGATAGTAATAAGTCCCATCTCGCGCAGGCGTTCGCACTCCATACCGTTGTGCACAATATCGCCCAAACAGTAAAGGGTTTCGCCCTGAGCAAGCTCTTCTTCGGCTTTCTTGATAGCGGTGGTAACTCCGAAGCAGAAACCACTGCCGTTATCTATTTCGATAATCATGAATGATTAAATATTAAACTTTAAAGATTAAACATTTTTTTTGAGGAGGGCAAAATATTCGTCGAGCAGGTCCTGAGCAGCCACGAACGATGTTTTCTGACCAGCTAGGACTGACGTTTCGGCGGTGCCCAACTGAGCCTGTATGGCGGGATTGTTGTAGAAGTTGAGTCGCAGATGCTCGTTAATACTCTCGTACATCCAGTATTTAGCCTGCTCATTGCGACGATAGGCAAAATAGCCGTTGGCCTTTACAAAATCCATATACTCGTAAATCATGTCGAATATCTCTTTTACGCCTGTACCATAGAATCCGCTATAGCATAGCACCTTAGGACTCCAACCGCTATCGGGCATAGGAAAGAAGTGGAGAGCATTACGAAAGTTGGTAGCCGCCATCTGGCAACGATCCACGTTATCGCCATCACACTTATTAATCACGATACCATCGCTTATCTCCATAATTCCACGCTTAATACCCTGCAACTCGTCGCCTGTACCTGCCACCTGAATCAACAGGAAGAAATCCACCATCGAGTGACAGGCTGTTTCGCTCTGACCAACACCCACAGTCTCAACAAAAATCTTGTCGAAACCAGCGGCTTCGCACAGAATAATCGTCTCACGAGTCTTGCGGGCCACACCACCCAACGAGCCTGCTGATGGACTAGGGCGAATGAACGACGATGGATGTTGAGCTAACTTTTCCATACGTGTTTTATCGCCCAAAATCGAGCCCTTGGTGCGCTCGCTACTAGGGTCGATGGCCAGCACAGCCAGCTTACCGCCTTTCTCCTTGAGCACATGCATACCAAACTCATCGATCGAGGTACTTTTTCCAGCGCCTGGTACACCACTGATACCAATTCGGATGGAGTTGCCGCTATAAGGCAAACACTTGTTAATCACCTCCTGCGCACGCGCCTGATGGTCGGGATTCACGCTCTCGATGAGCGTAACAGCCTGTGAGAGAATGGTGACATCACCCTTGAGGATGCCTTCTACCATCTCATCGACAGAGAGTTCGCGACGACGGCGACGCTTGAGGTAAGGATTAACGATAGGTGGCTGATTAACACCACAATTTACCTGCAAGCCTGCATATTCTGAGCTATTTTCGGGATGTTCCATATAACAATGAACATTGAAGATTGAACATTTAACTTTACTGCAACTTGATGTTTACCACCACTTTTGCGTGATCGGGATCGTTGGTAATCATCAGGATACGGGGACGCGTACGGAGCTTCTGGAGTTCTTCGGCAATACCCGTGATCTTTAAGTTGGCACTCTGACCTGGGGCAATCTCACTCTTCGAGAGGGTTACCTTCAAGCCCGACGTAAAGAGCTGGAGCGAGGTAATCTTCAGGGGCGAATGTCCCGTATTCTGCAACGTAACAGTAGCCGTTTTCTTAGTCTTACCACCAAAATCGGTAAAATCAACATCCTTAGCCGACATCTGCAACTGTGGTGCCAGATCCTTATTTTCTTTCTCGAACTGTTTCATATCGGGCAACAGTACGGTAGCCACATCAATGGCGTAATCCTGACGCACCTTATCGCCTGGGTTGTGGGCCATATAAAGAGTGGTCTTGGTCAAGCCATAATCGCGCAGTTTTTCTGAGAGCAACTTCACGCTGATGGTAGCCGTACGTCCTGGCAACAGATGATCGGGACTGGTGATAGCGGTGAGATAAGGAGGCAGGTGCATCAGGTTAGGGCGCATGGCCTTCTTACCATTATTCAGGATGTGAATCTCCTGTTCAGGCACATCGCCCTTGTTCACATCATCAAACTCAAGTACGGCCTTATCCAACAGCAGGTCGCCCATCTCAATAGGATACTCACCCGAATAATCTCTGAAATCACTCTTAACCACACCTGTCATCGTAAGGTAGAACGGCTTTTTTGAGGCATTACTCTTTACCAGACACATCTTCTGGAAGTGACCTAACATACGGGCATCGTAAGTCATCTTAATGGTGAATCGCTCGCCAATTCCCACCTCTTTGGGATATTCTATTTTTGTGCAACCACAATCGGGTTTCACACTCTGAATAACCAATCGACGCAAACCTTTGTTACGCATCTCGAAGGTGGCCGTAACAGGTTGTTCGTAGCCCGTAGCACCCACATCGATGGTGGTGTTTTTTACGGTTAAGCGTTGTGCGCTTGCCTCGTTGAAAGAGGCCAGTGGAAAGAGGAATAAGAATAGTATAACTGTTAATTTCTTCATCAATATTATAATGTTTAATGTTTAATATCCAATGTCTCTGACTTTGTGACGGCACGGAACTCGGGTGCATAGGCACACTCTACGGTGGCGGTACCTGTTTCGTAGGTTCCGGCTCGATCGATATAATACTCGGTTTCGATCACATGGGTACCCTTCGACAGCATGCCGAAGAAGTAGCATGTGGCATTATCGCGAGGTGTGATATAAGCACCCGCATGATAACCACTCAACGGCTTAACGGGCTCCATACAAGCCGCACGCTTATCAACCACCTGCACAAAATCGTAATCGCGATCGGCAGTGATGGTAAGGCGGACTTTTACGCGATCGCCAACCTTCAAATCCTTATTCAGTATCTCGCGCTTGATTGTTAATCCGCTAGCATTATCATCGATATTCCTTATTTGCTGGAAGAACTGGGCATAAACGGCACCCCACGAGGTTCCATCGGTGGTTTTGCGGATAGTGAGACGCTTGCCCTGGGGCAGTTTTGTCTTTACATAGCCGATAGCAGCTGTGGCCTTTGGTATGTCAACGGTGCGCACATCAAGATTGATGGCGGGCATCTTTGAGCTCTGTGTCAGACGGTATTCCTGACCCTTGAGGAAGGCATAAACGGCATTCACGCTGTTGATAGGTGTATCCCAAGCCTGGGTGCGCTTTTGCTGCAGCAACCAGCGCTGCATCTCATCGATAGTCTGCACATCATCAGGAGTTAACTGCTGCAGGGCCTCGATGGCGATACTCTGGGTTGGAATCTTATAATCAAACCAAGAGTAACCTGCACGTGGCGTATCGTAGTAGCGTCCCATATCCTCGCGGTAAACGGTGTACTCCTTGAGCGACTGGGCATATTCCTGAGCACGCTTGGCATCAACCTTGGCAAAGATGACTGCTGCAAGAGCCTTATCATAAATGCTCTGACGCTTGATATCTTTTTTAAGTAGCTCGATGAGATAGCTGTTGGCCTGCTGAACATCGGCTGGCAACTGGCGATCATCAAGGGTTACCAGATACAGCCACTGCAGGGCCTTATAACTTGGGAAGTAAACCTCGCCCTTCTTCTCGGCTTTTTTCAGTTCCTTTACCAACTCAACCATCTCCTGACCCATATAGCCAAAGGCCTTGTTCAGCATGGTGCTGGTAGAACTCTGCTTCTGGGTGAGGGCATTCAGGCGCACCAGCATCTCGCTTACAGCCACTGTGATATAGAACGAGCCGGGCATACCAGGATACCAGGTCCAAGCACCCTCAGCGTTCTGCAGTTTCTGCAACTTCTCGATGGTGGTAGAGAGACGGTTGTTCATCAGATTCTCGTCGAAGAAGTCAACCAAGCGATGTTTCTGTTCAGTCTCGTTGTCGGCATCCATCACCCAAGGAGTTTCAGCAAGAACAAGATTTTTCAAATCCTCGTTCTTTGCTAATTGAGAATTTAGAGATAAGTTGTTAGAGTTTACCTCCTCCTGTTGCCACTGGGCGAAGACATTCTTGATTTGTGGGTTCTGGTTGATGATATAACGTCCCAGACCGTTGGCATAGAACGAGGCGGCCAACGAGATGGCATTATCATCGTTGGGAGAGCCTACTGCTGGCAGGGCCTGCACCATGAGCCAAACGGGATTGTTGGTATATTCGAGTGTAAGTTTGGTATTCTTGGCATCAGCAGGAACCAACTTGTTCAAATCGATGGTAGCAGTACCAGGCTGGTGCTGAGTGATAGGCATCGAAACAGTCACACGCTCGGTAGCTGGCAATACAGGCAGATAGTGCTGCTCACCATCGCTGAAGCCCTTTCCGCTGATCGTCATTTTGACGATCAACATTGACCATGGACCATGGACCATTGACCATTCAAACTCGACAGGGGTAGTAGAACCTGCTGTGAGCGATACTGACTGCGATTTTTCGTAGACGATGGCATTAGTTTCGGCATTGATAAGCTGTAGGGTTGCCTTGCCTTGTGCCTGCTTTTCGCTAAAGATACGGGCCGATATAGTAGCCTTGTCGCCCTCGCGGATAAAGCGAGGCACATTGGGCTGTATCATCACATCCTTCTTAGCCACAGCCTCGGCCTGAATGTTACCATAATGCAAATCGCATGTGTGCGCAAAGCCTAACATTTGCCAGGTAGTCAAACTCTCTGGCAAAGTAAACTTGATGGCTACACCACCATTGGCATTGGTAGTAAGCTGGGGATAGAAGAAGGCTGTCTCGTTTAAATTCTCGCGAACCTGTACATCATCTGCATGACTTTCATCAGCACTACCAGCGCTCGAAGTGTCGATAGTCTCCTTTGATTTCAATATCTCACCATCTTCAACAACATCAAAAACCTTCGACTCATTTGCAGCCATTGGAGCTTCAGCCATTTCTAACTGCACACCATCTCCCACATTGCCACGAGTCAAAGTCTTAACACCACGGAACGAGTGGCGATAGAATGGGTGGGGATAAATATTGTGATCAAACAGGCTGAAGCCTATCTCGTCATAGTTGAAAGCCTCCCAATCGTACGATGCGTATCGGCTAAAGCTTCGAGGCGATACAAACTGCCAGTTTACACGTGGCAGCGCTATCCACTGATAAGGACGGAAATTCCACTGGTGCTTAACCAGCTGATCCAGACTCTGATCGTACAGTGTGGCCATCAGGTTAGCATCCACTGGATTGCCTTTGGCGTCCTTAATGGTCAGTGTCCACTCTTCCTTCTGTCCTGGTGTCAGACGATCGCGGAAGGTAGCCCACTCTAAGGTCAGCTTCTTGTCAGGCATGGGGCGCTGAATCTGTGCGGTATGGGTGTAACACTTGCCGTTCTTTACCCAAGCAAAGGTAAGCAGCAAGCCGTTTTCGTACTCATCCTGATAGGTAAACTTGCGGTTTATCAGCTCGTTGCTCTTATCCACACTCCCCTGCTCTATCAGCTTAAAGCCCGAGAAGATGCTATAGAAGATATGCACATTCTGATCCGAAGAGCCCACCTGGATAGTAACAGGTATGCCATCACCAGGGAACTGGGTAGCCGACTGGTAGAACCAATCATCAGTATCAGTAGCAGGTTGTTCATCATCGAGCGAGAATACCACGAAGGTTCGATCGATGGTCTGATCCTCATACGCAGCCTCTACACGATGTTTACCTGAAGCCAACTTAGCCAATGCTATCTGCTGATTTGTCCTTACGCTAATCCATTCGCCTCCATCAATGCGATAACGTACTTCGGCATCGATATCCTTACCTGCGGCATTGCACAGATGGAAAGTGGCTTGGGGATTATCTTCAACCAGCACTTTTTCGTCGAGATCGATACTGAGTGCGGTTGGACGATTGCCCAAAGGCAACGTGAACTGTCCCTGATGCGTTTCGCCAGCCATATCAGTTACATCAGCCTGCAACACAAAGTTGTAGAACATGGTGTACTTGGTCTCGGGCATCTCGAGGGGCATTTTTATCACAAAGTTACCCTCGGCATCGGTAGTAGCTTCGCCCGAACAAATCTCGGTACCGTGATTGCTGTAGCCCAGAGTGCCCTCGTCGTAGTAGCGATTGTACGACCACCACCAAAGGGCGGTACGGCGCAATACCTTATACGCCACCTTGGCATCCTGAACAGGCACACCCGCATAGCTGAGTGCTGTACCTTTGATATCGAGCACGTCGCCAGCCTTATAGGCATCCTTATATTCTGCAAAATCCACGTGGAACGTGGGACGTTTGTACTCCTCAACACGAATGCTCTGCGAGCTATTCTCTACTTGGATAGTAAACAAGCCTGTAAGCCCCTTGGCGGGCAGGGTAAAATCTACAGCACCCACACCATAGGCATCGCTCTCGGTCTGCTTCTCGGCCACCACCTTATGGTTGGCATCGCGCAGCACAAATTTCAAAGGTTGATGTGCACGAACCGTTTGGTTGATGCCATTCTCCACCTGATACACCATGGCCGAAGCGTGTACTGTCTGACCTGGGCGATAGATGCTGCGATCGGTAAAAATGGCAGTCTGATTCACCGTGCGATTAGCCCCGTAGAATTCGTAACGACCATTACCATACAACACAGCACCAGCCTTATCGGTATCGGTATAAGCAAATACCGAATGTGGACGCTCCTTGATACGCAGATGTGCATCGGCGATAGGCTGACCAGTGGTGGCATTCACCACCTCGTAACGTATTTTACCGTCGGGCTGGGCCTCGGCAATCGTAAAGACGTTGGTAACATGATACAACGTACGGATTACCTCGGTAGCAGGATTGCTCTTAAACTCCACCAGGTACATGCCTACGGGCAGACCTTTCAGCGTCATACTATCCTCGAACAGCTCGTACTCTGGACGTGCTGCAAAATGTTTCGTTTCTGTAACCACAGGGGCTCCCAACAACGGACGGATCTTAGCCCACCCTTTTTCGCTTGATGGTGAGTGTTCTATATCACCCTCGCAACGTACGGGATACACCGTCATAGTGAGTTGCGACAGATGGCGCATATCCTTCAGCACTACCTGCTGGGCCTGCATGGGACGAGCTACAGAGAGGGGATACGACAAGTGGAACTGGGGATTGGTAAGTTCCTTTTTGGTGTTGCGCAGATGATTAATTTCGGGCCAACGTCCCCATTTGGCGATGGCATCATCGATAAAGGCGATGCGCTCTACAACGGGAGTGTTATACGGCAACGCATTGTATCTGTCGATAGCCAGATGGGCATCGATAATGCTCACAGCCTTCAGGTTGCCTGCCTTCTGATAATAATCGCGCAACTGCTGATACTCACCCAACTCGGCGCCTATCACACTCAGCATATCGTTACCAAACACCGAGGCATCGCTACCCATCACCACAAAAGGCTGGTACGAGCGTTCCTTGGTTGCAGCCAACAGCTTGCAAAGTTCGGGTGTAAGCTGGGGCTTCTTGATGCCTAAATCAATACTATAATTCTCGTTATCAATCTGCCAAAGTACCGTTTGGTAAACCAAGCGCTGCACCTGGTCGGTGGCTTTCTGATAGCGTGCCACAATGCGATCCACCTCGGGTTTAAGCGAATCGGGAGCTATATCCACCATGGTTTGGGCGGCATAGAGTTCAGCCTTGAGCAGCTGTCCGTATTGGTGCTCCTTATCTGCCTTGTTCACAATCATCTGCAGCACCTCATACTGCGTCTTAGGCAGATCTTTCTTTTCGGCCTCTGAAACCTGTTTCCAGAGTGCCGAATAGGATTGTCCGAATAGGAACATTGGCATGATCAAAGCTATAGTTATGATGAGAAATTTCTTCATAAAGCCCACTTTAATTGGTTTAACTATGCAAAGGTAGCGATTTATTTCCCAAATACAAAGAAAAATAACGTTTTTTATTTTGTATTTTGTTCGATTTGCACTATCTTTGCACCTATGATTAACCAACAATTATTGAATCCCAAGAGCATCGTCGTTATCGGCGGCTCTAACAACGTGCATAAGCCCGGTGGCGCTATAGTACGTAACATTAAGAATGGTGGTTTCGATGGTCCGCTGCACATCGTAAACCCCAAGGAAGACGAAGTGCAGGGAATCAAAGCCTATCATGATGTAAAGGAAATCCCCGAAACGGATTTGGCCGTGCTGGTGGTAGCTGCCAAGTTCTGTCCCGATTACGTGGACTATCTGTGCGCCGAGAAGGGGGTGCGCGCCTTCGTGATTATTTCAGCCGGATTTGGCGAAGAAACGAAGGCGGGTGCCGAACTGGAGCAACGCATTCTGAACACATGCAAGAAGTTCGGGGCAGCACTCATTGGACCTAACTGTATCGGACTGCTGAACCGCAACCACCACAGCGTGTTCACGCTCCCCATCCCCAATCTGAACCCGCAGGGTGTGGATTTCATCTCGGGCTCGGGTGCCACAGCGGTATTCATTCTCGAGAGTGCGGTTATCAAGGGCTTGCAGTTTAACAGCGTGTGGAGCATCGGCAACGGCAAACAGATTGGTATCGAGGATGTGCTGCAGTATATGGACGAGTGCTTTAATCCTGAAACCGATTCGAAAGTAAAACTGCTTTATATCGAGAATATCTCCAACCCCGATAAACTGTTGTATCATGCCAGCAACCTGATACGTAAGGGTTGTAGGATTGCAGCTATCAAGGCTGGTTCGAGCGAGAGTGGCAGTCGTGCTGCCTCATCGCATACAGGTGCCATTGCTTCGAGCGATTCGGCTGTAGAGGCGCTGTTCCGTAAGGCCGGTATCGTGCGCTGTTTCTCACGCGAGGAGCTCACCACCGTGGGATGTATTTTTACATTGCCCGAACTGAAGGGTAAGAACTTTGCGATTGTTACCCATGCGGGCGGCCCTGGTGTGATGCTGACCGATGCCTTGTCGAAAGGCGGACTGAACGTGCCCAAGATCGAAGGTCCTGAAGCCGACGAACTGAAAGCACAGCTCTTCCCTGGTTCATCGGTAGCCAACCCTATCGATTTCCTGGCCACAGGTACGGCCGAGCAATTGGGTACCGTGATTGATTATTGCGAAAACAAGTTTGATCATATCGATGCCATCGCCGTAATCTACGGCACCCCTGGCCTCACCCATCTGTACGAGGCCTACGATGTGCTCGACAAGAAAATCAAGGAGTGCAAAAAGCCTATCTTCCCCATTCTGCCCAGTCTGCACACAGCTGGGCCCGAGGTTGAGGAATTCCTGAAGCGCGGCCATGTGAACTTCAGCGACGAGGTGACGCTGGCCACAGCACTCAGTCAGATTATGCGCACCCCACGCCCAGCACCACCCGAGGTGCAGCTTTATGGCATCGACCTGCCCCGACTCTACAAGATCATCAGCAGTGTTACAGATAATGGTTATGTATCGCCACAGGTGGTACGCGATATTCTGTCGTGTGCAGGCATTCCCCTAGTACCCGAGATGGTCAGTACCAAGAAAGACGAGCTGATTGCCTTTGCCGAGAACGTAGGCTATCCTGTGGTGGCCAAGGTGGTTGGTCCTATCCACAAGAGCGATGTGGGTGGTGTGGCCCTGAACATCCGCACCCCTGAGCACCTGGCACTTGAGTTCGACCGCATGATGAAGATTAAGGATGCCACAGGTGTGATGGTACAGAAGATGATGAAGGGTACCGAGCTGTTTATCGGCGCCAAATACGAGAACCGTTTCGGCCATGTAACCCTTTGCGGTTTGGGCGGCATCTTTGTCGAGGTACTGAAGGATGTATCAAGCGGATTGGCTCCATTGAGCTACGACGAGGCTTACTCGATGATTCACTCACTGCGAGGCTATAAGATATTAAAAGGTACACGAGGCCAAAAGGGTATTAACGAACAGAAGTTTGCCGAGATTATCGTGCGCCTGTCAACCCTGCTGCGTTTCGCCATCGAAATCAAAGAGATGGACATCAACCCGCTCCTGGCCGACGAGAACGATGTAGTAGCCGTTGACGCTCGCATTCTCATTGAGAAATGAGAAAATGTAAAAATGTAAGAATGTAAAAATGAAGACTGCGATAGTAGGTGGAGGTGCGGCTGGATTTTTCCTGGCCGTTAACCTCAAGGAAATGTGCCCCGATATGGACATCACCATCTTTGAGAAATCGAAGAAGGTGCTGGTCAAGGTCGAGGTATCTGGTGGTGGCAGATGTAACTGCACCAACTCGTTCGAAGCTGTAAGCGATTTGCAACAGGTATATCCACGAGGGCACCGTTTGCTGAAACGACTGTTTAAAACCTTCGATTACCGCGATGCTTATGCGTGGTTCGAGAACCATGGGGTAAAGCTTACCACCCAGGACGACAACTGCGTATTTCCCGCCTCACAGGATTCGCATACCATCATTAATCTCTTCTTGGCCGAAGCCCGCCGAAAGAACATCGAGATATGCATCCAGCATAAAATCGAGAGCCTCGACGAGCTGAACGATTTCGATTTCAAGGTCATCACCACAGGTGGTGGTACCGCATCGATGACTGGCGTTCCAACCATCGAACCCGTTCCGTCATTGTTCACCTTCAGCATTGCCGACGAGGCTTTGCGCGCCTTGATGGGCACGGTGGTAGAAGATGCCACCGCCTCGATCCCAGGCACCAAGTTCCGCAGTAACGGACCGTTGCTCATCACCCACTGGGGCATGAGCGGACCAGCCATTCTGAAGTTGAGTAGTCATGCCGCTCGCGATTTGCACCAGCATAACTACCAGATGCCTTTGGCTGTGAACTGGATCTCGCTGAAGGAGCCCGACATCCAGCAGGAGTTGCGCAATATCATCGCCCAGCATCCGCAAAAACAGATAGCCACTATCCGTCCCTTTGGATTGCCCAGTCGTTTGTGGGACTACCTCGTAGCCAAAACCCTTGGCGAACGTGCTCAGAACCGTTGGCAGAATCTGAACCAGAAGGAGCTGAACCGACTGACCAATGCCCTGTGCAACGATCAGTACCAGATAGCAGGTCGTTCGGCCTTTAAGGACGAGTTTGTGACCTGTGGTGGCATCGACTTGGCGAGTGTGAATCCCAACACCTTAGAAAGCAAAAACCTCCCCAGCGTTTATTTCGCTGGAGAGGTTCTCGATATCGATGGTGTCACAGGTGGCTTTAATTTCCAAGCCGCTTGGACCACCGCTTATACCGTAGCTTGCGCCATTAGTCAACAAGCCCGTTGTAGTCAGTCTCCTTCTGAGGGATAACCCATGTCCAGGCATTGCCGTCCTCAGGATTGATGGTTACGGCAAAGTCCGACTTGAAGCTACCACCCTGTGCCTTGGTCTTACGTACGATAGGCTCGCCCCAACGCTTGTAGTCGAACCAGTCGTTACCCTCACCCCACAGGTCGAATCGGCGATACAGCTTCACTTCCTTCAGCAGGTCGTCGCCAGTCTTGGTGCTCTTGGTGTAAGCATCATCATACTGCTTTACAGCCTCCAGCAGCAGCTGCTGTGCCTCAGCCTCCTTGTTCAGGTGGCAATCAGCCTCTGCCTCGGTATAAAGCATCTCGGCATAACGGATCAATGGGAACGAACCACCACCGGGATAGAAAGCAACCATAAACTTAAACTGCATGTAAGCATAAACCTGCGATGACTCATACAAGCAATCCGGATAATCCCTACGTGCACGAGCATAAAGTGACTTGGTGCTACGACCAGAGGCTAAACACTCTGCATACTCTTCATCAGTAGGAACCAGATATAAGTATCTACGAGAGTCAGTCTCAGGTATCTGGTCAATCAGTTCCTTGCTGATAGCCACAGGGTATTTGCAACAGTTGGTGGTACTCGAGTTACAGCCGATGTAAGCAAAGAAACTATAGTAGTTGATGGTCTGGATTTCCTCATCAAACACACCCCAGATCCACTCTGAGTTCTCTGAATGGAAACCACCATTAATATACTCATCAAGCGTCATCATGGCATGACCCTCGCGAGCCAAAGCAGCATACTTGGCTGCATTCTGCCAGTCCTCGCGGGTCAGGGCAGCCTTGGCATAGATGGCATAAGCCACATCCAGACCAGGCTGGTAGAATTTCTCACGATCGCGACCACTCTTCTGAAACAGACTGATGGCCTCGTCAAGATCCTTGTAGATCTGTGCGTAAGCCTCGGCCTGGGTGCTCAAAGGATGATCGCCCAGACTCTCGTCGGTACGCAGAACGATACCCTCAGTATCACCCTGCTTGTCGCTCCAACGATAGGTGTAGAGCTGTACCAAACGGAAGAACGAGTAAGCACGGAAGGTAAGCGCCTGTGCCTTCAGGAAAGCACGGTCGCCCTCAGTACCCTCAGCATTATCGATATTGCAGATAACGGCGTTGGCATTACCAATCAGCTTATAATAGTAGAACCAAGGATAAACGGTGTAAGTAGAGGTAGGACGCAGATGGTAGTTGTTGTTCCATACCGAAGCCCAACCGGTTTGGTTGCACTTCTGGGCGTCGTTACCGTTAAATGTACCATACCAGTTCAGGATGGTACCCTCGCCGTTCAGTCCCTGTGTGCTCATGTACTGCGACGACATCGCCTTGCACAGTCCGTTGATGGCCATCTCGGCATTCGAGGTGGTGGCCAGCACGTCGGCCTTATCCATCTGAGCCTCGGGTGTGGTGTCCAGATAGTCGCTCGAACAAGCGCTAAGCCCCAGTGCAGCGATACAAATATATAAATACTTTCTCATAATTTTCTTTTTACTTTTTTACCTTTTTACCTTTAGAATTTCACATTCACGCCTGCTGAGAACACACGTGGAGTAACGAAGGTAGCCGACTGAGTACCGTTGAAGGTCATCTGTGGGCTCATACCCTTGCGAGCAGTCAGTGTAAACAGGTTCTCGCAAGTTACTGTCAGCAGTACATTCTCCAGTCCTGCCTTACGAACCAGGTCCTTTGGCAGACTGTACGAGAAGTTGACGTTCTTCAGAATCAGGTAGCTGGCACTGGTGAGCCAACGCGAAGAGGTAGCATTCAGATCAGCCTCCATACCACTAACGATAGTAGCTACATCAGTCAGCATGGGCACACCGTTACGATCGATAGCGTCGGTAGCAGTAGCCTGCTCGCTGGTCCATCCCTTCAGTGCATCCTTGTGCAGCGAGGTAGGAGTACCCTGCGGCGACATCAGTGTCTGATAGTTGCTATCCATAATCTTGCCACCCAACTGATAGGTGAACAGGGTGAAGAGCGAGAAGTCCTTGTAGCTAACGTTGAAGTTAAAGCTACCAAAGGCGGTAGGCATAGCCGAACCGTGGAACTCGCGCTTACCATAAGTTGTAAGATACGAGTAAGGTACACCGTCGATCACTACCACAGCATTCAGGGCATTACCGCTAATCTTGGTGCCTGCAGTATTACCATAGGTAACACCATCCATTGTAAAGTAGTAGCTCTCGTCGTTGAACTTATACAGCGAGAAGCCGTTCTTGGTGTTGATACCCTCCCAGGTGTAGGTATAGAACTGATAGCGGTCCATGCCCTCAACAATCTTCTTGGTACCATCGATGATACCACCCTTGTTCTGCTCAGGCAGCTTCACTACCTTGTTCTTCTCGAAAGTGATGCTGGCGCCTACGTTCAGCTTCCAGTTCTTGGTCTTCAGCACGTCCATATCGGCCGAAAGCTCAACACCGTGGTTCGAGATAGTACCCAAGTTTCTGGTAACCACGCTCTCGGCAACAGTAGTGCTGGTGGCACCTGCTGAAAGTGGATTGTAAACGTCGAAAATCAGGTCCTTGTTGCGCTTGTCGAAGTACTCCACGCTGAAGTTCAGCTTGTTCAGCAGGCGACCCTCGACGGCGATACCCCACGACTGTCCTGTCTCCCACTTCAGGTCCTCGTTAGGCAGCTGTGCATTGTAGAATGCACCCTTACGGTCGTTGATAGTGGGGTTATACAGGGCCATATAGCCATAGTAGCCCGAACCCGAGTCGTTACCTACCTCACCGTAGTCGGCACGCAGCTTCAGGTAGTTCACCCAGTCGTACTGCTTCATCCACTTCTCGTTGCTGATTACCCAGTTGGCACCAGTGCTCCAGAAGTTACCCCAACGGGCCTTCTTCGAGAAGCGTGACGAACCATCGCGACGGAACGAGAACTCGATGTTGTATCGGCTGTCGTAACCGTAACGCACACGACCCAGATACGACTCAGTGTGATAAGTCTCGCTGTAGTCCTGCGATGTTACAGGCTCGGCAAAGTTAATCAGGCTGTTCAAACCTGGCTCAATCTCGATATTCTTAGTCACGTAAAGCTCGTTTACGGTATAGTCGTAGTTCTCGTGAGCCAGCAGGGCGTCGATAGAGTGTACGCCATACTCGTGGTTCCAGTGCAACTGCTGCTGGAATGCGTAGTTCTTATAGCGATAGTCATGACGACGACCACGACCGTTGTTACCCTTACCATCACCAATCACAGCACTCTCGTAAATGCTTTCCTCGTTGTTACGCAGGTTCAAGTTACCCTTCAACATAAAGGTAAAGTTGTAAGGCAGGATAATGTTAGCGTAGGCAATACCATTCACGGTGTTACGTACGGTCTTATCCTGGTTCAGCTGATTCTCCCAGATCACATGGCGATCCTGATACTGGTTACGGGTCACAACCACCTGTCCATCCTGGTCGGTATACGAACCACTGTCGTACTGCAAGTTACCCTGCTTGTCCAGCAAATACTCGCCAGTGTTCACGTCGTGAGTGTGAACAGGATATACGGGCGAAATCTTACGGCAGTAGTTAAAGGGGTTGCTGTTGGTGTTACCTGTACCATAGCTCGAATCAAAGTTCTGGTGGGTAGCATTGATGTTCAAACCAGCCTTAAACCACTTGGTAGGATTGATATTGGTAGATAAGCGGGCCGAGAGACGATCGAAGCCCGAAGTCTTCAGATAGCCCTGCTCGTCGAGATAACCCAACGATACCAGGTAATCGGCCTTCTCGGTAGCGCCGTTTACATTAAAGTTATACTCCTGACGATAACCACTGCGGATAGTCTGCTTGTACCAGTCCAGATCCTCGCCGTAGGTACCCATAATCTGTGCATCGCTCACCAGCTTGCCGTTGGCATCAAACAGGGCGTCGTCGGCCTTGTTAAAGATGTTCAGCATCACGCGGTCGGCAATCAGGTTCTTGGTAGCATAGTCGGCAGCCTCGGCAGCGGTGGCACCAGCAGTCATCTGACTGTTCTTCATGTTCAGCCACTGGGCCTCCATCCACTCGCGTGCACCCAAGCGATCATACTCGGGAATACCACGACTGTAGGTACCCTGCTTAATGTCGAGTGTTACGTTCATCTTGCCCTGCTTACCCTTCTTGGTAGTAATCAGGATTACACCGTTGCTGGCGCGGTTACCGTACAGTGCAGCCGAAGCAGCGTCCTTCAGTACCGACATGCTCTCGATGTCCTGTGGGTTCAGATCGCTGATGTTACCGCTATAAGGCACACCATCCAGAATGTAGAGAGGGCTTGTGTTACCGTTTACGGTTCCCACACCGCGAATACGGATCTGTGGATCCTCACCAGGAGCACCAACTGTGCTGTTCACCTGTACACCAGTCACCGAACCTTCCAGTGCCGATGCTACCGATGTTGTAGGACGCAGCTCGATGGCCTCGCTCTTTACCTCCTGAATAGATCCGGTAAGCGAGGTCTTCTTCTGTGTACCATAAGCCACAACTACCACCTCGTCCAGGGTGTGTACATCATTTCTTAACTGAATCTTTAAAGTTTTTGTGCTTACTGCCACCTCAAGTGGTTCCATGCCCACATAGGTAATACGCAGTGTTTTCATACCCTCTGGTACTTCGAGTGTGAAGTTACCATCATAATCGGTAATGGTACCAATGCCAGAATTGCCAACCACCTGAATGGTGGCACCAATAATAGGCTCGTTATCCTCATAACTTACCACTGTACCAGTAACCGTTGTTTGTGCCAGCGCCATCCCCACACTAAGGAACAGCCCAGCCAACATCATACTGAGTCTTTTCATTTAATTTAAAAGTATAAAAAATATATTAGTAATTACTATTCAACTTAACAAACCAAAATTATCAACCTAATCTTCTTCTTTTTTTCTAAAATTTTAATCAATATCACTGGAATGAGGGCGCAAAGTTAAGAAAATTTTTTAATACTCACAAGTTTTTTTCAAAATATATGGTATTTTTATGCTCATTTTACCCGCTTTGATGCTCCAGCTATTGTGCGAATCATTTTATTTCGTAACTTTGCAACCTCAATTATTGATTACTATATCTATCATATTAATTTATCGCATCATGGAACAACAGAAACGCTACGGTCACTTCGACGACCAACACCGCGAGTACGTGATTACCGACCCGCAGACTCCTTGGCCCTGGATCAACTATCTGGGCAACGAGGACTTTTTCTCTTTAATTTCTAATACCGCCGGTGGTTACTCATTCTACAAGGATGCCAAGTTCCGCCGTATCACTCGTTATCGTTACAACAATGTACCAATGGACAATGGTGGCCGCTATTTTTATATCAAGGACGGTGACACCGTTTGGAACCCAGGTTGGAAGCCCTGCAAGACCCCACTCGATTTCTACGAGTGCCGTCATGGTATGAGCTACACCCGCGTCACTGGTCGTAAAAACGGCGTCGAGGCCAGCGTGCTGTTCTTCGTTCCCCTCAAAAAGTGGGCCGAGGTACAGAAGCTCACACTCACCAACCAGAGCAACGAGGTTAAGAACCTCAAATTGTTCTCGTTCGAGGAGTGGTGCCTGTGGAATGCCGCTACCGATATGGAGAATTTCCAGCGCAATTTCTCTACCGGTGAGGTTGAGATCGAGGGTAGCACCATCTATCACAAGACCGAGTACCGTGAGCGTCGCAACCATTATGCGTTCTACCATGTAAACACTCCTATCCAGGGCTTCGATACCGATCGCGAAACCTTCGTAGGCCTCTATAACGAGTTTGCCGATCCTCAGGTTGTGATGGAGGGTAAGCCTCGCAACAGCCACGCCCACGGTTGGAGCCCCATCGCCTCGCATTACATCGAGGTAACCCTGCAACCAGGCGAAAGCAAGAATTTCGTGTTCCTCCTCGGCTATATCGAGAACGAGCAGGACAAGAAATTCTCAGCACCTCAGGTCATCAATAAGGATAAGGCACACGCCCTCATTGCCGAGCTCGACACCACACAGAAGGTCGATCAGGCCTTTGCCGAGCTCTGTCAGTACTGGGATGCCCTCCTTAATATATATAATGTACGCACGGGTAACGATAAGCTCGACCGCATGGTTAACATCTGGAACCAGTACCAGTGCATGGTAACCTTCAACTTCTCTCGTTCGGCTTCGTTCTTCGAGAGTGGTATCGGCCGTGGCATGGGCTTCCGCGACAGCAACCAGGACCTCGTAGGCTTTGTACACCAGATTCCATCACGCGCCCGTCAGCGCATCATCGATATCGCTTCAACCCAGTTCCCCGATGGTGGCTGCTATCACCAGTATCAGCCCCTCACCAAGCGCGGTAACAACGATATCGGCGGTGGATTCAACGACGATCCCTGCTGGCTCATCTTCGGTACCGTGGCTTACATCAAGGAAACAGGCGACTTCTCAATCCTCGACGAGATGGTACCATTCGACAATCAGCCAGGCTCTGAGGTTACACTCTTCGAGCACCTCAAGATTTCGATGGATCACGTCATCAACAACCTCGGTCCTCACATGCTGCCACTCATTGGTCGTGCCGACTGGAACGACTGCTTGAACCTCAACTGCTTCTCATGGGATCCAAACGAGAGCTTCCAGACCACCGAGAACGTATCCGAGGGTACCAAGGCCGAGAGCCTCATGATTGCCGGTCTGTTCGTAGTAACAGGTAAGGATTACGTTGCCCTGTGCCAGAAACTGGGTAAGACCCAGGAGGCCGAGCGCATGCAGAAGGCTATCGACGCTATGATCGAGGCTGTGAAGAAGCACGGCTGGGATGGCGAGTGGTATCTCCGCGCTTACGATTTCTATGGCAATAAGATTGGTAGCAACGAGTGCGACGAGGCCAAGATCTTCATCGAGAGCCAGGGCTGGTGTACCATGGCCGAGATTGGTGCCCAGGAAGGTATGGTAGCCAAGAGTCTCGACTCTTGTAAGAAATACCTCGAGTGCGAGCACGGTATGGTACTCAACAATCCTGCCTTCACCAAGTATATCTACGAGTACGGCGAAATCTCATCATACCCCGAGGGCTACAAGGAAAATGCAGGTATCTTCTGCCACAACAATCCTTGGGTCATCATCGGCGAGTGCCTCGCAGGCCGCGGTAACGATGCCTGGAGCCACTACGCTAAGATTCTCCCCTCATACGTCGAAGAGAAGTACCAGACCCTGCACAAGGTTGAGCCATATGTAAACTGCCAGATGGTAGCCGGTAAGGATGCCTTTAAGCCAGGCGAGGGTAAGAACTCATGGCTCACAGGTACTGCAGCTTGGATGTGGTACACCGTTAGCGAGTTTATCCTCGGTATCAAGCCCGATTACGACGGTATCCGCATCGATCCCTGTCTGCCCGAGACAGCTACCGACTACACCGTTAGCCGTAAGTTCCGCGATGCCGAGTACGAGATTACCATCCATCCAAACGGCGCCCAGAAGGGTGTTAAAGCCATCACCCTCGATGGCCAGAAGGTTGATGGCACTGTTATCCCCTACTCTGCAGGTAAGCACGTAGTCGAGGTTACGATGTAATCAGGATTACATATACATCTATACAAACCAATCCCCGCCCATCACTGAGCGGGGATTATTGTTTTAAACAATAATAAATGCAACCTTACGTCGAAACACGAAGCCTGAGGGTATTTTATTTTTCAGTCAATCGCTTCAAAAAGAATTAAATTTCTACCACTGTGCTTTGTTATCTTGGAAAGAATGCGTAACTTTGCCAGCGATTTTTCGGTAAAGACAAATAACAGACTATTTATGAAACGAAACACGATTCTTGCCGTCGTTGCCGGCATTATGTTAGCCATTGGCTTTGGACCGTACTTACTGTTGCTGCTGGTTATCGCCCCCTTCGCTTACTTCATCATCAAGCGCAAGGAGCGGACGGCTGTTCCAAGGGTGACCTACGCCACGGTGGAAGAGGCAAAACAGAGATACGGAGAACCCGACGGCGTGGTGGTGCTGGATGCCTCGCGAGCCAACGAGCTCCCTGCCCTTATCCTATTCTATCCCAACCATGACATTGCGATTATCGCCGGCGAAGAGCTGAAACTCAGCAGTCTGGAGTGCGTGATGTCAAAGAACATGGCCACGCCCTACACCATAGACGAGTATGCTGTGATCATCGGTACCAACGACCCGCTTCGTCCCACTATCGAGCTCCGTGTGGGCTACGGTGCCGTACTGGCTGGCGACATTGCCGCACAGATAGACGCTTACATACAATAAAGGGAGTACATAACTGCACTCCCTGACTTGTATTTGTATATAGGATTATGTTTAATCCTGGAAATAAACGCGTTTTACACGGTTGCTGATGCCGGTGAGGACCTCGTAGGGGATGGTGTCGAGGACATCGCTGAGCACGGTGACGGGCAGGTGCTCGCCAAAGATCTCTACCTGGTCGCCCTCAACACATGGGATGTCGGTGACATCAATCAAAGCTACGTCCATACAGATATTACCTACGTACTCGGCCTTCTGACCGTTGACAAGGCAGTAGCAGTGGCGATTGCCCAGGTGACGGTTCAAACCATCGGCATAGCCAATAGGAATGGCGGCAATCACTGAATCGCGATCGAGCTTACCCTTGCGGCTGTAGCCTACGGTCTCGCTCTTAGGCACGTGGCGCATCTGCAGGATGGTGGTCTTCAGGGTGCTGACGGTATGGAGAATGCGGTTGTCGCGCGAGTCGATACCATACAGACCGAGCCCCAGACGGCACATATCCAACTGGCGATCGGGGAAATGCTCGATACCAGCAGAGTTGTCGATATGGCGCAGAATCTTATGCGAGAAGGCTGCCTGGAGTTTCTTGCTACCCTCGTCGAACTTGAGGAACTGCAGCTTTGAGAAGTTATCGAAGTCGTCGCTATCAGAGCCTACGAAATGACTGAATACGGAACGGGGGATCACAGCCTGCTGATGGGTGAGGCGATCGATAAGCTCATCCATATCCTGCTCGGGATCGAAACCTAAGCGGTGCATACCGGTATCGAGTTTGATATGCACAGGCCAGCCGGTGATACCCTCCTTGCGGGCTGCCTTGATGAGGGCATCGAGCAAACGGAAGCTATAGACCTCGGGCTCCAGGTCGTAATCAAACATGGTCTTGAAGGCGGTCATCTCGGGGTTCATAATCATGATATTGGCGGTGATGCCTGCCTTACGCAGGGTAACACCCTCGTCGGCCACTGCCACTGCGAGGTAGTCAACACGGTGATCCTGCAGGGTCTTGGCAATCTCAACGGCACCTGCTCCATAGGCATCGGCCTTAATCATGCAAACCATCTTGGTTTCGGGCTTCATGAACGAGCGGTAGAAGTTGAGATTCTCGACCACGGCATTGAGGTTGACCTCGAGGATGGTTTCGTGAACCTTCTGCTCCAGCTGCTCGGTAATCTGATCGAAACCGAAAGGACGGGCACCCTTAAGCAGAATCATCTCATCGCGCAAACCGGTAAAGGCATCGCTACCCAGGAAATGGTTTACATCGGCAAAGAACTGCTTGTCGGCAATCTGGATTTTATCGGCCTGGGCAGTGAGCTGGGCGCCGATACCAATAAACTTGGTGATGCCACGCTTAACAGCCAACTCAGATACCTGGGCGTAGAGTTTTTCGGGCGAAAGACCCGACTGGAACATATCGCTGAGGATAAGCGTACGCTTCTTCAACTCCTCGCGGCGATTCATGAAATCGAGGGCGATATCGAGTGAGTTGATATCGGAGTTGTACGAGTCGTTGATGAGGATGCAACCACGCTGGCCCTCTTTTACCTCGAGGCGCATGGCCACGGGCTCGAGCTTAGGCATGCGGTCGGCCAGATCGCCAGGGGTAAGACCCAAGCGCAGGGCAACGGCTGCACAGGTGATACAATCCTCGATAGAGGCCTCGTCGATAAATGGGATATCGAAGCAGTTCTCCTCTTCCTTCCAAATATAGGTAATGTGCGAGTTCTCGACACTCTTAACATAGAAGGCGGCCTGCTGATCGCAGGTGCTCCACGAGATTTTCTCGCCTTTATAGTTCATGCGACGGATGCAACGGCTCACGATATCGTTATCAGAGCAATACACCATGGCCTCGGTATCGTGCATCAGCTCGAGTTTCTCCATGCACTTCTCTTCCATCGAACGGAAGTTTTCCTGATGGGCGGCACCTAAGGAGGTGAGCACGCCGATGGTGGGCTGGATGATATCGCGCAGGGCCATCATCTCGCCAGGCTGCGAGATACCTGCCTCGAAGATACCAACCTCGGTCTGCTCGTTGAGCAACCATACCGAGAGGGGCACACCTATCTGTGAGTTGTAGCTGCGAGGCGAACGTACAATACGCTGCGAGGGTAACAACAACTGATAAAGCCACTCCTTAACCATGGTTTTACCGTTGGAGCCGGTGATACCCACGATGGGCAGCGAGAACTCGTCGCGATGGCGCTCGGCCAAACGCTGCAGGGCTGCCAATGTGTGGGGCACTCGCAAAAAGTTGGCTTGCGGATAAAGGGTTTCGTAAGCCTCGGGCACCTGCTCTACTACAAACTGGCGCACACCACGGTTATACAAGTCCTGAATGTAACGATGACCATCGTTACGCTGTGTTTTCAGGGCAAAAAACAATGTTTCTTCAGGGAAACAAAGACTACGGCTATCGGTGAGCAACCAGCTTACCTGAGCCTCAGTGTTTCCATATCGTCGCGCTCCTATGAGCGTGGTAACCTTTTCTATACTGTATTTCATACTGCAAAGTTAGGGTATTTTTTTTGCAACTCAGCAATTTTTAACATAGTTTTATCCATAAATATGCGATACTCATCCGACTCGGGGTTGAACGGCTTGTGATTCAGCGCGGCCTTGAGGGGGTGCCACTCCTTGAGGAATGCCTTGGCCTCAGGACTGAGATACACTTCGGAGAAACGCTGCCAGATATACTCTACGGCCTGCGATGAGGGGTGCAGCATATCGTCGGCATAAAAGCGGTAATCGCGCAACTCATCGTTGATGATTTCGTAGGCAGGGAAGTAGAAGCCCCCTCCCACTCCCCCAAAGGGGGAAGAGCAGACTTTGTTGACGGCCAATAACAATGTGGCCTTAGATAACTGGGAGCCGTGGTAGCCGTATTTGCGATAGCGGATGGGACTTACGGTGAGTACGATGCGCATAACGGGATTGGCCGCATGCAGGATATCGATGGCCTGTTGCAGGTAATCGGCGCACTCATCTACCGTGAGTTCCTTCTCGGTAAAGAGCGATTGCGGGCGCTTTTGGCAGTTATCTACTATCTCGCCTGTTTCATTGAGAATGTAAACGTGATTGGTACCGAGGGTCAAAAACGCTGTTTTGACAGTTGCCAGATTGGGCTGAGCGGAGAGTTTCTGAATGGTATGAAGGATGGAGGCGGGATTATACATCACGCCATAGGGATTAACGATGGTGCGGAACTTCTCATCGGTAAAGCGCGCGCCTATCTTATCGGCAAAACACGACCCTACGAAGAGCATCTCCTCGCAAGCCCCTATCCTAAACCCAGGGTCGTCAATATCTACAACCGTCCTAAATTCCATTAACTACGACTGATTTGCAAGCCTGTGGTAGAAAGACTCATATCTACAAAGCGGGCATTTTTACGGATGCTGTTTTCAGAAAGAATCTGCTTGATACGTGCGGCGGCCTCGGGATCCTTAGCTATCATATACAGATAGCCGCCACCACCTGCACCAGGCAGTTTGTAACCTAAACAGAGGTCATCGATCAAGCTGGTGAGCTTGGCCACATCGGCTGGGTTGGTACCTGCATCGAGGGTCTGATTCTGTCTCCACGTCTTGCGTACCAGCAAGCCCATACGCTCGAAGTCGTTCTGCTGGATGGCCTCGTACATGTCGAGGGTATGCTGTTTCATCTGGCGCAACAGGCGAAGCTCGTCGCCACAATTCAGGAACATGCCACGCACAATCTCGGCCAGGATACTCTTAGCCGTACGCGTGATGCCTGTATAATATAATAGGTGGCAGGGGCGATATTCGGGTTGCGTCCACAGATCGGTGGGCAACCAGCGCACCTGTGGGTTCTGGGCGAATCCCCTACCCGTTTGCAACAGTTTTACGCCACCCAACACGCCACCGAACTGATCCTGCCAACCACCACCTGTGGTGAGCATCTGTTCGAGCATCAGGGTGCGATGACCAATCTCGTTCTTATCCCAACCCAGACCGCAGAAATCGTTGAGCGCGCCCAGCACGGTAGCAGCCAGAATGCTGCTGGTGCCTAAGCCACTGCCTGCGGGGATGGCACTGAGCAGCGTAAGCTCGATACCAGCGCCAAAGGCAGCTAACTCGTCGTTGAGCGAATGCTGACCAAAGCCAGCCAATACCAAGGCGGCCTTGGGGATTGAGAAGGGTGAGCCTACGTGCATAAAATCGCGCAACTGCTCGGAGGTCTCTACCACCTCCATGGCACCCAAGTCGATGCTACGCAGCACGATTCGGGGCTCCTGACAGGGGCGCACATAGGTTTGCAACGGGGGCTGACCATTGAGCTCGATGGCCAGGTTGATAACATTTCCGCCTTCCATCAAACAATATGGAGGGGTATCGGTCCAACCACCTGCGATATCGATACGCACAGGTGAACGGCCCCAGACGATTTGGTCCTCAGCTACGCTGAGTTTCGAGGAAGGAGGAAGGATGAGGGAGGAAGGAGATATCCCCTCGCGGAGAAGGGTAAAGGCCTTGTCGCTCTCGCCACGGAACATGGCATCGTGAATGCGCGTCATCAGGGGTGCATCGGCATCGAGTGCAGGGGGCATCCCGATGTGCTGTTCGTCGAACTCGCGCTTGGCATCGGCCAGGTCGAGCTGGTAGAACACACTGTGGTTCCAGTTCTTGGCCAGCGCTCTCCAGTTGAGTTTGCGGAAGGCCTTACGCTGATCGAACAATCGATGCAGATTGGCCTCGGTACTAATCTCCTCGGCCGAGATCATACGACTGGTAACGAGTGCCAGGCCATCGAGTGTTTGCAGCATACTCATGGCCTCAAGGTCGGCCACTACAGGGAACTGCTGTTTCTGCTGTTCGGCACCAGCAAACTTATCGTCGATATGATACAGGCGCACAGCGTATTCGGTATCGCCAATGGGCACTACATCGATACACTCGCCTGGGGCCAGGTTCACCTTCCAGTGGTTCTGGGGCACACCTGTTATAATATTGTCGTGACTCAAGGTCCAGCCCTCGCTCACGTCGCTGTTTTCAATCCAAATATTGGTATTATCCTCGGTAAACTTGTACTTGCAAACGGCATTCTGCACAAAGATGCTGGGGTGCGGTTTGCGATCGTGGTGCATAATCTCTCGCTGATCGTTTACCAGATTCTGAATGCGGAGGGTAGATGAGATCATCTCGCGCGAAGTACCGAAGTGGTAGAACTCGCCACCCTGCAGGGGCACGATGGCCACCTTGAGATCAAGCAAATCCTCATCTGGTTTAGATGGGTTTGTGCCTAACGCACACCCAAACTCCGAATACATATCATACTCGATGATATCATCGCCTTTCTTAGATTTTTTAGCCAATAGTTCTACGGCTTTGTCGCTCAGCATCCAGATGCCGATATCGGTGAGGTAATAATGATCCTTCTGAAGCTCGTTCAGGGTCTCGATGCTGGGTTTCTGCAGCATGTGCTTAAGCACCTGGGGTGATTTGCGCGAGCTGACGAACACACCGTGGTTCTTGGCCACTGAGGCATCGAGCCACAAGCCATAGCACACCACATCGGCATCGGGGATGGGTTGCAGGGGCTGTGAGGTGCGCACCAGCACATCGCCGCTTACCACCATGGTGTGGATGCCCTCAGGGGCCATATCCATCATCTGCTCGTAAAGGGGCAGCTGCAGACTGAGCAAATCCTGTGAGAGGCGCTGTCCACGCTCCCAACGGAACACGGGTACGGGAGTAAGGATTTTACCTGATGGGGCATACGAGGGCAAGCGACGACTCTGTCCGCCGGCATGCAGCAGAATACGCTTTTCGCGGGGCAGCCACTCGGCAAGCGAGGCACCATCCTCGGTAGTCATACAGGCCTGTAACAGCCAGGTGGTTCCGCCACCACTACCCAACTTATGACCAACCGGATCGTTGGTACAGAAATACTCCTCACGACTCAGTCCGGTTACATCGTGGAAACTGTCCACCAAGTTTGGTGGCAATGAGAGCAACTTTTTCATTGAACATTGAACATTGAACATTGAACATTCAGCTCGCCAAGAGCCTTAACCATTCTTTTTGCGGCGGTAGGCCATGAAGGCGGCTCCTGCCAGCACCAGTAGCAGTATAGCATACGCTGTATAGGCAATCGTCTCGGTAGTATCAACCGACTTGGGGAAGAAGCTGAGCACTACCTCGTGTTTACCAGGTTTTACGTTCAGAGCACGCAGGATATAGTTTACCCTACCCAACTCGGCAGGCTCGCCATCGATGGTAGCCGTCCAGCCGGGATAGTAAACCTCGGAGAATACCACAATACCACCCTTACCCGAGTTAACCTCGTAGGTAAGCTGGTTAGGCTCGTAGCTCTTGATATCAACTGTGCTGGTGGTATCCTGTGTAACAGCATCGCCCAACTGTGCCTGGAACTTCTCATCGGCCACAGCCTCGTGACGCAGGTCGATCTGACCAACCTTCAGAATCTCCTCGTTGGCATTCTTGGCATAGCTAATCTTATCAACAAACCACGCATTACCCAAAGCATAAGGGTTCTGGATGGGCACTGTCTGGCCACCCTGCAATGGGAACACAAAGTAGCGGGTGTTGAGCATATTGATAACCGGGCAGATGCTGTCGCCCTTAACCTGAGTCATGTCGCCACCAGCCTCGGCTACGGCATTCATCAGGCGCTGCATCTCGGGCGAGATGTACTGCTCTATCATCTCCTGATAGCGGCGTAGCTTAGCGGCATGGTAACCACCAATGCTCTTATGGTAGTAAGATGTCTCGTTCTCATTAAAGGTGTTTGATGCGAGGTTGAGCACACGGTAATCCAAGGCCTTATCACGCAGGATGAGTTCATCGGTCTGCGACTTCTGCTGTGGCGTCTCGCGCTCGCTCTGGGGCACAAACATCTCATCGTTCAGGTAACGCTTATTTACCTGCCAAAGGTCGATCAAGCAGAGCACCAGAATAGCGCAGATGGTATATTCGGCCTTGAGTTTGCGATACTTATAGGCCATCAGCAATACCATGCCCACCACGATAATCCAGAACGAACGCCAGCAATCGGCTGTAAACACGGCTGTACGCATATCAACCAGATTACTGATAAGTGGTTGGATGTGCTCCTGTGGCAAGGTGCTAAGAGCACGCATCTCGCTAGATGAAACAAAGCTATCGAAGAATGTGGTTGGCATCAAGGCAAACAACAGGCAGAAACCTGCGGTAACACCAAAGCTGATGTAGATGGGCTTGCTATACTTGGTAAAGCCCTCGGGCTCGTCGAACAGCTTTTTCAATGCCATCATAGCCAGCAAGGGGATGGTGAACTCGGCAATCACCAATATCGAGGCCACCGTACGGAACTTTGCGTACATAGGCACATAATCGAGGAAGAAATCGGTAAAGCCCATGAAGTTACGACCCCACGACAGGAGTATCGACAGGATGGTAACAACGAGCAAAGCCCACTTCATAGGACCTTTGACAATCAGCAGTCCCAACACAAACAGGAACATCACGAAGGCACCTACATACACAGGACCGCTGGTACCTGGCTGTTCGCCCCAGTACTGACCAATCTGCTGATAGATGGTCTCGTAGGTAGGATCGGCTTTCTCCATGGCAATTTTACTCTCACTCATGGGAACCGAAGCACCACCCTTGGTGTTAGGGATGAGCAGTGTCCAGGTCTCGTCGATACCATAACTCCACTGTGTGATATAATCGCGTTCCAAACCACTGTTGGTCTGGTTGGCCGAATTCTTCTTTACCAGCTCGCTCTTACCACGCATCGACTCCTGACCGTACTGCCAGGTGTGGTAGAGGTTAGAGAGGTTGATGCACACACCAATGGCGGCACCTGCCAGGCACACGGCTGTGGCCTTACCAAAGGCAGCCAACTGATGCTTGCGGATGGCATCTACCAGCCAGGCAATCACCATGGCCAGGATGATAAACAGATAGTAATACGTCATCTGCACGTGGTTGGCATTAATCTCGAAAGCGGTGAAAATGGCTGTGAGCACAAAGCCCCACAGGTATTTACCGCGATAGGCCAGCACAAGTCCTGCAATCAATGGTGGCAGATAGGCCAGGGCCCACACCTTCCAGATGTGACCTGCGGCAATGATAATGAGGAAATAGGTGCTGAAGGCCCACACGACAGAGCCTAAGGCTGCCAGATGCTGACGGAAATCGAAAGCACGCAGCAAGATATAGAATCCTAACAGATAAGCAAACACGTACCATACATTCTCGGGTAAGAACAGATGGTAGATCTTGGTCATTGTACTGAGTTTATCGGTAGAATGATACGAGGGAGCCATCTGGTAGGTAGGCATACCACCAAACAGGGCGTTGGTCCAACGACTACGCTCGCCTGTTTTCTGCATATATTCGATACCCTCCTGACCAGCACCACGACCAGCTGAGGCATCGTGACGGTACAGGATACGTCCCTCGATATCGGCAGGGAAGAAATACGCAAAGGCCAGAACGGCAAATAACAGCACTGCCAACATATCGGGCAGCCATTTTTTCAATAATGTCATAACTTGCAAATTATTTAATTTGCCTGCAAAATTAAAAAAAATCTGTGTAATCTGTGTAATCCGTGCCTAAAATTTCGTATCTTTGCAGCAAAATATGGAAGAAACTATCATTACAAGCGTACAAAACGCCAAGATTAAGCACGTAGTAGCCCTGCAACAAAAGTCGTCGCTCCGCCGTGAGGAGGGGCTGTTTGTGGTTGAGGGCCAGCGCGAGATAGAACACTGCAAAGCCTGTGGCTACGAGGTGGTGGAAACGTTTTGGAGAAAGGACGAAGGAGAAAGGAGGAAGGATATATCATCTTCTGATATTCTCGTAACGTCACAAGTATATGAGAAGATGGCTTACAGAGGTAGTACCGAAGGGGTTATAGCTGTAGTAAAGTGCAAGGAGCACAGTTTATCCTCCTTACTCCTTCCTCCCTCCTCCTTCCTCCAAAAACAAGCTCCTCTTGTGGTTGTTCTTGAGAGCGTGGAGAAGCCTGGCAATCTGGGTGCTATATTGCGTAGTGCCGAGGCCGCTGGTATTGATGCGCTGATAGTGTGCGACCCACTGACGGATATGTACAATCCTAACGTGATTCGTGCCAGTATCGGTGGCGTGTTCTGCGTGCCCACAGCCGTTTGTTCGTCGCAGGAGTGTATTGCCTTCCTTAAGGAGCACGGCATCAAGATTCTCACCGCCCAGTTACAGGATTCGTACGAGTATTACGATTACGATATGACACAGGGCACCGCCATTGTGATGGGCACCGAGAGCACGGGCCTTACCAACCAGTGGCGAGAGGCCGCCGATGCCCATATCCGCATACCCATGCTGGGCCGTTTAGACTCGCTGAACGTCAGCGTTAGTGCTGCTATCCTGATGTACGAAGCAGTGCGCCAGCGCAATGTAAAAATGTAACAATGTAACAATGCAAAAATGCAATGTTTAATCTTTAATGTTTAATATTTAAAGTATGAAGGTTGGAATGATCGTAGCGATGGACAAGGAACTGGAGCAGCTCCGTCCATTATTCCCCGAAGATCAAGTGATTCTGCAGAAGAGTGGTATTGCCACTGTAAATGCCGCTATCCAGGCTGTAGAGATGATTCGCCAGTACAAGCCCGACGTGATTATCTCGAGTGGTTGCGCTGGTGGTAATGGCGATGATATCAATCTACAGGATGTAGTGGTTAGTTCGGAGTTGACCTACCACGATGTGTATTGTGGTTACGCTATCGACGAGAACACCGTATATGGTCAGGTGCAGGGTTTGCCAGCCCGTTATCAGGCTGATCCCTATCTGCTTGAGAAAGCCCAGCTGGCAGGTGCCAAGCCCGGACTGATTGTTACAGGCGACTGGTTTGTGGATTCAAAGGAAAAAATGCGCGAGATAGTAAGTCACTTCCCCGAGGCCAAGGCTGTGGATATGGAGAGCTGTGCCATCGCGCAGGTATGCCACATCTATAAGGTGCCCTTTATCTCGTTCCGTGTGATCAGCGATATCCCCTTGCGCGACACCGATGCCTCGCAATACCACAACTTCTGGGATACCGTGGCCGAGAAATCATTCATCACCACCAAGACTTTTATCGAAAGCCTGTAGAAGAATGTAAAAATTGAAAAATGTAAAAATGTAAAAATTGAATGGAAGTTATACAGAGTTTTACGATTGACCACACGCACCTGAAACCAGGTATCTACGTATCGCGTGTGAATAAAGGTTTTACCACTTTTGATTTGCGCATTACCGAGCCCAACAAGGAGCCTGCTGTTGCCCCTGCTGCCATCCACAGCATTGAGCACCTGATGGCCACCTGGTTCCGCAATTCGCGCGCCAAAGAGGATGTGGTATATGTGGGTCCAATGGGATGCCTCACAGGTATGTACATCATTATGACGGGTGAATACACCGTTGAGGACATGCGCCAGTTGACGATGGAGTGCCTGGAGTGGATACTGACACAGGACGAGGTGCCTGCAACACGTCCCGAGGCTTGTGGCAACTATCTGCTGCACGATCTACCCATGTGCAAATGGGAGTGCGCCCGCTATCTTGACCGTCTGAAAAACGATTTCCACTCGGAGTACACCAAACTGCAGATTACACTCGAAGACGGTAAGGTTTTTGCCGATGCCTAATCCTTCAGCAACATAAAAATAATCCCCACCTCGATTGAGATGGGGATTTTCTTTTCTTGGTTGTAAGTACGAATATTACTTACGGAGACCCAGAGCCTTGATGATAGCACGATAACGATTGATATCGTTATTGTACAGGTACTTCAGCAACTTACGACGCTTACCTACCAGCATGGTGAGTGAACGTGCAGTGTTGTGGTCCTTGTGATTCTTCTTCAGGTGCTCTGTCAGGTGAGAGATACGGTAGCTGAAGAGTGCAATCTGAGCCTCTGCAGAACCAGTATCAGTAGTGCTCTTACCGTACTGACCGAAGATCTCCTCTTTCTTTGCCTTGTCTAAATACATAATTTAATGTGATTAAAAAATTGTTGCAATAACATTTTTCAAACGCGATTCCCGCCTAATCACCAGTGGGTTTACGTCGTCAAATGCTCCGGATTTTCCGAAATGCGGCTGCAAAATTACAACAATTTATCCATTCCTCCAAATTTTTTGGCACGGATTTCACGGATTAACACTGATTTTTGATATTTTTTTGTGATATTTATTAAAAAATCCGCGTAATCCGTGTAATCCGTGCCTATTTTTTTGTAACTTTGCACCCGAATTTAAGTATTTTCGTATGCAGGATATCAGAAACATTGCAATTATCGCTCATGTTGACCACGGAAAAACAACCCTTGTGGACAAGATGATGCTGGCTGGACACCTGTTCCGTGACGGACAGAATCTCAGCAATCAGGTACTGGATGCCAACGACTTGGAGCGCGAGCGTGGTATCACCATTCTTTCAAAAAACGTCAGTATCAATTGGAAAGGCGTTAAAATCAATATCATCGACACTCCAGGACACTCGGATTTCGGTGGCGAGGTTGAGCGTGTGCTCAACATGGCCGATGGCTGCTTGCTGTTGGTCGATGCCTTCGAAGGTCCTATGCCTCAGACCCGTTTCGTGCTGCAGAAGGCACTCGAAATCGGACTGAAGCCTATCGTTGTAGTTAACAAGGTAGATAAGCCTAACTGTCGCCCTGAGGAGGTTTACGAGATGGTATTCGATCTGATGTTCTCGCTCAATGCCACCGAGGAGCAGTTGGATTTCCCCGTGGTTTATGGTTCGGCTAAGAACGGCTGGATGAGTGAGGACTGGCAGAAACCAACAGACAATATCACTTATCTGCTTGATAAAATCGTAGAGATGATCCCTGCCCCAAAGCAGGAGGAGGGAACACCCCAGATGCTCATCACATCACTCGACTACTCGAGCTATCAGGGTCGTATCGCCGTAGGTCGTGTACACCGTGGCACCCTGAAGGATGGCATGCAGGTAACCATTGCACACCGCGATGGCACCATGGAAAAGACCAAGATTAAGGAGCTGCACACCTTTGAGGGTATGGGACACGTACATACCGAACAGGTGGAGTGTGGCGACATCTGCGCTGTCATCGGACTGGATAAGTTTGAGATTGGCGATAGCATCTGCGACCTGGAGAACCCAGAGCCACTGGCTCCTATCGCTATCGACGAGCCTACCATGTCGATGCTGTTTATGATTAACGACTCGCCTTTCTTTGGTAAGGAGGGTAAGTTTGTTACATCGCGCCATATTAACGACCGCTTGGAGAAGGAGCTGGAGAAGAACCTGGCCCTGCGTGTGACACCTTTCGAGGATAGCACCGATAAGTGGATTGTATCAGGACGTGGTGTGCTGCACCTCTCAGTGCTGGTTGAGACCATGCGCCGCGAGGGCTACGAGCTGCAGGTTGGACAGCCTCAGGTAATCTACAAGGAGATCGACGGTGTAAAGCACGAGCCTGTTGAGGAGCTCACCATCAACGTGCCCGAGGAGTTCTCATCTAAGATGATTGATATGGTAACCCGTCGTAAGGGTGAGATGACATCGATGGAGAGCCAGGGCGAGCGTGTAAACATCGAGTTCGATATCCCATCACGTGGTATTATCGGACTGCGTACCAATGTGCTCACAGCCAGTCAGGGCGAGGCTATCATGGCCCACCGCTTTAAGGAGTATCAGCCATACAAGGGCGAGATTGAGCGCCGTGTAAATGGTTCGATGATCTCGATGGATACTGGTAACGCCTTTGCTTATGCTATCGATAAGCTGCAGGACCGTGGTAAGTTCTTCATCGATCCAGGTGAGGATGTTTACATGGGTCAGGTAGTAGGTGAGCATGTTCACGATAACGACCTGGTAGTAAACGTATGTAAGGCTAAGCAGCTTACTAACGTACGTGCATCGGGTACTGATGATAAGGCTCGCATTATTCCAAAGACCGTCATGAGTCTGGAGGAGTGCCTGGAGTACATCAAGAGCGATGAGCTGGTAGAGGTAACACCAAAGTCGATGCGTATGCGCAAAACGATTCTGGATCACGACCAGCGTAAAAAGGCTAATAAAGTATAAGGTTTATATAGCACAAAGAAACCTCGCCAATTGGCGAGGTTTTTTTATGCTTAGAAGTGAATGTTTACGTCAAATCCCAGTTGGATAGGTGTTGCTCGCTGAGCAAAGTAGTGAGTTCCACCTACAGCACTCGATGCAACGGCAAACGTATTGTAGTGCGTATTGGTGAGGTTACGTCCCCAGAGTGAAACCAGCACTGGGCCGAAGTCGTAATCGGCATGAGCACCAGCTACAGCATAGAACTTCTGTGCGTAGGTGTTAGCCTCATCCCACCAGATCTTACCCTGACCATTCATGTTGGCACCAACGGTAAACTTACCGATGTGCCAGTCAACCATAGCGCTCAGCGTATGCTGAGGTACGAAGGGCACATAGTTGTCTTTGTAATCGTCGTACTCATCGAAAATGGCACGCGTATAGGCATAGGTCATAGCCCAATCGAGTGCATTGTCGATAGCCTTACCACGCAGAGTAGCCTCGAGTCCGCATGAGTGACTCTTACCAGCATTAACCATGATACGACCATAGTTGCTGTTTGGCTCCATGATCGACAGCTGCTGGTTGCGAATCTGCATGTAGTACAGAGCCAGATCGAAGTGGGTGCTACCATCAAACAGGTTCAGGTGGGTACCAATCTCATAGTTCCAGCTCTCCTCGGGCTTGTAGGCGATGGTCTCGTTGATAGCATCGTAGTCGGCAGCAGTGTGCTCCACATCGTAGTCGCCACGCATGGCATCCTGCTGATGCGCATTCAACTCTGTCTGCAGCACATCGCTGAACATCTGGAAGTTGTAGCCACCTGCACGATAACCCTTTGATACCAATGCATAGATATTACCGATATTCTCGTCGAAGGTATAGGTAAGTCCAACCTTTGGCAACAGCTGGGTGTAGCTCTTAGAACGACTGTCCTGTACATGCGATGTGAGGTGATAGGTAGCAGTAGCATTAGCAGTACCACCAGTCATGTTCATATAGGCCAGCGCATCGTACTCAATCTTCACCTTATCTATATTAAAGCGCAAACCAAGGGTAAGTTTCCAGTTGTCGCCCAACAGGATGTTGCTCTCGTGGAAAGCGGCGAAGTTCCAACTTGGAGTTTTGTACTCACCAGGCACAGCCATCTCGGCAGTCATGGTTACGCCCATCTTATCTACTGCAGCCTGAGCAGCAGCCCTAGCAGCCTCAGCACTCATTCCCTGCCCCATAAAGCGACCAATCATACCCTGAAGCATAGAGTTCTTCATGGCATTGGCAATCGCATTGCCGATAGGACCTGTGATGCCATCGCCAAAGAGTACAGGAGCATTGGTGTTGAGCCACTGGTACGAAGCGAACAAACCTGTAGCATGCTGCCAACGACTGGGGAAAATCTGACGAATCAAGCCCTTGTTGTTGCTACGCAGCACAAACTCCTGAGTGATGGCGTTCATCTTCTGAGCCTGACGAAGCTGCAGATAATCGCCTGTCATATAGTCCTGGTCCATCAGCATCAGGTCGTTCAGGTACTGATAGCTGGTAGTTGAGGTAAAGAGCAAGGCATCTGTCTCGTAACCAATGTTCAGACCTGTGTTGAACATGTTACGCTTGTAGCCATTCATGATGGTGGTTGAAGGATCATCAGGCTTCATGGTATAAGGTTTTACCGAACTCCATTCAAAAGGCTGGAACTCACCATAGCCGAAACCATTCTGGTTTACATACTGGTAATCGGCTGTCCAGTCGAACTTCAGCTTCTCGTTGGGAGCATAGATCAGGCGCAGCTTACCACCAGCCTCGTTGGTCAGGTCGTTCTTCTGGTCGAAGTTCTGGTTGTTGATAAAGCCTTTCAGACCACTATAGAAACCAGCCACCGTGAAGGCGAACTTGTCGCTGGGACGATGGTGGTGTGCCACCTCTACATGACTATATAAGCCAGTGCCGATACCCAAACGGATATCAGTACCCTGATACGACATCGGATTCTTAGAATAGATACGTACCAGTCCACCCTCGGTATTCTGACCATAGAGCGAACCCTGAGGACCACGCAGCACATCTACACGATCCAACATATAGAAATGGTTGTTGAAAGCCGACTTCGACATCAGGGGGATGTTATCGTAATACACACCCACTGCAGGGTTGTTGATACGTGAACCAATACCACGTACATACATCGACGAGGTAAGGCGCGAACCATACGATGGCATCACAAACGATGGTACATACTGCGACAACTGACTCAAATCGTGAACATGCAACTGCTGCAACTGCTCACTACCAAACACATTACTACTAACTGGCTGAAGGCGCAGGCGCACCTGCTCCTTGGGTTGCGATACCACCACAACCTCATCAAGGTCGATAACCTTACTTGAATCGCTCAGCTCCTCAGTGTCAATACGACACGAAGGGGTGGCCAATGCAGTAAGCTGGCCACCCAGTGCCAAAAGCACGAAAACAATCTTCTTATTCATCAATTTTACAACTTATGTTCTTAATTGCGCTGCAAAGGTACGCAATTTTTGCAACTTGAGCAATCCACATTTATATGGATTTTCAGGAGTACTGCGACAAACAGACATATATCAATGCCAATTTGTCAGCATTTATTCCCTCGGCACAAGCTTTGAACATTAAACATTAAAGATTAAACATTAAAAAAGAAAGGAGCATATTATGACATTCGACAAGTTTACAATTAAAGCACAAGAGGCCATTCAGCAGGCGGTGAACGCAGCCCAGATGAATGGTCAGCAGGTGATAGAACCTGTACACATACTGAAAGGTGTGATAGAGAAGGCGAAGGATGTAACCACCTTCATCTTCCAGAAGTTGGGTGTGAATGCCCAGCAGATAGAGTTACTGGTAGATCAGGAGATACAGCATCTGCCCAAAGTACAGGGTGCTGGTCAGCCTTATCTCTCCAGTGATAGTAATAATGTACTCGTGCGCGCGCAAGAGGTGGCCCAGAAAGGTGGCGACGAGTTTGTTTCGGTAGAGCCTATCCTACTCGCCCTGCTGAAAGTAAATTCTACTGCCTCGCGCATCATGAAGGATGCCGGCTGTACCGAGAAGGATATGCAGGCCGCCATCCAGGAACTGCGCCAGGGACAGAAGGTACAATCGCAGAGTGCCGATGATAACTACCAGAGCCTGGAGAAATATGCCAAGAACCTGGTGGATTTGGCACGCCAAGGAAAATTAGACCCTGTGATTGGTCGCGACGATGAGATTCGTCGTGTACTGCAGATTCTGAGTCGCCGCACCAAGAACAACCCTATTTTAATAGGTGAACCTGGTACGGGTAAGACTGCCATCGTTGAGGGACTGGCTGGTCGTATTGTGCGTGGCGATGTGCCCGAGAACCTGAAGGACAAGCAGCTTTACTCGCTGGATATGGGTGCGCTGGTAGCAGGTGCCAAGTACAAAGGTGAGTTTGAAGAGCGCCTGAAGAGTGTGATCAACGAGGTGACCAAAGCCGAAGGCCGCATCATCCTGTTTATCGACGAGATTCACACCCTGGTAGGTGCAGGTGGTGGCGAGGGTGCCATGGATGCAGCCAACATTCTGAAGCCAGCCCTGGCACGTGGCGAGCTGCGCGCCATTGGTGCCACCACACTGAACGAGTATCAAAAATACTTTGAAAAGGATAAGGCCCTGGAGCGCCGATTCCAGACCGTGATGGTAGATGAACCCGATGAGCTGAGTGCTATCAGTATTCTGCGAGGCTTAAAGGAACGTTACGAGAACCACCACAAGGTACGTATCCAGGACGATGCCTGTATCGCTGCCGTACAACTCTCAGAGCGATATATCAGTGAGCGATTCCTGCCTGACAAGGCTATCGACCTGATGGACGAAGCCGCAGCCAAATTGCGCATGGAACGTGACTCGGTTCCTGAGGAGCTCGATGAAATAACCCGTCGTCTGGCTCAGCTCGAAATCGAGCGCGAGGCGATTAAGCGCGAGGGTGATACCCAGAAGATATCACAGCTGGATAAGGACATTGCCGAACTAAAGGAGCAGGAGACCCAGTTCCGTGCCAAGTGGGAAGGCGAGCGCCAACTCATCAACAAAATCCAACAGGACAAACAGGATATTGAGAACCTGAAGCTGGAGGCAGAGCGTGCTGAGCGCGAGGGCGACTATGGTAAGGTAGCCGAGATACGCTACTCGAAACTGAAAGCACTTGAGGACGACATTGCACATATCCAGAGTCAGCTGGCCAATGCCCAAGGCGATAACTCTCTGGTTCGCGAAGAGGTTACCGCCGATGACATCGCCGAGGTGGTAAGCCGCTGGACAGGTATCCCCGTAACCAAGATGATGCAGAGTGAGCGCGAAAAGCTGTTGCACCTGGAGGACGAGTTGCACAAGCGTGTGATTGGTCAGGACGAAGCCATCATTGCCGTATCTGATGCTGTGCGCCGTAGTCGTGCTGGCTTGCAGGATCCTAAGCGTCCTATCGCCAGCTTCATCTTCCTTGGTACCACAGGTGTAGGTAAAACAGAGCTTGCCAAAACCCTGGCCGACTATCTGTTTAACGACGAGACCATGATGACGCGTATCGACATGAGCGAGTATCAGGAGAAATACAGCGTGAGCCGACTGATTGGTGCACCTCCAGGATACGTAGGCTACGACGAGGGTGGACAACTCACCGAGGCCGTGCGCCACAAGCCTTACTCGGTAGTGCTGTTCGATGAGATTGAGAAGGCCCATCCGGATGTGTTCAACATCCTGTTACAGGTGCTGGATGATGGACGATTGACGGACAACAAGGGACGTACCGCCAACTTTAAGAACACCATCATTATCATGACCTCTAACGCTACCCGTGAGCAGCTCAGAGCCACCATGCGCCCAGAGTTCCTGAACCGTATTGATGAGATTATCACCTTTACACCACTTACCAAGGAACAGATTGCCGACGTAGTGAAGTTGCAGATGAAGAAGGTAACCGATATGCTGGCACCTCAGGGCATCACCTTAGAGTGTACACCGCAGGCCATCGACTATCTGGCCGAGCAGGGTTACGATCCCGACTTTGGTGCACGTCCTGTTAAGCGTGCCATCCAGCAGTTCGTGCTCAACGATCTGTCGAAGAAGATTCTATCCGACGAGGTTGATCGCACCAAACCTATCATCATCGATGAATATGGCGAAGGACTGATTTTTAGAAATTGATAGTTGACAGTTAAAAAGGGTTGCTCGAGTTATCGGGCAACCTTTTTTCTGTTATGGATATACACACCTTTCTGACGTGGTTCGCCTTGTAGCTGGCGCCCTTGCAGGTCGTACCAACGATTATCAGTATCCGTTACCTCGATAATCGGTTGAATGCCCAATGTGCCACCCATAAAGTCGAATGATACCGTACCATCATCAGCAATACGGATATTGGTAATAGCCTTCGACATCAGCAGGGCACCTTCAGCATTCTTATTATACACGGTAGATGCAGGTGTACTGCTATCATTCAGCACATCGTTTATCAACTGCGTTTCAGGATTGGTATAGGGATAAGTCGAGGTACTCAGGTATCTGTTACGCAACCAGTCGTCCATGGTATATTTTCCCAAATTCTTACCATTATTATCAGGATCCCACTCCTTATAGTCCTTACCATCCGAATGGAACAAATCGTAACGGAAAAGGGTATCAGCGATATTTACTTCATTTAAATGCCACCTTTCCTGATCGTAATCTACATGAAAAATTGCTAAGCCATTGCCAGGAATACCATAATCCCAGTTAGTTTGTCTTCGATTCTCCAGCAGATAGTACTCGTTTGTGCAGCCTGAGTTACGAATTAAATAGGTTGTTCCTCCCTCACTTACAGGCTTCATTTCTGTGATAGTAGTGGGTTCTGTCAGTTCGGTAGGTGCACCCCACCCCAAGAGCATTTTCTCTAGGGCCGAAAAGTTGGGTGGGCACCAACCCTTGTTGGTGTAGTTTCCCCCATCCATCAGGTCCCACTCATCCACCACCGAGAAATAGCTTGAACTACTAGTAGGGTAGATATCAGGCAACCCTAAGCAATGGGCAAACTCGTGGCAAATGGTACCAATACCACATAGTGTTTTGTCTTTCCACAGTTCACAAGTTATACAGGTATTCACCATTTCCTTTTTTCCTGGGGCATTAAGAGTAGTATAATCTGTGTTAGGCCAAATGTAACCCGAAGCCTGGTTTCCGCAAAGACCAGCTGCCACAAACAGCATCTGTTCAACCACACCATCTCCATTCCAATCGTAAACAGAGAAGTCTTGAGTGGTCAAGGTATCCAATGCCGCCAAAGCCTCTTCCATAGCATTAAAGCCATAGTTACTATAAGAACCTTTTGCGCTGATGCTGACCTTAATAGGGCCATAGATGTCAAACTGCAAGTTAAAAAGTCCACCTGACTGATCGCGAAAATAATCAGCCACTGAGCCTAAACCATAACCCTCGTTATAGCCTTTCTCATTAAACAAACGCTGGTAATAGGCGGCAGGATCCTCCATCGAAAAATCGCAATCGGCAAAGGTTATCAGCACCACAGCCTGACGATACACTGTCTGCGGATCCCAATCTTGAACGGGACAGCTAAGCACCCCGCGGGTCTTAGCTTTATCAGTGGGGATGTTTAGTACACAAGGTTTTCGCTCTTGTGCGCTGGTGGCAATTGCCACCAGCAACACAAATGCGAACAGTGTTATTTTGCGCAAGGTGTCCACGGCTTCAGGGTCTTGAAGAAGTCATTACCCTTATCGTCAACCAGGATGAATGCGGGGAAGTCCTCAACCTCAATCTTCCATACAGCCTCCATACCCAGTTCTGGATATTCTACGCACTCAATGCTCTTGATAGAGCTCTTAGAAAGAACAGCGGCTACACCACCGATGGTTCCGAGGTAGAAACCACCATGCTTCTTACAAGCCTCGGTCACAACGTCTGAGCGGTTACCCTTGGCAATCATCACCAGCGATGCACCATTAGCCTGGAACTCATCAACGTATGGGTCCATGCGGTTAGCGGTAGTTGGACCCATCGAACCACAAGGATAGCCCTCTGGAGTCTTAGCAGGACCAGCATACAGCACAGGATACTTCTTGAAGTACTCAGGCATACCCTCACCAGCATCCAGACGAGCCTTGAGCTTAGCGTGAGCGATATCACGAGCCACGATGATGGTACCCTTCAGGTTTACACGGGTGCTTACAGGATACTTAGAGAGCTCGGCACGTACAGCATCGATACCCTCGTTCAGGTCGATCTCGATACCCTTACCACCCTCACCTGGCTTGCGCAGCTCCTCAGGGATCAGCTCTGTTGGGTTAGAGTCCATCTTCTCCAACCAGATACCATCGGCATTGATCTTAGCCTTGATATTACGGTCAGCCGAGCAACTTACACCCATACCGATAGGACAGCTGGCACCATGACGTGGCAGACGGATCACGCGGATATCGTGAGCCAGGTACTTACCACCGAACTGGGCACCCAGACCAATCTTCTGAGCCTCCTTAATCAGCTTCTGTTCCAGGTCGATATCACGGAAAGCACGACCAGTCTCATCACCTGTTGTAGGCAGACCATCGTAGAACTTAATAGAAGCCAACTTAACTGTAAGCAGGTTCTTCTCGGCTGATGTACCACCGATTACGAATGCAATGTGGTATGGAGGACATGCAGCTGTACCCAGACTCTTCATCTTCTCTACCAGGAATGGGATGAGTGTACCCTCGTTCTGGATAGTAGCCTTGGTCATGGGATAGAAGTAGGTCTTGTTGGCCGAGCCACCACCCTTAGCTACCATCACAAACTTATACTCAGCACCCTCTGTTGCCTCGATATCAATCTGTGCAGGCAGGTTACAACGGGTGTTCACCTCGTCGTACATGTTCAGAGGCGCATTCTGCGAGTAGCGCAGGTTATCCTGAGTAAAGGTGTTGAACACACCAAGGCTCAGAGCCTCTTCATCCTCGAAACCAGTCCATATCTGCTGTCCCTTCTCACCATGGATGATGGCAGTACCTGTATCCTGACAGAAAGGCAGGATACCCTTGCAAGCCACCTCGGCATTGCGCAGGAACTGCAGGGCTACATACTTATCATTCTCAGAGGCCTCGGGATCGGTCAGGATCTTAGCCACCTGTTCGTTATGTTCGCGACGCAGCATAAACTCCACATCGTGGAAAGCCTGCTGGGCCAAGAGAGTGAGGGCTTCTTTGCTAACCTTCACGATCTGCTTTCCTTCAAACTCGGCGGTTGTTACGCCTTCTTTTGTCAACAAGCGGTATTCCGTCTTGTCCTCACCCACCTGGAACATGGGCGCATACTTAAATTCAACTGTCTTAGCCATAATCGTATTTGTTTAATCAACGTTTAATGTTTAATCTTTCATGTTTAATATCCAAAAACTTCTTCGGTAGTCAGTCTCTTCACAGGACCGATCTTCTCGAGTGTCTTCATGTCGAGTTCCTTTTCATCGCCTAAGATGATATAGCGACATGGCTTGTTGGCCATCTGCTGCTTCTCAAAGTTCACGATATCCTGCAGGGTTACCTTATCCAGGTTCTTGTAGATAATCTCATCCAGACTGCAGTCAAGACCCAGGCGCAGAGCACTCAGATAAGCATTAAAGATACCAATCTTGGTAGTGCGGTTGCTGGCCATCTGCTTGGTAACAGCATCCTTGGCAATCTTAAAGGCTGCCTCGCTAGCAGGCATATTGTTCAGAATCTCGTTAAAGTGTGCAATACAATCGCTCATCTTATCGTTCTGGGTGATGATATGAGTCATAAAGAACTCCTTACGATCCTTCCAGCTGGGCTGAGCATAGTAAGCGTAGGCATTGTAAGCCAGACCACGAGCCTCGCGCATCTCCTGGAATACGATACCGTTCATACCGCCACCATAGTACTCGTTGAATACCTCCTGTACAGCAGCCTCATCAGGATTCCAGCTACGACCCTCATTGTGGTACATACGCATGTAGATGTTCTTAGCATCGTAAGGTGCAATCAGAACCTCGTTCTGGGTAGCAGGTGCATTCAGGTATGGCTTGTTCTCAGGGATAGCAGCCAGCTTCTTGGCTGGGCGGTGAGCCTTAGCAATAGCAGCAACAGCCTCCTTCTCGCTCATCGGACCAAAGTAAACCACCTTATGGGTGTAATTGCTCAAGCCCTTCAGCAGATCAACAAATACCTGTGGATCGGTATCTTTCAACTCCTGCTCGCTTACCAGGTCGCGATAAGCATTACGCTCGCCAACGGTAGCATAGCTATACAGGTGTGAGAAATAGGCACCCTGACTCTTCTTGGTATCGTTACGACGCTTCAAAGTCAGATTCACCATCTGATCGTAAGCGGCCTTATCTACCTTGGCATTCTTAAACAGGTCCTCGAGCAGAGCCAGTGCTGCAGGCATATTCTCGTTCAAACCCGACAGGTTAACGGTGATATTCTCAGTACCTACATTCATCGACCAGTCGCAAGCCAGCTCATAGAACTTCTGCTTCAACTCAGCGGCACTCTGCTTGTCGGTACCCAGCAGCTTAATATAATCAGCCACTACATCGTAGCGCTTATCAGCACTCTGACCAAACTCGTAGAAGAATACCAAATTGAACAAACCGTTATCGTTATTCTTCACGTAGTAGAAAGGCAGACTCTTACCCAGCTTAGCGATGGTCAGATCCTTCTTAAAGTCAACAAATCGTGGCTGGATGGGCTCTACCTCAGCATTTTGTACATCCTTCACAAACTGACTCATCATGTCGCGGTTGGTAGGGATGGCGGTGATGGCAGGCTTATCAATCTTCTTCTGCAGGCTGTCAACACCCTGCTTCTTGAATACGGTTACATATCCATCGGTAAAGAACTTGTTGGCAAAGTCAACCAGCTCCTGCTTGGTAATCTTCGAAATACGGTCGATGCTCTCAACCTCCTGTTTCCAGTCAACCTCGTTGATAAAGGCATCCACGAACATATCTGCTCTACCCTCGTTGCTTTCCAGACGCTGATAGTAGCTACGCTTCTTGTTGTTGATGATGCTGGGCAACAGGTTCTCGGGGAAGTCACCCTTCTTCAGTTTGTCGATCTCGGCCAGCATCAAGCTACGAACCTCTTCCAGACTCTGACCCTGCTTTGGGGTACCCATCAGGAAGAAAGCACTATGGTCTCTCAACAGTTCGCAACCACCATTGGCGCTCTGTACCTTCATGGTCTGGTTCAAATCCAGATCGAACAGTCCGGCACGACCGTTGCTCAGCACATCCTCCATCAGCTGCAAGGTATCAGCCTGCAGGGCGTTGGCCTGCTTAGCACGCCAAGCCATCCATACACGCTCGGCCTCTGGACCTACGATGGTAGTATCCTTGGGCTGTGTAAGAGCTGGCAGTGGTGCAAAGGTTGGCTGCTTTACATCAGCACCTGGCTTCCAACTGCTGAAGTACTTATCAATGATAGCGATGGTCTTATCAGGATCAAAATCACCAGCCATACAGATTGCCACATTATTGGGGCGATACCACTTGTTGAAGTAGTTCTTGATATTGGTGATTGATGGGTTCTTCAGGTGCTCCTGGGTACCGATGGTGGTCTGTATGCCATAAGGATGGTTAGGCCACAACAACTTGCTCAGGGTTGCGAACAGCTTACGACTGTCGCTGGTCAGTCCGATGTTATACTCCTCGTACACAGCCTCCAGCTCAGTGTGGAAACCACGAATCACCATATTCTGGAAACGATCGGCCTGGATCTTTGCCCAGTTATCAATCTCGTTCGATGGGATAATCTCGGTATAGCAAGTCACATCGTTCGAAGTGTAGGCGTTGGTACCCTCAGCACCAATAGCAGCCATCAGCTTGTCGTACTCGTTAGGAATAAAGTACTTGGCAGCCACCTGACTCACTGAGTCGATCTCGTGATATGCCTTTTTACGAGCCTCAGGATCGGTGAGCTTACGATAAGCCTCGTAGCGCTGCTCAATCTCAGCCAGCAATGGGGCCTCAGCCTCTGGGTTACTTGTACCAAACTGCTTGGTGCCCTTAAACATCAGGTGCTCCAGATAGTGAGCCAATCCTGTGGTTTCGGCAGGGTCGTTCTTTGAGCCTGTACGTACGGCTATATAAGTCTGGATACGTGGTTTCTCTGTGTTCACACTCAGGAACACCTTCAGGCCGTTATCCAATGTGTACATACGGGTTTGCATCTTGTCGCCGGGAACGGTGACGTACTTGAAATCCTTAGCCTGGACACTCATTCCAAGTGCCATGGCTGCGATAGTCAGTAAAAATTTAGTTTTCATTAATAATAAAATATTGATAATAATAATTATTTCAGCCGCAAAGGTAGGTATTATTTGCGACATTTGCAAATAAAAAGGAGCATTTCTTAATAAAAAAAATGCTCCTTGATATTATTTAATAATCATTCCGCCATTCGGCTGAATAACGACTTTTATCTTTCCCTTCTTATCTTTCTTCAAGGCTGTCTGTACTGGCTGCATCTGCTTATCGTCAACAAGCAGTTTAGTCAGGTCACCAAATGCCTTCAAATCAAGAGTCAGTGCGAGTGGTTCTTTCTGGGCATTCAAACCAGCGATGTACCACTTGCCATTAGTGGCTTTACGTGCCATCACCACATACTTGCCGGGATAGCCATCAATAAAGCGTGTCTCCTCCCAAGTGGTGGGCAACTCGCGCAAAAAGTCCATCTCAAACTGGGGCAGCTCCTGCAGGTTGTTTGGCTGCATGGCAACACACTGCACCGAGGTCTGCATGGTAATTCCCGAAGCCAGTTCGAAGATATCGGTAGTCTTTCGTGAGTGGCGACTCTTGTTATCGGTCGACATAAACTTGTTCATGATAATACCACCCCAGTCCATCGAGGCTGTGGCATTACGACAGAAGGGATGCAACGTCAGATCGAAACCCTCGCTGATGGTAGCACCCTCGCCAAAGAACAGGTTCTCCGAAGCCAGCACAGCCTCCGAAGCCACAAAGTTAGGATACATACGTTCCCAGCCACGGGGCACGGTACAACCATGGAACACCACCTGCAAACCATGACGATTGGCATCGCTCAGGATATCCTCATACAGCTGCATGGTCTCTTGCTTGTCGCCACCGAAGAAATCAACCTTGATACCCTTTACACCAATGCTCTCCAACCAGCTCATCTCCCTTTCGCGGGCAATGGCGGTGTTCATGCAGTTGCGTGGGGTTTGTGGGGCATCGTTCCAGAAACCATTACTGTTATACCACATCAGCAGGTGTACACCCTTGCTCTGGGCATATTTCGAGAGTTCGGCAATACGCTCGCGACCAATATTCTGGTCCCACCAGTTATCCACCAGACAGTACTCAAAACCCATGGCCGAAGCCAGATCGATAAAACGCACCTGATCGTCGTAGTTAATCGAGTTGTCCTGACCAATCAGCCAACTCCAGGTATAACGTCCTGGTTTGTAGTCAGTTGATGCCTGATAGCGGGGCTCAACCACATCGTAGCTGATAGTTGTCTCCAGGATTGGCTTCAAAGTGCTGCCCAAGGTAATGGTGCGCCATGGTGTTTCGCCAGGCAGGGGGATAGCAGCGTGGTCGATACCAAAACCATTATTCTCACCCTTATCGGGATAAGCCACAGTATAACCGCTACCAGCCTGATAGTCGCTCAGATGACTACCGCAATAGCCACCTGTCACACCCGTCTCGCTCACCAGTGCCCAACCAGTAGGCAGATGGAACAGCGCTGGGAAGATATAGCCATGACCATACTGCGAAGCCTTGTCCATGGGGGCATCGTTAGAGTAACCCTCCTCGTACGAAGGCTTGGTCTGCTCCCAACCAGTTTCCGGACCAATCTGTGGTGAGATAAAGGTGGTGGTACCCTCAGGGAAGTTAAAGCCACTCACCTCTGAGAGAATACGCACACGCTTGTACTCACGGCGACGGATAGTCTGTCGTGACATCTGGTAGCGGTAGGCGATATCATTGTCAGATACCTGGAACAGGATGCTGAACTTTACACCATCCTTGTTCTGCAGATTGATGGTCAAGGCATTGGCCTTGTAATCCACCTTCGAGGCCTTAGTGCCACGCATCGAGTAGCTATTAGCTACAGTTGACAATTGAGAATTTACAATTGACAATTCCTTAGTCAGGTCGCCCAGACTGGTTTGCAAACCCAAGGCCGATGGTGCCAACATCTGCTTACCATCAAGGGTAGCCGTATAACTCAGTTTTCCTTCTGCATCACTCACTGTCACCACCAAACTCCCGTTAGGTGATGAAACACGAACGTCATCAGCCCAACAAAGGACTGATGACGCCAGCATTATTGATAAAAATATTTTCTTCAAAATATTTAATGTTTAATGTTTAATATTACAAAAGCTGGTCGCTTTCGATATCCTTAAAGTACTTATAGGTGCTAACCTTCAGCTCATCAGCAGCCTCCTCATCGCTCACGATGATACCGTGCTCATGCATCTGCAGAGCCGAGATGGTCCACATGTGGTTTACAGCACCCTCAACAGCAGCCTGCATAGCGCGAGCCTTACCATGACCATTCACCAGAATCATCACCTCGCGGGCATCCATCACGGTACCAACACCTACGGTCAGTGCGTGGGCAGGCACGTTCTCTGGCTTACCACCAAAGAAACGGCTGTTAGCAATACGAGTGTCGGTAGTCAGTGTCTTCATACGGGTGCGGCTGCGCAGTGATGAACCGGGCTCGTTAAAGGCAATATGACCATCAGGACCGATACCACCGATAAACAGGTCGATGCCACCAGCCTGCTTAATCATCTCCTCGTAGTGCTTGCACTCAGCCTGCAAGTCAGGCGCATTACCATTCAGAATGTGGATATTCTCCTGAGGGCAGTCGATATGATCAAACAGATTGCGGGCCATAAAGGCATGATAACTCTCAGGATGAGCCTCAGGCAGACCTACATACTCGTCCATATTAAAGGTAATCACATTCTTAAACGACACCTTACCGGCGCGATTAGCCTCAACCAGTGCATTATACATACCTACTGGCGATGATCCGGTTGGCAATCCCAGCACAAACTTGTGGTCGGGGGTTGGATTGAACTCGTTGATACGCTTAATAACGTGGTTAGCAGCCCACTGTGACATTTTCTGATAGTCACTCTGAATAATTACTCTCATACACTATTTGTTTTTAAGTTTATTTCTATTTCCGTGCAAAAATACAACGAAATATTCTTTTTAGGCACGGATTAACACGGATTAACATGGATTTTTAGTGATTTTTACGCACTTATTCGTAACTTTGTGCCCAATATGAAAGAATTTGTAATATCAGAAGCGAAAGCAGAGACTGCCGTACTGGTGGGACTCATTACCAAGGAACAGAACGAGGCCAAGACTAAGGAATATCTCGACGAACTCGAGTTCCTGGCAGATACAGCCGGGGCTGTAACCGTGAAGCGATTCACCCAGAAAGTGGGTGGACCCAGTCAAACCACCTATGTAGGTAGCGGTAAACTGCTGGAAATCAAGGAATATATCAAGCAATGCCAGGATGCCTACGATGAGTGGCTCGATCAACAGGATGCCTCGCTGTTTGCCGAGGGTTTGCTCGACGAGTCGAATGCGCCACAGCCAGTAGGTATGGTCATTTTTGATGATGAGCTCAGCGCCAAGCAGATGCGCAACATCGAAAAGGAGCTACAAGTTAAGATTCTGGATCGCACCTCGCTTATTCTCGATATCTTTGCCATGCGCGCCCAGACAGCCGAGGCCAAGGCCCAGGTAGAGCTGGCACAGCATCGCTATATGCTCCCCCGCTTGCAGCGACTCTGGACCCACTTGGAGCGCCAGGGTGGTGGCTCCGGTTCAGGTGGCGGAAAAGGTTCGGTAGGACTGCGCGGACCTGGTGAAACCCAGTTGGAGATGGACCGTCGTATCATTCTGCAGCGCATCACCCTGTTGAAGCAGCGTCTGGCCGAGATCGATAAGCAAAAAACCACCCAGCGTAAGAATCGCGGTCGCCTGATTCGTGTGGCCCTCGTAGGTTATACCAACGTGGGTAAGAGCACCATGATGAACCTGCTGGCCAAGAGCGAGGTGTTTGCCGAGAACAAGCTCTTTGCCACACTCGATACCACCGTGCGTAAGATGACCATCGATAACCTGCCCTTCCTGTTGGCCGATACCGTTGGATTCATCCGCAAGCTGCCCAGCGATCTGGTAGAATCGTTCAAGAGCACCCTCGACGAGGTGCGCGAGGCCGACCTGCTGGTACACGTGGTAGATATCTCCCACCCCGACTTCGAGGATCAGATCCGTGTGGTCGAGGAGACCTTAAAAGAGTTAGGTTGTGCCGATAAGCCCGCCATGTTGGTATTCAACAAGATTGATGCCTATACCTGGGTGGAGAAAGAGGAGGACGACCTGACACCAGCCACCAAGGAGAACATGACTCTCGACGACCTCGAGAAAACCTGGATGGCTCGCACGGGCGAGAACCAGCACTACTTAGAGTGCCTGTTCATCTCGGCCAAACAAAAGGATAATATTGATGCACTGCGCGACATTCTGTACAAACGAGTACGTGAGCTGCATGTGCAGAAATACCCCTATAACGACTTTTTATATCAAGATTATGAGTAATTACAGACAACTAACCCAAAACGAAATCGACGTTTTGGAGAACAATGTGTGCTGGGCAGAGGACTGGCAACGTGTTTTAGTCGACGAGAACTTTAAACCGTACAACTTCCATCGTGTGATGTTCTATGGCGACATCCGCTTAGGCGCATTCAACAAGATGGTCGAGGTAAGCAAGGGCTTTACCAAGCACTCTGGTATCAACGATGCCACCCTGCGTAATGTCACGGTAGGTAACGACTGCCTCATCGAAAAGATTGGCAACTACATCAATAACTACACCATCGGTAACGACTGTTACATATCTAATATATGTACGCTCGAAACCACCGATGATGCCACTTATGGTGAAGGCTCAGTGATTTCGGTGCTCAACGAGATGGGCGATGGCAATGTAACCATCTTCCGCGAGTTGAACTCACAGTTGGCGTCGTTCATGGTGAAACATAACAACGACAAGAACCTGAAGCAAACCCTCCAGCAGATGATCGAGGACGAGCTGCGTGTGTCGCGCCCCGATCGCGGTTATATCGGTAACAACGTAAAGATTATCAACGCCAAGGATATCACCAACACCATTATCAAAGGCGACTGCGAGATTAGCGGTGCAGCACGCCTCTCAGAGTGTACGGTGATGAGCTCGATGGATGCCCCTGTGTTTATCGGCACCGGTGTCATCTGCGAGAATTCGATTATCTGCGATGGCTGTTCCATCAACAATTCGGTAAAAATGCAGGATTGCTTTGTGGGCGAGGCCTGTCAGATTACCAATGGTTTTACCGCCGAGGCCAGCCTCTTCTTTGCCAACTCGTTTATGGCCAATGGCGAGGCATGTGCTGCCTTCTGCGGCCCGTTCTCAGCCTCTCACCATAAGAGTTCACTGCTGATTGGCGGCGAGTTCTCGTTCTATAACGCAGGCTCAAACACCAACTTCTCAAACCACGCTTATAAGATGGGACCCATGCACTATGGTACGCTGGAGCGCGGCACCAAGACCGCCTCGGGCGCTTATGTGCTCATGCCTGCCACTATCGGTGCTTTCTCGGTGTGCTTCGGTAAGCTGATGCACCACCCCGACACCCGCAATCTGCCATTCAGTTACCTGTTGGCCTACGGCGACGATTGCTATCTGGTGCCAGGTCGTAACATCACCACCGTGGGACTATATCGTGATATCAAGAAATGGCCCAAGCGCGATAAGCGTTCTAAGCAGTCGCGTAAGAGTATCATCAATTTCGACTGGCTCTCACCTTTCACTGTGGGCGAGATTATGCAGGGCATCCAGATCTTGAAGGATCTACGCCATGCTTCAGGTGATAACGTCACTACCTATAATTTCCACGAGTATGTAATCAATGCCAGCTCGCTGCGTAAGGGATTAAAGTACTACGACATCGCTTTGCGCATCTATATGGGTGCCGTACTCAAACGCCAGCAAAAGATATCTCCTTCCTCCTTCCTCCTTCCTCCTACCTCCGAGGTTGGCAAGGGTCGCTGGATCGACATGAGCGGACTGTTGTTGCCCGAGAGCGAAGAGCAGCGCTTGGTCGAGGATATCAAGAATGGCGCCTTCGACAATATCCACGAGGTGCTCGACCGCTTTGTTGAGATCAACAACAACTACAGCGATTACCGCTGGGCCTGGAGCTACCAGATGATTCTTGACTACTACCAGCTCGAAGAACTCGACGAGGCCGCCTGTGAGCGCATTCGTGAGGACTACGTCAGAGCCCGCCGCGCCTGGATTGCCGAGATCCGCAAGGATGCCGAAAAGGAATTCCAGATGGGCGATGTCGAGCAGGACGTTTACGAAGACTTCCTCTCCAAACTCGACCACGAGATTGATTATGAGAACTAACAACATAAATCCCCAGCCGCTTGGCCGGGGATTTATTATTTCTTCTGTTTTTCCTTCTTCGCAATAAAGTGATCGATAGTCAGATGTAGCATAACACCCAAGAAGATATCAATCAGCAGAACCAACGTTTTATCCACCTCCAGCTTTACACTGATCACAGTAAAGGCAATCAAGAACACCGTCACTACCAAAAGCGTAACCATTGTCCAGAATGGCTTCATACCTGTTCGCATCAGCTTATGGTGGATATGGTTCTTATCAGGCGTAAACGGATTCCTGCCTTCACGCATTCTGGCCAACATCACACGTGGAATATCCATCAGCGGGATAATCATGGTCGAGAAGCCCATCAGCAACATACCTCTGGGGAATCCCATTTTATCCAGACTGGCCATATATACCAACAGGAAGCTCAACAGATAGCCCAACGTCAGACTACCCGTATCGCCCATAATACACTGATCACAGTAAAGGCAATCAAGAACACCGTCACTACCAAAAGCGTAACCATTGTCCAGAATGGCTTCATACCTGTTCGCATCAGCTTATGGTGGATATGGTTCTTATCAGGCGTAAACGGATTCCTGCCTTCACGCATTCTGGCCAACATCACACGTGGAATATCCATCAGCGGGATAATCATGGTCGAGAAGCCCATCAGCAACATACCTCTGGGGAATCCCATTTTATCCAGACTGGCCATATATACCAACAGGAAGCTCAACAGATAGCCCAACGTCAGACTACCCGTATCGCCCATAAATATCTTCTTACCTTTTTCAGCATTGCCAAATACATTATAGAACCAGAAAGGCAGCAGCACACCCAGCATACTGAACGAAATCATACAGAACAGATATTGCGCTTTGATGACTGCAGCCATACCTAAAGTAAACAGCGAAATCGAACAGAGGCCCGATGCCAGTCCATCCACACCATCTATCAGGTTAATGGCATTGGTGATATAAACCACTAGGAATACGGTGAGCGGCATGCCTATCCAGGCAGGAATCTCATGCAACCAGAACAGTCCCGACAAATCATGGATCCACAAGCCCGACAAAGGGAACAGCAAGGCGCATAATATCTGCACCACAAACTTAGCCTTATACGAAACGCCTATCAAATCATCAGCCACACCGGTCAGGTAGAGAATCATCATACCAACGGCCAACAAGATAAAGCGTGCTATCAGGATATACACTTGCGAGAAACCGCCATACAGGTGCATCAGCATCCAGATACCGATCGACAAACAGAAGCTCATCAGCAGTACCGGGAAGAATGTAATGCCACCCAATCGGGGGATTGGACGCTTATGAACCTTTCGCGCATCCGGAATATCATACAGTTTCTTCTTTCTGCTAATCAGCAATACTCTGGGCACAAACAACCAACCTAACAAAGCCGATAGTATGAAAGGTACAGCCGACGCATACGTCAGTTTCAGGGCATCCACATCTGCCCCAGCCTTAATCAATATGTCAAATATATAATTCAGCATCTTTCCCTCCCTGCACGATTTTTATAATACATAATCACAACCTGCATCAGGAGCCAGGCCGAAACATCAATCACTAACAGCAACGACAGATCCCATCCATTCCATACGCCCCACATGTTCAGGCATATAAATTCAAATGTAATCAACAGTACCACCACCAATACCTGTTTGGGCTGCAATCCCGCTTGCATCAGTCGGTGATGTATATGATTTCTATCGCCACTCAAAAACACATTTCGGCCGTTTACCAATCGGGTAATGCCCACACGCATCACATCAAACATCGGTATCAGCAGTGTACCAAAGCAGGCCATACCAATGCCCAAGGGCAATTCCTTTCCCCCCATCCTACTTATAGCAATCACCACGTAAGCCATCAGGTAGCCAATCGTCAGTCCACCGGTATCACCAAAGAAGAGTTTGCGCCAGCCCACTCGCCATCCCATCACATTTCGGAACAGGAACGGTACCAACAAACCCACCATGGCCACGCATACCATCAACAACAGATACTGTTCTGCTAACGCACACAAAACTGCCATCACACCGAAAACAATTATGGCCATACCCGAAGCCAAGCCATCAATATCATCCAGCATCGATACGGTATTCGACACATACAACACAGCTATCACTGTAAGTGGAATACTAATCCACGACGACAACTCGTACAAGCCCAACAAACCGTCCAGGTGGTCGATACGCAGCCCCGATAGCGGTATCAGCAACGCCGCCAGAAACTCTATCGCGAGTTTCGACTTGAGCGACACGCCAACTAGATCGTCCATCACACCTACCAGATACATGGCTGTCAGTCCAGTAATCATCATCATAAACTGCACAAAATAGGCGCTATTCTCGGCGTTTGTCGAGAACTGGTCGTTCAAGAAGAAGGTGCATGCCAAGGGCAAGCCGACACTAACCACAAGAATAGGGAATAACGAAACGCCCCCGAATCTGGGAACTCTTCGCCTAATTTTACCGTCGCGCACTACTGTTTCCTCGCCCATCAGTTCTTTCTTCACACTTACCATAATAATACGCGGTATAATAAAGAATGCCAAAAAGGTTGCCAACAATAGTGGTATAATGATTGAGTAATATATCATTTAGTACACTTATACTGCTAATATCCGCCGCAAAGGTAACACTAAATTTTCAATTAAACAAATTATATTGTAAAATTTTGCTATTGCGTTGACAGTTTTAGAAAAAGTGATGATATCCATACCTTTTCACAGCTCCCCCAAATCGGTGAATTAATTCAAAACCCTTTCTGAATTAACTCAAAACCCTTTTTGAATTAATTCACCTCAGTTTTCTATATATTGACTAAACGTTTCGTTAATCAGGCGAAATGCCCCCAAGCGCTGGGAACGTTTCACCAATTTTCATAAAATAATAATACAATCAAGATGCCGACATGGCCATCAACCAAATAAAACAAAAAAACTACCCCGAGAGGGTAGTTCCATATACAAAAAATCTGCTGCTTGTCGGCATTAACTACGACAAACAGCAGAAAAATCACTCTTGCAAAATCGAACGGTTTATTTAGTACCGTATTTCTCTACAGCTTCATAATAGGTATCCAATGAGCCGATGTCAAATCGACCAGCACTCATGGGCCAAGCATGCATGGTGGTATGTTCTACCAGATAATTAGCCGTAATACTGTTTATACCACTCTGCAAAGCGGCGTAATCCTTCTCTTAATGTAATCTTTGGTGTAAACCCAAAATCGCGCTCTAATGCTGTAGAATCAGCATAAGTGGTAGGTACATCGCCAGGCTGCATTGGCACTAATTGTTTGTGAGCCTCAAAATCATAGTCTTTTGGAAGAACACCTGCACGTAGCAATTCTTCCTGAAGAGTCTGTACAAAATCTAACAGATTCTCTGGTTTTCCTCCACCTATGTTATACACAGCATAAGGTGGTACAGGCAATCCATCTTCACCCACCTTTTTCTCTGGAGCTTCCTGCATCACACGGAAAACTCCCTCTACAATATCGTCAACATAAGTAAAGTCTCTGCGACAGTTACCATAGTTGTAAATCTGTATAGTCTCACCTTTCAACAACTTATTGGTAAATCCAAAATAAGCCATATCAGGTCTGCCTGCAGGCCCATAAACGGTAAAGAATCTAAGTCCCGTTGATGGTATGTTATAAAGCTTCGAGTAGCAATGCGCCATAAGTTCATTGCTTTTCTTAGTAGCCGCATACAGACTCACTGGATGATCCACCCTATCATCTGTACTAAAAGGCACTTTCTTGTTACCGCCATACACACTCGAGCTGCTCGCATAAACAAGATGCTTTACAGGGTAATGCCTGCAGGCCTCCAGTATGTTATAGAAACCAATAATGTTGCTCTCAATATATACATCAGGATTCTCAATGCTGTAACGTACACCAGCCTGTGCAGCCAGATTCACTACCACATCAAACTTATTCTCTGCAAAGAGCTTATCCACCAGTTCCTTATCGGCTATGGATCCTTTCACAAATGTATAATCTACGCCTTCAGGCTTAGCCTTTTCTATCACACTGAGTCGGAACTCCTTGAGTGAAGGATCATAGTAGTTATTGAGATTATCAAGACCTACAATAATCCCGCTTTTAAGTTCCTTAAACAGGCGCAACACCAAATTAGCGCCAATAAAGCCTGCACTACCAGTTATAAGTATTTTAATTTTATTCATTTACGCATAATAATACTATAATTTTACATCCTCTGTCTTTAAAAAATTCCACCCGACGATGTATCTGGTTCCGATGTAGTCATACATCCCTGATCTGCAGGTTCATTTACGAGGTGGCTCTGGCTCCCAAACCACCACTACGGACTCTATTCTATATTGCGTTTTCTTGTACCATAAAAAAACTTGTCATACTTGATACCATTCTTCGACTAGCGAAGCGGCATAGCCGAGCGGTACATACAAAAGCGCTGCATCGAAATGTTTTTGGGAACGGCCTCTGTCCTATACAAAAACAGATAACGGCCAAGGGGGTCTTCTGTTATTGCAGCCATGATACGTCTCCGTAAGTCAGGGCGTCAATTATTACTTTATCTGATGATTACCACCACGTATTAATTCATATATCTTATAAAAGTATCGAAGGCTTAAGAGGAAGAAGTTCGAGTACACTCCATTCTTCTTCATCGCCCGCAGGTGCTCTCGCATGATTTTTCGCCTACTAGCGAACCCTGCAGTCGAGGCACCGCCTGTTCGCATAGTCACAAAATCCTTTGGGATATAAAGCGTTTTGATGCGATGAATAAAAATCAGACGGAGCAGATTCTCAAAATCTGCCGCTATACGATATGAGGTATCAAAAGCACCGTACTTTTCATATATCGAGCGTTTGCAATAAAACGACGGATGAGCAGGCATCAAGCCGAATCTCATAAACGAACGTTTGAACACTGCCGACGAATAATACCTCACCATCTTCGTAAGGTCATCATCATTTACAAAGTGAATATCACCATAAGTAGCATCGATATCATTCTTCTCAAACGCATCAGCAATCTTCTGCAATGCATCATCAGAGGTATAGAAATCATCCGAGTTCAAAATGCCCACCACATCACCCGTAGCCATCCTGATGCCCTTGTTCATCGCATCATAGATACCACGATCCGGTTCACTGACATACTTCAGTCGACCTTCGAACTTAGGTTCATACTCCTTGATGATATCCAATGTACCATCTTTCGATGCTCCATCAATGATAATATACTCAAAGTCACGATAGCCCTGACGTAATACACTTTCAATGGTATCACGCAGCGTTTTATCGCTATTATATGTTGCTGTAAGTATAGAAATCGTCATCCTTCTATTTATTCAATAACGACTGATACAAATCCAAATACTCTTTGTATCTGTCATTCTTATTAAAGTATTTAACTGCACGCTCGCGGCACAGTCTTCTAGTTTCTTCTTTATGTTCACTCTGGCATACCTTCTTGATGCCAGCCACCAATCCATTGATATCACCCACCTCAACAACCATACCTGTATTTTCATCTATCGCCTCAGGACTTCCACCTGTACGATATGTTATTACTGGCGTCCCGCAAGCCAATGCTTCGATATTTGTAGTGGGAAAATTATCCTCATAGGTTGGGTTAATAAATACATCTGCAGAAGAGTACAACTCAGCCAACTCATTTACACTATTGGTTCTAACAATTCCATCAATATCCGAAGGAAGATTTTTACATTGATTTAAAGTCAATCCTACAAGTGTAATCTGGAAGTCTTCATCTAAAAGCTTCCTTATTTGTACTATATCCGATAATCCTTTTCTATCTGTCCATTTACTAGCCACGGCTATAATACGAAACTTCTTTTTGCGATTATCACTCACAGCATTATTAACCTTAGGTTTAAATACAGAGATGTCAATACCATTATATATTCTCTGCATCTTATTGCCTTTCAAGAAAGAATCTGAGACTACTCCAGAAAGCCAATTACAAACAGGGACAAGAGTCAAATCTGTTATTAAATTAAACCAATATTTTTTTAGTCTAAAGTTGTTTCTACTATTATCTCTCAACCAGGAAGATGGATATTCTTTCAACTCACGACAAGCGTAACACCCAGTTTTCCACTTATCGCATCCACTTATCATGAAGTGAGAGCAATGACCAGTCATCGTCCAACAATCATGCAAAGTCCATACAACAGGGACATTAGCATTAGACAAAAAGTCGAATAACAACGGATAATTCAGATAATAGCCATGAATATTGTGCAAATGAATCAAGTCAGGTTTTATTTCCTTAATCGCATAGATCAGCTTCTTTGTCGCTGTCTTTGATGCAAGCCCGTGATTATCTAACAATCTAGACTGTACACCATGCCACCTCTCATCCCACATGTTACCAATCTTTATCAGATGCGACTTACTAGGATTTGCCCATCTGCCGTATGCAATATAACTCTCCCAGCCATTCTGCATAGCCAACTGACCTATTTCCTCAGCTATTCTACCATGAGACCCCCAATTAGCTGTGATATTTATCTGTAATAAACGTGGCATTAATATGTTTTTTTACAACTTAAGAAATAATTAACGTGATTAATCGGCCAAAATGGCTCAAAATGCCTCCTATTAATCACCTTTCCTTTAAAACTGAAATAATGCTTATAGTCACTCTGAGAAAAAACATACTTATAATATTTACATGCAATATCTATCGATTTCGGATTGGCATGTTCAAGACGGCCGTAAGGAAAGGCAAAATATTCACAATCAGTACCAAGTTTTTCCTCTATAACCTTTCTACATATTCCTATCTGGTATTCAAGTTCATCTACATTATCACCATTAATACAATAATGATCCATTGTATGTGCGCCTATCAAAAAACCTCGTTTCTGCAAATCTGCCATCTGCTTCCACGTCATAGGTAGCTTCCCAGGACTCTTAGTAGTATTAACAGTAAAGTTTTTTATATACTGATCATCTCCATTTTCTGCAGCATTTGCAAAATTGGGATTTATAAAGAACATGGCATTAACGCCATATTTCTCCAGCTGCGGAGCAATTTGAGTATAACAATCACGCCATCCATCATCGAAAGAAAAAGCTATTGTTGGCTTATTCACTTTTTCATGATTCACAACCAGACTAACAGCCTTTTCGAAATTCACAAAATCACACCTTTCGTGTAACTTTTCCAATAGCTTAGCAAAACGTTCCCCATCAGCTTCGACATCATGATGCCAATCTACCATATGCCCATTCAAAATATGAATATATGGTGAAGGTTTTGAAAATGAACCAATTAAAGATAAATAGATATCTCTTGCTATTTTACGAACATTCATATTCATTTATCACATTCTTCAGAATCTTTATTTGCTTATGCGGGTTCCAATTCTCATCAACCTCTTTGAAGCAATTCATACGAACATCTTCACGATTAGCACAATGCGAAGTAAACCAATTTTGAATACAATCAGCCAAACCTTCAACACTACCATGTTTATAGAAATCACCTGTTATGCCAGGCCGTATTGCTTCAAACTCTGGACCTTGATTAGGTAAATAGTCATGAGATATACAAGGACATCCAAACATCATAGCATGGATGGCGGTAAGACCTATATCTCCTGGCACCACGCACATATCCGCATTATATATCAATTCTGCATTAGTTTTCTCATCATAACAAGCACCATAAAACCATACCTGATTCTCTAGGTTTCTTTCTTCGACCATACTTTTAAGAGTAGATTCATCTTCTCCGGTACCAATTAAAATCACATTAAAGACACTTTCATTTTTCTTTAGCAAATCAATAGCAAGGATCAACAAATCAAGATGTTTACGAAGATTAAGTCTACCGATCATCAGTAAAACAGGGGCATCATTTCCAAAATGATCTTTATATATATTTGAGAACATCATTTTGTTTCTCAAAGACAGCTGTGAATCATAATCAAGTGAATTATGAATTACATGAAGCTTCTGAGGATCAAAACCATTTTCAATCATTAAATCATGAGCATAATTCCCATATACAAACATGCCCCTAGTCAAAGCACTATAAGCTCGTTTCATCCACTTTTTCAAAAAGCCCTCGCGACCATACCATCCATGACTCCATAGAAGGATCTTCTGGCCTCTGAACAATGCAACAATTGCCAAGTACCATGAGGTCGTACACAAAATGCCCATGTCATCAATGACTACATCATAGCCTTTAGTCAACTTAATTACATTTTTCATTTTGTACCATCTACCACTACCTATTGGTAATAAAGGAACTTCTTTAGCATTTTTCAAAAGAGAAATATCAAATGTCTTAACAGTGGTTTCACCTTTACCAAAGATGAAATCACAATTCATTTGTTCATCCATTAAAGAATAGATGAGTTTTCTATAATGAGAAGCACAAAGAGAAACGAGACATACTCTTTTCATACAATGCAAGTGGATTACAATCTACCGTCAATCATGCTTCTATCAAGAACGCCCTTAACATCATAAACGACTCCGACTTCAGCATCTTTCAAGAATTCACGGACATCAACATCCTTAAATTGGTCATGGGCAACAGCAAGAACCACTGCATCATATTTCGACTTCAAAGAATTCATGTCATCACCATAAAGACTAATTTCATACTCATGATTTACCGCATCAGGATTTGCCCATGGGTCATATATGGTAATATTTGATGTATACTCTACTAAGGAATGATAGATATCGACAATTTTAGTATTACGGATATCAGGGCAGTTTTCTTTAAAGGTAACACCTAATATTAAAATATTTGCATTTTTAACCAATACTCCCTTTTTATTCATCAACTTAATAGTCTGATCAGCAACATAAGCACCCATTCCATCATTTAAACGGCGTGCGTTGCTCATCACACGTGGAAGGACTCCATATACCTGAGCCTTTTGAATCAAGTAATAGGGATCAACACTGATACAATGACCACCGACCAATCCTGGACTTAACTTTATAAAATTCCACTTACTGCTAGCAGCTTCTATTACATCATGGGTATCAATTCCCATAGCATTAAAGATTTTAGCCAATTCGTTCATAAAAGCAATATTTACATCACGCTGACTATTCTCTATAATTTTTGAAGCTTCAGCAACCTTAATGGAAGGTGCTTTGTGAGTACCATTAACTAAAACAGAATTATATACACCATCCACTACATCAGCAATTTCCGGAGTGGAACCAGAAGTTACTTTTTTTATCTTCTCTACAGTATGTAATTTGTCACCAGGATTAATTCGTTCTGGGGAATAACCTGCAAAGAAATCCTTATTAAATGTTAGACCAGAAACTCTTTCTACGACAGGAAGACACTCTTCTTCTGTAACACCAGGATATACTGTTGACTCATATACGACAATATCTCCTTTAGAAATAACTTTTCCAACCGTTTCAGAAGCGCCCCACAAAGGTTTCAAATCTGGACGATTATTTTCATCTACAGGCGTTGGAACAGCAACTACATAGAAATTGCAGTTACGAATCATTCCCAAATCTGTAGTACAAATGAATCCATGGTTATTTATGGCATCCTGAAGAAGTTCATCACTAACCTCAAGAGTAGCATCATGACCTTCCATCAACGCTTCAACACGACGCTGATTCATGTCAAAACCAATAGTCTTATACTTTGTTGAAAACAAACGAGCCAAAGGCAAGCCTACATAGCCAAGGCCTATTACGCAAATACGAATTTCTTTCATCTTATTATTTATTTATTGTTGAATACCTCATTAAAATCATATTAAACAGCAAACCGCAAGAAAGCAAAGTCGTAAACAAAGAAATATTTGAGATGTTCACCACCTGCCCAAGCATCATTGCTATAACAAAGTCTTGATCATGTCGATAAGAAAGCTTATTGAGTAGAGAAAGTATATAATAAAACACTATAGCAACAATTAATATCCCAACAACTCCCATAGATGAAATGCCATCAGTTATCAGGAAATTAGCATTCGCATTCATTGCTGTCACAACGCCATCATACACATCCCAAACCGCAGTTCCCATTGACGGATCTGTAAATGGGTACATATGCGTCACAGCATTAACAATGCCAATATGAGAAAAAAAAGTATACGGGACCTCAGAGAATACATCAATATAAGCAGGTGTCAACAAGGCTGAAATACCAATTGTTCTCATAAAAATAACCGCATCTATCGTAAACATCACTTCGCTTGCAGTTGATGGTAAATATAAAAGAACAAGAATAAACACAGCAAGTGGAAATACATACTTCAGCGAATAACGATTATAGACATTCTTCCTCAAATAATAACACAAACCACATTCCAATATAGGAATACCAATAGCAGCCTTAAGACCTGTAGCCATAAAAACCAACAAATTCAAAAGTAGTCCTGCCCAAATCTTTTTTTTATTTCTTTGATAGAATCCGATGGCAATAAATAATGGCCCTAGGAAACTAAAAGACCATAATTTAATATATTCCATTAGTGGGAATGAATTAGATGCTTCTTGATTCTCTGAACGCAGGTCATAAAGTTCGCTGAATGATACTAATCTCAATTTTGAGCCAAATACTACAATGATAAGTGTTGCGAATAAAATACCTACATAAAAATAATATTTTTCAGGAATTATATCCGTTTTCGTATCGTAGCTTTCATTTGACAATATATTTCTTGGGCAATAGAAGAAGAGAATCATAGAAATAAAGAAAGCAAGCTGATAAGGCAATGCTACCCAATAATCTAAATAATAATATTGTAATGCCGTTATTGACGGAACATATACCATAATATATATTATTATAGCAAAAAAGTCGGAAATACGCTTAGTAGCGTTATAAAACACAATAGGTATAATTGCCAAGAAATCAGTAGCAATCATCGGCAGATAGTCAGTATTCTCAATTCTATAACCGAAATATCCCCATACAGGGACAAGATAATCCACATAGATGCTCCTAAACAAATACTGATAAATTATGGCTGTCAACGTATTAACCACAAAAGACTCTTTGTGGATCTCGCCAACATCCAATACATAATCACGCAAATTCATAATATACAACTATAACCAACAAACTGTTATTCAAATGTTTGGGTAAAAAAATCTTTGTTCGCAGAGAACTTTTCCTTATCCCATTTCCACCATTGACTTTTCTCTATCATCGCAATTGATTCCTTTGAAAATCTATACTTAACTACTTTTGCAGGATTACCCACAGCTATGGCATATGCAGGAATGTCATTGACAACTACTGCACCAGCTCCAATAACTGCCCCTCTACCTATATGGACGCCCGACAATATTACTGAATTAGAACCGATCCATACTCCATCCTCAATAACAATATCCCCCTTTGAGGTTACCATCTCTGGGTCCGTCTCGTCAAACAAATGAGACAAGACATCATAAGTAGCAGGCTTTTGTAAGTTATGATTATACTCTTGAACAACCACATTCGAAGCAATAGAACAAAAAGCTCCGATATAAACATGATTTATTTCAGCACATATTCGAGTTGCCGGTCCACAGATAGAGGTATACCTTCCTATTCGGACCTTGCCAAACAAAATTGGATCTTCATAAAAACAACATCCAGAAGAAATAGTAACATCTCGCCCTAAAAAAGCAGAATCGAGATTCACATCTTGCAGTCCTTTTAAGCGTTTTAATGCGAAAAAGGGACTCACCTTACACGGAAAACTACTTTTTATGCCTTTCCGAAATAAAACAAGAAGATATACGAAAATGGAACAAAAAAGTTTTAACATAGGAACTTTATTACTTCAACTGTGATAGTACACGACGAATAGTCTCTTTATTGTCGCAATCATCATACATCCTTTTAGCACTATTCGAGAAATTCTGATAATTGGAATCAATATCTTTGATCGCAGAGTACAAAGCTTCGGCATCATCCTGTTCAGCCACACGACCTGCTCCTAAATCTTCAATGATATGAAGACCAGGAAGATTATTACCAATCATAGGTTTTCCGAATGCTCCATATTCGTATATCTTATTAGGAGCACAATAGGTTTGATTCAACTTGTCGGGATTATAAACAATAATACCAATATACGATAAAGAAGTTAGTAACATGTAATCTGGTGCCGGAATAAAGTCAATATGAACCAATTTGGGATATAACTTTTTATAATATTGTACACTATTCTCGGTATCACGTCCCATCATCACAAATGCGAAATCATCTCCTAAGCGTGCAGTGGCCTCAACAAAAGCAGACATATCACGGTTACGCTTAGAGATCCATCCTTGATACAATATTACCTTTTTCGACTTAAACAAATCTATATAATTGCTATACTTATCACTTAGGCCTGCCAGTTCTTTCTCAGACGGAATGAAATATGGCTTATTAGGCAATACATATGGTCTTCGCAACAACTTAAACCAAGCCTGATATATAGCAGTTCTATTGTACTCGGGCATAAATACCGCCTGAGCTTGATGAATAACTTTGCTTATAGCAGCTAATTGTCCAGGAGCGTCCTCATGCAACTCTGATATCTGAAGAATATACTTTTTTCCACTTAACAAATTCTTTCCTATTGCCCTAACTGTATTTCCTCCTTCAATCCAGACATAATCATATGTCAGGTTTTTGAGAACTCTTTTCACATAAGAGTGGAAGAGCAAATACTCACAAACTTTTGCAATACTATTGCTTGCATTTGCATAGTCAGCTACTTCAAACGTTACACCACGATTTTTAAATTCAGATGCAATTGTATCGTTAATACCACAAGTTACCAAATGTACTTCATGCCCCAAGTCGCGAAGAATATAAATCACACTAATAAGAGGCGGTATATTGTATATTTGGTTTTTATTTATTACTAATATTTTCATTTCTAAATAATAAATCTCAACGCAAAATATCAACTATTCTTTTACATGCCTTACCATCTCCATATGGATTTACAGCTTGACTCATCTCTGCATATGCCTTTTCATCATCAAGCAATACCGAGACACTATCAACAATCTTGTTATAGTCAGTTCCAACCAGTTTTACAGTACCTGCAGATAAAGCCTCAGGACGTTCAGTCGTATCACGCATTACAAGAACTGGTTTACCAAGGCCTGGAGCCTCTTCCTGTATGCCACCACTATCTGTGAGAACAATGGAACTCTTTTCCATCAAGTAAACGAATTCTAAATACTGAAGAGGTTCTATAAAGAAAAAATTCTTATATACAGAAAGATCCTCACCAAAAACTTCATGAATAGGTCTACGTACATTAGGGTTCAAATGCATCGGATAAACAAAATCTACGTCTGAATACTTTTCCGAAAGATCTTTCATTGCAGTTACCATATTAATAAAACCGTCACCAAAGTTCTCACGGCGATGACCTGTTATAAGAACTATTTTTTTTCCATTAGCAAGTCTCGTAATGTCATAGCCAGCCTCAGTTAACACTTTTGCCTGTTCGTCAGCTAACTCCTTATCATTCTTTAGCCTATTCACAACCATATGAAGAGCATCTATTACAGTATTACCAGTAACATAGATCTGCCCTTGCGCCTTTTCGGCCATTAAGTTCTTTTCTGACAAAGGTGTAGGAGAAAAATTATAGGCAGCAATACGACCAGTAATTTGACGATTCATTTCCTCTGGCCATGGACTATAGATATTATGAGTTCTTAGACCAGCTTCAACATGTCCAACAGGTATTTGTTTATAAAAAGCAGCTAATGCAGCAGCTGTAGATGTAGTAGTGTCTCCATGAACCAGTACCACATTAGGTTTTGATTCCTCCAAAACATCACGCATACCAAGCAAAACCTTAGCTGTTATATCAAATAAGTCTTGCCCTGGCTTCATAATATTTAAGTCATAATCAGGAATAATTTCAAAAATCTTCAACACCTGATCAAGCATTTCTCTATGCTGCCCTGTAACACACACTTTCGTCTCAAAATCTTCGTCATTAGCCATAAACTCTTTTACCAATGGCGCCATTTTGATTGCCTCTGGTCTTGTACCAAATACTAGTAAAACTCTCTTCATATGATTTTTCTTACGATTTCAGAACTACTTTTAAAACGTCTCTTTTCCTCTCCATCGGGAATAACAATACTCGCAACAATAACACAAACTTTACCATTTTTGCATAAACAGAAGAGTGATGTTTCCGATAATAATAGAACAGACTCTTTACATAAAACGTCATTTTTCTGACATTAACAGAGGACGAAGCTCCACCAAGATGTATTATTTTGCAGCTATCAATTATACATGATTTATATCCTCTTTCTTTCATTCTATAAAACAAGTCTGTCTCCTCGAAGTAAAGAAAGATTTTTTCATCAAAGCCCTTCAATTCATCATACACCTCTTTTCTAACGAAAATATCAGCCCCAGATATATAACCAGTATCCGACAAATTTCCTTGTAATACAGTTTGGCCGTCGGAAAGATGATTATTGTAATACGAGGGCAATAATTTATATAATCCTAACAAAAAGAATTCTTTAAATAAAGAAGGCAAACACCCATGCGAAATAGTTAACTTTCCATTGGCATCAATAAGATTGCAACCGCACGAAGCATACTCTGTATGCTCTTCCATAAAAAGGAAGAACTTTTTCAAGACGTTTTCGACTAATATTGTATCACTATTTAATAAAAAGAGATATTTCCCTTTTGCACAATCTGCGCCTATATTGTTTGCTCTTCCAAAACCTAAGTTCGATTTATTCTCCACTATGACAACTTCGGGAAATTGTTTTCTAATTTCAACCAAACTTCCATCTTCAGAGTGATTATCAACTAGAATAATCTCGTATTCTATGCCAGAAGTCAATTCATAGACAGATCTTATACAGCTGATCGTTAATTCGCAAGTATTGTAATTAACTATAATAACAGAAATATCCATCTCAATTATTCATTTCTATTCTTTTAACAACTTTAGCAGGGACTCCTGCAACTAACGAATAAGGAGGAACATCTTTCGTAACAACTGCATTTGCGGCAACAATAGATCCTTCTCCAATCCGAATACCGCCAATAATAGAAGCCCCCTCACATATCCATACGTTGTTCTCTATTACTAATTGTCCTTTTGAAACGACATCTCTTTCTTCAGGTGCTTTTAGTAAATCTTCTTTTGTGAATCTGCCATGAGAATTATCTGTAATCAAGACTCTTCGTCCGGTAAGTAGCCCTTCACCTATATATACACCATTTATAGCAGAAATATGAGTATATGATCCTATGTGACACTTCCTCCCAATATGTATCCTTGAATTAAAACATTGATTGCCATATTTCTGTACAGATTCAATAACAGAGTCTTTCTCTATCCTAACATTATCACCAATAACAATATTTTTTCCAATAATCTCACAGGCAGAACAAATCTGAGAGTGGTTCCCTAAGGATTTTAAACGATTCTTTAACCATAATGTATAAAGCACATCTCGGATAGATTTTAGATACAGAGCAAATTCATAAGGATAAACCTTACTAACTATCCACATTACTATCTGCAGCATTTTCTTTAAAGAAACCATTATTTTCGCTTATTATGTTACAGATTCCATTTTATAACAGTTACATTTCATCCAATAATCTATGACAAGGAAGCGATTCTCTTCAATTTAGAGAAACCAGCATACACTGCCCAAACATATGCAGTAATAATAAACCTCCAATAACCAATATTACCATAATAATGAGAAACATTTTGCCTGACATCTCGAATAATAAAAGTATGTTTTGTAGGTTTTATCACCTCATTCGTATATAGTGAACATAAGAATCTAAAAAGATCTTTCTTAAACTTATTAAATGTTGATTGAGAAATACGATTCCTTCTCAAAAGATCACTAAGAATACCAGGCAAAATAACTGCAAATGTATGAAACAAATTATATCCCCCCTTACCTGCATCATCTTCCATCTTTTCATACTTCTTATTCCAAATCACATATTCCGATTCTTGTCTAATTTCAAGGAGAAGAGATGTGTTGGGGAACATGTTATTCAACTCTATTGTATCAATTCTTTTAATATCTTTTTGCCAAAAACCTATTCCTGCACTCCAACTACAAAAATATGAAAGATGCATTATAAATGCATCCGTATTGCTACATTCTATTACTTCATCACGTTCTGGTAGTGCACCATCCGCGCAATAGATAACAGGCTGGGTATCTTGGTATTTCTCGACCAGTTCCACCATATCAGCGATGCTACCAGGTAGCATCACACTACGATGATTGATCATTTTGCAGAACAATCCCTTTCCTTCTTTCAAACAGCTTACTAAATTCAGGAATCCCTCATCTGTAGTCTGTTTATAGCGAAGATTGGAATAATCCATTCTCGCGATATGTGCAGGTAGCTGCGAATCTTTACCATTATCGGTAATGACTACTTCAAACTTTTCGTTATCATATCCCTGCGAATAGATGCTTTCAATAACTGGGAGTATCCAATCCACAGCCCCATTCGTAGGAATACAAAGCGACAATATTGGTTGTTTATCCATGATAGTTATTGATAACCTTTACTACTTCAGCTGCCTCATCCATTGAAACAACCTGATTCATAGGAATACTTAACTCCTGAGCATGAATCTTCTCTGTAATAGGGTAGTTACGATTATTCCACTCCTTATAGCATTCCTGCTTATGAGGAGGTATTGGATAATGAATCAATGTCTGTATGCCATTCTCTTTCAAATATTCCTGCAACTCATCACGCTTCTCACAGAAGATGGGGAACTGATGGTATACATTATTCTCATCATCAATACGCTTGGGAAGTGTTATCAGCGGATTATTTATATTGGCATAGTAATAAGCAGCCAACTGTTGACGTGAATGATTATCTTCATCCAAGTACTTCAGCTTTACATCCAATGCTGCTGCATCAATCTCTGCCATACGACTATTCATACCAACATATTTAAACACATATTTTTTCTGACTGCCGTAGTTTGCCAATGCACGAATTATTTCTGCCAATTTGGGATCATTAGTGGTTACTGCACCTGCATCACCTAAAGCACCAAGATTCTTTCCGGGATAGAAACTATGAGCAGCAGCATCACCCAAAGCACCAGTTTTTATTCCTTTCCAAGCACAACCATGACTCTGAGCGCAGTCTTCCATCAACTTCAGGTTATACTTTTTGCAAATCTCTCCTAACTTATCATTATAAGCGATACGTCCATACAAGTGAACAATCATTACACCTTTAGTTTTAGAAGTAATTGCAGCTTCTATCTTGTCAATGTCAATCTCCAAATGTTCCCAAGTTGGTTCGACTAACACAGGCACAAGATTATTACGTGTTATCGCAATAATTGTGGCTATATAGGTATTAGCTGGCACGATAATCTCGTCACCATCCTGCATTAATCCCATTTCCTTATAGCCACGCATCAAAAGATACAAAGCATCAAGACCATTGGCGACAGCAATGCAATGCTCTGTACCTATGTATTTCGCATAATCAGTCTCAAACTGCTTATTTTCATTTCCTTGAAGAAACCAACCAGAATCAATCACACGATTGACGGCGGCTTTTATTTCGTCACCATGCATAGCCGTAATGGCTTGCAAATCCAATAGTTTAACCATTATTCTGCGTCTTTATATATTCTAAATAATCATCATAATTACGGATATAGTCCTCTTCAGAGTACCCATCAGAAGCCAGCACCAAACATATACTACCTGAAGAGAATCCTTGTTCAGAAGCCCAAATGCCAGGAGGGACATGTAATCCCCAGAAAGGGCGATTCAATAATACTGTTCTTTTATTAACGCCATCATCAAGCACAACTTCGAAACTACCACTTGCTGCAATAATAAATTGATGGCACTTCTTATGAGCATGAGCTCCTCTATCCTCGCCACCAGGGATGTCGTAACTATAAAAAACACGATTTATATGGAAAGGAACATGTACATTCTCATACATATACGTCAAGTTGCCTTCCTTATCATGCATCTTATTAAGTTCACATAACGAGCAATCAAACACGCTCTTACCTCCACTACGCATCTGTGTTGGCATAGGATTATTGACCATTACAGAAGTCTTTGCATCTGATTTCATTGGTATCTTAGACATATCCTTCCGCCAAATCTTATATTCTTCGTAATCAGATACATAGTCATGTTCATCGTATTCGGTCGAGGACAGTACCAAGGCCAATGAATTGGTTGAGAAGTTAGTCATTGTCCGCCACATTCCTTTTGGGATATACAATCCAAAATAGGATCTGTTTAATGAATAGGTATTTCTTTCATACCCATCATCTACAACAACATCGAAGCTACCAGAAAGTGCAACAACGAACTCCTCTGTTTCTTTATATGCATGACCACCACGATCTTCACCCCCAGGAACATCATATATCCAATGAACACGTTTAATCTCAAAGGGGATTTGTTTAGTCTGTTCTATAATAGACAGATTACCACGATCATCTCCTATCTTTGGCAGAGATAATATCTTACAATCAGAATTATTCATTTGTTTTTTCGTTTTGAGGATATCTACCATCCATTTTCAATTTAAGTTGCATTAAAAATCGATATATCGAATAATCTGACGACACATTAAAATGTTCATGCCATAAAAATTGGTCGAATGTTTTCCAAGATTTACCAAATACCGCAGAGCCTCTCTGATGTTTCTTTTGATAACAACCGAAAGCCTTACTCCAGTAATGATTCACTTGAATCGTAAGATTCATCTTATATCGATGAATACCTGCAACAACAAAATAGCCAAAAGAATTGATGGGCGGGACATTCAATTTTCCAAGTTTCACTTTAAATCCATGCATCATACCCTTTGAGAAGTAAGCAATATCATAATCTGTGTTATAAATAACCTTACCAATTTCCGAAATTTTCTCCCACGAATTGATATATTGCTCTGTCACTAGTTTGTTATTATCGTGCTCATAATGTCCGTTAGTTCCAAACATCTTCCAATAGAGCATGATGACAGGATACTTCTCGAAAGGTTTTATCCACTCTGCAATACTTACAACTTTTAACGGACATATAAACTCATCCAAATCTAGGAATGACACCCAGCTGGATTCATGCCGATAAGTAACATACCAATGGTCATACATTGGCCCCTGCCCTGGTACCACAGGCCATTCTACCAAAGTTACGACACCACTATCCACATAAGGTTGAAGCACCTCTTTGTAATTATCATCCGAGTTATTATTATATAGATAAAAATGTTCAAATCCTATTAACATATGGTATTCAATAAACTCTTTCAGATATGGAGCTTCATTCTTAAAAATTGACAATATGCTAAATCTGTATTTCTTATCATATACAATAGGAGATCTGAAATAAAACAAAATCCTAAAGAAGAAATTATTAAAGAATGCTTTCAGATAATTGACGATGAATCCTATACCATATTTCTTTTCACCATCAAAGATAAATCTTTTGTTCTCTTGATATTTCATGCTATAACAATGATTATGATATACTAATTGAAACGACCCTCTAACTTTAATCGATAATAATGATCCTTGTCACGGTATTTAATGATGGTAGCCGGATTTCCACCAACTATAGCCAATGGGGGAACATCTTTACATACAACAGAACCTGCTGCAATAATGGCGCCCTCACCGATATTTACATTGCCAACCACAAGCACTTTATCACCAAACCACACACAATCTCCTATTGTCACATTCTTTACTACAAAAGTGTCATCGTATGGAATCATTGATCCCTCATAATTGTGGTTTTCTGTTATAATCTGACACCCAGATCCAGAATGGAAATAATTACCAAATGAAACTTTTCCTCTCCCTCCGATTTCCATACCATTAAAATTGCAATAGTCACCTACAGTAACATTCTTGGTAAATATGGAAGGGAAATTAACGCGAAGACCTACGCCAAAAGACCCCATAGAGTTTTTAGCTCGTTTAGTGCATTTCCTGCGAAAAAAGTCCATTCGCATTTCCTGATATATGCAATAAAGTTTCCTAATAAATTTTAATAGCATAACTTTTAACCCTTGATAAAAACAGATATCCTATAACAGATAAAAATACTGTAGAAATCAATATTTTGAAGATAATTGAATAATCTACCAAATAAAAAGCTAAAACTGTCATCAACAATTGTAACAACAGGAACAGATACCACTTAACATCATAAATAGACATCCGATGATAAAAGGGATAGAAATAGCCGCAGTATCCCATATATAAGCATCCCAAATAGAATCCTATCAATGCTGCATATATTCCCATATATGGAATCATTGTGAAATAAAACACAAAACTGATAATGCCTGCCATGAATGTGATTCCCAACATCTGAACCGTATGCTCATGATAAAAGAAATAGTCAATACAATAGACATACAAAGGCCTATAATTCAGAGCCATCACCAAAATGATGGAATACTTATATGTAGCAGCTATTTCGTCATTACTTATTAATATATCATAAATCTCACGAGACCATAGTGAATACAAAAATGTCAAAGTGTAAGCCATCATGATATAAACATACAAGATACGCTTCATCTCTGACGTATTCTTATCATGAATAAATTGATAGGACATGGGAGACCAGACCTGACTTATAGCCCCCATTACTGTATCAAACATACTAAAGATGCTTTGAGACATTGTTAGATGCCCAATTTCGGTTTGTGGCTTATGATGATAATTCATGGCCAGCACATTCGATGAATTCATCAGATAAGCAGAATAATAATGAGGTATTGTTGGGATACTTACTTTCAGTAATCGAATAATCGTACGCCACTTGAAATTGTAAATTGGCGACAAACCTAAGTGCCTGTTTACAGCTGGCCAGTATGTCAAGTTTGTTAAAAAAGTTCCAGCAAAACCACCGACATAAGCTCCCATGTAGCCCCACCTAAACACAACCACACACACAAAATTCACTATGATAGTGATAACACCAGACATAACAATTCGCCAAGCAACAGGTGTAGGCTTCAGGTTCAACTGATAATACAGCTGACCTATGGTGGCAGTCGGTCCAAAAAAAACACTTGAGAAATTACCTAGTATAATAATCAGCCATCTATTATCTTCAGCTTCTTTAGGAATGAAAAAATAGAGCAATACTGCCTGAACTATCGCAAAGAAGATCATCCAAATCGACAAGAAACCATAAACCTCTCGCCACATGAGCTTATATTGAGATTGACATTTATAGAAATAATTCGGCAATAGTGATCTTAATCCTAAATCTTGAAGAGCTTGAACAGCAAAAACAACAGAAGTTATAGTTCCAATAATGCCGTAATCGGTACTTGTAAGATACAGAGTCAGAATCGGCAACAAAAGGACTGTCAGGATCTTAGGAACAAATGGAGCAACACCATATATTGCACTTCCCTTAAATAATTCTTTAAGCATATCTTAAAAAAACTACAGTTCTTGTTCTACCATTTCTATGCCATTCAGGGAATAATAATTTGATATCATACGATATTCTTCAAAGAATTTATTATCTTCTGAATGATAAAGGATATTTACGACTCGCGTTTGAGGGAACATCTTCTTTAAATTGAATAATGCTGATGAAGTAAAGCCATATATAGCCAATGGTTGGCATTTATTGCCCAATAGCTCCATCTCAACCATCATTTCCGGTCTTCGGAATTCACATCCAAATCTTTGGCAGAGTATTCTTGCATATTCGCTTCTATCACATCCGTGGGGAATATAAGTTATCGTTTCATTTCTATATTCTTTTCTCAAACATGACATCAGTTCACCCAACTTTTTAACAAACGTCTCTTTTAAAATTCCCAATGGATCGCAATAACGATCTATATTAGTTCCAACAATATACACGCCACTCAACTGTACATCACTTTTTTCGTTATTACATGTAACGTATTCAAGATGAAGGGGGAGTATATTATACTTTGGGTTATGTACATCCCCATATAGTGATAAGAAATTTTTATTTAATCCAAAATTGCGCCTGCTTGCAACATTAGCCAAAAAGGTTTTCCATACTTGAGGCATTGGCTCCGTAAAAACATTGTTAAATAATGACAAAGTAACATTTCCGTCATCCAAGTACACAATATCCGCACTATCGGAAACAAAACTACTCCCTAAGATAAAATCATAATAGCCTCGGAAATCACCTATAAAAAGACGTTTATATTTATTCTTATGATGAAATTTAGAGCGGAACTTGTAAAAAAACACATTGGTTCGATTTAGTTGCATTAAGGTCCTATTGTACATCTCAAAATGATCCAATATAGACCATAATTGTTCATTCCTTGGATCACCTTTCTGATAACAAACCACAATTTTATAGTCTTTTATCTCCAATTGCCGGATGACCGCCGCTGCACATAAAACCTGCAATGGAGAAGACACTGCGAATACAGATGGAGTCCATAAACCAAAAGGATTAGAACTTTGGAGATTTTTTTTCATGTCTATCTCAAATGTTTTGCTAATTCGATGGCATTCTGGTACTCCTGAGGATTACCAATATCTATCCACGTACCATTTAAAGGATAGCGGATCACGTTCTTCCCATCAGATATCAGCTTCTCAACTAAATCTGTTGCATTAAAAAATACATCATTGGGGATTTGATTCAAAGCTCTTCGCTTTATCAAATAAATGCCAGCATTTGCATAATATGTATATTTTGGCTTTTCAACAAGCCCTTGGATATTTCTTCCTTCCAGATCGAGAATACCATAAGGGATACTAACATTGTAGGGAATAGCAGCTACAGACATCTCTGCATCATGCTGCTGGAAATGAAGGAAGAAATCCTCATAATCGATATTCGTAAAGATGTCACTGTTCATCAGAAGTACAGTGTCATTATAGAACTTTGGGACAAACTTGATACTACCGATTGTCCCAAGAAATCTTGGCTCACGGACAGTTTGAATCTGCACGCCATTGTGAGGTTCCGCAAAGTGCTCTTCTACCTGCTCTCTCAGATAATTAACCGTCACGGAAATGTGTTGCACCCCGTATGATATCAAACGGTCAATATTATGATCAATAATAGCTTTATCACCAACTGGTAGTAGAGGTTTAGGGGTCTTCTCTGTCAATGGACGAAGACGTTCACCCTTTCCTCCAGCCATCATCACGGCATCGATTGGCAGCTTGGTAATATAATCCTCCAAATTGATAATTTCAGAAATTGAATTATCCTTTTTGAGGATAGGAACCAACTTCATTTTCATTTCTCGCTGCTTGCGCAATTCTGAAACGATTTCTCCTTCTCCTTCTCGGATGAATTTGAAATTTGTGTTCATTATAACACCTATCTTATCTTGAACACTGGCACCAGATGTTAGCGCACGTCTGGCATCTCCATCTGTAAGAGTTCCAACCATCCTCCCCTCATCATCCACAACGAAAAGCACCAGCGGCCCAGTCCAGAGTGCATTAATCTGTTTCAATGCCGCCAATAGTGTCTGGTTTTGGGGAATTATGTATTTTTTTTCAACCATAGGATTATAACTTGATTCTAACTATATCTTGATTGCCATACTTATCATTGCAGGCTAAACTGATGGTATCAACTTCTTTGAGATCCATCGTACAACTGTCATTGAAGGTGTAATAATAACGTTTCCTGAACTCACCAAAGTCAAGATTGTCATGCATATATTGGCCCGACTTCAGTTTTATTGCCAAATAAGGCTGTGATCCAAAAGGCTCGCCGGATACCACATCTATGGTAAGAAGATTGCCTTCAATTTTTGTATCTAATTTTATAGGATTGTCAGTTTTCAGATTCAAGACATCTTTGAAAGCATCTGTCGTTTTAGAAAAACCATAATCAATCTCTGGGTATTTTGCTGCCACCTTCACGAATTTCTCCCAGAATTCCTCTAATTCTATTGATATTTCACGCCAGTCGTGAGTATCAACACCCATGTAAACGGGAGCATTATCAGCTACAGCCTTCTTGAAAGCTTTCTCAATCTCAAATTCTGTGATATTACGGAAACGCGTTTTAAGGTTCAACACTCTTGCAATATAGCGGTTGCACTGCCCCTCTTTTCGCCAATCATATATATCAGGATGGTAGATAGTCCAATCCTTTGGAGCACCACGCCAATCACCGGCAACGCCATTGCCTGTATAGTCGTCATTATCAACAGACTGGTTAGCAACATCGAATGGCATCCACTGCTCAAGGAACCAGTTAATATCAGGTCGTTCTGTATGGAATCCTGGTCTGTTTACCAACGGAAAGAAATTTCGGTCAATAATTCGACGACATAGCATCTGATGAATCAAGTCATAACAATTTTCATAACAATACGCTGTCAGATTTGCCTGCTTCTTGAAATGCATAGCATGAACATGCCATTGGATGTCATCAATATCCGTTGAATCCGTTTCATCCATGATACGCTGGTAATGGTCAAAAACATTTAAATAACCAATATCACGATGTCTTGGGTTAGTGTCATATCCCACATGATCCATCACATGCCAGTTAAAAACGAGACCACCTTCTCCGTTACGACCAACATACTTGGCACGGTATTCCTTTGACATAATGCGATAAAGCATGTCATCGATCTCAGACCAAGTGCTCTTATATTGTAACAGATGTGGGTCTGTAATGATTCTTACCTTTTCAACTTGTTCAGGGGTGAGGAAATCAACTTCTCCTGCACGAAGTTTTTCAAGATTTGCTTTGGATGGCTTCAGTGGAATTTTAACTTCCAGAATACTTTCCAGACGTTGGAAAGTTGCAACTATATCCTCATAAAGCGGCCCTTCAGTATCTATAGAAAGGCATATATATACGAATGGTTTATTCATTATTTCCAACTATTTGCTTTAATGAACGATTCTTTAAATGCTTCATTATTCTCGAACAGATATTTGGCTATCACCTGCATCAACTCATAATCTTCCTCTGAGTCAATGTCAAGGATTCCTGTATCAGCCATTACAACAGCATCACATCCAGAATTAAAGAATGTGGAATGTTCCTTATTACGCAAGGCATCGGGTGAATAAGCATAAATAGAAGCATTCATATCATAGAAAACAGGTGCCTCCTGTCGGGTTGTGAAGTTTGAAGGGATGGCTTTACAGAAGAAGCCGTTCTCCTCTTTTACCATATTGAAATATGGGTTACGGCGTGATGGTGCAACGCTATAAACCACATCCACATCATTACGCTGTTTCTTGCGATCAATAGCATTCTTAACATCTTGAACGGTACGCAACGGTGATGTTATATCTAAATCAACTACCATATCAAACTTCTGAGCAAACGATTCTTCAGCCTTGTTTAAGTTATCCAAGATAACAGCAACCTTGGGAACTTTGTCACCAGCCAGACTTTCCTCTCGGTGAATGATAGTAACAGGTACTTCCTTCACACGGCTAACCAAATTCATCAGCGGTTCACTATCTGTATTCAACACAATCTTAATATCATCATTGCCTGCATACTTTTCCATATACAGGAAAATGTTTGCCATTGAATACCAAACCAGTGGCACATCAAGGAAATCACGGGCATTCTTGCCCTTAACGCCCTTGGAACCAGCTCGGCCACATAATGTAAACAGAATGTTCATCTCAGAATTCTCCTTTTGCTATTTTCAGCACCTGGTATGCATGTTCCGGAGTGCTGTCGTTTATAGTTTTATTGTTTATTATCTCAAAGAAATGCACTATCTCTGCCATCTGAAAGGCATTGCGCTCGCTATTTAACTTAATAGTTTCGCCTTTCTTTAGGTAGCTGACAATACCAGCAATCAAATCACAATGGATAGTATCATCAGCGGTAAAGAGATCAAGAGTTCGTTGAGTCTGACGGCCAAAGTAATCCAAATGAAGTTCAAAGCTGGTCTTCTCGTTCTTACCAATATAGATAGCGAGGTCATCACTATCAATCTCCAGATTGGAAACTTTTTTAATCAGCTGCTTGCACTCTGTAGGCATACCAAAGAGCCAAGTAAGATAATCCCATTCGTGAATGAGATCAATGCTGACACCACCACCCAAATCTTTATGTGCGCTATAGGTTTTGCGATAGTCTTGCCCTGGTCGCCAGTCAGGAAGGTAGCTGGAGGACATAGCCCTTGCGCAAATGACATCGTCTGGGTTTACATGCTGCTTCACATATTGCAGAACGGCATTGTAATGCAACGGACATGCTACGTATGAAGGAATACCCTTGATGGTGTCAAATATCTTCTCATCAACTTCAGTGCTATAAAACACCGGTTTCTCTATGAAGAAAGACTTGGTATGACCGGAGAATCGTTCAACCGTTTCATAGTGCATCGAAGTAGGATTAGTAACAAACACCACATCATACTGGCGGTCTGCAGGAATCTCATCAGCAAACAGATAAGTGTTACTTACCAATGGCTGTAACTCATCTGCAAGAGGTCGGCCCAGAGAGCTCCGGTATAAGTCCACTGTACAACTATCACCCTGTGATGCCAGGTAAGCATGCACATTCTTAAGGTGACGGGTGGCAATAGAACCTAAACCAACGAAAGCTATCTTATAATTATTCATTACGCCTCGATCTGATCGATTATCTTAAGCAGTTCAAAGTCCTTCTCAAATGTCCATGCAGGCACAGCAGTTGTAGCTGCAATCTGAGCCAGAAATGCATTCAGCTCCTCGCGATAAGGATTCTCTGTGATAAAAGCAGCATATCCATCTACATGCTCTGAAGCATCATCAAAATGAATAGTCCGCATTTCCTTGGTTTCGAGGTTATATTCCTGTAAAGAGTCTGCTGTACCATTCCATGACATCTGGAATGCCTCGCCATACACATCAATATGTCGGATGGATTTGCGGGTAACAACATCAACAGCCAACACACCTTTGTTGCAATTCTCATGTTCAATGGTAATAAGGTAGTTATCGTTATAGCTGATATTCAACTCTGTGTTCTTGCTCTTTACTGCACTTACATTCTTGATGGGGCCAAACGCTGTAACAATCCAGGGCAGGTCGATAGCCATAATCTCACGACAGCCATTGGTTCGTGGATTACCAATAAAGTAGCTGTTATAACTCTCCCATGGATGCCAATCAGGCAGATACTGTCCAATATGATAGATATAGTTGAGAGGACAGGTAGCCTTGTTGGCTTTCTCTATGATGGTTTGCGTCTCCTTACGATACAGGAAAGTAGATGAAAGGAATAATACTTTTCTCTTTTCCTTTGCTAACGCCATATTCTCAGCATAACCGTCGGCCACCAGATTAATCTCGGTAAAGACGTGGAGATTATGGGTCAAGCATTCTTTTATGATTGCAGCATGAGAAAGTGGAGAGGTACTGATAACAGCCGCATCGGGATGCTCAGCTTCTACCACCTCAGCTATGCTGGCATAGCATTTTAGGCCAAACTTCTCCTTTACCTCATTACAACGGCTCTCCTGACTGTCAATGCCAAAGAGTTCTATATCTCTATGCTCACTAAGCAGACGAATTCTGCGTTTGCCCATTGAGCCAAGTCCAATGACTATTATCTTCATAAATCGTAGAAATGTTTCTGAATTATATTATCCAGAGGATAGGTCTTGATGACATTCAAAATGGCATCACAAGTACCTTCCTTATAGTATGGATTCTCTGGCTGCTTTGATTCACAATCAACAACCTTTTTAAGTCCCTCCTTAATTTCATCGATGGAATATCCGCAGTGTACCACACTATCAGCAGCAATACGTCCTTTCTGACGGTCACCAATATCCAATGTGGATATTCCAAAACTGGGTACCTCAATAATACCACTAGAAGAATTACCAATCACAGCCGTCATATACTTCAAAGCTGAGAAATAGCGTCTTTGCCCCAACGATGGGATAAACATACATCTACCCTCGTTCTTATCCACATATTCCTGAATACGTTTGATAATAATCTGCGAATTGGTGTCTGAGTTAGAATAGGTGAAGATGATATGATAATCCTTGTAATCATCCATAGCTTCAAGCAGGTTTAATACCTGTGTTTCAGATGACATATTTGAGAGAGTAACAGGATGGTATGTGCAAAGGAAGCACTTTTCTGTCAGATGGAAGTTCAAACTCTGCTCTATCTCCTCCTTACTCATGAAGTCGTTTTTCATAACATTCTCCACACCAAGGGCACCTACATTGAATACTCTTTCTGGCTGTTCTCCCAACTGAATCACTCTCTTGCGGTAAGCCTCTGTGGAAGTGAAATGCAAGTGGCTCATCTTGGTGATAGCATGACGGATGGCATCATCAAATGCACCCTCTGTAATCTCGCCACCATGTAAGTGAGCAATGGGTATCTTATAGATCAATGCTGTAGAAGCGACAGCCAACATTTCATAGCGGTCACCAAGTATCAACAGTAAGTCTGGCTGCAAAGCATCAAAGGCATCTGCAAATCCGCTTACTCCCCTACTAATAGCTTTGGCCGTGGTGTTAGCATTATCCGGAGCCTCATCATCTGCCATATATACTTTGTAGTCAATAGTGAAGCCGTCACGCTCAATCTCCTTATAGGTCTCACCTTGGAGTTTTGACAGATGCTGATTGGTTGCAATGACCTGTAATGTCAATTCAGGATCATCCTTAATGGCTTTCATCAAGCCTCTAAGGATTCCATATTCTGCACGACTACCAGTAACTACACAAATCTTTCTCATAACTCTATCAACTCTTCTTCGTTGAAATCACGGACGGCCTTGGTTCCAACAACCTCCTCCCAACGCATAGGAGTAATACCTGTTCCAGGACGTTTAACAGTAAGATTATCTTCCGAAAGAATTTCGCCTTTCTTAATATCTCGGGCTGCTACAATACTCTTGCGGGCAATGGCAATGTTCTTGCGTTCACTTTCACTAACATGCTTTGTTCCATCACCGCCTACAGCTTTTTCAATATGACGGATGGCACTTACCATTGCCTTTAACTCGTCTGGTTCAAGACTGGCCTTGTGATCGGGACCTTCCATATTTCGGTCAAGAGTAAAGTGTTTCTCTATCACCATTGCACCAAGTGCTACTGCGGCAATGGGAACTTCAATCCCCTTGGTATGATCACTATAACCAACCTCAACACCAAACTCATTGCGGAGCGCATCCATTGCCTTGAGATTTACATCTTCAAAAGGAGTTGGGTATTCTGTATTACAATGCAATAATATCAAATTCTCCTTTGATAAACCATTTCTATAAAGCGCTTCAACAGCAGCACGAACATCTACCATATCACACATACCTGTACTGAGAATGGTTTTCTCATTAAAGGATGCTACTCGTTTCAGAAAAGGATAGTTTGTTACTTCGCCAGAAGGAATCTTCCACAAACCAAGATTCAACGAGTGCAAGTATTCGATGCTATCAAAGTCGAAAGCTGTTGAGAAGAACTTAATGCCTTTCTCTTTGCAGTAAGCAATCAACACCTCATGGTCTTCAGATGACAACTCCAGTTTCTTTAGCATCTGATACTGGCTATCACCTTCCTTGCCAATGTTCTTCTGCTGGTATTCTGCCTGCTTAGCAGCCTTAGTGACAAGTTTAGAGGCCTTGAAGGTCTGGAACTTGATATAGTCCACACCAGCCTCAACGGCTTTGTCGACCAGTTGTTTCGCCAGTTCTATGGAACCGTTATGGTTCACACCAGCCTCTGCTATGACTGTAACATGTTTCATGTTAATTGAAAGTTGAGAATTGAAAATTGACAATTACGAAACCTTAGCCTTTATCTTTAAGATAGCAGGATTACCAGAATAGATTCCCTTTTCTTTAATAGACTTCCTGACTAAAGAACCTGCGCCAACAACTATGTCATCACCAACGGAAATACCATTAGCAAGAACAGACTGGCTGCCAATAAAGCAATTGTCACCAACCTTGCAATCACCATTTACCATGGTTCCAGTAGATATATGACACTGATTGCCTATTACTGCATCATGTTCGATATTGGAGAACGTATTCAATATAACATTATTGCCAACCTTGGCTCCTGCATTAACAAAAGCCTGATGGAGGACAACTGTTCCCTCTCCTAATTCAGCATATTTTGATACGTATGCTGTAGAAGCAACTACTGTAGCTAGTTTGCCACCAGCTTCTTTAATCTTGTTGTAGAGCCTAATGCGGATAGCCGGATTCTTGATGAAGCCAACCGTAATGACGAACTCTGCTTTATCAACGTAAGCAGGAATGTCATCATCAGTACCAATGACCTTGGTAGAAAGAATCTCCTTCCCTACCTCCTCAGGCATATCCAGTACACCAAGAATGCTGTAGCCAGCACTCTCAGCTGCTTCCAGTACGGACTTACAATGTCCGCCACCACCAACAAGAATTAAAGGCTTTTTCATTATTCTTTGGGCAAATCAGAAGGACGTACAGAACTGGGGATATTCACCACTCTATCAGCAAACCAAATGGTGTTCTTCAAACCATCATTCTCACATTTCTCGAACATTGGCAGACGATTCATGAGTTCCCATATAGGACGTGTCATAACACCATTATCGTTTGTCTGCTCTAGGAATTCGAGCTGTGCTTCTTTATCCCTTAATATTACAGCATTAAGCCAATAATTGGAGTAAGTATCAGGTGAATCGACAAAGAACTCAATATCGGGTACATTCTTGAAATACTCTTCATATTCTGCAGCAACCTTACGCTTGCTGACAATATACTTATCAAGATTCTCCAACTGTGCGCAACCTAAAGCTGCATTGATGTTTGGCATACGATAGTTGTAACCAATATGGTCATGACGGAATTCCCAACGATGTGGAATTTTGGCCTGGGTTGTAATATGCTTAGCATATTTGCCTAATTCCTCATCCTGGAAAAGCATCATTCCGCCTCCACCAGTAGTAATAGTCTTATTTCCATTGAAACTAATGGCTCCAACCTTTCCAAATGTACCTGTATGCTGACCTTTATATTTAGAACCAATACTTTCGGCAGCATCCTCAACGAGCTCAATATGATATTCTGCACAAAGATCAGCAATCTCCTCAATGCGAACTGGGTGACCAAAGGTGTGCATTGGAACACATGCCTTTACTCTGCGACCGGTATTCTTATTGAAGCACTCGCCATTACGGATTTCTGCGTTCTTAACAAGCCATTCCTTCATGGCATCAGGAGAAAGCCCCATTGTAGAGCGGTCGACATCAATAAACACAGGATGTGCACCAATATAGCTCAATGCATTACATGTTGCTATGAATGTTAGTGCCTGAGTAAGCACTTCGTCATCGCGCTCAACACCAACAAGCATCAAACTCATGTGGAGTGCATTAGTTCCACTTACGCAGACAACAGCCTTCTTAGAACCAGTATATTTTGCTATCTCTTCTTCGAAACGATCAACGAACTTACCTACAGATGATACAAATGTAGTATCAATACACTCGTTAAGATATTTTTTTTCGTTTCCTGCAAAAACAGGTACTGCCAGAGGAGTAAACTCCTGATTGCCGTATACCGACTTTATAAATTCAATTGTTTTTGAAAAATCAGCCATAATTACATCTTGATTTTATCGAGATGTATTCGCGACTCGGCAATACTCAAGCTAGCTTGGTATTGCTCTCGCCGCTCTACATCTTTTGATCTAAGTTTTTACCCTTTTCTTCGTGCTCAAAGTTAGGTATAAACGTTTTAATAGCCTCAACTACCTGAGCTTTTGTAAAATCTTCTTTCTGGAACAGAGATTCCAGATTGCTGAAGAATTCGTTTACTTCGTCCATATTATGACGTGTGGTCTGTTCCACTACACCCAAAGACAGAAATCGCTGCATATCGATCTTCTCACCAGGCACATAGAATTCCTCATATGCCTTCTCACCTGTAGTATCGCTTCCGAAATATACAACGGGATAAATATCTGAATCATAATCCATCTCTGAAGCATAATGCTTAGCCTCAGCATCCGAACCACATTCTTTTTTTGAAAAGCCTTCAGCTTTTACGAAGTCATCACAGATAGAACTAAAAGTTAGCATCTGGTCCTCGCCAAGTTTGGGGAAGAATACTTCACCTGGCTTACCTAAAATACAAGCCAACATACAAATCTGACCAGACTCCTCGGGAGATACGAAATATCGTTTTACATCAGAAGGAGCAGCAAGCGGCTGTTTCTTCTGAAGGCGATGAATCCAACCATCGGGAAGTGAACCATTACTGAATGCTACATTTGCAAAACGAGCTGTAGTAACCTTGAAATTCTTATTATATGCCATCACAAGATCTTCCATAATACGCTTGCTGGCACCCATGATATTTACAGGATTGGCCGCTTTATCCGTACTAACGCAGAAGAAATGCTTTGGCGGATAAACTGTCAGTAAGTCCATCAACTTCTTGGCTTTTATATCATTATTCTCAATAAGAGCCTGTACAGAATAACGGTCTTTCTCAGAACGTACGTGCTTATGAGCAGAAAAATTAGCTACAATATCAAAGCCATGCTCTTCTCTAAAAATACGCTCAAAAATAGGATCTGCAAAATTGAGTGTATAACAACGGAACTCATCGGGAACATAAAGGTCTTCGGTACTTCTTACATCACGAACAAGTTCTGCAAGTCCATTTTCGTTAAGATCGACAACAACTACGCTTTTGGGTTCAAAACGCAAAACAGCCTTTATGAAACTAGAACCGATACTTCCGGCTCCACCTATTACACAAACTTTTTTACCCTTAATTTCATTCGTCAGTTTTTCCTTGTTTGCCTCAATATCAGGCACAAACATACTGACAGGACGAAAAGTCACGCTATCAGCAATGAATTTATCTAAATTAAACATAATACCCTTGAATTACAATAAGAAAGGGCTATCAAAGTCCTTCAATAATGGATGTTTTGTATCTTTATCAGAGAGAATGGCTTTATCGGTTGGGATACGCCAATCAATATTCAGTGATTCATCGAGAATGCTGATGCCACCATCGGCTTCGGGATGATAGAACTCATCACATTTATACTGAAAAACAGCAGTTTCACTCAGTACAGCAAAACCATGGGCAAAGCCCTTAGGAATAAAAAACTGACGGTGATTATCCTCGGTAAGTTCTACAGCGACGTGCTGACCATAGGTTGGTGAGCCCTTGCGAATATCGACTGCGACATCCAAAACTGCACCTTTGACACAGCGCACCAATTTGCTCTGAGTAAAGGGAGGGCGCTGGAAATGTAGTCCTCTCATTACACCATAGCTTGACTTAGACTCATTGTCCTGAACGAAATTGATGGGGCCGATTTTTTCTTCGAACTCTCTTTGAGAGAAGGATTCGAAGAAATAGCCACGGCTATCTTCGAAAATGCGGGGTTCAATAATGAACAAGCCGTCGATTGATGTTTTTATAACTTCCATAATCTATTCAATAATCATTTTTTCGACAACTCACCCAACCCTCTCTTGCCGTGTAAGAGAGGGCTTCAACCACTCTCCAAACCTCTCGCCAATCTTCGGCAAGAGACTTAAACTCAAAGTTGCAGAGACCGACAACTTATCGTACCTTTTGGCAAGCCGGGACTACGGCTTATATTGTCAATGCGCTAAAAGCGCTATATCTAATACCATGCTAAAACACTCAGTGAGCGCCACGCGGCCGCTCGGCTTTGCCGCTTGCTACCAAAAGGGACGCGAGAAGGGGCAGACAGCCCCGACGAGCGGAGGTAAGATTATTTGTTTCGCTCAATTATTTCATCTGCGACTGTTGCAAACTTGGATAGGTCGGCTTCGTGTAGTGGATAATACATATTTACCACCTCTTTAGCGCCTAGGCCATTTTTATGCATAAAGGAGAAACTGCGACGAGAGAGCCACTGATAATATGCCAATGCCCAACCAGCCCAGTATTCTGGTCCTACAGTGTATGTGCCGTCATTTTGTTGCGAAATAGCGTTTCCAGACGACTCGACCACCATATCTGCCAGTTCTGCGCCAGACAGGCCCACCAAATATCGAGGATTACCTTTAGCGAACTGACGCGACACGTCACTCATTAAGAATTTGTTATAAAACTCATCTATTGAGTAGCCATACTTGTTAACCCCACAATCCATCATAACTGCGAGATTACGCATAGCGCCATTGAGATATGTTTTCTTATAAGCTCTGGCCATTCTTCCAATTATTTCTTATGATATCAATCACATAAGTCTCATTCGCTGCCATTGGCAGAGCTGCAATTTGCTTATACTTTTTCCTAGCCTCGTCATCGCGCGACTTATACTTTGCAAAATAATCGTCACAAGAAGCACCGATTGCATCAACGAAAGTCAGCGCATCAAAAGCCTTCTTTGATTTCAAGACAACCTGCTCACCAAGCTCACCTAACCTCATTGCCTCAGACAAATCTGCCAACGAAAGAGTACCATTAATGAAGTCTCCAGCATAAGAGAAATAAGAGTCATCAGCTCTATAGCCAATTATAACATCATAATTTTTATAATCCACTTTAAAGTTCTCAAGCAAATAATTCTTCGCTTGAAGTGGCAAACCATCAGTTACATTGAACTTTCTATTCTCTAATAAGATTGTCAACCAGTTCAAAATGGTATATTCTGGAGTATTCAAGTTCAAGACCGTTAGATTGGTCAAATCTAGCTGGTAATGATTGGCATAACCATCAGTACCAGAAGCGCATGCCCATTCCTTCGCCAATTCAACATGCTCGGTACAATAGAAGCCTCGACCATAATCATTGTAGATTTTGCCTTCTCCAAAGACAGGTTTTTCTACAACATTTACAGATCCGTGAAAAATATCGATTTTATTTTCCATAATTTTAATACCATGCTAAAACACCGAGGGGTTTGCCGCGCGGCAGGGGGCGAGCAGCCACCTAAGAGCGAGGGTGGGCGGGAGCGATTTGCGCATGCAAGAGCGGGGTATTTGCAACAAGCGCAATAAAAATATTCCGGACTGACGAATACAAAGTGCTATAGGTCAGTACGTTACAAAAAAATTTGCTTTTATTAACTACACGGTACTTGGGAGTTTTAAGAAATCGATTTCCCTTTTCCGCATGCAAAGATAAGGGAATTTTATGATACCACCAAATAAAAAAGACGGAAAATGACGATTTCTCAAATAATTATACGCCAAGTTCCGTCTTTATTATGGGGATTGTATTATTATGACAAGCCCAACAACGGCTTTAGCTGATGCTCTTTAACAAGAACATACAATGTAGTAATAACCACAGCCATAAATATGCAAACCATTATGATTCGATTCCTTTGAGGACCAGCAGGCCCTAAAGGAACAGTAGCGCGCTGAAGCGTGGTAAAGGCAGGGGTTGCCTCCTGCACCTTGGCCTTGTAAGCCAACACCTGGGCACATAAAGTATTGTAGTTATTATACTGCAACTGCAAATCGTTTTCCAAATCGGTTTGCTTCTGACGGATGCTTTCTAACACCACATCCTGATTAGCATCGACAAACTCAACGTATTTCTGGCGGGCATGCTCATAATCCTTTTTAGCCTGAACTTGCAACATCTCGGCATATTCCAAATCGTGACGCGACTTCTGGGTACGATATTCCGTTAAGAAATCCTGCAAACGGGTCTTGACAGAATCAGCCAATAAAGCTGCAATATATGGTTCCTGAGCTGTAACATTGATTGAAATCAGATTTGTTTTCTTATCAATCTTGCAAACCACATTCTTCATGACCATACCAGCAATACGCGACTGCTCGCCTGTTAACTCAAAATTATTCACCAGGGTATCCTTCTTCTTTTCTGGTGCCATCAGGCCAAAGAAATCCTCCCACCATGGCTCTTTCCACTCGTTTTTGAGATAATCGTAATAGGTGATGGACGTTTTATCCTTTTTACCATGCACCTTGATGGGGAAAAGTGAGGTTTTAAAATCGGTACTCTTCATCAAGTCTGGATAGAGCGAAGGGGTAATAGCATCGCCACCTGCATTGCCACCTCCACCCAAACTGACACCAAAGGAGCTAGCCAAAGAAGCCAAAGACCCCATACTAGTACCACCACCAGATTCTGGCGCTAACAGCACCTCACATTTAAAATAAGGAGGGATGGACTTAGCAATAACAATAGCCACCACAAAAGCGATAGGCAATACGATATAGTAGAGTTTACGATTCTTTTTTATAGCCTGCCAAATAGCACCAAAATCTATCGGCAGGGGCTTTCGACCTTGAGAGTGTAACTTATTCTGCTCCATATTACATTAGAATGTCTTTATCAGGTTTGTAACTGTGGCCAGCATGGTAACCATGGTGGCGAGTGAGGTACCCAGGTTGGCAATCATGCTAATTTTATCATTCGTAGAATTAATCTTACTAGGTACAAAAATCTCACAACCAGGTTCAATCTTAGCGCCACTAGCCTTCTTCACAGCACCATTCTGATAGAGAACGAATGCACGCGACTTTTTAGCCCCCAAGCCAAATCCACCAGCCTGATTGCGCACGTACCATTTATAACTCTTGCCGCTGCTATAGCTGGCGGTATTAGGATACATGACGTTACCATCAATCTTAACAGTACCGCTAAACTCGGGCACGATGATACGGTCGCCCTCACGGAGTACCACATCATAGTCAGTTCCAGGATTAGCCAACGCCTTATCGAGCTCGATAGCTACATAGTAAACACTATCCTGCTCAACCTTATTGGCATCGAAACCAGCACCTGACTGCACCTTGGCCAACTGGAGGATACGGTTGAGACGGAACTTCTCATCGTCGTTCATGGGGCGCTCGATACGGGCACCACGGATATAAGCCTCTTTGGTGACACCGCCGGCAGCCTTCACCACCTCGCTGAGACGCTGATTTTTACGCGTCAATGGATAATTACCTGCGAAGAGCACCTCACCCTCGACACTGACATTGCGCTGGGGCATATAACCGGGACTTTTACGCACATACACCTCATCGTAGGGCTGCAGTGTGAAGTCCTTAGAACCGTCAACGACGAAACCATCTTTCAAAGTGAAAGAGAAGGTCTGAGCCACCTCAGGAGAATCCTCGGTAGCTTTAGGATCAATCATGCGACGTGAAACATCAACCTTAACGGTAGAAGCTGCATCGGTGAGGCCACCAGCCTGGATAATCAGGTCTTCGATCGACTCGTCATCAGCATACTCGTAAGTGGCAGGGAACATCACCTCGCCAAAAATAGTCACAGTGCGCTCGTTGGTCTTTTCCTGCTTAGAAGCGATGGTAAGCACATCCTCGTTCTCCAAAGGTACATCGGCTACTGTGCCGTTAAGAATGCCCTGGATATCGAGTGAAATGACACGACGGGTGCGATCGGCTTTCATACGATGCAAAACACCGCGACCGGCAAAGGCATCTTCGGTCAAGCCGTCGGCCTGCTCGATCAAACTCTTAACAGTGGTGATATTGCCACCCAAGCTATACTGTCCGGGGCGGAACACAGCACCTGCAATCTCGACCATATTCTCGTAACGACGAAGGTTACCACCTACAGTCACTGAGTCGCCATCCTGCAAGCGGAAGCTCGACATATCGAACTCGTTGATATTGTAAACCGAATATTTCTCGCCTGCCACACGATTAACACGAACCGATTTTTTGTAAGCATCGCCTGTAAAACCACCGGCATACTTAAGCAAAGTGGCAATGCTCTCGTTTTTCTTCATCTCGTAAGCCATGGGGCGCTTGACATTACCAGCCACATCGACGATGTTCTGATAAGGACCAACCATGATGACATCGTTCTCGGCCAAACGGATGTTGCCAGAGAGTTTGCCATTGAGGATATAATCGTAGATATCGACCGAAGCAATCTGACGACCACCACGGAACACCTTGATATCACGCAATGTACCCAAACTATTTACACCACCTGCCATATACAGGGCATGGAACACACTGGCAAAAGCAGAAAGGGTGTAAGTACCAGGTGCCATCACCTCGCCCATCACGTTGACCATGATAGTACGGGTCTGGCCCAATGTCATACGAATCTTGGAACTGCTGTAACGCTTACCAAGAGTCTGCTTGATTTTAGCATTGGCAGCTGCTACAGAGAGACCAGCGATGTGGATAGGACCGTAACCGGTAACCACGATAGAGCCATCGGGACCAACCTCCATCTGCTCCGACTTCTGCGAACCGCCATATACATCGACGAACACCTTATCGCCAGGGCCTACAATATATGAAGTAGGCGTAGCGATATTCATGTTTGGCTCGAATGAAAGGGCTTTGTTATTGAAGATATCACGGCCAAACACACGTTTGCCATTAATGGTATTCACTGAATCAGGGATGTATATCTTCTGTCGATTCTCGATAGATGTTGTTTCACCATCAGCATCGGTACTTGTACCAACTTTCTGTACATACAACTCGTTACCCTCAGCATCAACACGCACAGCACCATTACTCTCACGCATACGGCTATCAGCCGTAAGCTGGTCGGTAGTTGATCCAGAAGAACGCACGGCTGAGGTGCCATTCATCTTTTCGTACTGACTGCGCACACGCTGCAACTGCTGCATGGTAACGCCTTTTTGCATAAGTTTAGTAGCAATCTGCGACTGAGAAGCGCCATTCTTTGATTCGCGCTGGACATACTGCATCACCTGAATGTCGCTCATCTGAGCCTGCACCAACAGGGTGGTGAGCAACAGTGACAATACCAATAGAGATCTCTTCATTTCAAAAAATACTAGCTATTTTTAAACGGCTGCAAAGATACTGAATATTTTTAAAACAAGCAACTTTTTTACCTAATTTATATTAATAGACAAAGATTTTGTAATCCTTGATGCTACCTGGGGCACCTTCCTCGGCACGTGGCAGATAATCGAAACCAGTGATAGTCTGTTCGCTACCAAGGTCGATGACCATCAAATGCGGCAGGGCTACACCCTTCTCGGTACGCCAGTAAGTTGACTCCTGCAAATCGAAAGATTTTTCAGCAGTATTATTGCCACGCTTGATTTCCTCGCTATCAGCATATTTCACCGTCCAAGGCTCACGACTGAGGCGAGCACCATCGGCATTGATGGCATAGAGCTCGGCTACAGAAACCACATCCTTACCTTCGTGGGTAGATAAAGCCTGGATGGCCAGATAACGACCAGTCTTTGGCGCAGCAAAACGCACCATCTGCCAACCATTGCCTGCAGCCAACTGACCTACCTTCACAGGGGTAGCCGAGTTAAGATCAGGCTGATCAGCGGGATTGTTATGTGTACGAGATTTTTCAATATTCAATTTATCAAGTTCGGGCTTGTTCTGAGCAAAGAGCCAAGGCGAAAGGCGCTTCTGATCCTTGGTGAAATAGAATGCCTTGGCAGAGGGACCTACCACATCGAGCACAACCACCTCGTTCTTGCCCTTCTTAAGCCAGCAGCCAGGCACATAGAGGGTTTGCTGAGGGCCAATAGACCAGAAACGACCGACGGCATGACCATTGACATACACCTGACCCTTGCCCCAGTTCTCCATATTCAGGAAGGTATCGCCTACCCTCTTGAGGTTGAAATAGCCACGATAATAGCCAGAGCCCTTGAACACCATTTTTGTAAGAGAATCGCGCTTGGCGGTATCGAGTGCCTTCTTGGCAGCTGCATAGCTATCGGGAATAGTAAAGATATCCCAGCGCTTCAGGTTCCAGACGAGCTCGTGACCATCCTTATCGGTCGACAAAGTGACGCTCTCGGTGATGCCCTTATAATCCTTGATAGCACGACCAAAATTGATACGACCCATGGCCTCGATGAGGATCTTGAGTTCCTGACCTTTCTTAACGGCAGGCAACAGCAGGCTCTTTTCGTTACGTACACGATCGATCTTGCCGATATAGGTACTATCGATAAACACCTGTGCAAAGTCGTGACCATCATTGAGGGTAAGCACACTAGGTGTATCTACCTCAGGCAGCGAGGTGATATACACCATCGAGCCCCAGCCCTGATTAAGTTCCTCCATGGTGCGCAATGGGCTGTTCATCACCAGACTATCGGCACCCAGCAGAATATCGGCATGCTCCTTCATTTCGAAGGCAGGGATGTTAATCATATTAGCAGGACGTGCAGGGATGGCAGGCAGCGGTGTTTTGCTGTACTTCTGCATCATCTTGCGCAACTGGAAGAATTTCTCGGTAGTGCCACCATACTCGTTGATAGGGGCATCGTAATCGTAACTGGTTACATCGGGTGCAAAACCGGGCGAGTTAGCACCAGCCCAGTGACCAAACGAGGTACCTCCGTGAGTCATATAGAGCGAGAACGAGATATTCTTCGACAGCATCTCGTCCATACCATCCACCATATCCTTGGCAGGGCGTGTTTCGTGATTAGCACCCCACTTATCGAACCAACCGCTCCAGAACTCCGAACACATCAGAGGGGCATTGGGGCGCAGCTGCTTCAGGCGTGCAAACTCGTGATCGATATTGGCACCAGTACCAAAGTTCATGGTCCAAACCAAATCGTCGAGACCATTCTTCTCGAAGTTTGAACTCCAGTCGCACTGGAACAGCGTGAGTTTTTCGCCGTAGATACCACGCAGACAGTCGCGAATCTCTGAGATATAAGGTTTATCCTCGCCATACGAGCCATACTCATTCTCGACCTGAACCATGATGATAGGGCCGCCATTCTGGATAGTGAGTGGTGCCAGCTGCTCGCCTACCTTCTGCTCGAAGATTTTCACGCGCTCCAAGAAATAAGGATCGCGCTCGCGCAGACGGATATCTTTTTTCTTGAGCAGCCACCAAGGCAGACCGCCCATCTCCCACTCGGCACATACGTATGGACCAGGACGGACAATCACGTACATGCCATTTTTCTGGGCCAGTCGGCAGAACTCAGCCACATCGTTATTATCGGTGAAATCGAACTGTCCCTCGCGCTGTTCATGGATATTCCAGAACACATAGATACAGAGGGTGTTCATACCCAAAGCCTTGCACATTTTGATGCGATGCTCCCAATAAGGACGGGGGATACGCGGATAGTGAACTTCGGCCGCCTTTACCACAAAAGGCTCGCCATTAAGCAGGAAAGTTTTGTTTCCAACAGTAAAATCGCCAGCACTAGCAAACTGAGCAAAAGTGAGCAATAAAGCAGTAATCAGTAGTTTAACTTTTTTCATTTTGTATCTTTTATTTCTTTATTTGGTGCAAAGGTACAAATTTTTAGGCACGGATTACGCGGATTACACAGATTTTTTATATTTTTGCAACAAAATTATCAATAAATATGAAGAAACTAACATTACTCTTAATGGCATTGGTCTTTGCTGGGATGGCAAAGGCTGAAGACGGTCACCGGTTGTGGCTGAGATACCAACCAATTAACAAAGCAAAAGTTACAGGACCCGAGTGTATAGCAGCTCAGGAACTGAGAGCTTACAGCAAACAGGATGTAACCCTGAAGCTGGATGCGAGCATGAAACAGGATGCGTACAACATCAGGAATGGTGTCATCTCTGCCAAAAACGAGATTGGATTATTGTATGGTGCTTATGCAATGCTGCGTGGCGAGACCACCGGAAGTGAGCCATTCTACAAACTGCGCATATTGAACCATTGGGACAACCTGAATGGTACCATCGAGCGCGGTTATGCCGGTCTTAGTATATTCTGGCATCCCGATCAGCCCATCGATGCCGAATTGATTAAGGAATATGCCCGCGCCAATGCCTCGATCGGCATCAATGGTACGGTACTGAATAATGTGAATGCATCGCCTAAGATGCTGTCGGCTATATATATTAATAAGGTAAAGCAATATGCCGACATTCTGCGTCCTTACGGCATCAAGGTTTATCTCTCGGTAAACTTTGCCTCGCCCATGAGCATCCCTGCCAAGGGATTCAACGGCGGCAAACCCGTAAAGACTGCCGACCCACTGAATGCCCAAGTAAAAGCCTGGTGGAAAGCTAAGGCCAAAGAGATTTACGCACAGATTCCCGACTTTGGCGGATTCCTGGTAAAGGCCAACTCTGAGGGACAGCCTGGTCCATTCGACTACAAGCGCACACATGCTGATGGCGCTAACATGCTGGCCGATGCCGTGAAGCCTTATGGCGGTATTATCATGTGGCGAAGCTTTGTGTATGGTGCCGCCCACAGTGGTGAGGACCGCGTCAAGCAGGCTGTAAGCGAGTTTAAGGATCTGGACGGTAAGTTCCGCGACAATGTGATTCTGCAGTCAAAGAATGGGCCTCTGGACTTCCAGCCACGTGAACCGTACGCTCCTATCTTCGACAATATTAAAAACACAAAACAAATGGCCGAGTTGCAGATTACTCAGGAATACTTAGGCCAGTCGCGTCATCTTACCTACTTAGCCCCCATGTGGCGTGAGTTCTTTGGATTTGTCGCCCCTGAGAAACTGGTAGGTATTGCTGGTGTTGCCAACATCGGATTGGATAAGAACTGGTGCGGCCATCACTTCTCACAGGCCAACTGGTATGCCTTTGGTCGTTTGGCATGGAACCCCAACCTGACCAGCGAGCAGATTGCAGAAGAATGGCTGGGTCTGACATTTAATGCTTCGAATAACGAAGCATTAAAGTCGATGATGCTGCGTAGTCGCGAGGCTTGTGTGGATTACATGATGCCAATTGGTTTGCACCATATCTTTGCATTTGATGAGCACTACGGACCAGAGCCCGACGGTTATAATCCACACGTGCCCTACGAGTGGTGCCCAGTTTACTACCATAAGGCCAACAACGACAGCATTGGTTTCGACCGTACACATACAGGTTCGAATGCCACAGCACAGTATCGCGAGCCCTATTGCGCACTGTATGACAACATCAACACCTGTCCTGAGCGCTACCTGCTGTGGTTCCACCGTGTGCCATGGAGCTACCGACTGAAGAGTGGTCGCACCGTACTTGAGGAGATGGACTACCGTTATGCACGTGGCGTAAAAGAGGTTGAGGACTTTGTCCGCATCTGGAACGAGGCCAAGCCCAACATCGACGAACAGCGCTGGCAGGAAGTGGATGCCCGCTTGCAGCATCAACTCGAAAATGCCAAGGAATGGCAGAAAGTATGTATGGATTACTTCAGTAGTTTTACAAAGAAATAAAAACAACAAATCCCTCGCCAGTAAGCGAGGGATTTATTGTTAGATGGTGATTTCGCCTGAGCCTAAGCAACGGTGATGATCCTTGTCGTAAACTACACAGAACTGACCTGGTGCCACACCGTGAATTTTATCTTTTGAGTGAACCATGCAAGTAGTTGGGCTTGTCCACTCTAATGTAGCTGGATGGTATTCTGGGGTATGACGAATCTTAAAGGTAACCTCTGTCGGTTGCAACTCCTTGGTCAGAAAGTGGAAATCGTGCACAGGGAAGTCGGCCTTATAAGCAGTTTCTGGATCGTAGCCATGCGACACATATAATATATTATTATCCACATCTTTCTTAACCACAAACCAAGGACCACCGCCAAAACCCATGCCCTTGCGCTGACCAATAGTATGGAACCAAAGGCCCTTGTGCTCGCCTATACGCTTGCCAGTTTCCAACTCAATCACATCGCCTGGCTGCTCGCCCAGATAGCGGCGGATATAGTCGTTGTAATTAATCTTTCCCAAGAAACAGATGCCCTGGGAGTCCTTGCGCTTGGCGTTAACCAAGTGCTCGCGCTCAGCTATTACACGCACCTCGTCCTTCACATAGTGGCCTATTGGGAAGAGGGCCTTCTTCAACTGCCAGTCGGCTATCTGTGCCAGAAAGTCAGTCTGATCCTTCACTGGGTCAGGACTGGTACAGAGCCACTTGTTGCCCTCAGAATCTATCTCTGTCATAGCGTAGTGACCAGTGGCTATCAGGTCGTAGTCGTGACCACGCTTCTCATCAAAGGCTCCAAACTTTATCAGTCGGTTACACATAACATCGGGATTAGGTGTTAATCCTGCACGCACTTTGTCCATGGTGTACTTTGTCACCTGGTCCCAATACTCCTTGTGGCAGTCGATAACTTCCAACTTGCATCCATACTTGCGCGATACAGCCGTGGCCATCTCCAAGTCCTCCTCGCTCGAGCAGTCCCACTCCTCCTGCTCCTCAGGACCTATCTTGATATAGAAGCAGTCAGGGTGCAGCCCCAGCTGGGCAAACTCGTGCACCACCACACTGCTGTCCACTCCGCCTGAGAGCAGCACAGCTATACGCTTATTTTCTAACTCCTTGATATTCATGGGTGCAAAGGTACTAAATAATTGATAATTGACAATTGATAATTGATAGTTGATAGTTAAATATGGTTAATGTTTACTCAAAATCCATTGTCAGTTCGAAAACACTTCATATCTTTGCGATATCAAAATGATATCAAATCGAATTATAAATATTAAACATTAAGATTATGGAAACAAAAGAGTTTGAGTTCAGAGGATCGGTACTGAATGGATTCCTGATGCTGTTTGTAAATATCGCAGTTCTAATTCTGACGATTGTTGGTATCGTTGAGAGCATCATTATGCTCGATGCTACTGATGGCACACAGGGCGGTTGGTTGCTTGGATTGTGTGGACTGATGATTATCGTTAATATCATCATGTGGTGTGGCCACATGCAGCTGGAACCCAACGAGGCACGTGTAACCACATGGTTTGGTAAGTACACTGGCACATTCGCTCAGACAGGTTTCTTCTGGATTAACCCATTCTATGGCACCAAGAAGGTAAGTCTGCGTGCGCGAAATCTGGATGCTGAGCCCATCAAGGTTAACGATAAGACAGGCAACCCTGTGATGATTGGCCTGGTATTGGTTTGGAAACTGAAGGACACCTACAAGGCTCTGTTCGAGGTTGATACTCAGACGATGGCTGCTACTCCCAATGCTGTGGGTGGCGACATGAAGGGCTTAATGAACGCACTCGAGAATTTTGTACGTGTACAGAGTGATGCTGCCCTGCGACAGGTGGCCGGTCAGTATGCCTACGACGATGAGGACACCAAAACTGGCGAGCCCACCCTGCGCTCGAGCGCTGATGAGATAAATGAGCAGCTTGAACAGAAGTTGGATGAGCGTCTGGCTCTGGCAGGTATCGAGGTGGTAGAGGCTCGCATCAACTATCTGGCCTACGCTCCTGAGATTGCAGCTGTGATGCTTCGCCGCCAGCAGGCCAGTGCCATCATCACTGCACGCGAAAAGATAGTAGAAGGCGCTGTATCGATGGTTAAGATGGCTCTCGACAAACTGGCCGACGAGGAGATAGTAGAACTCGACGACGACAAGAAGGCTGCCATGGTTAGCAATCTGCTGGTAGTGCTCTGTGGCGACGACAATGCTCAACCAGTAGTCAATACAGGAACGTTAAATCATTAATAATTGATAATTAATGGCTGAAAAGAAATCCACTAAGAGTTTCATCCTGCGTGTTGATAGCGACACGATGGACGCGATAGAGGCCTGGGCTGCGGACGAGTTCCGCAGCACCAATGGCCAGCTGCAGTGGATCATCACAGAGGCCCTGCGCAAAGCCAAGCGTCTACCTAAAAAGAAGAAAGACAATGAAACCAGAGAAGATTAAAGTAAACCGCACACTCGAAGGCAACATCTTTGAGATTGTATTCTTGGTACTGCTGATTGCTGTATGGGTGTTTATCATCCTGGCTTTGAAGAAAGCACCAGATGTAGTGCCAACCCACTTTGATGCAGTAGGCCATGCCACCAGCTACGACTCAAAGTACAGCATCCTGTTTGTCACAATCTTTACATCGATCGGTGGTATCATCATGTTGGGTAGTGCCTACTATCCACACACCATCAACATTCCTGTAAAGGTCAAGACCCCACGCCAATATCTGTTAGCTATCCGCATGATGCGTGTGCTCAGTCTGGTGCTGCTAGCCCTCACCGCCGTCATCGCTTATACCTCGTTGGTGGCAGGTGCCCATGGCAAGCCATCGGCTATGCCCATTCTGGCTACAGTAGGTGTGATGTTCGCAATTATCATCGTTTTCTGTGTTCTAATATTTAAAGCTAAATGAAGAAACTATTCCTAACCATTACCTTAGCCTGTATAGGCATATCTGCCACTGCGCAGGAAATACGCAGAAGCTGGACTGGAGAGTTAAATGTAATGGGACAAAAACTGCCCATCGTACTGAATCTTGTTGATGGTAAGTGCACACTCGACAGTCCTGCGCAAGGTGCAACAGGCATCCCTGCCACTGTAGACTTGCTCACTAAAGACTCGATAAAGGTCAGCATCAAATCGCTTGGTGCCACATATGTTGCGTGCTATGTTGATGGTCAACTGCAGGGCTCTTTCACCCAACATGGTATGAAGTTACCGCTCAACATGAAAGAAACCTCGCCCGATGGTCCCAATCGTCCACAGACACCTAAGGGACCATTCCCATATTCCACGGAGGAGGTGACATTTACCAACGCTAAAGCTGGTGCTACACTGGCCGGTACATTAACCGTGCCCAAGGGAGGAACCAAGTGTGTGATGATTATGGTAACGGGCAGTGGACCAGAGAATCGTGACGAAGAAGTATATGCCCACAAGCCGTTTGCTGTAATAGCCGACCGTCTGGCGCGCGCTGGCATAGCCACATTGCGCTACGATGATCGCGCCACAGGTCAGTCGGTGGGTGGCAATATGAAGAACGCCACATCAGCCGATCTGGCTGAAGATGCCGCAGCAGGTATCGAGTGGCTACGCATGCAGAAACGATTCAAGAAAGTAGGTTTGCTAGGCCACAGCGAAGGTGGACTGATAGCCTTTATGCTGGGTGCACAGCGTAAGGCTGATTTCATCGTGTCGCTGGCAGGTCCTGCCGTCAAGGGTGATAGCATCCTGCTGTATCAGACCAGAAACAGCGGCAGTCCGCTGGCCAAAGGTATCACCATGGAGTATCTGCGCAATATGATGAAGGGCAACAAGTGGGTGGAGTGGTTTATGGATTATGATCCCACACAGAATATCAACAACACCAAGTGCCCAGTGCTGGCACTTAATGGCACCAAGGATTGTCAGGTGCCCGCTGCACAAAACATCCCAGTACTACGTCGCCTGCTGCCAAAGAACAAAAAGACGGTCATCAAAGAGTGCGAAGGACTGAACCATCTGTTTCAGCACTGCGACACAGGTCGTCCTGATGAATACTACAATATTGAAGAGACCATAGCTGAAGAGGTACTTGCAGATATTGTTGGTTGGGTAAAGACGCTATAACAATAAATCCCTCGCCGGTAAGCGAGGGATTTTTGTTATTTAAAGATGTTTCTTGGGATAGAGAGCGTCCCACCAGGTGGGATCATCCTTCAGCCACTTCTGGAACCATGCCATCTGGGTGGCCAACCACTTTTCTTTCTTAGAGTAGTCGAGAATGTGATGATTCTCACCCTCAACCTCTACCAACGAAACTTCGCGACCTAAGAGTTTCAGTGCAGTGAACATCTGCAGACTCTCGATGAGTGGCACATTGGTATCGGCATTACCATGGAGCAACAGCAGAGGGGTGTGAATCTTATCGGCATTGAACAGCGGACTCTGATCGACATACAACTGGCGATGACTCCAAGGATAGCTGTTGGCCATCGACACCTCGCTGTAGTTATAACCCCAATAGCCTTCACCCCAATAACTGGTGTGGTTGGCAATACCGGCATGCGAAACAGCGGCAGCAAAGATATCGGTCTGTGTTTGCAGATACTGGGTCATAAAGCCACCATACGAAGCACCCATACAACCAATCTTATCCTTATTAATAAATGGATGAGCCACGCAGATTTTCTTAGTTCCCTCGATGATATCCTCGGCAGGGCCACGACCAGCGGTATTAACATGGCGCGATGCCCACTCCTGACCAAAACCGGTTGCACCACTGGGCTCAAGGATATAAGCCACATAACCCAGAGAGTTCCAATACTGAGGCGCATATGGAGATTCGAAATAACGCGACACAGGCGAGCAACCACCATAGTAATAAACAATCATAGGATACTTCTTGGTGGCATCGAAATCCTTAGGCAGATAAAGACGACCATAAACGGTATCGCCCTTACTGTTGGTGAAGTTCCAATCCTGACAGGTACCAATCTCAGCATCGCCAAGTGCCTCTTTGCCATTGAACATTATACTATGAGCATTAAACTTTGCATTCTTAATAGTAGCTACATAGGCCGATGCAGGCTCCATCGTTTTATACGACAGATAAGCCAGCACAGGAGCATGAGCAGCCATATTGAAACGATAGGTATAATCGCCCTTAACAGGCAGTTTAGCAACATTTCCCGTATTCGGATTCAGTACAAACATATTGACATAATCACGATCTTCGGCAGAGAAGTAAATCTGCCCATCAGTCCACGACCAATCGACATCATTAATTGAAGGATCGAAATCCTTTGTTAATGGCTTAACCTGTTTTGATGCGATATCAAACAGGAAGAGTTCATTCTCCGTCATACTGGGTGTAACCTCGGCAGGCAGCTGACAACCAATACGATTAAAAGCCTCGGGATTACCCACAAACAATACCTGCGATCCATCTGGCGAGAAAGAACCTGAGCCCAGGAATTCGGCACCTGACAGCAACGTATCAACCTTCAGTGTCTGGGCATCCATTACAAACACATCAGAAACTGTGGTAGGACGCTTAGTCAGACGAGAACGGTTGCTGATAACCAGCAGTTTGCTACCATCCTGTGAGATGTCATACAGATACTCGCCCTTATTACCAAAAGTGATGCGCTGAGTCATACCTGTTTTAATATCGTACTTGGCCAGATAGCTGCGTTTGCGCCACCCAGGCTGACGATCGTCCATCTCGAGAATCTCGAATACTTCCTTATCCTCCTGTGGACCTTCTTCTTCAAGTGTAAAAATGAGATAATCCTCGGTAGGAGCAACCGTGTAGCTACCCTCAGGGATATCATAGGCAAAGCGCGTGCGAACACCTGTCTTGGGGTCAACCTTATATAATACGCGATGACTACCCTCTTTCTCCTCTTCCAACCAAGCGATGCTCTTTGGCATCCATCGTGGATTACGTGAAGGCTGCGAAATCAGTCGACCAGACTTCACATCGCGCAACTCATAGTTCCAACGAGTGTTACCACCACGGTCGGTTGTCTGATAAGACACACAAACAAACTGACCATCGGCCGAAAGATTGACACCACGAACGCGCTTACCATCTGTCAGATCGTGTACCATGTAAGGATGATTAGGTGTCAGCTGATAGGTGATGGATGTTGGTGTATCGAAAACCACCTGGATAGAATCGGTATCCTTAGGCTCGGCCAGATACTGGATGGTAAAGGTGTGATGTTCGGGGGCAAGCTTTAACTCACCGCCAGCCTCAACACCATCGATAAAAAGCTTGGAGTGCTTGGGACCTTTCACCTCGATCTTACCCTTGATAAAATCGGAGTTATTAACATAGAAACTCAGCAAACCTACGCTCTTACTATCAGGCAACGATGGGAGTACCTGACCAGAGAACTTTCCTGTAAAGTGAGAGGTTAAAGCAATGGAACCCAACTGCGAAACGGGATCGAACTTCTTGCCCTGCACATCAACTGTATCGATAGCAAAAGGGGCTGAAACTGCATAAGGACCTGCGAGATTAAACTCGGATACAGGCGTCTTTACTTGGGCTGTAGCCATCATGCCAATGGCCAACAGCATTTGTGTTGTAATAAGTCTTTTCATTTATGTTTGTTTAATAAGCTGCTCTATATTTGCCTTCGTCCTTATCCTCGAGCATCGAGAGATATGACTGATAGCGGCTTTCGGCAATGTAATGGTCCTCGAGTGCTTTGAGCACAGCACAACCAGGTTCGTGGGTATGGGTACAATTTGAGAATTTGCAATCCTGAGAAAAATGGAATATCTCCTTGAAATAGCTGGTAAGCTCCTCTGGCTCCATATCGAACGTACCAAAGCCCTTAATACCTGGGGTATCGATAAGCCAGCCCTCATCCAACCGTATCATCTCACTGAAAGTGGTGGTGTGCTGACCCGTGTTATGGGCATCGCTAATTTCGGCTGTACGCTGACTGGCACCAGGCACCAAATGGTTAATAAGCGTTGACTTACCTACGCCACTATTACCACTCAGCAAGGTTATCTTATCCTTGAGCAAGGGCTGCAGAGCCTCAACACCTACACCTGTTTCGGCCGAAATCTGATAACACTCATAGCCAATGGTTTGATACAGATGTACCATCGCCTCCTGATAGCGGCGTGTATCTTCATCGAGCAGGTCGGTTTTATTAAATACCAGGATAACCGGCACGCGATAAGCCTCGGCCGAAGCCAGGAAACGATCGATAAAGGTAGTGGATGTCTGCGGATTAACCACCGTAACCACCAAAATGGCCTGATCGACATTAGCCGCCAGAATATGACTCTGCTTGGAGAGGTTGATACTCTTACGGATAATGTAATTACGACGATCCTCGATCTCGGTAATAAAAGCTGTACCCTCGTTGTTAGGTACAATCTCCACCCTATCGCCCACGGCTACAGGGTTAGTACTACGGATACCCTTCAATCGAAAGTTACCCTTTATCTTACACTCAATCAGCTGGCCATCGTCGGTTAAGACGGTGTACCAGCTGCCTGTATTCTTAATAACAAGTCCGCGCATTTATACGGTCATGATTTCCTTGTTCTTGGCCGTAATCAGTTCATCAATCTTCTTGATAAACTTATCGTGCAACTTCTGGAGCTCAGCCTCGGCATCCTTCTCCAAGTCCTCCGACAGACCATCCTTAATTGCTTTCTTAAGCTTATCCTTGATATCACCACGCACGTTACGTACCTCAACCTTAGCCTTCTCGGCAATCTTGTTGCACTGCTTGGTTAGATCGCGACGACGCTCCTCAGTGGGCTGAGGAATATTCAATCGGATAATCTCACCATTATTCTCAGGAGTGATACCTACATCGCTATCCATAATAGCCTTCTCGATATTGCGGATCTCCTTGCGGTCCCAAGGCTTGATAGCAATGGTACGAGGATCGGGCACACTCACGTTAGCCACCTGATTGAGGGGCACCTTGCTGCCATACACTTCTACGCGTACAGCATCGAGAATAGCCACGTTGGCGCGACCGGCACGGATACGATTCAGCTCCTCCTCGAGGTACATAGCCGCCATTTCCATGCGCTCTTCGCTCTTGCTTAAAATTTCTTTTACGTCAACCATATTTTTGTACTTTTAGTCATTTTCTGATGACAAAAGTAACGTTTTTCTGCGAAACTTCCAAATAATTGCGTTTTTTTCGTTCAAAAATTTTGTTATTTGCGCAAAATCAGCTATCTTTGCGGGTGTTTACTACCATACTTACGGACAATTTATGCTTATATACAGCAATCATATATATATTTATCTGATAGCGGTTTTCTTGATATCCGTTATTGGCATGGTAGTATACAATCGGCTCATCTACTATCGCGAACGCAAAATAACCAGGAAAGTACAACGGCTGAATATGCAACTAACGCTGATTATGGATGCCAACAAAACTGATACCTGGACCTATCATACCAAGAAGAATATATTTAAGGTTATATCAAAACAGGATCTGACCGAGACACTCTATACACCTTTCGACTTTTCACAGCTTTACGACCGCGATGACTTTAAAAAGATACAGAAAGCCATTACAAACATACAGAACAGAGAAACCCTATCGGACACACTGACCGTGAAGAGTGCACCCAACAAAGACGGATTAGTGAAATGCTACGAGATAACCCTCTCGGTACTGCACAGGAACCGCCACGACATGCCAAGCGAGATTCTAGGTACCCAGCGCGACATTACTCTGGAGCAGCAAAGGGCAGAGAATACCCAAAAACTGATGCTGAGATACCACACAGTATTTAACTCGTCGTTAGTTGACATGATTTACTATGATGCAGATGGCTATCTGGCCGACCTGAACGATAAAGCCTGCGAGACATTTGGTGTGAAAAACCCTCAAGCCTTGCTTGACCGCCAGATGAAAATGACCGATATTCCCTCGTACAGGGAAATGGACGTACGCACTATAGAGCACACCCAGCTATCGTCGATTACCGATATCAGTCAGACAAAAGCTATCGATGAGCGTGTTCCCGAGGTAACACGCCAAGGCAAGATATACTATGAGGTGATGTTAGGGCCTATCCGAAACGAGGACAACCAGCTTTATGGTGTGATTGCAGCAGGCAGAGACATTACCGAGATGGTAGAGTCGACACACAAGCAGAAGGAAGCTAGCAAGCTGATTGAGAAACGTACCAAAGACATACAGCAATACATCAGAGACATCAACTACTCGCTGAGAATCAGTGAGGCACGCCTGGTAAACTACTACCCCGACACCCATGAACTGGAGATTCTGAGCGACCTGACCGAAACAGGTAAACGTATAGCACAGCTACATGCCGTAGCACTGATACATAGCGACGACCGTCCCAAAGCCAAGCACTTGATTCTGCATATGGACAAACGGCGTTTGGGCACGATATCAGAAACACTGCATACCAAACTGCCCGACAAGCAGGGACGCGACATTTACTTGAACTTCAACCTGATGCCCATCACCAACCACGATGGCATAGTAACGCATTACTTCGGTCTGCTACGAAACGACACAGAGATGTCGTACACTGAAATGCGACTGCAGGAAGAAACAGCCAAAGCCCAGGAAGAGGAGCAGCTGAAGAACGCCTTCCTGTTGAACATGAGCTATGAGCTGCGCGTGCCCTTACACGCAGTGATTGGTTTTGCCGACTTGTTCAAAACAGAGCACAGCCTGGAAGACGAGCCGATATTTGCCAACGAAATCAAGAAGAACACAGATGTGCTGTTAAACCTGATTAACGATATCCTGTTCATATCGCGTCTGGATGCCCACATGATAGAATACAATTACGAGGTGCACGACTTTGCCACCTTGTTCGACAGTTGGTGCCAGCATGGTTGGAGCGAGACGAGCAACGATGCCAGAAAGATCATCAACAACTCCTATAAATCACTTCGCGTGAAAATAGATAAGCACAACTTGGGTATTGCCATCGAGAAGCTGTGTAACTATGTAGGTTTGAGTACCAACGAGGGACTTATCAAATCAAGATACGAATACCTGCACGACGAGCTGATTGTGATTGTTGACAGCACAGATGGCGGTATGGACCTGGAAGATGCCACCAAGATGTTCGACCGCTTTGTAAGCGATGGCAAGAACAAGCGCATTGGCACAGGATTGGATCTGCCTATCGTGAAAGAGCTGATAGAACAGATGGGCGGTACCATCGATGTGCTGTCGGAACCCGACAAGGGTAGCTCGTTCTTTATCGCCCTGCCCTGCGAGATGATTGACTTTGAAAGAAAAATAGTGATATAGTATGCAGATACTGATAGTTATATTAACCCTGGTGGTGATTATCATAGGCGTGATATTGAACCGCATTACACTCTACAGCATTCGAAAGAATACCTGGAGAGCCAAGGATATGGCTACCATCATGCAACGCACGCTGAACGATAATAACTACGTGCTCCGATTGAATCTGCAAAACCACCTGGCCTATAACCTGTATGGCGATTTCCTGCCTACAGATGGCATGACCTACGAACAGAGTCTGGAATACATACATCCCGACGACCGCCATCTCTACACCGAATTCATGATCCGACTGGTAAAAGGAGCTGAATCGTCGGACTGTATTTTCAGATGGGACAGAAGTCAGGATAAGCACGAAAACGACTGGCGCTATATACACGATGTTGGCGTAGTGGAATACGACCAGGCTGACAAGAAAACACCAATCAACTTTTACTGCACGCTGAATGACAAGACCGAACAGATACTGACCGAGAAAGAAGAGCGCGAACTAACCGACCGCTACCGCAAGCTGTTTGAGCAGAGTATCGTTGGTCAAGCCTTCTACGACAAGGATGGTCATCTGCTGACAGCCAACCACAAGTTGCGCGAGATACTGAAGTTTAAGTCGGAAGACGACCCATTCTATCATCGCTACACGCTGTTTGATCTGCCAACTTTCCGTTATATTCTACGGAAGGACCTTACCGACGATCTCTACTTCTGCACCAAGACAGTGATGTATGAGCGTGGTGTGAACTGTTATTCAGAAATCAGGATACACCCCATTCTCAATGAAGACCACCAATTGGAGTTCTTCACACTGTATATGCGAGATGTTACCCAGGAACGCAAGCTATACCAACAGGACAAGGAGAACGAAGCATCGCTGCAACGTACCAATCAGGCCATAGAACAGTACGAGACAGAGTTGAAATACCTGATGGAGAATGTTGACATGCACTTTTTCCGCACCTCGTTCGAGAAACGCGAGGTTACCTTCTATCGCGAGATGAGTGTGATAGAAAGCAAAATGGGTTTCGACGAGCTCATTACCCACTTTATCGACGATCCGTTTGCTGAAGGATTGCGTCATCCCTACGAGTTCTTTAACGAGCCTAAGTCGACCCTGACCCACATGCGTCCGTTCTTCCACGACAGCGATGAACTGGAGTGGACCTTTATCGATAGTATTCCATACTATGATGAGAACGGCAAGCAGACGGGTACCTACGGTGTGATAAGAGATGTTACCGCCCTGATTAACAAGCAGGAACAGTTGAAGGAAGAAACCGAACGCGCCAACCAGTCGGGTATACGCAAGAGTACCTTCCTGGCCAGCATGAGTCATGAGATACGTACCCCACTGAATGCCATCGTAGGTTTCTCGGATGTATTGGCAACCATGAGTACCCCCGAGGAGCGAGAGGGTATTATACAGGTGATATCCAACAACTGCGACATGCTGTTACGCCTGGTGAACGATATTCTGGCACTCTCATCACTAGAGAGTGGCGACATTATCGTAAAACCCACAAGAACCGACTTTGCCAAGTGCTTTAACAGCGTAGCCACGTCGTTGGCGCAGCGCATCACGAACCCAAAAGTTGAATTCAAGGTAGAGAGTCCCTATCCTACCTATATCACGTCCATTGATGGCGGACGTACCCAACAGATTGTAACCAACTTTGTGACCAACGCCATCAAATATACCCACCAAGGGCATATTAAGATAGGTTACAAACAGCAGATACGACAGGATAAGGAAGGCCTATACATCTACTGCGAAGATACCGGTGCTGGCATACCCAAGGAGCACCAGGGGAAAGTATTCGACCGCTTTGTAAAGCTGAACGATTTTGTACAGGGCACCGGTCTGGGCCTGAGCATCTGCAAGCTTATTGCCGACAACAGCGGTGGTGAGATTGGCGTTACATCCGAAGGCAAGGATTGTGGCTCTACCTTTTGGGTATGGATTCCATGTAAACAAGAAATTACAGAATGATTATGAATAGATTTAAAATATTTGCACTACTTCTGGCATGCCACTTGTCATTAGGCATCGCATCTGCTCAGAAAGATAGCATCATTGTATACAATGACCAGCGACCACTGGTGTATGAGGATGCCTGGGACCTGTGGCCCTACGTCTTCCTGAACGAGAACGGCGAACCTGATGGTTATAACGTCGACCTTTTGAAGATGATTTTCAAAGAGCTCGATATTCCATACATCATCAGACTACGCCCTACCCTAGAAGCACAGAAAGACCTGAAAGAACATAAGTCGGACCTGATGTTGAGAATGGATGCCGACTTTGCCCGCAATAACTCTTCATACGGAAAAACCATTGTACAGATATTCACCCATAGTCTGGTAACCCCAAAAAGTCAGGCTATCCATGCCCAGTCTGGTAAGGACCTGACCGACTACTCCATCATTGTACATGAAGGCAGTTTCAGTCACCATAAACTGATTGATAACGGATGGGCCAAGGAAATCATTCCCTTCGACGACATGAAGGAAGCTATACAAACGGTAAGTTCTGAAAACAAGGGTGTGATACTCTGGAACTCCATGTCGCTGAAGTGGCTGATGATGAAGTACCATACCGATAACCTAGAACTCACTCCATTCGACTTCCCATACGGCGAATATAAGTTCTTTGCCAACGACCACCATCTGTTGGAACAGCTGGATAGCGTTTACTCGAAACTGCGCGCCAACGACCAGCTGACTGCAATCCAGAACAAGTGGTTCTACCCAGAGCGCCAGGAATCGGGTATCCCATCATGGATCTGGGATTGGATCAAGTTCTTTGCCATTCTGGCTTTGGCCGTTATCATGTACTACGCCTTCTTCAAGATTCGCGAACGCCAGATGACAAAGAAAATCTTGAAGGAAAATGAACGTCTGTCGTTGGTAATGCGTACCAGTAACGTAAAGTTCTGTACTTACGATGTTGCCTCACAGAATTTTGTGATGATGGATTCGGCAGGTTATCCCGAGCGCAACTACTCGCTACTGGAGTTCTCACACCGATTTGATCCTAACGACTTTACCCAACTTACCGAAGGTTTGCGCATGGTTATCGAGGAGAAAGTACCTACCTGTACCCTGCAGCTCAAGGAATACGAGAACGACCTGATTCATAGCAACAACTACACAGCAACCCTATCGGTATTGCGACGCGATAAGCACAAAAAGCCATCAATCATCATCTGTTCGAAAACCGATACTACACAGGAGCGCATGCGCCAGCAGCTCATCAAGGAGTCGATGCTACGCTATCAATCGCTGTTTAACTCGGCTATGGTTGATATGGTGTACTATGATGCCGATGGACATATCACCGACATGAACTCCAAATCACTTGCCGCAGTAGGAGTTGACATAGAAACAATCAGAAAACAGCACATCACGCTATCCGATGTGCTGGGTATAGAAGATCTGGATCTCGACGACCTAGAAATCTTCTATGCCACACAGATATTTAACGGACCTGGCGATGGGCGTACACTGAACAATCTGTTGAAACGCGACAAGCTATACTACGAGTTGCAGGTAATGCCTATCCGCGATAAGAATGGTAAGCGCATCGGGTTCTTCGGTTCAGGACGTAATGTTACCGAGGTAGCCCACTCGTACCGACAGCTACAGGAAAACACCAACGAACTACAAGAGGTTCAGGACGAGGTTACCAGCTATGTGCGTAACATCGACTATGTGCTGGCTGTAGGAGGCATCAGTCTGGCCAAGTACCACCTCGACACGCATACGTTGACCGTGTTCAGCGAGATTAATCACGAAAAATATTCGCTTACCCAAACCAGGGCATTGGCATTCATCGCCCCCTCATCGGAGAAACAGGCACTGCGCATACTGAACAAGATGGATAATAAGCAGCCTGGCAGTCTGCGAGCAGAAATCAAAACCTGCATCAGGCGCAAGGACCGCGTTACCCTTCACCTGCAGTTTAACTTTGTGCCCACCTACAAAGATGGACAGATAGTGGAATACTTCGGACTGATTCGTGACATCAGCGATATCAAGGCCGTGGAGGAGAAACTAGCATTGGAGTCGGTTCGTGCCCAGGAGGTTGAAACGGTAAAGAACGCCTTCCTGCACAACATGAGCCACGAGATACGTACACCATTGAATACGGTAGTAGGATTCTCCGAGCTGTTTGAAATGGATCACTCGCCTGAAGACGAGGCTGTATTTATCAATGAGATTAAGGAGAGCTCGGCCTCGCTGCTCAAACTGATCAACGACATTCTGTTCCTGTCGCGACTGGATGCCGGCATGATTACCATCTCGCCTCAGCCCATCGATCTGGCCAGCATCTTCGAGGGCCGTTGCTCATCTGTATGGGACAACCACAGGCAACCAGGCGTAGAGTATATTGCACAGAATCCGTTTAAGCGATTGATAGTTGAGATTGATGAGCCCAATGTATCGATGATTCTCAACAAGATACTCACTAATGCCATACAACACACCACCTCGGGATCTGTATTGGCACGCTATGAGTTTATTGCCGACAGACTGATTGTATCGGTAGAAGATACTGGTTGCGGTATTAAGCAGGAGGATCTTGAGCACATTTTCGACCGTTTTGTAACTGGTGCCAACAATGGTGCCGGTCTGGGTCTCAGCATCTGCCATGAGCTGGTAGAGTATATGGGCGGACAGATAGAGCTTAAATCTACCGAAGGCAAGGGCACCATGGTGTGGTTCTCGATACCATGTAAGCTGATAGAAATGGAACGTCGTTAAAACAGAAACTTATTGAACATGACAAAAAAGATATTCATACTCGCTATTACCAGTTTGCTTGCCATATGCCACGTGCAGCAAGCAAAGGCCAAATATATACGTGAATATACCACCGAAAATCCACTGATTATTGTGAGCGACTGGGAGTTTCCGCCTTATGAGTTCAGAAACGACATGGGCGAACCCGATGGCTATAATGTTGAGGTACTGAACCTGATATTAGACAAACTGGGTATCCCGCACAAGTTTGTGATGAAAGAGTGGTACCAGTGTACAGAGACCTTCGACAAACACGAAGCCGACCTGATCCACTGTCTGAAGTTCAAATACGACCGTCCTCCCTTCGAGTACACCCAGAACATGATTACCTATTATAAAGTAAGGGCTGTGCGACTGAAGGGCACCCGTCCGCTCCGACGCATCAGTCAGCTTACCAAGGACGACACTCTGACTCTGAAGAAGAACGACTATGTGGACTTGAAGGTAGCCGAACAGAAGAGCAAGCCGTTTAGGGTAGAATACCATTCACCCCGCGAGGCCCTGATGGGTATCCGAAGTGGCAAGTACAAGTACTACATGTGGGGCGAACAGCCACTGATGATGAAGGTTAAGGAGCTGAACATCGATGATGTTGAGTTTGATGAGACCGACATCCCTGCTGGCGAGCTACGTATCATCGGCTACGATAAGGAACTGATTCATGCTATCGACGATACATTTGCACGTATGGAGCAGTCGGGAGATATTGAGAGGATATACGACAGGTGGTTCCATCCAGAGAATGTACACAACGATGCCTCACCCATGACACTCATTCTGCTGGTTGGCATCATCGCGGCAGCCATCTTCTTCCTGCTATTCAGTCAGGTGATGCGTATCCGTGTACGAAAGGCTGTTGAGAAATCTGTTGACCTGAACGAGATGATGCATAAAGCACTGAGTTCTGGTAGATATTATGTGATAGAGTTCGACATCCAGACGCAATGGTTGAAAAACAGATATGGCGACATGCTACCCGAAGAAGGTATGAGTCATGCCGTGTTTATGGAACGCCTACCCGAAGAAGAGAAAGGTAAATTCAGCGAAGCCATGCGAATGATGAGTCAAGGGCACAAGGATCTGGGCTACCTGAAACGCCGTTACAACAGAGGCACCATTGACCAGCCCGACTGGCATTGGATTGAGGGACATGCCGTAGTAGAATATGATGAGGACAAGCCACGCTACATCATTACCTCGTTCAGGGATTACACCAACGAGGTACAAGAGGAGCGCATGAACGAAGAGATTGCCAGCAAATACAAGAACATGTTCGAGTATGGCTTGATAGCCATGTCGTTCTATGACAAGGATGGAAAACTGATTGACGTGAACCGTCGCATGGCCGACCTCTGCGAGTTTGACAAGGATGGCGAGGAATTCTTCCGCCAGATGAACCTGTTCGAAGTTCCCCTGGTAAAAGGTCTGTACCACAAAGGCGACAAAGAGAACTTCCACGTTTGTCAGCGCATGTTCTATCCCGAGATTGGCATCTACAAGTATATCGAGATTAAGGTACGCCCAACATTCGATGAGAATGGCGAGATGCAGTTCTACGTGGTAACGGCCCGCGATATGACAGCCGAACGACACCTATATCTGGAACAGCATAGGCACGATACCGAAATTCGTAAAGCTACCGAGAATATTAAGACCTACGAGAACCAGCTGGGTTATCTGCTTGAAACCTGTAAGATGTTTGTTTGGACATTCGACTTGAAAGAGGGACTCATCCACTTCAGTTATAGTGGTCGCAAAACCGACTATACCAAGACTCTGGATGAATTCTATGGAGGCGTAACTGACGAGTTTAGCGAAAATGCACTCAAGGATGCTATGGCAACAATTGCCCAAGCTAAGCCATACAACCAGACCATCCACTTCAAGTACACCGTTATCAACCCTAATCCTGTATGGTATGCCATCAGCGGTATTCCTAGTTTCGATGAGAATGGAAAGGTATATCAGTATTTTGGTGTGGCTCGTAACATCGACACCCTGATGGAAGCTCAGCAGAAACTGAAGGACGAGACCCTGCTCGCTGAGGAATCAGGTAAGATGAAGGCTGCCTTCCTGGCTAATATGACCCATGAGATACGTACCCCACTGAATGCCATTGTGGGATTCAGCGATCTGCTGCCAGTGGTTGAGGAACATAGCGAGCGTATGGAGTTTATCCGCATTATCCGCAACAACTGCGACATGCTGATGCGACTCATCAACGATATCCTCGAAGCATCTAACGTGGGACAGGCATTGGCTATCAAACCTGAACAGGTTGATTTTGCCAAGGTGTTCGATGATATCTGTCAGACATTGGCCCAGCGTGTAGATGAAGCAGGCGTACAATTCATCAAGGATAACCCATACGACACCTTCCCTGCCACACTCGACAAGGGGCGCATACAGCAGGTACTTACCAACTTTACCACCAACGCCATCAAGTATACCCACGAGGGACACATCAAGGTGGGCTATCGCGAGCAGGATGGTGGCATCTACTTCTACTGCGAGGATACAGGTGCTGGTATCCCCAAGGACAAGCAGGCAGCTGTGTTTGAGCGTTTTGTAAAGCTGAACGACTTTGTACAGGGTACTGGTTTAGGATTGAGTATCTGTAAGGCTATCGCCGAACGATGCGAAGGAAAGATTGGTGTTGACTCAGAAGGTGAAGGTCATGGTTCTACCTTCTGGATGTGGATACCAAGGAAATAAAAACAATAAAGCCCTCGCCATTTAGCGAGGGCTTATTATTTAGAAGAACAATGCTCTTTCAACCCAGTAAGTAAGAATACCTGCCAGATAACCTACAAAAGCCACCCAGGTAATCTTCTTCATATACCAGCCAAAGGTAATCTTCTCCAGGCCCATCACAACCACGCCTGCAGCCGATCCGATGATAAGCATTGAACCGCCCACACCAGCACAGTAGGCCAGCAACTGCCAGAAGATACCATCGATAGCCATATCGCCAGTAGCAGCTACGGGATACATACCCATACATCCTGCTACCAGAGGCACGTTATCAACAATCGAAGAGAGTACACCAATAATACCTGTTACCAGGAAGTGATTACCCTCGAAAGTGGTATCAAGCACACCACCCAGCATGGTGAGTACGCCAACCTCCTGCAGTACGGCTACTGCCATCAGGATACCTAGGAAGAACATAATGGTAGACAGGTCGATACGCGACAGCAGATCGCTTACACGCTTGGCCATGGTGTCATCATCAGAGGCACTGTAATGGAAGATTTCTGTAACTGTCCAGAGCAGACCCAGCACAAGCAGGATGCCCATGAATGGAGGCAGATGGGTAATCGTTTTGAAGATGGGCACGAAGCACAGACCGCCAACTCCCAGCCAGAAGATGATGTCGCGCTGCGACTTGGTAAAGGTGCTGACATCGGCCTTTGGCAGATTCTGCTCCTTATCAAACTTGCCTTCCAACTGATACTGCAGGATAAAGGCTGGTACCAGCATAGAAATCAGCGATGGGATAAAGATTTCGGTCAGCACTCCCTGAGTAGTAATAACGCCCTTGATCCAGAGCATGATGGTGGTTACATCGCCAATAGGCGAGAATGCACCTCCCGAGTTTGCCGAGATAACTACCAGAGCAGCATAAATCAATCGGTCGTTACGACTCTGAACCAGCTTACGCAGCACCATAATCATCACGATAGATGTTGTTAAGTTATCAAGAATAGCCGAAAGGAAGAAGGTCATAAAGGCCATTCGCCACATCAGCTTACGCTTAGAGCGTGTCTTTAATGTATCGCGAACAAAGTTAAAACCACCGTTTGAATCTACTATCTCAACGATGGTCATGGCACCCATCAGGAAGAACAGGGTACCAGCGGCATCGCCCAAATGATGTTCGATAACCTCGGATATGTGGTGCATCACATCACCACCTAATAAGCTGGGATAATACGACGTAGGATCGAGCATAAGCAGTGTCCAGCACAGCACACACATCAGCAGCGCAATAGCCGCTTTATTTACTTTTGTCAGGCTCTCAAGAGCTATACAAAGATAGCCTATACAGAACACAACGACAATCAAAATTGTTAATGTTGACATTTTTGTTTAGAATACTTTTAATTATTGTTTTGAATTTGGCTGCAAAGGTACGAATAAGTGAGAAGAAAACCAAATATTATTTGAGTTTTCTCGAACGGAAGTACCTTAGAGCGAAGCTCAGAGGTAATAATAAGTGAGAAGAAAACCAAATAAAACGAGAAAAGTTTGTTGCTTAGCGAAAAAGTTTGTATATTTGCACTCCATATGAACAACGAACTGAATAATGAAGTAAAGTGGAGTGACAACGTGGTACTGGTAGATGCAGACTACGTTGACACTGTGGCATTTAATCTCATTGTGAACTTCGAGCGCATGATTGGAAGACGCATACCACAGGCTGATATCGCCAAGTGGCTCGACTGCGTGGCACTCGATGGCGGTGTGAGAGAGGGCGAGAACGAGATACAGGTAATCCTGATTCACCAGAAGGACCAGCAGCAGATGAAAAACTTCGTACCAGGAAACTATGCTAACGACTTGAGCGAAAAGGCTTTCAAGGATCATCTGGGCGAGTTTACCATCAATGCCTACCAGCCCGAAGGGTTTGCCAAGACAGGTGATTTCTTTGGCGAGGTACTCGAACTGGTCTGCGCCCAGAAGAACATTAAGCGCCTGATGGTGATTCCAAATGCCGAAGATGCCTCTATATATAATAAGGTACGCGAGACGTTACGCCATGCCGACGATGATGACAAGCGCATCACCGTGTTCAGCATGCAGCCACAAGCAGGCGGTAACTATCGTCAGGAAATCTTAGGCTACTCGCTAATGGCAGCACTCGGTATCAAAGCCGACGAGATTAAAGATTAAAGATTAAAGGCCTCGATTAAGTGAGAGCAAAGCCAAGCTTGCTTGAGCTATGCCGAACGTGAGAGGGCTCAATACGAAGTATTAACATTAAAAATTATAGGACTATGGCAAAAGTATTAATGATTGGCGCTGGTGGCGTGGCTACCGTTGCAGCGTTTAAGATTGCTCAGAACGCTGACGTGTTTACAGAGTTTATGATTGCTAGTCGCCGTAAGGCTAAGTGTGATAAGATTGTGGAGGATATCCACAAAGCTGGATATAAAATGGATATTAAGACCGCTCAGGTTGATGCTGATGATGTAGAGCAGCTCAAGGTGCTGTTCAACGACTTCAAGCCCGAGCTGGTTATCAACCTGGCCCTGCCCTATCAGGACCTGACAATTATGGATGCCTGCTTGGCTTGCGGTTGCAACTATCTTGATACAGCCAACTACGAGCCAAAGGACGAGGCTCACTTTGAGTACTCATGGCAGTGGGCTTATCGCGAGCGCTTCGAGAAGGCTGGCCTGACAGCTATCTTGGGTTGCGGTTTCGACCCAGGTGTAACTTCTATCTATACCGCCTATGCAGCCAAGCACCACTTCAAGGAGATTCAGTATCTGGATATTGTTGACTGTAACGCTGGCGACCACCACAAGGCTTTCGCTACCAACTTCAACCCAGAGATCAACATCCGCGAGATTACCCAGAAGGGACTGTACTGGGAAGATGGCAAGTGGGTTGAGACTGAACCTCTGGAGATTCACAAGGATCTTACCTATCCAGAGATCGGTCCTCGCGACAGCTACCTGCTGCACCACGAGGAAATCGAGAGTCTGGTTATCAACTACCCCACCATCAAGCGTGCCCGTTTCTGGATGACCTTCGGTCAGCAGTATCTGAAGCACCTCGAAGTGATTCAGAACATTGGCATGAGCCGTATCGACGAGGTAGAGTACGAGGCTCCATTGGCCGATGGTACTGGTACTGCCAAGGTAAAGATTGTACCTCTGCAGTTCCTGAAGGCTGTACTGCCTAACCCACAGGATCTGGGCGAGAACTACGAGGGTCAGACCTCTATCGGCTGCCGCATTCGTGGTATTGGCAACGATGGTAAGGAGCATACCTATTATGTATATAACAACTGCAGCCACCGTGCCGCTTACGAGGAGACTGGTATGCAGGGTGTTAGCTACACCACAGGTGTACCTGCAATGATTGGTGCCATGATGTTCTGCAAGGGTCTTTGGAACACCCCAGGCGTTCACAACGTAGAGGAGTTCGATCCCGATCCATTCATGGAGCAGCTCAACAAGCAGGGCCTGCCTTGGCATGAGATCCACGATGGCGACTTGGAATTATAATCAATTATAAATAATAACTCATCAAATAGTAAAACTAACTATGGCAAAAGAAAAAGAAGAGGCCTTGTCGCCTCAGCAGGAAAAAATGAAAGCGCTTCAGGCAGCCATGTCGAAGATTGAGAAAGACTATGGTAAGGGCTCGATTATGCGCATGGGAGACGAACAGATAGATAATGTTGAAGTCATCCCAACAGGTTCGATAGGTTTGAATGCAGCCTTAGGTGTAGGTGGCTACCCCAAAGGTCGTATCATCGAGATATATGGTCCCGAGTCATCAGGTAAAACCACACTGGCCATTCACGCCATTGCCGAGTGCCAGAAGAATGGTGGTATTGCCGCTTTCATCGATGCCGAGCATGCTTTCGACCGTTTCTATGCAGCCCACCTGGGTGTTGATGTGGAGAACCTCTACATCTCACAGCCCGATAATGGTGAGCAGGCTCTGGAGATTGCCGACCAGCTGATTCGTTCGAGCGCCATCGATATCATCGTCATCGACTCTGTTGCAGCTCTGACTCCTAAGAAGGAGATTGAGGGCGACATGGGTGATTCTGCAGTAGGTCTGCAGGCCCGTCTGATGAGTCAGGCACTCCGCAAACTCACCTCAACCATCTCTAAGACCAACACTACCTGTATCTTCATCAACCAGTTGCGTGAGAAGATTGGTGTGATGTTCGGCAACCCCGAAACTACCACAGGTGGTAACGCCCTGAAGTTCTACGCTTCAGTACGTCTGGATATCCGCAAGTCGCAGGCCATCAAGGATGGTGATGAAATCGTTGGAAACCAGGTAAAGGTAAAGGTTGTAAAGAATAAAGTGGCTCCCCCATTCCGCAGGGCTGAGTTCGAGATTACCTTTGGCGAGGGCATCTCAAAGATTGGCGAGATTGTAGATCTGGGTGTTGAGTACGAGATTATCAAGAAGAGCGGCTCATGGTTCAGCTATGGTGACTCGAAGTTGGCTCAGGGCCGTGATGCAGTAAAAGCGCTGCTCAAGGATAACCCAGAGCTTTGCGAGGAACTCGAAGCAAAGATTATGGAAGCTATCGCTGACAAGAAATAATAAAAACAATTATCCCAGCCGCTTGGCTGGGATAATTGTTTTATTCTTCCAAAGGATCGGCTTTACCACCCATCCAACCTTTTACTGGCTGAGGTTTCTTCTTTTTCTTACCAGTGCCTTCGTTCATATCCTTTACGCTGGTTTTCTTAACCACACCCGTTCCATCGAACTCTACATACAGCAGTTTATCGTTCGAGCGGTTAAACACCCAGAAGTACTGTCCACCCTGTCCGGGCTCAACCTTATCGGGCTCACCAGCTGCCATCTGAACCTCGTCCTCGCTCATACCGATACCTACGTGTCCGGCACGAATCATAGCACGACTGGCTTCGCTGGTTACAACCTTCTTACCAGGACCAGGAGCAAATATCAAACCGAAAAACTGATCGGGATGAGCCTCGCTCTGATACTGATCAAGGAAGCACTCGGCATAGAAGTAGGTACCAAGTGTGGTATTCTTCAGCTTAACGGTAGCCATATTATCGCTCTTGTGGGGCGTAATCGATTCAATCTTGTACTCAGCCAAACGTGGGATAGCCTGCTGCTTGCTGGTGACCTCGTTCAGCATCTTTACAGGAATCTTGGTGTGTACCACCTTACCAATAAACAGCTTGTAGTTACGACTGCTGATTGACATGATGTCGTCCTGCAACTCAAACGAGTTATTGAACAGGAATCGGGCATCTTCACCTGCCAACTCATCGTCGCGCAAGCCACAGTTGGTTCTCGACATCGTTACGTTCTGGTAGAACTGGTTGCCATCCTTATCCTCGACAACGATTTTAACTGGGAAATTACGCGAGCCAACACCTACAGCCACTACTTTTACCACCATGTCCTGGTCAACCAGCATCTCCTGATAGCCCTCGCCATCATACTCGGTATCCATACGGTAAAGCTTGGTCTTGGTGTACAGCATCTTATCCATCAGCTTCTCCTTGGCAATATCCACATCGCCCAGATAGGCCAATGTGGGCACACCCGTTTTCTGGAAGCAATAGTCCTCAAAGGTGCCGTAATCTATCTCGTAATAATAGGCTTTGCCATCATCCTGACACTGGAAGTTAATCAGCGCATGCCCATCCTTACTCTCCGAATGGCCTTTGTAGATCATGATTTTGTACTTCAATGTGAGGTTGCTCACATTCTTGCCCGTGGCAGCATCAGTAAAGGTTTTCACCACCAGATCGTACTTATCAGGCATCACCATAAACTTCATGCCTTCCTCCCAATCACACAAACTGTGAAAACGGAAGTTCTGGCTGATGAAGTCCTGAGCACTCTCCTCATCCTCCTCCATCGCTTCGGCAATCTCGTCAGCCATATGATTCTGAGCACTCTTGGTAGCACCCTTAGTCTTCACGATATAAGAGTTGGTCTGAGCCGAGGCTGCCAGAAAGGCAAACGCCATACAGGCAGTTAAAAACGTTTTTTTCATCATGACCGATTGTTTTAATATAGAATTCTGTGTGCAAAGATAGACTTTTTCGGATGAATATCCAAATATTTTGTGCCAAAATGACGTAATAAAAAACATTTTTATCATAAAAGGACATTTTGGCACATGCTTTGCACTCCCGATTGTGACAAATTGAGTATAAATTAAAAAAATATAAGAATTATGGGAAAGATTATTGGAATCGATTTAGGAACTACCAACAGCTGTGTTGCCGTATTCGAGGGTAACGAGCCAGTAGTAATTGCCAACAGCGAGGGTAAGCGTACAACACCTTCAGTAGTTGGTTTTGTTGATAACGGTGAGCGTAAGATCGGTGATCCTGCTAAGCGTCAGGCCATCACTAATCCTAAGAACACTGTTTACTCTATTAAGCGTTTCATGGGTGAGAACTGGCAGCAGACCGAGAAGGAGATTGGTCGTGTACCATATACTGTAGTTAACGAGGGTGGCTACCCACGTGTAGATATCAACGGTCGTAAGTACACTCCACAGGAGATTTCGGCAATGGTTCTGCAGAAGATGAAGAAGACTGCCGAGGACTACCTGGGTCAGGAGGTTACCGAGGCTGTTATCACCGTACCTGCTTACTTCTCTGATTCTCAGCGTCAGGCTACTAAGGAGGCTGGTCAGATTGCCGGTCTCGACGTAAAGCGTATTGTAAACGAGCCTACAGCCGCAGCTCTGGCTTACGGTGTTGACAAGGCTAACAAGGATATGAAGATTGCCGTATTCGACCTGGGTGGTGGTACATTCGATATCTCTATTCTGGAGTTCGGTGGCGGCGTATTCGAGGTACTCTCTACCAATGGTGATACTCACCTGGGTGGTGACGACTTCGACCAGGTTATCATCGACTGGCTGGTACAGGAGTTCAAGAACGACGAGGGTGCCGACCTGACAGCCGATCCTATGGCTATGCAGCGCCTGAAGGAGGCTGCCGAGAAGGCTAAGATCGAGCTGAGCTCAAGCACAAGCACCGAGATTAACCTGCCTTACATCATGCCTGTAGCAGGTGTACCTAAGCACTTGGTTAAGACGCTGACTCGTGCTAAGTTCGAGCAGCTGGCTCACGACCTCATCCAGGCTTGTCTGGCTCCATGTCAGAAGGCTATGGCCGATGCTAAGCTGAACACAGCTGATATCGACGAGGTAATCCTGGTAGGTGGTTCAAGCCGTATCCCAGCCGTTCAGACTCTGGTTAAGAACTACTTCGGTAAGGAGCCTTCAAAGGGTGTTAACCCCGACGAGGTTGTAGCCGTAGGTGCATCAATCCAGGGTGCTATCCTGAACAAGGAAGGTGGCGTAGGCGACATCGTACTGCTCGACGTTACTCCTCTTACACTGGGTATCGAGACCATGGGTGGTGTAATGACTAAGCTGATCGAGGCTAACACTACTATCCCTTGCAAGAAGAGCGAGACATTCTCTACTGCAGCTGATAACCAGACCGAGGTAACTATCCACGTTCTGCAGGGTGAGCGTCCAATGGCTTCACAGAACAAGTCAATTGGTCAGTTCAACCTCACAGGTATCGCTCCTGCACGTCGTGGTATTCCTCAGATCGAGGTAACCTTCGATATCGATGCCAACGGTATCCTCAAAGTATCTGCCAAGGATAAGGCTACAGGTAAGGAGCAGGCCATCCGCATCGAGGCTTCATCTGGTCTGTCACAGGACGAGATCAACCGCATGAAGGCCGAGGCTGAGCAGAATGCTGAGAACGATAAGAAAGAGCGCGAGCGTATTGACAAGCTGAACCAGGCCGACTCAATGATTTTCCAGACCGAGAATCAGCTGAAGGAGCTTGGCGATAAGATTCCAGCACAGCACAAGCCAGCTATCGAGCAGGCTCTGCAGCAGCTTAAGGATGCCCACAAGGCAGGCGACGTAGCTGCTATCGACACAGCCATCGCAGCCCTGAACACTGCTTGGCAGACTGCTTCGCAGCAGATGTACCAGCAGAGCGGTGCAGCCGGTCAGCCTGGTGGCGATCAGTTCCAGGGCGGTCAGCAGCAGGCTCAGCAGGGTCCAAAGCCTGAGGACATCCAGGACGCCGACTTTGAGGAGGTAAAGTAAACAATTGATTTACTTACAACATAACCAAGAGGTGCAGATTCAACGTCTGCACCTCTTTTGTTTTATTTCTCAATCAACCAGTATGCCATATGATTCCATTTTCCCCAAAAATTTTTCGGCATATTGCCTACATGCCTACATAAAATCGCTCGAAAACCGCATGCGTAAATGGTTTCTGGCGTTTTCAAGCCTACATAAAGTACCACAAAAGCCTACATAAAGCCTACATAAAATCGACCGAAAAGTAGCTTTTTAGGGTACGAAAAGTAGCTTTTGGGCCTTTTGATGCTTACTTATCAGTATGCGAAAAGCTACTTTCTGCCTTGCGAAAACATACTTATTAATGTACTTGCAATATTTCTTCCTAAAGGACGCTGCGAAATTCTCTAGAGAATTTTCGGCTAAGTGTCTTACTAAACATTACTGAGTGCCTTGGTAGCTGCAAAATTCTCTAGAGAATTTCGCAACGAGTATTAAGGATAAAAGCTGCTAACCAGGCAAACAATATCTGTTAGTACGTAGGTAAACGGCAAAAACATGTAGGCTGCATGTAGGCTTTATGTAGGCTTTTGTGGGGCTTTATGTAGGCTGCAATCTTTGTAACACATTGTATAATAGGTGTTTAAGGCTAAAATATGTAGGCATGTAGGCTTGTTGCAAAACTTTTTCTTGCAATTATCCAATAAATTAGCTACCCATAACAGCAATTCATAATTCATTTATTTCAAAATTTTCATTCTAGTTTGAACAGAAATTAGTAACTTTGCCGACGGTAATAGAAGATAATGATAATGAATAGAACCATCACAAAAGCCAACCCGCAGCAGGTTGACGACATCATGAACGTCATCGCTGCAGCCAAAAAGATTATGCGGCAATCGGGCAACATGCACCAATGGGCCGACAATTACCCCTCAACAGATGTGATTCTGCACGACATAGAGATTGGTGGCGGCTATGTGGTAGAAGACGATGGCACCATCGTGGCCTATTTCGCCTTTCTACCCAGTCCAGATCCAACTTACGCCAAAATCTACGAGGGCAACTGGATAGAGGACACTCTACCCTATCACGTAGTGCATCGCATAGCCAGTTATCCTGATGCCCACGGTGTTTTTAAGAGCATCATGGACTTCTGCTTTGCCCACGACAGCAACATCCGCATCGACACCCATCGCAACAATCAAATTATGCAGCACGTCATCCTCAAACAGGGCTTTACCTACTGCGGCATCATCTACCTACTCTCAGGCGACGAACGCCTGGCATATCAGAAAACGAAATAAATACGAAGAATATGGATACAAAACGAATTCTAAGCTATCTGAAGCAGTTGATGGCAAATAACAACCGTGATTGGTTTTGGGAGCATAAGGCAGAGTACGATGCTGTAAGAGCTGATTTCGAAGCAGGAATTGAAATGGCAATTAACAGGATTGCGAGTTTCGACCCCTCGATTGCACATCTTACAGTAAAGGATTGCACGTATCGTTTTAATCGCGACACACGTTTCTCACCCGATAAGTCGCCCTACAAGAACCATTTTGGCGGCTATATTGCAGCCCATGGCAAAAAGGCTCTGCATGGCGGATACTACCTGCACCTGGAGCCAGGACATTGCATGGTGGCGTGTGGCAACTACTGGCTGCCAACCAACATACTCACATCGTGCCGCAATGAGATGATGGGCAACACAGCCGAGTGGCTGAAGTGCGTAGAAAACAAAGAATTCAAGAAATACTATGGTAGTCCTGTAGCCAGCAGCTTCACGACACCAACAGATGTATCAAGCTGGGACCAGCCTCAAGGCTTTGGACTGGAGAAACTGAAGAAATGCCCAGTGGGATTTCCCAAAGACTGGCCCTACGTAGAGTATCTGCGCATGAAGGACTACTGTTGCTGGCATCAGGTGCCAGATGACTTTTATGAAGGCGAAAAATGGCTCGACGAAATTGAACGCATGTTCAAAGCCGCCAAGCCAATGATGGATTTCATGAACTCAGTAATCGACGATTACGAGTAGTCCTTACTCGTAATGACGAATCCTTACATCGATACCTGTTCCTTCAAGCTGAGCAGGTATCGAACTCAGGTCGGTTTGTCCGTAGTGATAAGGAAACAGTACCTTGGGTTTGATAACCTTTGCTGCACGCACCAGCTGATCGGGTGTCATCGTATAAGGCTGGTTACAAGGCAGGAAAGCAATGTCGATATCCTTAATCTGCGCCATCTCCGGGATATCCTCGGTATCGCCGGCAATATAGATACGCAAGCCATCGATGGTAAGGATATAGCCATTATCGCGCCCCTTGGGGTGGAACTGCTCGCGACCTACCGTAGAGTTATACGCAGGCACAGCCTCAACACTAACATCGGCTAACTGCAGTTTGTCGCCATTTACCATCACTTTCCCCGAACCATACATATCGGCACAGCGCTTATTCATCACCAGCTGCGTTTTGTCAGCCGATAATGTTTTAAGTGCAGCAGCATCGTAATGGTCGGCATGCTCATGGGTTACAAAGATGTATTCGGCCTTAGGCATGGCTGCATAGTTAACAGAACGATTGCCCAGCTTCGACACAGGATCAATCTGTATCTCCTTACCATCGTACTGGATACGGATACATGCATGCATCAGCGCATGAAACTTAACGGTTTTACCACTCGCGGTGGTAAACTCATCTACCTCGTAAGGTGACTGGCCACAGGCTGTGTTGAGACCTAAAACGGCCATTAGCAATAAAAATAGTTTCTTCATACCTTATTAATATATAGAACTGGGGCAAAAATACGATAAATATACGAAAGTTCCAAACCAAATAAATAAAATATACACTTTTGATGGTACTTTCTTGGTTGATTCAAAAAAATACCTTAACTTTGTGCCCGTAAAGTACATATAATCAACGACAAGAAACAGACATGATTTGGAATGAAACAATGGAGTGCATGGATCGCGAACAGCTTCGCGAAATCCAGAGTCAACGCCTAGTAAAAATGGCAGAGTATGTATATTACAACACCCCCTTCTACCGTAAGAAGTTTCAGGAGATGGGGTTGGAACCTGGCGATATCAAGAGTATCGACGACATCACCAAGCTGCCTTTTACTAACAAGCTCGACCTCCGCGACAACTATCCCTTCGGACTGGCTGCCGTGCCCATGAGTCAGATTGTCAGAATCCACGCCTCATCGGGAACAACCGGTAAACCAGTTGTAGTACTTTACACCCGCAAAGACCTTGCTATGTGGAGCGAAGCCATTAGTCGCGCCTTTACCGCCTATGGTGCAGGTAAGGACGACATCTTCCAAGTGGCTTATGGCTATGGTCTGTTCACTGGAGGTCTTGGCGCTCACGACGGAGCCACCAACATCGGCGCATCGGTAATCCCCATCTCTTCAGGTAACACCCAGAAGCAGATGACCCTGATGCACGACTTTGGCACCACCATTCTGTGCTGTACCCCCAGCTACGCCATGTTCCTGGGCGAGGCCATGAAAGAGTGCCCATGGAGCCGTGACGAGTTTAAGCTGAAAGTGGGCGTGTTTGGCGCAGAGCCTTGGACCGAGAAGATGCGTAAGAAACTGGAAGAGAGTCTGGGTATTAAAGCTTACGATATCTACGGACTGAGCGAGATTGCCGGTCCTGGCGTAGGCTACGAATGCGAGCACCAGTGCGGCACCCACCTGAACGAAGACCTGTTCTATCCAGAGATTCTGGACCCAAAGACTGGCGAGCCTCTACCAGAAGGTCAGTTCGGCGAACTGACATTCACCCACCTTACTAAAGAGGGTATGCCATTGCTCCGCTATCGCACCCACGACCTGACAGCCCTGCACTACGACAAGTGTAAGTGCGGACGTACCTTGGTACGTATGGACCGTATTCTGGGCCGTTGCGATGATATGCTGATTATCCGTGGTGTGAACGTATTCCCATCACAGATTGAGGATGTCATCCTGAAGTTGCCTGAGTACGAGCCTCACTTCCTGCTCACCGTCGATCGCGTGAACAATACCGATACCTCAGAGCTGAAGGTTGAGGTGAAGGAGGAGTACTTTACCGACGATATGGCCACGATGGTTGGTTTGCAGAAGAAACTGGAAGGCGAGCTGCGTAGCGTGATCGGACTGGGCTTCAAGGTTAAGCTGGTTGAGCCAAAGGGCATTGAGCGCTCGGAGGGCAAGGCCAAGCGCGTGATTGACAAACGTAACATCTAAAAATACAATCGTAATTATGAAGACTAAGCAACTATCAATTTTCCTTGAGAACAAGTCAGGCCGTCTGACTGAGGTGACCGAGGTGCTTGGTGCAGCTGGCATCAACCTTTCGGCCATGAGTATTGCCGATAACAGCGACTTTGGTATTCTGCGCTGCATCGTTTCCGATCCCGACAAAGCCTATCAGGTTCTGAAAGAGGCACACTTTGCCGTGAAGATTACTGATGTGATCGGATTTGTATGCCCCAACACCAGCGGTTCGCTGGCCATCGTACTGAAGCACCTCTCACAGAACGGTATTTTCATCGAGTACATGTATTCGTTTGCTAATGGCGATGTGGCCACAGTGGTAATCCGCCCCACCGATTTGGATGCCTGCGAGAAGATACTTTCAGACAAAAAAGTGGAGTTGATGGCCGCAAACGACCTCTATCAGCTATAAATTTACAAGAAACTGCAAGATTTTCGCCTGAAAATTTTGCAGTTTCATTTTTTCTTTGTACCTTTGCACCCGCAAACAAGAAAAACAAGGGCGTTTAGCTCAGCTGGTTTAGAGCATCTGCCTTACAAGCAGAGGGTCGGCGGTTCGAATCCGTCAACGCCCACAACACAAAAAATCCGCTTTCCGCAGCCGATGAGGTTGCGGTTTTGGGTTAAAGAAGGATATTGAACATTTAGAAATTATCGATAATTACAGGAATTAATTTAAAACATGGATTTAAGTTTATTGACAGCCATCTCGCCTATTGATGGCCGTTACAGAAGTAAGACCGAACCATTGGCAGAATACTTTTCAGAGTATGCCTTGATACGTTACAGGGTACGCGTTGAAATCGAGTATTTCATTGCCTTGTGTGAATTGCCATTACCTCAACTTCAGGGTATCAACCACTCAACATTCGATCAACTTCGTGACATCTACCGTAATTTCACACCCGCTAATGCACAGCGTGTGAAAGACATTGAGTCGATTACTAACCACGACGTAAAAGCCGTAGAGTACTTTATCAAGGAGCAGCTCGACGCCATGGGCGGTTTCGAGAGCTACAAGGAGTTCATCCACTTCGGCCTCACCTCGCAGGACATTAACAACACCAGCGTTCCCCTTTCTATCAAGGAGGCTCTGGAGCAGGTTTACTATCCTATGGTTGAGGAGCTGATTGAGCAGCTGCACGATTATGCCGAGCAGTGGAAGAACATCCCTATGCTGGCCAAGACCCACGGACAGCCTGCATCGCCTACCCGCCTGGGTAAGGAGGTAATGGTTTACGTGTACCGTCTGGAAGAGCAGCTGCGCGGCCTGAAGGCTACCCCTATCACCGCTAAGTTTGGTGGTGCTACCGGTAACTACAATGCCCACCACGTGGCTTATCCACAGTACGACTGGCGTGAGTTTGGTAACACATTCGTAAGCGAAAAGTTAGGATTGGAGCGCGAACAGTACACCACTCAGATTTCGAACTACGACTGGTTGGGTGCTATCTTTGATGCTATGCGTCGTATTAACACCATCGTCATCGACCTGGATCGCGACTTCTGGATGTACATCTCTATGGACTACTTCAAGCAGAAGATCAAGAAGGGCGAGGTTGGTTCGAGTGCTATGCCACATAAGGTGAACCCCATCGACTACGAGAACTCTGAGGGTAACCTGGGTATTGCCAACGCCATTCTGCAGTTCCTGGCAGCCAAGCTGCCCGTAAGCCGTTTGCAGCGCGACCTGACCGACTCTACCGTTCTGCGTAACGTAGGTGTACCTATGGGTCATGCTGTGATTGCTTTCCAGAGCACCCTGAAGGGCTTGCGCAAGCTTATTCTGAACGAGGAGAAGCTGCAGGAGGATCTCGACAACACCTGGGCTGTAGTAGCCGAGGCTATCCAGACCATTCTGCGTCGTGAGGCCTACCCCAACCCATACGAGACACTGAAGGCGCTGACTCGTACCAACGAGAAGCTGACTGGCGAAAAGATCAAAAATTTCATTGAAACACTCGAGGTGAGTGAGGATGTAAAAGAAGAACTTCGTGCCATCACCCCATCAACCTATACAGGCATTTAATTACACATTATTTATTTTATAGACATTAGTAACATTTTTAAAGAATAACAAGTCATGGATTTCGAAAACAACGAGAAAAAACAGGAAGAGACAGCACAGGACGGATATCAGAAGGAGTATCGTCCAGGTCGTTCACCACGTCCACGCATTCATACCGCTGCGCGCCCAGTATATGAGCGTCCCAGCTATCGCAATAACAACGACGAAGGCGAGTTCCGCCCAGAGGGATTCGGCGCAGGTCTGCAGAGCAATGCACCTCAGCGTCCTCAGGGAGGCTATCGCCCACGTAACAACTACAATAACGAAGGTGGCTACGGCCAGCAGCGTCAGGGTGGTTATGGTCAGCGTCCACAGGGTGGTTATGGCCAGCGTCCACAGGGCGGTTACGGTCGTCCTCAGCAGGGTGGCTATGGCCAGCGTCCACAGGGTGGCGGTTATGGTCAGCGTCCTCAGCAGGGTGGTTACGGTCGTCCTCAGCAGGGTGGTTATGGTCGTCCTCAGCAGGGTGGCTACGGTCGTCCTCAGCAGGGTGGCTACGGTCGTCCTCAGCAGGGTGGCTATGGCAAGCCTTACGGAGCTGCTCCTTATAAGAAGGGTCCACGTCAGCGTACAGCCGACTACGATCCAAATGCAAAGTACTCAATGAAGAAGCGCATCGAGTACAAGGAGATTAACTACGATCCAAACGAGCCACTGCGTTTGAACAAGTTCCTGGCTAATGCCGGTGTTTGCAGCCGTCGCGAGGCCGACGAGTTCATTCAGGCAGGTGTAGTATCGGTTAACGGCGAGATTGTAACCGAGCTGGGAACAAAGATTCTGCGTACCGATGTTGTTAAGTTCCACGATCAGCCCGTAAACATCGAGAAGAAGGTTTACGTACTGCTCAACAAGCCAAAGGACTATGTGACTACCAGCGATGATCCTCAGCAGCGTAAGACTGTCATGGACCTCGTTAAGAACGCTTGTCCTGAGCGCATCTACCCCGTAGGTCGTCTCGACCGCAACACTACTGGTGTGCTGCTGCTCACCAACGATGGAGATCTGGCTTCTAAGCTTACACATCCTAAGTACCTGAAGAAGAAGATTTATCACGTTTACCTCGATAAGAACGTTACCGCTCACGATCTGGCACAGATTGCCGAGGGCATCCAGCTTGAGGATGGTGAGATTAAGGCCGACGACGTTCAGTATGCACATCCTACTGATAAGAAGCAGGTTGGCATCGAGATTCACTCAGGTAAGAACCGTATCGTTCGCCGCATCTTCGAGAGCCTGGGCTACCGTGTTCAGAAGCTCGACCGCGTACAGTTCGCTGGTCTGACCAAGAAGAACCTGAAGCGTGGCGACTGGCGCTACCTGACCGAGGAGGAGGTTGACCGCCTGCGTATGGGAGCTTACGAGTAAGTGATAATTGACAATTGATAATTGACAATGAAAAGAACAAAGATTATTGATGTGCTGAAGAGCACTGAATATGGCAAGGAGGTTTGCGTTAAGGGTTGGGTGCGCACGCACCGCAGCTCTAAGGCTGTAGACTTCATTGCACTCAACGACGGTTCTACCATCAAGAATGTGCAGATTGTTGTTGATCCTACTAAGTTCGACGAGCAGGTATTGAAGGATATCACCACAGGTGCCTGCATCAGCGCCGAGGGTACACTGGTTGAAAGTCAGGGTGCCGGTCAGAGCAGCGAAATCCAGGCTACTAAACTTGAGGTTTACGGTCTGTGCGGCAACGACTACCCCATGCAGAAGAAGGGCCAGAGCTTCGAGGTAATGCGTAAGAACGCTCACATGCGTCTGCGTACCAACACTTTCGGAGCAGTGATGCGTATCCGCCACAACATGGCGATGGCTATCCACACCTACTTCCACGAGCATGGTTTCTTCTACTTCCACACCCCACTGATTACTGCCAGTGACTGTGAGGGAGCAGGTAACATGTTCCAGGTAACTACCAAGAACCTCTACGACCTGAAGAAGGATGAGAACGGCAAGATAATCTACGACGATGATTTCTTCGGCGAGCAGACTTCGCTGACTGTATCTGGTCAGCTGGAGGGTGAGCTGGGTGCTACCGCACTGGGTTCTATCTACACCTTCGGTCCTACTTTCCGCGCAGAGAACAGTAACACACCTCGCCACCTGGCCGAGTTCTGGATGGTTGAGCCTGAGGTTGCTTTCTTGGATCAGGAAGAGCTGATGGATCTTGAAGAGGACTTCATCAAGTACTGCGTACGCTGGGCTCTCGATAACTGTAAGGACGACCTCGAGTTCCTGAACAAGATGATCGACAAGACTCTGATCGAGCGTCTGGAGGGTGTACTCAAGGAGACCTTCGTTCGCCTGCCTTACACCGAGGGTATCAACATCCTGCAGGAGGCTATCAAGAACGGTAAGAAGTTCGAGTTCCCCTGCAACTGGGGCGACGACCTGGCCAGCGAGCACGAGCGCTACCTGGTTGAGGAGCACTTCAAGAAGCCAGTTATCATGACCGACTATCCACGTGCATTCAAGTCGTTCTATATGAAGCAGAACCAGGACACTGCCGATGGCGGTTCAGTAGGTTACAAGGGTGCTGTTGCCCCTGGTCCTACCATGCAGGGTACCGATGTACTCTTCCCACAGATTGGTGAGATTATCGGTGGTAGTGTTCGTGAGGAGAGCTACGATAAGTTGATGGGCGAGATTAATCGCCGCGAGATGGATCAGACCCACCTCTGGTGGTATATCGACACCCGCAAGTGGGGTTCATGCCCACACGCCGGTTTCGGTCTTGGTTTCGAGCGTCTCATCCTGTTCGTAACAGGTATGCAGAACATCCGCGACGTGATCCCCTTCCCACGTACTCCGAAATCAGCAGAGTTCTAAACATAAAAAAGCCTCGCCAATCGGCGAGGTTTTTTATTACTTTTATTTTACTAAGCGGATTCCATCAGGTTCGATAGTGATGAGGCGGCGCTTATAGAGATCGCCAACTGCTTTCTTATAGGCCTTCTTTGATACCTGGAAGCGGTCGTAAATCAACTCGGCAGGCGACTTATCTCCCAGATTGCAGAATCCATCGTTCTCGTAAAGATAGCGTAGCAGTGTCTCAGCAAAGTCCAGCGTTTGCTGTCTGCCTGTCTGCTGCAGCACGATATCAATCTTGCCATCCTGGCGCACATGATCCACATAAGCCTTGAGTTTCATACCACTGTGTAGAGGCTGGAAAATCTGATTCTCGAAAATCAGACCTTGGAACTTATTGTTCACAATCACCTTGAATCCCAGATCGGTCTTCTGCCACACTAAGATATCCACCTCGGCACCATGCTGCAACGATGGCAGATCGGTAATTATAGGTGTAGTGAGATATTTCTCTACCTTGGCCGTAGCCATCAGGCGATAGCTGTCTTCATCTACCTTAATATATACAATATGACGCTGCCCCTGCTCCATACGTTTTTTCTGCTCACGGAAGGGACAGAAGATATCCTTCATCAGGCCCCAGTTAAGGAATGCACCAAACTGGTTAACCCATGCCACCTCTAAGCTCACAAACTCGCCCACCTTGGCATAAGGTGTTTCTGTTGTAGCCACAGGACGCTCCTCCTGGTCGAGGTAGATAAACACCGTAACCTCGTTACCAATTTTCATATCGTTAGTAACATAACGCTGGGGAAGCAGAATTTCGCCTTCCTCGCCACCGTCGAGATAAAGTCCGAAGTCGACCGACTTCACGATTTTCAAGGTATTGTAATCTCCTAATTTTATCATATTTCCTCTGTTATTTCAATGTTTTCCGTAGGTAATATCAGTCCATCCTTAAGATGAATAGTTCTATCTGTAATCGAAGCAAGTCCCTCATCGTGGGTAACAATCACAAAGGTCTGTCCGAACTGATCGCGAAGATCAAAGAACAGCTGATGCAGTTCTTCCTTATTCTTTGTATCGAGCGAACCAGAAGGCTCATCGGCAAGAATCACTGCAGGATTGTTTACCAGCGCACGAGCCACAGCCACACGCTGCTTTTCACCACCCGAGAGTTCGTTGGGCTTATGGGTTGCACGATCGGCCAGTCCCATAAACTCGAGCAGTTCTTTGGCACGCTGCTTGGCCTTGCTCTGCGACGTGCCAGCAATATATGCGGGAATCATGATATTCTCGATAGCAGTAAACTCGGGCAACAGCTGATGGAACTGGAACACAAATCCCAAATGACGGTTGCGGAAATCAGCTAGATGCTTGGATGAGAGCGTGGTTGTATCGATACCATCAACCACGACACTACCCGTATCAGGACGGTCGAGTGTACCAATAATCTGCAGCAACGTGGTTTTACCAGCACCGCTGGGACCTACAATGCTTACCACCTCGCCCTTGTTGATATGGAGGTCGATGCCCTTCAGCACCTGTAACGAGCCAAAGCTCTTGGTTATATTCTTTATATCAATCATCTCTAATCTATAATGTTGAATTTTTAATGTTTAATCTTCCTCTCATGTATCCAGCGCAGAACAGCATCATAGATACTCTTCTCCTCGTGATGCTGTGCCTCAGTAAAGCTCATACGCTCATCCTTGGTATCACCATGCTGATCGGGGAAGATAATAATAAGGTTCTTACCCGAGAAATGCTTCTGCAACTCATCTGGCAGTCGCTCCAACGCCGTTTTGTATGAGATGGTACCCTTACGGGCTGTTACTACCACAAACAGATGGTCGTCGGCAATACCCGCAGCCAACTGAGGCAACTCGTTCCAATGAGCCATGTAGGTATACTCGGCACGCACATTGGGATGACGATTGTTGATATACTCCTTGATGAGCATCAGACTCTCGTTGCGACCATGAAACTGGATACGGCAGTCCAACTGACCAGCCAACCTACTCAACCTTTCGAGCCAACGATGGAAACCGGGTTCGAACTCGGCTCGTGAAGGCACTGCCACACGAATACGGCGCAGCGTGGTCATAGGCTGAACGAAACGTACCAGCAGAATCTGACGGTTCAAGCCATTATACAGACTCTGGATAAACTCTCCCCAGAACCTGGGGTTGATATCGGTATGCACGTGCATACCCATCACAATCTCCGAGCAACCAAACTCACGGAAAGCATGCTTAATACCATTGGCGATATTGGTAGCTAAACGCACCTGCGTTTGCACCTTTACCTCACTGGCACTGGCAGTATGCTGCAGTTGCTCCAGCAATCGGATACCCTCTTCGCGAGCAGCATTGCTACGTTCATCATCGTAAACCACATTCAGCGCCACCAAGTCGCGGTTCAAACGCTGGTTACGCATGAACATCGACATATACAGCAGATGCGGTGCAATCTCGGGATATTTCACACATAGCAATATCTTCTCGTCGTCATCCTTAGGCACATCGCCCTGCAGATGGGTCTTCTCCTGAATGATAATCTTCTTGGCAGCATGCTCGGTCATCATGGTACTGATGATACAGGTAAACAGAATCATCATAATGATACCATTCAGCATATCGTCGCTCACCAAGTATTCGCCAGGAGCCACCTCTAAACGGATACCCACCATCACCATTGCGATAGCACCAGCCGCATGGGCCGATGTAAGACCGAACATCATGTGTCCATCAGCCTTCGACAAGCGGAACAGCAGACTACAGATATAGGCAGCCACAGCCTTACCAAATGTTCCGAAGAACACGATAAGCAGTACAATCCATACCATCTGCATGCTAGAGAACAGCGTACCCAGATTGATGAGCATACCCACACCAATCAGGAAATAGGGGATGAACAGCGCGTTACCGATAAACTCGATGCGGTTCATCAGTGGCGACACACGTGGGATATATCTGTTTAATATCAGACCAGAGTAGAATGCGCCAAACACACCCTCGATACCAATGAGCGACGAGAGTGCCGCACTGAGGAACATCACCGCCATAACAAAGGTGTACTGCATCACGGCATCGCTGTATCGGCGCAGGAAATAACGTGTCAGTTTAGGTATCAGCACGACACTACCCACACAGAATGCGGCAAATTTAACCACAAACAGCACCCAGAAGGTCCAACCACTATCCTTACTGAACGATCCTGAAATGGCAGCCAGCATGACCAGCGCCATAAATAGTGATATCATCGACGAACCCACACTAAGCGCCACGCTCTGGTGCTTCTGCAAACCGTATCGGCCTACAATAGGATAAGCTATCAGGGTGTTCGATGCCATGATACAACCCAACAGGAACGAGGCCGATGACGAATAGTCAAGGATGGTCACCGACATGGCATAGGTAAGTATCAGCGGTACAAAGCAGGTCAGCAGTCCGAACAGCAGGAATCGGCGCGAATGTTTCTTCACGCCCTCCATGTCCATCTCCAGTCCGGCCAGGAACATAATATAGTAGAGACCGACCCTACCGAAAAGTTCAAAAGAGTTGTCGCGGACCAGAATATTAAAACCATATTGACCGATGGCGATACCCGCCAGAACCATGCCAATGATATGCGGAATTCTAAGTTTACTCATCACGATAGGAGCAAACAGAATGATCATCAGCACCACAAAAAAGATAAAAGTTGGGTCTGTAATCGGCAAATATGATAATAATAATGTCATTTTGGCTACAAAGGTACTCATTTTTTTGGTAAAATGAAAAAAAAAACATAATTTTGCGGCCAAATTGTAACCATTTAAAGGATTATCAAGATGAAAGTAGCAATTGTAGGTGCGAGTGGAGCCGTAGGACAAGAGTTTCTGCGCATCCTCGCTGAGAGAAATTTCCCAATGGACGAACTGGTACTGTTTGGCTCAGAGCGCAGTGCCGGAACGAAGTACAATTTTAAAGGTAAGGAGATTGAGGTTAAACTGCTTCAGCACAACGACGATTTTAAGGATGTCGACATCGCCTTCACTTCAGCAGGTGCAGGCACATCGAAGGAGTTTGCCGAGACTATCACAAAGTATGGTGCTGTAATGATTGATAACTCGAGTGCATTCCGTATGGACGACGATGTACCCCTGGTAGTGCCCGAGTGCAATGCCGAGGATGCCCTGAACCGTCCTCGTGGAATCATCGCTAACCCTAACTGCACCACTATCATGATGGTAGTTGTTCTCCAGCCTCTGGAAAAGCTCTCTCATATAAAACGCATTCATGTTGCTTCATATCAGAGTGCTTCAGGTGCCGGTGCCGCTGCCATGGCCGAACTGCAGCAGCAGTACAAGGAGATGGTAGAGGATGGTGAGGTTAAGACCGTAAAGAAGTTTGCTCACCAGCTGGCATATAACGTTATCCCTCAGATTGACGTGTTCCAGCCTAATGGCTACACCAAGGAGGAGATGAAGATGTTTAACGAGACACGTAAGATTATGCATACCGATGCCAAGTGCTCGGCCATGTGTGTACGTGTTAGCTCACTGCGCTCTCACTCAGAGAGTGTTTGGATTGAGACCGAGCGTCCCATCAGCGTAGAGGAGGCTCAGAAGGCCATCGCCGCTGCTCCTGGCTGTACACTGAAGGACGATCCCGCTACACTTACCTACCCCATGCCTCTGGAGACTGCTGGCAAGGACGATGTTTACGTAGGTCGTGTTCGTAAAGACCTGAGCGACGAAAACGGTCTGACCTTCTGGCTCAGCGGCGACCAAATCCGTAAGGGTGCTGCCCTAAACGCTGTTCAGATTGCAGAGTACTTAGTTAAGGTTGGAAATGTTAAGTAAGTTTTTATACAGGGCAGCTATAGTGGCTGCCCTGATCTTTATGACCGCTTGCGGTGGTGGTGACGACGATGGACGCCGACTGGGCGAATTGATTGTCGGCACCTGGCAACGCGGTTGGGGCGAAGGTGATGTTGTGATTGATGGCGACACCGACTTAGGCCCCGATAACTTTACGTACGATCAGTTTGTTTTCCGTGGTGATGGCAATTACAATGGCATGGTACGTAAAGGTACTTTTACCGCCTACGACACAGAAGGTATGGTGATTTTCGAAGGCGACTATCAATGCGACAACAACAATCTTAAGCTTACATACGTTGACGATGACGGCGCCAAGCGCTCGCTCTTAGCACAGGTGCTTTCGTTTACCGACAGTTCTGTGCTTATCAGGTACGACTACGAACAAAAAGGCATAACTGTTACTTTCATTATCCGCAAACTATCAAACGAAACCAACGGTTATTCGTCATCTTCGGTTACATCGCGGTAATAGAAGTCCTGATAGTATTCTATCTCGCTGTTGGCTGAGAAATACCCCAGACAACCACCTGTAAAGTTATCAATAGGATTGGTAGCCGTGCTCGACATCTGCTGCATAGAGTACAGATAGTCGTAAGCACGCTGATCGATGGCACGGATAACGATATGCAGCTCGTCGCCATCCTGCAGCACGTCATTATCATGCTGACCATCACGGAAGAAGGTAAACAGCTGCTGCAGTTCCTTGTTTGGATTCTTATCATCCTTCATCACCGCCCAACGATAACCTAAACCATTACGGTAAATATGCATAAAATACCAGTTACTCTCGTTAGGTATGTCCTGCAGACGCAGGTCACCAAACAAATAACGCTCCGTCAGCATCTTCTTCCACACCAACTTAAACTCGTTCATCTTGGGTGTGCGCTGCATGGTAGAAGTTGACGTAAAATGCTGTCCATCAACCTCAACATCCAACTTATAAACAGTACCGGCAATACCAGCAAACTTAGAACGGTAGTAGCCATTGCGTACAAAAGGAATGGTTGCTGTGGTACCATCGTCGGCTGTCAATGTCACGGTAGCATTGTTCACATCGCTACCAGTAGTGTTATCCTCCATCGCATTAGTGGTGCTCACACGAATCTCCGTACCATCATTGTTAATAGTTCCTTCAACCACATAGCGTGTATCGTGACTATGATAGTCGATGCTGATTTCCTTTGTACACGACATCAGCCCTAATATACCTATTATATATAGTAATCTACGCATAGTTATCAGAAATTAATATTAAACGATACCGATGGTACAATGCCAAACAACGAATACTGCTTGGCCTTGGTGCCTGCACCATACTCACCATCCTCGAAGTTAATGAGGAAGGGGTTGTAGCGGTTATACAGATTGTAGATACCGAACACCAGCTGATGGGTGCGATTTCTGTATTTCTTGCTCCACACAGCACTTACATCCAAATGGTGCGAGGCCGGTGCGCGATAACCATTACGCTCGGTGTAATAATATATCCAGTTGTCCTCAATCATATACTTTCCACTGGGAGCAGTAAAAGCCTGACCACTGTTATATACCCACGAGGCACTCAGGTTCCAACGCTTATTCAGGTGATACATAGCCACGATATTGATGTCATGACGGCGATCGTTGTTAGCATCATACCAACGGCCCTGATTAATCCCATCAATCTTGGTTTTCGACCACGAGAGCGTGTAACCAATCCAACCAGTCAACCTACCATTGTTCTTGCGAGCACTCAGCTCTATGCCATAGCCCTTACCCTTACCAGCCAGCATCAAGCGCTCAATCTCTATTTCGCTGGCAAACGATTTACCGTCGCGATAGTCTAACACATTATTAATATGACGAAAGTAAACCTCAGCCGAGAAGTCGTAATCCTGATTGGGAGTCATCATAAACAAGCCAGCACTTACCTGGTCGGCCACTTCAGGCTTAACAATGTTACTACTCATGGTGTAACGGTCGAAGGGGGTTGCTGTGCTCTGGTTGCGTAAGGCATGCACATTCTGCGAAGTACGGGTATAGCCAAACTTGAGCGAGGCGACAGGTGATAGTTGGTAGTTAACAGAGAGTCGGGGCTCAAGCACCGTGTGGGTTTTAACAATCTGGTTCTTGCCATAGTTGTAGTACCAAGCTATGTCGCCATTATCTTCCAGATCGTAATACAACGAGCCACCCAAAGGCGAGAAGGCACTCACACGCAGACCGGCCGAAACATCAAGTTTTTTGGTAATGGGTGTCATCAAGTTCAGCCAAAATGCATTATCCCAAGCACGGCGCTGTTCTTTCTCGTGCAACGACACCTGTTTCCACTCGGCCGACTTCACATTAAGCAAAGCCGTTTGCAAACCAGCATCTAGCCTATACTTTCCCAAGTTGGCATGGAAATCCTGTCGGAAACCAGTCTGACGGATATGACCTGAGAACCAGATATTCATACCCAGAAAATCTATACCATTATCCGTCTGATAGCCACTGTAGTAAGCCGTCGACTGAGCATAGGCATTACTACCAAAATGGTGCAACCACTTTAAACTGGTTGAAAGATTGTTCCAACGGATGTCAACCATATCCTCAAGTGCTGTACGGTCGTGACCTGTAAAGAAACTCAGAAACAGTTGGTTGTTCTCGTTAATGGTCCAGTCGGCCTTGGCATTGATATCGTAGAAATACAAAGTATTACCTTTAAAATCGGACGACAGTTTCAGAAACATGTCCATATACGAACGGCGTGCCGTGACTAAGAAGGCGGCCTTATTCTTCACAATCGGACCTTCGATGGTACCCTTTGCTGAGAGGAGTCCGATACTGGCGCCACCGTGGTACTCGCTCTTGTTACCTGTTTTCCCGATAATATCAAGCACCGCACTAGAAGCGCCACCATACTGTGCTGGCAGCAAACCTTTATAGAGCGTAGCCGACACAAGGGCATCGCTATTAAAGGCCGAGAACAATCCGGCCAGGTGACCCACATTATATACAGGAGCAATATCAACGAGTATCTGGTTTTGGGCTGATGTACCACCTCGCACCTGGAAACTGCTAGATGCGTCACTCTCGCTCTTTACACCTGTAAGCAGCTGCATAGAGCGCATAATATCATGTTCGCCAAACAGTTGCGGCGAGTTAGTAAGGTCCTTCAGTTGCACCTGCTCAGCACCAGTCTGTATCTGACGCAGACGTTGGCGAGCCGAGTTCGACTTCACCACTACCTCATCAAGCTGTTCCTGTCGCAGGGTATCGGGTGTTATAGGCATGGCAACAAGTGCCGTAAGTAGTAATGTTGATAGAAACATGTTGCAAAGTTAATAGATTTTTTGGAAACTCCAAAAAAATTATCTATCTTTGCCACCGAATATTACAAAAAACTAATTTGTTATGAAGAAATTATTTATTGCCGTAGTGGCTATTGCAGCACTCTGTGCTTGTGGAAATGGCGAGAAAAAGTATCTCGACTATCGTGGACTCTCAATGGGTATGCCCTTTAAAACCTTCTGCGACTCGCTCGCTGCTCGTGGTTTTGCTATCGATTCAGCCAAGACCGACTCTAATTTTGCCCGTGTATCGATGTATCACCCCAACCTTAACTACCGCCTGATGTTAGCTCAGCGTAACGATACGTTGGTTGCACTGCAGGAGAACTACACCATCTCTACCAACGATAGCACCCGAAAAATGTGGCAGCAGATGCATGATGCATTTGAGGAGCAACTGGATGCTTGGCCTAACATGCTGAAGGATGGAAAAGACCACCGTATCGCAAAATTCGAGGATAAAGGTGGTTTCATCACCCTTACCCTCGAAAATACATATAAGCCAACTTTAAGTGTACTTTATCAATCAAAGTAGCATAATGGTGTAGAGGTAAACTACTGCAGCTGGAATGGCCAGCAGCGACGAATCGAAACGATCCAGCATGCCACCATGTCCGGGCAGTATGTTACCGCTATCCTTAATGCCGATGGTGCGCTTAAACAAGCTCTCCACCAGATCGCCCCAGGTGCCGAAGACAACTACGGTAAGTCCCAATCCGGCCCACTCAACAGCGGTCAGTCCTAACTGGTTAAGCTGATACGCATCGGTAAGATACCATACCAGCACGGCTACGGCTATCACTAAGATGCCGCCACCGATACTGCCTTCCCAACTCTTTCCTGGCGAGATGCGAGGGAAGAGTTTATGTTTACCCAACAGCGATCCACAGAGGTAGGCTCCTGTATCGTTCATCCACAAGAACACGAAAACCGACAAGGGCAGCACGGCATCGTAAGCCACAAAGCCCTGAGGCGCAGCGTGGAATGCCAGCGTATTAAGCAGCGAGAACGGCAGGGCGATATACAACTGGGCCATCATGGTATAGGCCCAATCGTGTATGGGATCCTCGTTCTTCAGGTACAGTTCGGCCACCATCAGATAGATGATAGACACAAGGTAAGGGATGAACACTGCAGATGGGGTAAGCTCGCTGCAGAAACCTGCCATGGCAAAAAAGAGATATACACCTGCCACAGTAGATATCATGCGGTTAACCGTCACCTGCGCACGATCGTTAACCAATCCGGTAAACTCCCAAATGGTCAGTCCTGTAATCAGCGCAAACAGCAGCACCATTGCCTGCGGACGCAAAAAGCTGCACACCAGCACGGCAACAAACAGCACGCCAGTAATAGCTCTAACAATAAAATTACGCATCCTTATCCTCCTTTTCTTCGGGTTTACTCTCTAATGCTTTCTGCTCAGCAGCCATTGCTTCAGCTTCGAGCTCCTTGGCACGCTCTTCAGCCATACGCTCAGCATCGGCTTTCATCTGGGCTTCAAGCAACTCCTCTGCACGACTGGTCCAGGGACGCTTACCAAAGATCTTCTCTACATCCTCGGCAAAAATCACCTCACGATCTATCAGCAACTGAGCCAGCTGGGCATGTCCCTCCTTATGCTCGGTAAGTATCTGTTTGGCACGCTCATACTGCTCATTAATCATGCGCAACACCTCATCATCCATAATCTTAGCAGTAGTTTCCGAATATGGTTTTTGGAATTGGTACTCAGCATTGTTATAATAGCACACATTAGGCAGTTTTTCGCTCATACCAGCATAAGCAATCATGCCGTAAGCCTGCTTGGTGGTGCGCTCAAGGTCGTTCATGGCACCTGTCGAGATATGACCCACAAACAATTCTTCGGCTGCGCGACCACCCAGCAGCGAACACATCTCATCCAGCATCGCCTCCTTGGTTTGCAGCACGCGCTCCTCAGGCAGATACCAGGCAGCACCAAGGGCTTGGCCACGTGGCACGATAGACACCTTAACCAATGGGTTGGCAAACTCAGTAAACCATGAGATGGTGGCATGACCAGCCTCGTGAATAGCTATCGAGCGTTTCTCGGCCTGTGTCATCACCTTGGTCTTCTTTTCAAGTCCACCAATAATACGGTCAACAGCATCCAGGAAGTCCTGCTTCGTTACAGTCTGACTATTATGACGGGCCGCAATCAGTGCAGCCTCATTACAAACATTGGCAATATCAGCACCCGAGAAGCCTGGTGTTTGACGAGCCAGGAAGTCGATATCTACGCTTTCATCAATCTTCACAGGCTTCAGGTGTACCTTAAATACCTCCTTGCGCTCGTTCAGATCAGGCAAATCAACGTGTATCTGACGATCGAAACGTCCTGCACGCAGCAGAGCCGAATCAAGCATATCGGCACGGTTGGTAGCAGCCAGAATAATAACACCGCTATTTGTACCGAATCCGTCCATCTCAGTCAACAGGGCATTCAACGTATTCTCGCGCTCATCGTTACCGCCCATGGCAGGATTCTTTGAACGAGCACGTCCCACAGCATCAATCTCATCGATGAAGATAATACAAGGACTCTTTGTTTTGGCCTGCTGGAACAAATCGCGAACACGACTGGCACCAACACCTACAAACATCTCAACAAAGTCAGAACCACTCATTGAGAAGAAAGGCACACCAGCTTCACCTGCTACAGCCTTAGCCAATAGGGTTTTACCTGTTCCCGGAGGACCTACCAACAGAGCTCCCTTGGGTATCTTACCACCCAAGTCGGTATATTTCTGTGGATTCTTCAGGAAGTCAACAATCTCCTGTATCTCTTGTTTGGCACCAGCCTGTCCGGCCACATCCTTAAACGTGATGCCTAACTCACCACCCTTCTCATACATCTTAGCTTTGCTCTTACCTACGTTGAAGACACCGCCACCAACGCCACCGCCTCCGCCGCCCATGCGACGCATCAGGAATATCCACAATCCTACTATAAATAAAATAGGAATGAGGTTAGATAGAATCAGCGATAAGAACTCGTTATCACGTTTATTGTCGAAAGCCAGATCACCGGTGAACACCTTCTCATCCTTAGCCTTAGCTACAAACTGCTCAACCTGATCTACACTACCAAACTCAACTTCCAAATAAGGTTCAACACCCGTTTGCTGCGTGCCCTGATGGAACACATCACGAATATGTTCGGGCTTTACATACATACGTAGCATGCTCTGAGCCTTGTTCACCACAATCTTTTTGGCATAGCCACGCTCAACCATCGTTTTGAACTCGCTATACGATGCGGTTTTTGCTACGCTACTGTTTTCGGCACCACCACTGGTAAAGTAAAGCAGTCCTAAAGTCAGAATAGCGATGAAATATATCCAGTTCATGTTGAACTTGGGCATATTCATCTTAGGACCGTTGGCACCGTTATTTTTGCTTGGTTTTTGATTATTCTCCATATACCTATTATATATATTAGTCTAAATCTGGAATACGAGTTAGAGGTGCATCTTCCCACAGATGTTCCAAATCGTAGTACTCGCGCACATCGGGCAAGAAAATGTGTACCAACACGTCGGTATAGTCCATTGCCACCCACTGAGCGTTTTCAAGTCCTACTACGTGTGCAGGTTTCTCGCTTAACTTTTCGCGCACCACATCGCCCACCGACTCGGCAATAGCCTCGACCTGCGTGGGCGAGTTGCCAGTGCAGATAATGAAATACTGACAGATGGTTCCTTCTATTTTTGTCAGGTCGGCCACTACAATATCGCAGCCCTTCTTCTCCTGAATCGCGTCTTTAATTGTTTCTACAAGTTGTATCATTCAAAATTTGCTATTATTTGTGCACAAAGGTAGTGTAAATTGCCCAAAAAACAAAGAAAAAGTGAAAAATTTGCGGTTTTTTATAATTTTTCCCCAAAAAATTTTGGTAGTTCAAGAAAAAGTAGTACCTTTGCACCCGCAAAACAGAACAAGAGAGTTCTCAAGCAAAAACATTTTGGGGTATGGTGTAATGGTAACACTGCAGATTCTGGTCCTGCCTTTCCTGGTTCGAGTCCGGGTACCCCAACTAAAAAGGTCGCTAAGTTTTGAACTTAGCGATTTTTTTATTCTATCACCTCAATGTAAAAACTAAAGGGTCGAAAACCATCGTTACAGCTAATCATAGCGCTCATAGGATTCTGCATCCAACCATCAAAAAAGTCACCCTCACCTCGAGCCAGCTTCTCAACAAAACCACGCATCGATTCCCATGCAGATGGGCAAAGCCCTTCTGGGCACTGTCCGTTGATAGAAATCCACTGCTGTCCAACGATTATATCGCAGGCATGCTGTATAGGATTCTCGTATTGTGTCATCAGATCGTGATACACTGTTTGACGCATGGCTGTAATTCGTACTTTATTCATCATCACTAAACTTTACCAAGTGCAAAGATAAGCATTTTGCTACGTTTTTCTTGCTTAATTCAGCTAAAAAATGTATCTTTGCCACGATTTTTAAAACGAAAATCGAAATATGGCAAAAGAACAATCGGCAACAAGAGAACGGCAGCACACCAACCTGCGCGAGCCGCGACGATACAAAGTAACAATATACAACGACGATTTTACCACAATGGAATTTGTGGTGAAAATATTAACACAAGTGTTTTTTAAGAGTGAGACAGAGGCCGAGGCACTCATGCTGCAGGTACACCATAGCGACAAGGCTGTAGTGGGTATCTATAGCTACGACGTCGCCACATCAAAGGTGCGAAAAGCCACCAATATGGCCCGTGAAGAGGGATTTCCACTCCGTTTAACTGTTGAACCTGAGGAATAACTATGGCAGAGATAAAGCAAACCAAACGCGCCGCCAGGATGCTCAGCGACACCATGAAATGTTGCAAAGAGTACCGACATGAGTTTATCATGCCCGAGCACCTGCTGTTGGTAATGATAGACGATAATGAGTTCTACAACACACTCGACAGCTACTATTCGGCTAACCTGTTTCAGGAGCGAATAGAAGACAAGTTAGACGAGGTAGAGACCGTACCAGAAGACGTCGATTACGAACCCGAAGCCTCGACACAAATGGGACAACTGATAGAGTTTGCCTGCGCGCAGATCATCAATAGCAGCGCCACAGCACTCGATGCTCCTCACCTGGTGATGGGACTGCTGAATCTCCCCGAATCATGGGCATGTTACCTACAGAAAGATGCATTAGGTGACAATGAAAGCAACTTTATGAGCGACTTGATTAGTGCCTACGAGTTGGCCGACCAACTGGGCACAGGCAACCAGCAAAAGGGCCAAGAAGCTTGGCGCCGACTGGTTACCTGCATGAACACTCTGTACCAACAGCACAACCCGCTGATTGGTCGCGAGCAGGAGTTGCAGCGTACCATACAAGTACTTTGTCGACGTGACAAAAACAACCCGCTGCACGTGGGCGAACCTGGCGTTGGCAAAACAGCCTTAGTATGGGGGCTGGCACGCATGATTGAGGAGGACCAGAACCTACCTGAGCGTCTGAAAGGCAGCAAGATATACCAACTTGATCTGGGCACACTGCTGGCAGGTACCCAGTATCGCGGTGACTTTGAGAACCGCATTAAACAGATTATGGAGGGCATACAGGAGGAGAGCGACAAAAACATCATTTACATCGACGAGATACATACGCTGGTAGGCGCAGGTGCCACTGGCGAGGGTGCCATGGATGCTTCGAACATGCTGAAACCTTACTTAGAGGCCGGCGGCATCCGCTTCATCGGGTCGACGACCTATGAGGAGTACAACCGTCACTTTGCCCGTTCAAAAGGTCTGGTGCGCCGTTTCCAACAAATCGACATACCCGAGCCAACACCCGAAGAAACCAAGCACATTGTGCGCCAATTACGCTCGCAATACGAGAGTTTCCATCACGTCACATACGACGAGGCGGCACTCGACTTTGCCGTTGACGCCAGCTATAAATATGTAAACGATCGTTTTCTACCCGACAAAGCCATCGACTTGATAGACGAAGCAGGAGCTGCAGCAGAGATTAAAGATGGTGTACAACCTGCAAACGTTAGCAAAGTAGATATTGCTGATGTATTGGCAAAAACCTGCAAGGTAGACACAATGGCAATGAACAGCGATGACGATAACGCTCAACTGGAAACACTAGCCCCACGCTTGCTCCAGAAGATATACGGACAGGACGAAGCTATCCGACAGGTAGTAGAAGCGGTACAGATGTCGAAAGCCGGACTGCTTGATGACAACAAGCCGCTGGCATCACTATTGTTTGTCGGTCCCACAGGTGTGGGCAAAACCGAGGTGGCACGCGTGCTGGCCAAAGAGCTCGGCATAGCGTTGCTACGTTTCGACATGAGTGAATATACCGAGAAGCACACCGTGGCCAAACTGATAGGCTCGCCTGCAGGTTACGTTGGCTACGAGGATGGCGGCCTGCTTACCGATGCCATCCGCAAAACACCTAACTGCGTGTTACTACTCGACGAGATAGAAAAAGCGCATCAGGACATCTATAATATCCTACTGCAGGTAATGGACTATGCACGCTTAACCGACAACAAAGGACGCAAGGCCGACTTCCGCAACGTGATACTGATTATGACCTCGAACGCAGGTGCCCAATATGCCGCACAAGCCAACATAGGCTTTACAGGTAACACATCGCGCGGCGAGGCCATGTTGAAACAGGTAAAGAAAACATTTAAGCCCGAATTCATCAACCGTCTGTCGGGCACGGTAGTGTTCAACGATATGGATCACGAGATGGCCACACTCATCCTAAAGAAGAAGTTAAGCGAGTTGCAGAACAAACTGACCGCGAAACAAGTAGAGATGACACTGAGCGACGAGGCCTTTAAGCTGCTGCTTGACCAGGGTTACACCCACGAATACGGTGCCCGCGAAATGGACCGCGTCATAGCCCAGCGACTGAAGCCACTACTCATGCGCGAGATACTGTTTGGGAGCCTGAAACAAGGTGGACATATTATAATAAGTACGCGCGATGGCAGTTTATCAATTGGATAACGATCTGTGGTTTCCCGATCCACACCTTGGCGAAGAAGATGGATTAGTGGCTGTGGGCGGCGATCTATCTGTTGACAGACTACTGCTGGCCTACAGCAATGGTTTCTTCCCCTGGTTTGCCTACCGACACCAGCAGGAGCCGCTATGGTACTGTCCGCTGCAGCGCTTCGTTATCTTTCCCAACGAGATACACGTAAGCCACTCCATGCAACAAGTCATCAGGAAGGGCGAGCTACAAATAACCATCAATCAAGACTTTGAAGGGGCGATTCGTGGCTGCGCCACCGCCCAAAACCGCAACAACGACGAAGGAGCCTGGTTAGGCCCAGAAATGATTGAAGCGTATACTGAGATGCACCTACAGGGATTTGCTGCCAGTGTTGAAGTATGGCAGGGCGAGACACTGGTAGGCGGTCTTTACGGCATAAACCTGGGCACAGCCTTTTTTGGTGAGAGTATGTTCTCACTGGTACCCAATGCCTCAAAGCTAGCCCTGATACATCTGGCCCAAACCTTCGATAAATTGGGCGGCAAACTGATTGACTGTCAGTTTGAAACACCCCATCTAAAGCGCATGGGAGGCCGTTTTATACCCTACGAAACCTATATCAAGCTCCTAAAATCGTGAAAAAATGTAGCGCACTGTAAACAAGTGTAAAAAAGACCCGTTTTCGCACACAAAATGGTTGTGTTCGCACACAACAGCTTGATGTATATCAAAAGAAGTGCACTTTTTTGAGGAAAGTACATCATATTTCTTGTGTGGTTGCAAAAATCGTCGTACCTTTGCAACGTCAAAAGAAAACAAGAGTTCTTCAATAGAAGCATAGAAAACAATACAGAGGTATTAGTTAAGGTATATAAAGATTGATTGATTTAGGTTTTAGTTAGAGTTAATAGTTAGTTAGAATTTGGTTTTAGGTTTATTAGTTAAATTGGAGATAGGTATTTCTAAGGTGTTAGAAAAGATTTGTTAGTAAGGATAACAAAGACGCAGTGGTGACACTCCGTTTTTTCTCAGAAAAAGGTTTTTAGTTATTCATAGATTGTTGGTGCCACCCTCGAGTCGTTGATGACCCTTGAGCGGCTTTTTTTTGCTATCTACTAAAACAATTAATTATGAATTAAGCTTGCTTAAGTTTCAACTTATCAGCCCAACTTCCTTTGAACAAGCGCACAAGGAAGATAATACCACGGAAGGTAAGCTCAATGGCCATAGCCGTCCATACACCCTTTAAGCCCCATTTGGGCGCCAGTGTGGCAGCCAATGACAAACGAACAGCCCACATAGAGCCCAAACTCATAATAGCAGGAATGATCGTATCTCCTGCACCCACGAAAATACCGTTAACTACGATGGCAGCAGCAAACATCGGCTCAGCCCATGCTTCGATGCGTAGAACCTGAGCACCCAGAGCTATCACTTCCTCGACAGGCGACATGATAGCCATCAACTGTGGAGCAAAAGTCCACATTAACACACCCATCAACGTCATTACCATAATGCCTAAGCCAACCGACATATGGGCAAACGAGCGGGTTAGCTGTTTCTGCCCTGCACCTATACCCTGTCCCACCAACGTAGTGGCAGCCTCAGCAATACCAAAACCAGGCATATAGCATAAACTCTCTACCGTAATAGCCAACGAGTGGGCAGCAATAGCAATCGTACCCAATGGCGCCACAATCAACGTGCTCACCATCTGAGCCGATCCCATTAGCAGATGCTGCAAACCCATGGGGGCACCAATCCTAAAAGCAGTACCAATGGTATCAGCTTTTGGCTTGAATGAACCTGGGCGTCCTACCAACGAGAGCATTTTTGAGCGTACCAACAAGAAATAAAGCATCAGACTAGCAGTAACTAGCATAGCCATACCTGTTCCAATGGCAGCACCCATCACTCCCAGCTCCAAGATATAGATAAATAAGTAGTTAAACACCACATCCATTACACACATGCCGATATTCAACATCGAAGGAATCTTCATGTTACCGGAGCACTTGAGCATAGAACCTGCCAGTCCCTCCATCTGGAAAAAGATACCACTTGCTCCAAAAATACCGAAATACAACGAGGCATCACGAGCAATCTCGTCTGTTCCACCCATCCAAAAAGGCAGGAATGGACTGATAGCTACCGATGTAATGGAAATCAACAGTGCCCAAATCATACAGCACACTAAAGCCTGGCGCAAGACACGACGGGCCGCCTCAAAGTCGTTGGCACCAATAAAATGCGCCACCTGCACCGAGAATCCCATGTTAGCCGCCGAAGCCAAACCACCCAACAGCCAACCGGTTGTTTCCACCAGTCCGATTGAAGCCGATGCCTTGGCGCCCAAGTGGCCCACCATCGAGGCATCGATAAAAAACATAATAGTAGCAGAGATCTGCGCCAAGATCGAAGGAATACTCAAACTAACAATCAACCAAAGTTTTTCTCTTTGGCTCATCTCACGTCCTTCACGGATGTATGATAGTAATAGTTCGCTATTCTTAACCTTCTTCATGTGGCAGTTATGTCTGTTGTTAAATGAAAAAAGGATGTGACCAAAATCACATCCTAACTTGTTTTTGTGGGCGTTGACGGATTCGAACCGCCGACCCTCTGCTTGTAAGGCAGATGCTCTAAACCAGCTGAGCTAAACGCCCTCATTTCTTGTAAGCGGGTGCAAAGGTAAGAAGATTTTTTGAAACTACCGCATGTTTTACAAGAAAACTACCAGAATTTAACCTTCATTCACATTTTAACCCAATAAATGCTCAATATCACCCTGTGGAAGTATGCAAAGTATAGCTTTTCCGTCGGGTGTATAATTGACGTTCGAGCACGAGAAAAGATCGTTTATGATGCTCTCAATTTCGTCGTTACTCAGTATCTGACCATAAGGAATGGCTGCACTTTGGGCTAGGCGGAGTGCCAAAGCAGCATGAATGGCCTCTAACGAATCGGCAGCACCTGTTGATGACAGCATATCATGCAGCAGATTCTGAGGATTAACACCTTCGAGCCCAGCAGGAATACCATTCACGGCATAGGTATTACCACCCAAATCGCTCAGGTCGAAACCATAAGCGGTAAGTTCGGGCAACAGCTGCTGCATGGTAACACCTTCGGATGGCGAGAATGTAACCGTTTCAGGAAACAGCATTTTCTGGGTACTGATAACATGACCGTCGTGCTGACTCATGTAACGATCATAAAGCACACGGATGCTGGCACGATGCTGGTCGATAATCATCAGCCCCGATTTTACTGCCGTCATCAGATACTTGCCCTTATACTGGTAGTGAGCAGGCGACTTCTCTGAGAGAATCTCGGTAGCCGACTGTGGTGCTACAACGTTATCATCATCAAAGAATGATGGCTGCTGTACTGGCTCCTCACGGAACGAGCCCTGTTCTAATCCCTGATACAAACTCTCCCATTGATTGGGCACACTGTTGGAAGCGCCACCACTACTCTGCTTAAACGGATTGTAATCTGGATTATAGTTAACCTTGGGCGCAGCAAAACTATCTTGGTAAGTGTTGCTGTTATTATCAAACAAGGGAATGTCTGGCTGCCCCTGAGTATCGAAATCAATCGAAGGCACCTCGCAGTACTTGCCAATGCCATCACGAACAGCTGCCGACAGAATCTGCCAGATGGCCTGTTCATTCTCAAACTTAATCTCGGTCTTTGTGGGATGTATGTTCACATCTATCTCGCCCGGCTCTACTTCTATATATAAGAAATAAGGTATAGCCATACCTTCGGGCACCAAACGGTCGTAGGCTTTCATCACAGCCTTGTGAAAGTAAGGATGCTTCATATAGCGACCATTGACGAAGAAATAGTCGCACCCAGTTTTTTTGCGGGCAGCCTCAGGTTTACCAACAAAACCAGAAACCGTACACATGGCCGTATGCACCTCAACAGGAACTAAATCCTGATTATACTGCTTTCCAAACACATCAGCAATACGCTGACGTACAGAACCTGAACGCAAGTTCAACATCTCTACCCCATTATTGTGCAAGGTAAAATGAATGTCGGGATAAACGAGCACGATACGCTCGAAAGCGGTCAGTATATTATTCAGCTCGGTAGCATTTGTCTTCAGGAACTTGCGACGGGCAGGTACATTGAAGAACAGATTATCGACTTTAAAGTTACATCCCACCGGACAAGATACCGGTTCCTGTCGAGTTATCTTCGACCCAGCAATTGAAACCTTGGTACCTATCTCATCTTCCTGTCGACGTGTTTGCAGTTCAACCTGTGCCACGGCAGCAATCGAAGCCAAAGCTTCACCACGGAATCCCATGGTGTGCAGAGCAAAAAGATCGTCGGCCTGCGAAATCTTCGAGGTAGCATGACGCTCAAACGACAAGCGAGCATCAGTCTCGCTCATTCCCTTACCATCGTCGATAACCTGAATAGAGGTACGACCAGCATCAACCACTATCACATGGATGGTCTTGGCACCTGCATCAACAGAATTCTCAACCAGCTCCTTGATAACAGAAGCCGGACGTTGTATTACCTCACCAGCTGCAATCTGGTTAGCAACACTATCGGGAAGAAGATGTATTAAATCCATTTTTCAGTTTCAGTTTTCTACGCTTTTCTTTTCGCGCCAATTGAAAATGTCGTAGCGATTCATTGGGCGCACGTAGTTGTACCACGCAAAGCCTGGCAGATGCTTACGATCAATTGGAATCTGGTTTAGCGGATACATCGTACCACTGCTTTTGGGAGTCCAAACCTTTTGCAGTTTACGGTCCTTCAGGAACATACGCAGTTCTGATGTTTCCTGGTAGTTATAGATAATCGCTACACTATCGCCCTCCTCAAAATAATAGCCTATCAGTACATTACCCATAGCTTCGGCTTCGTGGATGGCGCCATCAATAAAGTAGGCAAACATCTCTTTCGACGACACCTGATTATAAAGTGTCGTATCGCTACGTAGCTGTTGTATCGAGAAACAGTTGTCGATAACATGAGCATGATCGATGAGCGAATCTTTCATGAACACCTCGATACGGTCGCCCACCAACTGCTGATTATTGTTCCACACGATAGGATCGTGATAGAGTGTCATACACGAATCAAGCGAGTTATAGATAAGTGAGTCGCAAACGGCCTGCACATCGTTTCGGAATGCACGCACATGATGGAAAGCAAAGATTTTGCGATATACCGAATCAGTTTCAATATTATAGGTTACCACCTTAAACGTATCGGCATGCATAAACAACGAGTCGCCCTGCGAGTAGTCAATGGCTACGGCACTATCCGTACACAGCGCAAAACCGGTATTCTCGTAGTACTCACCATAGTTACCCGTAAGTTTATTCTTGTTCACAGAATCCACATACACTACATTGCGGAAGGCCTGGCTAAAGCCCAGTTTGCTATCGTAGTACACACTATCTCCCACCATCATCTTACCCTGATTAGAGAGTACCGATCGGTTCATCAGACGGGCACGGTCGTTCTTGGTATCATAATAACCTTGCTCGGAATAGATATGACTCTCGCCCGAGGTGATATTAGATGGACCAACAATATGAGCCATCGACAAACGGGTATCGTAATAAAGCGTATCGGTAGTGAGGAAGAACTTGGGACTCTTCATCTTCACATCGTAGTTGAATACCGACATTTTGCTTTTGGTATTATATTCTCCCCAGTCGGACGTAAGCGTAGTCTTACCATCAATCATCTTTCCGCCCTCAAAGAAATAGGCGTTATCATACAACCGGTCGTAATCAAGACTATCGGTATAAAGGGTGGTCTTCTTGTGCTTCAACACCACATTATAGCGGGCACGAGCCATCTGCTCGTTACCATCGTAAAAAGCATAGTCGCTCAATAGCGAGAGCGTATCGCCCTGATACATCTTCACATGTCCGAACGCCTCGAACGAATTGCTGGCCTCATAGAAATAGGCGCTATCACAATACAATCGGGCACCCTGATGTGTAAAATGTACCTTACCATTCAGGATAGTAGCATCGGGATTCTTCAGTTGGTCGTAATGCAGTACATCGGCATGCACCAGATACACACGCGTATCCTTTGCCTTAGCTGTTCTACGCGCAGTCGGACGACGACGCTGCTGCTTTTGCTGGGCAAAGGCAGAAACGAAGCCAACCATCAGAACGATTGACAAGAATAGAGCAGCTCTACTTAATCCAACCTTCATATTCGAAATTGCAATCCTTATAATCGTCGTTCAGTCGGGTATAAGTGCTCTTAATCTTATCTACTACCCACTGATGGATACGGTCCTCACGACGCTTATTCAGTACCACGTCCTTCATAATCTGGAAGTCCTCGGTTACAGAAGCCTTATGACCATCGGTACGACTCTTCAGCTTAGCAATCACACACACGGTCTTTCCACGCTGGTTAATCATCTGGAAGGCATTCGATATCTCGCCCACCTTCAGTGTATCAACAGCCTTGGCTATCTCGGCTGGCAGGTCCTGCATACGGAACTTTGATGAGGTCTTACCTGTACGCATCTGATCGGTACTCAGCAGTCCCTTGGCATTACGCGTATCCTTATCGTCAGAAATCAGCGAGGCAGCATCCTCAAAGCTGAATTTCTCAGCACGCAGGTCGGCTGCGATAGAATCCAGACGCCCCAAAGCACGGTCAACAGCTTCCTGCGACACCACTGGCTTACGCAGGATATGACGTACGTTCACCTTATCACCACGCTTCTCAATCAGCTGAATGATATGGAAACCAAACTCCGACTCAACAATCTTCGACACCTTTTTGGGATCAGTAAGATTGAAAGCTACAGCAGCAAAGGCTGGATCGAGGGTACCACGCCCCATCAAACCGAGCTCACCACCACGACGAGCCGAACCAGGATCCTCAGAATATAACTGTGCTAAAGTCTGGAATCGGGTTTCACCCTTATTTACACGCTCTGTATAGTTACGCAGTTCATCCTTTACACGGTTCAGTTCTTCCTGCTCAATTTTTGGGGTAAGCTGCACAATCTGTACTTCAACCTCGGTAGGAACAAAAGGCAGACTATCCTGTGGTAGGGCACTGAAATAGCGACGAACCTCAGCAGGTGTGACGGCAATATCCTCAACAAGCTTCTGCTTCATTTTCTGAACCATCTGACGATCTTTCATCTCCTCGCGCAGGTCGGCACGAATCTGTGTCAGGTTCTGGTGCTTGTACTCCTCGAGGCGCTCACGCGATCCATCAACCATCTCGAGCCAGTAGCTAATCTGCTGCTCTACCTCCTGTGCCACATCGGCATCGGTCACCTCAATACTATCGATCTGAGCCTGGTGTTTGAATAGTTTCTGAACCGCAATCTGCTCAGGAATAGTGCAGTCGGGGTTACCACTCCATTTTACACCTTCCATAGCCGACTGCATACGCAGGGCTTCAACATCCGAACGGAGGATGGCTTCATCGCCAACTACCCATACCACTTCGTCAATGACGGTACCAATAGAATCCTTCTTCTGGGCTGTAGCTACTAAGGGCAAGGCCAGAAGCACCAGTGTCATTACTTTCTTTATAATACTCATAGATGTTTATTTACAGTTTTCAATATTTCTTGATTCACTTCTACATGATAACGATGACGTAAGGCATCAACCCACTCCTGCTCCAGGTAATCCTGCAGATCCTCAACCACTTGCTGACGCACATCCTGATAGTTATCCGGACGCTTCAGTTTCTTGCCATACACAGCGTCGATGGGATAATTAGCATCAGGTGTTGAACTGGTAGCCTGCTTAAACACCATCTTATCAATGGTAGGATTATCGCCAAGTTTAAACAGTCCTTTCTCCACACGGATGCGTATCACAGAATCGGGGTTAAAGGTAGTACGCAAAGCCTCTGCCCACTGATCGAAAGGCAGATTCTTTACACATTGCTTTACAGCCTTTACATCTTGCTTGGTTTTCACGTGGTAAGCAATACCGCGGTAACGGGGTTCCTTCCATGTGTATTTCTTTTTATGGGTGTCGAACCAAGCCTTCAGTGCAATTTCATCATTCTGGGCTTTGCTCCACACCTCACGGTTGCTGATTTCGTAAAGCAGCAAACCATCGTGATACTCTTTAAACAGATATTTCAGCTCGATATTGACAGCAGCTACCGAATCGGCTTTCTGCTGCATCACATCGTTGGCCTTCAGTTTTCCTGCCGACGCCGCCACACGGTTACGTAACTTCATATCTGCTATCTCGTTACGGATACCATGACGCTCAAGCGATGCAATGATGCCCTGTTTCAACGAGTCGAATGGTTCCAGTTGCTTACGTTCTTTCATTAAGATGATGTGGTAACCAACAGGACTCAGGAATGGCTGACTCAACTGACCTGGTGCCAGCGAATAAGCCACATCCTCGAACTCCTTCTGTGTTTGTGAAGGAGCAATCCAAGGCAGTTCGCCTCCACGGACAGCCGAACCAGTATCTTCAGAAACCTTCTTGGCCAATTCCGCGAAATCTGCTCCTGCTTGCAGTGCACGATAAACAGAATCGATACGCTGGTGTATCTTTTCCTGCTGCTGAACGGTAGCTTGTGTCGACAACTTTAACAGGATGTGCGCTGGGCGTACCAATCCTCTCGAGCCAATCATCGCCTGAGTGCGGTCGTACATCTGTCGGGCCTGATCAAGCACCTCGGCATCGGTCACCATCGTTGGACGAACCTGCTGGTCGCGATACATCTGGTATTCCTGACGGAACGACGACAGCGTATCAAGCTTAGCATCAAGGGCTGCAGCCACCTTCAGCTTATAATTTATAAATAAGGTGACATACTCATCCACCGACAGCTTGTCGATTACCCCTTCGCCATTGTTCTTATTGTACGAATACTCGAACTCCGAACGAGAAACAGGAACACCGGCCACGGTCATTACAACCGGGTCGGTAGTCTGTGCCATTGTTTGCTGCGAGGTTATCGCAGCAAACAATGAAAGGGCTATGGTGAGTTGTCTCATCATTAATCGTTTGGACGGCTGTAGTTAGGAGCCTCACTGGTGATAGTGATATCGTGTGGATGCGACTCATTTACACCGGCATTGGTAATGCGGGTAAACTTAGCATCGTGCAACTTCTCGATAGTCTGGGCACCGCAGTAACCCATACCTGAGCGCAAGCCACCAACCATCTGATAAATCACCTCCTGCACGGTTCCCTTGTAAGGAACACGACCAGCGATACCCTCTGGTACAAGTTTCTTCACATCCTTGGTGTCGGCCTGGAAATAACGGTCCTTTGAACCATGCTCCATTGCCTCGAGCGAACCCATACCGCGGTAGCTCTTGAACTTACGTCCGTTATAGATAATTGTATCGCCAGGGCTCTCCTCGGTACCAGCTACAAGCGAACCGATCATAACACTGCTACCACCGGCAGCAAGTGCCTTTACAATATCGCCAGAGTAGCGCAAACCGCCATCAGCAATCAGAGGAACGTTAGTTCCCTTCAGGGCGCTGTACACATCGTAAACTGCACTCAACTGAGGCACACCAACGCCGGCAACCACACGAGTGGTGCAGATTGAACCCGGACCAATACCGACCTTCACTGCATCGGCACCGTTGTCAACCAACATCTTTGCAGCAGCACCTGTAGCAATATTTCCTACCACGATATCGATATTGGGGAACGAAGCCTTAGCCTCGCGCAACTTCTCGATAACACTCTTTGAGTGACCGTGGGCTGTATCAATTACAATGGCATCAACACCTGCATTAACCAAAGCCTGCATACGGTCAAGGGTATCAACGGTTACACCTACACCGGCTGCAACACGCAAACGTCCCTTATCATCCTTACAAGCCATGGGCTTATCCTTTGCCTTGGTGATGTCCTTATAGGTAATCAGTCCTATCAATCGGTTATCCTTATCTACAACAGGCAGTTTCTCAATCTTGTTCTCCTGCAGAATCTGTGCTGCAGCAGTCAGATCGGTCTGCTGATGGGTGGTTACCAGATTCTCCTTCGACATGATTTCCTCTACGGGACGATCCAAGCGACGCTCAAAGCGCAGGTCGCGGTTGGTTACGATACCCACCAGGCGACGGTCATCGTCAACCACGGGGATACCACCGATATGATACTCCGACATGATCTCGAGGGCCTGAGCCACAGTGCTACCCAATGGAATAGTGATGGGGTCGTAGATCATACCATTCTCAGCACGCTTTACAATCGCTACCTCACGTGCCTGGTTGTCTATCGACATGTTCTTGTGAATCACTCCGATACCTCCCTCGCGGGCGATGGCAATAGCCATCTGGCTTTCGGTTACTGTGTCCATAGCTGCCGTTACAAAAGGAACGTTCAGCTCAATGTGCTTCGAAAAACGGGTTTTCAGCTCCACCGTTTTGGGCAGCACCTCCGAATAAGCGGGAATCAACAGGACGTCGTCGAATGTCAGACCGTCCATCACAATCTTGTCTGCAATAAATGATGCCATAATCTTTATCTCTTTTTAATTCTTCAAATCTTCAATTCTTAGTTCGCCATCTCCGAAATGAACTTAATGCGTACCAGTCGGATCTCGTCTTCCGAGTAGTCCTCGCCAAGCTCTTCCTCAGCCACACTCAACTTATCGGTTTCGCTCTCGGCAAAGTAGTCGTAGATATCATCTACGTGATCTTCATCCATTACCTCCTCAAGGAAGTAATCAATATCCAGTTTAGTACCGCTATAAACGATAGCCTCAACCTCGTCGAGCAGTTCCTCGAACTCAATACCCTGTGCTTCAGCGATATCGTCGAGTGCTATCTGACGGTCGATACTCTGGATAATCTTAACTTTCAGCATTGACTTTTTAGCAACGGTACGCACGCGCATGTCAACCTGACGTTCAATCTCATTCTCTTCGCAGTAGGCCTTAATCAGGTCTACAAACTCCTGAGCATAAGGCTGCTTAACCTTACCTTCACCCACACCCTGGATACACTTCAACTCCTCAAGGGTGATAGGATAGTCGGTTGCCATCTGGTCGATCGACACATCCTGGAAGATAACGTAAGGCGGACGACCTAACTGTCTCGAAACCTTCTTACGAAGATCAAGCAACATAGCAGTCAGCACGGGATCAAGAGCGCTTAAACCACCCTCCTGATCGGTCGACTCATAGTCGTCGTTAAACTCAGCATCCTTCACGATCATAAACGATTTGGGAGCCTTAATAAACTTCTTACCAGCGGCAGTCAGCTTCAGTAGTCCGTAGTTCTCCACCTCTTTACGCAGGTAGCCGGCTATCAGCGCCTGACGGATTACTGGGTTCCAAATCTTCTCATCGTCATCAGCTCCAGCACCAAACAGTTCCTGCTCGTCATGATGATGAGCTAAGATCTCTTCGGTAGGTTTGCCGATAATAAAGTCAATCACATAGTCCGAGCGGAAGTTTTCCTTGATAACCTGAATTGTCTTCAGTACAATAACCAACTGTTCCTGTGCCTCGATCTTGGTCTTGGGGTGCAGACAGTTATCGCAGTTACCACAGTTGTCCTTCTCATAGGTTTCACCAAAGTAGTGCAACAACATCTTACGACGACAAACCGACGTCTCAGCATAGGCAGCCGTCTCAACCAACAACTGACGACCAATATCCTGCTCGGCCACAGGTTTACCCTCCATAAACTTATCGAGCTTCTGCAAGTCCTTATATGAGTAGAAGGCCAAGCAGATACCCTCGCCACCGTCACGTCCGGCACGACCAGTTTCCTGATAATAGCCTTCCAACGACTTAGGTATGTCATAGTGAATCACAAAGCGTACATCGGGCTTATCGATTCCCATACCAAAGGCGATGGTAGCCACAATCACATCGATATTCTCCATCAGGAACTCATCCTGGGTATTCGAACGTGTATTCGAGTCAAGTCCAGCATGATAGGCAGCAGCCTTAATACCATTCACACGCAGGATCTCGGCCAACTCTTCTACCTTCTTTCTCGACAGGCAGTAGATAATGCCACTCTTTCCTGGGTGCTGCTTAATGAACTTGATGATATCCTTATCTACATTCGCAGTCTTTGGACGTACCTCGTAATAGAGATTCGGACGGTTGAACGAGCTTTTGAATTCAGCAGCATCGACAATACCAAGGTTTTTCTTGATATCAGTACGAACCTTATCGGTAGCAGTAGCCGTAAGCGCAATGATAGGTGCCTTACCTATTTCATTAACGATAGGACGGATTTTGCGATACTCAGGACGGAAATCGTGGCCCCATTCTGAAATACAGTGAGCCTCATCGATGGCATAGAAAGAGATCTTAACCGAACGTAGGAACTCTACGTTCTCCTCTTTTGTCAACGACTCTGGAGCAACATATAACAGTTTGGTTCTACCAGCCATCACATCCGATTTCACCTGATCGATTGCCGCTTTGTTCAGCGACGAGTTCAAGTAGTGGGCAGTGCCCTCGGTTTCGCTCATGCTGGTAATCACATCCACCTGATTCTTCATCAGCGCAATCAGCGGCGAAATCACAATGGCTGTACCCTCCATCAGTAGCGAGGGCAACTGGTAGCACAATGATTTTCCACCGCCCGTTGGCATCAGCACAAAGGTATCGTTACCATCCATTAGGTTCTGGATAATACGCTCCTGATCGCCTTTGAATGTGTCGAATCCAAAGTACTTCTTCAGGGCTGCTGTGAGATTCATCTTTTCGCTCATATATTATAGTTAGTTAGGCTTCCAACTTCTGGAGGTATGATTTATCAAGCTGCTTACTTACGTAATCAGCCGTCACATTGAATTTCTTAGTTTTCTTCGAGGGCAGGTCGTACATAGCGTCCATCATCACACTCTCAACAATAGAACGCAGTCCGCGAGCACCAAGTTTGTACTCTACAGCCTTGTCAACCAGTGTGTCGAGTGCCTCCTGATCGAAGGTCAACGCAACACCATCCATCTCAAACAATTTCTTATACTGACGGATGATAGAATTCTTTGGCTCAGTCAGGATTCTTTCCAATGCCTTACGATCCAACGGATTCAGATGTGTGAGCACTGGCAAACGACCGATAATCTCAGGAATAAGTCCGAACGACTTCAGATCCTGGGGAACGATATACTTCATCAAATCGTTCTTATCAATCTTTCTGACGTTGGTTACTGAGTTATAGCCTACCACATGGGTGTTCATACGCTGCGCAATTTTACGCTCAATACCATCAAAGGCGCCACCGCATATAAACAGGATATTACGGGTATCCACATGGATGTAATCCTGATCAGGGTGCTTACGGCCACCCTTAGGTGGTACATTTACCATGGTACCCTCTAATAATTTCAACAATCCCTGCTGTACACCTTCACCACTAACATCACGGGTGATAGAAGGGTTGTCACTTTTGCGAGCAATCTTATCGATCTCGTCGATAAACACGATACCGCGCTGAGCAGCCTCAACATTATAATCGGCCACCTGCAACAATCGTGACAATATGCTTTCTACGTCCTCACCTACGTAACCAGCCTCGGTAAACACCGTAGCATCCACAATGGTAAAGGGCACATCAAGCAGTTTAGCTATGGTACGAGCCAGTAGGGTTTTACCTGTACCGGTACTTCCTACCATAATAATATTACTCTTCTCGATCTCTACGCCATCATCATCAACGGGCTGCTGCAAACGTTTGTAGTGGTTGTAAACAGCCACAGCCAAGTAGCGCTTGGCATCGTCCTGACCAATAACATACTGGTCGAGATACTCCTTGATTTCCTTGGGTTTGGGTACTTTCAGGGCTTCGGGCTTCTTGGCAGCTTTTTCTTTCTGCTTGGCAACAGGAGCCTCTCGCAGGTTATCACTTACAATCTGATAAGCCTGCTCCACACAGTTCTCGCAAATCTGACCATTCAGGCCCGAGATCAACAGCTTTACCTCGTTTTCGCCTCTACCGCAGAAACTACATACTTTCTTCATCGGCATTATTTCTTCCGTGTCAGCACCTCGTCAATCATTCCGTAAGCCTTTGCTTCCTCAGCCGTCATCCAATAGTTACGGTCAGAGTCGGCATAAACCTTATCGTATGGTGTATGCGAATGTTCCGAGATAATGGTGTATAACTCTTTCTTGAACTTTAAAATCTCCTTGGCCTCGATCTCAATATCCGAAGCCTGCCCCTGCACACCACCCAGAGGCTGGTGAATCATCACACGACTGTGGGGCAGAGCCGAACGCTTTCCCTCGGCACCAGCCACAAGCAGCACGGCACCCATAGATGCAGCCATACCTGTACAGATGGTCGCCACGTCGCTAGTGATAAACTGCATAGTATCATAGATACCCAAACCGGCAGTAACACTACCACCAGGTGAGTTGATATAAATAGAGATATCCTTACCAGGGTCGGTTGAATCCAGGAACAGCAGCTGTGCCTGCAATGTGTTGGCGGTATAATCGTCTATCTGAGTACCAAGGAAAATGATACGGTCCATCATCAGGCGTGAGAACACATCCATCTGAGTCACGTTCAACTGACGCTCCTCTAGGATATAGGGATTCAAGTACTGGTTCTGGGCCTTGATTACATCATCGACCACCAGACCGTTCATTCCTAAATGCTGTACAGCATACTTTCTGAAATCATTATTCATACTATCAATTCCTTTCTTTTAAATATAGAGAAAAGGTTATCGACCTTCCTCATCTTGCGTTTGGGACACAAAGATAATACAAAAAGTCGATAACCCTCGTATTTTAGGGGTTATTTTTTCCTAAAAAAGCTTATTTTTCTGTCATAAGCTTATTAAACTCCTCAAATGTGACCTCTTTTGCATTCAGCTTAACCACATTTTTGAGGGCTTCAGTAAGCTTAACGTCAACAGCACGATCAACGAAGTTGTCGATATTCTCGCGCTTCTTGAGCTGCTCGTTGGCATAGTTCTCCAGAACATCATCGGGCACATTGCTCATACCGTACTGAGCAAACTGAGCACGCATAGCCTCCTTGGCTACGTTCTTAATGTCAGCCTCCTCAACCTTGATATTCTGAGCGGCAACCAGCTGCTCCTTAATCAGGTGCCAAGCCAGCTCCTTGATGCTACCCTCGAAGTTCTTCTCTACGAAGTCAGCACCCTTATCCTGGTTGTTCTGCAACATAACACGCTTCAGCAGAGCCTCTGGGAACTCCAGCTTACCAACCTTCTTCTCCATGTGCTTACGAACATCGAGCATGAACTTATAATCGCTATTCTGCTGCAACTGTGGAGCAATGCTCTCAGCAATCTTAGCACGGAAAGCCTTCTCGTCCTTAACCTCACCCTCACCGAACACACGGTCGAAGAGCTTCTGGTCAACCTCAGCAGGCTGGAAGTGACGAATCTCAGTAATCTGGAAGCTGAAGTCAGCATTCAGGTCCTTTACCTCCTCCTTCTTAACCTTCAGCAGGGCAGCAACCTCAGCATCGTTATCGGGGTAAGCTTTCTTGGGGTTGAAAGTAATGATGTCGCCAGCCTTAGCACCGTCGAACAGCTTCTTCTGGTCGTCGGCCTTGATGTAAGCAGGCATAACCATAGCAGCCTCGGTAGTGATACCACCTTCCTTGGTGTTACCATTCTCGTCAAGCTCGCGCATGTCACCAGTCAGTGTGTCGTTACCGCTGAACACCTCAGCCTTTACGAACTCACCAGCCTGCGATGCATACATCTGTACCTGATCGTCGAGCATCTTATCATCAACCTTGATGGTGTAATAGTCAATCTTATCTCTGCCAGTCAACTCAGCCTTGAACTCGGGAGCAACGGCAATATCGAACACGAATGTCAGATCATCGGCGTTCTCAAAGTCCTGGGGCACCTGCTTCTCCTGATTTGGAAGGGGCTCACCCAGCATCTGGATTTTGTTCTCACGAACATACTCATACAGCTTCTCGCCCAGCAACTTGTTAACCTCGTCAACCTTCACTGCTGTGCCATACTGCTTCTTAATCATTCCCATGGGAACCATACCTGGACGGAATCCAGGAACCTGTACCTTCTTACGATAATTCTTCAGCTGCTTCTCTACTGCATCCTGATAATCTGCCTTCTCAACGGTCATAGTCAACAGACCATTGATCTTGTCGGCGCACTCAAACGAAATTTTCATCTTCTTATGTACTTATTTATAATATATATTCAAATATTGGGGTGCAAAAGTACAAAAAAACGGCGTAACCAACACCGATTTTTCAATTTTTAACTTTTCTCTGCCTGCTCCTTGGCATTACGTTCCATCTCTATCTGTTGGAAATTCTTCTTTCTCAATTCGAACGATTCCGTCAGATATTTTTCTCGCACTATCTGGTTGGCCGCCAGTTCTTCTGGCGTTCCTTGGAACAATATCCTACCCTCAAACAACAGATAAGCACGATCAGTAATTGCCAGCGTCTCATCCACATTATGGTCGGTAATCAGAATACCGATGTTCAGATATTTCAGCTTATATACAATCTGCTGGATATCCTCCACAGCGATAGGGTCGACACCAGCAAAAGGCTCGTCAAGCATGATAAACTTAGGTTCGATAGCCAGACAGCGGGCAATCTCAGTACGTCGACGCTCACCTCCCGACAATCGGTCACCTAAATTCTTACGAACCTTTTCCAGTCGGAACTCCCTAATCAGCTCCTCCAGTTTATTCAACTGATAGTCGCGAGGTTTGCCAGTCATTTCCAGCACCGAGAGGATATTATCCTCTACAGTCATCTTACGGAACACGCTGGCCTCCTGAGCCAGATAGCCAATACCGGCACGGGCACGTTTGTAAACAGGGAATTTGGTAACATCCTCCTCACCCAGATAGATATGGCCACCATTAGGAACGATCAGTCCAGTGGTCATATAGAACGAGGTTGTCTTACCAGCACCGTTAGGCCCCAGCAGTCCCACAATCTCACCCTGCTTCACATCGAAGCTCACATCGTTAACCACCGTGCGCTTACCGTAGCGTTTCACGAGGCCTTCTGTTCGTAGTACAATACGCTCTTCTTCCATAATCGGCTGCAAAGGTACAAAAAATAAGGCACGGATTACACGGATTACACGGATTTTTTCAAATTTTTATTATTAATCTGTGTTAATCCGTGTAATCCGTGCAAAAAAAATAACTACCTTTGCACCCGAATAATTAGTTTGTTTGCAATGTTATTACATAAATGGCTGACCACCTTTGGTCGATATTTGATGCTGATGGGTCGTGTTTTCTCACGCCCTGAGCGTATGAGAATGTTCTTGAAACAGTATATTACCGAGATGACCCAGTTAGGCATCAATTCTATCGGCATCGTACTCATCATCTCATTTTTCATCGGAGCTGTTATCTGTATTCAGATGAAATTGAATATTCAGAGTCCCTGGATGCCACGCTGGGTTGCCGGCTACACTACCCGCGAGATTCTGCTTTTGGAGTTCTCAAGTTCTATCATGTGTTTGATCCTGGCGGGAAAAGTGGGTTCTAACATCGCCTCCGAGCTAGGCACAATGCGTGTTACCCAGCAAATCGACGCACTCGAGATTATGGGTATCAACTCTGCCTGTTACCTCATCCTGCCCAAAATTATCGGTCTGCTCACCATCATGCCATTCCTGGTCATCTTCTCATCGGCCACGGGCATCATTGGTGCATACGGCACGGCCTATTTAGGGCATATCATCGCCCCCGACGACCTGACGGCTGGACTGCAACATGCATTTATCCCTTGGTTCGTATGGATGAGTATCATCAAAAGTCAGTTTTTCGCATTTATCATCTCCAGTGTGCCAGCCTTCTGCGGCTACACGGTCGAGGGTGGTAGCGTAAACGTAGGTAAGGCATCAACCGATGCCGTTGTCACCTCAAGCGTACTCATTCTGTTTTCAGATGTTTTCTTAACCCAGTTACTGTCATGATCGAAGTTAAGCATTTATATAAGAGTTTTGAGGACAGAGAAGTCCTGAAAGATATCAATACCGTATTCGAGGACGGCAAGACCAACCTCATTATCGGACAGAGCGGTTCCGGCAAGACAGTACTAATGAAAAATCTTGTCGGGCTTTTCGAGCCAACCCGCGGCGAGATTCTGTACGATGGTCGTAACTTTGTGAGTATGAGCAAGCACGAGAAAGTGATGATGCGCCGCGAGATGGGCATGATTTTCCAAAGCGCAGCCCTCTTCGACTCAATGACGGTTCTCGAGAACGTCATGTTCCCGCTCGACATGTTCTCATCGATGACTTTACGCGAACGTATCCGCCGTGCCCAGGACTGTCTGGACCGCGTAAACCTGACGGGTGCCGACGAGAAATTCCCAGGCGAGATATCAGGTGGCATGCAAAAGCGCGTAGCCATCGCTCGTGCCATCGCCCTCAATCCCAAATATCTGTTTTGCGACGAGCCAAACTCTGGTCTCGACCCCAAAACATCGCTTGTTATCGATGAACTGTTACACTCCATCACTCAGGAATACAACATGACCACCATCATAAACACCCACGACATGAACTCGGTCATGGGCATCGGCGAAAATATCATTTTTATTTACGAAGGAAATAAGGAATGGCAAGGTGTAAGCAGTCAGGTTATGGGTGCCGAAAATCCCCGATTAACCGACTTTATCTTCGCCAGCGATCTGCTCAAAAATATGCGACGAATCGTTATCGACAACGGACTCTCATTATAATGATTTCAAGAAAAAATACCTTATTATTAAATAAATTTTTCTTAAAAGTTTGTTCGATTCAGATTTTTTACTTACTTTTGCAGCAATAATTCGAATTATAACATCCAATTTTAGCATTTTTATATGAAGAAAGAAATTAAGATTAAGAATCAGGTAGGCGAGTTAGAGAAAGTAAACGCCTTCATCGAAGAGATCGGAGAGGAACTTCAGCTTGATATGGAGCTGCTGATGAACCTGAACCTGGTAATGGAAGAGATGGTATCTAACGTTATCTTCTATGCTTATCCTGAAGGAAAAACTGCCGACATCGAACTGTCTGCTGAATGCGCAGGCCACACGCTCACATTTGTGCTTAGCGACAAGGGCCGCGAGTTTGACCCTACCATGAAGGAGGACATCGACACAGCTACCGATCCTGCTGATCGCGAACTGGGCGGTCTTGGCATCTACATTGTCAAGAACATCATGAACGAGGTTACCTATCAGCGTCTGGAGGGCAAGAACCTGCTCACCATGAAAAAGGATTTAGAGGATTAATTACAAAACAATTAGATAACACATAATTATGACACAGATTATCAAAGAAGGTGGAAAAACCATTATTAAGACCGGTTCACGAATCGACACTATGAACGCCAACCAGTTCGAGCAGGACATCCAGCCCGCCCTTAAGGAGGGAGGTGTTGACCTCGAAATGGACTGCACAGAACTCACCTACATGGCCAGTTCGGGTCTGCGTATCATCCAGAAGACTATGCGCATTGTTACTCAGCTCAAGGGTCAGTTCAAAATCACCAACGTGTCGCCCGAAATTTACAAGATTCTGGCTATGACCGGATTCACCAAATTCATGAAGGTAGAACAGAAAAAAGCATAGCATATGATCTGGTTGGTTGTCTCACTTGTTATTATACTCCTCATCGTCTGCATTATTCTGCAGATGAAGATTAAGCACAGTCGTGAGCAGGAGGCCGAAGGCAAGCAGTTGCTCGAGGACTACCAGAAGCGCGTCAACGAGATGGAGAAGTTGCTCAAGGACTACCGTTCGCTCGAGCAGAACTTCGACAACGTTGGCCAGGGTTACGAAGAGGCCCTGATGGCTTTCGACAAGATGGAAGAGGAGAAGCAGAAAGTGCTGAAGGTAAAAGAGGCCATCGAGAAGCAGTCGAACGAGGTTATGGCTGCTAAGCAGAAGCTTGAGGAGACCATGCTCAAGAAGAAGAACATGATTGAGCAGTATGCCGAGGCCATCAAGCAGAAGTTAGACTACACCCATCCTAATGCTGGTAACATCGCTCTCACAGCCAATCAGATTCTCAATGTTATCGACATCGAGATGGAGCAGCCCTTGCGATGCGAGGATAACGTGATGGCTCAGGATATCGCCGCTATGGCCATCCAGGAGTCAGGTATCCAGAGCTACCAGAAGGCCGAATTCAAGTGTCAGATGGTAGAGGAAGCTCAGGCCACCATGGTATTCACTAACAGCAAGCACGCCGTACGCGCATTAGTGGCACTGCTCGACAATGCCATGAAGTTCACCGCACAAGGCGAGATCCTGCTGCTTATCAACGTAGCAGGCTCTAACCTCGAGTTCTGCGTTGAAGATACTGGCACAGGCGTTCTTTCCGACTACGCCGAGAAGATCTTCGAGCCATACGTTAAGCTCAACGATTTCTTCGAAGGTAATGGTATCGGTCTCACCGTAGCACGCAGCATCGCCCGCCGTCTGGGTGGTGATATTCGTCTCGACACCGATTACCGTGGCGGTTCACGCTTTGTGTTCTCACTGCCCATCTAATCATAAACGTAGATAATAAAAAAAATAGGGAGCTAACCGGTCATCCGTTAGCTCCCATATTTTTATCGTTTTCTAAAGGTTATTTCCTGATATACCCCATGTTGTACCTGTTTACGTAGCAGCATCTGTCGTTGGGTTAACGCAACCACCTCACAAGTGGTACGCCCATCTATATTCAACCGTCGTCCATCAAAGGTGTAGCCAGCAGAGCTGCTGGCAGAAGCATTCATTTGCTGATACTCGGTGATGGTGCGGGCCGTAATCACCCAATAGCCACCAGCAGGACCAGGCTGACTATAACCTTCGTTGTCAACATAGTACTGCTGACTGATGGCATCCCACGTTCCAATCAATTCTACATCGTTTTTTCCGTCGTTACCATCATAATCCACACTACATGCGGTCATACTTAAACTCACGAAACCAGCCATCACGGCCGCCATTACATATAACATACTCTTCGTCATAGGCTAACTTGTCATAGGTTAATAGTAGTACTTCTTGTTGGCAAATATAAGAAAAATACCCTAAACATCCAAGTTTTTAGCCAAAAATTCGTAAAATAGAAATAAAAAAAAAGAGGCAATAACAATATTGCCTCTTTATAAATGATGTAAATCGAGTGTTTATTTTAGAAGTTCCACTTAACTGCCAAGGTTGGGTTAATGAAGAACTTTTTATCGTTATAGGTGTTATAAATGAAGTTGTTGCTAACCTCAACCTCGGTACCTACACTGAAATGCTCGGTGGCATTGTACCACAACTGAGGCTCGGTAAGGAGAACCAGCTGACCGTGACCATCAGCCTTCTCTCCACGCCAGAAATCAATGAAACCAGAGAAGGTACCCTTCTTATTGGCAAAGTTCAAGCCCCACACACCAGTAAGCTGAACCGAATTATAAGCACTGGTATTATCGTAGCTCTTAAAGAAGCGCTTATACATCAACTGCACCGAGTAGGTCTTTGAGAAATCGGCATTGTGACCATTCCACGCAGCACCAATCAATCCGGCCTGCTGGAACGAACCAAAGCGATTCAGACCACCATCATACTCAACATGGGCGGCAAAACCCTTCTTACCAATATTAAACTCACGAGAGATTTCACCATAAGCACCCTCGGTGAACTTACGGCTGAAGTCGATATCTACAAAGTAGAACCACGAACCCCACTGGTCGGCCTTGAACTGCTCGAGGGTCATCGTCACCTTCTGGCGACCTGATTCCTCATCTGAGTAGAAATTACGACCAAAATCATAATGCAACTGCACATTCTGTGCACTAGCGCTCATAGCTGCTACAGCCAGCAACGCAATAGAAAAAAACTTTTTCATAATCATATAATATATAATGTTTAATCTTTAATGTTTCGCTCTAGCTATGCTCGCTTGCCTAAGCAAGAATGTATCCACGATGAGTTGCGCCGCATTCTCGGGAGCTTTCTTATCGCCTAAAGCCTGTTTCACCTCCAGATACCCCTGAAGCATACGTTCACGATCGCTACCAGAGAGAATCTTTTCGAGCTCGCTGCGGATGCTGGCAACCGAGAAATCTTCGAGCAGCTCCTTTACCACTTCGCGACCTGCCACCAGGTTTACAAGCGAAACATATTTTACCTTTAAGAAATGGCGGCGCAAGAAGCCTAAAACAGCAGGCATGGGTATTTTATAGCACACTACCTGGGGCACACCGAACAAGCAAGTCTCAAGCGTTGCCGTACCACTGGTAACCAAGGCTGCATGAGCTTTTGCGAGCAAGGCATACGTCTGCCCGAACACAATCCCAGCCTGCGAACCCTGCATAAACTGCTGATAATACGAAGGCTCGATACCTGGCGCACCAGCCACCACAATTTGGTAATCATTTTCATAAGGTTTTACAGCCTGGAGCATAGCAGGCAAATTATCTTTTATCTCCTGTTTGCGCGATCCGGCCAACAGCGCAATTACAGGCTCTTTCTTTGCCGCCGGCGATGACTGCAAGAACTCTCTCACCTCATCAGCCGTGGGATTACCTACGTAGTGGATGGGATAATGATGTTTATTCTCGAAGAAATCCACCTCGAAGGGAAGAATAGAAAGAAGCTGATCGACATCGCGCTTGATATTCTTAATACGATACTCCTTCCAAGCCCAGATTTTCGGAGAGATGTAATAATATACAGGAATATTTGTATGACTTTTTATATACTCTGCTATCTTGAGATTAAAACCCGGGTAATCAACCAATATCAAACAGTCGGGCTGCCAATCCACCACATCCTGCTTACACATCTTCATATGGCGAAATATGGTACGCAAGTGCAGCAACACAGGTATAAAGCCCATATAAGCCAATTCCTTATAATGACGGACACGGGTACCACCAACGGCTGTCATCAGGTCGCCACCAAAGAAACGGAACTCAGCCTCAGCGTCAATATCTTTCAACGACTGCATCAGATGCGATGCATGCAAATCGCCCGAGGCCTCGCCTACTATCAGATAGTACTTCATAGGTTCCACCCCTTTATTAGATCCATAGCCTGATAGGCGGTGACATCAATCTGAGTTGGCGTAATGGCGATATAGCCATGATGCAGCGCCCAATTGTCGGTATCCTCGGCATCGGGCTCATCATTACGATAGTGACCAATCATCCACCAGTAGTCGTAGCCACGTGAATGATGGTGCATCTCGGTTTCGTTATACCACGTACCAAATGCCATACGACACACTTTAACTCCTTGATAAGCCTCAACCAACGGGAAGTTCACATTCAAGCACACGCCTTTAGGCAATCCCTCAGTGAGCACTCTTCGGGTAATCTCGCGCACATAGGGCCGGAGCGGTTCAAAGTCGGCATCAGCATGCTGATCACAAAGCGAGAAGGCCACCGACGGGATATATTTCAGGCAGCCCTCGATGGTAACACCCATCGTACCGCTGTAGTGCGTATTAACCGAAGCATTATCGCCATGATTAATACCACCAATCACCATGTCGGGTTGACGCTCGCAGATATTTGCCAACGCCATCTTTACACAATCCACGGGGGTACCATTACAACTCCATACCTCTACCCCCTCCTCTTTCCGATGCAGATTCAGGCGCAAAGGGATACCGGCCGAGAAGGCACACGAGTAGCCGCTACGGGCATCATCGGGGGCACACACAATGATATCAGCTATATCCTTCAGCATATCTATCAGGCAGTTAATACCTTTTGCCTGATAGCCGTCATCGTTCGAAATGAGCAATAAAGGTCGTTTAATTTCCATAAAATATCAATGATTTGGCTGCAAAGTTACAAAAATCTCTTAATTCATAACGATTAATTCTTTATTTTTTAGTAACTTTGTGGCCAAATTTCTTATTTTTATCAAGATTAAGTCAAAATCAAATGGGAAAGATTATTGCTTTAGCAAACCAAAAAGGCGGTGTAGGCAAAACCACCACTACCATCAACCTGGCAGCATCGCTGGCCACGCTGGAAAAAACGGTGCTGGTTGTAGATGCTGACCCTCAGGCCAACGCTTCGAGTGGCTTGGGTGTAGACATCAAGGATGTAGAATGCTCGCTATACGAATGCATCATCAACAAGGCCGATGTGCGCGACGCCATCTATACCACCGATATCGACGGACTGGATATCATCCCCAGTCATATCGACCTGGTTGGTGCCGAGATTGAGATGCTGAACCTGAACGATCGTGAGAAGGTGATCAAGAAAATGCTTGAGCCAATTCGTAACGAATACGACTTTATCCTTATCGACTGTTCACCATCACTGGGCCTCATCACCGTCAACTCGCTCACAGCAGCCAACTCGGTGATTATCCCTGTACAGTGCGAGTACTTTGCACTGGAGGGTATCAGCAAACTGCTGAACACCATCAAGATTATCAAGAATAAGCTGAACCCAACCCTCGAGATCGAGGGCTTCCTGCTGACAATGTACGACAGTCGTCTGCGTCTGGCCAACCAGATCTACGACGAGGTAAAGCGCCATTTCCAGGAACTGGTATTCAAGACCGTTATTCAGCGTAACGTTAAATTAAGCGAGGCACCAAGTCATGGTCTGCCCGTAATCCTCTATGATGCCGACTCTACAGGTGCAAAGAACCACCTGGCTTTGGCTCAGGAAATCATCTTCAAGAACAAGAAATAACTATGGCAGTAAGAAAAAAATACGACCACAACGTACTGGGTCGCGGACTCGACAACATCGGCACCGGCAGAGGCATGGGGCTGGATGCACTTATCAACACTAACGATATCAACACCCAAGGTACATCAAACCTGAATGAGATAGCCATCGAGCTGATTGAACCTAACCCAGACCAGCCACGACACGAGTTCGACGAGAACGCACTCAACGAGCTGGCAGCCAGTATCCGTGAGATTGGCATCATCACCCCCATCACTGTTCGTGAGATGCCTTCAGGACACTATCAGATTATTGCCGGTGAGCGCCGTTGGCGTGCATCACAGTTGGCAGGGCTTAAAGCTATACCTGCTTATATTAAGACCACCGACGATAAGCTGACCATGGAGATGGCACTGGTTGAGAATATTCAGCGTGAGGATTTGAATGCCATCGAGATTGCACTGGCCTACCAGCGATTGTCGGAATCTACAGGTATGACTCAGGAGCGCATGTCGGAGCGCCTGGGTAAGAGCCGTACCTCGATCACCAACTATATGCGATTGCTCAAGTTGCCCGCCCAGATACAGATGGCACTGAAGAACCGCGACATCGACATGGGACATGCCCGTGCGCTGCTTTCACTCGAGAGTCCATCAGCACAGCTCAAGCTGTTTAAGGACGTGCACCGTAACGGCTACTCGGTACGTAAGGTAGAGGAGATGGTACAGATGGTGAAGAACGGCGACACACTGCAGAATGCACGCAAGACCGTGGCTCCAAACCAGTTGCCACTGGAGTACAGCATTCTGAGAGACCGTCTGTCGGATTTGTTTAAGGTAAAAGTACAGATGACCTGCTCTGCCCAGTCGAAGGGGCGCATCAGCATTTCCTTTGCCAATGAGGATGAGCTGGAGTATATCATGAATGTCTTCGACAAACTGAAGAAGAAGTAAAACAAGAACATGAAGAAAAGATGTAAGCTGTTGATAACAGGCATGCTGCTGGCCACAGGTTTCGGTACCGTCCGAGCCCAGGAGGAGGTGGTATTGGAGCACGACTCGTTGTCGCAAGCCATCAATAACGAGGTGTCGCTGCTGGTTGATTCGACCCGCATCCCCACCAAGCCTCTCAAGGACATGAGCACCTGGCGCCCAGACCCCAAACGCGCACTATGGCTGGCACTGGTAATACCTGGCGGCGGACAGATTTACAACCGAAAATACTGGAAACTGCCATTGGTTTACGGCGGTTTCATCGGCTGTTTGTACGCCATGAACTGGAATAACACCATGTATAAGGACTACTCGCAGGCCTATATCGACATTATGGACAACGACCCAGGCACGCAGAGTTACAACCAGTTCCTACGCAACGGTGCCACCATCAACGGACAGGAAGAGCGATACAAGAAACTCTTCAAGCAACGCAAGGACCGCTACCGTCGCTGGCGCGATATGAGTTTCTTTGTACTGGTAGGCGTGTATGCCCTTTCAGTGATCGACGCTTATGTTGATGCCGAATTGTCGGTATTCGATATCAGCAAGGATCTGAGTCTGAGCATCGAGCCCACCATCCTGGACACCCACACATCACGAAATCCGCTCGACGCCGGAGCCGTTGGGGTGCAATGTAGTATCAAATTTTAATGGAATATGATAGTAAAGAGTTATATAAAGATTTTAAGTTTTGCGGTACTGCTCTTTAGTAGCGCACCGCTGTCGGCACAGACTATTTTAGACGATCCCGAAGAAGAGGAAGAAGAAGAAGAAGAGGTTGACAGCCTGTTCGTCCCCATCGAGGATGAGATTTCGGTAAGAGACATGCAGGGCAACGAGGAGCTCATCGAGTTTCCCGAGGCCATGACATTCAACCTCGACAGTCTGCTCGAGCTCTACATGACCAAGACTTACCTGAGTAAAGGCGATTGCGAGATGAAGGATGAGAACCCCACCTATACACCAGAGGAGTATATTGAACGACTTCGCCGTATGCCTACTGTCATGGAGATGGCCTACAACGATATCGTACAGCGCTTCATCGACCGTTACATGGGTCGTCTGCGCCACTCGGTTAGTCTGATGCTGGGTGCAGCCAATTTCTACATCCCCATCTTCGAAGAGGCCCTCGAAGCATATCAGGTACCCTTGGAACTGAAGTACCTGCCCGTTATCGAGAGTGCACTGAACCCCAAGGCCGTATCACGTGTAGGTGCCACTGGCTTGTGGCAGTTTATGCTTACAACTGGTAAGCAGTACGGACTGGAGGTAAACTCACTGGTTGACGAGCGCCGCGATCCTGTAAAAGCTTCGTATGCAGCAGCCCGCTATCTGCGCGACCTGTATCGTGTGTTTGGCGACTGGAACCTGGTGATTGCCGCTTACAACTGTGGTCCTGGCAACATCAACAAGGCCATCCACCGTGCCGGTGGCGAGAAGGACTACTGGCAGTTGTATCCCTACCTGCCCGCCGAAACGCGTGGTTATGTACCTGCATTCATCGCAGCCAACTATGCCATGACATACTATTGCGAGCATAACATCTGCCCCATGAACACCCGTCTGCCACTGCAGACCGATACCGTGGTGGTAGATCGCGATGTACACCTGCAGCAGGTGGCCGCCGTGCTCGATCTGGATATTGAGATGATACGTTCGTTAAACCCCGAATATCGCCGCGACATTGTGCCTGGCGCCAACAAGAAGCATGCCATCCGCCTGCCTATGGCAGATGCCATCCGCTTTATCGACCTGCAGGATAGCATCTACAGCTATCGTGCCGACGAGTTGCTCACCAAACGTGCCGTAGCCGAGGTTAACGACGATCAGCCCACCTATCGTAGCAAGAAGAGCAGCCGACGCAGTCGCAGTAGTCGCGCCAGTCGCAATTCACGCCGTGGCGGTTCCAGCGTCACCGTCCGCTCTGGTCAGACACTGGGCGAGATAGCCCGTCGTAATGGCACTACCGTTGCAAAACTGAAAAGACTCAACGGTCTCCGTGGCAATAATATCCGAGCTGGTAAGAAGCTCCGAGTAAGATAAAGCAGATTTGACGTTTATAAATGAAGTAAAAGAGGTATGGCAGAAGAAAAACAATTAACCCAAGAAGAAAAAGATGATCAGATGATCAATGAGGCGTTTCAGCAACTGTTGAACGATTATATTTCGTCACGTCATCGTAAGAAAGTCGACCTCATCACAAAGGCCTTCAACTTTGCACGTCAGGCCCACAAGGGCGTTCGCCGCCTGTCGGGCGAGCCATATATCATGCACCCCATCGCCGTTGCGCAGATTGCCTGCAGCGAGGTGGGCTTAGGCTCAACCAGTATCTGTGCAGCCCTGTTGCACGATGTAGTAGAAGATACCGACTATACCGTAGAGGACATCGAGAATATTTTTGGTGCCAAGATCGCACAGATTGTGGATGGTCTGACCAAGATCAGTGGTGGTATCTTTGGCGAGCAGGCTTCGGCACAGGCCGAGAACTTCAAGAAACTTCTTCTCACCATGAGCGATGATATCCGTGTGATTATCATCAAGATCTGCGACCGTTTGCACAACATGCGCACTCTGGAGAGTCAGCCTGCCAACAAACAGTACAAGATTGCCGGCGAGACCCTCTACATCTATGCGCCTTTAGCCAACCGTCTGGGATTGAACAAGATTAAGAGCGAACTGGAGAACCTGAGCTTTAAGTTTGAGCATCCTGACGAGTATACCAAGATAGAATCGAAACTGAAACTGACCCGTGAGGACCGCGACGAGTTGTTCTCACAGTTCACTTCACCCATCGAGGACGCCCTCAACAGCATGGGTATCAAATACGAGATTAAGGAGCGTGTAAAAACGCCTTACTCTATATGGAACAAGATGCAGAACAAGCACGTGAGCTTCGAGGAGATCTATGATATCCTGGCCGTGCGCATCATTTTTACGCCTAACAACCGCGACGACGAGGTGAACGAGTGCTTCAAGATCTACGTGGCTATCTCAAAGATCTACAAGTCGCACCCCGACCGTTTGCGCGACTGGCTCTCGCAGCCTAAGGCCAACGGCTATCAGGCCTTGCACGTTACACTGATGTCGAAGACCGGTCAGTGGATTGAGGTACAGATACGTTCCGACCGCATGGACGAGATAGCCGAACAAGGCTTTGCGGCTCACTGGAAATACAAGGACGGCGTTGAGGAGGAATATACCGAGGACGAGAACGAGCTGAACGAGTGGCTACGTACCATCAAGGAGATTCTGGACGACCCACAACCCGATGCCATGGACTTCCTCGACACCATCAAACTCAATCTCTTTGCCAGCGAGATATTTGTGTTTACCCCCAAGGGCGAAATCCGCACCCTGCCTGCAGGCTGTACAGCACTCGACTTTGCCTTCTCTATCCACACTTTCTTAGGTAGTCATTGTATCGGTGCCAAGGTAAACCACAAGCTGGTACCTCTGAGTTACAAGCTGCAGAGTGGCGACCAGGTAGAGATTCTTACTTCTAAGTCGCAGCATGTCAATCCTGCATGGATCAATTTTGTATCTACTGCCAAGGCCAAAGCCAAGATCCAGGCCATTCTGCGCCGCGACAACCGCGAGGTGCAGCGCGAGGGCGAGGAGATACTGAATGCCTTCCTGAAGAAAAATGGCTTCGAGCCTACCGTAGCGCTGGCCGACAAGTTGGCCGAATACCACGAGTACAACAAACGTCCTGAGTTCTTCCAGGCCCTGGGCGAAAAAATTGTACTGTTAGGCGAGAAAGATGTTGATGAGCTGAACGGTAAGAACAAGGAGGCCGACAGCAATTCAGGCTGGCGTAAGTTCGTGCCCTTTGTGGGTAAGAAGAAAAAGGAAGAGCACAGCCGTCAGGAACTGTTTGTGGTACCCGAGAAGTTCAACCGCAAAAAGCCGGTATATATCTCTGAGGAGAACTACAGCCAGTTTAAGTTCATGGGCTGCTGCCACCCCATTCCCGGCGACGATGCTTTGGGCTATATCAACAATAAGAACCAGATTGAGATACACAAGCGTGCCTGTCCGGTTGCTGCCAAGCTCAAGACCAGCTACGGCAACCGCATCCTCGACATCAAGTGGGACATGCACAAGAGGCTCTACTTCGATGCAACCATCCGCATCAGCGGTATCGACCGTCTGGGTATGTTGAGCGAGATGACACAGGTTATCTCGTCGGAGATGAATGTGAACATCCACAAGATACTTATCACCTGTGAAGAAGGCATCTTCGAGGGAACCATAGAAATGCGTGTACACGATCGTGACAACGTACGTGCCATCATGGAGAACCTCAAGAAGATTCCCGACCTCAAGGAGATTTCCGAAATTATGTAAACTACTTTATAAAATGAGAAAACTACTGCTATTACTGGCCATCATGGCCTCTTCTCAAGTCAGCCTGGCTGCTGGCAAATACGACAACCCCGATACGATTGTGGTTGCTCGCGATGGTACGGGCCAGTTCCGCACAATAGACGAAGCTATCGAGGTGTGCCGTGCATTTATGGATTACCACAAGGTGATTTTTGTAAAGAACGGCACTTACAAGGAAAAACTGATTATCCCTTCGTGGTTGCAGAACATCGAGATTTGCGGTGAGGATGCCGAGAAAACCATCATCACCTACGATGATCATGCCAACATCGCCCGTCAAGAGACAGGTAAGCCCATGGGCACGTTCCGCACTTACACCCTGAAGATCGAGGGCAATGATATCACCCTGAAGAATATCACCATCGAGAACAACTCAGCCCGTTTAGGTCAGGCAGTGGCTCTGCATACCGAGGGCGACCGACTGGTATTTGTGGGCTGTCGGTTCATTGGTCATCAGGACACAGTCTATACCGGAGTAGCAGGCACACGCCTGTACTTCAAGGACTGTTTTATCTGCGGCACCACCGATTTTATCTTCGGTCCCTCTACAGCCTGGTTCGAGGGTTGCACCATCGAGAGCCGTATCAACTCATACGTCACAGCAGCCTCAACACCACAGGATCAGCCTTACGGCTACATCTTCAACAACTGCCGTCTGATAGCTACCCCTGAGGCTACGCAGGTTTACTTAGGTCGCCCTTGGCGCGACTATGGCTATACGCTCTTTATGAACTGCGAGTTAGGCAGCCACATCCGTCCTGAGGGCTGGCATCACTGGGAGAAGTACCGTGAGCAGACAGCCCGCTATTTAGAGTACAACAACCGTGGTGCCGGTGCCAACACAAGTCAGCGAGTACCCTGGAGCCGCCAGCTCACCAAGAAAGAGGCCGCTAAGATTACACCCCAAACAGTATTCAACAAAAATGATGGTTGGAGCCCTAGGAAATAACCAACACCTAACAACCAACACCCATTCACTAATATAATAAGGTATATATATGAAGAAATTACTAATTACAGTTTTAACCACTACACTGTCACTCGTGGCCATCGCCCAGGAGCGTCCCCTCTGGATGCGTTTCTGCGCCATTTCGCCCGACGGACAGACGATTGCATTTTCGTACAAGGGCGACCTGTTTACAGTGCCCGTTACCGGTGGCACAGCCAAGCAGCTTACCACCAACCCTGCTTACGACTACAATCCTGTTTGGAGCCCCGACGGCAGCAAGATTGCTTTTGCTTCCGACCGCGAGGGGGGCATCAATGTATGGGTGATGCCCAGCAAGGGTGGACAGCCACAGCAGATTACCACCAGTAGTCATTTTAAGAACGTACTGACGTTTACCGACAACGACCACGTGCTGTTCAGCATGGCCGATATGCCCACACGCCAGAGCATCATCCCCAGTCTGGGGAAATTCCCTCAGGTATATGAGGTGAGCGTAAAGGGCGGTCGTCCACGCTTATTCTCCGGACTGATGATGGCCGATATCAACATCAACCGCAAAACGGGCGATGTGCTGTATCACGACATCAAGGGCAGCGAGGATATGTATCGCAAGCACCACCAGTCGGCAATCTGCCGCGACATCTGGATGCTGTCGAAAGGTAAATACACCAAGCTTACCGACTTTGCCGGCGAAGACCGCACACCTGTGTGGACCGCCGATGGTAAGGGTTATTACTACCTGAGCGAGCAGGATGGTACCTTTAATGTTTGGTACCGCAGTCTGGATGGCAAGCAGAACCAGCAGATTACACGTCATAAGACCAATCCTGTACGTTTCCTCACTGCCGCCGACAACGGCACCCTGTGCTATGGCTACGATGGTGAGATCTACACCGTGCGTCAGGGCAGTCAGCCTCAGCGTGTAAACATCAATATTGTTAGCGACAAGACCGACCGCGAACTCATCCGCGAGGTACTTACCAAGGGTGCTACCGAGGTAGTAGCTTCGCCCAGCGGTAAAGAGGTGGCATTCATCGTTCACGGCGAGGTATATGTAACCTCTACCGACTACAGGACCACCCGTCGCATCACCGATACACCAGAGCTGGAGCGCAACCTGAGTTTCTCACCCGATGGTCGTTCGCTGGCCTATGCCTCTGAGCGTAATGGCTGCTGGAACATCTACCAGACAACCATCAAGAACAAGGACGAGAAGCAGTTTGCTTATGCTACCGACTTTACCGAGGAGCAGCTCACCAAGCACAACCACACCTCGTTCTATCCCCGCTATAGTCCCGATGGTAAGGAGCTGGCTTTCTTCGAGGATCGCGGTACCATCCGTATCATCAATTTAGCCACCAAGAAAATCCGTACTGTGATGGACGGCAAGGACCTCTTCTCATACTCTGATGGCGACATCGACTTTGAGTGGAGTCCCGACAGTCGTTGGCTGCTGGCCACCTACTATGGCGACGGAGGCTACCATCACGACGATATCGCCCTGCTCGATGCCTCAGGCAAGCAGAAGCCTTACAACCTCACCAACAGCGCTTATACCGACTTCAACCCACACTGGGTGCTCGGTGGCAAGGCCATGCTGTTCAAGAGCAACCGTCGTGGTTACAAGAACCATGGTGGACACGGCTATCAGACCGATTACTTCATCATGTTCTTCGACATTGATGCTTACGACCGTTTCCTGATGTCGAAGGAGGAGAAGGCGATCTACGACGAGGCTCACAAGCCTGCTAAGAAAGAGACTGCTGCAACCGACAGCAAGGATAAGAAAGCTACTGAAAAGAAGCCTGCCGTTGAGCCTTTGCAGTTCGATCTGGAGAACGCCAAGGACCGTATTGTACGTCTTACCGCCCACTCTACCCGCTTGGGCGATGCCTACCTCACACCAAAGGGCGACACCCTGTACTACCAGGCTGCCTACGAGGATGGCTACGACCTGTGGAAGTACGACCTGCTGGAGGATAAGAGCGAGCTGGTGATTCGTAGCGTAGGCAACGGACGCCTGAGCACCGACAAGAAACAGAAGTACCTGTTCCTGATGAACAAGGGTTCGCTGCGCCGTATCGACATCGCGAAAGGCAGCCGTAAGGCTATTGATTTCGAGGCCGACTTCAATAACCGTCCATTTGCCGAGCGTCAGTATCTGTTCGAGCACATCTGGCGCCAGGTTGACGACAAGTTCTACCGCGACGATCTGCATGGCGTGGATTGGGCTGGCTATAAAAAGATTTACGAGAAATTCCTGCCCTACATCAACAACGTGTACGACTTCCGTGATATGCTGGCCGAGATGTTGGGTGAGTTGAACGCCTCGCATACCGGTGCCCGCTACCAGAATCCCGTTGAGTTCCGCACCGCCTCGTTAGGTTTGTTCTTCGACGACAGCTACAAAGGCGACGGACTGAAGATTGCCGAGATTCCAAAGGGTTCGCCATTGGCCGTACGTAACACCGGTGTCAAGGCTGGCGACATTATCGAGGCCATCGACGGTACACCGATCAGAAAAGGCGACGACTTCTATCCTCTGCTGGCAGGCAAAACAGGAAAAGTGGTACGTCTCACCATCAATGGTCGCAACGTTAACACCAAAGCCATCTCGCTCACCGCTTACAACAATATCCTCTACGATCGTTGGGTAGAGCGAAACCGTAAACTGGTCGACAGTCTGTCGCACGGCCGTCTGGCTTACGTACACATCTCATCGATGAACGGCGCCAAGTTCCGCGAGTTGTACGAGGAGATTCTGAACGAGACCAACCGTGAGCGCGATGCCGTGATTGTAGATGAGCGCCACAATGGTGGCGGCTATCTGCACGACGATCTGTGTCACCTGCTCAACGGCCGTCAGCACTCGCACTTCATGGCCCACGGCAAGTACTTAGGTATCGAGCCATCGGCCCAGTGGAACAAGCCTTCGTGTGTGGTTCTCTGCGAGGACGACTACAGCAACGCCTGCGGATTCCCCCGCCAGTATCAGGATATGAAGATTGGAAAGCTGATTGGTACCCCCGTAGCCGGAACATCTACCAGCGTTTGGTGGGAGACGCTCATCAACGGCGTGGTATTCGGTATTCCACAGGTAGGTCGTATCGATGTACGTGGCGACTATGGTGAGAACACCCCGTTGCTGCCCGACATCGAGGTTTACAACAGCCCCGAGGATTACCTCAACGGTCACGACCGTCAGTTAGAGCGTGCCGTACAGGAGATGCTCAAGGAAGGCGCCGCCTTCAAGGAAAAGACCAAGAATGATTTTGGAGGTCACAAACGATAAACAATAAGCCCCGCCGTTTGGCGGGGCTTATTTATTCTAGAGCGCATCGAGATGACTTTTAAGCACTTGCAAATCTTCGCGCAACGCAATCAGGTTCTGTAAGGCATCGGCTGTTTTCTGCACGCCTTGTCGGTTTTTAGTCAACATCTCACGTGCTGCAGCAATCTTGAATCCACGCACTTTCACCAGGTTGTGTATCAGTCGGATCTGATCCAGATCTTTCTCCTGATACTGACGTATTTTCGCTGTTCCCGAAGTCTTTGGTTTCAGGAATGGGAACTCTGTTTCCCAGTAGCGCAGCGTACTCTCGTTCAGATCGAACATCTCGGCTACCTCCCTAATGGAGTAGTACGTTTTCAGCCTCCTATTCAAATTCAGTGCCATAATTACTACTATTTTGCTGCAAAGGTAAACTTTTTCACCGAAATCTCAAAACTTTTACGAAAAAAATGTGTAACTTTGCACCCAAATTTATAAATGGTAAATCATAAATTGTCAAATAGGAAAATAAGATGATGACAGCAAATGAGATTCGCGACTCATTCAAGAAGTTTTTCGAGTCGAAGCAGCACGCTATCGTACCATCAGCCCCTATGGTGATCAAGGACGATCCCACACTGATGTTTACGAACGCAGGTATGAACCAATGGAAAGATATCATCCTGGGTACTCGCGACCCAGAGCCACGCCGTCGAGCGGATACACAGAAGTGCCTGCGTGTATCAGGAAAGCACAACGACCTTGAAGAGGTTGGACACGATACTTATCACCACACCATGTTCGAGATGCTCGGTAACTGGAGCTTTGGCGACTACTTCAAGGAGGGCGCCATCGATATGGCATGGGAGTATCTGGTTGACGTGCTGAAGCTGAATCCCGAGGATCTCTATGTAACTGTATTCGAGGGTTCGCCCGAGGAGAACATCCCTCGCGACGACGAGGCTGCCAAGTACTGGGCCAAGCACGTTCCCGAGGATCACATCATCAACGGAAATAAGCATGACAACTTCTGGGAGATGGGAGATACAGGTCCCTGCGGTCCTTGCTCTGAGATTCACGTAGATAGCCGTACCTCTGAGCAGAAGGCTGCCAGCGGCAAGACCGGTCGTGAGCTGGTAAACCAGGACGACCCACAGGTGATTGAGATCTGGAACATCGTGTTCATGCAGTTCAACCGCAAGGCCGATGGTTCACTCGAGCCTCTGACCATGAATGTCATCGATACCGGCATGGGCTTCGAGCGTCTGGTCCGCATGATGCAGGGCAAGCACTCTAACTACGACACCGACGTGTTCCAGCCTATCATCAAGGCCGAGCAGCAGATTACCGGACTGAAGTACTTCACCTTCGAGGAGGAGACCGAGAGTCCTATCAGCAAGGAGCAGGACGACATCAACGTGGCAATGCGTGTTTGTGCCGACCACCTGCGTGCTGTTGCCTTCTCGATTGCCGACGGTCAGCTACCTTCTAATGCCAAGGCAGGTTATGTGATTCGTCGCATCCTGCGCCGTGCCGTACGCTATGCTTATACCTTCCTGAACCAGAAGGATGGTTTCCTGTACAAACTCGTTCCAACACTCGTTGCCGAGATGGGCGGTGCCTTCCCCGAGTTGGAGGCTCAGCAGCAGCTTGTAACTAAGGTCATCAAGGAAGAGGAAGAGTCGTTCCTCCGCACCCTCGAAAAGGGTATCGGCATGCTGAACGACGCCATGAACACCCTCAAGGCCGAGGGTAAGACCGAACTGGATGGCGTACAGGCCTTCCGTTTGTTCGACACCTACGGATTCCCTCTCGACCTCACCGAGCTCATCTGTCGTGAGAACGGTTTTACTGTTAACGAGGAGCAGTTCAATGTTGAGATGCAGAAACAGAAGGACCGTGCCCGTAACGCCGCTGCCGTTGAGAACAGCGACTGGGTAGAACTGGCCGCCGGAGAGCAGCAGTTCGTTGGTTACGACTATACCGAATACGAGTGCCATATCATCCGCTACCGTAAGGTAACTCAGAAAAAGAACGAGTTCTACGAGCTGGTACTCGATAACACCCCATTCTATGGTGAGATGGGTGGACAGGTTGGTGATTGCGGTGTACTCGTTAACGAGGCCGAGACTATCAACATCATCGACACCAAGCGTGAGAACGGTCAGAGCGTTCACATCGTGAAGCAGTTGCCTAAGGATCCCGCAGCCCAGTTCATGGCATGCGTTGATACCGACAAGCGTAACGCTTCGGCCGCTAACCATACCGCTACTCACCTGCTCGACTATGCTTTGAAGCAGATTCTGGGCGACCACGTAGAGCAGAAGGGTTCGTTTGTAAGCCCCGACACCCTGCGTTTCGACTTCTCACACTTCGAGAAGGTTACCGACGAGCAGCTGCGCGAGGTTGAGCGTATGGTAAACGATATGATCCGTCAGGACATCCACATCGACGAGCACCGCGACGTGCCTTTCGACGAGGCTAAGAAGCTTGGTGCCATCGCCCTGTTCGGCGAGAAATACGGCGACAAGGTACGTGTGGTTCGCTTCGGTCCAAGCTGCGAGTTCTGTGGTGGTATCCACGCTTCAAGCACCGGTCGTATCGGATTCTTCAAGATTATCTCTGAGAGCAGCGTTGCTGCCGGCATCCGTCGTATCGAGGCCAAGACCGGCCAGGAGTGCGAGGAGTTGCTGTATCAGACCGAGGATATCCTGAAGGCTGTCAAGGCATTCTTCAACAATGCCAAGGACCTGCAGGGCGTTATCAAGAAGTACATCGAGGAGCACGACTCCATGAAGAAGGAGATTGAGGCTTTCCAGGCACAGGCTGTAGAGCGCGCCGCCAAGCAGTTGGTCGACAAGGCTCGCGAGGTAAACGGCATAAAGGTTGTTTCAGCCGTTCTGCCTATGAATCCTGCTGCTGCCAAGGATCTGGCATTTAAGATTCGTGCAGCTGTAGAAGGCTCACTGCTGTGTGTACTGGGTACTCACGACAACAATAAACCACAGCTTAGCATCATGATGAGCGACGATATGGTAAGCGACCACGGACTGAATGCCGGTCAGATGGTTCGCGAGGCCGCTAAGCTCATCCAGGGTGGTGGTGGCGGTCAGCCTCACTTTGCCCAGGCAGGTGGTAAGAACGCCGACGGCTTAAGCGCCGCCGTTGACAAAGTGTTAGAGCTGGCAAAGCTTAACTAACCTGTTTTTGCTAGTACACGTAAGAAATAAAAATACTACGTGTACTAGCAAATTTTTCTACGTGTACTAAAAACCGCAGCATAAAAAAAGAATGGACGACGAGATTAAAGAGATTGAACAGTCGGAACAGCACTCCGACTATAAACCAAGCAACCGCTTTGATGCCGCAGCGGTTCACCATCTTAGCGGCATGTATCAGAACTGGTTTCTGGATTACGCCAGCTACGTAATCCTGGAGCGCGCCGTACCCCATCTGGGCGACGGACTGAAACCCGTACAGCGTAGAATTCTGCACTCTATGAAACGTATGGACGATGGTCGCTACAACAAGGTAGCCAACATCGTAGGTCATACCATGCAGTTCCACCCCCACGGCGACGCCTCTATCGGCGACGCCTTAGTGCAGTTGGGACAGAAGGATCTGCTCATCGACACGCAGGGTAACTGGGGAAACATCCTCACTGGCTCATCGGCTGCTGCCCCACGATATATCGAGGCACGCCTGAGCAAGTTCGCCCTCGACACGGTGTTTAATCCCAAAACCACCGAGTGGAAGATGTCGTACGACGGTCGTAACAAGGAGCCTATCACGCTCCCTGTTAAATTCCCATTGCTGTTGGCACAGGGTGCCGAGGGTATCGCCGTAGGACTAAGTTCTAAAATCCTGCCACACAACTTCTGCGAAATCTGCGATGCAGCCATCAGCTACCTGCACCAGCAGCCATTCGCACTCTACCCCGACTTCCCCACCAGCGGTAGTATCGACGTATCGAAATATAACGACGGTCAGCGTGGCGGCGTAGTGAAGGTACGCGCCAAGATCGAGAAGATAGATCAGAAAACACTGGTCATCCGCGAGATACCATTCTCAAAAACCTCCGAGACCCTGCAGGACTCTATCGTAAAGGCCATCGAGAAGGGAAAGATCAAAGCCCGTAAGGTTGAAGACCTTACAGCTGCTGAGGTTGAAATCCAGGTACACCTGGCACCAGGGGTATCAAGCGATAAGACCATCGACGCCCTCTATGCCTTTACCGATTGCGAGGTAAGCATCTCGCCTAACTGCTGCGTGATCGAGGACAACAAGCCACAGTTCCTCACCGTGAGCGATGTGCTGCGTCATTCGGTTGAACGCACCAAGGACCTCATCCGCCAGGAGCTGGAAATCCGCAAGGGCGAGCTGTTAGAACAGCTGCACTTCCAGAGCTTGGAACGTATCTTCATCGAAGAGCGTATCTATAAAGACAAGAAATTTGAACAGGCACCTAACGTAGATGCCGTTTGCGAACATATCGACGAGCGACTCACACCTTACTACCCGCAGTTTATCCGCGAGGTAACCAAGGATGATATCCTGAAGCTGCTGGAGATAAAAATGCAGCGCATCCTGAAATTCAACAAGGACAAGGCCGACGAGCTCATGGCACGTCTGAAGGCGGAGATCGAGGAGATCGACCGCGACCTGGCTAACCTGGTAGAGGTAACAGCCAACTGGTTCCAGTTCCTGAAGGACAAGTATGGTAAAGACCATCCACGTCTGACCGAGATTCGCAATTTCGACACCATCGACTCAGCCAAGGTGGCCGAGGCCAACCAGAAGTTGTACATCAACCGCAGCGATGGCTTTATCGGTACCGGTCTGAAGAAGGACGAGTTTGTTTGCAACTGCTCCGACCTCGACGATGTCATCATTTTTTACAAGGATGGAAAGTACAAGATTGTACGCGTAGCCGAGAAATTGTTCGTTGGCAAAAACATCCTGTATGTCAACGTGTTCAAGAAGAACGATCAGCGCACCATCTATAACGCTGTATATCGTGATGGTAAGAAGGGTGCCTGCTATATCAAGCGTTTTAACGTTACCAGCATGACCCGCGACAAGGAGTACGACCTGACACAGGGCACCGACGGCAGTCGCGTGATGTACTTCACCGCCAACCCCAACGGCGAGGCCGAGGTAATCAAGGTAACACTCGACCCCTCGCAGAACATCAAACGTGTGTTCTTAGTCAAAGATTTTTCAGAGATTATGATCAAGGGCCGTGCCTCGAAGGGTAACCTGCTCACCAAGTATCAGGTAACCCGTATCGGACTGAAGAGTCACGGACACTCTACACTGGGCGGTCGCAAGGTATGGTTCGACCCCGACGTGAACCGTTTGAACTACGACGACCACGGCAAGATGCTGGGCGAGTTCTACGACGACGACCAGATATTGGTCATCCTCTCGAACGGCGACTACTATCTGAGCAACTTTGATTTGGCCAACCACTACGAGTCGAACATCCTGCGTATTGAGAAATACGATGCCGACAAGGTATGGACAGCCGTACTCTACGATGCCGACAACCAGGGTTATCCATATCTGAAGCGATTCCAGATGGATGCCACTAAGAAAAAACAGAACTGGCTCTCGGACAATCCTGCATCACAGCTGTTGCTGCTCACCGACACGGCTTATCCCCGCCTGCAGGTAACCTACGGCGGAGCTGATGCCTTCCGTGGCAGCGAGGAGATTGATGCCGAGCAGTTCATCGCCGTTAAGGGTTACAAGGCCAAGGGTAAGCGCCTCACCACCTATGCTCTCGAGAGCATCGAGGAGTTGGAGCCCCAGCTAGACCCTAGAAATTCTAGCCTGACTAGCTCGGCTAGTGACCCTCGCCCCTCGGCCGAATCGGCCGAGGAACTAGAGGACCTCGATCCCGATGCCGGCAAAAGCGAGCAGCAGATACGCGACGAGCTCACCGGCCAGCTAAATCTTTTTGATAATGAAGATTTTAAATAGCATATTGTGCGTTTTGTGCTTTGCTGCAACTGCAGCAAATGCACAAAACAAATCACACATGATAGGCCTTGGCCCAAGCAAAGTTCTCGACACTTACCTAACCCCCGAGAATTTTAGCGGCACGGGCATTACCTACATGTATATCAAAGAGCAGCGCGACACCACCCGCCATTGGAGCAACACCTATGAGCACGAGGTCGACCTCTCGAACACCCACGACCGTAGCCATAACATCAACGATCTGGAAATCACTTACAACCTCTACTGGGCACGCTATTACAATTTCCGTCCCATACTCAACGGACTGAAACTGCAGGCTGGTGTAGCCGCCAACCTCTGCGCTGGCGCCATCTACAACATGACTAGCAGCAACAACCCTGCCCAGGCCCGTGCAGCACTCAACATCATGCCGAGTGCAACAGCCACGTACGACTTCCACATCAGCAGGCATCTTTTTACCGCTCGCTACGAACTCAACCTACCACTGGTAGGCGTGATGTTCAGTCCTAACTACGGACAGAGCTACTACGAAATATTTTCGCGGGGCAACTACGATCATAACATCGTACCCACCACTTTTGTTTCAGCCCCCACCTTCCGCCAACTCGCCTCGGTGGATTGGCACTGCACCAGGAAATGGGCACTGCGCCTGGCCTACCTCGGTAACTACCAGCAAGCCCAAGTAAACAATCTCAAGCAGCACACCTATACCCATCGTATCCTGCTTGGCATCACCCGTAGCCTATGAAAAAAGATATCCTAGTAAGGCTGGCGAATTCGCCAGCCAAGCTTGCAAAGCAAGCCAAACTAGCACTTCTAGCGCTTCTAGCCTTTCTAGTAACCTCCTGCGTCTCGCAGGAGGAACGCCCCAACACCCCGCAGGGCAATTTCGAGGCCTTGTGGCATATCATAGATGAGCACTATTGCTTTTTCGACTACAAAGATATTGATTGGAACCAGATTTACCAAACCTATAAGGTGCGTGTAAACGACAATATGAACCACGAGCAACTGTTCGAGGTGCTCACCGATATGCTCTCCGAACTGCGCGACGGTCATGTAAACCTCTACACCGCTTTCGACAACGGTCGTTACTGGAACTGGCACGAGGACTACCCCACCAACTTCAGCGACACCCTACAGCGACGCTACTTAGGCACCGACTACCGTATTGCCGGCGGCCTGCGCTACCGCATCCTCGACGATAACATCGGCTATGTATATTACGGCAGCTTTTCGAGTGGCGTAGGCGAAGGAAATCTCGACGAGGTGATACAGCACCTGATATTCTGTCAGGGTATGATACTCGATATTCGTAGTAACGGCGGCGGCGACCTGACCAATGCCGAGAAACTGGCGGCCCGATTCTGCAACGAAAAAACACTGGTTGGCTACATGCAGCATAAAACCGGTAAAGGGCATAACGACTTCTCGGCCATGGAACCACAGTATATCGAGCCCAGCAGCAACCTGCGCTGGCAGAAAAAGGTGATACTGCTTACCAACCGCGGTGTGTATAGTGCCGCCAACGAGTTTACCACCTACATGAAGCGCATGCCACAGTGCACGGTGGTGGGCGACCGTACCGGTGGCGGTAGTGGTCTACCTTTCACAGCCAGTCTGCCCAATGGGTGGACAGTGCGCTTCTCGGCCTGTCCCACCTACGATGCCAACCACAACCAGACCGAGTTTGGTATCGAGCCCGACTACAACGTGGCTTTGACCGATGAGGATTTTAACAAAGGTAAAGATACAATAATAGAACACGCGCGTACATTACTTAATAGTAATTAAAAAAAAACGAAAAATCCTTGCTCAAAACAAAAAAAAGCATTACCTTTGTCCCCGCAATCGACTTAAAATTCCCCTTAAAAGGGAATTGACTGCGTCGATTCTGATTCAAGAATCGAATTGACTAACGTCGATTCTGCGCCTGTGGCGGAATTGGTAGACGCGCTAGACTTAGGATCTAGTGTTTACGACGTGCAGGTTCGAGTCCTGTCAGGCGCACATCACTTAAAATAACATAAAATGGAACTATAAATGGAAAAAACTACCATATTGCAGGTATTTCGACAGAAATTTGCGGTTTTTTATAAAAAAAACCTAATATTTCTTGCAAGTTTCAATTATATTTCCTACTTTTGTCAGCGATTTATATAAATTAACTATCGATATTATTGTTTTATTTATTTGTTTAATTATAATTTTTAAGTTCAATGAAAAAGAAATTTATCAATGGTATTCTGATGGTAGCACTCGTTGCTGCTACCTCAACATCATTCGTTTCTTGTAAGGACAACGACACTGATGTAGACCTCATTGGTCAGATTGGTAATGTACGTAGCGACCTGCAGACCAAGATTAATGATCTGAACACCCGCTTAGGTGATTTGGACACTCAGCTGGGTAAGCTCGATGGTAAAGTTGATCAGGAGATTACGGATCGTAAGAATGCTGTAACCGCTCTCGACACTCGACTGCAGACTGCAGAGGGTCAGTTGACAACTCTGACAACTGAGACTCTTCCTCAGCTTCAGGATGAGGTTGATGCAATCGATACAGCTGTTGGCGAGCAGGAGGATTGGATTGCTGGCGTACTCAACAACCTCGTTACTAGCATCGAGAACGTAGCTACTTACAGCCCACTGATGGGTCAGGTAGTTCTGCCAGGTGCTACTCCTAACATCCTCGCTGCTTACTTTGGTGAGGCTGCTGTTAAGGGTTCATTCCCTGCTTCAGACATCAACATTACAGAGGTTGCTCCTGTTAAGTGGAGTGCTGGTGCTACTCTTGGTGAGGGTGAGAAGGGCTATGCAGGTACTGTATACCTGACCATCAACAAGTACTTCAACAGCATCGAGGGTATCAACTTCGCTCTCGTTAACACCGCTGGTGAGGAAGCTCCTGTTGAGCTGAATGTTGAGGCTTCTGACAAGGTTATCTACGCTGGTTACACACGTGCCGCTGAGAACAACTTCTACGAGGCTAACGCTACTATTAGCAGCATCGATGACGTTAAGGTTAACCTGAACCTGCCTACTCTGAAGGCTGACATCAAGCAGATCTGGAACGATCGCAACCGCAAGACCGGTACAAGCGCTACCGCTCTGGCTCAGCTCGCTGCTGATCTCTATGCTACACAGCTCGGTAAGTTCCCCGTTTACGGTGTTCGTGCTAGCTGGCAGGATGTTAAGAAGACTACCACTAAGGACGCTGAGGGTAAGGCTACAACAACTGAGGAGAAGAGCAACCACTTTGTAACTTCTAAGCCTGAGATCGTTGTTGCTGCTGTTAAGCCTCTGTCATACTCTTTCGATCTGAACCAGCTCCCTGGCCAGACCTATAAGACTGAGGGTATCGAGGCTATCGAGAAGCTGTACAACAAGATCATCGACAAGGTTGTTGCAAAGTTCCCAACTGTAACAGTTAATCCTATCAGTATTGTTATTGACGACAATAAGGGTGCAGGTACATATAGTATTACAATTCCTACTACATCTCCAATCAATGCAACAGGTTCACCTGTAGTTATTGATATCACTGATGCTATTAATAGCGTAATGAGCGACCTGAATGGTGACCTTGCTCTTACAACAGCAGACATCAACGCTATGCTTGATCAGGTTGAACAGCTCAACAACCTGAAGGCTCAGGTTGCTGGTACAAAGGAGACTTTCGCAAGCTACCTGAATCGCGTTGTTAACAAGTTCGAGAAGTTGTTCACCAACAACCTCAATCGTGCTCTGCAGCCCACTCTGCTTGCTATCCAGAGCGACAACACTATCAACCGTGTTTCTGGTATCAAGACCAACCCATTGGTTTGCGGTGCTAACACTGAGCTCTTCCCAACTTCTTACAGCGTAGAGTACTTCGCTCCTGCATACAAGAAGTTCGTAGTAGTTACAGAGATTGATGGTAAGAAGGCTACAGCTGCCGACAACAAGACTCTGGGTGAGAACCTGGGAGTAATCCTCGAGAGCGGCAACAACCAGAAGGTTACCATTTCTCCTGCTGCTGGCAAGACCTACACTGTAGTTTACTCTGCAGTTGACTACCAGGGTGTAGTTCGCACCAACACCTACTATGTAACAGGTAAGTAATTAACATTAGTGAATTAAAATAATTAGTAAACAGAATATGAAAATGAAGAAAACAATATTGTCTTGCCTGATGCTGTTGGCTGGTCTTTCAGCATCTGCCCAGGAGCAGAAGGGCACGACTGAATACGTCTTCGAGCCACACTGGTATGTACAGGTGCAGCCTGTTGGCGCACAGTACACTCTGGGTGAGGTTGATTTCAAGGACCTCCTGTCATACAATGTTCAGGCTGCTGTAGGCCGTCAGTTCACTAAGCTGTGGGGTGCTCGCCTGGCTGTTAACGCATGGCAGAGCAAGGCTGGTAGCAAGTACGAGTATGCTGGTAAGGAGTACAAGTGGAACTGGAAGTACATTGCTCCATCTATCGACGGAACTCTGAACCTCTCTAACGCTCTTTGCGGTTACAATCCTAACCGTGTATTCAACCTGAGCGCATTCGCTGGTATCGGTCTGAACATCGGCTTCTCTAACGACAAGGCTGCCGACGCTAAGACTGCCATCAAGAATGAGGTACTTGCTAACGACAACACTGGTTTCGATCCCCTGCCTTATCTGTGGGACGGCACAAAGGTTCGTCTGTTCGGTCAGGCTGGTTTGATTGCCGACTTCAAGATCAACGACAACTGGAGCATCAACGCTGAGGTTGCCGCTAACACCTTGAGCGACAAGTACAACTCAAAGAAGGCTAAGAACTGGGACTGGTACTTCAACGCTCTGCTGGGTGTTAAGTACAACTTCGGTAAGACCTACTCTACACGTTTCATCCCTGCTCCAGAGCCAGAGATCCGCTACGTAGAGAAGATCGTCGAGAAGATTGTTGAGGTTCCTGCTAAGGCTGAGGAGCCAGAGGCAAAGGCTGAGCCACTCCGTCGTGATATCTTCTTCGCTATCGGTAAGACTGTTATCCGCAAGAGCGAGCAGCAGAAGGTTGACGAGGTAGTTGCTTACCTGAACGCTAACCCCGAGGCTAAGGTTAACATCACTGGTTACGCTGACGCTGGTACAGGTAACGATCGCATCAACGATCGCCTGGCTGCTGGTCGTGCCGACGTTGTTGTTAAGGCTCTGAAGAAGGCTGGCATCGCTGCAAGCCGCATCAGCTACGACAGCAAGGGTGCTCGTGTACAGCCATTCGCTGACAACGACAGCAACCGTGTATCTATCGTAATCGCAGAGTAATCTACAGATTAAGATAATAAGCAATGAGCCCAGTCCCATTTGGGGCTGGGCTTTTTCTTGAAAACAAAACAAAAGATTATGAAGAGATTCGCAATCAAACTGGCACTCTTAACCCTGATGCTTCCCGTAAGCACCTATGCTCAGGAGAGTGGATACTATCGTTTGAAGAACCGTGATACCGAGCGCTATCTGTCGATTGTAGATTATCACGTCGACAAGAGTAACATAGATCGTACCACCGAACTGTACATCTATGCACTGCGTACCATCAAGGGCTTTGATAAGATAGCGAATGATCCAGGCTCTGTCCTCTACATCGAGAAAACCAGTAATGGCTATATTCTTAAAGGTCAAGGTTTCGACACCTATTCAGGTACAGGCATCTATCTCAATCTCACTGAAAAGAATGGCGGCTATACGATATGGGGAACAGCCACAAAGAGCGGCGTTACAGCTACAAAATATCTGCGTGATGCCGACGACGAATGGTATGCTGGAGTAGGTTATATCACCACCGATTCCAATAAAAGTACTCACTGGGTATGGGATCTGATTCCTGTATCGGATGCCGAAGGTGCCTACCTAGGCTTGAAAGGAGATGTAAATGCTAACGGCAAATACTATACCACCTTCTATGCCTCGTTCCCCATCAGAGTTGGTTCGGGCATGAAAGCCTATAAGATTACAGAAACTAACGAGGGTGCAGCCAAACTCGTAAACATTGGCAGCGAAGTACCTGCCCAGACAGGCGTAGTGATTGAGTGTGCAGGAGCCGACGCGTCGGCCAACAAGGTAACACCTATCACATCAACAAGTGCAGATGCCAGCGGCAACCAGCTAGCAGGTTTATACTTCTGCAACATTACACTTGATGAAAACGACAAGGAAAATCCGAGCGACCTGAATTGGAACGCCACATCATTTAATAAAGAGAACATGCGTCTGCTGGGCGCAAACAGCGACGGTAAACTGGTATTTACCTCACAAACAGATACAAGGTATCTGCCAGCTAATAAGGCCTACCTGCCCGTAAGCAGCAGCACAGCCGCCAATCTATTGGTATTAGGTGAAAGCGACTACACAGGCATTAGAAACGTAAACGCCAATAAGAAGGCCGATGATACCATTTACACGCTCACCGGCAGTCGTGCTAACAGCAAAACCCTCCGACCAGGCATTTATATCCAAAATGGTCAAAAGGTTGTGATTAAATAAAAAAAGGTTCCCAATCGGGAACCTTTTTTATATCCTTAGAAAATAGTCTTGGTGAAACGAACTGAGAGCACTGGATAAACCTTAAAGCCACCTAACAGATCAACCCAATCGCCTACTTTACCCGAGATATTCTCAACATCCTTAGTAAGGTTAGTACCATCGTGAGTAATCAAGCTTGGTGTGCCGCCCCAGAACATCATACCGGCATCAAAAGACACCTGCCAATCGTCGCGACTCTTCAGCAGCTTACCACCATAACCGAAGCCCAGATAAGGCTTAAAGCTATTGCTCTTGGCACGAACAGTTACCATACCATTCTCGTCGGGCTCCATCAGGTAAGGCTCGCCAGTATCCTTACGATCGCCTACACGGAAACCCATGCGACCATTCTTCAGAATGGTTTCCTGTTGGTCGGGATTCAACTCCAGATTGAATGGCTGTCCACCGATAGTAAGACTCATCACAGGCTCACCAGTCTCACTCTCATTGAGTACTCTTTCATAGAAGCTATTATAGATACCAACTCCTAAAAGCGAGGTCATAGCCTCGGTAGAATTAACAGCCGAAGCAAACTGCGAAGGTCCCCAGTAGAAACCACCAGTTACATGCCAGTGCTTATTCTTAAAAGGGAACACATCAACCAAGAACTTAAGATTATTCATGGTAGGCTTGCCAATCATCTCTATCTCTGTATCTACACTATAACCAGTAAAGGTCGTGAGCATTTTTGACAGGCGATCGAACTTTGACTCGATACGATTACCATTAGCATCGTAGAGCTCAGCAGGCTCGCCACCCACCTCTACAGGAAAGTAGATGCTCTTCTTGAAACGAGGCATATACTCGTAACCCAGACGCAGCTGTACGTCCTCGTGAACACGCGAAGCCACATCGATACCGATACCCGTGGTACCTGCGGTTACAGATACATCAAGATTCTGGAACACCCCCTTATCCTTCATCCAATCGGTAACGGTAGAGAGCGTGAACTTCTTGCTTTCGGTAGCAAACACGTTCTTCTTGCTACTGGCATCGGTGTTGTTCTGGGCATAAGCCAGGTTAACAGCCAAAGCAGCGGTTATTGCTAAAACAATCTTCTTCATTTCTAACTTTTATATTTTTGTTATTCTTAAGTTACTTCATCATCCAGCGGCCGTCGCGTTCCACCATCGGCACCACCACCTCTTCAGTAGTACTATCGCCGTAGCAGAGCATCAGCAGCACATTGGTATAACCAGCCAGACTGTCGGTATAAGCACGCGACACGGATACCTCTTGTATGCCTTTACGGGCTTCTAACTGCTGGGCAACGAACTGCTTATAGCCTTCGATCAGCTGCGAGCGGTAATCGTCGGGCAGCGAATCGGCCATAAAACGGCCCTCAACAAACTGTTCGTACTCGCCCTGAACTAAATGAGTATAGTAGCCTTTAGCTGCCAAGGCCGCTTGTTCTTCGCGACTGACACCAGTGTTACAGGCTACTACAACAACTATCAATATCAAATAGACGAGCTTACGCATCACTTCTGACGGATAAACACATTGATGGGGCTACCAGTAAGCTCCCAGTTCTCACGAATCTTATTCTCCAGGAAGCGCTTGTAAGGCTCCTTCACGTACTGTGGCAAGTTGGCATAGAACACGAAAGTAGGAATCTGCGTGTCGGGCACCTGAGCCACATACTTAATCTTAATGTACTTACCCTTAACCGATGGTGGTGGGAAGGCCTCGATGAGAGGCAGCATCACCTCGTTAAGCTTCGAGGTACCAATCTTGGCCTTACGGTTCAAATAAACCTGCTTGGCAGTCTCGAGCACCTTATAGATACGCTGCTTGGTAAGTGCCGAAGCGAAGATGATGGGGAAGTCGACAAACGGTGCCATACGCTTACGGATGGCATTCTCGAAAGTCTTGATTACCTCCTGCGACTTATCCTCAACCAGATCCCACTTGTTGACTACTACAACCAGCGACTTATTATTCTTCTGAATGAGCTGGAAGATGTTCATATCCTGAGCCTCGATACCACGGGTGGCGTCGAGCATCAGCACACACACATCGCTATTCTCGATGGCACGGATAGAGCGCATCACCGAATAGAACTCCAGATCCTCGGTTACCTTATTCTTACGACGGATACCTGCAGTATCTACCAGATAGAAGTCGAAACCAAACTTATCGTAACGGGTATAGATACTATCGCGGGTGGTACCGGCGATATCGGTTACAATGTTACGATCCTCGCCGATAAAGGCGTTGATGATGCTCGACTTACCAGCGTTAGGACGACCTACCACCGCAAAACGGGGAATACCATCCTCGAGCTCATCCTTGGGTTTCTCGGGCAAAATCTCGAGCACCTTGTCGAGCAGATCGCCTGTACCGCTACCAGTGGCAGCAGAGATAGGATACGGATCGCCAAGCCCAAGCTTATAGAACTCGTACTGGTCGTACAGGTCCTTACCATCGTCGGCTTTGTTGGCCACCAGGATAACGGGCAGTTTGGCACGGCGCAGAATCTGCGCTACGTCCATATCCCAACCAGTGACACCATTATTAATATCGCAGAGGAAGAGTACGAGATCGGCCTCTTCGGTGGCAATAATCACCTGCTTGCGGATCTCCTCTTCGAATACATCGTCGCTGTTGACGACCCAGCCGCCGGTATCGACAACTGAGAACTCGCGACCGTTCCATTCGCACTTGCCATACTGGCGGTCGCGAGTGGTACCAGCCTCGTCGCTGACAATCGCATGGCGCGTTTTTGTCAGTCGGTTGAACAGTGTAGACTTACCCACATTAGGGCGTCCTACGATTGCTACTAAATTTCCCATACTTTATTTATTTTGGCACGGATTACACGGATTAATACGGAAGAACCTACTCGGGGTTGTACCCGAAGTGATTGAGTTCCTTCTCTGATGAACGCCAGTCCTTATCTACTTTCACGAAAATCTCGAGGAAGATAGGCTTGGCAAAGAACTTTTCGAGCGATTTGCGGGCCTCGGTGCTCACCTTTTTGAGGGCTACGCCCTGGTGACCGATGATGATACCCTTCTGCGAGTCGCGCTCCACATAAATGATGGCATTGATGTGGATGTGCTTGTCGTCCTCCTTGAATCGCTCTACAGCAACCTCTACACTGTAAGGTATCTCCTTATCGTAGTAGAGGAGTATCTTTTCACGGATAATCTCCGACACGAAGAATCGTGCGGGCTTATCGGTTAACTGATCTTTATCGAAATAAGCGGGGCTCTCGGGCAGAAGCTCCTGGATACGCTTCAGCAACATATCCACACCGAACTTATTCTTGGCCGAAATAGGCAGAATCTCTGCCTTTGGCAGCAGGGCATGCCATTTCTCAACAATGGTAGCCAATTGTGCATTACCACCAGTAAGCTCATCAATCTTGTTGATGAGCAGCAATACCGGCATATCCAGTCTCTGCACTTTTGCAAGGAAGTCCATATTCTTTTCGGGGTTCTCTACCACGTCGGTCACGTAGAGCAGCACATCCGCATCCTGGAGGGCCGACTCAGAGAACGCCAACATTGACTCCTGTAGTTTATAATTAGGCTTGAGCACACCTGGGGTATCCGAGAACACAATCTGCATCTCGGGTGTATTCACGATACCCATGATACGATGACGGGTGGTCTGGGCCTTAAATGTGGCAATAGAAATACGCTCACCAACCAGCTGGTTCATGAGCGTACTTTTGCCTACGTTGGGATTTCCAACAATATTTACGAATCCTGCTTTATGCATTTATTTATTCGCTATGCTCTTTCATTTTGCACTGCCATCATAGGCCCACTTGTAATAAGAAGCTCCGTGAACGAATCCAGCACCAAAGGCGGTGAGGATCAGATTGTCGCCCTTCTTCAACTTATTCTCGTATTCCCAGATAGCCAGCGGTATCGTAGCGGCACTCGTATTTCCGTAGCGTTCGATGTTTACCATCACCTGCTCCATTGGCAACTCCAAGCGCTTAGCCACAGCCTCGATGATACGCATGTTAGCCTGATGAGGAACCACCCACTGGATGTTGTCCTTGTTCAGACCGTTGCGCTCGGCGATGATGGCGCAGTCGTTGCTCATGTTCGTCACTGCATAACGGAACACAGTGCGACCCTCCTGATAGAGGTAGTGCAGACGATGATCAACAGTGAAATGCGACGGTGGGCAGACTGAACCTCCAGCCTTCAGGTGCAGGAACGGAAGTCCCTTACCATCTGTGCGGAAATAAGAGTCCATCACGCCGATATTCTGTTCCTCGGTAGCCTCGAGCAGAACAGCAGCTGCACCATCTCCGAAGAGAGGACAGGTCTGACGATCCTTATAGTCAACAACCGACGACATCTTATCGGCACCGATGACGATGATTTTCTTGTAGCGTCCGCTCTGAATCATCGTAGCTGCCACATCGAGTGTGTAGAGGAATCCACAGCAAGCGCCCCAGAAATCGAATGCAAAAGCATTCTTCAATCCGAGTTTGCCTAATACGATAGAGGCTGTGGAAGGGAACTTATAATCAGCTGTTGAGGTGGTTACGATGACGGCATCGATAGAGTCGGGATCGACTCCGGTCTTCTGCATCAGCTGCTTGGCAGCCTTACGCGCCATGTAGCTGGTGCCGAGACCTTCCTCCGTAAGTATGTGACGCTCCTTGATACCAACGCGCGTCATAATCCACTCATCGTTAGTGTCGACCATACGCGACAACTCATCGTTGTTCAGAATATAGTCGGGCACATAACCGCCTACACCAGTGATTATCGCATTGATTCTATCCATTACTCAGCTACGCTTTCCTCGATCTTGATAGCTACCTTACCACGATAGTAACCACAGGTGGGGCATACAGTGTGATAAACATAATATGCACCACAGTTAGGACATACTGCCAGTGTTGGAGCTACTGCCTTGTCATGAGTACGACGCTTGAGTGTACGAGTCTTTGACTGTCTTCTTTTAGGATGTGCCATAATTCTATAATACTTTTAAATGTTTAAACTTTTAAATTCTTTAATTTTTCCCAGCGGGGGTCGATGGGCTGGTCGGACTCCTCATCGCTGCTTCGGTCAGCTGACAGCTCTTCCAGAGCTTTCGTCATGGCAGGGTTGCACTTGCCAGGTGCATGCACATGCCTGATGGGTATTACCAGGGCCACAAACTCATAGATGATCCACGAAGTGTCGAGTATTCCTTCGTCCTCAGGCACTACGATGATATCATCTTCCTCTGAGTATTCGCTACCGAGCTTGACAATCAAACGGTTGTCGGTTTCTACCGGCTGTTCCATATCGTCTAAGCAGCGGTCGCACTGTACAATAACGGTGCCTTCGGTATGGAACAGGAGTTCGAAAAAGCCGGTTGCCTTGCGTATAGACACCGACACGTGCAAAGAGCCCCTCTTCACTTCAGCACCATCCAAAGCCTCGAAGTAAGTATCGTTCAAGTCGAAAGCCAAGGATGTTTCCTCGCTTACCAAACTCTTCAGATCTATCTTCAACGACTCCAGACTATTCATTATTATACACTTTTAAACGCAATAATGCGCTATACGGGCTGCAAAGTTACAACTTTTTTTTCAATGAAAGCACGCTTATTTTATTTTTTTATCATTTTAGTGCAAATTCCTTAGTTATCAGGCCCTTATATTACACAAAACGAGGGTTATTTGTGCAATTCTACGCGAAAAGTGGTGCCTTTTCCGACTTCGGATGACTTCACAAAAATCTTACCTTTATGATAATCTTCAACAATACGTCGAGCCAACGAAAGACCTAATCCCCAACCACGCTGCTTGGTGGTAAAACCTGGGGTAAACACATGGTTAATATCCTTTTTGCGGATCCCCTTACCGGTATCAGAAACTTCGATAGCTACCCGATGTTCATCGTCTATCAACTGGATAGCAATTTTTCCGGAACCTTCCATCGCATCTACTGCATTCTTACAGAGGTTCTCAATCACCCACTCAAAAAGCGAAGCATTCATATTAACAATCACGTCGTAATCCGGCAATTGGGTAGAAATCTCAACCTTATTAGAAGTACGTCTACGCATATAATCCACCACATGCGCAATAACCTCGTTCATCGAGCCAGGTGTAGGCTCAGGCAATGAACCAATCTTCGAGAATCGTTCGGCTATACGTTCCAAACGTTTCACGTCCTTATCCATCTCGGGTATCAGGTCATCATCTGGATGATTCTCTTTCAGGATTTCAACCCATGCCATCAAACTGGAGATAGGCGTACCTAACTGATGAGCTGTTTCTTTAGAAAGACCTACCCAAACCTTGTTCTGTTCTGCCTTCTTGGAAGATAGTAGGGCAAAGATGGCAACCACTACAAATATCATCACTACGCCCAACTGCCAATAGGGATACCGTGACAAACGTTTAAGCAGTACCGACTCATCGTAACACACAATCTGACTACCTACAACAATTGTATCACCAGCCTTCAGCATACGCTGGGCTATTTGATCCAGATGCAGCGTATCCTGGATATTACGGTAATCATCAATTCCACCTTTCTCATTCAATACAATCACAGGAATGGTAGTGTTACCTTGCATCACGTCGAGTACTAATGAAAGATCGGTATTCTCATCGGCATGGTTCAAAGCATGAAGTGCCTGCGCCCATACTTCCATCTTCTTACGCTCTTCGTTAGAGAGGTCTTTTACCAGAAAATGCGATATCAGCAAAGAGGTAACAGCTATTATCACAGCTGCTATTACAAGGAGTATTTTGGTTTGTCTAATTCTGTCTGTCCATTGCATACATATATATAAACGAAAAAGCCCCGAGAATATTGTATTCTCGAGGCTCTTCTTTTAAAAAAGACGGCGGCTTCCTACTCTCCCGCATTGCATTGCAGTACCATCGGCGTAGGTGGGCTTAACTTCTCTGTTCGGAATGGGAAGAGGTGGGACCCCACTGCAATAACCACCTAATATAGGTTATTGACATTGTCGACACAAGAAACGTAGTTAAAGATTGCTCTTGGAAACAACTACATCTGATAATATCAGCATGAAGCGAAAGAGTTCGGGCAATTAGTAGTGCTCGGCTTTGACGTCACCGTCTTTACACCTGCACCCTATCAACGTCATCGTCTATGACGACCCTCAATGGAGTCCTCATCTTGCGGCTGGCTTCGCACTTAGATGCTTTCAGCGCTTATCCAATCCAGACTCGGATACCCGGCGGTGCACCTGGCGGTACA
>NZ_FNRF01000008.1 GCF_900107775.1 Xylanibacter ruminicola
CGGAAAACGGCTGCAAAGTTACGACTTATTTTTGAATTACCAAAACTTTTTCGAGTTTTTTTTATCTATTTCTCAATTTTTCCTTGAATTTCGTCAATTGAGCCCTCATAGAATCCACACAAAGGTCAATTCCTTCCTCAAAAGTGTCACATGTCTTGTCTACAAAGAGCGTGTTTCCTGGAACGAAAACCTCAAGACTTGCTTCCTTATTCTGAGCCGTAGCTGGCTTGACTACTTTAAGTTGCACCTCTACTTTCTGTATATCCTCAAACGATTTTTCTAACTTGGCGACCTTCTTTTCGATGAACGCCTCTAACTTCTCGGTAGCGTCGAAGTGAATCGACTTAATCTTAATCTCCATAGTTACCTCCTATTTTTAAGTTAATAATAAAAAGGTTCAGGCTCTGGGATGAGCCTCTTTGTAAATTCGCTTTAGTTGTTCAAACGTGGTGTGGGTATAAATCTCGGTTGTGCTCACACTGGCGTGACCTAACAAACTCTTGATTGTCTCCAACCCTGCACCGTTGTTCAGCATGGCAGTGGCAAAGGTGTGCCTAAGCACGTGTGGCGAACGTTTTTTCAGCGAGGTCACCATCGAAAGATACTTCTTCACGATCTGATAAACCTGACTGTCGGATATCCGTTGCCCTTTGTCACTCAGAAAAAGCGCGCCGCCGGTTTCGCCGAATTGTTCGTTGCGTGCAGACTGATACTGCTTGAGCGCCTCGGCCAGCTCTGCCCCGAAGGGCACTATGCGCTGCTTGTTTCTTTTACCCGTTACTTTCAGTTGTGCCGATTCAAAGTCTACATCCTTATCGTTCAGACTTACAAGTTCCGCACGTCGAAGACCGGCCTCATAGAATAGTAATAACATGGTACGCGCACGTACATTATTAAAAGAACTATCCCACTCTATGCCGTCTATCAGGCGGTCCATTTCTCCTTCGCGAAGGAACTGCGGCAGTGGTTTTGATTTCTTTGGACCCATCACAGCATGTGCCGGATCAGTCTTAACCAGTTGTCTCTTTAGGGCAAAGCGGTAAAAGGAACGCAATGCACTCAACTTTTTATTAATAGTCGACGCAGAGTTTCCTTTATCCATCAGACCCTCCATCCAGTCACGGATCAGATCGGTATCTACCGAACTTATAGAGAGTTCTTTATCCCTAAAAGTCACATACGACTCAAAATCCCTAAGACTTTCCTCGTATGTCTGCACTGTTAGCGGAGATGTATTCCGCTCATAGCGCAGGTAGTCCAGAAACTGGTTAATCATCATAAAATCGCAACCTTTAGTATTTGGGTACGAATTTACGGAAATTTCTCGAAACTACCAAATTTTCGGGGAACTTTTTTTATTCCTCGTTAGCGCGAAGCTGCTGAACATATACAGCGTGCTCCATCTTAAGGCGCTTCAGTACAGATGGCTTGTCAAACTGCTGACGACGACGCAGTTCCTTTACAACACCTGTCTTCTCGAACTTTCTCTTGAACTTCTTGAGAGCCTTCTCAATGTTCTCGCCTTCCTTTACTGGTACAATAATCATTTGTTTTGCTTTTAATTATTTATGTTAAACTTAATGCTTTCGGGCCCAGTGCCTCGAAAAGCGGGTGCAAAGTTACTGAATTTTTACAAATCCACCAAGTTTTTACACGATTTTTATCAAATAAAACGTAATTTCTTGCGTTTTCGTACTCTCCTGATAGTCAAAAACATATATTTTAAGAGTTCATCAACTATTTGATAGGCGCACAAGCGTTTTTAAGCCAAGCGGTCTCTTCGGCATCGAGATGAGGAGCAAGCGTATCGTAAACATGCTGGTGATATTGGTTGAGCCAAGCGATTTCTTCGTCTAACATCATCTCCTTTACAATCGGCGTGGTGTCGATGGGACAGAGGGTAAGACTCTCGAACTGCAGGAACTCTCCGAACTGGGTTTCCTTGTAAGGCGTAATCAGCAGGGTATTCTCTACGCGAACGCCGAACTTACCCTCGAGATAGATACCTGGCTCGTCGGTAATGGTCATACCAGCTACCAGTGGAGCGGGTTTCCACTCCATACGGAACTGGTGAGGACCCTCGTGTACATTCAAATAGGTGCCCACGCCATGACCTGTGCCATGCAGATAGTTCAAGCCCTCGCGCCACATGGCCTCGCGAGCCAGCACATCCAACTGGGTACCGCTAGCACCGCTGGGGAACTTACACAGCTCGATCTGGATATGACCTTTGAGTACCAAGGTGTAAACGCGTTTCTGTTCCTCAGTCAAAGGACCGAGAGCGATGGTACGGGTGATGTCGGTAGTACCATCCAGATACTGTGCACCACTATCCAACAGCAGGAAGCCTTCGGGTTTTAGTGGGATATCGGTCTCAGGTGTAGCCTCGTAATGCACAATGGCACCATGTGCCTGATAGCCAGCGATAGTATCGAAAGAGATGTCGCGATAAAGCGGTTGCTCAGCACGAAGCGAGGTGAGCTTCTGATCAATCGATATCTCTGTCTGTCCGCCAGCCTCAACGGCAGGTTTCAACCAGCACAAGAATTTTGCCATCGCGATTCCGTCTTTCAGCATCGCAGATCTAAAACCAGCAATCTCTGTAGGATTCTTGACAGTTTTCATGCGCTTGACGGGTGATTCCACCTCTACTATCTCACGGGTGACCTGTTTATAAAGCGTATAGTTAACCTCATCAGGATCGAGCAGGATGTTATACTCAAAATAATCCTTCAGACCTTTTGCCACTGCCTCGTAAGGTGCCACCCCTACCCCTTCGGCTTTAAGATAAGCCTCAACCTCGGGGGTAAGCTTCACCTTATTTATATATAAGGTAACAGCTTTAGACGAAATAAGCAGATAAGCGACAAACACGGGATTGCAATGCACATCAGTGCCTCGCAGATTCAGCGTCCAGGCAATATCATCGAGAGCCGACATCAGCATACCATCGGCATGCTTCTGGCGCAGCGCCTGACGGATACGGGCTATCTTTTCATGACAGCTCTCACCAGCATACTGCAATGGAAAAATCTCGACAACATGCTCTGGGATAACAGGGCGATCGGTCCATATCTGTGCCAAAGGATCGAGATTAGTACGCAGCGTGATGCCACCCTGCTGACGCAGATCGGCTATCAGCTCCTTCACAGCATTCACCGACGAGCACCAGCCGTCGAGTGCCACTTCGGCCCCGGCAGCACACTCCTTGCCTATCCACTCAGCGATGGTAGGCGTTCCGGGCATCTTCAGTTTCATCAGCTGGAACTCGGTGCCACGCAACTGCTCCTCGGCAGCAATAAAATAACGCGAGTCGGTCCACAAGGCTGCCGAAGTCATCGTCACCACAGCCGTACCAGCCGAGCCGTTAAAACCACTGATAAACTCGCGCCCCTTCCAATGGTCGGGCACGTATTCGCCCTGATGAGGGTCGGTACTTGGAAAGATAAACGCAGCGAGATGTTCGCGTTTCATCACCTCGCGAAGAGCTTCAATTCGTTGATTTACTGTCATCATCATCGTGTTTTGTAATTTCGAGATTACAAAGGTACAAAATAACTAGCAGAAAATCACATGATTAACACAGATTAATAATAAAAAAACGCTTTATATGAGTCTTTTTTCGTAACTTTGCAGCACTTTAAAAATAACAATAAAAAAAATACAATTATGGCTTTTTTAACTAACGAGAAATTGGTGATTGTTGGTGCCGGTGGTATGATCGGTTCTAACATGGTACAGAGTGTACTGATGCTGGGCTTGACCCCTAACATTTGTTTGTATGATATCTATGAGCCAGGTGTTCATGGTGTTTACGACGAGATGTGTCACTGCGCTTTCCCAGGTGCAAACATCTCTTATACAGTAGATCCTAAGGAGGCTTTCACTGGTGCTAAGTACATCATCTCTTCAGGTGGTGCTCCACGTAAGGAGGGTATGACCCGTGAGGACCTGCTGAAGGGTAACTGCCAGATTGCAGCCGACTTTGGTGAGAACATCAAGAAGTACTGCCCAGACGTTAAGCACGTTGTAGTTATCTTCAACCCCGCTGACGTAACAGCTCTGACAGCTCTGATTCACTCAGGTTTGAAGCCCAACCAGCTGACATCACTGGCCGCTCTCGACTCTACCCGTCTGCAGCAGCAGCTGGCTCAGGAGTTCGGCGTACAGCAGGACAAGGTTACTAACGCTTACACCTACGGTGGTCACGGTGAGCAGATGGCAGTATTCGCCAGCAAGGCTCTCATCGATGGCAAGCCTCTCTCTGAGCTTCCTCTCTCTGACGAGCGTTGGGCTGAGATCAAGCACATGACAACTCAGGGTGGTAGCAACATCATTAAGCTCCGTGGCCGTTCTTCATTCCAGAGCCCTGCATATCAGGCTGTTAAGATGATCGAGGGTGCTATGGGCGGTGAGCCTTTCAAGTGGCCTGCTGGTTGCTATGTAAACGCATTCGGTTTCAAGAACGTAATGATGGCTATGCCTACCGTTATCGACAAGGACGGTGTACACTTCACTGAGCCCGAGGGCACAGCTGAGGAGATGGCTTCACTCCAGGCTTCGTACGAGCACCTGCAGAAGATGCGCGACGAGATCATCAGCCTTGGTATCATCCCCGCTGTTGAGGATTGGAAGACTGAGAACGCTAACCTGTAATCGGTATGGCTCTTATCAAAACATATCGCGGTCTCGCTCCCAAATGGGGGCGAGACTGTTATTTTAGCGAGAACGCTACGATTGTGGGTGATGTAACAATGGGCGATGAGTGCTCCGTGTGGTTTAATGCAGTAGTACGCGGCGACGTGGCGCCTATCACCATTGGCAACTGCACCAACATTCAGGATGGCAGTTGTGTACACGTGACCCATGAGACTGGTCCTACGCATATCGGCAACTACGTCACCATTGGGCATAACGTAACCGTTCATGCCTGCACCATTCATGATAACGCCTTGATTGGTATGGGTAGCACCCTACTGGATGGTTGTGAGATAGGCGAAGGCTCGATCGTAGCTGCTGGCGCCTTGGTGCTGCAGAACACCAAGATTCCTGCTGGCGAGATATGGGGCGGCGTACCAGCCAAATACATCAAGCCAGTCCGCCCTGGTCAGACGGATAATGCCAAGCACTACGTAGAATATTCTAAATATTATTTGAACGAAGAGTAGCTACCACATACTCGCTCTGGGTTCCAATGCGGAACTTGCCACCCCAGATACCTATGCCCGATGAGACATAGAACTGGGTTTTGCCACGCTGATGACTACCCCAAGAGCATTCGTAGATACGATCCGTTATCCAAGAAATGGGCCATACCTGTCCACGATGGGTGTGGCCACTTAATTGAAAGTCGACACCTGCCGCCTCTGTCCTATCAAGATTATAGGGTTGGTGGTCGAGCACAATGGTGAATGGACTTTGAACATGGAGCTTTGAACTTTGAACTTTAACCAAATCCTTGATGGGTTTGCGACGCATGTTGGTGCGATCGTCGCTACCAATGATAACGATGCTGCTATCGATGACGGCTGCCTCATCTACCAACAAGTGGATGCCGGCATCCTTATAAAACTGCCGTGCCTCGGGCACTCCTGCATAAAACTCATGATTGCCCAAGCAGGCATAGACAGGCGCCTTGAGCCGACGAAACTCCTCGGCCATCTGCTCCTCTAACACAGGGCGCATACTGCCATCGATGATATCACCTGCTATCAGGATAAAGTCGGGATCCTCGGCATTCATCATATCCACCCAGCGAGCCAGTTCCTTTCGCGGATTATGATAGCCGATATGCAAATCGCTCGCCATCACAATCTTATATTCTTTCGCAAGTGGCTTCGCCGACTTTAAATCGATGCCTACACGTTCCTTATGATGATAATGCAGATTGCCATATACAAACACGCCCAGCATCAGCACCAAGATGCCAAGGGCAGTATATCCGTTATGGTAAAGAATGGATTTGGGTACCAGACGAACCAACCGGCCCAAGTCGAGTACCAGGAAAACCATCACCAGATAAAGCAGAACAAACAATGAGGATGTACCAATCTCGTAAGCCCAACGAGCCGTCCATAAAGGCATGCTATCAAAGGCGCGCCGGAAATTCAGGAATAGCATCACAAAACTCAGTACGCCAACAGCGATAACAAGCACTTTGAGCCAAGCCTGTACGGGCAACATCACCCAGATGTGCCATGCCAGATAGCCAATAGCCAAGAAAGGCAGTAATAGGAATAGTATCATCCACATAGTTTTCATGTTTTGCTAAAATAGTAACTACAGCGCTACAGCCGAAAGTACCTTCTGTGTAGCACCCGACTGGCCTTTTACAAAATGTCCAGCCTTCTGGCCCTGCTCCTGCAGGTAAGCGTCATCGGCAGCAAAGCGATCCATCTGTGCAGCAAAGTCTTCGTAGCTGCTAATCTCAAAGCCACCGCTGGTCTTCAATCCCTGAGCCTCCTGGAACTTCTGGTTGTTTGGTCCGAAGAATACGGGTACATCCCAAACAGCAGCCTCCAACAGGTTGTGGATACCAACACCGAAACCTCCACCGACATAAGCCACATTGCCATAGTGATAGATGCTCGACAGCAAGCCGAAGCAGTTGATGATAAGAACTTCGTAGTCATTGACCATTGACAATTGACCATTGACCATTTTCTCTGCCTCGGTGTAACGGATTACCTTGCGGCCCTCGAGCAGTTTCTCAATCTGCTTGAGATGATCCTCGCCAATCACATGAGGGGCTATAATCAGTTTCCAGTTCTTATGCTCGTTAAAGTATTTAATGAAAATCTCCTCATCGGGAGGCCACGACGAACCTGCCACAAATACCTGAGGAGCATCTTTCACAAACGACTCCACGATAGGCAGTTGCTTAGCAGCCTCTTTAATCTGCAGCACACGGTCGAAACGGGTATCGCCTACCACGGTAGTAGCGGTGATACCAATCTTGGCCAGCAGTTCCTTGCTGATCTCGTTCTGCACAAAGAAATGAGTGAAGCAATTAAGCACACGACCGTACTGACGACCGTACCACTTAAAGAACACCTGTTCAGGACGGAAGATACTCGACACACTATAGACAGGCACACCACGATGCTTCAGAATGTGCAGGTAGTTGTACCAGAACTCGTACTTGATGAAGAATGCCATCACAGGACGTACGGTACGCAGGAAACGGCGTGCGTTGGTGATGGTGTCGAGTGGAAGATAGGTGATGATATCAGCACCCTCGTAGTTCTTACGCACCTCATAACCTGAGGGCGAGAAGAATGTGAGCAGAATCTTGTATTCAGGATGATCCTTGCGCAGTTGCTCCATCAAGGGGCGTCCCTGCTCAAACTCACCCAGCGAGGCGGCATGGAACCACACGTACTTGGCATTCGGATCTACCTTTTCGCGTAGAATCTTGAATGCCTCGCGCTCACCACGCCACATTTTACGTACCTTCTCATTGAAGCGGCTATAAATAGCCACTCCAAGAAGATACAGATATATTACAAGGTTGTAAATCATTAGCCCAGTACTTCAATCGCACGTTTCATTCTGGCGATGGTCTCCTCCTTACCCAGGAAGGCAGAGATATCGAACATGCCAGGACCCTTACCCTCGCCAACGAGCGTGAGTCGCCATGCGTTCATTACATTACCCAGCTTATACTCCTTCTGCTCAACCCAAGCATGTACAATCTGCTCCTGATTTTCGAGCGAGAAGTCGTCGATACCCTCCAGCACACCAATCAGTTCGGTCATCACCTGAGCACTATCTTCCTTCCAGCGCTTCTTAGCAGTCTTCTCATCGTAGGCTGTAGGAGCCTCGAAGAAGAACGAGCAAAGTGGCCACATCTCGTGAACAAACGATACACGATCCTTCATCATCTCGGTAACCTTGAGGATGCGCTCTGAAGTCTCGTTAGGACAGTGCTCCTTCACGATAGGCTCGAAGAGAGCAGCAATCTCCTCGTTACTCTTCTTCAGGATATACTCGTGGTTGAACCAAACAGCCTTCTCGAAGGCGAACTTGGCACCAGCCTTAGAGCACTTAGAGATATCGAACAGAGGAACCAGCTCATCGAGTGAGAAGATTTCCTGCTCGGTTCCAGGATTCCATCCAAGCAGAGCCAGAAAGTTGATAACAGCCTCGGGGAAGTAGCCATCCTCACGATAACCGCGAGAAGTCTCACCACTCTTAGGATCTTTCCACAGCAGTGGGAATACAGGGAATCCCAGACGGTCGCCATCACGCTTCGACAGCTTACCCTTACCATCGGGCTTGAGCAGCAATGGCAGGTGAGCAAACTGAGGCATGGTATCCTCCCAGCCAAAGGCACGGTACAACATCACGTGCAACGGTGCAGAAGGCAACCATTCCTCACCACGGATAACGTGAGAGATCTCCATCAGGTGGTCGTCAACGATATTAGCCAGATGATAGGTAGGCAACTCGTCGGCACTCTTATAAAGTACCTTGTCATCACAGATATCACTCTTTACACGTACCTCGCCACGAATCAGGTCGTTAACCAGGATCTCCTGACCAGCCTCGACCTTGAAGCGAACCACATACTGCTTACCCTCGGCAATCAGTTTCTCAACCTCTTCCTTAGGCATAGTCAGCGAGTTGCGCATCTGACCGCGGGTATGACAATCATACTGGAAGTTCTGAATCTCAGCACGCTTAGCTTCCAACTCCTCTGGCGTATCGAAAGCAATATAAGCCTTATCGGCATCCAGCAACTGCTGAACGTATTTCTTGTAAATATCACGACGTTCGCTCTGGCGATAAGGACCCTTGTCGCCACCAAAGCTAACACCTTCATCAAACTTGATACCGAGCCACTTGAACGACTCGATGATATACTCCTCGGCACCAGGTACGAAACGGTTACTATCGGTATCCTCGATACGGAAAACCAGATCGCCACCATGCTGCTTGGCAAACAGGTAGTTATACAATGCTGTGCGCACACCACCAATGTGCAAAGCACCCGTTGGACTGGGTGCAAAACGTACTCTAACTCTTCTTTCTGACATAATCAATTAAAATTTGTGTGCAAAGTTACAAAAAAATTGAGAGTTTTTTCGTATTTTTGCACCATAATTGCATAAAATACGTAGAAATGAGTAGTTTTAACATTAAAAACGACCTAACTTGGCGTGATTTTCTCATTCGTTTGGGTCTGATCATCATAACTGTTGCCATCATCGTATGGATGATGCCACGCAGCAGTCAGCACAATTTCAAGATCGAAAAAGGCCGACCTTGGATATATACCGACCTGAAAGCGCCATTCGACTTCCCCATCTACAAGAGTGATGAAGCCGTGAAGGCCGAACGCGACAGCATCATGAAGCAATACGAGCCGTATTACATCATGAACAGCGAGATTGTGGGCAAACAAGTACGCCAGTTCTCGAAAGACTACTCAAACGGAATTCCCGGACTGCATAACGATTACATCAGCATTATCTCAAACCGTTTGCACCGTCTGTATGAGCAGGGTATCATGAGTAATTCTGAGTATGCCAAAATCAGTAAGGACACCTCTCGATTTGTGCGTATCGTCAGCGGAAAGAACGCCACCAGCTCACAAATCAGTCATGTATACTCGGTGGTATCAGCCTACGAACAACTGTTTCAGGATCAGACACTTGCCAAGCATCGCGAGGTGCTGCAGAAATGCAACCTGAATGATTATATCACACCTAACCTTACCTACGACAAGGAACGCAGCGAGGCCAGTTTGAACGACCTACAGAACAGTATTCCACTGGCCAGCGGACTGGTACAGCGAGGTGAGAAGATTATCGACCGTGGTGATATCGTCGACGGCAAGACCTACAATAAACTACTATCGTTCCAAAAGGAGATGGAGCGCCAGAATGTTGATCAGGAGAAGATTCGCCTGAACATTATGGGACAGTTGCTGTACACATCCATCCTGATTACCTGCTTTACCATCTTCCTCACCCTGTTCAGGAAAGATTACTTTGAGAAAGTACGATCTACCACCATGCTGTATGCACTCATCGTGCTGTTTACGATTATAGCCTCGGCGATGGTAGAGCACAGCGTACTGCATGTTTATATCGTACCGTTTGCAATGGTACCTATCTTTATCCGAGTGTTCATGGACTCGCGAACAGCCTTCATGGCACACGCCACGATGGTTCTCACCTGCGCCTGCTTCCTGCAGTACCCGTTGGAGTTTGTAGCCGTTGAACTGGTAGCCGGATTGGTAGCCATCTTCTCGCTGCGCGAACTGTCGAGTCGTTCACAGCTGTTCTGGACAGCCGTATCGGTAACCTTGGCAGGAATTCTTACAAACCTGGCACTCGACTGGATACGTATCAACGACATCTCAAAAATCAGCTATAGCGAGTACAACTACCTGATTATCAACGGTGTACTACTATTCTGCTCATATCCCTTACTCTATGTTATCGAGAAAGCATTCGGTTTTACATCCAACATTACGCTGATTGAGCTATCGGATATGAACAAGGCTGTACTGCGCAAGATGAGCGAGGTTGCCCCAGGCACTTTCCAGCACTCTATTCAGGTAGGTAACCTGGCTGCCGAGATTGCCAACAAGATTGGTGCCAAGAGTCAGTTGGTACGTACTGGTGCACTGTATCATGATATCGGTAAGATTGTTAATCCTATCTATTTTACCGAAAACCAGTCGGGTGTAAATCCACACGAGAAGATGAATCCGATAGACAGCGCCCAGATGATTATCAGTCATGTTACCGAGGGTACCAAACTGGCCGACAAGTACAACCTGCCCAATGTGATCAAGGAATTTATTACCACCCACCACGGACAGGGAAAAACCAAGTACTTCTACGTACAATATAAGAATGCTCACCCCAACGACGATGTCGACGACCTGCTGTTTACCTACCCTGGTCCAAATCCGTTTACTAAGGAACAGGCCATTCTGATGATGGCCGACACCGTAGAAGCTGCCTCGCGTTCGCTGCCCGACTACACTGAGAAGTCGATTCGCGAGCTGGTAAACAGACTGATTGATGCCCAGGTGGCAGAGGGATACTTTAAGGAGTGCCCCATCACCTTCCGTGATATTGCCTATGCCAAAACCGTGCTGATAGAGAAGTTAAAGACCATCTATCACACCCGTTTGAGCTATCCTGAGCTGAAAAAGTAAATCCATTTATGCACAAAACCACCCAAAAGTGTGCAAAAACCTGCACACTTTTGCACATTTGTGCAGGTTTGTGTGCAATTTTCGTTAAACAACGTTAACTTTGTGTACGCAAACATAAGATTTTAAAACATTCACTATACCTTTGCAGCCGATTTTGAAAAAAAGTGTTTAAATTATGAAAAAGATGAATGTCTTGCTGGCCAGCCTGATGCTGACAGCAGCTACAACAACAGCCACAGCAGGTGGCATCTTAACCAACACCAATCAGAGTATCGACTTTTTGCGCAATCCTGCGCGAGATGCAGCCATCGGTCTTGATGGAGTATACAGTAACCCCGCCGGTGTAGCCTTCATGCCCGAAGGTTTCTATTTAGGTATCAACTGGCAGTATGCTCACCAGACCCGTACTATCGAGTGCAACAATCCGCTGTTTGCTTTAGGCAAGAAGAACAACGGTCAGAGCACCAAGACTTTCGAGGGTATTGCCGATGCACCATTTCTCCCCTCAATCCAGGCCGCTTACAACAAGGGCAACTGGAGTTTGCAGTTTAACTTCTCAGTTCCTGGTGGTGGTGGAGCCTGTGAGTTCCAGGACGGACTGGGTTCGTTCGAGAGCGTAGTTGGTGGTATTGCCAACCAGCTGAAGCCTCTGGGCGCTACCGGTTACGATATGGATGGCTACATGCAGGGCCGTCAGTATTACTTTGGCTTCCAGCTTGGTGCAGCTTACAAGATTACAAAAGACCTGTCGGTTTATGGTGGTCTGCGTGTGCTTTACGGCACAGCTACCTACAAGGCTAAGATCAGCAACATCATGGTAAACACCGCTAATGGTTATCTGGACTTCGGTAGCTTCCTGCAGGGAGCAACAACCACCATTGATGCTGGTATCAGCAAGGTTAACGCTGGTATTGCCCAGTATCAGGCAGCAGGCGTTGACGTTCCTGCCGAGCTCACAACTCAGCTGGCCCAGTTAGAGGGCACCAAGCAGAGTCTGAACTCACTGCAGAAGTACTCACAGGGTGTAAACCTGTTGTGTAACCAGTCGAGCGTAGGTGTAGCTCCAGTTATTGGTATCGACTGGCGCGTAGGTAAGTTCAACTTCGCTGCTAAGTACGAGGCTAAGACCGAGATTCACATGAAGAACGAGTCGACCGTTAACGAGGCTAGCGAGATTCCCGCTGTTAATAAGTTCCGCGATGGCGAGAAGATTGACGAGGACTCACCTGCACAGCTGGCAGTTGGTGCTATGTGGAATATCAGCGACGACTTCCGTCTGAACGTAGGCTATCATCACTTCTTTGATAAGGACGTAAAGTGGTATAACAATACTCAGGATCTGCTGGGTGGCGGTACCAACGAGTACCTGGCTGGTGCAGAGTGGGATTTGACCAACAAGCTCACCATCAGTGGTGGTGGTCAGATTACCCGTTATCAGCTTACCGACGAGTATATGAACGATATGTCATTCGTAGTAAACAGCTACAGCTTAGGTTTCGGCTTTAACTACAAGGCTGCCGACAACATCACTCTGAAGGCTGCTTACTTCCAGACCAATTACGGTCACTACGATCGTGTTACTTCAACCGAGCCACTGATCAGCGACTCATTTACACGTACCAACCGCGTACTGGGTATTGGTTGCGAACTGAATTTTTAAGTATTTGATTATAGCGGATCTACATCAAAGTAGATCTGAAGCGACGAATAGCGCTTGTCTTGTAGCATCTGCTGCTGGGCAAGCGCTAAATATTTACGCACGTCGACCATACCGATGCCTGGTTCTAACTTAAGCACCAACTTACGGATAGAGAGCGACTTAACTTTAGCGATGGCAGGTTTGTCGGGACCTAACACGCGGGCCGAGAACCACTGGCGCAGTCTACTGCCCATCTCAATACCAGCCGACTCAACCACAGCATCTGAGCGGTGTTTCAGGTAAACATAGATTAAGCGATAATAAGGCGGATAATGGAAATGCTGGCGCTCGGCTATCAGCGAACGGTACAATCCGGCATAATCGTTCTGCACTACTTGTTGGATAACGGGTAGTGTTGGCGATTTTGTTTGCAGGATAACCAAGCCCTGTTTGCCCTTGCGACCGGCTCGACCTGCCACCTGAGCCATCATCATATAAGCCTGCTCGTAAGCACGGAAATCAGGGTAGTTCAGCATGTTGTCGGCATTCAGAATACCTACAACTGATACCTTATCAAAATCCAAGCCCTTAGATATCATCTGGGTACCTATCAACAGATTGGTACGCCCTGCCGAGAAATCGCTGATGATACGTTCGTAGGCATTACGGGTACGGGTGGTATCAAGGTCCATACGGGCAATACGGGCCTCAGGGAAAATATCACGTAACTGGTCTTCAATCTTCTCGGTGCCGTAACCCTTGGTTATTAAATCATGTCCACCACAGGCAGGGCACTCGGTGGGTACCTGGTAGGTGTAGCCGCAATAGTGACAGGTAAGCTGATTCATATTGCGATGCAACGTCAGCGACACGTCGCAATGCTGACAATGAGGCACCCAGCCACATTGCTTGCATTCTATCATGGGTGCATAGCCACGACGGTTCTGGAAGTATATCACCTGCTCGCCTCGCTCCAATGCCTCGCGGGTCTTCGCCAACAACAAAGGTGAGAACGCACCGTTCATCATCTTGCGGTGCTGCAAGTCCTTGATATCAACCACCTGGATATCAGGCAGCTGAATACCTTTATAACGTTGGAAAAGCTCTACCAAACCATACTTACCCGTTTTAGCATTATGATAGGTCTCGAGCGACGGCGTGGCAGTACCTAACAATGTCTTGGCGCCATACATCTGTGCCAGCATGATGGCAGCCGAACGGGCATGATACCGCGGTGCAGGGTCCTGCTGTTTATACGAGGTTACATGCTCCTCATCCACAATAATCAGTCCTAAGTTCTGGAAAGGCAGCAGCACGGCACTACGCGCACCCAGAATCACATCATAGGGATGCTTCGAGAGCTGTTTCTGCCATATTTCCACACGCTCGGCATCCGAGTATTTACTGTGATAGATGCCCAGGCGATTACCAAACACTCGCTGCAGGCGTTGCATCATCTGTACCGTAAGGGCAATCTCGGGCAACAGATAAAGCACCTGCTGATGCTTATCCAACGCCTGCTGTATCAGGTGGATATAAATCTCGGTTTTACCGCTCGAGGTCACGCCATGCAGCAGCGTCACGTTCTTCTGCAGAAACGAGAACTGTATCTGGTTAAACGCTTCCTGCTGTACATCACTCAGCGGTTTGATATGTTCAGGATGCGGGTCGCCACCAAAGTTCAATCGACCCACCTCTTTATCATAGGTTTCCAACACACCACGCTGCACCAAGGCGTTTACCGACTGCAGGGTGTGTCCCTGGTTAATCAACTCGTCGCGGGTTATCTCGAACTGTTCCTCGGTCTGTCCCAACTGGTCCCAACCCGAGAGTTCCAGATAATCCAGGAAAGCCTTGAGCTGCTTAGGAGCACGCTGCAGCATATCGATAGCCACATGCAAGGCCTGCTCGCTGCGGAACTTAGGCGATAGCTGGATGTAAAGTTCGGTACGTGGACGATAACCATCCTCGGCTTTCAGTCCCGACGGGAGTGCAGCCTTATACACCTCGCCTATGGGCGACATGTAATAATCGGCTATCCACTGCCACAACTTCAGCTGGTTATCTGTAATGATAGGGGTAGCGTCCATCACCTGACTGATGGGCTTTACCTGATAGTCCTTAGGTTTATCATTGTGCAATCGGGCCACAATACCCAAGTAGGTTTTGCTACGCCCGAAGGTTACCAGTACGCGCATACCAATACCTACGCTCATGCCATCGGGCACAGCGTAGGTAAAAAGTCCTGTTAACGGAACAGGTAATATGATATCCGCGTAACTCACCCCTTAGAAGAAGTAAGCAACCGAAAGCTGCCAAGAATTGGCCTTAGTTTTTCCCGTAACCTGCTTCCAGGCAGCATCGGGTACATCTTTTAGTATATCAAACTCACCTGTTGTACCCATAGCAATGTTGTAGTTAGCAGATACCTGAAGATGATTAAGGAGCATCAAACCTAAACCCACATTTGCGCTCAAGCTTGAGTCCTTCATGCGCCAATCAAGTGCCTCATTCACCAGATTTGTCTTTTTATCACCCACATTAAAGCCAAATTGAGGACCAGCAAAGATGTAAATGCTTGCAGTATTACCCAAGCCAAAACCATAACGAAGGTTAATGGGAATCTGAATTGACTGCTGCTTAAGTTTCTCATCATTAACCTCAGCCGAACGCTGATCGTACAAGGCTGATGCATCAATGCCAAGACCTATCACTGGGAGCGTAAAATTAAGAGTCGGACCAATAAAGAAACCAGTCTGATTCGACTTATCAAATGCCGAATTGTCGAACTTCATATTAGTCAGGTTAAGGCCACCCTTAACACCAAACTTCACCTGTGCCTGAGCAGCAACAGTCATTGTTGCCAGCAGCACTACTAAAGTAAAAAATTTCTTCATAACTTATACCAATTATTAATGTTAATGAATCATTCCACGGCGCAAAGTTACGAAAAAAGTTGGAATCGAAAAGGGAATAACCTTTTTTTTTCGATTATTCCCTTGTATTTTGACTAATTAATGGCGCTGTCGACGCACCGACACGCGGGCACCGCTATTGCTGCTACCACTCGATTTCTCGGTCTTGAAACTCTTCTGCTTAGCTACCTTTACGCCCTTGGTTGCGGCGGGTTTATTCTTGGCAGCCTTCACCTTCTTGTCGGCCTTGCTATCCTTCAGGGCAGCTATGCTATCCAGTGAGTCGCGCTTGGCAGGATCGCCGAAAATCGTTTTCTTAAAACCTTCCAGTTCGGCCTCGATACGCTTCTGCTCGGCAGTCATCTTAGCCTCATCACCACCACACAACTGCAGCAGTGTTTTACCCTGTGCATTGTTGGTTTTATAGATTTTTCCACGATACATATTAAGCGTGAAGAAATCGTCCATCGATACGGTAGCGGCATTGTTCATACTGCTGGCCATCACTGTCTGACGGTTCAGGTAGGGTTCCAAGTCGCTGTATTTCACCCAGAACAGAGGGTACTGCGTTGCCTCGCCACCAAACTCGTCCATCATAATGGGACACAAGGCCTGCACCTTGATGTGGAACGACGAGTTGGCCTGATCGTAATAGGCACTCTCCTTCAGATAGTACTTCTTCACCATCGCCGAGGGGATATCGCTGTTGTCCACACGTATCTTACCATCCTTTTCCTCGTAATAAATATGGTAGTTGTCCAGCAGGGCCTTCATATCAGTCTTGGTGGCATCGGTAAACACATCACTGCCATCGGTAGGATACTCATACACGGGAATATAGCCGTTCAGCGCCAGCTTAAAGATATAGGTAAACAAGTTCAGCTGTTTGCCCTGTGGTTCTACTGGATAGTAGAGTCCGCCATTGGCATCATCCTCCAATGATATCTCACGATAGATATCACGACGCCACACCACCTCTTCGGGCATCTCTACAGCTGTGGGGAATGATATCTGTGCGCGCATCGACATAGCCGAAGATGCTGCATTCTGCTTGGCTTGCTGCTGAGCCTGCTGCTCGGCACGGCGCTGTGGTGGCTGAGCCACTGCTGCACTCACTATCAGCGCGAGGGTTGATATGAACAATAATCTCTTCATACTATCTTGTACTTTTTTTATTTTACAATCACTTCCATGGGGTTAGTCAGGGTGCGGGTTAATCCATCGGGACCGGTTACCATTACTCTCGAAATATAGAATCGGCGATTACGGGCCAGCTTGCGGAAAGTATCCTTCTGACGAGCCGAGAACTGCGCACCATCCGATGCCATCGGCACGGCGTTACCCATATTGTCGAAGAACACCGTTTCGAAGCTCTGCACACGGAAAGCGATATCCAGTATGCCATCGTCGATAGCAGCACCCAGATGCTCTACAGCCACCAGTTGTCCCTTGCTCAGGGCACCACCCTTGTAACGGGCGGGATTGCCATGCTCGTCCTTCATCGCTATATAAGGTGTAGGATCGGGCAATTTCCTGACGCGGAAAGTGTACTGTCCCATCTGCTGGGCATGACCGGTATTGGTGCTGGTAACGGTAATCACAGCATTCTGACCTATCTTAGCTGGACGTGCGATGTACTTGCCAGGACCTACGCTCTGCAACGTACCATTGGTCATCGAGGCCTGAATCTTATTCAGCGGCACACCTGGCACACTAATGCTGATGGGGTTGGCATAACCTGCATAAAGCATATTCATCAGGTCGGCCGATACGGTGGCGCTGGGTTCAACTACGGTGTAGTCCTGTGCAAACTCACGACGTATGCGGTCGCCATTGCCATTCACCATCTCCATATAGCCCTTCAGCGTAAAGTCGCCAGTCTTGCCACACACGGTTTCGTAAAGTCCGTTCTGAAGGTTCACCTTCTGTCCACCGATAAAGATATCGGGTACCTGGGTGGTATCAACAGCAGCCATCACGATACGGGCCGAGAAGCGGTCACCACGAACAATCGTTTTTGAACTGGGAATCACAAAGGCATCCAACAGGTTTACACGCACATCCTTTACGTCGATGTTCTGTACCAGGGTGTGTAGCACCTCGCCCTCGGCATAGCGCACATCACTCTGCAGTTTCGACAGCAGCGTAACGGCAGCCGCAGCAGGCATCGACTCAAACATATATTCGGCCCAGTTCTTACCCATAGCACGCTTGGGCACCTGGGTAGTAAGATTGCTGGCTATAATCTGTCGCTGTTTCTCATCAGTCACCATCGTCAGCATACGCTCGCGGAAACTGTTGATAGCCTTGTACAGTTTCTGTCCCTGACCGTTGGTGGGCGAGAGCATCACGTAGTTAGCGGGCTCCTGATCTTCCTTGTTGCGGATATTGGTGACATCGCCATCCTTGCCATCGGCCTCAACTACGATGGCCTGCTTCAGACTGGCAGCAAAGTTATACAGAGAGTCGCTCATCCGGCGCACCTGCCGGGCTTTGTCATACCACTCGCGGGTTTTCTGCGGGTTAGCCTTCAGCTGCTGCTCAAAGGTTTCGTAGATGGCCAGGTTCTCCTTGGCAGAATTACCTGTAGTACGGTTCAGACTTTCCTCCACAATCGAAAAGCCGTTGAGCACCTCGTTCGAAACGTTAAGCGCCAACATCGCCATCAGAACGACGTACATCAGGTTTATCATCTTCTGACGTGGAGAAACGGGTCTTTTCTTGATTGCCATAGTCGTTATGCGTTCATCTTAGCCGTCATTGCCTCAATCATACGGCTATAAATCTTATTCAGTTCTGCTATCTGTGCAGCCATCTTCTTGGTCTGCTCGTTAATATCATCGATGGTACCAATCTGTGCGCTGGCACTCTTCAGCTGCATCTCGTAAACCTTGCAGATGCCGGTAAGCGTGCGGTTCAGGTTCTCCATCTCCTCCGAGTCGTGAGCCAATTTCTCGTTCTGGGCCGATACCTTCGAGAGAGTTTCAGTCAGGTGCTTCAGTTCCTCTACGTAGGTAGATGTAGCAGCATCCAGTTCCGGATGAGCCGAAACAGCAGCAGGCTGAGCTGCAACTGCGGACTGTACACCTGCAGGCTGGGCGCTGGGCACCGATGGGGCATCGGTAGATGAGCCTGTATAGGTTCCACCGTTACCATTAATAATGATAGTTCCGCCATTGCCACCTACTACGGTTGCGCTACCGCCTTTACTAGCTACGGGCAATTCACCATTCACGTTCACGTGGGTATCCAACTCCATACCGTCTGCGGTCTTATCGAACGGACGATCGAAGGCTGAAAGAAAGAATACCAGCACCTCGGTGCCCATACCAAGGAACAAGAAGAAATCGGCACCCTTCAGGTGGGTGAGCTTAAACAGCGTACCTAAGATTACGATTGATGCACCCCACGAGTAGGCATAGTTCAGAAACGTCTGTCCTGGCACACTATCCATCCACTTCTGCAAGCGGTAGATAACGTTGTATTTGCTATATATCGTCATAACTATTGCGTATTTAGTGTTTACTTTCTCTTACTTTTTACCTTTGTACTCTTGGCGCGCTCGCTGGTTGAGTTGGCCAGACTGCGCACACAGCGGAATCCGATGTACGAACGGGGCTGGTTCTGATACTCAGCAGTACGCCAGGCCGAACGGATATACGACTCCGGATCCTTCCACGAACCGCCACGTACACTCTTACGCTTCAAGCGATAGGGATCTTCTTGAGCGGCGTTGTACTTCAGCGTGGGGTTGATATCGTTCATAGCCTCAACACCAGCCTCGGTATAGATGGTACTGGTCCATTCTGCCACATTACCTGCCATATCGTAAAGTCCATTCGAGTTGGCCGAATAGATACCTACCCTACTGGTAATCAGATTACCATCCTTAGTATAGTTGCCGTTATCGGGCTTAAAGTTGGCATAAAAACAGCCCTTGCCGCTGGCCACATCCTCGTTATCCCAGGGGAACTCGTTCTGATCCTTGCCACGGGCGGCATACTCCCACTCGGCTTCGGTTGGCAGACGGTAACGCTGCACATATCTGGCTGCAGGCCCCAAGCCCTTCAGCAGGTACTCAGTACGCCAGGCACAGTAAGCATTGGCCTGCTCCCAGGTAACACCCACTACGGGGTAATCGTTGTAAGCGGGATTCGAGAAATAGTAACGCAGATACATCTCGTTATCGGCATTGGGGAAATCGTTTACCCAGCACGTGGTGTCGGGGAATACGTTGACGATATAGGTATTCAGGAAATCCCACGGTCCCGAGAGCGGACGGTTGATGCTCTCACGAACAATGCGTCCCTCGTCGTCCACATAGGCTGTGTCTTTCGATATCCACACCTGCTCGTCGGGATCTACGGTCAGGTCGGTATTCAGGTTGCGTTCCTGTGGGTTCAGTCGGTTACGACGCAGGGCTGCGGCGGTGTAGTCGTACACCTCGTAACGGTAGTTAAGCTGTCGGAAATCCAACATTTTATCGCCTGTTACAGGGTTGGTTACGTACATCGCGTCGATTATCTCCTGCTCATCTTCGCTTGGACGGCGGGGCAGCGGTTTCTTCCAGTTCAGCACAGTCGATATCTCGTTACCCTCGCGGTCGGTCTTTACCGTCTTGTAGGTCTCATCAATCTCTGAAAGACGCTCACGTAGGATGGAGTCGCGTACATAGTTCACAAACTGGCGATACTTCGAGTTGGTAACCTCGGTCTCGTCTATCCAGAATCCATCTACCGAGATATCGCGTACGGGTGTTTTCTTACCCCACAGCGAATCCTGGTTCTCAATACCCATTTTCACATGGCCACGTTTAACCAGCACCATGCCGTAGGGCGTAGGCTCGGCAAAAGCCCTGCCACTGGTACCTGTCACCTCACCGCCATTGGCTGTCATCAGCTTACCGCCAAAACAGCTGGTAAGCATCAGTGCCGCAACGGTGCATAGTCCTATCAGTTTCTTCATATATCTCTTATTTACTATAGTAATCTTATGCTCTTATGCAGATTCCTGCCCTTTTTATACAGATTCAACTCTGTCTCGTAGCCCACAAACAGTTCATGACTGCCGTTACCCACGTTAATGGCGCTGGTATAACACTCGTAGCTGTAGCCCAGATGTATGCCGTGCCATCGGCCACCTACCAGCACCGTTACCGAGTTGGTAGGACTGTACGAAAGGCCTGCGTACAACAGCTTTTTATCGTGTTCGTACCTTACGCGCCCTGTTACATCGGCTCGCCAGGCCACCCCATCAGTGCGTCCTAACACAGAGGTCTGTATTTTAAAAAACGGATGATTTAGCTGAATATTGTATCCTGCGGTAAAATAATATGATGCATCAATGCTCAGTTCGCTGGTTTCGCCCAGTGTTACCACCGGATTGTTCAGGTGCAGAACCGACGCACCCATATACCAGTTACGTGCCTGATAATAGATGCCTGCCGACACATCAAGTCCCGAACCGTTTATCGACGAGCTCGATAGTATAGGGTCACTACCATCCTCGGGCATTTCGGCCTTGCTGCCATCAAACGTCTCGCCCAGCATACCCAACTGTACACCAACGCTCAGCTTGCCTTTCACCACCCGTCGCTGGTAGGCATACTGCACAGCCAGACGTTTGTGCGAGAACAGTCCGATATCATCATTCTGCAGCTGCACACCCACACCGTGATAGGTACCCAAGCCATACAGTTGCATATCAGCCGCCGCATACATGGTTTTAGGGTTGTGTTCAAACCCAGCCATCTGCAGCGCATAGGCTCCCGTCACATTCAGCTTAGCCTCCTTACCCACAGCCGCAGGGTTAAACGAGGGTTCCATTGCCCAGTAATGAGCAAAGGATACATCGTACTGCGCCCGCACCGCTGCGACCACAATCCACAATCCTACTATCGCAATAATGAAACGTTTCACATATTATAAAACGTATTTCCGCGCTTTTTATTGTGTTTACCTTTTTATGCTTCTTATTTTAATTCAAAATCTTCACCGAAGGCTTTAATGTACTCTTCATGGAAAGCACGCGAGGCATCCTGCGCCTCATAGACCTTACCCAGACGCTTGAGCGACTTGATTTTATAGGAGAACGACTCTACATGGTAGGGATCGATATGTAACATCGCCTCTACAAGGTAAAGTGTAAGTTTAAGTTCGTTGTTAGCATAGGTATGTTTTATCATGCGCAGGATAACGGGTTTAAGAATACGCTCGGTTTCAGACTTAAACTGGTCGAGTGAAGGTGAATCCTGAGTCAGCAGGAATTTGCCGCGACACAAGATACTCAGCAAACTTTGCTCGGTATATTGCTCAGTAAATATCTGACGGGCGCAATCAAGATAGTCGCAATAAAAGGGATGACTGGTAACAAAATGGTAATAGCCATCGGTATAAACCAACTCGATACCATCCATCTCCTCCAACACCTTACGCATGTGATTAATAAGCACACTACGTGAGTTTTTTATCTTATCAACCGGTTTGTCACCCCACAGAATAGTGCCAAGTAACTTTGACGATATACCTCCTTGCTTGTGATACCAAAGCAACACACAAGTAAGCTCGCGCAATTTATCGGTAAACAGGTACGAGATATCACGGTTCTTTCTGTCGAAAGCACAGAAACTACCAAAAACATAAATAGCATTGGGCTTGGTATCGGGCAGTTGTACGTCAATTATCTCATTGTTTGCAATAACCTGTTTACGCTTGCGATAACAATGGTAAAGCATCCACACAGAAGCCACTACGATCAGTAGCAGCGCCACAGCCAGATAGCAAAGACGTCTGTCGGCAGGCAGCTTGGAAACCTCGGCAAACTGCGCATCCGACAGCACAGGCAGCTGAATTGAGTAAAACGAAATGGTTGACGAGATGTCATCCGTAAACTCCTGCACACACACAAAGAACTTATCTACCACTGGGTCGTAATAGATATTAGCATTGGTGGCTATCTTATCGGAGTGGATGGGGATAGAATCGCCTAACATCTCCATACTACCATCGGCAATTGAGAAACGGCACAAACGCAGATACGACTCCGACAATGCCTCGGGATAGCACAGCGTATAGAAGTAACCGCCCATCACCACGAGATTACGCACAGGCACAATATTCTGGCGTTTGCCCCAGTCGATAGTCCACACATGCTCTGCCGAATCGGTCGCCAAGTCGATTCGATATAAATCGTAGAGATAGTGACGCCCGATTGACTGGTTACCGGACTCATTACCCATGCCACCGAAGATATAGGCGTAACGCGACAACGAGTCGATACCCATAGAGGTAAAATAACGCGGTGTACAAGCCTGAAGGTTTTTAGGTTGCTGCCACTGATGGTTAACCAGATTGTACTCATGCAGCTGTCGGGAATACAGCATACTACCAAAACCTCCGAATATACAGAAGCGGTTGCGCAAAGTATCAACAAATGAGCCATGATGATGTAGCTGGGTGGGCAACTGAGTGTAACACTCGGGCGTCCACTCAAGTGTATTCAGATCCAGACTGGCTACCGAGGCCTCGTCCTGCGGACGGTCGGCCAGATTATCATACTTGTACACCTCGTAAGTATAAAGTTTCCTACTACGAGGATCGATAAAGTTCATACCCAGATTAACATCTACAGGACATTTTTGGGAAAATACACGACAGGTGGTTTCACGATTATCGGTATTATATACTAATAAGGTATCGCGTGTATAACCATAAAACAAATGGCGCTGGGGATCGAAACTGGCTCCTGCATTATGCTGGAATTTCATCGCACCAAGTCGCTGCCAGTGATAGCAGTCGTTAATGCTCCAATATGGGTTATCCACACGCCCCACCTTTTTTAACTGATGATCGAACACGACATTGCCACTACTCTGAGAAAGGGGGAAATAATAGTTTGCCTCACCACTTCTGATGCGCAGGTTTCTGATGGTAACAGAGGGAACCTCGATGAGATAGTCGAAGCGACCGAACACGATTTGGGGCGACAACGTGGCAGGCAGCGATTTTACATGAGCCTGCTGCTTCTGTCCATCGATGTTCATCGAGATTTCGTGCTTATCGAGATTAATCGAGACTTTAAACGATATCCATCCCTTATCGAGCAAACCTTGACGATTGAACCGACTACGAATCAGCGTAGTCTTACCTTCTTCGTTGAGTTCAATTAGATCATTTCCACGTCCATCGTAGAAGATATTAAAGTTTACCCCCTTCTCCTCGTCAACCACATGGAGTATATACCCCACCTCGCCCACTCGGGGCAACAGCATATCGAAATGGATATCCAACTGATGAAAAAACACCTTTTTATCGTCGGCAAACACAGAATATGAGGTACGGCCATTAATGGAATCAATAGGATTCAGAAAACGTAAGCCCTGAGCACGCAAGTGAACGCAACTCACAGCAAATAAGAGTAATAATAGAAGTTTTGAAATCTTAACCATGTCAGTTTTTGTTTTGTGGGTACAAAATTAGTGCTTTTAAGGCAGAAAACAGCCAATGTTTACGCAGATTAACACTTTTAATCATAAAATAACCCATAATTAACCAATAATTTATGATAGTAACATATATTTTTGTAGTCGGTTTATGATCATGCCCAAACAAGTCGGCAAAATCAGGTAAATTACACATAATTAAACAAGTATGATAAAAAAAGTTTTTTCCGTATTAGGCATGGCGTTAGCAGTAGCCAGCGCCTTTGCCCAATCAGAGTTCTTCACGCCTTATAAGGCTACAGCGCTCCGACTCCCTGCAGTACCCATTGTGGTTAACGATCCCTATTTCTCCATCTGGTCGCCCTACAACAAGTTGACCGAAGGCAACACACGTCTCTGGACTGGCGACGAGAAACCATTGGAAGGTCTCCTTCGTGTTGATGGCATCACCTATCGCTTTATGGGCGACAAGGAGCATAAGGTGCTGAAGGCACTCGCTCCTATGAGCGACGAAGCTGCCTGGGAAGGCCAGTATACGGAGGCCAAACAGGTCGATGGCTGGCAAAAACCCGATTTTAAGGCCAATGGCTGGCAGTCAGGCCGCGCTGCATTTGGTAATGCAGGCGACAACATTCGCACTGGCTGGAGCAAGGAGCACAGCGACATCTATATCCGCCGTGAAATTAACCTCACAGCCGAGGATTTGAAGGGCGACCTCTATGCCTTGTACTCACACGATGATGCCTGCGAGTTGTATATCAACGGCACACAGGTGGCAACAGGTCGTATGGATGCAGTCTTCAATGAGTCGGTACACCTGAATGACCACCAGAAGCAACTGCTGCACGAGGGACGTAACGTGATGGCCCTGCACGTATACAATAATGCGGGCGGTGCCTATGCCGACTTCGGATTGTATGCCAACATCGGTATCGAAGCCACCTCGGTTAAGACGGCTGTACAGAAGAGCGTCGACGTGATGGCCACTTCAACCTACTATACATTTACCTGCGGTCCGGTAGCACTGGATGTAGTGTTCACATCGCCTATGCTGATTGACGATCTCGACCTGCTCTCTACTCCCGTTTCGTATGTTTCGTATCAGGTAAAGAGCTTAGACCGTAAGAAACACGACGTGCAGTTTGCATTGTTGGCAAGTCCACAAATAGCTACCAACAAGCCTCATCAGCCCACAGAATCATCGGTAATATCTGTGAATGGTGTAAAATATCTCAAGACAGGAACCATCGACCAGCCCATCCTGGCCAAGAAAGGCGATGGCATCGGCATCGACTGGGGCTATCTGTATGTAGCCGACTTTAACGGAAAGGTATCGCTCGACAGCTACAACAATATTATCAGCGGATTTATGACCAAGGGCGACCTGAGCTGCGGACAGCAGCAGGTGCGTGCTTACAAGCAGAACGACACCCCTGTACTGGCCTATGTGCATAACTTTGGCAAGGTTGACCAGCAGCCACAGGCATCGTTCTCACTGATTGGCTACGACGAGGTCGAGGATATCGAATATATGTACCAGCGCTACAAAGCCTACTGGGCTCATGGTGGCAAGGTGGATATCTTCGACGCTTTCAATAAGCTGAACCGCAATTATAAGAGCATCATGGAGCGTTGCCGCGCCATGGATAAGCAGATTTACGACGACGCCCTGAAGGTAGGTAACGCGCATTATGCCGAGATTCTCTCAGGCTCTTACCGCCACGTGCTGGCAGCACACAAGCTGTTCGAGGACAACGAGGGACACCTGCTGTATTTCTCGAAGGAGAACAATTCGAATGGTTGTGTGAATACCGTGGATCTAACCTATCCTTCGGCCCCACTCTTCCTGGCTTACAACCCTGACCTGCAGAAGGCCATGATGACAAGTATCTTCGAGTATAGTCGCTCTGGTCGCTGGACCAAGCCCTTTGCTGCTCACGACCTGGGCACCTACCCCATTGCCAACGGACAGGTATATGGTGGCGACATGCCTATCGAAGAGGCAGGTAACATGCTGACTCTGGCTGCCCAGCTCTGCATCCAGGATGGTAACATCGATTACGTAAAGCCTTACTGGGACATTCTGACCCAGTGGACCGATTATCTGGTAGAGAACGGACAAGACCCATCGAACCAGTTGTGTACCGACGACTTTGCTGGCCACTGGCCACACAACTGTAACCTCTCGGTAAAAGCTATCATGGGTGTGGCTGGCTATGCACTGATGGCCCGCATGAAGGGCGATGCCGCTACAGCCGACCGCTATATGAACCGTGCCCGCCAAATGGCCAAGAAATGGGAGGCCGATGCTCGTGAGGGCGATCACTACAAGTTGGCATTCGACCGCCAGAACACCTGGAGTCAGAAGTACAATATGATTTGGGACAAGCTGTGGAACACCAACCTGTTTGGCAATGAGGTGATGCAGCGCGAGGTAAGCTACTACCTGAAGCAGCAGAATACCTATGGTCTGCCACTCGACATCCGTAAGGATTATACCAAGACCGACTGGATTATGTGGAGTGCCGCTATGGCCAACGATAAGGACACCTTCCTGAAGTTTGTGGAACCTATCTACAAATATATAGACGAGACCCAGTCGCGCGTACCTATCAGCGACTGGCATGAGACAAAGACCGGAATGATGGTTGGATTCAAAGCTCGCTCGGTTATTGGTGGTTATTGGATGAGATTGTTAGTTAAGTAATATTGTTGTTATGAAAAAGAATCTGAGAAAGAGTCTTTTGGCTGTGGCACTGCTCCTTGGGGGCAGTGCTATAGCAGCCACCGCACCTGTTGATTATGTCAATACGCTGGTAGGCACACAATCAAACCACGCACTCTCAACTGGTAACACCTACCCTGCCATCGCACTCCCCTGGGGCATGAATTTCTGGATGCCTCAGACAGGAAAGATGGGCGACGGATGGGCTTACACTTACGACGCAAGTAAGATTCGCGGATTGAAGCAGACCCACCAGCCTTCACCCTGGATTAACGATTACGGACAGTTTGCCATCTTGCCCACTGTTGGCACCGTGTTCGATGAGGACAAGCGTGCCTCTTGGTTCTCGCACAAGGCCGAAACGGCCCGTCCGTATTACTATAAGGTATATCTGGCTGACTACGACATCACAGCCGAGGTAACCCCCACCGAGCGTGCCGCTGTGATGCGATTCACCTATCCAGATTCCAAGGAATCGCGCATCGTAGTGGATGCTTTTGATAAGGGTTCGATGGTACGCATTATCGACGATTGCCACATTGAGGGTTATACCACCAAGAATAGTGGCGGCGTACCTGAGAACTTTAAGAACTACTTTGTGATTGAGAGCGACAAGCCGTTCACATTCTTCACAACTGTAGCAGATGGCAAGATACAGGCCGACAAACGCGAATTTAAAGGTGATCATGCCGGTGCCGTAGTAGGATTCCAGACAGTTCGTGGCGAGACTGTAACCCTACGTGTAGCCTCATCGTTCATCAGCGCCGAACAGGCCCGACAGAACCTGAAGGAGGTAACCGGGCGTTCATTCGATTCCGTATGCAATGATGGTCGCCAGCGTTGGAACACCATCCTTAGTAGACTGGAGGTTGAAGACAACAATATTGATCACTTACGTACCTTCTATTCTTGTTTGTATCGTTCGGTTCTCTTCCCCCGTATGTTCCACGAGGTAAACAAGGTTGGTGAGATTGTACACTACAGTCCTTTCGACGGCCAGGTGCATAGCGGACGTCTGTTCACCGATACCGGTTTCTGGGATACCTTCCGTTCGCTCTTCCCACTGCTCAACCTGGTATATCCTGAGATGAGCCAGCAGATGCAGGAGGGACTGGTAAACACCTACAAGGAGAGTGGATTTCTACCTGAGTGGGCCAGTCCTGGCCATCGCGGCTGCATGGTGGGCAACAACTCGGCCTCGGTGGTGGCCGACGCCTATCTGAAAGGCATGCGTGGCTACGATGTGGAGACACTTTGGCAGGCTGTAAAGCACGGTGCCAATGCCGTTCATCCTCAGGTATCAAGCACAGGCCGACTGGGATTTGAATACTATAACCGACTGGGCTATGTGCCTTATAATGTAGGCATCAAAGAAAATGTGGCTCGCACCTTAGAATATGCATACGACGACTGGTGTATCTATCGTTTAGGACAGGCACTCGGCAAATCTAAGAAAGAACTGAAACCTTTTAAGGAGCGTGCCTTGAACTACCAGAACGTGTTCGACAAGGAAACCCGTTTGATGCGCGGCAGAAATGAGGATGGTACCTTCCAGATTCCGTTTAACCCACTGAAGTGGGGCGACGCCTTTACCGAGGGTAACTCATGGCACTACACCTGGTCGGTTTTCCACGATCCCGCAGGATTGATTCGTCTGATGGGTGGTAAGGAGAACTTTGTAGCTATGCTCGACTCCGTATTTAACCTGCCACCTGTTTTCGACGAGAGCTATTATCGTGCGGTGATTCACGAGATTCGCGAGATGCAGATCATGAATATGGGTAACTATGCCCATGGTAACCAGCCCATCCAGCACATGATTTATCTGTACGACTGGGCAGGACAGCCTTGGAAGGCTCAGTACTGGGTGCGTCAGGTGATGGACCGCATGTATCAGGCCGCACCTGATGGCTACTGCGGCGATGAGGACAACGGACAGACTTCGGCCTGGTATGTATTCTCAGCCCTCGGTTTCTATCCCGTTTGTCCGGGTTCAGGGCAGTATGCACTGGGCACACCTTACTTTAATAAGATAACCCTGCATCTGGCCAACGACAAAACACTGGTTATCAATGCCGATAGTAACAGCACAGAAAACTGCTACGTAAGCGAGATGAGCGTGAATGGTGCTGCTTATGATAAGAACTATCTGGAGCACACCGACCTGCTGAAGGGTGGTCGCATCGATTATCGTATGTCGTCAAAGCCCAATCAGCAACGAGGCACTAATGAGAACAGTCTCCCCTACTCGTTCTCAAATAACGGCCAAATTGTTAAATAGATATAATTCCTTGCAAAAACTTGGTACTTTGTTATACAAGGTACTAAGTTTTTGCTTATCTTTGCCGCAGAAATCTTTTTAAAACGGTAAAGATATGAACATTGAAAATGCAAAGTCGCAAATGCGTAAAGGCATGCTCGAGTATTGTGTACTGCTACTCTTGAAGCATCGCCCATCGTATGCCAGCGACATTATCCAACAACTAAAAAACGCCGAGCTACTGGTGGTTGAGGGTACGCTCTACCCACTATTAACCCGACTTAAGAACGATGGTTTGCTGCAGTACGAATGGCAGGAGTCAACCCAAGGACCTCCTCGTAAGTACTACGCCCTGAGCAAAGAGGGCGAAAAGTTTCTCGAAGGGCAGGATGCAGCCTGGCAGGAACTCTCTAACACCATTAATTATCTAAAGAATGTAACCCCCAAGTTATTGGAAGTAAAGAATTGAAAGATCAAAGTTATGAAAAAGAATATTACCATCAACCTGTGTGGGCGTCTGTTTCAGATAGACGAGGATGCCTACGAGCTGCTGCAACAGTACATTAACTCGCTCCGTTCATCGTTTGGTAAACAAGAGGGCGGCGATGAGATTGTGGACGACATCGAGACCCGCATCGCCGAACTCTTCGACGAACTGCGCCAACAAGGCATCGAGGCCATCACCATCGAGCATGTTAAGGAAATCATCACCCGTATCGGCAAGCCTGAAGAGCTTACCGGCGAGGATAGTGAGAAGCAACAAGAAAGCAACGGCACCAACTGGGAAGAGCAGGCCCGTTCGGCAGGTCAGAAGATTTATGAGAATGTACGTGCACGTACAGCTGGCAAAAAACTGTATCGCAACCCCAAGGATAAGATGCTGGCAGGCGTACTGTCTGGTATTGCTGTATATACCAATACCGACCCTGTTATCTGGCGTTTCCTGATGATATTGTTTACCTTCTGCTATGGCGTGGGTATCTTTATCTATCTTGTGTTGGCACTCGTTATTCCCGAAGCCAGAACACCCGAGCAGTTGTTGCAGATGGAAGGCAAGGATATAACGCCGCAGAACCTGGCCGATGTAGTGGTTGAGGGCGAAAAGCAGCACGTACAGCGCCCCGGTTTTATGCGTCTGTTGTTCATCATCCTCATGAAGATGGTTATAGCCTTTGTCGTTATCATTTCAATCGTCGTGTGCATTGCCCTGTCGCTCGGATTCCTCGGCGTGCTCATTGCAACGGTCAGTGCGATGGTGCTTCCACTAAACAGTACCCTACCGTTCAGCCTCGGAGCTATGGGACTGGAAGGCGCATGGGTTAGCAACCCCAAGATGCTTATCATCTTTGTAATCGCCCTGTTCCTGGTATTGCTTCTGCCCATCTATGCCATTATCCACATGGTGCTCTCACTCACAGGCAAGATCCGCCCTATGGGTGTTATTCAACGCATCGTAAACATCGTGCTTTGGGTTATCGCCGTATGCATCGCAGTGCCCTTAGGCATCACCATTGCCAATTATCATTATGACTATTACCAGGAGCGTTACCAAATCGATTCTACGACCACCTATCAGGGTGTAAAAATGGATGAGAATGATGCCGATTTCTTACGACGTGGTAGCTGGAATCTGGTAAAGGCTAAGAACTGCGATCATTATACGTATTATGCTATGGATAGTCAGGGGTATGATAACGCGCGTTTTTTGGATGTGTTTAACGATCGTTGCGAGGAGATATTCCAAGCCGAGCGTAAGGAAAAGGTTGAACCAGGCATTTACCAGCTTACATGCTACGCCCGTGCCGAAGGTCCAGGTACCTTTATCTATGCCATGGGTAAAGAGAAACATCTACAAACCATCCCTGTAAACAATAACCCAGAAGACGAAATGGGTTGGAAGCCCATCACCATCGATAGCATAGTAGTAGCTGGCGATTCGATAGCCTACGGCATGTCGTCTGATGCGGTATTCACAGGCGAAACCTGCCGCGCCAAATGGTTCTCGGCCATGGACTTTGTACTTACCCGCACAGCCGACCTTCCAAAAACAAAGAAATAATCGTGGTCACAAACGAAAAAAGAGAGCTGATGTTTGTCAGCTCTCTTTTTTGTATTTAATAAACCTCTAGCTCGTAGATACGGGCGGCAGAATCATGGCCCTGTGTAGGAGCTATCACAAAGAGTCGCAGGTAACGCACGCTGGTAGCAGCGAAGCTGCGATCGGTGTAGTTGTTGCGATTGCCTTCGAACATATCCAGCGTTTGCCACTCTTCGGTATCGCTATTACGCCCCTGAAGCAGACAGGTACGGGTGATATAAGCCGACTGCTCACAAGCAGCACTCAGCACACGCCAACGGGTGATAGTGGTAGGTTTACCAAAATCGAATACCACATAATTAGGAGCAGCCTGCGGATCACACCACTTGGTGTTAGGATCACCATCAGTCAGCAGGGTAGCGCGCTCATCGTCGTTTGCCTCGCCCGAAACAGCGATAACCTTAGCCTCGCGCAGCAGGTTTACCTGAGCCAGGGCAGATGCAGCTGTCTTTAGTGTGGTGGGCAGGATTGAGGTTTTAAACAATGGTGCTGCAACGGTTGCATCAGCGATATCGTTGGCGGCTGTAGCTGCGAAGATAACCACATGCTCATCCTCGGGCAGCTTTATCTGGCGTACACCCTTAGGTACATCCAAACGTACACGGAACATATAGGTAAACTCGTAAGGCTCGTCGGCAGTACCTGAGTGACGATGACTGCCTACCCAAGCCACCTGGGCATCCTTGAGGTAACCCATGGTATGACCGTCGTGGCCCCACTGACCAATAAAACCTGTATAGTAAGGTACACTCACCTGTTGCTGTTTGCCACCAACAGTGAACGTAGCCTGACGGTCGTCCTTATCCGAAGCCACCAACAGGTAAACATGGCGGTAATCCTTATCGGCAGGCAGCTGAATGGTCTGTCCCTTACAGGTCACGCCGTTAGCAGCATCTTTCTCGCCGAAGCTGAAGGGAATGTCGCCCACGGTGAGCCCCTCGTCGGGCAGCAGTTCGGCAGCATAGCTATAGCCACCCTCAAAGTTGGCCGAACCACGGAACTCATTGAAACTGAAGCAATGGCGGTCGTAGTCGAGGGCTAATGCCTGAGCATCAACAGCAGTAGCTTTCTGACCAGCCAACTGCACCTTGTAGGTCTTCACACTATAGGGTTTGATATCCACCAAGAGCTGTGTACCATCGGTCTTGGCTTCACCTAAGGTACGCTCGGTACCATCGGCCTCAACAGCCTTCACAATGCCAGCAGGGAAGTTGATGCGCGCCTGCTGGTTACCCTTACCGCTCATCTCATAAACACGAATGACATACTCATCACTCACCTCGGCACGCTTCAGGGCACGAACCACTACATTCTTGTTATCAGAGCTGACGAACGAGAACTGCTTACCTAATGTACCTGCATGACGATCGGCATGGAACGTACGCAGCGGACTATTCAAACGGTCGGCCTCACGTACAGCCTCTACAGCATTAAGTGCGCCCTCGTGACCCACCAGGCTGTAGGTGAACACATGATGACCGAAGTCCTGACGGGCCTGATAGGTATAGCTACGACCTGGCTGTGGCGAATAGAGCAGCGACAAACGCAGAGTGTTGTCGGCGGGTTTATCCCAACCGTAACGCGAATCGTTAAGCAAGGTTACACCATAGTCGCCCTTGCGGTCGGTCAGGTCGGTCCACTCGTGGGCATACACCTCGAAACTGTTATCACGGTTGTTGCCACGACGTACGCTACCCAAACCAATATCGTAGGTAGCCTCAGCATTAGCTACACTAAGTGGGAATTCAGCCTTGAGCAGGGCATTAAGCGAACGCCAGTCAACCTCGTTCTCAAAGTCGATACGATCGGCCTGTGCACCTTCGTACAGATGGATACGCTGAATGATGTCGCTCTCGCCATATTTCTTCTTGATAACCAAAGTCTGTCGCAGGCTGCCTGGCTGGATGGAAATCTCAACAGCATCGTGAACAGGTAGCGGAGTCTTGTCAAGTGTGCGCTTCAGGATTTCCCAAGCAGGCCAAGCTTCAGAACGGCAGTCGTCGAACACCACGAGGCGTAGACTTTTTCCGTTAGCCACCAGCTGGCGGTTATTCTTTTTATCGATAAGTGATACTACATCACCGAAATCATCTACGGTAAGCTGATAACGCGACGACTGGATGGTGCGACCTGCGGTGGCTGCAGCCATCTTCTTATTACCAGCAGCCTTAACACCATAAACAGCCATACCAGTAGCAGGAACATCGGCATCGAACAGCAACACGCGCTTACCGTCGCGCTCTACTACCTGAGAAGCCACGTTACGACCATTAGCATCGGTTACACGGTAATCGCGGTTATCTTTCAGTTCTACCTGTGCGATGGCACGGACGGGGGTAGTTTCATTGTTGTAAACCACAACAGGCTGCCCCGAAACGCGTGTGTCCATCAGGCGGGCAATGCCCGAAACGCTGTGTGTAAGCACATCCGAGAACTTCTTGAGTGCCAGCAGCTCATCGTTCCACGAGAACTCGTAGGCACGGGGAATGCTGGTACCAGTCAGGTCATCGTGGAACTGATGCCAGATGACGCGCTTCCACGTATCGGTCATCACATCAGTTGGATAGCTGGCAGCGCCTAGCCAGTCGGCCATCACTGCTGTACGTTCAGCCGCATCACCCAGGTGTTCGTTCTGACGGTTATACAGTTTCATAGCTGCCTGCGAGGTGTAACAACCATTGCCATGCACATCCATAGGCAACTCTCCATCAAACACGGGCAGCTCAGGGTGCTTATCGAAAGGCAGATAATCCTTGTATATCTGGTCGCTGGTGGCACTCACAATCTTGATAGGACCAGTGCCCTTGATACCCTTTTCGAGTGCACGTACCGAGGCGATGGTGGGCGAACCACCGATATCGCCAGTGCCATAGTAGCGATAGGCCTGACCGAGCGGACTTTCATCTATCTCGCGCAGCAACTGCTGGTTCTGCGACAGGTCTTCATCCTGATAGCGCTGACTGTAGTTGAAGCCGTGGGTCATCATGATACGACTGCCGTCGATGCCTTGCCACAGCCCGATGGTATAAGGATAGCGCTTGCCACCCTCGTAGAAGGGGTTGGTACGCCATACCAGTTTCTGTGACGAGAAACCAATCAAGCCGCAATGGGCAGCCAGCGTGGGCAGTGTGTAGCCAAAACCAAAGCAGTCGGGCAGGAACACATCAGTGCTCTCAGTGCCAAACTCCTGGCGGTAGAACGTCTGACCCAGTGTGGTGTTTCGCAACCACGACTCGGGTGAGCAGATAATCACCTCGTTGGCATCCCAGCTACTGCCAGACAGATGCCAGCGACCGTTGGCCACATAGTGTTTCAACTCGGCAAACTGCATCGGATAGTACTCCTTCATCCAACTGTACTTGACGGCGCCCTCGAAATTAAAAATGTAACTTGGATACTGCTTCAAGAGCATCAAGTTCTGATCGAGCGTTGCTCTCACGTAGTCACGAATGGTGGTCTGCACGTCCCAGTTCCACTGAGTGTCAAGATGTGCATCAGACACCATGTAGGCTTTCTTTTCTGACTGCGCTACAGCTCCCGATGAGAGCAGCGCAGCCACAGCCACCGATAAAATTTTTTTAGAATTTTTCTTAATCATAGAATGTTTATTAATGGGTTGGTGCCGCAAAAGTAGCCATTTCTGCCCGATCTAGAGTCCTCATTTCTGCAATTTTTGTCGTTATTTGACAGGAAAAGTCAATTCATTGCCATTTTTCCAGGCGCTGTACTTCACTTTTCCACCTTTTACGTATCCAATACGCACACGGCGCTGGATGGGAACCAACTGTCCGTCCTTCTGCGTCAGAGTCACCTTCAGCTGCTTTTTCTGCTTCACAGCTTTCAGTTCAGTCAGGCGATAAGCCCCTTTCTTGTAGTCGAAACCATCGCCGGCATCCTCATACAACTGACCTTGAGCCTGACCGTTGGCATCGACACACACCAGCAAGGTAAGCGAGTCGGTACGCATCTCGGCTGTGCTCTGTGCCAGATTAGCCAGAGGTATGATAGAGCCGGGACGCTGGCGCAACTCGGCCTGATAGCTATCGGTATGGTCTTCGAGCGTGAAAGGCTGCCAACTGCCACCATCGGGCTGAGCCACCTCGGCTGCCCACTGGGGGCGAACCATCAGGTCGGGTCCCAACAGGAAGGCACGATCTTCGCTACGCAAACTCAAATCCTTAGGATTGCTCATAAACAAGGGGCGCATCACAGGCATACCATCTACACTGGCCTCGCGGAAGCAGGTGTAGATATAAGGCATGAGCATGTAACGGCGGTTGATGGCTGTACGGCACACGTCGAGCACCTGACCATCGAAGGCCCAAGGCTCCTGATCTACGGTTCCCTTGGTGTTGTGGTTGCGCACAAAGGGGAAATATACGCCCACTGCCGTCCACTGTGCCAGCAGCTCGGCATTGGAGTTCTCGCAAAAGCCGCCGATATCAGGACCATTGAAAGGCTGACCGCTCAGTCCGAGGGTAAGGGTCATAGGCACGCTGAGTTTCATATGGTCGGGCGAAGATAGATTATCGCCAGTCCAGGTGGCAGCATAGCGATGACCACCCAGGAAGTTAGAGCGCGACAGGATGAACGGACGCTTCTGTGGATTAGCCAGCAGCAGACCCTGACGACTGGCGCGCACCATATTCATACCAAACACATTGTGGAAACGCAAGTGTGGACCAGGGATGCCGCCATCGCCATTCTGATGCTGATTGTCGCGGGGCATAGTAGTCTCAGGAAGTCCGAACGAGGCTGGCTCGTTCATATCGTTCCACACGCCATCCACGCCCTGAGCCATAAAGTCCTTATAAAGTGTAGCCCACCATGTGCGCACTTCGGGACGGGTGAAATCGGGGAAGTGTACGGCTCCTGGCCATACTTCGCCTACGAAAGGCTTACCATCCTTGGTCTTCACCCAGTAGTCGCCGGCTGTGCCCTGGTCATCTACAAAATAACCTTCCTCGGCCTTCACACCGGGATCGATCATATACACACTCTTAAAATTGTGCTGGTGCAGATAGTCATTCAGCTTCTTAGGATTGCTGAAACCCTTGGGGTCGAACGTAAAAATGCGGTAGCCATCCATATAGTCGATGTCCATCCAGATCACGTCGGATGGAATACGGTTGCTGCGCAACTTATCAGCCACCTCCATTACCTGTGTGTCGGGGTAATAGCTGAACTTGCACTGCTGGTAGCCTAACGACCACAATGGAGGTAGCGACATGGTACCTGTGAGGCTGACCAGTGCCTGCATCAGAGCCTGAGGACTCTGGCGCTCGATAACGAATACGCGGAAAGCAGGACCCTCACTATCGAATATCACCTCGTGGTCGGCGGTGGTAATCTTTTGTCGCCAGGTATTGTCGGCAATGATACCAAAGGCTGTACCATCCTTACGCAGACCCATCACCCAAGGGTGACTCTGGTACAGGTGCGTACCGCCATCCATGCCGTAGGCAGGGGTATCTACATTCCACAGTTCGATGGTACGACCATTACGGCGCAGAGGCCCTTTGACCTCGCCCGTACCATAGAAATCCACATCGTCGGCCACACGGATGGTGGCAATACTATGCCCGTTCTGCTCACTGAAAGCCACACGCAGAGGCCACTGGGCTGTGAGTGGGTTAACAGCTGCCGGCTCTTGCTCGAAGATGGGCGAAGGTTGATGCTGCTTGGCATCGTAATGGGCAGGATAGAAAACAGCCACACTATCGGTGGTCATAAAAGCAGACTGAGCCATCGCAACAGATGCGATGGCCAGACTACTAAGGAAAAAACTGATTCTTTCAGTCATTTTTACTAACAACTAATTAATTAACTCAATCACTATATTACTTTAATAAAACAGCTTCGATGGTTTCGTTAAACAAATCTACTGTTATGCGGTAGCGACCATCGCAACTCAGCGTCCATTTAGTATCAGCACCACCAGTATGGAAACGCTTATCCTTCAGGATGTCGGTATCAGCGGCATAAGGGTGGATGGATTTAGGATGATAACGATCCTGTCCCAGAAACTTAAAACTGCCAGGTTCTTCAACCTCGGGGTGGCGTTTCAACTCGCCCTCCCAAGTCCAGATACAGGGATTATTCAGGTTCTGCTTCATCAGCAGCATCTTACCATCGGCTTTCCAACCTACCTCAGTAGCACCGCCAGCCAGGAACAGTTCGCCCCAAGGCTGGAACAATTCGCCACGCAGTTGTTTCTTCTCGGTATCGATATGAAAACGGTAGCGCTCTTCGGTCACCACCACCTGCCAGGCTGCCTGCTTGGCATCAGTTGTAACAGTGTAGCCGATTCCCTTGTTCACGATATTGGCATCGGGAGCGTCGGCCACCAGATAGGTCGTACGCTTACCTACCTTCTTGGCTGTGGCAACGCGCAGTTCGCCTGCCTTCAAGCGGCCAGCATACTTAAAATCGTTATCACTTACCTTGGTAAGTTTCTGGGCACCACCAGGCACAGCGGTTCCGATAATCCACAGTTCCTGATACTGCTGGGCACACAAGGTGATACACACCACCAGTGCAGCCATCATCATATATAATCTTTTCATCACGCTTACATTATTTAATAGTTACCACTGTTTTCTTATCACACGCTGTACGAGCCACATTAACGGTGAGCAAACGGCGCTGCTGATCATAGTTCCAGCTACCATCGGTCAACTGGCGACCATCGATAACCACGGCTTTTGGACGGTTAACTGCCAGGAACTCTACGGTGTAGGAACGGCTCTCAGGCATGCCCGCAAATTTTCCCTCACGGGGAAGAATGGTGAGCGTGTTACCTTCGTGACTGATGGTAGTAGTGGTATAAGCACCCTGCTTATAGCCCTCGGTATCGCCCTCGTCCTCGTAAAGCTTGGTCTGTCCGTTGCCACCAGGCACCACCTTCAGTATCAGACGGTCAGGACGTGTGTTGAGATTCATCATCGGTGGGTTGTTCACAATCACACTACCGGCACGGAAGAAGTAAGGAATCTCCTCCATGGCATAACGGTCGGTAAAGGTGCGGTTGCCCTCAACCACCTTATTGCGGCACACATCAAACCAACGGCCCTCGGGCAGCCAAGTACGACGGGCTGTCATGCCATCGCTCTCGGACTTGGTAACAACAGGTGCCACCAGGATATCATCGCCAAACATATACTCGTCCTCAAACAGATAAGCATTATTAACTTCTGGCCACTCGTAGTAGAGCGGACGGCACAGACTAACACCTGTATCATAGGCCTGACGCGCTGCGGTATAGATGTAAGGCATCAGCGCATAACGCAGTTTTACTGTCTCAAGCAACGAGGGGAAGTTAGGATATTTCCAGATGCGACGCTCGATACCCTCCCAGTTGGTAGCATGGGTGCGGAAGATAGGTGTGAACACACCATACTGCATCCAGCGGAGGTAAATCTCAGGATCGTTGCCACCAGTCTGCTGGTGTCCGCCCAAGTCGTGGCCCCAGTAGCCAAAGCCTACATTCGAGGCTGTGGCAGTAAAGTAAGGCTGCCAAGCCAGGGTGCCATAGGTTGTGAACGAGTCGCCAGAGAAACCAATCGGGTAACGGTGGCTGCCCAGTCCGCCCCAACGATGGAAAATCAGTGGACGATGGTTAGGACGATTCAGTCGCATATCGTTATAGAACACATGGTTGCACCAGAAGGTCTCGCCGAGTCCGTCAACATACTTACTGGTGAGGTTCTGCTGCCAGTCGAGCCACCAGAAATCTACCCCCTGGCGCTCGCGAGCACGGATAATGTGCTTAAACATGTTATGATAGAAACGGCCATCGCTCAGGTTCCAGGGCACACGCTTGGTTTGCTTATCCAACCCCATGTCCTCGCGCAGATCGTTGAAGAAATCCTCATCATCATCCACGCCATCGGCTGGGTGCAGATTCAGCGACACCTTCAAACCATGCTGGTGCATCCAGTCGATCAGTCCCTCAGGATCTGGAATAGCTGTGCGGTCCCAAGTCCAACCGGTCCATCCCTGTGTGTGCCAGTCCATATCAAAAATCATCACATCCATGGGGATGTTGAAGCGCTTCACATCGTTCACAATCTCCATAAACTCATCCGAGGTGTAACGCTGGTATTTGCTGTACCAGTAACCCAGCACGTAGAGTGGCGGCATGGGCTGGCGACCAGCCACCTTGATGAAATCGCCTAAAGCCTTCTTATACTGATGGCCATAACCCAGGAAGTACCAGTCGATGGCCTGCTTATCCACAGGCTCGGCCACCCAGTCGATACCATCCACCTGCTTGTCGAATGCGAATGTGGTTGAGCCATCGCCACGACGGGCCAATGGCGACTCGTCGATAATGCTCCAACCGGCACGCGACAGTAAACCGTTCTCCAGTTCCTGGCGCTTGTTATCACCAATCTGTCCGTCGAGGGTGCGAGTTGTACCCTTCAGGTTCATCGCATCGTCCTTACCAGGATACCACAACACGGGGCGACCGTTAAGCTGCATCGAGATGTTGAGCACCTCGGCCGATGGCTTGCGACCATCAATCACGCCACCTATCTTATATTTAAGTGTCAGGGCCGATGTCTTGATTTCAAGATAACCATCCTTCTCTACAGCCGTAAAGGCAGGAACGGGTAAACGACGGTTTACGATAGCAAACGTTGCACGATCTTCGAACAGCGAACGGTCGCTGTACTGAATACGGATCATTTCGGGCGTTAATACAGTAAAACGCGCCTTGCCTGAACGTACCACAGCATCGGGGTGAGCCACTGGATTCAGCTCCTGTGCCCATGCGGTGTTCAAACTCAGACAGATGAATAATAAAGTTAGAATTCGTTTCATTTTTTAATATCACGTTTTGTTATTTCATGCACAAAAGTACTACAAATAGCTAACATACAAAAGAAAGCAAGTAAATGTATAACGAATAATCAGTTGTATAACAAAGATGGCGCTGATAATCAGCCAGTTCACTTAAGTCGAGTTAGTTGTTTGTATAACAGAAATATTGAGCAGCGAGCCGCCTAGATTTCCATAATCAGGTGCTCAAATTGCTCGTTGTCAACCGTCGATCGGTTCTTTATTCGAGTTTTATACGTATTCACCGTATGTACCGAGTAGTCCAGGAACTTAGCGATGCGCTCGCTATCGTTGATACCTAATCGAATCAGGGCAAAGATACGCATCTCGGATGTCAGCGACTGATCGTTATCTGGCAGCTTACGATCCTTCTCCTCGAACAGCGCATTATAGCGCTCCACAAAGTCGGGGAACAGTTTCAAGAATGTCTGGTCGAAAGCTTCGTACATACTCGCGCGCTCCGTATTCAGCGTCGAGAGTTTCATCATCGAGCGCAAGTCCTCGTACTGGCGCGCAGCTATCTTACGATCAATAGCCAGGTAGAGTTTCTCTAACTTGGCAATAAATTCGGCATTGGTATAAAACGACCTACCAATATAGGCATTCTTAATCTTATCATCCTCCTGCAACTGGAGATTGGTGCTTTTTAGCTGTTCCAACTGTTCGGCTATCGTCTCGCGGGCCTCCAACAGCTTACGATTCTTACGACGGATGGTACGGAAGCCCAACAGGCAGCCCACTAACAGAATGATGAATAATCCTGTGGCCACAAAAAGCCAATTTCGCTGACCACGCATGCTGTTATAGCGATCTTGCTCGATGATAGGCAGGATATCGTTGATTTCCACCTTACGCAGACGAGTGCCATAAAAATTCACATCTTCTAACGCCTGATGCACATACACACTGGCGCGGTCATGCTCACCCTCCTTAAAAATCAGACGGGCCAAATGATAGAGGGCAGTAATCTCACGGGTAGCTGTCTCGTTATCGGCCATAGCCGACTGAGCGAAATAAGCGATGGCTTTATCCTCGTGCTCCAACAACAGATGAGCCCATGCCATCTCGGCCATTGCCTTGGCACGTATGTGCAAGTCGTCACCACAGCCATCAAGTACGTGCTGCAACGACTCAAGCGCTTTCTGGTGCTCGTGCTCACGCAACTGACGCGTACCTGTCACCGACCACCACATACAGGAGTTAGGCGGTACAATCTGCTTAAGAGAGTCGAGGTAACCATTACTTCGGTTAATATACTTGGTATAAAAGGGCTCTTCCTTGATATAATCGGCCATGCTGCGCCACAGCAAACTGTTAATTTCAAAATAATCCTCGAGCAATTTTCCGCTCAAGGCACTACGATCCATCGACTGAAGGATATCATGCGCCTCACTCAGGATACCTGCCGAGATCAGAGAAAAGGCAATGGCCTCTTGCGATTGGGCAATATACTGCGGATGATGCAGGCGATTGGCTAATTCCAAACAAGCATAAGAGTAATGACGGGCTGAGTCGTAACGGTAGCTTTTGTATTCGTTATACAAGGCGTACATCTGGGCAAATTCTCGACCCTCGGCTTTGGCTTTAGCCATGCCTTCCTTCAGACTTTCAATACGGTCGGTACGCTGTTTTTCATAATAGGCATGCTTAGCCAGACTGGCATCCAGTTTATCTAGCCAACCGGCAGTATGCTTATCTAATGCAGCCATGACAGGCGACATAAAAAACGCCATAAAACCAATTAGTATAGGTTTTCTCATCATCATTTTAGTTTGAGTCTTCGTTAATCGCAGCCAAAGTTAAAGATAAAAAACCAACCACGCACCATCTCAATTCAAATTATAACAATAATTAACTCCACAAAAAACCAACAGGCAATTAATAACTCTCAAAGAGCTACCAACTGCCCGTTGGCCGAAATATCACTTTACTACTTTACTTTATCAATCAGCAGGTTCGAACTTGGTCCACATATCTGTGGCCAGCAAACAGAGTGTCAACGTGTAGCGACCGCTTACTGAGGGCACCCACTTCACGTCGCCACCGTTGTCCTGATAACGGAAGGGTGACAGACGATGATCACTCACGGGGTCGGCATTATAGTCGGGCGCGAAGAAGAAGGGATCGCCCCAGCCATTACCAACACCAATCTTAAACTCACCACCAGCATTAAAATCGCCAGTCCAAGCATAATAATATGGTTCGCGTGCGCTACCTACCATCTCCAAACGACCATTAGAGGTGTTTGTATTCCAACCTACCGAACAGCCGTTACCACAAATCCAGATCTGTCCTGGTGTGGGCAACTGAACGATGTCAAGTACACGACAGTCGTTGAAGCCGACGTTGGTATCCACGATAACCGTACGCTTGCCATTGCCATCGAAACGGAAATCGCGCACGTCACCGTCTGTATAGTACTCTAACTGCTCGCCTTCGGCCATACCATAGGCAGGATAAGCCTCTGTCGTGGTGGTAAAGTGATACTTGCAGGCGGTCATGTTCAACGTGGCCTCGTAGATACCAGTACCCAGCTGACGCTGATCCAAGCGCTGAGTCATTTGCTTGCCATCATCGGTGGTTATCTGCATGTACAGATAAGGCGAGTACTTCTCGTAGCCTGTGGCAGTGAACTCTACTATCGAAATCTCTGGTTTGATATAATGCTGCTCGTTCTTGAAGACAGCCAGCAACTGAGCTGTTACCTTGACAGCCTGACCTGGCAGAGCCCACTGGCTCAGCAGACTATTCAGCTCGTCGTGGGTCATCGAGTAAGTCAGGTTAGTACCCAACTCCTTATAGTCGGAGTGGCTGTCTTTCTGACCGGTGGGATAGAGGCATAACTTATAGCTGATGCCCTCGGTAGCAGGGTCGGCATTCGTAGCCGCATCCCAACTGAAGGTGACGGCCGTCTGGTCGGCAGCACTCTTGCTGAGGGTAATCTCCTCAACCGAGCTCTTCACGTGCATCTCGTCGGGGTTCTCCTCCAGCGTGAAATACTCTGGGTCCTTGTTGCACGATGTGAACAGCAGTCCTGTGCACAAGGCACTGAATATCATTACATATTTCTTCATAATCGTATTCATTTATAGCTTAATTACCATTTTCGTTTACCCAGAATGGGGCCTCGCGCAAGTTGGGGTTCTTCTCGTACTCGTCGATATAGATAGGCATCCAGTAGTACTGGCGCTTCCAAATACGGGTCTGGAACACAGTGCGCTTGAAGAATTCCTCAGGAGTGCTACCCTGGAAGTTCATACCATAGTCGTCGCCACACATCTCGGGCAGGTTCTCTGCCTCCTTCCAGCGACGGATATCATACCAGCGGTTGTTCTCGCAGCACAGCTCCACACGGCGCTCGGCACGAATCACACGGCGCAGCTCGGCCTGGGTGTCATCCACATGGATGAACTTCTCGTCCATCGGGCTCACATCGGCAGTAGTGTATTGGCGCACACCAGCACGCTCACGGATACGGTTCAGATACTTCAGAGCCTCCTGGCGCGAAGAGCTGTTGTCGTAGCACTCGTTCACAGCCTCGGCATAGTCGAGATAGGTGAAGGCCAGACGATAGGTGAAGCCCTGACGTGGGGTAATTGATCCTGTAAGGTTATTATCGAGCACGTTCAAGCCCTTACGAGCCAGATAGCCATTCTGTGGGGCATCGTGGGGTGATGATGTCTGGATATTATCACGACCGTTATAGAAGAAATCGTATTTACGATTGCCTACTGCCAACCAAGCACCGTGGAACGATACGGCATTGTAGAAACGGGGCTCGCGGTTGCAGTACATATTATAGGTACCACGGTCGGTGACCTGTCCGGGCTTACCTGTACCATACTCCCAGTTGGTGATGTCGGAACGGTCGTCAATAGTGGTTGACATGCCATCCTCTACATAACCTGAGTTAGGATCAGTGATAGGCAGTCCGTTCTTGGTGAAGAAGGCATCAACCAAACCCTGGTAAACACCCAGACCACAACCACCACCATACTCACGTACACTCACCTTAACCAGGAAGAAATTATAACTGTTATTCTTAGTTACAGGGAAGGTAATCTCGTGGTTACCCTCGCTCCAACGCTTGATGTGCACGTTATAGGTACTCATGAAGGGGTCGATCTCACCATTAGGACCTTTCTCGGTATAGAGAGCATAGCCAGCTTTCTCGGCCTCGTCGATACAGAGTTTCAGCGCTTCTACAGCACGCACCCATTTCTGTGGATCGTAGGTAGGATTAAAAATCTGTTCACCTTCGTTGTTCACATAATCCTTGTACCAAGGGTTACCATTCACCAGCGGACTGGCGGCAAAGAGCAACATGCGCGAACGAACGGTGAGCGCCATGATGCGGTTGATACGACCATATTTCGAAGGATCGTCATATACAGCAGGCAGTGCCATAGCAGCCTCCAGCATCTGCTTATCGCAGTAGTCAACCACATCGTCGAACTTAGACTGACCTACCATCAAATCTGCCAAATCAAAATCGGTGGGTGCAATATAATCGGGCTTGAAGGGGATACCACCATGGTTTTCGGCCAACTGCCACCAGCCATAGGCAGTGAGGAACTTCACCTCGTTCTTCATGTTGTCAACCTCCGATTGTGGCAGGTCGTGATCAGGCATCGCCTTTACCATATTATTAAAAATGTAGCCATGACGGATATAACGGGGCATCATCTGCCAGTAATTGGCATCCCACTGTGAGTTAATGGTCCACTGGCCAAAAATCTTTGGGATCACTTTACTCCAATCCCACTGCTGCCAACGCTTTGAAGGAGTCATATCATCGGCGAACACCTCATAACCATCGGTCTTCAGCTCCCACTTGTCAGGCGTATGAATCACATTATAGACATAGGCCAACCATTGATAGACCTTTTCACGGTTCTCGAACACCATATCGGTGGTCAGCTCGGTATCAGGCTCCTTGTCGAGATAGTCGGAGCACGACACTAACGAGCCACTCATGGCGCTAAGCGCACAGAAAATATATAGAAGTTTCTTCTTCATAACAATAATACGATAAACTAAAAGTTAATGTCGATACCGAACATCACAGAACGGTTCATTGGATATTTCAAACCATCGTTGGTACCCAATTCAGGATCCCACAGTTTGAACGACGAGAGGCAGAACAGGTTATTGCCACTGACATACACACGACAACTCTTCACATAGAAACTCTGCAACCAAGACTTGGGCAAGGTATAACCAACCTCAAGAGTCTTACAACGTAGGAAGCTCATATCTTTCTTCCACCAGGTAGAACGACGGTAGTTGTTCACGTTAGGACCATAGGTCAGACGGGGCCAGAAGGCATATGGATCCTGATTGGTCTCTGTCCAGCGATCGTCGAGATTATAACTGTAGGCGTTACCCTCCGTAGTAGTACCACCACCAGGCAGGAAGTAAGGCTGATTACCAATCACACGATACATATCACCTGTGCCCTGGAAGAAGAAATTGAAATCGAAGTTCTTGTAGCTAATCACACCACCGAAACCATACACGATGCGTGGGTCTTCAGTACCACCAATGTAACCTTCGTCGGCCTCGGTAATAGCACCATCACCATCCACATCTACATACTTAATGTCGCCAGGATGCAGAATGGCAGCACCCACACCATCCTGTGTAGGAATACCATCCTTTAAGGTTCCGTCGGCATTAAAGTCGTCGTAGGTGAATAAGCGCTCAGCAACCAATCCCCACAACTCGTTCATTGAACGACCTGTAGCCGAACGATGGGTTCCCTTCAATGCTTCGGGCTCGTCTTTCTCATCTACACGGTTCTTGGCATAAGTAAAGTTACCATAGGCCGAAGTGAACAGGTCCTTGTTCCACTGCTTGTGGAAATTGAGTGTCACCTCTAAACCTTTGTTTGATACCTGACCGAAGTTAGCCCAAGGAGCCTTCACAAAACCAGTCTGAGTGGGAATGATGCTACGCTCCATAAAGATATTCTTACGCTTCTCACTGAAGATATCCACATTCAGGTCGAGCATATTCCACAAACCGACCTCGATACCAAGGTTCTTCTTGGTCACGGTCTCCCAAGTCAGGTTATCAACACCAATCTCACCTTCGGTGATACCCTTGACACCATCGCGATCATAGTTCTTCTGACCATTGGTTCCCCAAATATAGCCCTGCTCGTTGGTGAAAAGTGTGCCCAGATAGGCAAAACGGCGACCACCAATATTATCATCACCGGCCTGACCAATGCTGGCACGGAACTTGATCTTATGGAAGATAGGTTTCAGTTTCTCCATGAAGTGCTCCTCACTGAGCAACCATCCGATAGCAAAAGAAGGGAAAAAACCGAAACGCTTACCCTTGGCAAAGTTCTCAGAACCGTTGTAACCGAAGTTGAACTCAGCCACATAGCGGTTGTCATAGGTGGCCGACAAGCGACCAGCGATACCCTGCTTACGGTAGTCCTGAATACTACCATCATCATAGGCCTGCTGATTGTAGAGCAACATGGCATCCACATCGGTTTTACCAAAACGATGGTTATACATCAGGTCGGTCTCGAAATACACGCGGGTATTACCATATTCATTGCCCTGCTCGTTGCCCAGCGATTCATCGCCAGCTTCATGCTGCGAGTAAATCAGGTTACCCTCTTCATCACGTCCAGTAGCGGGGAATACGGTACTTGGTTTTGCAGTACGACTACGACGGCTACGGTTCCAGCGGTCGAAACTAAACAGACCCTTAGCCTTCAATCCTGGCAGAATCATCTTCAAATCCTGCTCAACACTGAACAGAGTCTGAATTTTACTTGAAGTAATGAAGTCGTAACCTTGCTGAGTGACCGTACGCCAGGGGTTAGCACGATACGAAATCACAGGGATAGCACCATCACTATAACGGGCTGGATGCACGAAAGGCAAGGTACGGAAAGCCTCACCAAACGCATCATTGGTATTGCAACGCTGCTTCTTGAATCGGTTCAGATAACCACCAATGTTTACACGGAGCATGGTGGTCTTGGTCACGTCCATATCAATGTTAGTGCGCAGGTTATACTGCTGGTTGTTAGTTGCATTATCGAAAACCAGACTCTTATCCTGCTCCAGCAGACCTGTCTCCTTGAAATATGAGGTGACAATCGAGTAGCGCAGGAAGTCGGAACCACCGCTCACCTCCAGATTACCACGAGTGGTATAGGCATAATCCTTTGTAATGGCATCCACCCAGTTCACATCAGGATAAAGGTCGGGATCATAGCCAGAGCGGGTACGATCAATCTGCTGCTGTGTAAAAGGCTGAGCCACCCTGTCCTGAGCAGCCAACTCGTTGAGCAGCGACATATAGTCGGGCGCATTCAGGAACTTTGGCAACTGAGTGGGCTGATTGATAGCGTGTTCAACATGGAAACTCACCTGAGGTGCTCCTATCTTACCACGCTTGGTGGTAATCACGATCACGCCGTTAGCACCTCGGACACCATACATGGCCGACGCCGAAGCATCTTTCAATATAGAAAACGACTCAATTTCAGCAACATCTACGTTATCCAAGTCACGCTCCACACCATCAACCAAAATCAATGGGTTGTTGCTACCAGAGAAGGTAGAGATACCTCGAATCCAGAAGTTTGAGTCATCATAGCCAGGCTCACCTGAGCGTTGAATACCAATAACACCACTCAGCTTACCAGCCAGATTATTAGATAAGGTACGCGTAGAACCGAACTGCAGCTCAGCAGGCTTGATGGTCTCGATAGCACCAATGATAGATGCTTTCTTCTGACTGGAATAACCAGTTACTACCACTTCGGTAAACTCATTGGTTTCTTCCTCCAGCATCACATTCAGCAGGCGCGAACCGTTCACCTTGACCTGTTTGCTGGCAAAACCAATGTAATTAAACTCTAACGTGGTACCACTCTTAGCGGGCACGTTAATACGGAACATACCATCGGCATCGGTAATAGCACGGGTTTCCGTACCTACCAATGTAACGGTTACACCGATAAGCGGTTCTTTCTGCTTATCAGTAACAAGACCTGTCACCTGAGTGGTCTGTACGCCTTGCGCCATAGCAACTGGAGCCGAAGGCAACAACGGTGCAGCCATCAGCATCGTCAAGCTGCAGAGCATCACAGAACTGGCAGGCAACCAGAAGTGACAAATTTTGGTTAGTTGTTTCTTCATTTTTTTGTTAAATTGTTAATTTGTTAGCTTTGATTGATTTGCGGTGCAAAGTTAACCTCTTATATCCATTATCCGCTAATAAAAAAGATTTGTATAAGGCTATATAAGCAGTATTACAGAAAATACACCCTGATTATCAAGCAGTTAACAATTTAACAAGCAAACGTGTGTATAACAGAAATATAAAATAAGCAACATGACAAATCACGCAGATTTTGTCATGTTGCTCATTAAAAGACGTCTAAGGTTAGAGCTCGTTTGTTTTCAGCAATTAGTACTCATCCTCGTTGAACAAGAAATCTTCTTTTGTAGGATAGTCGGGCCAGATGTCTTCGATGCTCTCATACACCTCACCTTCATCCTCAATCTCCTGCAGATTCTCCAATACTTCGAGTGGAGCTCCCGAACGGATGGCATAATCTATGAGTTCATCCTTGGTAGCGGGCCAAGGTGCGTCTTCTAATTTCGAAGCTAATTCAAGTGTCCAATACATAATACAAGTTTGTTAGTTTAACTAATTCATTTTTTATTCGGCCGCAAAAGTAATGAATTAATTTCTATCTACCAACATTTTGCCATACAATTTCACTCTGATTTGCGTTAAAATTTATTTTTTTTGCCAAAACAAACAGATAATCGCTCAATCTGTTCACATATTGCAATATTTCGGGGCTAATTTTAGCCACTTCCGACAAAGCAACAATGCGGCGTTCGGCCCTACGACACACCGTACGACACACATGGGCCTGTGCAGCTTCACGAGTACCTCCTGGCAATACAAACCCTTGTTTCTCGGGCAGCAACTTCATAATATCGTCTATCTGATGTTCTACCATCTCTATTTCGCCCTCAGGCAGATATGCAGAGGGAGATAAGACTGTTTGATCCTGATCGGTAGCTAAGTTGGTACATATATTAAACAAACAATTCTGAATACGCGTTAGCATCGCCTTGTCATCACCATCAGGTAAAAGCGAGATCAGCAGTCCTAAATGACTGCTCAGTTCATCTACCGTGCCATAAGCCTCAAGACGCTCACTGGCCTTCGATACACGCTGACCGCCTACAAGCGATGTTTTACCCATATCGCCACCTCGGGTATAGACTTTAGTTATTTTCATAAATTAATTGGTTAGAAGTTAATCTTATAGTTATGTTTAAATCTCGTTTTATCAAAGCATACGATACCGCAATAGTAAAGGTCGTAAGTAATCACTGTTCTATCGTCAGACTCTATCTCATGCCAACGATCCCAATCACGCCAGATACCTTCGACTACTATAACAGATTGATCATCGCATTTTAGCATCAAGGCGTCCCAGAAGGCCTTATCCTCAATGGTAACTCTAGCCAGCTCTACTTTATTAATAATAGGTGTAAAAGCTGTTTGATGGCATCCTGCCTGCCAGTAGCATTGATATTCATCTGGAATCATCATAGCTGGCTGACGCCAATTAGCTAATCGAAAGTATAAACGCCCCAGTTTGGTTGTGAGCCAATCATCGCCTTTCAACTGTTCATAGGCATAATATGGCCAATGCTCGTTTATTACATAACGTACAAACGAGTAATCGGTAGGCGACTGGATGCCAAAGCCTCGGCATTGATGAATACGCCCTAACCAAACCAAACTGCCTTTCAATAGATTCATTACTGCAAAGATAGTGTAATTCGAGTGAAATACCAAAGGAAAACTCGTTTTTCTTTGTAATACCAAACAATAAACACAAAAAAAATAGGAACCACTCGAAAGTGATTCCTACTTCGTTTTAAAAAGACGGCGGCTTCCTACTCTCCCGCATTGCATTGCAGTACCATCGGCGCAGGTGGGCTTAACTTCTCTGTTCGGAATGGGAAGAGGTGGGACCCCACTGCAATAACCACCTAATATAGGTTATTGACATTGTCGACACAAGAAACGTAAGTAAAAATCCATCTCAGAAACAACTACATCTGATAATATCAGCATGAAGCGAAAGAGTTCGGGCAATTAGTAGTGCTCGGCTTTGACGTCACCGTCTTTACACCTGCACCCTATCAACGTCATCGTCTATGACGACCCTCAATGGAGTCCTCATCTTGCGGCTGGCTTCGCACTTAGATGCTTTCAGCGCTTATCCAAT
>NZ_FNRF01000005.1:0-171906 GCF_900107775.1 Xylanibacter ruminicola
TTTATTTTGCATAAAACATAAGATATTCCTCCAAATGAGCTTTGATATAATCAATGGTATGATGTCCTTCGTTTAAATGATTCTGAACCAGAACGCCACGGACTGCCAATCTTTCTGCCAGTTGCGCACATCCTCGATAAAATCCACCTTCGTCCTCACTTCCTGCATCAAGATAAATCTCCATAGTTAAAGGCAAAGTACACTTCTGAACCAGGAAAAGCGGATTATTTGCTTTCCATTGCTCACTGGTTCCGAAATAATGCAGGTCGTCATCATCCAATACGTCTTCGATGGCAGGCATGTGACCGCCTACTCGCTCAAATAAATAAGGATGGCGGAAAGCGTAGTTCAAGGCAATGAAGCCTCCAGCCGAAACCCCTCCAATGCAACGTACACTCGTTTTGTATTTTTTCTCTACAATTGGCATCACCTCGTTAAAGAAATAATCTTCGAAAGCACCTAATCCTAGCGCATCTTCCATCCTTGGGCAGACAATTAGCATTGGTTTTACCCTGCCATCGGCAATCATTCTGTCTGCAACGGTTTGTATATCCAAAGCATGAATAATAGACTCGTCGCCACTACGCCCGTGCATAAAATAGAGAACAGGTAATCCCTCGCAAAAATTGGTTGGCACATAAATCGTAACAGCCATAGTCTTACCTAGAGTTCGGCTTTGTATTTCTATTGTATCAATTCTTGATTTAATCATCCTCTTCATAATTATTCAATTACAAAACTAGTTAGCGTGCCAGCATTCCTTCAAAAATGCCATCCACGGCCATGCCGCACTCATAAATTCATGAAACTGCTCCATATTGTTACTCTTTTAAAATAAATCTTTTATGGTTTCGACGGTGCAAAAATACATAGAATTATCCTACAATCCAAATTTCTGGGATATTCTGCATATAAATGTGACGAATGTAACAGTTTACCATGCATCCCATTCGTCACTAATATGTACCGAATATCCCAAATGTTTGGCGGAACAGATTTTTTTTCATATTTTTGCGGTCGAAAACTTAATTAATAACAGATAAAAATGGAATTCTACAAAACTCGCCAACTGGCGAACACGCGTATTGATGTGGCCGATGCCTTGAGAGGCATTGCGGTGGCTGGCATCATTCTGTATCACTCGGTTGAACACTTCAACATCTTTACCCAGGAGCCCATTGTACATACGTTGCCTACCGATCAGGGGATAGCCGATGTGCTGGCCTGGCTGCTTAGCGGTAAGATGTATGGTATCTTTGCCATGCTGTTCGGACTGAGCTTTTTTATCATGAACGATAACCAGCAGCAGAAGGGGAAGAATTTCTCGGGAAGATTCGCCTGGCGCATGTGTCTGCTGTTTTTGTTTGGTGTGGTAAACGTAGCATTTTACGATGGCGACATACTGATGCCTTATGCGCTTTACGGACTGATGCTGATACCTATCAGCTATCTGCCATCCAAGTGGGTATGGGCCATCATCGTGCTGCTGGCCATCCAACCGGTTGAGCTATTCTGTCTGCTTACGGGACAGACAATCGACCACAGCACCTTGTGGGAGCTGTATGGACAGATTAACAGTGCACACGAACATGGCACGTTCTGGCAGAACACACTTACCAACCTGCGATATGGTTTTGAAGTGAATATGCGATTCAACGTGTTCAGCGGTAGAATGACGCAGTTGCTGTGTTTGTTTATCATAGGTATGCAGTTAGGGCGCCAGCGCATGTTCTACAACGAGGGGCGCAACCTGCAGATATGGCACCAGCTGTTGTGGCGCTCGGCCCTGGTGGTGGTTGTAATGAGTATTGTGGATTATAGTGAGATAGCCTCGTGGCTGAACCCTATCTACAATCTGACTATATTGATGATGATTGTGTCGGCCATCGTTTCGGCATGGTATGCTTCCGAGGGTGTGCGTAAGGTGCTGCACCATCTGTGCATCTTCGGTAGGATGAGTTTGACCAACTACCTGCTGCAGTCTGTTATCGGATGCTTTATCTTCTGTGGCTACGGCCTGGCATGCTATCGATGGCTGGGTATTACCTATGCCGTGATGATTGGTGTGGGTATGGTGATGGTGCAGTACCTGTTCTGCCGCTGGTGGTTCAGCAAACATCAACGTGGACCACTAGAAGGTCTCTGGCGTAAGCTAACCTGGTTATAAAATTACCAAAACATTTGGTAGTCTCGGCAAATATATGTACCTTCGCACCGTTTTATTGTAATGGTAGAAGATGAATCAAGGACGAAAAGAAACAATGATGACCCGCATAACCAGTGTAAGCTTTGTGGCCGTGGCACTGGCTGTTTTCAAACCCTTCGGGCTCGACACCTGGCAGTGGCAGGCCTATATCCACTTGCTGGCCATCTGGGCAATCGGCGTGGCCGTGTGCATCATTGTTGATTTAATTCTGAAGTATATCGTTCGCATGCCGCGATCGTTTAAGAAAGGTGTGGGCTATATCATCCGTAGAAACCTATGGTTCCAGTGTATCAACACCCCGCTGGTGTCGCTGGCCATCTGCCTGTATCGCCACTTTGTGATTAACGAATACGTGGCGGGCAACCAGCTTTCGGTGGTTAACTACATCGAGACGCTGCTGATTATCGCTTTCTGCTCGTTTACCATCGGACTGTACTGGCGCTTTAAGTTCCGCAGCAAGTACCTGGCTGTAGAATTGGAAGAAACACGCCAGCTTAACGAACAACTGAAAAAAATTACAGCTTCGGCACCACAACCCAGCAACGAAACAAAAGCCCCTGATACCGTAACCCTTACAGGCAATACTAACGATACGATTGAACTCAACATTGCCAACCTGCAATATATCGAGGCTGTTGGTAACTACGTAAAGGTATGCTATATGCGCGATGGCGAGGTACACACTGATATGCTACGCGCCACTTCCAAACAGATGGAGGACGACCTGAAAGCCTATCCTATGATTGTACGCTGCCATCGCGCATTCTTAGTAAATCTGGCTCAAGTAGAGCAGATTATCTCTAACGCGCACGCCATGCAACTTATCATGAAGCATACTAACGATGCTATACCGGTATCGCGTAGTAATATGCAAGGCGTAAAAGAGGCTCTTTCTTAGAGTGTTACCTCAGGCACAACCTGACCATCGAGCAGGTTGATGGTGCGCTGGGCATAACCGGCGTCACGCTCCGAGTGGGTTACCATAACTACGGTGGTACCTTCCTGATTCAGTTGGGTAAGCAGCTGCATCACCTCAAGTCCGTTCTTTGAGTCGAGGTTACCAGTGGGCTCGTCGGCGAGGATAATCTTAGGATTCATCACCACGGCACGGGCGATGGCCACACGCTGCTGCTGACCGCCTGAAAGCTGCTGGGGGAAATGGTGGGCACGATGGCTGATGGCCATGCGGCGCAGTACCTCCTCGACCCTTGCCTTGCGCTCCTTCTTGGGCACACCCAGATAAGTGAGAGGCAACTCTACATTCTCTTCAACATTCAATTCATCAATCAGGTTAAAGCTCTGGAACACAAAGCCAATCTGGCCTTTACGCACCTTGGTGCGCTGACTTTCCTTGAGCGAACCCACATCCTGACCATCCAGCAGATACTGGCCGCTGGTAGGATTATCCAGCAATCCCAGAATGTTAAGTAAGGTTGATTTACCACAGCCCGATGGACCCATGATGGCCACGAACTCGCCTTTCTTTACTTCGAGCGATACACCGCCCAATGCAACGGTCTCCACCTCTTCGGTACGGAACACCTTCTGAATGTTTTCTAACTTAATCATAATACTTTATTGTTTTAAATTTACTATTCGTTTTTGAGATAATCAACAGGATTGCTGCTGGCCACACGATAGCAGCCAATGCAAACCACCGAGAGGATAACCACCACTACTGCCAGGGCGCAAAGGCCGAAGAGTACTGGCGACAGGACAGCCTTTTCGCTGAACTGCTCTAACCACAAGCGCGATACATACCAGCCACCGATGGCACCGATAACCACTGCAGGCAAAGCCAGGCGCAGAATGTCGCGGATAAAGAGCTGCAGCACATCGATGATATGGGCACCGTTCACCTTGCGCACGGCAATCTCCTTCTGTCGGCGAGCCAACTCACCTGCCAAATAACCAATCAGTCCGATCAGGGCGATAATGAGTGCTACCAAGCCACCAATCATCACAGTACTGCGGAAGCGATGGGCATCGGTATAAAGCTGGGTCATCAACATGGTATAGGGGCGCATGGCTACATCGGGATTCTCGGGAATCAACTCGTGCAAGCGCTTGTTAGCGGCATCGAGCGCATCCATATCGTGGAAACGCACGGTGATATGGTGGGTGTACCTCATATGCTGGTCGTAGAAACAGATGCTAGGACGCGTGTCGGGATAGGTGATACTGCCGATGCGGGGATCGTCGAACACACCCACGATGGTGTAAGGACCTTCGTAAGAGGTACAGATGACCTGCTTGCCTACAGCCTGATCCCAACCAGCCAACTGCTTCATCTTCTCTTCGAACTTACGACTTACCATTGCCTCGCGCATGGTGTCGGTCTGCTGCGTAAAGGTTCGACCAGCAATCACGGGTATGCCCATCACCTCGAAGTAGTCGTCGCCCACATCAAACAGGTCGGCCACATTCATGTACTCCTTGTCATCGCCTGGCAGGAAGATGTTATCACCACTCTGCATCTCAGGCAGGTAGGCATAAGATGTGGTAACACCTTTCACACCCGACAGTTTTTTGAGCTCATCAACCACCAGTCGTTTCTCTGTCAACGAGAGCTCGTCGGTATTGAGATCGGCCAGGGTGGAATAGTCGTAACCTGGATTATCGTTCACCATCAGCTGATACTGGCGACCTACTACCAGCAACAGCACAAAGAGGAAGGTGGCCGAAGCGAACTGCAAACCCAACAACAGCATTTTCCACGCACGGTGCGAATGGTTGTAATGCTTAAAGGCGGCAGTCATGGGGATATGGGTATAGGCCCAACCGGGCACCAGCCCAGTGATGACCAGCACTACCAGACAGGTAAGGGCGATGAACCCGATGTTATGACCTGTAGTAAGGATGACCGGTAGTGGCGTGCCCGTAAGCTCCTGGATGGTATCCTGGAAGATGAACAGCAAGCCTGCGGCCAGTGCCAGCGACAACAGCAGGTGCAGCACACTCTCGGTCATCACGCGACCATAGATATTACGCACCTCGGCACCATAGCAACGGTGCACAGCCATCTCACGAGCACGGCGACTAATGCCACCAATCACCAGCAACAGATAGTTCATCACCGCACAGCCAATCAGCACCATGGCCAGCAACGATACAATCCATATCATGCGACGTGTCGCATCGTCCTGTGTATGATAGTCGGCCAACGGACGCAGCGAGTAGTCGAGATCCACACCAGCTTTCTTCAGTTCGTCGGCAGGCAGGTTATCACGGCGCATCTTCGCAATCTGTGCTTTCAAATCGTCGGGAGTGATTCCCTTGGCCAGGCGCACATAGCCGAAGTAGCGGTCGTTACCCACCCAGTTGTCGCGACCATCCCAGGTTATCTGGGGCAGTGTGGGCATAGATACCAGCACCTCCAAGTCGTGCAGGCGGCTGTTCAGCGGGATATCCTCGTAGATACCGCCAATAGTAAGTGCCAGATTGCCGCGCTTATTATAATACACCTTTTTACCAATCACGTCGCCACCCAGTTTCTCGGCTATCGACTGCGGAATCATGCAGTAGTTAGGCTGACTGAGCGTCTTCTTAGGATTACCTGCCAGAATACGGTAGGGAAACACATCGAAGAAACAGCTATCGGTAAAGAAGAAATTGGTACGTATGCGCTTATCGTCTTCGGTTACCAATGGCAGGTCCCAACCAAAGCCTGTGTAACGGGTGGCAGCCTCGACCTGGGGGCAGTAGCGCTTCAAGCCGTGAGCGATAGCACCCGATGTTTGTGAGTAATGCTGATATTCGCCATCGCGAATCACATCCTCGTAAAGCACATAGATGCGGTCGCTCGTATCGAAGTCTTTATCCCACGACTGCTCGAAGCCAGCCTTGCCAATCAGTACGATACCCGTAGCCAGACCTACAGCCAGACAGAGAATCTTGATCCAATTGTGCTGACCACGCTGATTGAGAGATTTGATTACGTTCATATTCATTATTTGTTGATGTTTACGCTGCAAAGATACGGCTATTAACCAATATCTGCAAGCTTTTTGCAAGGCCAGTAGGCGGTATGTCTAAACATTATACGGTTCACTGTATGATTTTTATACACTTGCCACCAGTTACTCGGTTTTAATGCTCTCAACCGGGTTGGTACGCACGGCTTTGATAATCTGGATGCTAACCGAGAGTACAGCTACCAGCAGGGCAAAAGCACAGGTAACAGCGAATATCCAAGGACTCAGGCTGATGCGATAGCTGAAGTTGCTCAACCAGTCGGTCATCACGTACCACGACAGCGGGATGGCGATGACAAACGATACCAGCAATGGTGCACAGAAGGTACGCAACATGAGCGTCATCACCTCGTGCGAGGTTGAACCCATAATCTTGCGGATACCAATCTCCTTCTGTCGCTGACGGATAAAGAAGAGCGACATACCGATGAAGCCCATCACCGAAATAACGATAGCCACAATGGTAAAGAGCGAGATAATCTTCAGCGTGTTCTGCTGGTCCTCGAAGGTGTTGGCAATGTTTTCCTCGAGCGACTGCACATACCACTCCATATCAGCCTCGGGCACACCTTGTTCCTTCAGCATATCAATAAAGGCGGCCTTGGCCTGCTTGTCGCCATTGGTCTTCACCAGGAACGAAGGATAGTTGAATGTATCCGTAATTCGGATGGCGAACGGATCAACACCTTTCAGCACGTTGACACGATGGACATCGTAAAGCACACCCGCGATAGGATTCTTATTCTCTCCGCCCCAGGAAATCTCTTTGGTGCTGTCGGCATATTCCATCTGGCGCATGGTTTCCTCCGTCAGATAGTAACCGTCGCTGGTTAATCCATAGTCTTTTTTCTTCTTAAAGCCATAAAGGTCGTAGGCGTTTTTGTCAAGTTCGATCAGGTAGATGGTGACGAGTTTTTCGTCGCGCCTGATACTGCGCATGCTACTGCTACCACCTGCCAGCGAGGTATGCGAGAACGTACCTATCTTCTCGACAAAAGGCATCTTCTCCAGGAGGTTTCTTACCGTCTGATCCTTACCTTCGGGCGCTGAGACAACAAACATATTCTCAGTATTGTAACCCAGCGGTGCATGAATCAGATGGTTGAGTTGCAACCAAATCACAAGCGCCGAGGTAAGCATCACTACCGTAACTACATTCTGCAGAATGATAAATATTTTGCCCAGCACCATCTTGGAACGGAAACGGAAACTACCTTTCACGATGTCGATAGGCTGGAAACGTGAAATCTGCCACGAAGGCATGATGCCCGAGATGATACCCACCAATAGGATGAAAGCGATGCTAACACTAACGGTACCCAGACTGATGTCGCCAGCAAGGTCGATCTTACCCTTAAACAAATCGATAGCCTCATCCTGCAAGGCAAAGGCTAAAGCCAGACCGATGGCAAACGATACGGCTACCATCAGGGTCGATTCAGCAATCAGCTTCAGCGAGATATCCTTTTGACTACTACCGAAGAGTTTTCGGGTGGCCATCTCCTTGGCACGGAAGCCCGTATTGGCAACAGTCAGGTTGATATAGTTGCTGATGGCAAAGAACAGGATGGCCAACACGGCAGCAAGCAGGATGTGAAGTCGCGTCTTATCGCCTTTCAGCATGCCCGTGCCATTGTTCTGCGGTGCAAACATCACGTCCTTGAGTGGCGTAAAAGTCAGAGGATTCTCATCCCACTTACCATAGTAATTCTTTGACATATAATCGGCGATGATAGCTTTCTTGCTGTCGAGGTTTGCACCTGGGCGCAGCATCAAGAACACCTTACTACAACCATGGGGGCCGTAGGCCATTGTATAGTTCTCGAGCTTGTAGCCCATCACCTGTGGATAGCGCTGCATGTTCACGATAATCTGCGTTTCGTTAGGCAGTACCGTATGGTCGAAATTCTTCGCTACAGCACTAACGGTATATACCAGTGTACTGTCGTAAGGGTCGTCATGCCCGATACGTACATGGCGTTCGCCGGTAATCTGCACCGACTCGCCAATGGGGTTCTTATCGCCAAACAAGCGCTTGGCCAGTCGCTCTGTAATCACGCACTTATCGGGTTTATCAAGTGCATAACGCTTGTTACCCTGTGTCAACTCATAGTCGAAGATGTTGAAGAAAGAAGAATCAACCAACAGGATACTACTCTTGTCGTCGCCATCTTCTATCACCCTTTCGCCATATTTTATCTTACCACTCTGGCTCATCACGGCACACGACTGCTCCACTTCAGGACACATGGCCTTGATATCGCCACCTGCCTGTGGCCACATAAAGAAATAGTCCTGATTACCTACCAGAACGATTCGTTCGGCCTGCTTATGCCACGAGTCGATAGTAAACTGGCGCCAGGTATAGTCGCCCAGCAGGATGATAAACATGAGTGACACTACAAGCCCTACCACATTGATTAATGTGTAGAGCTTGTTGCGTGAGAGAAAACGGAAATAACTCTTCATTTTTTATTCTTTATTTTTTTTATTTCTGTGTAAGATAATAATCCATGTTCAGCGTATGACTCTCAACAGGTGCCTGCCACTCCAGTTGCAAATCGGTTTTGCTGCGCTGACGGGTGTAACAAGCCACGCTGGCGATGCTTTCATCGGGCATCAGGGTATAGGTAATCTTACCTACGGGCTCGTCGAAGTCGGCCTTCTTCTTGTTCCAGCGACTATAGGTGGCGGTGTAGAATCCGGCATCCAGCGAGTAGCTGTGGCGACCTGCGCACTGCCACTGGTTCTTGCGCCATACGTACTTAGTACGACTGGTAAGCATGCCATCGGCAGCATAGTTGTACTGGTAGCGGTAGATGGGCTTCAGGGTGAAGTTACCCTTGCGCTGGGGCTGTTCCTGATATACCACCATCGTAGCAATCTTACCATCGGCATCACGATCAGCATTGTAAACAAACTCTGCGTCGTTAGCTTGAGAGACTGTGTCGAAAATCTTATCGACTGTTGCAGATGTCATTACTTGTGCATTTGAGGTCAGAGCCATCAGGCACATCATCGAGCTAATCATAAACTTTTTCATAATCGTACTTATTTTTTTGTTAATACTTTGTTTTTTAATTTTCACATTGCAAAGTTACGATCATTTCATATTATATGCAAGCTTTTTTGAGTGCCCGGAGGCCGTTCGTCTAATCTTTATACACACTATCGTATGATTTATTTACACCACCCTGATTATTCGGTTTTGATACTCTCAACCGGGTTGGTACGCACAGCCTTTATTATCTGGATACTGACAGAAAGAACAGCTACCAGAAGGGCGAATGCACAGGTGACGGCGAATATCCATGGGCTGAGACTGATACGATAGCTGAAGTTGCTTAACCAATCGTTCATCACATACCACGACAGCGGGATGGCGATCACAAACGATACCAACAACGGCGCACAGAACGTACGCAGCATGAGCATCATCACCTCGTGCGAGGTAGATCCCATAATCTTACGGATACCTATATCCTTCTGTCGCTGTCGGATAAAGAAGAGCGACATGCCGATAAAGCCCAAGACAGATACCACGATGGCGATGAGCGTAAAGAGCGTGATGAGCTTCAGCGTATGCTGTTGGTCCTTGAAAGTCTCAGCAATGCTCTCCTCAATACTCAGCACTCTTTCTTCTCCAGAGTCATCCAGCTTTTTCATCATCTCCTCGAAGGCAGCCTTCGCTTTTTTATCGCCACTTGTCTTCACCAGAAACCAAGGGAACTCTTTGTCCTTCTGTACGCGGATGGCAAAGGGTTGTATCGGCGAAAGCACATTGATAGAATGGAACTCTTCGAGTACTCCCGTGATCTGATCTTTTCCCCCATCATACCAGCCTATTTCACGTGAATCAAATTTATTGTCTAACTGCCGTAATGCCTCATCATTCAGATAAATGCCATCAGCACTAGTTCCATGATTATGCCTGACCTGCAGTCCCAACAGTTCGAAAGCGGTCTTGTCCATATCCGTCTCAAACAAAGATACGAACTTGTCATCACGCACAATGACATAAACACCAGTATGAAACTGGGTGAATGTGGAACCACTAAAAGTTCCGATCTTCTCGACAAAGGGCATCTTCTCCAGCTGACTTCTGACAACCTGCTCCTTCCCTTCAGGACTGATGATGTAGAAGAGATGTTCTGTGTTAAAACCAAGGGGAGCATGGATAAGATGATGCAACTGAAGCCAGATAACCAAACTGGCAGTAAGCATCGTAACGGTAATGACATTCTGCAGAATGATGAACACCTTGCCCAGCACCATCTTGGAACGGAAACGGAAATTACCTTTCACAATATCAATGGGCTGATAGCGTGTCATCTGCCATGAGGGCAGTAAACCAGAAACGATACCGACCAACAAGATGCCTCCAAGACAGATACTTACACTTACGATGTTGATATCATCTATGATGGCAATCTTACCCTTAAACAGATTCATCGCATCATCCTGGAAACTGAACGCCAATGCCAATCCTATAGCGAAAGAGAAAGCTACCATCAACGTTGATTCGCCAATCAGTTTCCACGCGATCATATGTTGACTACTACCGAAGAGGCGACGAGTGGCCATTTCCTTGGAACGGAATCCCGTATTTGCTACAGTCAGATTAATATAGTTGGTGATGGCAAAGAAGAGCAGAGCAAGCACGGCTGTAATCAAAATATGCAGGCGTGTTTTGTCGCCTTTCTGCAGTCCCTTTCCATCATTCTGAGGTGCAAACATCACTTCTTTGAGCGGCGTTACACTCACCTTATATTCTCCGAAAGGAATGAAATAGTTATTGACTATATAGTTATCAATGGTTTTCTTCTTGTTATCGAGAGTCATCCCTGGACGGAGCATGAAGAACACCTTGCAGGCCCCTGCATTACTGAAGGCATAGGAGTAGCTAGGAAACTCAGAACCCAGCATCTGCGGATAGCGTTTCATATTAGCAATGATCTGCGTCTCGTTAGGCAGCACTGTATGGTCGAAGTCCTTTGCAACGGCACTAACGGTATATACCAACGTGCTGTCGTAAACAGTATTTCCTGGTTCCACATCATACTCGCCTACAATCTGTACTGATTCGCCAATAGGATTCTTATCTCCAAACAGTCGGTGAGCCAGTCGTTCTGTGATGACACATTTATCTGGGGAGTTTAAGGCTGTTTGACGACTTCCTGTCTCCAACTCAAAGTCGAAGAACTGGAAAAAAGTGGAGTCTGCCACCATGATGATGCCATTTTCGTTTTCGCCGTCCTTCGCCTCCTGCCGACCATACTTGATTTTTCCCCTCACACTCATCACACAGCATTTCTGCTCTATCTCAGGACACATATCCTTGATTTTCTCTGCTGCCTGAGGCCACATGGAGAAACTCGTCTGATCACCCATCAGCACGATACGATCGGCATGCTGGTGCCACGAGTCGATGCTGTACTGGCGCCAGGTGTAGTCGCCCAGCAGGATGATAAACATTAACGACACTACAAGCCCTACCACATTAATTAATGTGTAGAGCTTGTTGCGCGAGAGGAATCGAAAGTAACTTTTCATACGGTTTTATGGTTTATTCGTTCTTAATGTTGTTGATAGGATTCTCGGTGGCGGCGCGCCATCCCTGCAGGGCGGCAGTAAGCACATTTACTACCAGCACGATGATCAGCGAGAGTACCAACGGCGTGAACTGCATCTCTACATGCAAACCTGATATACTGCCTGCCGTAGGTGCCAGCCAGTAAGCCAACGGGATAGCAATGATGGCGGCTACCAGCGACTGTACAAACACGGTTCGTAACAGGTGCAGGGTGATACTGCTTACTTCGGCACCAAACACTCGGCGCACGGCTATCTCGCGCCTACGCTGACCCACAAAGTAACTGTTCATCGCCATCAGTCCCAGGATCGCTATCAGCAAAGCTACAAACGTAAACACGGTAAGCACACTCAGGAATCGCTCGTAATCCTCGTACCATTCCTGATGTTTCTGTTCAAGCGAATGGGCCTCGGGGGCTTCATGACCAGTGAGTTCCTGGAACAAGGTTTTCATCTTTGCCTCTACCCGCTCGCGATCGCCATGATATTTCACAATCGTCATACGTGGCGAGCCGTACATGCGCTGCACAAAACTGGTGCTATCGTCGCGATACTCATCAACCTTATCTATCAGGATAGGCGTGGGATGCATCTCCTCGTTCATCACGGTCTGGTAAATGATATCGGGATAAAGCGCTGCGATATGGAAGCTCATATTGCCACTATTAGTCACAACCTCTTTGGCATCATCGCTCTTACCAAACTGGCGCAGCAACTGGTGGTTCACACCTACTCCATTATCCGAATAAGTCTTCTCAGGATGCAGGTTCAAGATATTGAAGAAACAACTGTCGCCCATGAAATAGCGCATACTTACCACCGTACCATCGTCGGCCTGGGTGGTGTTGTTCTCCAGGAAATCGAGCGGTGTACCATAGCCATAGCCCACGCCATCAACCTCGGGCATCTGCAATAACTTCTGGCGATAGGTCTGGCGCTGCGTCAAGCTCAGGTTATTGATACCCCAGGTTTCCAGGATATTCTCGTAATCATAACCCAAGGGCTGATGCATTTTTTCACGGATGTTGCCACTCAACAGCAGGGTAACGGTGAGCATCACGATGGCAAACACAGCCTGAATCACCATCAGCACATGGCTCCAACGCTGACGAACACGACGTCGGAATGTACCACGAACGATATCGATAGGCTGATAGCCACTGAGTATCGAGGCGGGCACAAAACCTGCCAGCGCGCCTACCACAGCGATGATGAGCACAAAGCCGATGATTGTAACGATGCCTGTATCCTTCAACAGATCCATCGGACAGGCGGCCATCTCGATAGCCTTATCCTGCAAGGCAAGGGCAACCAGATAAGCCACACCAAAAGCAATGGCTGTAAAGAAGATGCTCTCGCCTATCAGCTTCAGGAATACCTGCAAACGCGACAGACCTAACAGGCGACGTGTAGCCATCTCCTTCGAGCGCTCGGTGGTGAGCGACACACTCAAGTTGACATAATTAAAGATGGCGAACACCAGCACTAACAGGGCTATCACCACATAGAGGTGAGCCATATCGCGATTGCCGTGGTTCAGGTCGCCCGACTGGAATGAACATTCCTTGGCGTCGTAATACAGATTGGTCAGCGATGTAAGCACCACCTTCTTAACAGCCTCCATGCGATAGAGCCAGAAGAAGGTCTTCATATACTCGCGCATGGCATCGGCCTTACTGCGCAGGTCGGCACCCTCTTTCTCCATCAGAAATAGCACCGTACTGCCGGCATTGGTCATCTCCTCGGTATAAGCCGAATAGTTAAAATGCTTATGGCTTTCGAGGTTCACCACGCACTCATGACTGCTGGGGATGACAGAGCGGTCGAAATCGTCCATCACACCGCTGATGGTATAGGTAACATGCCCGTCGGGATCGTTCTTATCACCCAGCACCACCTCCTTACCTACCGCATCGCCCTCGGGCCAATAGCGCTCGGCAAAGCTCTTGCTCACCACCATCTGGTTGGGAGCCTGCAGCACCTTGTGCTTGTCACCTGTCAGCAACGGGTAGTCGAAAAACTCAAAGAAGTTAGGCGCCACCACCAGGATTTTGGTTTTGGCCTCCATGCCACGGATATCGAAGGAGGCATCATAACCAGAGACAGCGCACCAGGCTTCGATTTCAGGGAAACGGTCCTGCAATTTCTGTCCCACACGGAAGTGCGACATGGTAAACTCCTCGTTGCCCAATGCGAAGATACGCTCGCCACGGGTCTGGTAGTTCTCTACTGATGTCTGACGGTAGATCAAATCGCCCAACAGAAGCAGGAAGGCCATCGAGAGGCACAAGCCTACGATATTAATGATGGTAAAGAGTCTATGGCGACTCAGAAACTTAAAATAGCTTTTCATAACACATTACTTTATTACCAACACTTCGTTATCCTTAAATGCTTCGTAACCACTGGTAACCACGCGCTCGCCTGGTTCCAAACCTTCGAGAATCTCGTAGTACTGTGGGTTCTGGCGACCTACACGGATGTTACGGCGATAGGCCTTAGAGCCACTCTTGTCGAGTACAAATATCCACTGGCCTCCTGTGGTCTGGAAGAATGTACCACGAGGAATGATGATGGCCTGCTCGGGCTGACCCAGTTCAAGGTCGATATAGTAGGTCTGACCAGAACGGATGTTCTCCGGACGCGCACCTTTGAAGATGAAATCGCAGCGAAACTTACCATCGCGCACCTCAGGATACACCTTGCGCACCTGCAACTGGTACTGCTTGTCGCCACGGGTAAAGGTAGCTGTAAGACCTGGACGAACGCGGTCGATATAATGCTCGTCGATGCTGGCCTGCACCTTATAATCCGAGAGGTCGTTCAACTGACCGATCTTCTGTCCAGGCTGAATGCTCTGTCCTAACTCCACATCCAGCAGTCCCAGTTCGCCATCGATAGCCGAACGGATTTCGAGCTTATCCTTACGCTGGCGCACCAGCACCACGTTCTTACGCATGTTCTGGAGATTGTCCTCCATCTGGTCCATCTGAACGGTGCGATAGATAGAGTCCTGCTTCAGGCGCTTGGTAATGAGCGAACGCTTCTTGGCAGAGAGCTGGTAATCCTCCTGCGACTTGATGTAATCCTCCTTACTAATCAGTTTCTCGGCATACAGACGCTTGTTCTGATCGTAGGTACGCTGTTTGCGATGGGTGTCCATATCCAACTGAGCCTGCTCGGTTTGGTTGTTCAGGCGGTCCTGTTGCATAGCCACCTGGGTGTTACGCAGCAGGTTCTGCTTCTCGGCCAGTTCGGCCTCGGCATTCAGAATCTGTAGGTCGAGGTTCGAGTTGCTCAATCGAACAATCACATCGCCCTTGTGCACCATCGTACCTTCTTCAACCACCTTCTCCATCACGATACCACCTTCCTCGGGCGAAATCTGTACTATCTGGATGGGCAGCACCTGTCCGTTGGTACGTACATAGTCCTTAAACTCGGCGCGCTGTGCTTCGCTAATGGTCATCTCGTCCTTGTTCACCTTGAGCGTCGAGGCATGGTTGCCGAAAATCAGCCAAGCTAACATGACTAACAACAAGCTACCGCCTGCGGCATATGGCCAATACTTCTTCAGTTGCTGACTCTTAGTTTTTTCAATTACTCTGTCCATATTGTTTCTCCTTTATAATATCTTACTAATTGTTCCTTCACCATAGCCATGAGCTGACATTGCAGCAGGGTGGCTTTTGAGTTGAGTAGCTGTGCCGATGTGGTGTGCAGATCGATGGCTGTTGCAAGTCCCTCTTCGAACTGTCGACGGGTAAGCTGATAGCTCAGCGAGTCGGCCTGCACCTTCTTCTCCATCTGTATGGTCTGCTTCTGATAGCCCTGCCAGTCGTTCCAAGCCTCAGTGCTCAGTTTGGTCAGTTCCAACTGCTTCTGGTCGTAAGCCTCCTGGGCAATCTTGTAGTTGTTCTTGGCCTTGCGGATGCTGGTAAGGGTTTGCAAACGGTTGAACAGGGGGATGTTGAGTGATACACCCAGATACTCACCCATATTGTTCTTCATCTGGTTGCGGAATGTCTCCGCAGCATCGTTATGCAATGTTTTGTAATAAGTGGTGCTCAGACCCGCACTCAGAGAGAGTGATGGATAAAGAGAAGCGCGAGCCTGATGCCACTCATGTTTCGATGCCTGCATGCGATAACGGGCCACCTGAAGTTCTGGATGGCGCTCGTTATCCAGATTTTTTTCTTGCGTTGGGAATGAATTGTTCCCACACTGGGAATCAAATGTTCCCACGTTGGGAATATATTCCAGGCTCAGACTATCACTCAAAGGATAGTTCATGGCCTTTTTCAGTTCCAATATAGCCGAGGCATAAAGGTTCTGCTGGCGTGTCAGCTCGTAATCGGCCTCAGCCTGTTGCGATTCCACCTGAGCCACATCAGCAGCACTCTTTCGCCCCACCTCTTCAAGCACTTTTACCTGCTTGAGCAACAACAACGTCTCTTCAACTTTCTCTTCGGCCATTTTTACTAATCCATCGTAATAAGCCACGCTGGTATAGGCCTGCAGTACGTCGAGAGCTGTCTGATCCTGACGCTGGCGCAGACTGGCGCGTCCCATCAACTCGCTGGCCTTAGCGGCCTTGAGGGCATGCAGACGACTGAATCCATCAAATACTGGCAACGACGCCGAGAGTTGATAACCATTATAAAAGGTACTCACATCGGTATAGCCGTTGGTCTCTGGGTCGATGGCACGACCAAAGTTATACTGGGCACCGATGTATCCATCCACAGAAGGCAGGAAATTACCGATAGCACCTGTCTTCGATGCCTTATAGTTGTCGAGTTCCAACTCGGCCTGTTTCACCTCGTGGTTATGCTGCACCGCATACTGCATGCATTGCTGCATGGTCATCTGTTGCGCCTGAACCGAATTCAAACACAGAGATACAGAGATACAGAGGATGATCGACTTTTTCATATCGCGTTATTTTTAAATTTTGGTGCAAGGACAGTGCAAACCGAATGCAGAGAGCTTGCTCTTTGCTGAGGTGCAGCCTGTTCTCGCAATTTTTATTGCAAAGATAGGGTAATAAATATTACCTGCCAAGCAAAAATAGGGCTCCAAAGGCTGATTGTCTAAAATTTATACACCCTTTTGTATGACTTTTATACAATTCTTCGTATCTTTGCACACAAAAATTACATTATGAACAAGTACGGAACCATATTAATCGTTGATGATAACGCGGCCATCCTTACCGCTATGCGTTATCTGCTTGACGGCACTTTCGAACAGGTGCTGACAACCACTAACCCCGATGACATCCTGAAACTGATGGCGCAGCAAACCATCGACATCGTAGTACTCGACATGAACTTCACCCTTGGTGTGAACAATGGTAACGAGGGGCTTTTCTGGCTTCGCACCATCCGCAAACAGCACCCCGAGACACCTGTGGTACTACTCACAGCCTATGCCGACATCAACCTGGCGGTAAAGGGACTGAAGAACGGCGCCGCCGACTTTATCACCAAGCCTTGGGATAACGACGAACTGCTACGCAAACTGAAGGATGTGCTCGACATGCAGAACGAAATCGTTAGTCTCGACGAGGTAGAACAGGAGCATATCCGTCGCACCATCGACCACTGTCATGGTAATCTCACGCAAGCCGCCCAGTTGCTGGGTATCACCCGTCAGACTCTTTACAACAAGATGAAGCGACTTAGTTAGTTGACAGTTGATAGTTATGGTTACCTTGTGTATTATTATAGGTGTAGTATTGGTTGTGTTGGTGGTTGGTATTGTGCACCACCAGCATAAGTTGCGATTGCGAGCCCACATCATGAAGGAGGCCATTCGTAATCAGGACTTCTCGTTCCGCCTACCCACCAACAATCTGTTACCAGGCGAGCGTGCCATGCAGGAGGCGCTCAACGAGCTGGGCGAGAATATCCGTCAACAGATGAATAAGAACGAGGTAGAATCGTGGGAGCGATTAACCCGCGTACTTACCCACGAGATGATGAACGCCACTGCACCTATCACCAGCATCACTCAGTCGTTGCTGAGTCGTCCCGATGTAAAGGGAACCTTATTAGAAGATGGTATCAAGGCCATCTACGACACCTCGCGCCATCTGAGCGATTTTGTAACCAACTATCGTAAGATGTCGGAACTCGAGAAGCCTGTCCTTTCCGAAGTGCCCCTGCGCCCTATGCTCGACGAGCTCTGCAAAACCTATCAGCAATTGGCTTGGACCATCGATGTGCCCGCCAACACCATCTTAAAAGCCGATAAGGGCATGCTGCGCCAGATATTGATGAACCTTATCAAGAACGCCATCGAAGCCGAAGCCACCAAGATTATCATTGAACTCACCTGCACCCAAAATCCATCACCCAAAACCATTCTTATCGGCAACGATGGCAGTCCTATCCCAGCCGAAAACCGCCAGTCGCTGTTTGTGCCTTTCTTTACCACCAAGCGCACAGGTAGCGGTATCGGCTTGTCGTTAAGCCGACGAATGATGATACAACAAGGTGGCATGCTGGATCTGGCAGAAAAGAATCTACCAGGTTGTCATGTTACGTTTGTACTCTCCTCAATCTGAGTGGTAGGCCAGTTTACCAAAAACAGTTTTTCGGTAGCACGTGTAAAAGCGGTGTAAAGCCAGTGGATATAGTCGGGCGACAACATATCGTCCGTCATATAACCTTGGTCGATATACACATGCGCCCATTGTCCGCCCTGCGCCTTATGACAGGTAACGGCATAGGCAAACTTGATTTGCAGGGCATTAAAGTATTTATCTTTCTTCAGTTGCTTGATGCGGTCGGCCTTCAGGGGGATATCGGCATAATCCTCCATCACCGCATTGTACAGTTGTTCCTGCTGTTCACGCGAGAGAGCTGGCGATTCGGTAGTCAGCGAATCGAGGATAACGGTAGCCGTAAGTTCGTAGCCATCGTAATCGGGTAGCGTCATCGTCACATCGGCAAAGCGGAACCCGAACAGTTCTTGTACATTACGCACACGCTGCACCACAGCGATATCGCCGTTGGCAAGGAACGATATTTCCTTGGATTGTTCAGTCCAGTAATAATTATTCTTCACAATCATCAGTTGGTCGCCACGACACAGTTCGTCTTCGCGATCCAGCACCATGTTACGGATACCCTGATTGTAGATGTTAGCGCGCTTGTTACTACGGGTAATCACCATCGTCTCGTCCATCCCCACTCGACTATAGCTCGTGGCCAACGATTCTATCAGTTCATCGCCTGGCACACGCACGATATCAGCAAAGCTCTGGAATCGGATTTTGGGCAGAACCCAATCGTCAATCAGCGTTCTGATGCGGGTAGCATTCCACAAAATACCAGAATCTTCACTTTGGCGCAACACCTGATTCAGGTCGCACTCGTACACCTTCATACCGTAGGCACGCAGCACATCGCTCATCAGCGCCGGACTCTCATCCTCGCCCACAGGTGGCAACTGGGCCTTATCGCCTACCAGCACCATACGACAATTCTGACCATTATACACAAACTGCATCAGGTCGTCGAGCAAGCAACCACTGCCAAACGCACTCTCACCATAGCCTTGGTTGGCAATCATCGAGGCCTCATCAATCATAAACAAGGTATCGCGGTTATTGTTAAAATTCAGATTAAAAGCCGAGATATCACCTGCACTCTTCTGTCGATAGATGCGACGATGGATGGTGTAAGCCGGATGACCAGCATTGAGTGCAAACACCTTTGCTGCACGGCCTGTTGGGGCCAGCAGAATCATCTTCTGTTTCAACACGTTCATCGCCCTTACGATGGCACCCGCCAAGGTTGTTTTACCCGTACCTGCCGAACCACGCAGAATCATCGCCACGTGGTCGTCGCGGTCGGTCATAAAGAGCGAGAACACGTCGATGGCGTGCTCTTGTTCGGCCGTAGGCACCATGCCCATAGCCTCCCGAATGCGGAATTTAAACTCGTCGCTAATCATTTCGGCCACAAAGTTACACTTTTTTAGGCACGAATTACACGAATTACACGAATTTTTATTAATTTTGCACCCAGATATGCATATCAACAACAAATTAGTGAATATTGTGCTGGCTGTGATAGCTGCGTGCTTGCTTGCGCTGTGCGTGGCCAGTGTGATGAACGTGAAGTAGATGGACGCGAAGACAACAATCATACGCATAGGGCGCAACACGCTCTCATTCACCGCACTCGATGTTGCCAACACCGTGCACCCCATCGACTATCGTCCGTACGTGGTTCGTGGCGGTATCTCGATGTCGGCCAATCTGCGCGAGGCATTCAAGACAGGCGACTATGTAGATGAGGATACTGCCAAGGTTTTTATCATGGTAGATACCCCTTCGTTGCTGGTACCCATCGAACAGTTCGACGAGAACGACATGGAAGCGCTCTTTTCGTATTCGTACCCTCCTGGTCAGGAAAAGCGTGTGATACTGTACAATGTATTGCCCGACCTGAAGGCCGTTTGCGTCTTCGCCATCAACAAGAATCTGGATACGGTTATCAAGGACCGTTTTGAGAGTGGCTATAACTTTGTGCATGCCCTTACACCTGTTTGGCGCCAACTCCATCAGCGTAGCTTTACCGGTCATCGCAACAAGCTGTATGGCTACTTCAACAGCAAGAAGCTTCATATCTTCAGTTTCCAGCAGAACCGATTTAAGTTCTGCAACACGTTTGATGCCGCCCATGCACACGATGCTCTTTACTATCTGATGTATGTGTGGAAGCAACTGCGACTGGAGCCTGAGCACGACGAACTGCATATCTTAGGCAACATACCCGACGAAGAGTGGTTGCTACAGGAGTTAAAGCGATTCCTGCACAACGCCTACCTAATTAATGCTACGGCCGAATTCCCCGATTCGCCAGCCACCAGCATCAAGGGCATGCCCTACGATTTAATAACCTTTATATCACGCGGACGATGAGAATTATTACAGGTATCTATAAGGGGCGACATTTTGATATTCCCCGCTCGTTCAAGGCACGCCCTACCACCGATTTTGCCAAGGAGAACATTTTTAATGTGCTGAACAGCTATATCGATTTCGAAGGTATCAACGCCCTCGACCTGTTTTCGGGTACTGGTAGTATCTCGCTCGAACTGGTATCGCGTGGTTGCGAACATGTGGTAAGCGTTGAGATGGACCGCGACCACCACAAGTTTATTACCGAATGTCTGAAAAAGCTTGATACCAACGTTTGCCTACCCTTGCGCGGCGATGTGTTCCGCTATATCAAATCGTGCAAACAGCAGTTCGACTTTATTTTTGCCGATCCCCCTTACGCCCTCAAGGAACTGCCCACCATCCCTGGACTGATTTTCGAGAAGAACATGTTGAAGGATGGCGGAATCCTGGTGTTCGAACATGGTAAGGAGAACGATTTTTCTAACGCCCCACACTTTGTAGAGCATCGCAGCTATGGTAGCGTAAACTTTTCGATTTTCAGAAAAGAGGCGACAGCATCCTTGTAACACTCTCCCACAGGCGTACCAGGAAATTGTTACGCATGCGTTTCTTCAGGTCCTTCAGCAGTACACTCTGCTCAAGGTCACGTAAAAAAATGGTTTTCATTCGCATAGCCACACCTTCGTCGAAGAAGAAGATGTTGGCCTCGAAATTATTCTCAAAACTACGGAAGTCGAGATTGGTCGAGCCACAGGTGGTGATCGCATCATCGCACACCAGCATTTTTGAGTGCAGGAAACCAGCCTCGTACAAACTTACCTGTACACCTGCCTCAAGTACCTCGCGCAGATAGCTCCTGCTGGCCCACTCCACAAACTTGGCATCGCTGCGACGCGGACAAATCACTCGCACATCCACACCACCCAAAGCGGCTGTCTTAAGAGCAAACAGCACCGAATCGTTAGGAAGAAAATAAGGTGTTTCGAGATACAGATAACGCTTGGCACCAAGGATAATACGCACATACCCCTGCATAATCTCGGGGTAAGGCGTGGTAGGACCGCTGGTAACCACCTGTGCCAGACAGTTATTGTTGATATCCTCGCATCGTGGATAGTACTTTTTATCCGACAACAGGGTACGATCCACAAAATACCAGTCAACCAGGAACGCACGCTGTAAGGCATGCACACCACCTCCGCTAACCCTCAGCATGGTGTCGCGCCAAGGCATATCGCCAGTACCTTTTACGTAGCGCTGGGCAATATTCATACCACCGATATAGCCCACCAAACCATCAATCACAATAATCTTGCGGTGGTTGCGATAGTTCACCTTACTGGTAAACGATGGGAATCGCACAGGCATAAACGAACGAACCTCGATACCCGCCTCACGCATCCGCTCAAAAAAGCGATGGTGCACATTCCAACAACCCACATCATCGTAAATCACCTTTACCTCAACCCCCTCACGGGCCTTGTCAATCAAGGCATCGGCCACCAACATGCCCAAGGCATCGTCGGCAAAGATATACATATCCAAATGTATGTGGTCCTTGGCCTTGCCGAAATCTTCCATCAATTCGGCAATAAACTGATAGCCGTCGGTACAGATATCCACCAGGTTATCCTTAAAAGGCAGCGACAGGTTCTGGTTAATAAACAAGTCGATCAATGGTTTGTGGCGCTCGGGCAGTCGCAGGTTCTGTTGCTCAGCAAACTCCAGCATTGAGCGCTTGGTAAGCTGATTCATCGAACGTTCGCTCACATAGCGTTCTTTGCGATGGTTAATGCCAAAAAACAAATAAAAGACGATGCCCACCACTGGCACAAAATAAATCACCAGCGCCCAAGCCATCGTCTTAGCAGGTTGACGGTTGTCCATAATCACGTGTACCACCGCCATGATAGCAATGATCTGGTACACTATGAATATGATATTCAGCCAACTCATCGTCCTAATTTCTTTGCCACTTCCTTATATATCAAGTCAACATGTTGATACTCAGCCATCGTTGCCATCACATCGCCCTCGCCTTTCTTGATCGAGGCCAACAGTTCCTTCACCTTGGCACCCAGACAGTAATAACGGAAGTCGAGCACAATATGCTCAACGTGCGCCCGCAAGCCGCCCTCACGTTCTTTCAGTTGGAATCCCTTACCCAGCTGATACGAATCCACAGCCATGCTGGCCGCTATCGAACTGATTTCGTAATCGGTATGGCGCATCAGGTATTCCTCGGCCTTAAAACCTTCTTCGCCGCAATGAGCCACCACCTCTTGCAGAATCTTGTTGTACACAGGCTTACTGAAGCTCAGTCCGTCCTCACCCATATCGTAGCTGATAAACTGTGCTACCGAGAGGTTGATGGTTTGTCCGTCTTCGGTCTGAAGGTTTTCGTAGATAATCTTCTCGCCATCGCGAACAATGGTTTTTATCAACAGGTCCTCTACTTGCTGAATCTGGTCGCTGATGGTATGCAGACCGATAGCCATGGGCTTGCCCTGCGCCTCGCGCTCCTGTTGGATGGCGTTCTGTGCCTGCTCGCGATTGTATTCCTTTTCCTTCTCCTCGCGATCGCGACTAATCATGCCGTTCATCGATTGGAGCAGGGTTTCCTCCTTGATGCCTAATCGGCGCGACAACTGGGTCAGATACTCATCGCGCAACAGGTTATCATCCACCACCGAGATACTCTTCACAATACCACCGATAGCCTCCGAACGCTTCACGGGGTCGCTCACGTTCTCAACCGTCAGTTTGGTTTTGAACGAGATAAAGTCCTCGGCATGCTCTTCGATATACGCCTTGAACTCCTGAGCGGTATGCTTACGTGAGAACGAATCCGGGTCGTCGCCATCGGGCAGTAACAGCACTTTTACTTTCATGCCCTCGGCCAACAGCATATCTGTTCCTCGCATGGCGGCATGGATACCGGCCTCGTCGCCATCATACAGCAGGATGATGTTAGGCGTAAATCGGCGCAGCAGTTTTATCTGGTGTTTCGAAAGTGCCGTACCCGAGTTGGCCACTACATTCTCCAGTCCGCACTGGTGCATGGCAATCACATCGGTATAGCCCTCAACCATATACACGCAGTCTTCCTTGGCTATAGCTTTCTTACCTTGGTACAGACCATACAGCTCGCGCTCCTTGTGGTAGATTTCCGAGTCGGGCGAGTTCACGTATTTCTGTTGCACACCCTTGGTACGCGCATCCAACAGTCGTCCACCAAAGGCCACCACCTTTCCACTTACGTTGAACCAGGGGAAGATAACACGACCCGCATAGCGATCGTACACACCCTTCTCGCCTTTGATACACAAACCCGTCTTAATCAGGAACTCCTCCTGATAACCCGCTTTCTTAGCGGCTATATCAAGCGCATCGCGCTTTGAGAGTGAGAAACCCAGGTTAAACTTCTCCACAATATCATCGCGGATACCACGACTACGGAAGTACTGGCGACCGATGGCCACACCGTCGGGATCGTTATTCAGCACGTCCTTAAAGTAGTTCATGGCCCACTCGTTAACAATGAACATCGACTCGCGGTCGCTCTGCTCACGTTTCTCCTCTTCGGTCAGTTCCTTTTCCTGTATCTCGATATTGTATTTCTTGGCCAACCAGCGCAGAGCCTCGGGATAGGTAATCTGCTCGTGCTTCATCAGGAAGTTGATGGCCGTTCCGCCCTCACCACACGAGAAGCACTTGCATATCTGCTTGGTAGGCGACACCATGAACGATGGCGTTTTATCGTCGTGGAACGGGCACAAGCCTTTATAGTTAACACCCGATTTTCGTAGCGTTACAAACTCGCCCACCACGTCAACGATATTCGTGGCGTCCAGTATCTTGTCTATCGTTTGTCTGTCAATCATCCTACTTATCGTAAGCGTGCACAGGATAATCAGTCGTATAGTGCAAACCGCGACACTCCTTGCGTTCCAATGCCCAACGTGTAATCAGATAGCCCACGTTAATCATGTTACGCAGTTCGCAGATATCCTTCGAGGCCTTTACGCGCTTAAACAGGCGCTCGGTCTCCTCGTAAAGCATATCCAAGCGGTCCCAGGCACGGTGCAAACGCAGGTCGCTACGCACAATACCTACGTAGTTCGACATAATCAGGTTTACCTCCTTTACGCTCTGGGTAATCAGCACCTTCTCCTCGTTGGTCAGCGTACCCTCGTCGTTCCACTCAGGCACCTTCTCGTTGAAGTCGTAGAAATCCACATGCTCCAGCGAGTGCTTTGCGGCAGTCTCGGCATAAACCACAGCCTCAATCAGCGAGTTGCTGGCCAAGCGGTTACCACCATGCAAACCAGTGCACGAGCACTCACCAAGGGCATACAGCTGTTCAATGCTGGTCTGTCCGTTCAGGTCCACCTTGATGCCACCACACATATAGTGGGCGGCAGGACGAACGGGGATGTAATCGGTAGTGATATCGATACCCATCGACAGGCACTTCTGGTAGATATTGGGGAAATGCTTACGTGTCTCAGCAGGATCCTTATGGGTTACATCCAGACATACGTGATCCAGACCGTGAATCTTCATCTCCTTATCGATGGCACGTGCCACAATATCACGTGGAGCCAGCGACAGGCGCTCGTCGTACTTCTCCATAAACGTCTCGCCATTAGGCAACTTCAGTATGCCACCGTAACCACGCATAGCCTCGGTAATCAGGAAGGCGGGATGCGTTTCGTTAGGGTTATGCAGTACGGTGGGGTGGAATTGTACGAACTCCATATCAGCCACCGTACCCTTAGCACGATACACCATAGCGATACCGTCGCCAGTAGCAATCACAGGGTTCGAAGTGGTCAGATACACAGCACCGCAACCACCGGTACACATCACAGTCATCTTAGCCAGATAGGTATCCACCTTCTGGGTATCAGGATTCAGCACGTAGGCACCATAGCAGTTAATATATGGCGAACGACGTGTAATTCTGGCACCCAAGTGGTGCTGGGTAATAATCTCCACGGCAAAGTGGTTCTCCTTAATGTCGATATTGGGATTGTTGCGCACAGCCTCCATCAGTCCGCGCTGTATCTCGGCACCCGTGTCATCCTTGTGGTGCAGAATACGGAACTCAGAGTGTCCGCCCTCGCGATGCAAATCAAATTTGCCATCGTGGTTCTTATCAAAGTTCACGCCCCAGTTTACCAGTTCTTTAATCTGTTCGGGCGCCATTCTTACTACTTGTTCTACGGCTTTGGGGTCGCTGATGTAGTCGCCCGCAATCATCGTGTCTTCTATGTGTTTCTCGAAGTTATCCAGTTCGAGATTGGTAACCGATGCCACGCCCCCCTGGGCAAACGATGTGTTGGCCTCGTCGAGCGAAGTCTTGCATATCATACACACCCTACCCTTGTTGGCGCGAGCCACCTTCAGTGCGTAGCTCATACCGGCCACGCCAGCTCCTATCACCAGGAAATCATATTTGTATACCATGTGCTGATGTTATATTTTGTCACAAATCTGCTGCAAAATTACTTAAAATTTCCAATATTCTTTGCATCTTATCATTTTTTTTGTATCTTTGCGCAGTATAATCCTCAATAATTACAACAATGAAACAACTAGCGCTTATTATCATGCTGATGGTTCCGATGGTGGCACTGGCACAACAGACTACTGTAGGTGGAACCGTTATCGACGAGAAATCTGGGCGCCCATTGCCCCAGGTAAGTGTTTCAGCAGGCCGCATCTCAGTGGTCACTAATGAGGATGGTGCCTTCCTTCTAAAACTGGGCGATAAGCCCGCAAACATCACGGTATCGCACCTAGGTTACAAAACCAAGAAAGTGGCATTGCGCGCAGGCGAGACCGAGAATCTGAAGATAAAACTTCAACCCACCGCCATACTACTGCGCGAGGTGGTGATACGTACTGGTAACCCACGCGACATAGTAGACATCGCCATCAAGAAGATTCCCGAGAACTACAGTCGCCAGCCCGAGCTGCTCAAGGCGTTCTATCGCGAAACAGCCATGAAGCGCAAGCACTTCATCTACGTGGCCGAGGGTGTGGAGGACATGTACAAGACCAGTTACACACGCGGTATAGGCCGCGATAGAGTGGCTATCATCAAAGGTCGCCGACTGCTCAGTCAGAAACAGGGCGACACCTTGGGTTTAAAGGTCATGGGCGGACCAGTGCTACCTGTACAGCTCGATGTGGTTAAGAACAGCGAGTTACTACTCAACCAGGAGGACATGGATGCCTACAGCTACAGCTGGGGCACCCCCGAGATGATCAACGACCGCCTGCAGATGGTGGTTCTGATGGAGCCTCTCTTCCCAAAGGAGTACGCGCTGTATCACGGCAAACTGTATATCGACAACGAGCGTCTGGCATTTACCCGTATCGAGCTCAGTCTCGACATGAGCGACAAGGAGAAAGCCACCCGCACCATGCTGGTACGCAAGCCGTTCGGTGTAAAATTCAAGCCACGCGAGCTGTCGTGTGTAGTCGATTATCGCTATACCGACGGTGTTACCCGCATCAGCTATCTGCGTAACACCTTTAAGTTCAACTGCGACTGGAAGAAACGTCTGTTCAGCACATCGTTTACCGCCACCTGCGAGATGGCCGTTACCGATAGCCAGTCCGAAGGTGTACAGCCCATCGTCAGTCGCAACTCGTTCGACTCGCACGATGCCTATTACGACAAGGTAGAATATTTTATGGATCCAGAATACTGGAACAACTACAACATTATAGAACCCTCAGAATCGCTGGATAAAGCGATACGCAAACTGGTATCAACTTACCAGCGCAATTGATTAGGTAGAAATTTAAAATGAAGCAGAATATAAGGAATTGGATTTTTTCACTCTTATTGGCAGGTACGGTAGGCAGTTTGCAGGCGCAAACGGTCGATACACTCGTAGTAGATACCTGCGCCACAGATACCATCGTTGAACTGCCCTGGCCACAGAACCTGCAGGCCCGGTTAGACACGCTTACCAACGACCGCATGTTCGACTATACCCAACTGGGTCTGATGGTGTACGACATCACTGCCGACTCAACCCTTTACACCTATGGTGCCAAACAGATACTACGCCCGGCTTCAACCATGAAGCTGCTCACAGCCATCACCGCACTCGATCAGTTAGGCATTAAGCACAAGTTCCGCACCTCACTTTACTACACAGGCGAGGTGGTTGATAGCGTATTGGTAGGCGATCTGTATTGCGTAGGCGGTATGGACCCCTTGTTCGACACTACCGATATGAAGGCTTTCTCGGCCAGTGTTAAGGCATTAGGCATCCACACGGTGAAAGGCAAACTGGTAGATGTAAATACCTTTAAGGATCAGGACCTGCTTGGCGAAGGCTGGTGTTGGGATGATGATAACCCATCGCTCAGCTCACTGCTCATCAATGACAAGGACGATTTCATCAGTCAGTTCGCACAACAGCTCGACAAGGACAGCATCTTCCCCGATGGCCCTGCCGAATATGCAGCCCTGCCCAAGGATGCCGTTCTGCTGTGCCAGCGTAGCCACTCGTTAGAGGATGTACTCATACCGATGATGAAGGATAGCAACAACCTTTATGCCGAGTCGGTATTCTATCAGATTGGTGCTGCAACAGGTGCACGCCCAGCCAAGTCGTCGCATGCCCGCAACGCCATCAAGCGCACCCTGCATAAGGCCGGCATCACAGGTTCGCATTATAAGATAGCCGATGGTAGTGGACTCTCGCTTTACAACTACGTAACCGCCGAGTTGCTTACCAAACTGCTGGTTTATGCCTATCGCCACCCCAGCATCTATCGCTACCTGTACGTATCGTTACCCGTAGCTGGCGAGGATGGCACACTCAAGAAACGCATGAAGGATACCCCCGCACAAATCAGCGTGCGTGCCAAAACGGGTACCCTCACCGGCATATCATCGTTGGCAGGCTATGCCGTAGCCACCAACAACCACGTGTTGGCATTTGCCATCATCAATCAAGGCGTTATGAAGAACGATCAAGGACGTAACTTTCAGGATAAAGTATGCACAGCGATGTGCAAATGACATTAAACATGAAACATTAAAAATTAAAGATTAAACATTAAAAGATTAACGATTATCATGAAGAAAGAGCAGATACTAGTAAGAATTACAGGTCAGGATCGCCCAGGCCTTACCGCCTCAGTGATGGGCATCCTCGCAAAATACGATGCACAGATTCTCGACATCGGCCAGGCCGATATTCACTCTACCCTGTCGTTGGGTATCCTCATCCGTATGGACGAGACCAACTCGGGTCAGGTGATGAAGGAGTTGCTTTTCAAGGCCACCGAGTTGGGTGTGCAGATAGGTTTCTCGCCTATTAGCGACAATGAGTATGAGGACTGGGTAGGTCATCAGGGTAAAAACCGTTACATTCTCACCGTGATGGGTCGCCAGTTAGAGGCACGTCAGATTGAGGCCGCTACCTCGGTGATTGCCGAGCAGGGATTGAATATCGACTCCATCATCCGTCTCACCGGACGTAAGAGCATCAAGAACCCCGCCAAGCACACCCGTGCCTGTATCGAGTTCTCGCTGCGTGGCGAGCCCAAGGACCGTCAGGAAATGCAGTCGAAACTGATGAAGCTGTCGAGCGAGATGGAGATCGACTTCTCGTTCCAGCTCGATGATATGTTCCGTCGCATGCGCCGTCTAATCTGTTTCGATATGGACTCTACACTGATTCAGACCGAGTGTATCGACGAGCTGGCCGAGCGCAATGGCGTAGGTGCACAGGTACGCGCCATCACCGAGAGTGCCATGCGTGGCGAGATCGATTTTAAGGAGAGTTTCACCCGTCGTGTCAGTCTGCTTAAGGGTCTCGACGTAAGCGTGATGCAGGAGATAGCCGAAAAACTGCCTATCACCGAGGGTGTTGATCGCCTGATGACCACCCTGAAGCGTTATGGATATAAGATTGCCATTCTCTCAGGAGGATTCACTTACTTTGGCGAATACCTGCAGCGCCGTTATGGCATCGATTATGTATATGCTAACGAACTGGAGATTGGCCCCGACGGGAAGCTCACAGGTCGTTATGTGGGCGAGATAGTAGATGGCCATCGCAAGGCCGAACTTCTGAAGTTGATCGCCCAGGTTGAGAAGGTGAACCTGGCACAGACCATTGCCGTGGGCGATGGTGCCAACGACCTGCCAATGATCTCTGAGGCTGGTTTGGGTATCGCTTTCCACGCCAAGCCCCGTGTGGTGGCCAATGCCGAACAGAGCATTAACACCATCGGACTTGATGGCGTACTCTATTTCTTAGGATTCAAGGATTCGTATCTTGGCGACCAAGGTGTGATGTAAATGAACGCGGATTTTTCTACTACACTACTAAAATGGTATCAGGAATATGGTCGTGATTTGCCCTGGCGGCAAACTCACGATCCATACGCCATATGGCTCTCAGAAATCATCCTACAGCAAACGCAAGTAAAACAGGGCTGGGACTACTGGACCCGCTTTATGCACCGCTGGTCCACCGTAGAGGCACTCGCGTCGGCTACCGAGGATGAGGTGCTACGCGAGTGGCAGGGGCTGGGTTACTACAGTCGTGCCCGCAACCTGCACTTTGCCGCTAAGCAGATTGTGGCCATGGGGCATTTCCCTGATACGTTAGAGGACATCAAGAAGCTGAAAGGCGTGGGTGATTACACCGCCGCGGCCATCGCCAGCTTTGCCTTTGGCATCCCTGCAGCAGTGGTCGATGGCAACGTTTATCGTGTGCTCGCCCGCCACTTCGGCATCGATACCCCCATCAACACCACCGAGGGCAAAAAACTCTTCGCCGCCATGGCCCAGGAATTACTCCCTGCTGGCCAATCTCCATCCTCCGTTGTCCTTCCTCCTTCCTCGCAATACAATCAGGCCATCATGGACTTCGGTGCCATCCAATGCACCCCAGCCTCGCCCAACTGCATGTTCTGTCCGCTCATCGAATCCTGCATCGCTTTCCGCGAAAACCGTGTGGCAGAACTCCCCGTGAAACTCAAAACGCTCAAGGTAACCGAGCGCCACCTTTCGTACATATATATAAAATGTAATGGCGAAACAGCCATCCATCGTCGTGGTCCTGGCGACATTTGGCAAGGACTGTGGGAACCTCTGCTTGTCGATGAGCAACAGCTCTCGCAATTCTCTCATCACTATTCGCTACGTCTTGTTAAAAAAGGCGTTAAGCACGTGCTTACCCATCGCGTACTCTTTGCCGACTTCTATTTATTAGAAACGACAACAAAACCTACACTACCTAATGATTACGTCTGGATTCTAGAATCAGACATCGACAACTATGCTCTACCCCGACTCATTGAGATAATGATCGAACATATTACAAGCAAAATTTAATCTATTATGAAAAAACTGACATGGCTGATGGCTGTTGGACTATCACTATCCACAGCCGTCTGGGCACAGGAGGAGCCCAAACTCATTGTAAAACCCTCTGGACGCATCCTGATGGATGCGACGTACGTACATGCTGACCATCAGGGAGACGACCTGCGTAGCGGTGTTGGAATCCCCGACATGCGCGTAGGTGTAGGCTTCACCTACGGTCAGTGGAAAGGAAAAATCGACATGGGCTACGCCTATGGCAAGGTAAACATGAAAGACGTATGGATACAATACGACTTCGACAAGCAGAACTTTGTACGTGGTGGTTACTTCATCCACCAATACGGCTATCAGAGTTGTACCAGCTCGTCGTTCAAGGAAACCATGGAGGAGCCTCAAAGCAATGCCGTATTCAACAACGATCGTATGCCAGGTGTGATGTTCGAGCATACCGATGCCAAGACCCTGGCCACACTCAGTTTGGTAGTAGAGACCGATGCGATGAAGCAGACTACCGATAAGACGGGCGACGAGGCCGTAGGCGCACTCACCCGTTTGGTTTACCATCCTCACACCGAGCGTGGCAACATGTTCCATATAGGTATCAGTGGTGGTATCGAAGGCGCCCGTTATAGTAGCGACCCTGCATTGAATCACAAGCAGTTCACACTCGCCAGTCGCTGGCCCATGCGTGTGGCTAAAGTCACAGCCCAGGAGGCCGTGATTACCGATGCCAAGGTAATGTATAAGTTCACCCCCGAGGTGCTCTACTCAAGTGGTCGCTTTGCCGTAGCCGCCCAGTACTTCTGGAACCGCATCAACCGCTCAAACGGTTTGCACAGCTTTACAGGCACAGGTGCCTATGTGACCCTGCGTGGACTGATTAAGGGTCGCAACTACAGTTACACCATGAACGATGGCGGACTGGCCATCCCCGATCCAGGTAATATGGAGCTCTGTCTGCAGTACAACTACACCTCGCTATCCGATGCCAGCGCAGGCATCCGCGGTGGCTATCTTAACGATTGGGCGCTTACCTACAATTACTACCCCAACAAGTACATGATCTGGCGTATTCGCGCCTCACTCACCAAGGTTACCAATCGCAGCGGTTTCGATGACAACAACGTCAGCATCCTCGAGACCCGTTTTCAAGTAAAGTTCTAATTTATTAACAATCTAAATCCCAAAGTTATGAAAAAAATCATGATGATGGCGGTACTAATGGTAGCCGCAGTAAGTGCACACGCACAGAGTAAAGCCGAACCGTATTTCACCAGCAAGGAGATGCCCGACATGCTGAAATGGTGCCCTGCACCACCCGACACAGTTGGCCCGCATTTTGCCTACGACATCATGCAGTACTTCTGGGGCAAGGAGATGCGCAACAATAAGGAGCGTGCCGACATTGCCGTCCGTGATGCCGTGTACGGACTGGACTGTATTATCCGTGAGTTCAGCGAGCCTTTCGGTCTGAATATCTCGATGGAAGAAACCCCTGAGATTTATAAGGTGTTACGCGATGGTACCGCCACCTGCGATATTATCTGTCAACTGCCCAAACGCTACTACATGCGCAAACGTCCGTTTATGCGATTCAACGAGCCAACACTCTATCCTGCCGACGAGCCCCATCTGCGCACCAATGGCAGTTATCCTTCGGGCCACACCCTGTTAGGCTGGAGTTCGGCCCTGCTGCTATCAGAGATTAACCCCGATCGTGCCGATACCATCCTGGCTCGTGGTTATATGTATGGCGAGAGTCGTGTGATTGTAGGTGCTCACTGGCAGAGCGATGTTGATGCCGCCCGCTTGGCCGCCTCAGCCGCCTATGCCCGCCTGCATACCAGCGAGCGTTTCCTCACCCAGATGCGTTTAGCCCGCCAGGAGTTTCGTGTTGTTACAGGCACAGCTACACCGGCCGAGATCAAAGCCTACAAAAAGGCTCATAAGAAATAAAGAAGTAAAACCGCGTAAATCACGCGGTTTTATTTTTTAAGTACTCAGCAAAAATCCTCGCTGCACTCTCCACTTTCGCAGCACAGGGACGCGACTTGTAATATTCCGCAGTACGCTCCGAAGCCACATAATTGTTGTGTGCTTTCTCGTAGCCTTTCAGGCCGAGAATCTCTGCGCAGATGATACTGCCATTCTCCTCCTTCGATTTGGCCAGCAAATCCTGCACCACCTTATAGCAGGCCGATTTGCCCTCGCGGTCGCTACCTTCTGTCTGTCCGCAGTCCAGCCCCACCAGCATCACGATGCCCGACACAGCGCCGCACATCATCCTCAAGCGACCCACACCGCCACCAAAACCGGCAGCTATCTTCTTGGCCAATGTATCATCAAGTCCATACAAGTCAGCAAATGCCGCCACCACACTCTGGCAACAGCCATACCCTTGCATAAAATTATCTACTGCACGATTAACTCTCTCGTCTAATTCCTTATCTGTCATCATCAATATATTGCTTTAAAATTCTTTGTATCCATCAGGTGCTTGTCGGTCATCTTGATGTCGGGGATAACAGGCAGACACATAAATGCCATCGTGATAAATGGCGACTTCATCTGGCATCCTATCTTCTTCACCATCTCCTGTATGCACAGCGTACGGAAGGCAATCTCATGCGGGTCGGCTACAACACCTATCGTACCATGACTCACCGCTATGCGCGCAAACTTATGGGGCACCATCATGCTGCTCTCTATGTGCACGTGACTATCTATAAAACCCGGCATCACATATCCCCAAGGCTTCTCCTGTTCAGGCAGTGTGCAGCGTTTCACTTCAGCTATTTTTCCATTTTTGATAACCACTTCGCCATCAAAAATCTCACGTCGCACTACGTCAACAATATGTCCTTTCACGCTGTCCATAGTTTTTCCTCCTTATCTATATTAACGTCCTACCACCCTGATGGCAGCACGATGTTCTCCACTTCGTGAGCCTTGGCAAACAGGGGCGATATTTCCTCGTTGGTAAAGCCTGCGATACCGCAACCCACACGAGTTACCAGGAACGTCAGGTCAGGTCGGGTTTTAGCAAACTCTATGAATTCATCCACATAGGGTTTGATGGCATCTACGCCCCCATGCATTGTGGGAATGCCGTAGCTCTGTCCTTGCAGACCAACGCCCCGCCCCCAGATAGCACCAAACTTACGGTAGGCCAACAAGGCAGCCCCGCCACCATGCGCCCCAGCCAGGTTACTACCAAACACAAACACCTCGTTCTCACCAAGCTCCGTTATCCGCTCCGGCGTCACTCTTTTCTGTTCCATAAGCTTATTCTTTTTAGAAAAACATGGTTGGGATGCTATTCTTGCGTTTTTGGGCAAGTTCGTCTTTCATACGCTTGATAGCGGTCTGGAAAAAGAACGATACCAAAAACTCGTCAGTACCCTCTGTACGGATTTTCTTTAATGCAGAGATATACGCTGAACGATCCTCAAGCTTCACAATCAACAGGGGATGACCGGCACGAAGCAGAATAAAGTTCGATAACAAACGTCCTGTACGTCCATTGCCATCACGGAAAGGATGCAGATATTCGTAGTAGCCATGGAACTTCGCTGCAACTATCATCGGATGCAGATTATCATCGATAGCCTTTTGAGTAGATGCCATCAAACTGGGTACTCTTGCTATCAGCGTTTCGTGGTCGCCAAATACCGTGTCGCCTGCCGCCATATCCTCGGTAGTATATTCGCCAGCAATGGCACCCTGAGCACGATAAGCAATGGTGTGCTCGGTCACCAAACGGTTAACCTCCTTCAGCAGTTCCTCATCAAAGGGATGCTCCAAGTTCTCAACCATATAGTCGAATGCACGGAAATGGTCGGCCATTTCGGTACACTCCAACAACGAACGACCAACAGGAATCATGGCCATACCCTGTTCGCGCAGAATGCGGGTATCGTCAACCGTAAACGAGTTTCCCTCAATAGCACAAGAATGCGCAGAGAACAGAATCTCGTTATATTCCATCCACTGTTTCTTGCCCATCCTATCGGCAATCTTCTGTTGATACTCCTTTCGGATGCTCTCGTATTCTTTGATCTCGTCTTCAAACATCGCTGCAAAGATACAACTTTTTCTGAAATACAAAATAGTCTTTACATCTTTTTTTGAGGAACTTATTTTGTAAATAATGGTTAATTATATTAAGATATCATAAATACCATATAGCTAATCCGTCATAACCAGTCAATTTGGTTTTTGAGTTTCGTAATTTTGCAACTGCGTTGTCGAAGCAGCGCCGTTTGTTAGGGGGGAGGGTACCACCGGAGATAGTACCCCCGGGGATGGCCCCGGACAAGGGGCCTAAGAGGGGTACACGCCAATCTCCGGTGGTACCCTCCCCCCTAACAAACGGCCCCACGCGAGAAACAACTTAATTGCGTCCAAAAAGTAACTTGTTTTTGCTTAATAATCAACTTGATTTTTACCAAAAAACAAGTTACTTACGAAGCAAAATCAATACAACAAAAAATCGCAACAGAATGAAATCCGTTGCGACTTTTTTATATTAACTCGTTTTATATGTTGAATTAATTCAGAAGGGGCATTGAGTTTATTCAATGCGGGTTATGAATTAATTCAAGGATTTTGAGAGGTTGCCAACAGCACATTTCAAATATATTGAAAATTACTTAAACAGCAACTGGGCGAACTGGTAGAGGCTGCGGCGCCAGGTTTGCCACTCATGGGCGGTCTCGGGTGAGATGTATGAGTGGGCGTTAATGCCTATCTTCTTCAGACCCTCGGCGGCGTTGATGACGCTACCCTCGCCTTCGGCCATGCCCTTCTCCTTGCCACCGGCACTCATAAACAGCACCTTGTTGGTAGCCTTGAAATCGGGTACGTCGGTGAGCTCGTCGGCACCGATGGTACCACCACTGAAGATACCTACGTAAGCAAAGGTCTTAGGATTGTTGAGGGTGATGCCGTGGGTCTGCATGCCACCCATCGACAAACCTGCCATGGCGCGATGATCGGCATCGGCAATCACACGATAGTTCTTCTCAACCATGGGGATAATATCCTTAATGAGCACCTCTTCGAATGCACCACCCATGCGGCGGGCCATCTTAGCAAAGTCGGCACCGCTCATGCGGGGGCGCTGACCACCTGCTGGACGTGCTCCACCCTGTGGACGCTGACCGCCTGGACGTGGACCACCAAAGCCCTGAGGCTGCTCGCCTGGCTTGCGGGCATTCAAACCGTTGTCCATAAAGATGATGAAAGGTTTAGCCTTGCCAGCGGCAATGAGGTTATCCATGATGATACCTGTCTTACCCTGAGCGCCCCAACCGGTCTCGTTCTCGCCCATACCATGCTGCAGGTAGAGCACAGGGAACTTCTTAGTGGGGTTTGCATAATACTCGGCGGGCAGATAGATATAGCCGTGGCGCATCTGCTCGGTTACTGATGAATAGTAGTAAACCTCGTTAACAGAGCCCTGAGGCACGTTCTTGACGGTATAGAAGTCTTCGTCGGCGGCAGGGATATCGATACCGCTACCCCAACGGCTGGCACCGTAATAGTATTTGCTACCAGGATCGGGTACCGAGGCACCATCGATGTTAAGCTGATAGTAGTGGAAACCCTCGTCCTGTGGAGCCGACTCACCAGTCCACACACCATTAGCATCCTTCTTCATCTCGTACTTCACACCACCGATGTCGAGCTTTACGCTGTTAGCCTCGGGGGCTGAAATCTGAGCGCGAACCATGCGCTGTGAATTTACCATGGGATACTGTTTTCCCTCCTGATTAGTACTTGCAGGCTTAAAGTCTTCAGTTACTTGGGCGCTTGCCGATACAGCCACAAAAGCTGCCATTAATAAAAGAGTTTTCTTCATAAATTTATAACAATTGTTAGGTTTATTATGTTACTTGTTTGACACCCGAGAGGGCAAAAAGTAAAATGCCGCCTGCGATAGTTAATGAAGATTAACAAATAAAAAAAGAGCACCCTTATGCAGGATGCTCTATTTATAATAGCGTTTCGGGATTGCTTACTCAGCAGTCTCCTCGTCGTTAGCACGGAAGTTCTCGAGGTCCTCAACCTGAAAGGCCTTGATGTAAGCAGCCTTACCAAGGATATCCTCTTCGGCCATGCGAACATATACGTTAGCGCTCTTTGCGAACAGCTCAGGTGCCTTAGCAGCATCGCGGAGGATGAGCAGACACATCACGAGCTCGGCTGTCATGTCGTAGAGACGGCGAGCCAGGAAGTCGTGAGCATCCTGATTGTCGAGAGCCTTAACAGCAGCGAGAGCCTCCTCGTAAACGGGGATGAGCTTCTCAACACGGGCCTTGAGAGCAGCGTTAGCCTCAGCAGGCAGTGCAGCCAGCATGTCCTTGATGTTGTTGAGCATAGTGCCGTTGGTGATGTAGCGGATAGCAGCTACAACCTGCAACTGAGTGGTACCCTCGTAGATAGAGAAGATACGGGCGTCGCGGAACAGGCGCTGGCTCTTGTACTCCATGATGAAACCTGAACCACCGTGGATGCTGATAGCGTCGTAAGCGTTCTGGTTAGCATACTCAGAGTTCATACCCTTAGCCAGTGGTGTGAAAGCATCGGCCAGGCGCTGGTACTTCTTGAGCTCCTGCTTCTCCTCGGGAGTGAGCTTGCGGTCGCGCTCGATATCCTCCAAGCACTTGTAGATATCAACGTAAGCGGCTGTCTCATACAGCAGTGAACGACCAGCATCGAGCTTAGCCTTCATGCGAGAGAGCATATCATAGACAGCGGGGAAGTTGATGATAGCCTCACCAAACTGCTGACGCTCCTTAGCGTAAGCCAGACCCTCGTTGTAAGCCTCCTGTTCAACACCTACAGACTGTGCGGCGATACCCAGACGGGCACCGTTCATCAGAGCCATCACATACTTGATCAGACCCAGACGTGTGCTACCGCAGAGCTCGGCCTTAGCGTTCTTATAGGTGAGCTCACAGGTAGGTGAGCCGTGGATACCCAGCTTGTGCTCGATGTGACGAACATCAACACCGCCCTGGCGCTTGTCGTAGATGAACATTGACAGACCACGTCCGTCCTTAGTGCCCTCCTCAGAACGAGCCAGCACGAGGTGGATGTCGCTATCACCATTGGTGATGAAACGCTTCACACCGTTCAGGCGCCAGCAGTTCTCCTTCTCGTCGAAGGTGGCCTTCAGCATCACGCGCTGCAGGTCAGAACCAGCATCAGGCTCAGTCAGGTCCATAGACATACCCTCACCAGCGCAAACGCGGGGGATATACTTCTGGCGCTGCTCCTCAGAACCGAACTCGTAAAGAGTATCGATACAGCTCTGCAAGCTCCAGATGTTCTGGAAACCGGCATCGGCAGAAGAAATCATCTCAGAGAGCATAGAGAACACGGTGTTAGGCAGGTTCAGACCGCCGTAACGACGAGGCATAGAAACACCCCACAGACCAGCTTTACGGGTGGCGTCGAGGTTCTCGTAAGTCTTAGAGGCGTAGATCATACGACCGTTCTCGAGGTGTGGACCTTCGAGGTCGACGCTCTCAGAGTTTGGCTCGATGATGTTAGCAGCCACGTCGCCGGTGATGTCGAGAATCTGCTTGTAGTTCTCGATGGCATCGCCCAGGTCAACGGGAGCGTAGTCATATTCTTTCGCATCAGCGAAACCCTTTTCTTTCAGCTCAACGATACGAGCCATCAGGGGGTGGTTCAAGTAGAACCCGATCTCAGGATGATCGCTATAATAGTTTGCCATAATTATTTCTTTATTCTATATCTTATTGCGTTTGTAAGACTAACGCCTATTACATAGCCAATGCCAGCACCAAGGGCATAAGCGATAGCAGGATTAACGATTCCTCTCAGAAGTGCCACAATGGAGAACATAATGACAAGAATCAATACGATAGTAGCAATATGCAAAAAGATATTATTCATTTACTTACTGTTCTGCTTATAATACTTGATGAGTTTGGGAACAACCTCCTCAACCGTACCTACGATGACGTAGTCGGCGATGCGGTTGATAGGAGCATCGGGATCGCTGTTAACAGAGATGATGATACCAGAATCCTGCATACCAGCGATGTGCTGAATCTGTCCAGAGATACCGCAGGCAATATATACCTTGGGGTGAACAGTAACACCAGTCTGACCAATCTGACGGTCGTGATCCAGCCAGCCAGCATCGACAGCAGCACGGCTACCACCAACCTCACCATGGAGCACCTTAGCCAACTCGAACAGCATGTCGAAGTTCTCCTTAGAGCCAACACCATAACCACCAGCAACAACGATAGGAGCACCCTTCAGGTTGTGCTTAGCAGCCTCTACGTGGTGATCCAGAACCTTAACGACGAAAGCCTCGGGGCTAACATACTTGCTTACCTCCGGGTAAACAACCTCCTTCTTGCACTCACCCTCGTACAGAGCCTTCTGCATCACGCCAGAGCGTACAGTAGCCATCTGTGGACGGTGGTCGGGGTTTACGATGGTAGCTACGATGTTACCACCGAAAGCAGGACGAATCTGATAGAGCAGATTCTCGTATGTCTTGTTGTTCTTCTTATCCTCGAAAGGACCAATCTCCAGCTCTGTGCAGTCGGCAGTCAGACCAGAGGTCAGAGATGACGATACACGTGGACCGAGGTCGCGACCGATAACGGTAGCACCCATCAAACAGATCTGTGGCTGCTCCTCCTTGAAGAGGTTTACCAGAATATCAGTGTGGGGAGCTGAGGTGTAAGGGAACAAGTCCTTAGCGTCGAAAACAAACAGCTTGTCAACACCGTAAGGCAGAATCTGATCCTCAACCTTACCCTTGATGCCAGTACCGGCAACAATGGCATGGAGCTCAACCTTGAGTTCATTGGCGAGCTTGCGACCCTTGGTCAACAGCTCCTGAGATACTTCCTGTACCTGAGTACCTTCAATTTCGCAATATACAAATACGTTATTAGCCATATCTCGTTATCCAATGATTTTTTCGTCCAACAATTCTTTGATCATTCCCTCGATATCAGCATCAGAAGCCGTCAAAGTCTTCGACTCCTTAGCCTGGAACACGATGTTCTTGATGGCCTTTACCTTGGTAGGTGAGCCACTCAGACCGCACTGGTTTACATCGCCATCCACATCAGCCACGCTCCACTGGTTGAGTGTGAGCTCAGGACGCTGCTCGTACAGATAGTCGTAGGCAGTACCCTCGGCAGGACGCTCCATAGGACAGGTAGCGCGCTTGTACTTCATCACCAGCTTAGCATTCTGGGGACGACAAGGAGCAGCGCTTCCGTTAACAGTGATAACAACAGGCAGAGGAGCCTCTACGGTCTCAACACCACCATCGATCACACGCTTGATGGTAGCCTTACCATCCTTTACTGAGAGAACCTCCTCAGCGTAAGTTACCTGGTTGAGACCCAATTTCTGAGCCACCTGAGGACCTACCTGAGCGGTATCACCATCGATAGCCTGACGACCACCGATTACGATGTCGACATCGCCAATCTTCTTGATGGCAGTAGCCAGTGCATAAGAAGTAGCGAGGGTATCAGCACCAGCGAAGAGACGGTCGGTAAGCAACCAACCAGTATCAGCGCCACGATATAATCCCTGACGGATAATCTCACCTGCACGTGGAGGACCCATCGTGAGGATTCCAACTGTTGAGCCTGGGTTCTGCTCCTTCAAGCGAAGGGCCTGCTCCAGGGCATTCAAATCTTCTGGATTGAAGATGGCGGGAAGGGCTGCACGGTTTACGGTGCCTTCGGCAGTCATTGCATCCTTACCCACGTTACGGGTGTCTGGCACTTGCTTGGCCAGCACAACAATCTTTAAAGCCATATTTATTAATAATGTGAATGAAATTTCAAAATCGGCTGCAAAAATACACTTTTTTGAGCATACAGCCAAATAAAATGCACAAAAATACGCCGAATGTGCACAAATCAAGCAATTTGTGCAATTAAATAAGTACGAAAGTTTGCTTAATTATGCCAAAATGTTGTAATTTTGCAGCCGAAAAATGAATATTGAGATGAAAAAGTACATATTTATTGCTTTTGCCTGCCTTTTTGGCACCACCACCGTCCAGGCGCAGGACAAGGTAGAAACAACAGTAGAGGCCGACGTGGTAAGTCAGTATATCTGGCGTGGTATGGACTTGGGACATGTATCGTTACAGCCCACACTGGCCGTGAGTTACAAGGGATTAACACTCGAAGCATGGGGCAGCGTAGGACTGACCGACAGTAACGACACACGCGAGTTTGACGTGACCTTGAAATACACCACCGGTGGATTTAATTTCGGCATTGGCGATTACTGGTTTAACGAGGGTCTTGACCCGCAGAACCGCTATTTCCGTTACAATGCACACTCAACCAATCATGTGTTCGAGGCTAACGTAGGTTACGACTTCGGTCCGCTGGCATTACAGTGGTACACCAACATTGCGGGTAACGACGGCTTTACCTGTTGCGATCATCGCGCCTACAGCTGTTATGTAGAGGCCACAGCCCCCTTTAAGCTGGGTGGTTGCGACTGGCAGGCCACAGTAGGTGCCGTGCCCTTCTACACCACTTTCTACAATGCCGAGGGCTTTATTATAAATAATGTGACACTGCGTGCCGATCGTGACATCAAGATTACCGACCACTTCAGTCTGCCCGTGTTTGCCCAGATTACAGGCAACCCAGCCAGCGAGCACGCTTATTTTGTATTTGGATTTACATTAAAAGCATTCTAAAAACATTATGACAAACGGAATATACACCATCGTATTGCTCATATTGAGCAATGTGTTTATGACCTTCGCCTGGTATGGGCATCTGCGCCTGCAACAGTCGGGCATTTCGAGCAACTGGCCACTGTATCTGGTGATCGCCTTCTCATGGATGATTGCCTTTTTCGAGTACTGCTGTCAGGTTCCCGCCAACCGCATCGGATTTATCGACAATGGCGGTCCGTTCAATCTGGTACAGCTAAAGGTGATCCAGGAGTGCATATCGCTGGTAGTGTTTGCCGTGATTGCCAACTTCTGTTTCCAGCACGAGCAACTGCACTGGAACCACGCCGCCGCAGCACTCTGTCTGGTCATGGCGGTGTACTTTGTATTCATGAAACCGTAAGAAAATAGTTTATCGGGTTAACGAGAACTTCATAGATAAACCAAAATCATGCGTCGTTGTGGGATAGCTATTGCTTGACAACAACGGCGTATTTGTTTGTGTATCGTAATAAGCCGTCAGGGTGAGCAAACGCGAAAGTGTGTAATCGGCCATAAACGAGAGTTTGAAGGCAGAGTTACCACTGGATGCCGACGACACACCCGTGGCAATATCGCGGGTGATGGCCGCCTGCTTGCGCAGCGAGATATCGAGGCGCAGGTTCAAATCGTGGTTAACACCGGTCTTTCTAGAGAAGCTAGCCTGTCTGGTGTTGCCAGCGTTGCTGGCATCGCCAGACTTACTGGAACTTCTAGAATTTCTTGGGTTCTGGGCTTTGCTGATGGTGCGGTTGCCCTTGGCACCAAACAGATTAAAATCGCGGATTTTATAAGCCAGACCAACCACCCAGTCCTTACTGAGCGACTCGTTGAGCTGAATGCTGGTCATCGAGAGGTTGAGCACACGGGTGGTGCGGTATTCCAGCTTGGCCGTGAGGTCGTTCTGGAAGGTGGCATCCACACCCAGCAGGGGCGAGAAGGCCTCGTTGATGCTCACGGTAGAATAGCTGGTATTGACGTAGCTACCAACGCTATAAATGCTCTTATAAGCATGGTTCAGGTTCAGACTCTTCAGGTGTTCCTTTACCCAGGCCAGTTTCGACAGTCCGCCATAACGCACACTCCAGTTGGGCAACAGGCGGGCAAGCGACGGGAAGATGGCCAGCGACTTGCCTGCACCCGAGGTATAGGCCGACAGGAAAGCCGGGATAAGCACCTGGGGTGAATACTCCTCGCCTACCCTTTGCTGGAACTCGGGGATGAGCTCGCGGAAATGGTCGAAAGCGGCCGAACGATAGCCGTTGTTGGCATTACCCATACCTGCCAGCGCACCTCGCAAAGAAATGGTGGTGATATTAAACGTACCACTCAAGGTGGTGGGCATGCCATCGTACATATACTGTACACTCTTGGCGCGGGTATCGGTACGCGAGGCGGTGAGATCGATCTTCAGGTCGCGGATAGGCTCGAGTACCGCCTTTATCTGCAGATCCTTACTGGTGTTGATATTGGCAGGGGTGGATACGCTATCGTTCTGCAACAGCCAGTTGCGACCGAGGGCCTTATCGATATAGCCATCGCCCATCAGTCCGAAAGCAAAATCCAATCCTGGTGTCAGCAATCCATCAGTACGGTTCTGTCCCAACATATCGCCCACATTGGGCATAAAGCCAGGCAACAACATCGAATACTGGGTGCGATAGCTGATGTTCATACTACGCAGCATCATGAGCACACGCAGGGGGCCCTTGTTGCTCTTGTTGGCCTTTTGCAGAGCGGGGATGTGGTTATAGAGGGTGACGAAATTAAGCGCCACGTTCATGTTTACCTGACGGTTGCTGGTGATGGTGTTACCCAGACTGGTGCCATCCTCTAACTCGGTACCACGCACCCAGGTGTAGCGACCGCTATACGACGCGTCGGCATTCACCCAATCGAAGATGGGCAGTTTGTTGAGCGGAAACTGGTACGAGGCGGTTACCTGTTGCTGGTAATCGAGCGGTGTACCCCAGTTGCGGATGCTCTGTTTCACCGAGTCCTTCCAAGCCACATACTGATCGGGATACAGGTCCTTGTTGATCGGCGTATAGGGCTCTTCGATCTCGGCACGGGTGGCCGACTGGAAGGTAAAATGCAAGTTCTTGGTAAAGTCCCATCGCAGGGAGAAATCACGGTTCCATAGGAACTGCTCGGAGAATGTAAGTGGCAGGTTCTGATTCTCCAGACTCTCCAGGTCGCGCTCCTGAAGTTCGTAGTAGTTACGCGTCATCTCGGTATTGAACGAGATGCTCTGGGGCAGGTAGTTCAGACCTATCGACTTGGGGAAGTTGAGCCACTTCGACTTACCCTTGAGTTTCTTAAACGGCTCCCAAGTTTTATATACGGGCGAGTAAGAATAGTTCAGGGCGCCACGCCACTGGTCCTCGCGCTCGTAAACGGTGGTCTTACCCGAGGTGTTACGATGGGCATGACTGTACGAGAACGAGAAGTTGGCGGGATCGTAAGGCATAGGATGACGCTTGGTTTTCAATCCCCAGCGCAGGTTCGACAGCGCGAAGTTGGTGTTACGTGTTTTGGTAACAGCAATACTCTCGATGCTGTCGCGCTCGTGCTGGTTGGCGGCACTCTCCAAGGCATCGCTCAGGCGCATATCCGAATCGAGCGGATTATAACGTGGGCGCACCTCCTCGTGACTCACCGAGTAGTACAATGGCGCACTCACCTTGGCCTTGTCGGGGAAGAACTTACCCAACTCTAACTGGGCGGTAAACGAGTATTCCTTCTGGGTGTCGGTAGAGCGTTGCATCACACTCTCCTCCAGTCCACCAAAGCCATCGCTGATGTATCGGCCCGAGAGGTTCACGGTACCGAAATCAGACAGTTGCACGTTCATGGTGCCCGATGCCGCCCAACCGCCATTGTTGTTGGCATCCATCAATCGGAGCTCGTTCACCCACACCTCACCTGACTTCACCTGGTCGGAGATGTTACGCACACCAATCATCATCACCTTCACCTCGCCCAGAGTAGGGTTACCCTGCACACGTACCGTGTTGTTGGGTTTGCGAGGGTCGGGCTCGCTATAAACCTGATTAAAGCTACCGATACCCTGTGCCTTGGCCTGGTTACGGGCTTTCTTCAGTTTGGTAAACACATCAAGATTGATATCCAGCATGTTCTCTTCGGGCCACACCATACGGCGATCGGCCGTGGCATACTTACTATAATCGCTACGGTCGGGGGTGAGCTGAAGGGGTATCTCGTACTCGTAGTAGTTATTCTTATAGTCGCTACCCATACGCACAAACACAGCCAACTGGCCGTTCTGCAACTGGGTGGCATCGGGCACCAGGTGGTTGGCATGCACAAACATCTGCATGTGCTTGTACTGGCGCAGGTCGAGGTTCATGTTACGATAAACGGCCTTCGACTCGCCATGCTGCAAATCCTTCACCACCATATCGAGCGACTGCTCGTTGTTCTCAACCAACTGGGGCTGTGAGGGGTCGGTAACACGACTGATGCCTGGGGGCAACACGTAGTTAACGGGTGTTTTATCGTTGTTCTCCTCGATGTTCACGGCACTCACCTCGATGGTTCCACTCTCAGCACCTGTACCTAAGCTCTGCTTATACACACGCCACTCGCCACGTACCAGGTCGAGCGAACCGAAACGCAATACGATAGGCTTCTGGAAGCCCGTCATAAACATACGCATAAAGCGCACACTGGTAAAATCGCTGATGCTACCCACCTTGCGTTCGTACTCGGTAAGCGGAATGCGGAACTGGTACCAGTTAACACTGGTGGTATCGCCGTTACGCAACTTCACACTGCTGGTACGCATATCGGTGATAAAGCAATCGGCAGGGGGGACGCCATTGCGATAGGCATCCAGTATCTCGGGACTGATGCGCACCTTGTACTGGTAGTAGCGCTCGTACTCGTTCAGGGTGTAGTCCTGGTTGATATCCTCAACATCGGGACCGCTCTTATAGCTGGTATCGTAACTCTCGGTCTGGTCCTCGGTCTCGGGTGAGTTGTCCTGTGGGTTGTTGATCCGCTTGTAGCGTTCGAGGATGCTCTTGCGCTCGTTGTCGAAATCGGTGCCACGATAGTAGTGATAATCGTCGCCTGCAGGGTCCTGTCGCCAGGCTTGTAGGGTGCTGTCGTTGGTTACCACACCACTCACAGCATTCAACCAATCGTGGTAGGCACCATACTGTTGCTCCTCTTCATCCGTTAATCCATTGTAACCCACATCCTGCTTTTTACGCGAGCCGGTGGTGGTAGCAAAAGCATAGGTCTGGGTGGCCTGCACGGGTATCTTTCCCCACTGAGTGGTGGTAAAATTGTTACTGCCATCCACGGGCATGCCACTCTCGTAGAATTTCTTGCCATCGCGCAGGATATCCTCGGATATCTCACCCAGGTTAAAATACAGGTCGCCAGCATAATCCGAAGCCCTACCCTGCTCACGGGTATAGATGAACGGATCGAGCAACCAGAACTCGATATACTCGATGTTGGCCTGCTCAAAGTCGTTGGTATCAATCTTACGCATCATACCACCCCATTTGGTTTCGGGCTGTTGCAGGGTACCATCGGCGTTAAGACCCAACGAGAGGTTGTAAGGACCACGCTCCTGGGGGTAGTAAGCCAGGTTAAGAATTGGCAGGGTTGAGGTGGCGCCGTTATAGGTGCTCTGGTCGCGGTTGGGATACAGTTCCTTGACGTACACCTCGCGCACATAGTGGTTGGAGAGCTGATTAAGGTCGCTCTTGATATGGGCAGGAGTAAGCGTAGAACTGCGACGGGTAAAGATAGGATCGACATTATACCAAGCCAGCAGAGCACGGTTATAACCACTGGTAACACCCGTTTTATCGCTACTCTCGGGGAACATCGAGGGCACACTCGAGAGTGTCCACTCCTTGGGGTTGCTCATATCCAGATAGCTCTTGGTATTCTCGAAATCATCTACATACGAGGCGTTATCCTGCGTACCACGGGCTGTACCGGCAATCAACTGGGCAAACTCGCCTGTAAACGAAATGTGCGAGGGTTCTTTTACATGCAGGAAAGGTATCTTGTTGAGCATGGTGGTGAGCCACTGACTCTCCTGTTTCCAGTTGATGCTCAAACCCCAGATGGTGTTGCTCAGAGGTTCCTCGCCCATGGTCACCTTCGAGGTAAGGGCCTGCTCGCTCAGGTGCATCAGCGTACCACCGATAGTGAGACTCTTGGAGAGTTCGTACTCCCAGTTTACGCCAAACATGGTTTTGCGCTGCATGCCGTATTCGGTATCCGACTCGAGCGACACGTTCACGTTGGTGCCCGCATCGATGATACTCTGGTTCAGGATGGTTACCTCGCCTGCCGAGTAATCAACCGAATAATCGGAGCCCTCGGTAAGCACCACGCCACCAGCCGTTACCACCACCGAGCCTTGGGGTACATTCATAGAACCCAACGAGATGACATTGGCCGATGTGCCTTTGTACTGGCCCACCAACAGGTATTTGTCTTTCTCGGCTATCAGTTTGGCCACCGTCTTGGTTGAGTCGTACAACTCACTGAACACGTATTTCTCGGCCTCGGATGCGGGCAAACCGTTCTTCTTCAACTGCTGGCGCAGGTAGTCACCAAAGGGTTCGGCAGATGGCAGGAACACACGACCATCGCTCACGGTGTAGCCCTCAACAAAATCGAAGTAGCCATTAGAATGCAGTTTATTGTTATTATCCAGGCGATCGCAACCCAGCATCTTCAGGAGCGTAGTGTTTTTCACACGCTGATCGGGGATATAGGTGAGATACACACCTGCGGTATCGCTCTGGAACTTGATATCCAGACGGAACTTGGTTTTCTCGACCTTCGAAGCCAGATAATACACGTTTTTCATCATCAGTTTCCAGTTGGATTGCGAAGGATTATTCGAGGTATTCTTCAGCGACTTCACAAAGAGTGCCTTGGAGGTCTCGGTAATATCTGCGGCAAACTCGCCCACCTTATAGGTCACACCACCCAAAGTAAACTCGTAAGCCACGGCCAGCACCTGATCGGTCTGGAGTCCGCTCTTCAGTGAGATATAACCCAAGGCCTTGTTGACGGTGTATTCGGATGAGGTGAGCAAACGGGCACTGGCCAGTTTCTCGTAGTCGCGCCCACTCTCAAAATCGGGCATACCAGCCAGCACACTATTGGTCTGGTCGATATCACGTGCATCGGCATACTGGGTGGTCAGGGTGCTATACAGGGTGTTAGCATCATTATCGGGTACACGCTGCGAGCCCTCGCCCAAGTCGGTTACCGCCACAATGTTACGGGTATTCGAGGTGGTGCCGGTCTTATTGGTCACCCAAATCTCCACACGGGTTATCTCGATACCGGTAGTGAGGTTTGGCAGGGAGCTCATGGCCTGATCGTAGCGGTTACGGAAATAGTGCGACAGGAAGAAGTGGCGGTTCTCCTCGTAATCGGCCACATCGAGTTCGAAAGCAGTGGTCTGTGTGCCACCTTTCGATGAGACGCTCTTGGATGATGATTTCTTCTGCGAGAGCACGGTCTGGAGTTTCAGTCGTCCGAACTGCATATCGGTACGCACACCAAACAAACTGCTGGCACCTTTTACCAACGAGTTGTTACTGGGGAAGGTGATGTTACCTGCCTCGACCAGTTTGATAATCTCATCCTCTTTACCCTCGTACTTCAACTTCAGATTCTGGGCATCGAAATCAAACGTGGCATCGGTATTGTAGTTCAGGTTCATGTTCACCTTGTCGCCCACCTTACCGTTCAGGTTCAGGTTCACCTTCTCGTCGAAATCAAACGAGGTAGTTTTACGGTTACGGATGGGCAATGAGGGGTTATCAATCTTCTTGATGTTACCACCAATCTTCAATTCGGCCGTTCCCTGGGTTTTGATACGCACACCACCAGGACCGAAAATCTTCTCGGCTGGTCCCAAGTCGAAGTGCATATCCATCAGGTCGAACTTATCCTTACCTGCGTTCTGGGTATTCTCTTCGTTTTTCTTGTGAAAGAAATCGTGCAAGGCACGTTTCTCAACATACAGACGATACTCCTCGGGTGTCATCAGCGTGGGCACATTCAGGTACGAATCGCCCATCTTCTGTCCGATGTAATAAACGTTCAGCGAATCGTTATACTCCACCGTTTCGCGGATATTGTCGGGTGTCTTCAGGTAGTTCTTCGTCTGCGCATGCGCCCCCGCGCACGCGAACAAAACCACCATCAGTAATCCTACAATCCGCTTCATAACAATTATTTTTGGCACGGATTACGCGGATTACACAGATTTTCCTCGCGGAGAATAAAAATAATCCGTGTTAATCCGTGTAATCCGTGCCTATATTTATCACTTGATTTGCTTAAGGGCGAGTTTAACAACCTCCTCAACGGGAGCGTTGGGGTTAGCCTGGAGAATCTGGAGCACCACCTTCTGGGTGGGAGCTGGGGCAAAACCAAGCATGGTGAGTGCCGCAATAGCCTCGTCCTTGACCTGATTATTGACCGGTGCCGCTATCTGTCCACCTGCAGGAATCTCGTCCGAGATACCCAACGTTACTATCTTATCCCTCAGATCGACGATGATACGCTGGGCCGTCATCTTACCAATGCCCTTAATGCCCTGTATCAACTTGGCATTACCCGTTGAAATGGCATTACAAAGCTCGGCCACACTCATGCCCGAAAGCATCATACGCGCTGTGTTGGCCCCCACACCACTCACGGTTATCAACAACAGGAACATCTCGCGCTCCTTCTTGTTTACAAAGCCAAACAACACGTGCGCATCCTCGCGAATAGCCTCGTAAACATAGAGCTTAACTTCTTTTTTCCCCTGGATGGCACTGAATGTATTCAGTGATATGTTCAGACCGTAGCCTACACCACACGCCTCGACAGTTGCTAAAGCGGGAGTCAACTCGGTCAGTTCTCCCTTAATGTATTCAATCATAAACTTACTATTTTGTATATATACATCTAAATAAACGTAGAAACCTTACAATTTATTGTATTTTAAGGCAAGAAAGTTTCAATTCGTCACAAATTGAAAGTTTTTAGATAATTTTCACGTCAGATAGTTACGTAATTCGAGATAAAAGCATTACTTTTGCAACCGCAAACATAGAAATAATCATCAAAAGAATAAATAAAACATGAAGAAAATCAGAGCAGCCGTAGTAGGTTACGGCAATATCGGTAAGTATGCGCTTGAGGCTCTCGAGACCGCTCCCGACTTTGAAGTAGCTGGTATCGTGCGTCGTAATGGCGCTGAGAACAAGCCCGCCGAGCTGGCACAGTATGAGGTTGTGAAGGATATCCGCGACCTGAAGGATGTAGATGTAGCTATCCTCGCTACCCCTACACGTAGCTGTGAGGAGTATGCTAACCAGATTCTGCCATTGGGCATTAACACTGTTGACTCTTTCGATATCCACACACAGATTCGTGGCTATCGTGAGCGTCTGATGAAGCTGAACAAAGAGACAAACACCGTTAGTGTGATTGCCGCAGGATGGGATCCAGGTTCAGATTCAATCGTACGTACCCTGATGCAGAGCTTGGCTCCAAAGGGTCTGAGCTACACCAACTTCGGTCCTGGTATGTCGATGGGCCACAGTGTATGCGTACGTTCTAAGGAGGGTGTTAAGAATGCACTGAGCATGACTATCCCCTTGGGCGAGGGTATCCACCGCCGTATGGTATATGTAGAACTGGAAGAGGGCGCTAAACTCGAAGAGGTAACAAAGGCTATCAAGGCCGATCCTTACTTCGCTTCTGACGAGACTCACGTGTTCCAGGTAGAGAGCGTTGACGACGTTCGCGATATGGGACATGGTGTAAACCTGGTACGCAAGGGTGTGAGCGGTAAGACTCAGAACCAGCGTCTGGAATTCAACATGAGCATTAACAACCCTGCACTCACTGGTCAGGTTCTGGTAAACGTTGCTCGTGCCTCTATGCGTCTGCAACCCGGATGCTACACAATGGTAGAGATTCCAGTCATTGATATGCTGCCTGGTGACCGTGCCGACCTTATTGAGCATCTGGTATAAATGAACATTGCGATTTTCGTATCAGGTGGCGGTACCAACTGCGAAAACCTGATTAAATATTTTGCTGGCTCCGAGAACGTGAATTGCGCTCTCGTAGTCAGCAATAAGTTTGATGCCTACGCATTGGTTCGTGCCGAGCGTTTGAATGTGCCAACAGCTGTAACACCTAAAGCAGAACTGAACGACCCTAAAATAATGCTACCTCTGCTGAAGAAGTACGACATCGATTTTATCGTATTGGCAGGCTTTCTGCCATTGGTTCCCAGTTTTCTGATAGATGCCTATCCACATCGTATCATCAACATCCACCCTGCCCTATTGCCCAAGTACGGCGGCAAAGGTATGTGGGGGCGCCACGTACACGAGGCGGTGAAAGAGGCTGGCGAGACCGAGACGGGTATGACAGTACACTGGGTAACCCCCGTGTGTGATTCTGGTGAGATTATCGCCCAATACAAGGTTGCCATCTCTCCCAATGACACTGTAGATGACATCGCCGAGAAAGAGCACCAACTGGAAATGAAATACTTCCCCAAGGTTGTTGAGGAAGTATTAAACAATCTGTAAAGTTATAAAGTCCGTTGTTACTCTACAGCGGACTTTAATATTTCTGACAGTGTAGGATGGATATGTACCATATCGGCGAGTTCGGCGATAGTGGTATGTTTGCACATCAGCACGCTCACCTCCTGTACAATATCAGCCGAATGGGCGCCATAGGCATGACAACCTAAGATGGCACCATCCTCAGGTGACACGAACAACTTCAACATACCCTCTGTTTCGCCCATCGCCAAAGCCTTACCATTGGCACGCCAGAACGACTTTCTGCACTCATAAGCAAGACCTTCGGCTTTGAGCTGGTCTTCGGTTGGACCCACACAAGCGGCTTCGGGCTGTGTAAAGATGGCCGCAGGCATGATATCAAAACGGATATTGTCGGGTTTGCCGATAATCTGATTCACCACATGGATGGCCTGCATCTCAGCGGCATGAGCCAGCATCTGCTTGCCATTTACATCGCCAATAGCGAAGATGCCATTAACGGTAGTCTTGAAGTGATCATCTACGGTAACGCCCTTGCGCTCATCGAACTCAATACCAGCATTGGCAAAGTCAGCCTGCACACGAGGTTTTCTACCTGTAGCCATCAGGACAACATCGGCATCGATATCGGCGATATCTTCTACGGCAGTCTTCATCTTAAAGGTAATACCGCCTTTCTCAAGATACTTGCGCAGGCGCTTGGCGATATCGCTATCAAGGGCTGGCAAGCACTCCTTCAGATACTCAATCACCGTTACCTCGGTACCAAAGCGATTGAACACCGAGGCGAACTCCATACCTATCACACCGGCACCAATAATAGCCAGGCGCTTGGGCTGGGTTTCGAGATTCAACAAGCCAGTAGAATCTACCACACGAGGGTCTTCCTTTCCTTTAATAGGGAGCCATTTGGTTTCGGAGCCAGTAGCAATAATGATGGGAGCCTCCCCCAGCCCCATTCCCGAGCAAGACTCGCCTACCCGTAGCCTTTCCAAAAGGAGGGGAGTTGTGGCAAAACTCGCATTTTCTCTTACCAATGTGATATTGGGATGTGAGAGGATGGTTTCTACACCTTGGCGCAGTTGGGGCACGACGGAAGCCATGCGTTCGCGGGCCTCGGCAAAGGTAGCACTATGCACATAGGTCTTAGTGGGGATACAACCCACATTCAAGCAGGTACCACCTACCTCAGAACCTTCGAAGATGACCACCTTCAGGCCCTGCTTAGCGGCATATTCAGCGGCGCGGTAACCACCTGGGCCCGCGCCGATGATAATCAAATCAACTTTTTCCATTGAACATTGACCATTGATCATTGAACATTCTCAGCCAGGAGTTGACGGTAGGTCGTAACAGGATGCTTGGCGGCGAGGACATCGTCGACACGACCAATAGGCGTATTGTGTGGAGCACCCTTCACCAGTTCGGGATCGGTCTTAGCCTCCTCGGCAATCTGTCGCATCACGGCAATAAAGCTATCCAGCGTTTCCTTCGACTCGTTCTCCGTAGGCTCGATCATCAAGCTCTCGTGGAACAACAAGGGGAAGTAGATGGTTGGCGCATGATAGCCGTAATCGAGCAATCGCTTAGCCACATCCATCGTGGTAACACCCGTCGATTTATCCTTCAGTCCGTCGAACACAAACTCATGACAACAGATGGTGTCGATAGGCAGTTCGTACACATCCTTGAGCGACTCCTTGATATAATTGGCGTTCAAAGTGGCTAACGGACCAACCTCCTTGACATGTTCACGACCCAACGAGAGGATGTAAGCATAGGCACGCATCATCACACCATAGTTACCCTGATAGGGCGATACAAAGGGGAAGCAATCCTGCAATCCCTCGCGAACACCTACAGGACCAGCACCAGGACCACCACCGCCATGAGGCGTTGAGAAGGTCTTATGCAGGTTAATATGCATCACATCAAAGCCCATATCGCCAGGACGACAAGCGCCCAGCATCGGGTTCAGGTTTGCACCATCGTAATACATCAATCCGCCACAGGCATGAATCAACTGGGCAATCTCTGGAATACGGGTTTCAAACAATCCGAGGGTATTAGGATTGGTCATCATCATAGCAGCAATCTCAGTTCCCTGCTCAGCTACCAAGCGTTGCAGATCCTCGAAATCAACCTGACCATTAGCCAACGATTTCACCTCAACAATCTCCAAGCCACACACTGCGGCCGAGGCAGGATTGGTACCATGGGCGCTATCGGGCACAATCACCTTTTTGCGCGCCATATCACCACGACTGCGATGATAGTTGTCGATAGTCATCAGTCCCGTTAACTCACCATGGGCACCTGCATAGGGCTTAAAGGTGAAGTGAGCCAGACCTGTGAGTGCGCAGAGAGATTTCTCAAGCAACGTTACTAATGCCTGCGCACCACGTACCGTTTCGCCAGGTTGCTCAGGGTGCAGATTCTGGAACTGGGGCAGAGCGGCCATCTCCTCGTTGATTTTTGGATTGTACTTCATGGTACATGAACCCAGAGGATAGAAGCCCGTATCAACACCAAAGTTATTATTGGAGAGGTTGGTATAATGGCGCACCACGGTGAGCTCGTCGCACTCAGGCAACTGAGCCTCTTCGGCACGTTTCATCTCTGCAGGTATCTCGTAACTGCCAAAATGATTCTTAGGCAGACTATAGCCTTTGCGGCCCTCCTTTGAGAGCTCAAAGATCAGATTTCCATATAATCGATTGTTCATAGGGCAGCAATGTTTACGAGGTTATCAATTTCTTCCTTGGTACGCTTCTCGGTAACGGCAAACAGAATGCCATCACCCAGCTTTACGCCACCCAGTATACCTGCTTCCAGCAAGTGCTTAGAGAGAGTATCAACATTGCCATCATACTTTACGTAGAACTCATTAAAGAACGGTTTGTCGAAAGCCAGATGGAACTTACCTGTTTTAACCAGTTCATCACAAAGATAATGAGCACCGGCATACGAGAGCTCTGCGGCCTCTTTCACACCCTGCTTACCCATCAACGACAGGTACATGGTAACAAAGAGCGCCATCAGACTCTGGTTTGAACAGATGTTTGAAGTGGCTTTCTGACGACGGATATGCTGTTCGCGAGCCTGCAGGGTGAGCACAAAGGCACGCTGATCGCGATTATCCTTGGTCATACCCACAATGCGTCCTGGCATCTTACGAATCAACTTCTCGGTGCAACACATATAGCCTACGTAAGGACCACCAAACTGCATGGGGATACCCAAGCTCTGACCATCGCCCACGGCAATATCAGCACCCCACTCGCCAGGTGTCTTCAGCACAGCCAAGTCGGCAATCACACTATTCACCACAAAGAGGGCCTTCTGTTCATGACAAGCCTCAGCAAAGCCGGTAAAGTCTTCAACAATACCATACACGTTAGGCTGTTGCACAATAGCACCAGCCACACCACCTTTTGCGAGTTGAGATTTGAGAATTGAGAGATCGGTAACACCATCCTTCAGGGGGATGGTTTCGAGTTCGATTCCCTGATGCAGGGCATAGGTATCGAGCACCTCGCGGGTCTTGGGATTCAGACCGGCTGATACCAGCACCTTGTTCTGTTTCTTACCTGCGGCAACGGCCATCATCATAGCCTCGGCAGTAGCGGTAGTACCATCGTACATCGAGGCGTTAGAGATGTCCATCCCAGTCAGTTCGGCCATCATGCTCTGATACTCAAAGATATAGTGCAGGGTGCCCTGTGATATCTCAGCCTGATACGGAGTGTACGAGGTAAGGAACTCTGAACGTTGCAACAAACTGGGGATAACAGATGGCATATAGTGATCGTAAACACCATAGCCAGCAAAGCAGGTAAGCTGTTGGTTCTGCGAACCCAACTTATCAAACAGTTGGCGCACTTCCAACTCGCTCATCTCCGAGGGCAACTGGTAGTCGCCCTTAAAGCGGATGGCATCGGGTATCTGGGCATACAGACCATCCAGGTCCTTCACCCCCACCTTCTCCATCATCGCCTGCAAGTCGTCACTTGTATGCGGAAAATACTTGTAATCCATAGATAGTATATTTTTGGCACGTGCCTAATAATTATTTCTCACAGAAAGCAGCGTAGGCCTTGGCATCCATCAGGTTCTCAACCTCAGAAGGATCGCTGAGCTGTACTTTAATAATCCAGTTCTCAAAGGCATCCTGGTTGATGAGTTCGGGCTGGTCGTCGAGGGCTTCGTTAACCTCAACAACAGTGCCACTAACGGGCGAGATCAGATCTGATGCAGCCTTTACGCTCTCAACGGCGCCAAACTCCTCACCTGCTTCAACCTCGTCGTCAACATCAGGCATATCTACATAAACCACATTGCCCAGAGCATTCTGAGCGTAGTCGGTAATACCTACAAAACCAAAATCACCTTCTACTCTAACAAATTCATGAGACTCTGAGTAGTAGAGTCCTTCAATTACTTTAGCCATATCTTTTACAATTTTAGGAATTACAATTTATTTTGTTATTTCTTGTAGCTCTTATTATAGAACTGCTTCTTTACCACCTTGCCTGGGAATACCTTTTTGCGAATCTGAATCTGCACATCGGTATCCAGTTTGGCGTATGCGGCATCGATGAGTGCCATGCACACGCTCTTATCTGTAGATAAGGTGTGATAGCCAGTTGTCACCTCACCGATAGGTTCGCCTGCCATGTTCAGCACGGTGTAACCATGACGGGGGATGGCCTTATCCATCAGTTCGATACCCACCAGTTTCTTAGCAGGACCTTCGGCCTTTTGCTTGGCCAGTGCCTCCTTACCAATAAACTCGGTCTTATCCAACTTAACGAACATGCCCAAGCCTGCCATGATTGGGGTAATCTCCTCAGAGAGTTCGTCGCCATAAAGTGGCAAGCCCACCTCAAAGCGTAGCGTATCGCGACAACCCAGTCCACATGCCTGAACACCTGCTGCAATCAGCTTATCCCAGCACTCACGGATATAGTCGTGGTTGGCATAAATCTCAAAGCCATCCTCACCGGTATAACCTGTACGAGAGATGATAACGTCGCCAATAGTCTTACAGGTATAGAATACCAGTTCGGCACAAGGCAGACCCAATACCGTTTCAACGATATGCTCGCTCTCTGGTCCCTGAACAGCTATCTGACCGTAGAAGTCGGAACGGTTCTGCAGATCGATATCAAAGCCCTCGGCATTCTGTTGCATCCAGGCCCAGTCCTTATCGATGTTAGCGGCATTGATGACCAGGAAGAAATCGTTCTCGCCCATCTTATACACCAACAGATCGTCAACCGTACCACCATTCTCGTAGCACATCATACCATAGTAGATCTTGCCCACAGGAGCACCAGCGATATCGTTGGTAAAAATGTGCTGCACATAACGCTCGGCATCAGGACCTTTTACGGTTACCTCGCCCATGTGCGAAACATCAAACAAGCCCACATGCTCGCGAACGGCCGTATGCTCGGGGGCAATACCAGCCATCTGATAAAGCAAGGGCATGTCAAAACCACCAAACGTTACCATGGTGGCACCAAGCTGTAGATGCTTGTCGTACAAGCAAGTACGCTTTTCTTTCTTTTCTAATTCTTGTTTTATTGCCATAGATTATTGTATTTTTAATTATTGTATTTTAATGATTCTATTTGTTCTATGTCCTTAATTTGTCGGTTTGTGAGCATCACCTCGCCATCACACAGGGTTTGCCGTATCAGTGTTTTTATCTCGTCGAGCGATAACGTGGTGTGGTCTTTTAAAAAGGTGATGCGTTGCCGCACGCTCTGTATACCTTTCTTCTCCAACTTCTCCGGTCCTGGCGTGATGGCATTCAGCATGTGCTCCATATTGGTGTCGTAGAGCATGGTGCTATGAACGATGCTGCGCCCAGGCAACTGATAGAAAGCCGTGCCGCACACTTTTTTATCACCTATCATAATATCGTTATGCGTGGTGCTGGTGGCTTCGACGCCCATCTTATGCAGCACCAGTTGCACCATCGTTACAAAACGGTTAAAGGTAAAGCCTACGTTATCGCCATCCGTAATCATCGAGAGCATCAGGTTGTCCATATCGGCATACACACATCCACCACCACTCTTACGGTGATACACATGGATGCCGTGCTCACGACAATAGGCCAAGTTTACCTCGTTCTCAACCACCTGGTTGCGACCATAGATAACACTGGGCTCTACTTGCCACATAAAAAAGCAGTCGGGTTCGTTCAGATTTCGCGCCACATACTCCTCCATCGCCAGATAGAAACTTAGGCGACGGGGTTCGTTAGTAGGTAAGGCGATATATTTCATCTGTAAAGTATAGTCATTAAAACTTTCTGCAAAAATATGAAGATTTTATGTAACCGCCAAATTCTTTCCTCTAAATAATGCTAAATCTTATTTATTGTCCGCCCAGACGTTCAAAGTAGGGTATCACATCGTCCCACGTCTTAAAGGTATCGCTTCCAAACTCTATCAGCGTAGCCATGCCATCAACCTTCTGTGTATCAATCAGATAATCACCATACAGCAGTTGTTTCTGGTTGGTAAAAATGGTATGTCCGTAGGCTGGTACGTTGATGTATTCATACAGCCAGGCGTTCACATCGGCATAATCCTTGGCATCTACCGTAGCAGGAGCCACAAAGTAGAGTTGATAGGTTTCGAGCAACTGGCGGATGGCTTTTTGCGACGAACTGCGTGGTTTGCCATACTGATCAATCAGCGTGTTGGTGCTGATATACACAATGGGGCGCTCCCTACCCTCCTGCTTGTCACTCACCCAACGGATGACAGGCACCACCGAGTGCATAAACGAACCATCGTTCATACGGTGCTCGCCATGAAAGCGAACGGCCTGCTGGTAATGCTCACGGAACAGGTCGTAGGTGTTCACAGTGGTATCCTCGTCGCCAAACAAGCCCCAGACATGTTGCTGTTCGGCATCGCTGGTATCGGCAAAGCACTTTTCGGTGATATCCTTATACTCCTTTACCAGGGCCTTGGTAACGATAAAATCCTGCACGCCATCCTGTCGTGGGTTCTGAAAGTGCTGGGCACCAATCATACCGTGCTCTTTCATTGTATCGCCCATCTGCATGGCAGGGTTCACCAGAATGCGGTCATAGCCATGCAGCATCTCGGCATACATACCCCCCATCGAGGTACCGATAATCAGGTCGGGCTTCTCGGTTTCACATATCTTATATAATAGAGCCATCGCCTCCTCGGGGTGGATGGGCAGGTCGGGGGCAATCACCTCGGCCTCGGTCAACACCTCACGGATACGAGTTACAGTGCCACTCTGCCCCGACGAGGCAAAGCCATGCACATACATTACTTTTTTACCATTAAATAAATCCATCATGGTGCAAAATTACAAAATTACCGCGAAAAAATTTGCACGGAACGAAATAATTTGTATCTTTGCAAGCAAAAATCTACATATCAATCAACATTTTAAACTTCTATGTTATGAAAAAGTATTTAGCAGAAATGGTGGGCACTATGGTGCTCGTGTTGATGGGCTGCGGTGTAGCAGTTAGTTTGGGTTGCGACCCAGTAAACAACATCCCCGCTGTGGTAGGTACGGCATTTGCCTTTGGCTTATCGGTGGTGGCAATGGCCTATACCATCGGTGGCATCAGTGGTTGCCACATTAATCCTGCCATCACCTTAGGATGCTTCCTTAGTGGCCGTATCAGTGGCAAGGACTGCGGCATGTACATGCTGTTCCAGGTGATTGGCGCTTTCATCGGCTCTCTGCTATTGTATATACTTACCGAGAATGTACCAGGTTTGGAGGGTACTGGTGCCAACGATCTGCAGGCTAACGTAAGTGTGCTGGGCGGACTGCTGGCCGAGATTATCTTTACCTGTGTATTTGTGCTCGTAGTGCTGGGCGCTACTGCCAAGACCAATGGTGCCACCAACAACTTTGCCGGACTGGCTATCGGTCTGTCGCTTATTCTGGTTCACCTGGTTTGCATCCGTTATACAGGCACATCGGTAAACCCTGCCCGTTCTATCGCTCCTGCCATCTTCGAGGGCGGCACTGCTTTGTCTAATCTTTGGATTTTCATCGTTGGTCCTTTTATTGGTGGTGCATGTGCAGCAGGTATCTGGAAACTGATTGATTCAGATAAATAAATATATAAAAAGGAAATTAACTACAGTGAAACAAAACAACGGACTTTTTAGGGCAAACGGCGCCAACTATTTGGTGCCGTTTGTATTGATTACAACACTCTTTTTCTTGTGGGGATTTGCCCGTGCCATTTTGGATGTGCTTAACAAGCACTTCCAAAACGAGATGCACATCAGCATCACCCAGTCGAGCCTCATCCAGGTAACCACCTATATGGGCTACTTCCTGATGGCTATCCCCGCAGGTTTGTTTATTAATCGCTTCGGCTATCGTCGTGGCGTAGTATTCGGATTGCTACTGTTTGGTCTGGGCTCATGGCTGTTTGTGCCTTGTACCGAGGCAGGCACCTTAGATGCCTACCTGTTTGCGCTGTTCATCATCAGCGTAGGCTTGGTATTCCTCGAGACTGCCGCCAACCCTTATGTGACAGAACTCGGCGGTAAAGAAACGGCCTCCAGCAGATTAAACCTCTCACAGTCGTTCAACGGTCTGGGTTGCCTGTTTGCCACCTTTGCCGTAGGACAGTTTCTGTTCAGCGATGGTGGTGGCAACGTAGAAATACCCTACGTTATCTTAGGATTCGTGGTATTAATCATAGCAGGCATCTTTGCTCGTGTTGATCTGCCTGAGATACGTCATAACGATGGACTGGAGGATAAAGCCAAGTACGGTCGCGAGCCACTGAAGCGCATCTGGCGCCACAAATATTTTGTGTATGGACTTATCGCCCTGTTCTCATACGAGGTAGCCGAGATTTCTATCAACAGCTATTTCATCAACTATGTTACAGGCATGGGCTGGATGGACGATCGCACGGCCTCGATGGTGCTCACTGGAGCCTTAGCCTTCTTTATGGTAGGCCGTTTTGGTGGCAGCTTTATCATGCGCTGGGTACCTGCCGAGCAGATGTTGCTTATCTGTGGTTGCGGTTGCGTACTGTGTACCATGGTGGTACTGATGAATTTCGGTAAGCTGTCGATGATTGGTCTGTTAGGCAACTATCTGTTCGAGGCTATCATGTTCCCCACCATCTTCTCACTCGCAGTTCGCGGATTAGGCTCACTCACCAAGAGTGCCTCCAGCATTCTGATGATGACCCCTGTAGGCGGATGCGGTTTCCTGTTGGTAGGCATCATAGCTGATGCTACCGACATGATAGTACCCTTCATCATCCCTCTACTCTGTTATATCGTGGTTGGTCTGTACGGCTTCGGCCTCACCATCCACCGCGAAGAAAAAGGCTTGCTCGATTAACTCGAGCAAGCTTCTTTTTTTACAGACTAATACTTCGTATCACGAACACATCCTCACCATCGCCCTCCCTGAAATCAAAGGTAGCAGGCTTGGTATCAAACGGCTCGAAAGTGAGGGTAAAATCGCTATAATAGATGTTAGCCAAGGTACCCTCTGTGGCTGTGTGGGCTTTTACATTGACAAAGGTGCGTTCGTCGAGCGTGATGCCATCTGCAGCTGTCACCTTATATCTCTTGCCATTAGCCGCAAGGTAGGATTGCCTAGCCACAACGAAAGGATACTCCTTCAATGTGTAATAACGGAAACTAACCTTGGTTGCGTAGGCGTCGACATCCACCTTCGTCACAACGAGTGCCAGATTAGAAGTATTGTCTTGTGGCAGACCGTTAAGCGCATCATACATGCCCATGAAATAGCCTGGAACATACCCCATGGCCTTCCAAACAATATGCTTATCGGGCGAAAGCAATACGTAATAAGGCATAGCATGAACATCGCAGTAACTGCTTACGATATTAAGACCCTTCAGACCATCGTTCCAGTTTTTCCAAGCGATACGCTTACTGAACTCGTGCTCTTTCCATTGTGAGAAATCATCTGCGCTGATACCTACTATCTCAAGCTTACCTTTCATCTTCTCGTAGAAATCGTTCATCTCAGCCTCAGCCATTCTACATGGGCCACAACCAATGCCCCAGAAATCGAGCAACACATAGCGACCACCAGCAAAAGCGTCTGACAGATGATGCTTATTGCCCTGCAAATCGAAGAGTTCGTAATCCACGGCTTGATCGCCTACCTGCAAGAGTCGTGGTGGATAGAGGTTAGCATGAATCTCGTCCATTTGGGTTTTAAGTGCTTGGGGCGCATGGGCTGCAAAACGCTTCTCGAGAGCTCTTGCCTGCTCCAGATAAGGGAAGTCCTTAGTAACCTTTGCCGATATGGAAATCTCGTAAAGCTTTTCTATCGAGGCTGCATCTATGGGCAGCAATGGTAGGATATCGAGCTCGCGTTTGGTTATCTCTAAACGTATTGGCTCTGTCTCCTTCCAGGCACCAGCCAACTCCAGCTTCATACATTTTTCCAGCAGATCACGACAATGGTCAACAAGACGGTTCTGAGTCTGCTGTTCAGGCACATCACTTTCTACTTTCCATAACGGGTAGAGGCAATCGGTGCCAGAAACCTTAACATGAGCGCCAGGTCTCAGTATGATATTAAATGTACGGCTGGGACAGCCTTCACCCATAAAGTCAAGACTAACCAAGGTTACATCTTCTACAGGAACGGATAGCGAGAAGCGGCCGTTCTGAACGGTCCCTACGTCATGTCCAAGAGAACCCGTGGCAAGACCAATTACGGTGCCATCTTTCACTGCAGGCACTTCGCCTGTGATTGTTGCGGTTTGGGTTTGCGCCAGTCCCATCATTGCGATGAGGGCGAGCATTGCGGTAATAATAGTTTTCTTTTTCATAATGATACAAAATTTGGTTGAATCCGACAGCAAAGATATGAAATAAAAGGTGAATGACGCAAGTGTTTTTCAAGAAAACTGCAATAGGGGGTGTTGCAAGCGTTTTTCAGCTAAACATCTGATAACATGCCAGTTAAGTAAAACAGCAACATCAAAAAAGTGGCTGAGAGGGACGGGCTGATAAGCAAAAAACGCCGAAAAATCTTGGTCATATTGCGAAAAGACTGTATTTTTGCACACAAATATTAATCAATATGAAGAAACCGTTAATCATACTAACCATCATGCTTGTCGTGACAGGTTGCACAGGGTGGCAGAACCCGCTCATCAAGCAGGCTTGGCAGGAGATAGACGACAAGCCCGAAGCAGCCAGAACCATTCTGGCCAAGGTGCATTACAACTCTTTGTCGGAGAGCGACAAGGCCGAGTACGGACTGCTGAGTGCAATCGTTGACTATGAAACCAGCAGAAAACCTGAAAACGACTCGCTGATATCGGTCAGCATTACCTATTATAATCAGCATGGCGACGATTGGCATCGCGGTCGTGCCTATTTCTATCGTGGAGCCGTCAGAATGTTTAAGTTCGGTAATATCCCCGAGGCCGTGGGCGACTTCAAAGTGGCAGAAACGATCGCAGAGCAATCCAACGACGAAGAGCTGAAAAGCCGGGTGTACGAACGACTGTTTTATGCCAACTTCTATATCGGTAGCAACACCTCGGTCATTAAGTATGCACGAAAGCTGTTGAACAGCAGCACCCACCTTAACGATAGCACCATGATGCTGAAAAGCATGCTGATGTGCGCCACCGCCCATGCCGACATGGACAGGATGGACAGCGCATACGCCTATATAAAGAAAGGTATAAAGCTGAAGAAGGATGTAGACTGGTTCCAGCTGGTCGATGTAGACGCCAACGGTATCAGATGGTATCTCACGATGGCCTACATCCGTAAAGCCCAAGGGCAATACGATAGCGCCATAGAACTTGCGAAGGTAGGTATGACCGATATAGACCAGAAGACACGCATGAAAAGCATGCAGCTGCTGGCCGAACTATACGAACAGACAGGCGACAAGAAGCAGGCAGAAGAGACCAAAATGCAGCTAAAAGAGTACGAAGACTCTATGAAATACGTCAAGCTGGGCATGCAAATGATAGACTGGCAAAACACATTTGATGAGCGCCAGCAAACTCAGGAGTTCTACAGGCAAACGGCATGGATGCAAGGGGTGATAACCATGATAGTCATACTGGCAGCACTGGCCATAGGCATCGGCTTGTGGCTACACCGCCGAAAGGTGCGCCGACTGAGCCACCAGTTGGACGAAGATGCACAAAGCACCAACGAGCTGCGTTCAAAGATGGGACTACTTGAGAACCGCATGGAGCGCATATCCAATACACTGCTGATTGGCACACAGATGTACAACCAGTTGCAGCAGCGCCAATGTATAGCCGAGGCTACAGCCAAAGAACAGCAAAGTCTGGTTGACTACTTTACCCAGCTACGCCCCAAACGCTGGCAGGAGTGGCAACGCAAATACAACAATCTGTCGACAGCACAATACATTTTTCTGATTATGCAAGACGACCTACACTACGACGACGAAGCCATCGCTAATGCTCTGAATGTAAAGCGCACATCGGTAAGAAGCATGCGTTCGAGGATTAAGAGCCGGGAGAGGTAAGAATAAACTTTTTTGGCAAATTACTTGGTCTTTAAAATAAAAATAGGTATATTTGCAGCCAAAACAATTAACTAAAAGATGAGGAAAGAACTACTTCTATGCTTATTGCTGGCTATAACCAACACGATGCTGGCCGATGAGAAACTGGATCTGGAGGCTTACTGCCAGCAGATTGACCATGCTATAGCCCACTCTGCCGACTATGTGGCTGCACATGAGAAGAAGATCAGCGAGACCAAAAGGGCACTGGCATTCGAAACAACACCCAAGAACAAATATCAGATAAACTTTCAGCTTTACGAGTTGTACCGTGCTTTTGTAAGCGACTCGGCCATGTACCACCTAACGGAGTGTATTAAACTGGCCGACCAGTTGGGCGATGCTTCGGGGGCTGTAAAATGCCGTGCGCTGATGGCTATCAGATGCTCGAATATCGGTATGTATGATGAAGCACTGAACACACTCGACTCGATACATCCCGTGGGTATCGACACGCTATCATTGGGTATTTACTACGAGGCATATAATAATGTATATAGCGAGCTGGCCTACTACACCCGATTGGCGCACATGAAGCAGACCTACCAGGCCAAAGCCGACCATTACAAGAAACTGATGATGGAGATACTGCCGCCTACCTACGAAACACGCTTTTTACGACTGGAACAGCAGGCACAGGTGGAAGGAAAACTCGAAGAGGCCATGAGGATTAATGACGAATGGCTCAAGACGGTAGAACCAGGCAGTCATCCTTATGCGCTGGTGGCACTATACCGCTACATTGAATACAAGCTGCAGGGCAACAAACCCCAGATGATGCACTGGCTGGTAGAATCGGTATTGGCCGATATACGTAATGCTGCCATGGACCAGGGATCGATGTGGGAACTGGCCAACGAACTGATGCTGAACGGTGATATCGACAAGGCATCGAGCTACATCAGCTTTACCAGCGACTGCGCTAACCGCTACGGATCGCGCCAACGCAACTGGCAGATAGCCCCACTGCTGACTACCATTGCCAAGAACTACAAAACCAAGAGCGAGCATACCACCAACCAGCTTCGCATGCTGTTGGTAGCCATCAGCTTGTTGCTTTTACTACTGTTAGGCGTACTGTTCTTCCTGCGTCGCCGCAACCTGCAGTTGGACACCGCCCGTATGGCACTGAAAGGCAAGAACGACGAACTGGCCACAGCCAACAGTCAGTTAGCCACCCAAACCGAAGAGTTGTCAACACTTAACTCTCAATTATCATCTCTCAACTCTCAATTATCCGAGAGTAACCGCGTAAAAGAGGAGTACATCGGACGATTCATGAGTCTGTGTTCGCAGTATATCGACAAATTGGACGACTATCGCAAGATGGTGAACAAGAAGATGAAGAACAAGGAACTGGAGGATTTGTTCCGTCTGTCGAAATCTACCGAACTCAAGGAGAAAGAGCTGGAAGAGCTGTATCAGAACTTCGACTCGGTGTTCCTGCACCTGTTCCCCAATTTCGTGAACGACTTCAATGCCCTGCTACAGGACGATATGCAGGTACACCCCAAGGAGGAGAACCGACTGACCACAGAAATAAGAATTTTTGCCCTGATACGACTGGGAATCGAAGACTCGTCGAAGATTGCCGAATTCCTACATTATAGCGTTAATACCATATATAATTATCGTGCGCGTATCAAGAACGGTGCACTAGACAATCGCGAGAGTTTTGAACGGCGTATCAAGCAGTTAGGCAATATACAATAGCATCTTACAGTTAACAAAATATTATAAAAAAATTGAAATTATCCACTAATTGGCGGCTAAATTCTACTAACCGCCAATTTTTTGTCTATTTTATTTGGAAGTTATCGATAAACTTATTACCTTTGCCGACGAAATCAAATATGATTGGGATGAAAAAAAGATTAGTTGTATTAAGTATGTTGATGCTGACGCTGACAATATCAGCTCAGAAGAAATGGACCATGCAGGAGTGTATCGACTATGCAATGGCCAACAACATAACTCTGCAGAAGTCAAAACTGCAGAAGCAGAGTGCAACCGAAGACCTGAAGGGTTCGAAGGCCGCATTACTGCCTACTTTGAACGCATCCACCAACCAGAGCGTGGGTTACCAGCCCTGGAAGGATTCGGGTGTATCTACTGTTACCAATGGCATGGTAAACACCAAAGTTGACAAGACGTATTATAATGGTTCGTATGCCGTTAATGCCCAATGGACGGTTTGGAACGGCAACCGGAACACCAATACCATCAAGTTAAACAAGATAACTGAAGACGAAGCTGAACTGCAGAGTAAGGAAACGGCCAACAGCATTCAGGAGCGTATTGCCCAACTCTACACCCAGATTCTGTATCTGGATGAGAACGTGAAGGTGAACGAGCAGATGCTGGAGACCGCTAAGAAAAATGAGGAGCGCGGACAGGAGATGGTAAACGTGGGTAAGATGAGCAAGGCCGATCTGGCCCAGCTGAGTGCCCAGCGAGCCACCGACGAGTATAACATTGTAGAGACTCGCAGTCAGCTGTTGAACTACAAACTGCAGCTGAAGCAGTTGTTGGAGATTACCGACGAGACAGAGTTTGACGTGGCTATCCCTGAGATTACTGACACGATGGTACTAAAAGAGGTGCCCACCCTGCAGGGTGTTTACGAACAGGCACTGCTGAACCGTCCTGAGATTGAGCGCTCTAAGTTAGCCATCAAGAGCAGCGACGTAAACCTCTCGGTAGCAAAAGCCGGTTGGCTGCCCACCGTTAGTATGACAGGTAGCTTTGGCACCAGCACCAACTCGCTGAGTTCGAACGGCTGGGGCAAGCAGATGAAGACCAACTTTGATGCGATGGCAGGTGTTTCGGTAAGTGTGCCCATCTTTGATGGCAGATCAACCAAAACATCGGTAAACAAGGCCAAGATACAACAGCTGTCGGCACAGCTCGATTTGTTGGACCAGCAGAAGACCCTCTACTCTACCATTCAGGAGTACTGGCTGAATGCCCAGACCAACCAGCAGAAGTACAAGGCTGCCTGCGCTACCGTTGAGAGCGAGCATCAGAGTTATGATCTGCTACAGGAACAGTTCCGCCTGGGACTGAAGAACATCGTAGAACTGATGACTGGTAAGGACAACCTGCTCTCGGCTCAGCAGAACCAGTTGCAGTCGAAGTATCAGACTATCTACAACCAGCAGATGCTGAAGTTCTACGAAACGGGAGAGATGTAATAATTGACAATTTACAATTGAGAATTGAGAATTTTAGAGATATGAAAAAGATCGGTAAGAAAGGATGGATTGGTATCGGCGTTGTGGCCGTTATCGTAATTTTTGCCCTGGTTAAATGCACAGGTGGCAAGAAAGAAGAGAAGATTAGCTTTGATACCGCAAAGGTAGAGAAAACAAATATCCAAACCAGCATTACAGCTACTGGAACCATCGAGCCTGTGACCAGCGTAACCGTTGGTACCCAGGTGAGTGGTATCGTCAGTCATCTGTATGTAGATTACAACAGCGTAGTAAAGAAGGGACAGGTGATTGCCGAACTGGACCGCACCAACCTGATTAGCGAACTGAACACAGCCAAGGCTAACCTGAGCAGTGCCCAGAGCTCGCTTAACTACCAGCTGAGTAATTATAATAGGTATAAAGAGCTGTACAACAAAGGTCTGGTAAGCGCCGATGAGTACGAAAACGCCCGTTTGCAGTATCTGCAGGCCAAGGAGCAGGTAAACACATCGAAGGAGAGCGTACAGAAGGCTCAGACCAACCTGGGCTATGCCACTATCACATCGCCTATCGATGGTGTCATCCTGTCGAAATCTGTTGAAGAGGGTCAGACCGTTGCCGCGTCGTTCAACACCCCTGAGCTGTTTGTGATTGCTCAGGACCTGACCGACATGCGTGTGATTGCCGATATCGACGAGGCTGACATAGGTGGCGTTAAAGAGGGACAGCGTGTAAGCTTTACCGTAGATGCCTTCCCAGATGATCAGTTCGAAGGCCGCGTAACACAGGTTCGTCAGCAGGCCACCACCGAGAGCAATGTGGTAACCTACGAGGTGGTTATTTCGGCCCCCAACAACGACCTGAAGTTGAAACCAGGCCTGACAGCCAACGTAACCATCTTTACTTTGGAGAAGAACGACGTACTGGCCGTTCCTTCTAAGGCATTGCGATTCCATCCCAACGAGGCTTTGCTGCAGAAGGGTGAGACCATCGAGGATTGCGAGGGCGACCACAAGCTGTGGACCAAGGAAGGCACAGTATTCAAGGCTCACAAGGTTGAGGTTGGTACCAGCAACGGTATCATGACCGAGATTACTGGCGGCATAAAAGTTGGTACTGAGATTCTGACCGACTTTAACATCAGCGGTGGTGCTGCCGAGGCAGAACAGCAGCAGGCAAGCAACCCATTCATGCCACGTCCAGGTGGAAACAGAAATAACAACAATAACAAACAAGGCGGACAAGCTGGCGGTGGTGCACCACAAAGATAAGCGTTATGGAAGAAGAGAAGAAAGTAGTTATTGAACTGCAGAACGTTAAGCGCTACTTCCAGGTGGGCAGTGAAACGGTGAAGGCCTTGCGAGGTGTCTCGTTCAAGATTTACGAGGGTGAGTTTGTTACCATCCAAGGCACATCGGGCTCGGGTAAGAGTACACTGCTTAACCAGTTGGGCTGTCTCGACACGCCCACCAGCGGCGAGTATCTGCTGGATGGCATTGCCGTGCGCACCATGTCGAAGACCCAGCGCGCCAAGCTGCGTAACCGTAAGATTGGCTTTGTGTTCCAGAATTACAATCTGCTGGCCAAAACCACAGCTCTGGAGAATGTGGAACTGCCCCTGATGTACAACTCAGAGATTTCGGCCTCGGAGCGTCGTCGCAAAGCTATGGAAGCCTTGAAGGCAGTAGGACTTGAAGACCGTATGTATCACAAGTCGAACCAGATGTCGGGAGGTCAGATGCAGCGTGTAGCCATCGCCCGTGCGCTGGTTAACGATCCCGCTGTGCTGTTGGCCGACGAGGCAACAGGTAACCTTGATACACGTACATCGTTCGAGATGCTGGTACTGTTCCAGGAGCTCTACAAGCAGGGCCACACTATTATCTTTGTGACCCACAACCCTGAGATTGCTGAGTATTCGAGTCGTAATATCAACCTGCGCGACGGTAAGATTCGCGAGGATACCATCAATACCAATATCAAGTCGGCAGCCGAGGCACTGGCACAGTTGCCTGCTCCGCAGGATGATTGATAATTGAAAATTGACAATTGATAATTGAAAATTAAGTATTAATGAATATACTGAATCTGTTTAAAGTAAGTCTGAAGGCCGTAGCGAATAATAAGATGCGCTCGTTCCTGTCGATGCTGGGTATCATCATCGGCGTGGCAGCGGTGATTATTATGATGAGCATCGGTCAGGGCTCGAAAGAGAGCATCCGTGCCGAACTCTCGACAATGGGTACCAACCTGCTGACAATCCGTCCTGGTGCCGATATGCGAGGTGGTGTACGACAGGATCCGTCGAGCATGCAGACACTGAAGATGGCCGACTACGAGCGTATTGTTCGTGAGAAGCGTTTTGTTACCAAGGTATCGCCCGAGGTAACAGCCAGCGGTCAGGCCATCTATGGCAGCAAGAACACCAACGCCTCGATGTATGGCGAATCGATAGACTATCTGGACATCCGACTGTGGACCATCGAAGAGGGCGAGTGCTTTACCGAGGAGGACATCAAAAAAGCCTCGAAGGTTTGCGTGGTTGGTGCTACCATCGTTAAGGAACTGTTTGGCGAAGGTGCCGAGTGTATCGGTAAGACCATCCGCTTCAAGAGTATCCCCATGCGTATTGTGGGTGTACTGAAATCTAAGGGCTACAACTCGTGGGGTATGGACCAGGACAACGTGATTATCGCTCCCTACACCACAGTGATGAAGCGTATTGCTGCCCAGACCTATTTCTCAAGTATTGTCTGCTCGGCTGTAACCGAGGAGCTGAGTGATGCTGCCATCGAGGAGCTCACACAGATACTGCGCGACAACCACAAGCTGAAGGAGGATGCCGACGACGACTTTACCATCCGTTCGCAGGCCGAGATGATGGAAACCATGTCGAGTACGATGGACACCGTAACCATCATCCTGGTAGTGGCAGCAGCCTTCTCGCTGTTGGTAGCTGGTATTGGTATTATGAACATTATGCTAGTAAGTGTAACCGAGCGCACCAAGGAGATTGGACTGCGCATGGCGGTAGGTGCTACCGGTCCCGTTATATCGCTACAGTTCCTGATAGAGAGTGTGCTGATATCCTTTACAGGCGGACTGATAGGCGTGATAGTGGGCGTTGGCGCCAGCACGTTCTTAGCATCGTTCGGCATGCCATCAAGCGTACCCGCCTGGAGTATCTACGTATCGTTCCTGGTATGCGTGTTTATCGGTGTACTATTCGGTTACATTCCTGCACAGAAAGCAGCAAATATGGATCCTATAGAAGCTATAAGACATGAATAAACATTTAGCAGGCCTATGCCACGTAGCCCTTTGGGCATTCCTTTTCCTGTCGCCTCTTACATTCTGGAGAGGCACAGGAATCAAGTTTTTGCAGTACCTGATGTACTGCATGCAGCCAGCCATGCTGATGCTAGTGTTCTATCTGAACTATCTGTATCTGGCTCCCAAACTCTTCGTGGCGGGCAGGCATCGCTACGACCTGCTCATCAATCTGGCGCTGATTACCGCCCTGGGGCTCTTCCTGCACTACTGGAACGACTACGCCAACGAGTTGTACGGAGTACATGAACGCTTTGATGATGCGATTAACGACGTAACCAACATCATGCGCGACTGTCTGAACCTGGCTATCTTTGCCGGTGGTTCTACCGCATTGGCATTGGCACGCAAATGGGTAACAACCGAACAGAAGCTGCAGGAGTCGGAGGCTGCTCGCGCTCAAAGCGAACTGAAAAACCTGCGCTCGCAGATTAACCCCCACTTCCTGCTAAACACGCTGAACAATATCTATGCGCTGACAGCCATCGACCAGACACGCGCCCAGAATGCCATCCAACAGCTATCAAAAATGCTACGACATCTGCTATACGACAACCAGGAACGCGAGGTTACACTGGCAGATGAAATGCAGTTTATCGAGAACTACATTGCCTTGATGAAGATCCGCTTGTCGCAGAACGTCGATGTCACATTCCATCGACAGGTGGCCTTGCCTGGTATTAAGGTGGCACCACTCATCTTCATCTCGCTGATTGAGAATGCCTTTAAACATGGCGTGAGTCCTGTTGAACCCAGTTTTGTGCATATCAGCATTACCGCCACAGAACACGACATCACCTGTCAGATTGAGAACTCGAACCATCCCAAATCGAACGACGATCGCAGCGGTCATGGCATCGGTCTCAGTCAGGTGCAGCGACGTTTAGAATTGTCCTATCCCGGACGTTACACCTGGGAGAAAGGCGTTAATAAAGAAGGAAATATTTACACATCAACAATACATATCCAGTTATGACAATTACTTGTGCTATCATCGACGATGAGCCTCTGGCAGCAGGTCTGCTTGAGAGCTACGCCAAAAAAACTCCTTACCTGAGTTTGCAGGGAACCTACAACAGTGCCGTACAGGCCATGAAGGATCTTCGCGAAAACCCCGTACAGCTGTTGTTCTTAGACATTCAGATGCCCGAACTGTCAGGCATCGAGTTTGCCAAGATTTTACCAAAAGACACAAAGGTGATTTTTACCACCGCATTCCCTCAGTATGCTATCGAGGGCTTTAAAGTAAACGGCTTGGATTATCTGCTGAAGCCCATCTCGTATGACGACTTCATTAAGGCTACCGACAAAGCCATTGAATGGTTTACCGTTGCCTTGCGCCAGGACGTTTACCGCCGCGACCGCTTTATGTTTGTAAAGAGCGACTACAAGCTGCAGCGTGTGAACCTCGACGATATTCTGTATGTTGAGGGATTAAAGGACTATGTACGCTTCTATCTGAAGAACGGCGATAAGGTGATGTCGCTGATGTCGATGAAGAAACTGGAGGAATATCTGCCCAAGCCAGAGTTCCTTCGTACCCACCGTTCATTCATCGTACATATGAAGGAGACACCACTGGTAGATAAATTCCGAATTGTGTTCGACGAGGTGATGATTCCTATCTCCGACAACTATAAGGAGGAGGTTCAGCGATACTTCGACGAGCATACGCTGGTGTAAGATTGCAAACTGCGTTTTACAAAAGGTAAAAAAGTAAAAGGGTAGAAAAGTAAAAAAGTGATAAAATAGGAATTCATTAGTAACTTTTACCTTTTTACTTCTTTACCTTTTTACTTTTTTTTGTACCTTTGCAGGCGTTAAAGCGACAATTATTCATTTAAATTTAAAGATATTATGGTTAATTACAAGGAATTAGGACTCGTGAATACTCGCGAGATGTTCAAGAAGGCAGTAGCTGGTGGCTATGCTATCCCCGCTTTCAACTTCAACACAATGGAGCAGATGCAGGCTATCGTACAGGCTGCTGTTGAGACCAAGTCACCTGTTATCATGCAGGTTTCAAAGGGTGCTCGTAACTATGCTAACGCTACAATCCTGCGTTACATGGCTGAGGGTGCAGTAGCCTATGCCAAGGAGTTGGGTTGCGAGAAGCCTGAGATCGTTCTCCACCTCGACCATGGTGACAGCTTCGAGCTCTGTAAGGACTGTATCGATATGGGATTCTCAAGCGTTATGATCGACGGTTCTTCACTGCCTTACGAGGATAACATCGCCCTGACAAAGAAGGTTGTTGAGTACGCTCATCAGTTCGACGTAACTGTAGAGGCTGAGCTCGGCGTTCTCGCTGGTGTTGAGGATGAGGTAGTAGCTGAGGAGAGCCACTATACAAAGCCTGAGGAGGTTATCGACTTCGCTACTCGCACAGGTTGCGACTCACTGGCTATCTCAATCGGTACTTCTCACGGTGCTTACAAGTTCAAGCCCGAGCAGTGCACACGCGATCCTAAGACTGGTAAGCTCGTTCCTCCCCCACTCGCATTCGACGTTCTGCACGAGATCGAGAACAAGCTTCCTGGATTCCCCATCGTTCTCCACGGTTCTTCTTCAGTTCCTCAGGACGAGGTTGACACTATCAACAAGTTCGGTGGTAACCTGCCCGACGCTGTAGGTATCCCCGAGGAGCAGCTCCGCGAGGCTTCTAAGAGCGCTGTTTGCAAGATCAACATCGACTCTGACTCTCGTCTGGCTATGACTGCTGCTATCCGTCAGTACCTGGCTGAGCACCCCGATCACTTCGATCCTCGCCAGTACCTGAAGCCCGCTCGTGAGAACATGAAGAAGATGTACATCCACAAGATTGTGAACGTACTCGGTTCAGACGGCAAGCTCGGATAATCCAAGCATCACATTATAAAAAAAGTCCGAAAGTATCATGCTTTCGGATTTTTTTTGTATATTTGCAGCCTGATAATAAACCTAACAATACGAACAAGATGAAGACGAATGTTCTTAAACTCAGTTTAGCAGCTGTTTGTTGCATGGGTCTGGCTGCATCGTGCACCCAAAAGGCTGCAGTTGTAGAAAGTCAGGAACTTACAACACTCAACACCGTTGGAAACCCCTATCTGCCCTTGTGGGAGCATATCCCCGATGGCGAGCCCTATGTGTTCGACGACCCTGATAATCCAGGCAAGCAGCGTGTGTATATCTATGGTTCGCACGACAATCTGAAAGATGCCTATTGTGGTCGCGACCAGGTGGTATGGTCGGCTCCAACCGACGATCTGAGTCACTGGCGTTACGATGGCATTATCCTCACCGTTAACAGAAATGCCCGAGGCGAGGTTTTCGACTCGGCAGCTACAGCCGACGTGCTGTATGCGCCCGATATCACTTTGGTAACCGATACCACAGGCAAGAAAACATATTATCTGTTCCCCAACGACCAGACAGGCTACCGCAATGCACTGATAGCCAAGAGCGACCGTCCGGATGGTCCTTTCGAAGTATGCAACTGGAGCAGGAAGAATCCCAACCAGGTTGAGGGTATCTATGGTTTCGACCCCGCTGTGTTTGTCGACGACGATGGTCGTGTGTATGGCTACTGGGGCTTTGAGCACTCATACGCCGCCGAGATTGATCCTGCCACCATGTGTACCGTTAAGCCTGGCACAGAGATTATCGATGGTATGGTATCAGGCCGCAACGAAGAGGGTATCTTCAGCTTCTTCGAGGCATCGAGCATCCGTAAAATCAAGGATAAATATGTGTTTATCTACAGTCGCTTTACCAAGGATGGCGAGTTTGGTTTGCCTACCAGCAACTACAACCTGGCCTATGCCTATAGCGACCAGCCATTGGGTCCTTGGACTTATGGCGGTACCATTATCGATGCTCGTGGTCGCGAGATAAACGAGAAGGGCGACACCATTGCTTCGGCTGTTCCAGATGGCAACACCCATGGCAGTATCTGCGAGATCAACGGTCAGTGGTATGTATTCTATCATCGCCAGACGGGTACCAACGAGTATGCACGCCAGGCCATGGTGGCTCCTATCAAGGTAACTGTCGAGGAAGGCGAAGGTGGTAAGGTTGAGATTACCGAAGGCGAATATAACTCCGAGGGATTTGCGCTCGCTGGTTTGAATCCATTCGAGCGCCACTCAGCCGGTATCGCTTGCTGGCTCACAGGTCCTACCCCTGCTGTGCACGAGTGGCCTAACAACAAGTTCTCAGGTTCGTATGTCGAAGTATCGTATGGTAACGATAAGAACTTTGACGATCCTTATGCCTTGGCCTGCAATACCAACCGTGTGGTTAACAATACCGATGGTTCAATCGTAGGCTACAAGTACTTTAACCTCAACGAGAGCAAGGGCAAGAATAATCTGAAGCTGTCGTTGAATCTCATCCCTGCAGGTATCGATGGTACCATCCAGTTGATGCTCGATCGTCCTTGGACATCGCAGAAGGGCAAACTTCTTAGCAGTTTTGAACTCAAGGCCGACATGCCTCAGGAGGCCACCGAAGCCGTTTTCGACCTGCCAGAGCTGGCCAAGCTTTCAGGTAAGCACGCCATCTACTTTGTATTCAAGTCGAATACCAAGCAGAAGTCGTTGTGCACCCTGTTGGATTTCGCATTTCAATATTCCGAGTAATACATGGAGATACAACCCATAGCATGGTTTGAATCACCATTCCCCACAAAGTTTGGTATTCCTCGTCAGAGCGGGTTAGTGCCCGACCTGACGGGGCGTATCGTGTTTGCGCCAGAATACCGACAGATGGAGGCTGTTCGCGGACTTGAAGCATTCGATTACCTATGGATTATCTGGGAGTTCTCGGCCAATCGCGATGCCGAGAAGAGTCTCACTGTGCGTCCACCCCGTTTGGGCGGCAACCAGCGTATGGGTGTGTTTGCTACCCGTTCGCCATTCCGTCCAAATAATCTCGGATTGTCGTGTGTGCGTATCGATCGCATTGAACACGATGCAAAATTGGGTCCCGTCGTCTATGTAAAAGGAGCCGACCTGATGCACCAAACGCCTATCTACGACATCAAACCCTATGTGGCCTATGCCGATGCCCACCCCGATGCCCGTAGTGGCTTTGTGGACAACACCGAGTGGGAGCCATTGAAAGTAGAACTCCCAAAAGAATTGGAAAACAAAATCCCAACTGATCAGGTAGCATCCTTGATTGCCACCCTGCAGCAAGATCCCCGTCCCCGTTATCACAACGACCCTGACCGCATCTACGGCATGCCGTTTCTCACCTTCGACATCCGCTTCAAGGTGGCTGATAACGTATTAACAGTGGTAGAGATAAAGTAAAATTTGCAAAGTACCTAGAGAAATTTTGCACTCTAAGTACTTTGCAATTGAAAAGTCCTTAGGAAAATTTTGCGCCTTAGTTTACAAATAAAGCCAGTCCTTCTACACTAGGACTGTAATCCTTTAACCAAAATACTGGAGTCATCTCTAAGTAGTACTCCAGTCTTTTGTAACTAGTACTGAACGCATTATTAATCCATCTTTCATCAAAACCTCTCAACCTCTCACTTAATACCCTTGAAGCCCTTATGTACAAAGCATTTCAGCCACATGAGAGGTTTGAGCAACCTCTCACCCAACCTCTCACTCAACCTCCCCCTATTATTAAATTCAGCATATACACATCTCTGATAAAAAGTGAGAGGTATAGGGAGAGGTACAGTGAGAGGTTAGCTAAACCTCTCACGCTCCAAATCTCCAGTGTTTATACGGCTTTCAGCGCATTCAAGTGAGAGGTTGAGAGTATTTTAAAAAAACTATTTTGGCAATTTCGATGTACTTTTCTGCATTAACTTTTCATCTTTCGCCACTTTACGTTCCACCTTCTTTATGTCCTCTGCAGGTGGCAAATCCTCAGGCTTTATGCCACGTTGTCCAAGCATACCACGAACACTACGATTATTTTGCACATGTTCTGCAGCAATGTTGGTTTCGCCGTAAAGATCCTTTTGTTCTACATTATAGTTAGTCATTTCTGTAGCTAGATTCTTTGCTGCAATAGTTAGTGTTGGAAGATAGTCGGCCAAAGCACCACTTTTAATACCCAAGCGTTTTTTCATCTGCTCTGTTGTGAGTCCTCCAAACAAAGCACTATCGCCTTTTGAACGAATTCTGCCAAAGCCTTTATCGTCAACCCCTCGTTGGTAGATGTTTCTACTCAGCTGCTTTTCTGATGCACGCAGACGTTCACGAGTATTTAAACGTGCTATTTGGTTTAGACGTTCTTCTATTAACTCAGCCCTACGAGTTTGTATGGCAAAATAGCTTTGCGCAAAAGCAATCTCATCCTTTTTAGGGTCGCCATTTTGAGCTATCAGGTAACAAGCATAGCGTGTGAGCATAAAGTCTTGTACATCACGCTGTGCACCCTTGGCTAAAGCTATCATTTTCGTGACCTCACGAAAATGATCATCCACGCTGACTCCCAGCGTCTTACACGATTCTATAGCTCGACCAATAGCCAATATAAAATTCTCCCATCTTGCATAACCAAGAACCTTTTGCAGCTCACGGGCATACCAAACTTCGATGTCATTACCATCCTCATCTTTTACAACTTCCACGATTGCATCAAAGGCGGATTTGTATTGCTCTATTTTCTGAATATCCATATCGTTTATAGTTTTTTAATTCTGATGCAAAGATAATACTTTTCTGCTTAATAGTATAAGAATCATCCAAAATATTACGCCTTTAGAATGTTAAAAATCACTTTTTCTGCATAAAACTTGGAAGTATCGAATATATTTCCTATATTTGCAGCGTGCTTGGCGAATGCTGGGCGCATTACAGATTGCTCAATAGCCTTCCAAACACCACATCGAAGCTGACAGAGCAACAACTTTTCATCAATTATTGGGAGTCGGCCCTCATAGGGCGCAGGCTTTCCCATGCATTGTTGATGGTTGTGGTGACCAGGAAGGCGTATGGCGAGAGTTCTGCGCTTTTCTTTTTATGAAGAGGTGCTACAGATATACGGCCTAGAAGTATTTATTAACCGAGAATAAAGAAATCTAAATAATTACGCGTATGAAGAAACTATACCTATTATTGCTTTTCGTAAGCATGAGTTTTATTAATGCTTTTGCTCAGCAAGTGTCTTATACAGACGAGAAAGGCGCAACGTGGATATTTAGCTATAACAGCTATTGGAATGAGCAGACACAAACAAATAATTATTACTGGGGAGTGAAGTCTGTAACAGACTATGGTGATGAGATTACTGTGCCTGCTACAATTACTTACAATGAGGTGGAATACCCGGTTGAGGCAGTTGGAAGTGAGGTTTTTATGGACAACAAATCTGTATCTAAAATCATTCTGCCGCCATCCATCAAAAGAATAGGCAATTATGCCTTCAAGGGCTGTAGCAGTTTGAAAGACGTTGGCGACATATCAAATTGTGAATATATCTATGGTGAGGCTTTCAGAGCTTGTATCAGTTTAACGCAAGTTAATCTGTCTTCATGCAAAACGCTTGAATGGGGTGCTTTCAATAACTGTCAGAATCTTGTTAGTATTGGCTCGCTTGCTAAAATCGAAAACATAGGGAGTGATGCATTCCATGAATGTAAGGCTCTAAAAGAAATTGATTTACCAGCAAATGTCAAAATTGAAGGCTTGGCTTTTTACAATTGTACAAGCTTAACAAAAGTTGGTAGTCTTGATAAGGCATCTATTGGAGAGAATGCATTTGACAATTGTACTTCATTGAAGAGTGTTGATCTTTCAACTGTAACTAAAATAGGTTCTAGGGCTTTCGATAATTGTACATCTTTGGAGAGTGTTGGTGATTTATCTGCAATCACAGGATTAGACGATGGAGTTTTTTATAATTGTCGTTCATTAAAAGAGGTAAACCTGTCCTCTTGTAAAACAATTGGTAGTGCAGCATTCGGTCATTGTGAATCTCTGACAAGTATTGATTTATCATCATGTCAGACTTTTGGGGATGGCGCTTTCTCATATTGCTCGAATTTGAAGACAGTAAATGGTTTTGAACATTTTGCTGGTGTTGCAGAAAGTGCATTCAATGGTTGTAGCAAACTTGAAACTATCAATTTGAGCAATTGCCAGACTTTTGGTGCAAATGCCTTTTCCGGTTGTAGTAGCCTGACAACATTAGGTACATTGCCCTTATGTGAGACCATTGGTAATGGTGCCTTTTCTGGATGTACCAAACTTGGCGATGTCATCATTGAATCAACAGCCTTAACTTCTATTGGTTCTGGTGCATTTAACCATACAGGTACTTTAACTTTTATGCAGATTACACCTATTGCTATCTCTGAATATGCATTTGGTGAATATCTTCTCATTAAAGTGCCAGCAGAATCGCTAGAAGCTTATCAAACTGCTGATGTTTGGAAGGATTTCGCTAGTCGCATATTTGCTATTGGTGATACATTCGATTTTGATATTGAAGTTGAAGCTAATGATAATACCTCAAGTCTGCAGGAAGTTATTGGTAAGGAGAATCTGAGAAAAGTTGTGTCGTTGAAAGTTACTGGTAGCATTAATAGTTACGACATTATGATTATCCGCAATCAGACACCAAATCTGCATTATCTTGATCTGACAAATGCTAATATTGTTGAATGCGCACAAGAGTATTATACTGGTTATCGTACGGAGGATAACATTATTGGAGGGAACATGTTTAGAGATCTTTTAAAACTCTTAACAATAAAGCTGCCCAAAAATGTTACACAGATTGGTAGAGAAGCATTTTATGGATGCAGAAATCTGCAAGATATTACTATAAATGAAGGTATTGTGTCTATTGGCTATCGTGCATTCTTTGATTGTTATGGGATAAAAGAGTTTATTTTGCCTAATGGTTTAATTACTATTGAAACTGATGCTTTCCAAAACTGTTTTGGTTTGGAAAAAGTTGCGTTTCCCAATACACTGGTTTCAATAGGTCCTTGGGCTTTCTACAATTGCTCAAAATTAAGTTCAATTAGTTTGCCAACAAGTCTGACAACAATTCACGATTATGCATTCCATTATTGTAATAATCTTAAAGAAGTGAAAATTCCTAGCTCTGTTACAGATATTTATGGAAATGCTTTTTCTCGTTGCGAACAACTAAATAAGGTATATACTTATACTATTGAGCCAACATCAATAGATCAGAATACATTCAGTACTTATAGCACAGCTACACTTTATGTACCCAAAACCAGTTACGATAACTATTACTGGGATACTGAGTGGAACCAGTTTGCTAAGTTGGAGGAGTTTGATGAGCCTTATTCTTACTTCTACATTAATAAGGACTACACGCTGGATGAAGACGAGCGTATTGATGGAACGCCAGATGCCGATTTGAATCCTGGAGGTAGCCTGACGGTTGAAGGTGAGGATAACCAGGATATTGACGACCTGACTGTTATCAGCGATGGCGACAGTGGACAGAGTGGTTCTGTAATTGCTGATGATAACATTAATGCCAACTGGTTGAAGTTTGAAATTAAGGTGGTACCTAACAAGTGGTACTTCTTCGGATTCCCATTCCGCATTCTGTTATCGAACATTGCGTTTGATAAAGAAGACGTGAACTACGTATTCCGCTATTATGATGGTGCTGCACGTGCTGAAAATGGTAATGGCGGCTGGAAGAATCTGCCTGCTAATGCTGAAGCCTTGGAGCGTGGTATAGGCTATATCTTCCAGTGTAACAAAGCTGCGAACTTGATTCTGAAGGTTGAAAAGCCCGACTTTACAGCAGAAAATGTAGAGCAGACACTTGTGGAGCATGAATCAGCCCAGGCACAGGATGCTGGTTGGAACTTTATTGGTAATCCCCACATCAGCTATTACGACATTAACGATACAGAGTATTCGGCCCCAATCACCATCTGGAACGGTACATCGTACGAGGCCATCCGTCCTATCGACGACGATTACTTCTTCCACCCATTCCAGGGATTCTTTGTTCAGAAACCTGACAACAAGGATAAGGTGAAGTTTAATAAAGACGATCGCACCTCTTACCTGCAGTCACAAAAGAAAAACAAGGTTGCACAGACGCGCCGCATGACCAGAGGTATCGACCAGGAACGTCTGCTGATAGAGCTGACCATTGGCGATACCGAGGCCAGAGACAAGACTCGTATCGTATTTAACGAAAAAGCTACAACTGGCTACGAGACCTTGTGTGATGCAGCTAAGTTTATTAGCACAGAAGATGTGCCACAGATTTATACGCTGGATAACGAAGGCGCTAAGTATGCCATTAACGAGCGCCCTGCTGGCGAAGTAAAGGTTGGTTATCTGGTAAAGACTGCTGGCACCTATAAGATTGCCGCCATCAGAATGGATAAGAACGTAACACTGTATGATGATGTGACTAAGACAGAGTTCGACTTTACCAATGGCGACTATACCTTTGAAAGCGAGGCCGGCACATTCGACAACCGTTTTACACTGAAGATACCTACTGGTGCTGCTACTGGTTTGGCAGAGATTAAGAACCAGACTGGTGTAAACGTAATGGGTAATGCCGATGGTATCCAGATTAGTAATGTAGGCGATGCAATGGTAGATATCTACTCATTAGCTGGCGTACAGTTGGCAACAGGCGTTCGCGATGGATTCGTCAGTCTGCCAAGGGCAACCTATATCGTTAAGGTGAACAACATTTCTACTAAGGTGATGGTAAAATAAACCATAGCTTATGATTAAGCAATTAAGATGTATATTAACAGGTTTGCTCCTCGTTCTGGGGAGCAACCTGATGATGGCCCAAGGCGATTGGAACCCCACCAATCCACCAGAGCCATCAGCTAAATATAAAATCACAGTTAGCTCCTCGCCTGACTTTGCATATACGTCGGGGACTGGCTGGTACTCACAAGGACAACAAGTATGGATATACTCTTCGGCATACAGTACCAATTACAAATTTAAGTATTGGACTAAAAATGGCGTGGAGTATTCTACACAGAACAGTTTTTATTATACAGTAGAGAGCGAAAACACCAATTTCGTGGCTGTATATGAATACGACCCCGTGAGCCCGGCTGAACCTGAAGGCACAGCCTCTTATCGTTTGTATCTGAATTCAAACGTGGCTGGCAGTTGCTCGTTCAATAGGACAAGTGGGGCCAAGGTGAAAGTTGGAGATTATGTATCTGTTTACGTGTATGTGAATCAAGGATATAAATTTCTTGGATGGTATAATCAGGAAGAAAAGATTAGCGAGTCAACAAGCTATGGTTTCCAGATGCCTGATGGCGATGTAACTTTAACGGCTCATTTAGAGTATAGCCCAGAGAATCCAGCTGATCCTGAGTTGGCACCTGACCAGCCTGTAACACCGAAAATCAAGGCAAAGGATTATACACGAATTTATGGTGAAGCTAATCCTACGTTTGAATATACAACGAACACAGATATTAGCGGTACGCCAGTTTTAACATGCGATGCTAATGAAACGTCGCCTGCAGGAACCTATGCTATTAAAGTGGATCGAGGTTCGGTAGAGGGTGAGAGCTTATCGCTTATTGATGGAACTTTAACTGTAAAAAAGGCTCCATTGACAATCCAAGGAAAGGAATATACCATAAAACAAGGCGATAACTTGCCTGTGTTTGATTTGAACTATGTTGGCTTTAAGAATGGTGAAACTGCTGATGTATTGACTACCCTCCCAACGGTATCATGCACAGCTACTTTGGATTCGCCTGAAGGTGAGTATGTAGTAACTGTATCAGGTGGCGAGGCAGCAAATTATGATATTACGTGTACCAATGGCAAGCTGACTATAACGAAAGCAGATACGGGTGATGAAACGCGTAAACTGATTAACTTGTCGATAGGCTGTTCAGGTACTTATGTGGATAAGACAAGAATTGTGTTTAATGAGAATGCAAGCCTGTCATACGAAACGGCATGTGATGCAGCCAAGATGTTTAGTGAAGCCGATTATCAGATTTACACATTAGATGCATCGGGTGTGAAGTATTCAATCAACGAACGCCCTGCGGATAATGGAACTGTACCATTAGGAATCATCGTCAATAAGGCAGGAAGTGTTTCTATTGCAGCTACCAAGATGGATTGTCCGATAGTACTGGTTGATAAGGTATTAGAAACAGAGTATGATTTCTCAGATGGCGATTATACGTTTGATTGTAATACTGGTACTTTTGAGGACAGATTCGCTATTAAGAAAAAAGCTGCTGATGCTGTGGCAATAACAGCTAAGAGTTACACAAGGGTTTATGGTGAGGCTAATCCTACCTTTGAGTATACAACAGAAGGCGCAACGCTTAACGGTACGCCATCAATCACTTGCGAAGCCACTGCAACGTCGCCTGTTGGAACCTATACGATAACAATCACCAAGGGTAGTGTAACCAATAGTGAGGTAACTTATACCAATGGTACGCTGACTATCACCAAAGCTCCATTGACCATCAAGGCAGGTGACTACACGAAGAAGCAAGGTGAGGACAACCCAACGTTTACTGCTACTTACGAGGGTTTTAAGAATAACGAAACAGCTGATGTGCTGACTACCAAGCCCATCATTAGTTGCGAAGCCACAAAGAATTCAGCCGTTGGTGAATATACTGTAACCATAAGTGGCGCTGAGGCAACTAACTATGAGATATCGTATGTGAACGGTAAGTTGACCATTACTGAAGCACAGGTACAGACTCCTATTAAGTTGATTGCCAAGAGCTACACGAGAGTTTATGGTGCTGCCAATCCTACTTTTGAGTATACAACAGAAGGTGGAACGCTTAACGGTACACCATCAATCACATGCGAAGCCACAGCAACATCGCCTGTTGGTACCTATACGATTACTATCGTCAAGGGTAGTGTAACCAATAGTGAGGTAACTTATACCAATGGTACGCTGACTATTACCAAGGCGCCACTAAAAGTCTCAGTAGGAAACTATGAGATCGTTGAGGGCGAGGCTATACCTGCATTTGATGCAAAGTATGAAGGTTTTGTGAATAATGAAACTGCAGACGTGCTGACTACCAAGCCTTCCATCAGTTGCGAAGCTACAAATAGTTCGCTTGCAGGCGAGTATAAGGTAAAGGCGAGTGGTGCTGAGGCTAAGAACTACGAGATAACTTATGTGGATGGCAAATTGACTATTCTGGCTAAGAAATTCGTGGCTGGTGGTGATGATAATAAGGACGAAGATGATGCTGCAACGTATCAGATTACCAGTCAAGTGGGCGGTAGCGATACTACGCCTACGGTAGCCATTACTGATGACGCTGGCGTATCAGATGCGTTTGATATTCCAGAAGAAGTGGTGCATAATGGCGTAACATATAAGGTAACTGAAATTGGTGAAGGTACCTTTGAGAACAATACCAACTTGACGGAGGTGACCATTCCAAGCTCGATAACCAGTATTGGTGACAAAGCCTTTAAGGGATGTAGTAATCTTAAATCAATAACCCTTTATATCACAACTCCTATCAGTCTGGCTGTAGCAGGAACTCGCGGCGCAATGACCAGAGCCGATGGCAATTCGGTATTTGATGGTGTTGATAAGGCCACGTGTATTCTGTATGTTCCTGAAGGTAGCGTAGATCTCTATAAGGCGGCACCTGTTTGGAAAGATTTCCAAAACATCCTTGCTATAGGTACTACTGGCATCAATGCTATAATAATGAATGATGAACCACAGGATATCTATGACTTGCAAGGTCGCAAGGTTAAAGCTAAAGCAACCTCGCTGGATGGATTGCCAAATGGCATCTACATTGTAAATGGCAAGAAGGTAATACTTAAATAGAAACAAAGAGACCCTCCGATTGGGAGGGCTTCTTTGTGTATGGAATGTATTATACTATCACTTCTTGGCGCCGGCGCCGATGACTTTCGAGATGTCCATCATCATGCCGCCGTTGCCAGTCATGATCTGGGGCATCTTGCCATCCCACTTCTCAATCATGTCTTCCTGTACAATCATGGGTGAGAGTGATGCGGCGATGGTGCGGTTGTAGTAGGCCTCGGCATCGGCCTTAATCTTCATGGCCTTGGCGTTACCCTCGGCTTTGGCCACAGCAATCTTGGCATTGGCCTCTGCCTCTTTCACCTCGTTCTCAGCCTTCAGGGCACTCTGGATGGCGGTGTTCTTGGCATCAATCATAGAGAGAAGCGATGATGGTGGGGTAATCTTTGAGGTGAACTCCTCAACCAAAAAGCCCTCGCTCATGAGCGACTTCTCCAAACGGGCACGTACATCGCGCTCGAAATTGGCACGATTCGACATGAGTGAATCAGAGGTGTATTGGTTAGCACAGGTACGATAGGCCTCGTAGATACAGGTACGGATATAGCCCTCTTCGAGTTCCTTAACACCCACACGATACTTGGTGAATATATCGCAGGCCTTATCGGGATTGATGCGGTAGGCAATGGTAGGATCCATCTCGAAAAGCGAGGCATCCTTGGCATTTACCGAGAAGGTTTCGTACTGTTTACGCTGGGTGAACGTAGGATAGGTAAACACGTTGGTGGTGATGGGGTTATAGAACACCCAACCTTTACAAGTGCCCTCAACGCCACCATAGTCCTGCTCGTTGAGCGACCATTTGTGGAAACGAATACCCACCTCACCTGAATCAACTACTGTACAGCAGGTGGTAAACAGAATCATAATTAACACAAAGCCTCCCAAGCAGTAGGCCAGCAAACGATAATACGGTTTCAATGAATTCATAATTTATAGCTTTTTTAATTGTTGCCATGATTGATATCGGTTGCAAAAATACAAAAAAAGTTGGAAAGACTGCATCACCTAACAGATTTTTTCGTATATTCGCACCATAAAACATGTATTACTAAAAACCTTGAGCTTATGAAAGTAGGAATTCCAAAAGAGATTAAGAACAATGAGAACCGTGTAGGTATGACGCCTGCAGGTGTGGCCGAACTTACACGTCGCGGTCACGAGGTTAGCGTGCAGCATACGGCTGGCGAAGGTAGCGGATTCTGCGACGACGACTATGTGAAAGCAGGTGCGCGCATTCTGCCTACCATCGAGGCTGTGTATCGTGAGTGCGACATGATTGTGAAGGTAAAAGAACCCATTGAGCCCGAATATGAGCTGGTTCGCGAGGGGCAGTTGCTGTTCACCTATTTCCACTTTGCTTGCGAAAAGGAACTCACAGAGGCGATGCTGAAGAGCAAGGCAGTATGTCTGGCTTACGAAACAGTGCAACTGCCTAATGGTTCGCTCCCACTATTGCAGCCTATGAGCGAGGTGGCAGGGCGCATGGCCACACTGAATGGTGCCTATTATCTGCAGAAGACCAAGGGCGGAAAGGGTAAACTGATTAGCGGTGTACCTGGAGTAAGTCCGGCTAAGGTGCTGGTACTTGGTGGCGGTGTGGTTGGCGAGGCAGCTGCCTTGATGGCCGCAGGTCTGGGTGCCGACGTGACTATTGCCGATATCTCGCTGCCCCGTTTGCGCCAGTTGGATATCGAGACACCAGCCAACGTGCATACGCTCTATTCGTCGGAGCATAACATCCGACAGATGTTGCCAACGGTTGATATTGTGGTAGGTAGCGTGTTAGTACCAGGTGATAAGACACCACACCTGATTACACGCGAGATGCTGAGACTGATGGAGCCAGGAACGGTGCTGGTTGATGTGGCTATCGACCAGGGGGGCTGTTTCGAGACATCGCGCCCCACCACACATAGCGAACCCGTTTATACCGAGGAGGGTATTGTACACTACTGCGTAGCCAACATCCCTGGTGCTGTACCTAACACCTCTACCCTCGCCCTTACCAACGCTACGTTGCGTTATGCCATTGCACTGGCCGATAAGGGCTGGCAGCAGGCATGCAAGGACGACCCGGCACTGGCCAAGGGACTGAACATTGTAGAAGGAAAGGTAACCTACAAGGCTGTGGCTGACGTATTCGGTCTGCCTTACGAGAAGATTATCTAACTACGTATTTCTTTCCATCACGGATATAGATACCAGCCTTAGTGGGTGTGTGGATAGCACGACCGCTAAGGCTGTACCATTGATGGCTTTGCGATGCAGAGACGGAACGAATACCTGTGGAAGATGATACGGGCTGTTCAGGATAGACACCACGTACATAAACGCGATACCCTTTAGCCTCGATATCAAACGTATGTGAGGCATGAAGCGTAACCTGCTGTCTGCTGGTGCCCTGGGCAATGGTTCTGCTATCAAGCCAAAGGCTCCAATCACCCTCAGTAAGTCCGTTGATAGTAGCCGATGCATCTGTAGTACCCATATTAAGAACTACCAGCACCTGACTATCACCCAAAGTACGGGTATAAGCAAAAACGCTTGTGCTACCTTGTACATCAAACAGCTGGGTTGCAGGATTATCAGCGGTCTGTTTGGCATGACTCAAAGCTGGCACTGCATGCTTTAATGCAAACAGCGTGCGCAGGGTGTTCAGCATCTTATCATCTTTTGCTGTCCAATCAATCTTGGTATCGTTGAAATAGTCGAGAGCCTGATTTCCGCCAACTTCCTGACCATTGTAAACAAGTGGCATTCCATAAACGGTATAAGCAAGTACTGTGAGGGGATAACGGTTATCGCCATACTTCTGAGTGAGCGTTTTCTTGGTTTCATTATAATTCTGATCGTGATTAGTGACATAGAGCATGCGACCAAACGATATATCAGCAGATTTCTGTATCAGCGTATTGACAAACACCTTTAATCGCGACGCTGCCGTGCCATTGGCATAGCTGGCCAATGATGACTGGAACTGCCAGGCATAATCGTAATCAAAGCCAACACTCTTTAACCGGGTTGCATCGGATGCGATATCGGCCTCGCCAAGGAAGGTTACTGGTTTCAGCGCTTTTATCATCGGGATAGTGGTTTGCCAATACGAGGCTGGAATCTGGGGACTACTGATATAATCGCAGCGATAGCCATCAATATCAGCCTCATCGATCCAGAACTTCAGGCAATCGTTCATAGCATTAACTAAGTCGGCATTGCCATAATCCAGCTGCCACACATCGCCATAGTTGTTGGGATGAACCATCTGTCCACCACTCGTTAAGTAGTATTCAGGATGAGTTGTTACCCAGTCGGCATTGGTGGCCGTATGGTTAGGCACCCAATCGAGCCATACCTCCATTCCTAATTCATGGGCACGAGCCACAAAGGTCTTCAAGTCAGCAATAGAACCATAACTAGGATTAGTTTGCTGGAAGTTGGTAGCAGCATAGGGACTATTGATACCTCCGCCACGGGGATAGATGGGCATGAGCCACACCACATCGACACCCAACGTTTTGAGTTCGTACAACCGGGCCTGGGCAGCAGAAAAGGTTCCCTCGGTAGTAAACGAGCCTACATTCATCTCGTACACCACACGGTGCCCATCGGAGCGCATCTCAACCGATCTGTTAATGTCATCCACATAATCGGCAGCAAACAGGCCACCAACATTCAAAGTAAACAGAAGTGCAATTAAAATTTTATTCATAACCAACCAAAATTAAAAAGTGGGGCGACCGTTCTTCACAGAGCAGCCTGCCCCTATGAGTACTCAAATTCAGTAATACCTTTAGTTTTATGATGAAGCAGGTGATTACTGTTTAACGTATACTGCATAACCGTTGGCCTCTAACTTGAGAGGCGATGATCCAGAGAGAGTGCAATCAGAAATACTGGGACCGTTTAAGATTGTCCGACTGTTAAGCCACTGCTGATAGTTGCCTGCTGCAAGCGCTGGGATTACAACCTCAACATCATAGCCACCAAAGTTTACCATCACTACCACGTTGTTACGTTTCCAAGCTAACACGTTACTATCGTTGGTATCGAGAAACTCCACTGGAGCAGTCTCGGCCAATGAGGGTTGCTGGTGATGCAAGGCGATGAGGGTACGGATGGTGTTCAGCATCTTATGATCTACACGCTGCCACTTTACTTTGGCATCGGTAAAATAATTCAGTGTATCGGGATCGCCAATCTCCTGACCATTATAGATGAGCGGCATGCCCTGCAGGGTAAACTCAAGAACGGAAAGGCCATAACGATGTTCGCCATAGAACTTGCGCAACGTGTTACCACCATCGTTGTAGTTCTGATCGTGATTGGTGAGATAAACCATACGACGATTCTTTACTTTAGCCGACTTATCGAGGAATCGCTGACAAATCTGCTTCAGCGTATCAGTATTAAAGCCACGACGGCACAAACGCGCCATTGCCCCCTGAAAACTCCAAGCATAATCGTAATCGAAACCGCACGAATCGATACGCTGGTTATGACGGTCGGTAATGTCGGTCTCGCTCATCATCTCGATTTTCTTACCAGGTTTTAATGTTTTGAGCTGGGCAATGATATCCTGCCAGTAAGATACGGGAATGGTGGGACTCGACACATAATCGCAACGATAGCCATCAACATCGCACTCGTTGATCCAGAACTTCAAAGCCGAGTTTACCTCGTTTACCAATGCGGGATTCTGATAGTTCAACTCTAACACATCGCCCCAGCCATGTGGATGAATCATCTGGCCCTTGTCGTCGCGGGTAAAGTAATCAGGGTGCGACTGTACCCAAGGATTTTCCTGAGCCACATGGTTAGGGACCCAGTCGAGCCATACCTTCATGCCCAGCTGATGAGCACGAGCCACAAAAGCCTTAACATCATCAACCGTTCCGTATTTGGGGTTCACAGCCTTGTAATCCATTGCGGCATAGGGACTATTCACAGTAGCGCCACGCGGATAGATGGGCATCAACCAGATAATATCAATGCCCAATGTATCGAGCCTGCCTAACTGCTGTGCTGCAGCCTGGAATGTACCCTCGGCAGTAAAGGCGCCCACGTTCATCTGATAGATGACACGGTTGGCATCGCTTACAGGCTGGGTATTATCAACAACAAGACTTTTGGTAGCCCCGCCACAGGCTGAGAGCATCAGCGCTGTGGCGAGGATAAGATTACTGCAGTACTTCATAACCACCATCGAAAATGCGGATATAGATGTCGTGATCAATCGTAAAGTTCAGATCGCCACCTTCCCACTGCACACCACCATTGTTATTATTGGGGATGAGATTAAGATTCAAACCGGTATTGGCTGCACCCATATCAAAATAGGTATACTCTACCCCACCGATGGTCTGGGTGCCTGTAACGGGTATTCCAGGCCAACCGCCAAAGGCTTCGGCATCGCCCCAGGCATACAAGGCCAGATCGGTCTGACTCGACTCGTTCAGCACAAACAGGGCAAAGCCATCGTGTTCAACTTTTGCTTCGGCACCAATCTCTTCTATACCATCAGGCGTGATACGCAGATAGATGTTACGATCGATGGTAAAGTTGAAGTCGGCCAACTGTGTTCCGTTTCCACCATTATTAAATATCAGGTTCTCAACCAATCCGGTGTTAGCAGCACCCATATCAAAGTATTTCCAGGTGATACCATCGTGATTCCAAGTACCAGTAACCTGCATACCTGGCCAGTCGCCATTCATATTGTTGATGTCGCCCCACATATAAAGGGTGAGCACATCCCAACCAGTCTGGTCGTCGACATACACACAGAATCCGTCGTGCTCTGGTTCAGGTGCCTCGCCGCCACTCCAGTAGTAGCTTTCCCAACGCTGTCCCCATACATTTGTAAAGGTGCCAACACCAGGATTGTCGGTATGCATAGCGGCCTCGCCAGCAGTAGTAAACTCCTTACCCTGATTCTTTGAGTAGAAGCTGAAGCCATCGGCCAGCGACTTACCTGCTACAAAGCTGTTGGGATCGAGATAGATGCCCCACTTTACATTACTGTTTGGCGCTTTGGTCAACAAATACTGTGGATCACCTATCGCCTCATCGTCGCCATTAAAAGCACCAGTGATATAAATCTCCTCGTCGGCAGTAGTGCCAAAGGGAGCAATAAACTCCAACAGGATGCGATCGGTACGTGTATCGAACTGCTGGCGCTCGTGATCAAACACGATATCCTCGTTTTTTGTGCAGCTGCTCATCAAGCTCACAAAAGCCATCATGACCAGAAACGCACTATATATTTTCTTGCTCATATTCTTTAATGTTTTATGTTTAATAGTTGGGATTCTGAACCAAGCCGGGATTTACAGAGATGGCTGTTTGTGGCAATGGATACCACTCGTACTTGCGGTCGCGCTTAGCGGGCAGGCTGATACCATCCTCGGTAGCACGTCCCCAGAACCACCACTGTCCCTGAGTGAACTTATCAAAACGACGCAGGTCGGTACGACGGCGGTTACCCTCACCCAGGTATTCCTTACCCCACTCAGAGAGCATCCAGTCCATATCAAAATTATCGAAACCAGGACCTGGCACATTCAGAGCGGCAGTACGATCGGATGCCTTGAAGTAACGCTGGCGCACAGCATCAACATACTTCTTTGCCTCGGCACTGTTACCCTTACGCATCTCGCACTCAGCTACATTATAATAAGCCTCGGCCAGACGGAACTGTACATCATCGATGCTCTTGAAACCGCCATTCTCATCGTTTGGATAGAGAGGATACTTAACCAGACGAACGCCCGAGTTGGTTTCGCCCCAACGAGGACTCATCACCGTTTCAAGGTCGCGACCCTGATTCAGGAAGGTGCCCAACTGATCGACAAATACCAGATCCTGACCATCGCGGTCGGCATCGGCCTTCAGCACGTCGCCGGTACCAAAATTGGCACGTACCAAACCTTTCAGGAACATACCCGGGCCATGGGTCTTGGTGGCTGCATCGTAGGTATAGTTCTGCTTACGGATATCGCGGTCGTCGAAGCGCTCATAGGGCGCGCCCAATTTATCGCCATAATCCAAGAAACTCTTGGCACCGATTGAACCACCTGTTGGCTGAACGGTACCCGAGTTATCGAACGAAGGAACCAAGCATACGCAGTTCCAGGCACCGATACCATCGTAGCTCTGTCCGAAGTAATCGGCATAACCATACCACATACCGACCATGGTACGTACGTTAGAGATGGCGTTAGCAGCACCCTGACCATCCTCGGCAGCAAGGGCGAAGATTACCTCGGGACTCTTTACATTATCCATCGAGTACAGGTTACGGTAGTTGCTATCAATCGCATAATTACCATAAGTACCACCAATGATATCTTTCGAAAGCTGTTCACACTCATCGTAGTGGTTCTCGCCGATAAACGCCTCGGCATTGAGCAACAAACGAGCCTTGAGCAAACGGTTCATGGCCTGGTTGGCACGGTTCACCATCGAGTGGTTGTCGTCGTCCTTTGCCAATGCGCCAACCGTCTCGTCGAGTTCGGTAGCAATAAAATCGTATATCTTCTTGCACGATGTATCCCAGTCAGGATCGGCCGAACCAGGCACCTCACTACTAGCCGAGGTATTCAATGGCAGCGCGCCACCCCAAAGTTCGAAGATACAGTAATAGTTCCAGGCACGTATGGTGCGAACCTCGGCTACATACTGTGCCAACTGAGCATCGGTCATACCAAGACTGGCAGCACTCAGCCCCTCGAGATCGCTCAGCAACAGGTTCGAGAGTCCGATAGCTGTCCAAGCGCCGTTCCAGGCATTATTAATGATGGTAGATTCTGAAGTCCAGTTGTGCCAAGAGAGCACGGTCTTCATAGCCTCGTCCCATCCCCAAAGTCCACCATTCCACACACGCCATGTAATCTGGTCGGAGGGATATTCTGAAAGGTGGAAGAAATTCTCACCAGCCAAGGTTTGTGATGTCTGGCCGTAGATGGCAGCCACAGCACCTTTCACACTGGCTTCATTCTGATAATATACACCGGCGTCGATACGATCGTACACTTTCTCATCGAGATCAGTACATGCCGTAAGCCCTAAACCCAGTGCCATCGCAATGATGCTATATTTGATTGTTTTCATATCTCTTAATTCTATATTCTTAAATCATAATTAGTGAAAGCGCAGAGTCACACCCAGACTTACCTGAGTGGCCTGTGGATAGGCGCTATTAGAGTCGATACCAGGAGTGATACCTGTTGAGGTAACAATTGAAGGATCGTTGCCTTCATAACCTGTGAGTGTAAACACATTCTTGGCTGTGAGATAAACACGCAGACTCTCAACCAATTGACGGTTCTTTGGAGTATAGGTATACCCCAAAGTCACGTTGTCGAGTTTTACATAGTCGCCTTTCTCAAGAAAATAACTTGAGATGATACCACCACTCGACTCCACATTACTATAATCAGTATAAGCACTACGCAGTACGTTATCAGTACCTGATCCCTTAAGGCCCATGCCATACTTACGCATGTTGAAGATCTCGTAGCCCAGGGCACTACGGAAGAGCATGCTCAGATCCCAATTCTTGTAGCTGATAGAGTTGCTCCACGACAGGAAGTGCTTAGGTGCGCCATTACCGATGGTGCGCTTGTAAGAAGGATCAGCCTGAGCTGCAGGCACCTTATTGCCATCGTTATCGTAGATGAGCAACAGTCCATTCTCGTCGATACCAGCATGCTCATAGCCATAGAACTGACCTATCTTTCCACCCTCCTCAACACGGAAGAAGTACTCGCTGGTGCCAGGACCTGGTTTCTGATACAGATCCAGATAAGCCATCTGGTAAGCATCGCTAGAGAGTTTTGTAAGCTTGGTATCGCCCATACTCCAGTTGATACCGGTGGTCCACTTCAAGCCTTTCTTGGCAATCACGTCATAATCCAACGAGACCTCGATACCAGTATTCTTGGTGGTTCCCACATTCACCAGAATGGTGTTGTAGATGAATGGTGGCTGGGGAGCTGTGTAGTTGTAAAGCAGATCCTGCGAACGACGGTCGAAATACTCAACGCTACCACGCAAACGACTCTTGAATGCAACAAAATCCAGACCTACGTTGAAAGCAGTCGACTTTTCCCAAGCCAAATCAGGGTTAGCATTCAATGATGGTGCATAACCATTAATCCACTGGTTATCGATAAGATAAGCACCACGCGTGCTATAAGTGGCTATACTCTGATAAGCATTAAAGTCGGAACGACCTGTTACACCATAGCTTACGCGAGGTTTCAGGCTCTGGAAAGTACGTTGCAAGCTCTGAGCAAATGGCGTATTAATGATTTCCCATGCCAACGAAGCAGATGGGAAGTTACCCCACTTTTTGTTAGCACCAAACTTAGTGCTACCCTCACGACGCATAGAGGCCGAAGCGTAGATGATATCATTGAAATTGTAATTCAATCGACCGAAGAAACCTATCAATGTAGATTCTGATGAGCCTGCCCAAATGTTGGCTTTGCCATCGCGCAGATAGCTACCGTTGCCAATGCCATGATACGAAAGGGCATCGTAAACAAAGCCCATATTCTCGTTACCACTCTGCTCCCACATGCTACGCTCCCATGAATAGCCAAGCACAGCCTTAAGCTGGTGCTGCTTCAGCGTCATGGTGTAGTTGATGAGGTACTCCAAGCGGTTGGTCCACCACTTCTGATAGTTGATGCGAGCACGACCATCATAACCATTCCAGAACGATTCGCTCGAGGTTGATGGTGTATAGAAGTTATCCTTCAGGTCGTTGTACTGCAAGGCATAGCTCAATGAGGTATTCAGGTTGTGCTGCTCTAACTGCAGGATATTGAGTTTCACATCTGCATTACCCAACAAATAGATGCGATCGCCCTGACTCACGTTCTCTTTCAGATCGTTCACTGGGTTGTGGATATCTGTAGGTGAATTGGGCTGATAATAAGTGCCATCAGCATTTTTCACAGGGATGGTTGGGTTCATGGTGAGGGCAGTATCAAACAAGCCGTCGTTACCCCACTTCTCGTGTACCTTACGGGCAGAGAGTGAAGAGTTGAACTGCAAACGGTTGTTGAGCACACGCTGCTCGCCTACAAAGCGACCACCGTATTCCTCACGACCCGATACGATATCCAAACCATTACCTTTCTTATAATTAACAGAGAGTCCGAAATAACCATTCTTAGTTGATGAATCAACAGAGATATACTGGTTGAGACTATAGCTTACCGGACGGGTAATCTCGCCCCACCAATCGGTATCGGCACCGTAGTCCTGACCGCGACGTGAACGACGGAACTCGTCGGTAGAGAGAATATCTACACGGGGCTTCTGAATATTGAGTGCGATATAGCTGTCGTAGGTTACGTTAGTAACACCAGCCGAGCCCGAGCCTTTCTTAGTTGTAACCAGGATAACACCATTAGCACCACGGGTACCATAGATGGCAGCCGAGCCGGCATCCTTCAGTACGGTAATCGACTCAACATCCTGGGTAGCAATGTTACGCAGATCGCCACCGGCTATACCATCGATAACAACCAGCGGGCCGTTGCTGGCTGTCAACGAACCAGCACCACGCACCTGGATATCGGTCATGGCATTAGGATTGGCATCGGCAGTAGCAGCCACATTCAGACCAGCCACCTTACCAGCAATCAGCGCCATAGGGTCGCTGGCTGCACCTTGGTTAAACTGGTCCTTGTTAATCTGAACCACTGAGCTCGATATTTCTTTCTTAGCCATCGAGCCATAACCAACCACAACCACTTCGTTCAGCTGTGCCACATCCTCTTTCAGCACAACCTCCATGCCGTCCTTGGCTTTCAGTTCCTGTGGATTGTAGCCGATGTAAGAGAACACCAACGTAGCTCCAGGCTTACATGACAGCTTGAAGTTTCCGTCGAAGTCAGTCACTGTACCATTCGATGTTCCTTTGACAATGATCGAGGCGCCAATAACGGCTATGCCCGATTCGTCCTTCACACGACCATTAATCGTGGTCTGTGCCGAAACATCCAAAGCGAAAAACATCACCGCCAACATTATCAGCAGGCGATAACAAAGATTCTTTGATCTTTTCATCTTCATTGGTTTTTGTTAAAATTAGAGTTATAAAAAAAGTTTTAGTTGAAAATATCTTGCCTTTTATTGCTTAGCTTTCTCAATCCTGACGGCAGCGCCACCACTACGAGCCAGACGCAGGTGCAGGGTGTCGGCTTTAGTAACAGCAATCTGGCGTATCGTCATCTCGTATGGATTACGCTCAAAGTCGGCTTCAGGTCCATCCTCGTAAATAATAGCACGATAAGTGGCACCTTCGTCAAGGAAATCGAGTGACACTTCCAGACTACGAGCCTCCTCGTTAGTAATACTGCCGATAAACCAGCTGTCGCCGCCACGCTCCTTACGGGCGATGGTGATATACTTACCAATCTCACCGTTGGGCACTAAAGTACGACTCCATGTGGTAGGACAACTCTCAATAAAGCTGAGTGCAGGCTGTCCTTCGTAATTCTCGATGGCATCGGCTGCCATCTGTAACGGACTGTAGATAACGACAAACTCACCCAGCTGCTTGGCCAATGTAGAGTGCGGATGGGTGCCTGGCACAATCTCCGAGAAATTAAAGATGGCAGGCGTAAAATCGGTAGGACCAGCTAAACCACGGGTAAACGGCAGCGTAACGGTGTGAGATGGTGGATTACCACCACGACGATCCCAGGCATTATATTCCTGGCCACGCACACCTTCCTGAGTCATCAGGTTTGGCCAAGTGCGCTGTATGCCAGTAGGCATAGCTGGCTCGTGATTATCTATCATGATATGATGCTTGGCAGCACACTCTATCACCTTACGATAATGACGGATACCATACTGCGACTTAGCTAACTCCTTACCATCAAAGTAATGTCCAACGTATCCCGTCTTTACGGCACGAATGCCCAATCGTTCGAACCAGTTGAAAGCCTGTTCCATCTGACTCTCCAGGAGAGAGGCATTACCCCAGGTTTCGGTATGACCGATAAATCGTACACCTTTTTGCAAGCCATACCGGGTTACTTCGTGCATATCAAAATCGGGGTACGACTCCAGATAGCTAATCTTCTCGCCCTGTCCCCAACCAGGATTCCAGCCCTCGGCCAACACACCGCTGAAGCCATGACGGGCAGCAAAGTCCATATAGCGTTTCACGTTCTCGGTAGTAGCACCATGGGCAGGCCCCATCTCCCAAGTGTTCTGTTTTTTGTGGATGCTCCACCAGATGCCGATATAACGGCCTGGCTCAATCCACGATGTATCTTTAATTTGTGATGGTTCATTCAGATTCAGCATCAGGTTCGAGGTGAGCAATCCACCTGCTGTTTTGCTGATAATCATCGTACGCCAGGGACTCTTAAGCTGCCCCTTGGCATACACCTTTACCCCACTACGCCAAGGTGTAAGGGCGGTAAGTAATCTAACAGCGCCACCATCCGCACTCCGGGGGGTGAGATTGATGCTGGCATAATCCTCGAGTGCAGCCTCGTGGATGGCCAGATACAAATCCTTCTCATACTCTATTGTAAGTGGTGTGCATACAGTATCCTTCTGGCTCAGCATTCCAGCCTTGTAGATTCCTTCGAAATACTCGGTATGGTTAGTGGGTATCGACCAGGCTTTGGCATCGTGTGCCAAAGTCATCTCGGTCAACTCGTCCATAATCTGAAATTCCTTTCCTTTATTATAATCTGGCAGGATATAACGGAAACCGAAGCCATCATTATACACACGGAACACCACTTGCATAGGCTGTCCAGACTGTTCGCGGAAATTTACCATCAGTTCATTGTAATGATTATGAGTGATATCATTTTCGCCCCAAGGCTGATTCCAAATCTCGTCCTTCTGCGAGCGAGCTACCTTGCCCATCTTTGTCTTAGCACCCAACTCACCATTATTTAATAGGTATCCTAAATGCGAGGGGGCCACAACAGCTTTTTCCTCATAGTTTACCATATAAAATGGTTGTTGATTCTTCACGCCGACGGTAACCGTCACGGCACCGTCGGGCGAAGTTACCTTAACGTTTCCGGCATTACTTTTAGTAACACCATTCATTACCAAACTAACCAATATAACAAATCTAACATACCTCAGTAATCGCATAATTTTGAAATTTTTCGGCAAAGATAGAGATATCATTCTACGCCTCCAAGCGCCACAAACAAATATCTAAACTCTCAAAATCGCAAACATCTGGAAATAAACTGGTTATAATTTAGACTCATCACAAAAATCTAAAGAAAATCAATCGCAATTTGGCATAAATAGGCTTATATTATTTGGTTATTTCAGAAAGATATCGTATCTTTGTGCCCAACAACATAACACAAACAACTCTAACTTATGATACGACAATGCATCATTTTGATTCTGATGGTTCTGACCACAGAGAGTCGGGCTCAACAAGCAAGTAACCGACAGCTCTATCAAACGCTCGACAGCTTGATAGAACACTACGACCAGTTAACAGCCGATAAAGAACGCCGCGTGGCAGCCATCAAGGAGGGAGTTAAAGGTATTACTTTAACTGCTGAGCAGCAATACGACCTGAACCAACGACTCTACGACGAATATGTTGCCTATAAGTTCGACTCTGCTTTCTATTATATAGATAAGAATGTGAAAGCCTTGCGCAAATCGGGCAACCACAATCGTTTTGCAGCCAGCGCCGTACGTATGGCACATATTCTGGCTGTTACAGGACTCTTTGATCGTGCCCGCCGACTGCTGGATGAAGTAGCAGTTGACTCGATTAACGACCAACAGAAGATAGCCTTTTACAACCAACAAAGTGAGCTGAACCTGTACCGTTCGGAAATGGCTCAGAACACCGAATACTTCTACGACTATATACAACGAGCACAATACTATCGACAGCTGGTGATACAGATTGCGCCCAAAGACAGTTACGATTATATCTTTAATCAGGCTACCTACATTTGCGAGGCTGGCGACACCAACAAAGCCATACAGATGCTTGAAGACTACCTGCTGAAGCTTGAAGAGGGTACGCGTGCTTACAGTATTGTTACCAGCACGCTGGCTTTCTTCTACCAAACCAAGGAGATGCACCAACAGCAGGAACGTTATCTTCTGCTCAGCGCCATCAGCGATGAGCGATGCGCCATCCGTGAGAACAACTCGCTACGCATACTTTCAGAGATACTAATGAACCGCGGTAATAACGACGATGCCTACCGTTATCTGTTACAAGCCATCAGCGAGGCCCGTTTCTATGGTAGTCGCATCCGCATGATGCAAGTAGGACGCATGGCGCCGCAGATTCTGCAACTATACGATGCCGAGCGCACTCAGACCCAGCAGCGCACCAACCTACTGCTGGCCATCATATCCTTTATCTCGCTGGTACTTGCAGGTATCATCGTCTATACCCTACGTCTGTATCGCAAAAAACACGCAGCTGGTTTGCAGATTATCGAGATGAACAAGATTCTGGCTAAGCATACCGAAGAGATTGAGACTGTTAACACGCAGATGAAAGAAGCCAATCGCATTAAAGAGGAATACATTGGACGTTTTCTGGAACTCAGCAGTATGTTGCTTTCAAACACCGAGCAACGCATGAAACAGTTAAACCGATTAGCTAGAGAACGAAAACTGGAGGAACTATATGCCGAACTCAAAACGATGGAACCAGTAAACACAGGTATCCGCACTTTCCATAGTCAATTCGACACCGCCTTCCTTAACATCTACCCCCACTTTATCAGCGAGGTCAACAAGTTACTTACACCTGAGAATCAGTTCATTACCGACAACGACGGGGCTACAGCCAAGCGTTTAACAACCGAGTTACGCATTCTGGCTCTTATCCGCCTTGACATTACCGACAATCAAGAGATTGCCGATATTCTCCGTTCCAGCATCACCACCATCTACACCTACCGTTCTAAACTCAAAGCCAAAGCCCTCAACAAAGAGACTTTCGAAGACGACGTACGTAAGATTGCCACTTATTAGCTCGAGGATATTCCCAGTTAGGGAAAATTTATTCCCCAGTTAGGGAAATATTTTTTCCCAACGTGGGAACTTTGGGGAAAATTTTATATCTTTGTCGCCGAATATGGAAGAAGTAAGCAAGATACCATCTGAGTGGAATAAATTCTACTTGAAGGATGTGTCGTTCGTGAACCTGATGACACGACGCATCTTTAATGTGCTGATTGTGGCCAATCCCTACGATGCGTTTATGCTCGAAGACGACGGTCGTGTAGATGAGAAGATCTTCGACGAGTATATGGAGCTGGGTATGCGATACCCACCCACGTTCCGACAGGTATCGACCACCGAGGAGGCACACGAAGTGCTACACAACACGGATATCGACCTGGTAATCTGTATGCCTGGTAATGCGGACAACGATGCCTTTACCGTGGCACGAGAAATCAAGGCCGAGCATCCAAACATTCCTTGCGTGGTGCTTACACCCTTCTCGCATGGTATCACCAAACGTATTCAGGATGAGGATATGTCGGTGTTCGACTACGTGTTCTGCTGGTTGGGTAACACCAACCTCATTATGAGCATCATCAAGCTGATTGAGGACAAGATGAACATCGAGCACGACATCAAGGAGGCCGGCGTACAGATGATTATGCTGGTTGAGGATAACATCCGCTTCTACTCGAGCGTGCTACCAAACCTCTATAACTATATTCTGGCTCAGAGTAAACGTTTCTCGACCGAGGCGCTGAACCCGCATGCTGCAGCCCAGCGTAAACGCGGACGCCCCAAAGTGGTACTGGCTACCACCTACGAGGAAGCCATGCAGCTGTACGAGAAGTATCACGAGAACACCTTAGGCGTGATTAGTGACACCCGATTCCCCATGCAAGTACACGAGGGCCGGTTGAGCCACGTAGAGGAAGGCGATCCTGAGGCAGGTTTGAAACTGCTGAGGGAGATTCGTCGCCGCGATGAATATGTGCCCCTGATTCTCGACTCTTCGGAGATTGGCAACAAAGCAAAAGCCGAGGCCGAGGGTTTCCACTTTATTGATAAGAACTCTACCAAGATGAATGTGGACCTGCACCACCTGATGGAGGAACACATGGGTTTTGGCGACTTTATATTCCGCGATCCGAAAACCAAGGAAGAGGTGTTCCGTGTATCGTCGCTGAAGGAACTGCAGGACAACATCTTCAAGATTCCTTACGACTCGATGCTCTACCACGTAAGTCGTAACCACATGAGTCGCTGGCTTACAGCACGTGCCATCTTCCCCGTTTCGGCCTTCTTGAAACATGTTACCTGGCATAAGCTGCAGGATGTGGATGCCCACCGACAGATTATCTTCGATGCCATTGTGCAGTACCGCCGGATGAAGAATATTGGTGTGGTAGCCGTGTTCGACCGACTGAAGTTCGACCGCTATGCCCACTTTGCCCGTATCGGTGAAGGTTCGTTAGGAGGTAAAGGTCGTGGTCTGGCATTCCTTGATAACATCATCAAGCGCCACCCAGAGCTGAACCAGTTTGAACAGGCCAAGGTATCGATACCTAAAACAGTGGTATTGTGTACCGACTTCTTCGACGAGTTCATGGAGAAGAACAACCTGTGGACAATAGCCTTGAGCGATGCCAGCGACGAGGAGATACTGCAGCACTTTATGCGTGCCCAGTTGCCCGACTCGCTGATAGCCGACTTCTTTACCTTCTTTGATGCGGTGAAGAGTCCTATCGCCATCCGTTCAAGTTCGTTGCTCGAGGATTCGCACTACCAGCCCTTTGCAGGTATCTACTCTACCTATATGATTCCTTATCTGGATGATAAATACGAGATGCTACGCATGCTGGCCTGTGCCATCAAGGGTGTGTATGCCTCGGTTTACTATAAGGACTCGAAGGCCTATATGCTGGCCACGCAGAACGTGATCGACCAGGAGAAGATGGCTGTGATTCTGCAGGAAGTAGTGGGTAAGCAGTATGGCGACCTATACTACCCCAACTTCAGCGGTGTGCTGCGTTCGTTGAACTACTACCCCATCGGCGACGAGACTGCCGAAGAGGGTATTGCATCGCTGGCAGTAGGATTAGGAAAATATATCGTAGATGGCGGTCAAACCCTACGCGTATCACCCTATCACCCCAAGCAGGTACTGCAGACTTCGGAGATGGAGACAGCCCTGAGCGAGACCCAAACCCGATTCTACGCCTTGGACATGGCTCATGTAGGCGATGACTTTAAGGTTGACGACGGCTTTAATATCAAGAAGGTACGTGTAAAGCAGGCTGCCGAAGACGGAGCCCTCACCTATCTGGCTTCGACCTACGACCCGACGGATAACATCATCCGCGATGGTATCTACGAGGGCGGACGAAAGGTCATCTCGTTCTGCGGTGTGCTACAGCACGATGTATTCCCATTGCCCGAGCTGCTACAGATGTCGCAGAAGTTAGGTGCCGACGAGATGAAGCGCCCTGTAGAGATTGAGTTTGCCTGCAACCTGAACGACGACCGCACTGGCGAGTTCTACCTGCTGCAGATTCGTCCTATCGTAGATGCCAAGCAGGTGCTGGATGAAGACCTGCAACAGATACCTGACAGCGACTGCTTGCTGCGCTCGTACAACTCATTGGGTCATGGTATTTCCGAGGACGTGGTGGATGTGGTTTATGTAAAGACCGACGACGACTTTACCGCCGTAAACAATCCTACCATCGCCTGCGAGATTGAGGAGATAAACCGCAAGTTCCTACAGGCTGACAAGAACTACGTGCTGATTGGTCCGGGCCGCTGGGGATCGAGCGACTACTGGCTGGGCATTCCCGTAAAATGGCCTCACATATCAGCAGCAAGGGTGATTGTTGAGGTAGGATTGAAGAACTACCGTGTTGACCCCTCGCAGGGCACGCACTTCTTCCAGAACCTCACCTCGTTCGGTGTGGGTTACTTCACCATCAACACCTATACGGGCGACGGGGTATTCCAAAAGGAACTGCTCGACCAGATGCCCGCTGTTGAAGAGACCCAGTTCGTACGTCACGTGCGCTTCGACCATCCACTGAGAATCATGATGGATGGTAAGAAACAAACAGGCGTAGTACTGCGATGAGATACAGGCCCTGCTGCAATTACGATATTGCGGCAGGGCTTTTTACTAAATAAACAAAAAAATAAACAGGAAACTTGGTTTGAAATAATATTTTTCATACCTTTGCACAGAGTGCAATACCAATCTATTAACAATACCGCATGTATGTCGAAACTAACTGCAAAGATTAAAAGTGATTTGTCATTACGCATCAGTCTGATGATAGTGCTTGCCATGGCACTGCTGTTAACTGTAACGCTGCTTGTCATGCTTCATTATTCGCGCAATTCGATGAAAGATGATGCGCTGAATCGAGCCACCTATACACTCGATCGCGCCACCAACAACATCGATAATATCCTGCTGAGCGTAGAGGAAACGGCTGGCAATATATACTTCAACATGAAGTTTGATGATCCGGAACGGATGTACACCTATGCCCATAAGATTGTAGAAACCAATCCATACATCTCGGGCTGTGTCATCGCCTTTAAGCCCGGATACTTTAAGGGGCACGACCTGTTTATGGTATATGCACACAGTACCGATAGTACACACCAGGATCACTCCACAGCCAACATTGTTCACAGCAACAGTTTCGGCACCAAGCCCTATACCGAACAGATTTGGTTTAATCGTCCGATAGGTAAGAACAGAGCCATGTGGATGAACCCGCTACTCGGCATGAAGTCGGACATAGAGCCACTCACCTCGTTCTGTGCGCCTATACTCGACGCTAATCATAGTCCGATAGGTGTTATCAGCGTACATGTGCCACTACAACTGCTTTCAAGCGTTATCTCAGCCGCCAAGCCTTCGCCCAACTCCTATTGCGCGCTGGTAGATAACGACGGGTCGTTTATTGTTGATCCCACAGCAGGCTATCTCTCAAAAATCAAGGCTTTCAACCTGCCAGGCATCTCGGTTCAGGAGGCTGTAAAAACGATGATGTCGGGTAATAAAGGTTACCTGCCATTCGATATCGACGGACGTAAGTTCTATCTGTTCTACCAACCATTCAGGATGGCCGAAGTGCCCTATCGCACCTTGATAACAAATCCTGGCTGGAGTATCGGCGTAGCATTCTCAGAAAACGACATCTTTGGCGAGTACAATGCACTATTCAACTTTGTAATCATCATTGCCATCGTGGGCATGGTACTGATGTATCTGCACACCCGTCTGATTATCCGTCACCGCTTAAAGCCACTCAGGATGCTTACTGAGCTGACGGATCGCATTGCCCACGGACAATATAACGAGCCCCTACCCTCACGCCATCGGAACAAGGACGAGATAGGTATGCTACAAGGCCACTTCCAGCAGATGCAACGCTCGGTAGCAGCCAACATCAACGAGCTGCACGAACTAACCCAAACCATACAGGAACGTAGTAAAGAGTTGCATATTGCGTACGAGCAAGCCCAGAAGGCCGACCGAATGAAGACGGCTTTCCTGCATAACATGACCGACCAGATGTTGGCCCCATCGTTTGCCATCGACGAGGATGTGTCGGCATTAAGTCATTTTGATAAAGAAACAAGCACCCAGACGGTGAGCCAGTTAGTGGAGGACATCCAGCAAAACGGCGACACCATCACGCAGATACTGAATAACCTTATCAACCTCTCGGAAAAAGAAGAAGACCTGGAGGAGAAAGGAGGTAAGCTATGATAAGTATTCGTCGTTCATTCTCGGCTAAGGTCATCATGTGGGTTCTGCTGTTAGCTGTACCAGTTTTCCTGGCATCGGTAGGTGTACTGTTCTGGCAGTCGCACAAACTGATACGTGCCGAAGCTGTTGATAAAGCCAGCAATGTACTGGCTTGTGCCATGCACCGTATTAACCGTTATCTGATAACGACCAAGACGGCAAGTCATACTAATGCCTGGATAGTTGAGCAATCACTATACCCCGACTCGATACAGGCCATAACCAACCGCATAGCAACCACCAATCCCTATACCGATGGTTGTGCCATCAGTACCGAGCCAGGTGTATTGCCACAGTATCCCGACGGATTCATGTCGGTTTCGTTCAATACCAAAGACAGCATCAATACCTTTATTGAGCCCGACCACAGCTACTTCCAGGAACGTTGGTACAGTATTCCTCGTACACAGCGCAAACCAACCTGGGTGGTTTTTAACGACAAGAACAGAAAACAGGAAACCGACGAAGATGCTACGATAGCCGCCTATACGCACCCCTTGTTCAACAAGAAAGGTAAGTTTGTTGGCGTTATTTCAATCTGGCTCTCATTGCAGCACATCTCCAATATTATGGCCGAGGTACGACCCTATCCGCACTCGTACTATGTGATGATTGACGAGAAAGGGCGCTATGTGGGGCATCCCGATTCTACCCGTCTATTCAACCAAACGATCTTCAGCGTGGCCGACCCACAACATCAGGCCGACCTGATAGCCTTAGGTTACGAGATGACAAAGGGTAATAAAGGTAGCATGTCGGTAAAAATCAATGGCAAAAAATCGCTGGTATGCTATATGCCCGTTGAAGGCACTCCATGGAGCCTGGCTATTGTTTGTCCGCATAGCGATATCTTGAGAGGATTCTACCGTCTTACCTATATTGTAGTGGCACTACTGATTGTTGGTTTGCTGCTTATCTTTATCAACTGTCACAAGGCGGTAACCGTTTCACTCAGTCCGCTACAGCAACTGCTTGAAAAAACCAAAGCTGTTAGCAACGGCCATTTAGATGTGGATATAGCCCATACCAAGCGAACAGATGTGATAGGCGGATTACAGAACAGCTTTGCCACCATGTTGGAGTCGCTCAACTATTATATCAACAGCGTGCGTACCGCTACCGATCAGACCAAGCGTTACAACCGTGAGTTGGAGCATACCACCCAACTGGCAGTAGAGGCCCAACGCCAGAAAACTGTTTTCATCCAGAACGTTACGCACCAGATACGCACACCGCTTAATATCATTATGGGCTTTGCACAGATACTGAATTGCCCTACCGACGACACATCGCTGAGCGAAGAGTTAGGACAGGATGAGATTAAGAGTATTGCCAGCACCATGACGCACAACAGCCGACTGCTTATACGTATGGTGATGATGCTGTTCGACAGCTCTGATAACGGCAAGGCCGAGACTGCCAATTGCGATAAACGCGAGATGGTGGCATGCAACGATGTGTGCCGGGTTGCACTGAAATTCACAACCAAGTACAATCCCGAAGTACCTGTTGAGTTCAAGACCGAGTTGGCCGACGACTTCTGCATCCATACCAACTACCGTTACCTGGAATACAGTCTGGAAGAGTTACTCAGCAATGCCGTACGCTATTCCGACCAGCAGCACATCTCGCTGCACGTAACACGTAACAAGGAGTTTGTACGTTTCGTAGTACAGGATACGGGTAAGGGTATTGCCGAGGCCGACCGTGAGCACATTTTTAAGTTCTTTACCAAGGTAGACGACTTTAGCGAGGGCTTAGGCCTGGGCCTGCCCCTTACTAAACGTCATGCAGAAACATTGGGTGGAAACCTGATACTCGACACCACCTACCATGAGGGTAGCCGGTTTATCTTCGAGATACCCGTGGCATAGCATCAGCCACAATGGAAGTACTTGGTAACTAACTTCTGGATTTCCTCTGGATAATTCTCTATCGTATGACGGAGGTTCTTATCGTCGAAGGCACGAAGCTGTTCGATGATACCATCTATCATGGCTGGCGAGAACACACCATACTCCTCGTAGGCCCTACGCTGACGGTTCAGACAATCGGCAGAAGCTACACATGAGTCGGGCAGCTGAGCCAGATTAGCAAGTCGGTCGGCATTCTCAGCATCGTGGATATTTACATTCACGTATGTTTTCTCGGCCAGTTTAAGCGCGCCATCCAGCTCAAAGCCATAACGGCAGGCTACACACAAACCAGCCAACAACTGATAGAGATCGGCAGAGCCATCGGGTGAACGCATCTCAACGGTCTGCTTAATGCTGGTATCATAGTGAGTTTGTGGCTCCAACGGATTCGCAGCATGACACATATCCACATCTGCAGCCCAGCCTAATGGCACACGTACCAATACGCTGCGGTTTCTGTCGCCCCAACAAACATTGGTGGGCGCCTCCTGATGGGGAACCAGACGGAAATAGCTGGTAGGATTCTTATTTCCAAAAGCGGTAATCGAAGGTGCCAGCACCATCATACCAGCAATCATCTTACGGGCAGCCTCGCTCAGTACACCATTCTCCAGCATCTGGTTCTTGCCGTCCTTCAGCATACGCATGTGGATATGCAAACCAGAGCCAGCTTTACCTGTGGTAATCTTAGGAGCAAAGGTTACATCATAGCCCAACTCATAAGCCAGATTGCGGATGACCCACTTGGCAATCATCAGTTGGTCGGCAGCCTGCTCAACAGCCACAGGCAGGAACTCAATCTCGTTCTGCTCGTAGTTCTTACCATCCAAGCTGAAGTTACCAACCTCAGAGTGTCCATACTTAATCTGACCACCAGCCTGGGCAATATACTTCATACAACGGGTGCGGAACTCATTAGCTTTGGCATAAGGTGCCGACTCGTGATAGCCGCGCTGGTCCTGAGCAGGAAACATACCCTCGTCGTTACTAATCACATAATACTCTAACTCGCCCATGGCTTGGAACTCCATACCTGTTACCTGACGGAAAGCCTCAGCAGCCTTGTGGAGTGTGTGCTCAGGCGATGACTCCAACGGATTGCCATCCTTATCGAAGAACGAGCAGAGCAATGATACGGTTGGAATCTCGGCAAACGGATCGACAAAAGCCGTACGGTAGCGTGGCAACACATACAGATCGCTGCTGCCAGCCTGAATAAACGAGAACAAGCTACTGCCATCCACACGCTCGCCACAAGTAAGTATGGTATCAAGATAAGCCAGATCGTTAATTACAAAGTTAAGGGTTTTCAATCTGCCATCGCCGCCTGGATACATAAAGTTAACCATGCGGATATCGTTGTTCACAATGTAATCAATAATGTCGGCTTTAGTAAACTCAGCCGCGGGTTTCTGAAGTGCCTCTACAATAGGGTTGGCATTCAACATCAGCTTGTCGTTGTTAATCATGATGCTTTATCGTATAATTGTTTGCGTTATATTTCGGGCAAAGATAAGCATTTTTATTGGGTGTATGGTATTATTTTGAGGTTTTTTATAATTTTTGCACAAATATACATGAAAAATGGGAGACCGATTAAAGTCTCCCATCCAACCAATTACTTACTATCAAACGTCGGATAACTACTTTCTACCGACGACTGGCTGCCTGCTATCAAAGGCCAGCCATTAACCCATTCAACACGATCCATCAACACCTGTCGGCCAGCATCAGGATCGCTCCTCATGTAACCATGATATATCATCCAGTCCTGACCGGCATCATCGGTAACAAACTCGGCATTATGGCCAGGGCCTGCCACGTTGTTACTGCCATGCAAAAGCACATCGAAAGCCCCATCTAACATACGCTTACCATCCTTAGTAATATACGGTCCGAACAGATTCTCAGAGCGTCCGTAGATAACCTGATAGGTACTGTTGTTACCTTCGCAGCACGAGCCGTTTGAGCCAAACAGATAGTAATAACCATCACGATGATGGATGTAGGTAGCCTCCATCTGGTTACCAGCTATCTGAACAGGCTTGGCACCGGGCTTAAGCGTGAGTCCGTCGGCACTCAGCTCTACACCATAGATACCATGGAACGAGCCCCAGAACAGATACTTTTTACCACCATCCTCGATATAGAAGGGATCGATACAATTCTGTATGCCGATATCCTCGCTGATAAACAGCGCTCCATGATCGGTGTAAGGCCCTTGCGGTTGGGTAGCCGAAGCAACACCTAAACCGCAAGTCCACTCACCACCCCAAGTCGACTTAGAATAATAGAGCATATATTTACCATCAACATAATTGATATCGGGGGCCCAGATACCACCACCAGGATTCCACTTGGGGCGACTAGCATCAGTAAAAGCCGTACCCACATACTGCCACTTCAGCAAATCGGTAGAACGATAGATGGGCAGGTTGCGGATATCCTCGGTAGCAAAGAGATAGAACACGCCATCGGGCGACTTTACTATAGAGGGATCGGGCAACGAGGTTGCAATGATAGGATTACGATACTTCTGAACAACAGGAATAGGTTTGATATCCTGAGTGTGCCCACCGTCGTCCGACGATGAGCAACCCAGAATAGGCATAAAACCAACAATTATACTAACTATAGAAAACATGTAACTTCTTTTATTCATTACTAACATATTACCAACCAGGATTTTGTGTGAGATTAGGATTACGCTCCAGTTCGCCCTGTGGCACAGCAAACAGTTTTACGTGCTCGCCAATATAGTTATTGGTGTAGCGCTTGGTACCCCAGATTTCGGTCATACCATTAGCACCATTCAGCTGTGAAGGATCGCTAACCAGTGCGCGGTTGGTGCCCAACTTACGATCGAGCCATGTATCCCAACGCAGCTGCTTCCAGTAGAGCTGGCCCTCGCCACAAAGCTCCCAGCCATACTCGTTACGGATACGCTCACGCATGTTGTCCTGACCAGTTACCTTGGTGTACTCGTTGCTATTAAGCAGAGCCAATCCTGGAATACGGGCACGAACCATATTGATGTATTTCACGGCCTCATCGGTCTTACCCTGCTCGTTCAGAGCCTCAGCCAGAGAGATGAGTGCACCTGCATAACGGAAGATAGGTGTATCGATATCACTGTTCAAGCCGTTCTTAGTTTCACGACCCTCGGGCACAAACTTACGCCACAGGTAGTAGAAGCGGTCGTTGGTATCGGTACGCAGGTCGTAAGGAGCAGCATTATCCGATCCAATGTAAGGCCAACGCAGGGTATAATCCCAGCAGTCGGCAGTTGATCCACCTTTATAAGTAGAGTACGGAGTAATGAAGTTCATCAGCATACGTGGGTCGCGATTCTGATAGATAGCCAGGATGCGGGCCTCGTTACCATCCTTGTCGTACTGACTCATATCGGCACCGTAGGTTACCATCTGCTGGTAGCCAGCCTTCAGTTTGTCGTTGGTAGCATTTGGATCGAGACCATCGCGCAGGAAGTAAACCGAACGGGCCTTAGGATCCATCTTTGAGTAGCCTGGGAACACCTCGTCCATATTAAATGGCTTACCATCTGCATACTCGTATGAGTCGACAAAGTAAGGATTAGGAATCAGGTTGTTCCAGCAACCAAAACCATCGGCGGTATAAGTATTACGGTTACCGTGTGTTCGACCTAACAGCGAACCCATACCCTCCTCATCGGTGTATTGATACTGGAAGATATACTCATCGTTGCGCTCATTAGCAGCCTTGAACATATTCTTATAGTCGGGGAACAGCTGGAAGCCCATGGTGGTGATGGCTGTAAAATCGGCAGCAGCCTTATCCCAGTCCTTCAGCCACATGTAAACCTGACCACGCAGATAATAGGCACAAGCCTTAGTCACACGACCGTAGTTCTTATCAGAGGTAGCGTACTTGTTAGGCAGACTAGGCTCGTTGATAGCCTCAGAGCAATCTTTGATAATCTGCTGCCATACCTCATCGGCGGTATTACGAGGCCTGGTGTCTTCGCCATACTCAACGGGTTCGGTGTAGATGGGCACACCACGCCACAGCACGTTAGCGCGATAGTAAGCCCAGGCACGCAGGAACTTACATTCGGCAATGTCGCGGGCACGCTCGCTGGCCGACATAGCCTCGCACCTGTCGAGGTTATTAATCACGTTGCTGGTACGATAGATTTCCTCATACAAGCGCTTCCACCAGTCGTTGAATCCCCAGTAACCGGCATTACAACGGCCACGTGCCCAATCGTAACCACCCCAGTTAGCATCCAGGTCGCAAACATCGGTGGCAGCATCAAAGTTCTGCCAGTCGGGGCATTCGCCCTGCTGCTCCCAGTAGAAACGTTCGTAGGCACCATTCACCACAGCATCAGCCATATTATAGGTACTCCATACCAAGTCGGTACCTACACGGTCGGAAGGTTGAGTATCCAGGAAGTCGGCATTACAAGCCGTGAAAGCGATACTCGATGCAGCCAGAATAAGACTGCGACACATATTATTAATAATTTTCTTTTCCATATTGGTTATTCATTGTTGATGGTTAAAATGTTACATTCAGTCCGAATGAGAGCTGGCGCATAGTAGCATAACCCTCACCAGAGCGCATCTCGGGATCAAGTCCGGGGAAGCTGGTGATAGTCCACAGGTTCTCACCCGAGAAGTAAACACGCAGGTTCTCGGCATAGATCTTTCTGCTGATGTTCTTTGGCAATGTGTAACCGATGGTCAGGTTACGCAGCTTCAGGTAATCGCAGCTATAGAGATGGAATGTATTGTCGAGGGCATCACTCATACTTGGATTCTCGAGCGACATACGTGGATTCTTCGAAGTGATGTTGGTACGAGGATCGTTGGGGTTATTGGGATCATAGAAGTAGTGATCGTCGGCAATCCACTGTGGGATGCTCAAACCAGATACCACATTTGATGAGTTCTGACCAATCTCACGCCAGTAGGTTGAGAAGCCTGTGGCTCCACCCCAGTTCATCGAGAGGTCGATACCCTTCCACTCTGCGTGCATCTGCATACCGAAAGTAAACTTAGGCACGTTCGACTCGCCCATGAACTGCTGGTCGTGACTGCCACCATAAACCTTATCGCCATTGGTATCGGCATAGATATACTCACCATACCAGATAGCATTCTGGGTAACAGCGTGCTGTGGCTCGAACGAGTAGCCGGCAGCAATCATGTCCTGTACCCACTTCAGGTCCTCGGGAGTGCGGATCATACCATCGCGTGGACCACCATTGGGGTTAACCACACCGTTGGCATCGTAATAAGTTCCGTTACCGCTATAGATAGGATATACATAGAACTCGTTCATCATGTGTCCCTCTACCAGGCGCTGAGTACCACCCGACGAAACCTCGCCAAGGTTAGAGTAGTATACGTTAGGATCGGGATTGTTAGGATCGGCACCCCATCCCTGGATGATGCCACCCTTATAGTCGGTTACCTTGTTCTTATTGAACGAACCATTAACAGCCACACCATAGGTTACGTCGCCAATCTTATCCTCCCAGCGGAAGGTCATCTCCAAACCGCGGTTGCTTACACCAGCCAGGTTCTGCAGAGGCGCCACCTTATCACCAAAGATCAGTCCGATTGATGGGCGGTAGAGGATACCAGAGGTCTGCTTGTCGTAGTAGTCGATAACACCCGACAGACGACCACCGAGGGTACTGAAGTCGAGACCTACATTGAAAGTCTTGGTAGTCTCCCAAGTTACATTCATGTTAGGCAGGTTCTTCAGGTAGAAACGAGGTACCTTCTTGCCACCCATGGTGGTGTAACCTGTTTCGTACCACGACTGATAAGCATAGTTATCAACCGATGAGTTACCCAGCTTACCATAAGAGGCACGCAACTTCAGGTTATCGAATACGCTGAGGAATGAGTTCTTGGCAAAAGCCTCCTCGCTGATACGCCAACCTGCCGATGCAGATGGGAAGAAGCCCCAACGGTTATCGGGTGAGAAACGCGACGAGCCATCATAACGGAAGTTAGCCTCCAACAGGTAGCGTGAATCATAGGCATAGTTCAAACGACCGAACCAAGAACGATAGGTATAACCGGTAAAGTTACCACGTGTGTACTCCTCAGATGTCAGAGTATTCAGGTCGGTCAGTGTGGCATCAATCATACCCATCTTCTTCACGTCGGTATTACCATCACTGTTCTTACCTTCCTCGAAACCTACCAGTGCACCTACATCGTGCTTCTGGGCAAAGGTGTGGGCCCAATTCAGGGTGTTGGTAATCTTCCAGTTATAGTAGTGGTGATAGTACATATAGCTTGAGAGGGCCTCGAGCGCAGCAGGCGATGCCACCACCTCGTTACGACTGAAGCTATAGCTCTCGTTCTGTCCGTCGGTGTACTTATGACGGGCATTGTAGTAGTCGTAACCAAAGGTTGACTTGAAGGTAAAGTCCTTCAGGAACTTCACCTGCGCATAGGCAGTGCTGTAAGCGTGGGTCGTCTTATAGTAGCTGTCACCATCGCCATTCAGCAGTTGCATGGGGTTGTGGGCAGCGCCATCCTCAACCGATGTCTCGATTCCACCAAACTTACCATCGTAATAGGGATAGATACCAGGCACAGTCTTCAGGAACTCCCAGCTCGACAGGGCATCCACGTTATTACGGTCGCGATCGCTGTGTGTACCCCATACCTGAGCACCTAACTGTAACCAGTTAGTTACATCCGAAATCAACTTCAGGTTGATAGAGTACTTCTGCTCACCCGAACGAACAATCATACCAGGGTTATCAAGGTAGGTTAATCCAAGGTTATAACGTGTGCGGGTATCCTTACCCGACAGAGAGATGGCATGCTCCTGCATCACCTTGGTCTGGTAAATCTCATCATACCAGTCGGTATTAGGATAAGCCACGTAGTTGGGATAGCCCGACTCGGCAATGCCATTGGGATTAGCCTCAGCCTGGCGCCATTGGTCAATCACACTTTGTGGATACTTCCCTGCTGTACCGATATTCTCGCTGGCCTCGTTCACCATCTCCATATAATCAGCATAGTTCGACATAAAGCGAACCAGCTTTGATGGTTTGTTGATCGACAACCTGCCGGTATAGGTTACATTCACCTTACCCTCGGTACCACTCTTGGTTGTAACCAGGATAACACCATTAGCACCACGGTTACCATAGATGGCACACGATGCAGCATCCTTCAGGATTGAGATGCTCTCGATATCCATAGGATTCACATCTGAGAGACTCATCTCCATACCATCTACCAATACCAGCGGACTGGCATCGTTCATGGTTCCCACACCACGGATGTTTACCGAGAAGTTCTCGGCACCGGGCTTACCTGAACCCTGCAGAATATCAAGACCGGCAGCCATGCCCTGCAATGCCTGAGCCACAGTGGTAACAGGACGCGAGTTGGCTTCCTTCTCAAGGTTTACCGATACCACCGAACCTGTGAGGTTCACCTTTTTCTGGGTACCGTAACCCACTACTACTATCTCGTTCAGTTCGTTGCGGTCTTCCTTCATGGTTACTACCATGTTATCGGTTGCACGAGCAGTCACATCTACGTAACCGATATAGGTAAACACCACTTGCGCATCGCTCTTACTGAGCTGCAGTTTAAAACGTCCGTCCATATCGGTCACAGCGGCATTCTGCGTGCCCTGCTCCTTAACGGTAACGCCAATCAGGGGTTCGCCCTGTGCATCTACCACCGTACCGGTAACAGTACGTTGCTGCTGAGTGGCTGCTACAGTACTGGAATGAACCGATAAGGCCAGATTTCGTTCGGCTAAAGCTGGCGAAGCTGCCATCAGCATAGCTGCGCCTACCAACGAGGTAATTAATCTTTTTTCCATTTCTTGATGTTTAGGTTTAATTGTTTTTGTTTATTTCTTCAGAAAATCATCTGTTCGTGTTGGTGAATACATCTCCCAAAGCGAGGCGATTGTCCATCCTGGTGCAAAGAGGTTATTATAGAATCCCTTACCATTCATACCATAATCCCAAGTGGTGTGCTGCACCACCTCTGGATAGAATCCGGGTACTGAAATACCACAGAGGCGCTCGGGTGTAGGCATCAGCTGTGAGAGTGAGTTAAAAATCACATCGTGCATCTGCAGGAAACGCTGGTTTCCCTTCTGCTGACCCAACCACTTTACAATGTGTGGCAACTCGAATACAAACGCATCGATATGGTTGTTCTCGACCGATACGTTACTCCAGCCACGGGTCTTCAGACCTAAGTCGCCCAGCATCTGACCCTGTGCAAAGGGTACATCCCACATGTAATACCACGACAAGGCAAAGTAAGCAGCCTTTTCGCACAAGTCGATATAACGCTGGCGCTCCTTACCCTTGGTTACAGCTGCCAGGTAATAGGTAGCGGTAACGGCAGCAATGGCAGCCTCTTTATCCTCGCAGTTAGCATCGAGGGTTGATGAGAAGTAATCGCTCTTTGAGATGATATTCTGCTCCAGATAATCAACAGTACGACGGGCTGCCTCCAGATATTGTTTCTTACCGAAGTAGCGATAACCCATCACCAAAGCTGAGGTAGATGATGGTGTGCTACCACCTGTACCATCCACGTCGATACCATTGTCGTGATACTTACGGGCAAAGCTGCCATCGGCCTTCTGCAGTTTCAGGAAACCATCCAGGATACCCTTTATACGTGCCTCCCACTGGGGATGACGACGACCATGTGCTTTCTCGTACTTAAGATACAGCAGAATGGCATAAACACCCTCTGACTGCTGACGGATAGAGTGTACTACCTTATCATCGCTTGGGAAGCCGCGGGTAAAGTTCACGTTATCATAAAAGTAGCCGGCACTGGTAAAACCATGCTGCAGATAGCTCTCCAAAATCTCATCACCCATGGTTACGAGATCCTGCTCGCCATGCTGTTCGCCGTACTCGATAGCATTGAAGGCATTCAGCAGTACACGACCACAGAAACCAACCTGTGCCTCGGGGAATGGCTTACAATCGCTGGTAAGCAGGGTGTGCCCCGAGTTGTACTTCAAGGGATAGTTGCTTACATACGACTGACGGAAATAGTTGGTCAGTCCCTTCTTCATCTCCTCAGGCGTAAAAAGTGGCTTCAATGCCTGTGGCTTCAGGTTGTCGAAGCAACGCTGCCACATCATTGTAACGTGCTCGCCAAAGTCCTTAGCCTCGGTTTCACTGATGCGCCACTGGATGGTCTTGGTCTCGCCCTTCTCAATCTTAGCAAAAGCAAATACGGGGGCAGCCAAGGTAAGCTTACGGATGTAGCGCTTAGGAGTCTCAATGTAAGGATAGCCAAAAGTAAGCTTGGCCTCCTGCTGCTCACAATCAAGTCCCAGGTAACCCAGAGATGTCTCACCACTCAGGATAATCTCACCTGCCTGGTGGGTAGTCATACACTCCTGTGGGGTGTCAAGCTGGCGGATAACAGCCACCGACTTACCGTTAGCCTCATCGTAAACACTGGTCATAGGCGACGACAGACGGTCCTCACGAAAGTTCCAGCTCTTGGATGTATGAAAAGCAGGTGCCTCCTTTGGCGAACGCAGGTTGCGGTGGTACCAGAAACCCGGCAGATAGAACTCACTATTGGCCGACAGGATGCCTGTGGCAAGTTGTGCGCCGAAGTTGTAATACGTTGTGGCATCGGCCTTGATGGTAACGGTATAAACCTGATCGTTGCCATCGTTTGCCAACTGTGCACTGATGTGCAAAGGCAATGCCTTACCATCGGCAGGCTTTAGCTGATTGCCATCAGCCTGCAGTTGAATAACTCTTGCCTCGTTGCCTGGCTGCTTGATACTGATCTGCGTCTGGATGTTGATAGCAAAAGCATTCATCGACAAAGCAGCAAAGGCTGCTAATAAATAAGTTTTGTTGAACATATAATATAAGTTTTTGTTGGGTTCTTGAGTATTTACTCTTTATATAAGTAATGGAACGTGCCATCGGTAACTCCAAAACCATGACTGTTCTGGGTTAATCCTACAACGGCTGTTTTACGGGGGCTCACCTCGGTAAAGCTGTTGTGGGTATGGAACACGTAGTTCCACTGGCCCTGAGCATCCTTGAACATATCGCCATGACCGGTGCCATAATAGCCTATGTTGGCACGATTAATGACCGACTCTGGCGATTTGGCCCATGGACCGTAAGGCGATGAGGCCGTAGCCATACCAACGGCATAGTCGATATTACGGAAATCGTTAGCCGAGTAGAACATATAATAGGTATCGCTAAGATGGAGTACGGTAGGACCTTCGGTTACGCCCCAACTGGCCTGTGCCGTATTCTCCCACTGTTCCGAGGCATGGATACACTCCTGGGCTGTTTCTTCCTTAATATCCATCAGATCGTCGGTCATCTCAGCCACAAAGATACGGTTGCCATCCTGCAATCGTACATGATACAGATAAACCTTGCCATCGGTATCAAACAGTACGAAAGGATCGATCGCTTTTCCAGGGGTAGCAATACACTTCTTTTCCTGCTGGGTAAAAGGCCCCATGGGCGAGGTGGCTGTTGCTACAGCAATCTGCTCGTTGGCTGTATAGAACATATAATAGGCATCACCACGCTTCACTACCTGTGGTGCCCAGAAACCTGTAGTACCATACGAGGTAGCTCCTGTTAAGCAGAATCCATTGGCTTTACCAACCGGTCCCTGCCAGGTTTTCATATCGACAGAACGATATACATAGAATCCCGTACCCGAATTGCTACCTGTACCATATAAATAATAGGTACCATCGGTATCAACAAAAATGGTGGGGTCGGCTTCGGTCAACACTTCCTGTTGGGGTACAGATGGTTTCTCGGGCACAGGTGCTACTGCGCTACCCGTGTCGTTCGAACTACATGAAGGCAAAACTGTAAGCACAGCCATCAGAGTCATCGCTAATCTTAAATTGGTTTTCTTATACATTTAGTTACAATTGGGTTGGTAATAAAGATTTCGGCGGCAAAAGTAATAAAAAGGATTATTAGGCACGGGTAATATTGTTCTCAAAACGGGTAATATCGTCAAAAGTACAGAATTACTGCACAAAAATAGGGGTAATATCAGAATTAATCGCTAAATTTGCACACAGATAAAAACGAAGCTATGCGATATATAACGTTACTCCTTACTTGGATATTTGCCAGTATCATGGTAAATGCTGCCGACTTTAAGTTCCAGCATCTGAACACCTCGTGCGGTTTACCCAACCAGCAGGTTGAGAGCATGGTGCAGGATAACAACGGCTATATATGGATAGGTACGCGTAACGGACTGGCCAGATATGATGGTTATAATGTTGACACCTACTACCATGTTGAGGGACAGCCACACTCATTGGTGCATAACTTCGTACATGGATTGTTTGTGGATAGCAAACAGCGCCTATGGATTAGTACCGAGAATGGTGTGAGTATGTATCGCCCCGAAAGCGACGACTTTCGAAACTATTTCAACGTACGGGGCTACTGCACCAGTTTTGTAGAGACCAACGACGGCAGAATACTCACCGGCTCAGGACAGTTGTATGCTTACGACGCCAAGACCGACTCATTTGTAGTTATCCCATCACTCAATGCCGGAACCATTGCCTCGTTGGCTAAGGATCGGACTGGCAACATCTATGTGTCGGCCAGTCAGATGATATTCTCGATGAGCGCTAACCTCACCAAGATACTACCGCTAAACATCAGTATTAACGATGGACAGCCCGTAAGTCATAACGCCATCCTCCCCTTGCTGGTTGATTCAAAGCAGCGCCTCTGGGTGGGTTGTAACGATGGCAGTGCCATCTGCTACAATCTGAAGAGTCATACCCAGCAACGTTATACAGCCAACCAACTAACAGGCGGCATTATCCGTGTAATTATCGAGGACAAGCAGCACCGCATCTGGTTTGGAACCGAGAACGGCATCCTGACATTGAATCCCGATGGCAGCAGCATACTCACACAGAAACACTATGGTAGTGACGGACTGTCGGACAATGCGGTGTACACCATTCTGGCCGACCGTCAGAACAACATATGGATAGGTTCATACTTCGGTGGCGTAGATTATCTGTCGATTCAGAAACCGCAGTTCCGTCATTTTGAGCCCAGTGCCGCCAAAGGCGAGTTAAAGGCCCGCATACCACGCATGATAACCGAGACATCGCCTGGCATCTTCTGGATTGCCAGCGAAGATCAGGGCGTAAACATCTACAACTCTGTTACAGGACAATTCTCGCCTTTTACCGAGATTCCTGGGCTCGACTCGAATACGCACAGTATCTACTACGACGCCAAGACTGCCGACATCTGGATTGGTACGCGATTCAAAGGGTTGTACCGCTACAACCTGCAAACCCGCAAAACCACCCAGTATTATCGTACCAAGGGACTTACATCGGAGGGTATTTTTTACCTGACCCGCGATAAGAACGGACGCTTGTGGATAGCCACAATGGAAGGATTGCGCTATTACGACGAGCAATCGGATACCTTCTGTACGATAGGCGACGACCTGTTGGACCGCACATTCATCTACTCGCTGTTCGTGGATCGCCACAACCAGTTATGGGCCAGCACGGTGGCTTGCGGCTTGTATTGCATCAGCAACGGCAAGGTAACAAGTTACAGTAGGGATAACGGCAGCGGACTGACCGATAATTACATCATATCGTCATTCGAGGACTCGAAAGGTCGCCTGTGGATAGGCACTAACAATAACGGCTTGTTCTGGCTCGACAACAAGAACGGCAAAATTCATCAGGCAGGTACATGGATACCCCGCCAATGTACGGTATGCAGCATTGTTGAGGATAAAACGGGTAGCTTGTGGATTGGTACCGACCAAGGTTTGTTCAGCCACCGACTGAGCGATGGGCATACCCGCTGTTTCTCGGCAGGTGCCGAACTGCCCGTCAACCAGTTCAACTTTACATCAACCTATCTGGCCACCGACGGACGCGTGCTGATGGGTACCTTCGACGGTCTGATAGCCTTCCAGCCCAAACAGATGCACACCGAGGCCAGGAACATGTATGTGCATTTCAAGAAACTGTTTGTAAACGATCAGGTACGCTCGCAGATCGACTATACCGACTGCATCACACTCACCTACGAAGAGTCGCACTCGTTCCACATCGAGTATGGTGTAGTGATGCCCGAGAATGTGCAGGGCATACAGTATCAGATAAAGGTGGATGGTATTGATAAGGAATGGCGCAGTGTAGGTACCGAACGTCGGTTCTATGGTTATCTGCTCAGTCCGGGCACCTACCAGCTGCACGTAAGGGCAAACACCTGCGACAGCGACTGGGATAAATGTCCTGAACGCATGCTTACCATCGTTATCAAGGCACCGTTCTATCTCTCCACCCTCGCGTACATGATATACTTTATTTGTTTTGCCGCACTGGTGTGGGGCGGACTCACGCTCTACAATATCCGCATGAAAGAGCAGGCCAAGGTGCGCTATGCCAACATGGAGAAAGCCAAGGTTGAGGAGATCGACCGCATGAAATCGAACTTCTTCACGATGGTGTCGCACGAACTCAAGACACCTCTCTCGCTCATCATCGCACCACTGAAGAGTATCAGCGCCAGCGAGGTGGATAAGGAGGTGGGCGAATCGCTAAACCTAGCCATTCGCAACTGCTCGAAGATGGAACACCTGATTAACGAGTTGGTGACCTTCAACAAGATTGAATCGGATAACTTCCCGTTCTACGTACAACAGGGCAACCCTGTAGAGTTTGTGGGTGTGGTGGCCGATAACTTTAACGAGGCCGTTCAGGCCAAGGGCTTACACCTCACCGTAAATTGTATCGATAACGGCGAAGACGGTTGGTTCTCGCCATCATATATCGAGCACATACTGAACAATCTCATGTCGAACGCCATCAAATTTACAGGAAACGGTGGCGCTATCACCATCCATGCCGAGATTACGCAGACAGCGGATTCGCCCGACCTGTATCTGAAGATGCAAGTAACCGATACCGGTATCGGCATTATCAAAGATGAACAGAAGAATATATTTGAGCGTTTCTACCAAACCAAACGCGGCTACAGCACCAATAGCAGTGGCTGGGGTATCGGTCTGGCACTCATTCGCCGATTGGTTGAGATACACAAAGGCTCGGTATCGGTAGAGAGCGAACTGGGCAAGGGTAGCACATTTACGGTATTGCTGAACATCTCGGGCAACGCATTCTCAGATAAGAACAAGATTGCAGGCGACAGCGAACAGGCAACGGTAAGCAGCTATCTCAATAAGCTCGATGCCACACCCGTTACCATTGCGGGCAGTGCCGTTCCAACCACCACTACCCCATCGGCCTCAGCAACACATAAACATACCTTGCTGGTGGTTGAGGATAATGAGGACATGCTGAAATTTCTGGAGCAGCTGTTTGCTGCCGATTACAACGTGATAACAGCGCCCGACGGACAGCAGGCATGGGATATCGCCATCAGTCGAACGGATATCAACCTGGTGGTATCGGATGTGATGATGCCTGTGATGACCGGTGCCGAACTATGCAACATGATAAAGGGTAACATGAGCACCAGTCATATACCCGTGATTCTGCTCACAGCCAAGGGCGACCCCGAGGACGTGAAGGACGGTTATCGCAATGGTGCCGACGCCTATGTACTGAAGCCCTTCGATCCAGAATCGCTGTCGCTACAGATCAGTAACCTGCTCAAACTGATACAGAGCCGTCAGCAAGCCATCTTTAATGACGGCGAGGAATCGCTGAAACAGAACGACAGTCTGACGCAGCTCGACCGCGACTTTATCCAGCGACTGATGGAACTGGTGGATAGCAACATTGGCAATGCAAACTTCTCGGTTACCGATATCACTACCGAATTAGGTATGAGTCGCAGTTTGTTACACACCAAGATGAAGAATCTGATGAACACCTCGGCTGGCGACTACATCCGCCACAAGCGCATACAAAAGGCCTGCCAGATGATTACCGACGGACATAATGTTTCGGAGACGGCCTACAGCTGCGGCTTTGCCGACCCCAACTACTTCTCAAAGGTATTCAAGAAAGTAGTTGGTGTGGCACCATCCGAATATACTAAACAATAATTTAGTGCGATTGTTTAAACGCGTCTAACTGCTTAAAGCAGTGGCGGTTGATTATTTGCTGCAACTGGCGGTCGGGATTGTTGCGGATATAGCAACGATAATCGAACACCATCAGCTCGCCATTCACAGCCGAATAAGGATGCCAGCCTGGTAAGCCTTTGATATTTGGATTACCAGTATGGGCAAACTGTGCCCAAGCACTGCTCATCTTATCAGCTAACTGCAGATCCTGAGCCGATGGCTGTGGCAACTCATTAGGCGACTGGTGCAGGGTGTTGAAACAGAACTTCAACTCGTGACCATGTACCGAACCCTTGTTTACAGGCGATCGCCAGGTAAACATATACATATAGGTAGGCGCCTTGCGACTCTTGGTCATGGCGTCGGCGGTAATCAGTGTTTTAGGACGGAACAGCCAGTCGATACACAGCAAATCCTGTGGCACATAGTCGGGATGTGCCTTGGCAAAGGCTGCGATATAAGCATCGGTATCATCGCCAAAGGTAGCCTTCAACTGCTCACGAGCCTCATCCTCGGTCATGGGCTGATCGTAACGCAGACGCTGCAACTCGTTAAAGGTGGTACCAATCATTACGGGGATATCGTCTGATATCTGGGCGAATGTAGGCTGGAAAGGTTGCTGCAACAACACCTTTCCATCGGGTGTTGGACCGAAGCCCCACATCATAGGTGTGCCCGGTTTACGGGTACCGATACTGGCAGCCATCGCACGTTGACCGGCATCATATAACTGCTGGTAAGGCACATCTTTTATTTTATCCACTTCGTCCTCGCTGATGCCAAGCTCCTTCAGCACAGCCTTGCCGAGTGTCTGTGTTATCTCGTGGTTGTTCACGTTCAGGATGGTACCACTCATAATAATGGCTTTGTGGAATAAGCCTTTGGCCTGAGGCATACACATCAGCGTGCCTACCTTACCGCCACCACCCGACTCACCGAACACGGTTACGTTCTTAGGGTCGCCACCAAAATTGGATATATTATCACGAATCCACTCCAAGGCCTGCACCACATCCAGCATGCCTACATTACCCGAGTATTCGTATTTCTTGGATACTGCCGAGAGGTCGAGAAAGCCCAGGATGTTCAAACGGTGGTTGATGCTTACCACTACCACATCCTTCTTAGCCAACTGCATACCTGGATTCCAGGCCGACGTGCCCGAATCGAAACCGCCGCCATGCAGCCACAGCATCACAGGCTTACGAGCTTTCAGGTCGGTGCTCCAAACATTCAGCACGCAGGAGTTCTTCTCCGACATCTCATTCTCAGAGAGGTGCTGCCCCCACGTCTGCTGCATCACCTGCGGTCCCCAGTGGTCGCACTCACGTATGCCCTTCCACTTATCCACAGGCAGTGGCGGCATCAGTCGTTCCACCTTGGCATAGGGAATACCCAGCCACGCCATCGTACCCTCCTGCACAATGCCGCTCACCTTTCCACTCTTGGTGCTAACCACCAGTTCACTACTCTCTTGTGCCGTTGCCGTAACCGCGCACAACAGCAAAACCATTAGGTTTATAGTTATTTTTTTCATAATCATGCCGCAAAGATAGAAAAATAATTGCAAAAAGTGGTGCACATTCGGTATTTATTTGTATATTTGCCACATGAAAGATAAAGTTGACCACTATACTATATGTTTTATCGACAGTTGCCCGTTGCACAGGCACTGTTTAAGATGGATGGTAGGCCGTTATGCCGATACCAGTAGAGAAACATATCTGGCAGTTAACCCGCATAACCCACTGATGGGAAGCGACAGTTGTCCGTTGTATCGCGAAGATATACGTGTTATCAAGAAGAAAGGCTTTACCAACATGTATTACGACATGCCTTGGCACCTGGAGTTTAAGATACGCCGACAGCTAATTGCCAAGTTCGGACGCAAGCAGTATTTCCAGATGCGTAAAGGCGAACGCCTGATTACGCCCGACCAGCAAAAAGTGATAGAACAGGTTATGCGTGCCAACAACTGGGAAGGCCCCATCAAGTACGACGGGGAGGTTGAAGACTACCTGTGGTAATAGTTTAATCTTTCTGTGATTTCACAAGTTGTTGAGCGGCAGGTGCCACTTCAACAGTTTGTACGTCGCCCTCAACATCAAAGGCAAGAATGGTTCCATCGGGGGTTACATCAAGCGTACAAGTAGCTCCTACATACAGCGGCATGCAACTGTTAGCACCAAAGGGCAGTCCGCAGGCGATAGGAATATCAAGATCATTAAGATGCGCAATAAGCATCTGCTCAACGCTATCGTACTGAATATCGAACCTAATAGAACTGAAGGTACCAAAAATAATACCTTTTACACGCGAAAAATCTAACTGCAATCGCAACATATAGAACAAACGGTCGATATCATGCAACGACTCCTCCATCTCCTCAAGAAACAAAATAATATCCTGATCATCGGGCAGGTTGAACTTTGAACCTGCGATGGCCGAATAGCTTGATAGATTTCCACCTATCAATATACCTTCGCCATGACCGCACTGGTTGTGTGGATTACCGGGCACCTTAAAAAGCGGAACCATTCCAAACAGCATATTGCGCATCAGCGTAGAGCAGGGTTCCAAATTACCAGCCAACTGGAATGCCATCGGTCCGTGCATGCTCATTACCCCTGCCCCAGCCTCAGCATATAGCAATGTGGTAATATCGCCATGCCCCACCAGCCACTTGGGGTGCTTTCGATAACTCTCCCTACTGATACGGTTAAGCAGATGGATAGAGCCGTAACCTCCCCGACTACAGATGATGGCTTTGATGCTATCATCCTGCAGTGCCCACATCATATCGGCTGCACGTTCATCGGCTGTACCTGCATACACATCTGCATTCAAACAGTTGGTATGAGGACCGACAACAGGTTGTAAGCCCCAGCTCTCGATAACAGCTGCGGCTTCGGCTATCACTGCCTCATCTACCCTATAGGCAGGCGACACCAATGCGACCTTATCACCCGGTATTAGAAACGGTGGTGGTACAATTGTTTTCGTCATAGAGTTAATAGATAGTCACGGGGACATGTTTCTGTTGCAAAGATAAACAATTCTTTCAATTTACGCAAGAAAAACGCCCAAAATTTGGCATATTGCCATCTTTTTTGTACTTTTGCCGGCAAATTGTAAAACAAAACATTAAAATGGCTAAGAAATTAAGACAAGGTACGCTTTGTGTACAGGCCGGCTACAAGGCCAAGAACGGAGAACCAATTGAGTTGCCCATCATTCAGAGCACTACATTTAAGTACGACGACTCTGAGGAGATGGCAAAGTTGTTCGACCTGGAGAAGGAGGGCTATTTCTATACCCGCCTGCAGAATCCCACCAACGATGCGGTAGCAGCTAAGATCTGCACACTCGAAGGCGGTGTAGGCGCTGTGCTCACCTCATCAGGGCAGGCAGCTAACTTCTACGCTGTATTCAACATCTGCGAGGCTGGCGACCACATCGTCACATCGAACGAGATATACGGTGGCACCTTTAACCTGTTTGGCGTAACACTGAAGAAGCTTGGTATCGAGTGCACCTTTGTTAGTCCCGATGCCAGCGAAGAGGAGATTCAGGCTGCTTTCCGCCCCAACACCAAAGCGCTGTTTGGCGAGACTATCTCGAACCCTGGCTGTGCCGTATTGGATATCGAAAAATTCGCTAAGATTGCCCACAAGAACGGTGTCCCCCTGATTGTGGATAACACTTTTGCCACACCAGTAAACTGCCGTCCCTTTGAGTGGGGTGCCGATATCGTAACCCACAGCACTACCAAGTATATGGATGGACTGGCCACACAGGTTGGCGGTTGTGTAGTGGACAGCGGTAACTTCGACTGGTTGGCTCATGCCGAGAAGTTCCCTGGACTATGTACACCTGATGAGAGCTACCACGGACTTACCTACGTAAAGGCCTTTGGCAAGATGGGCTACACGACCAAACTGGTGGCTCAGCTGATGCGCGACCTGGGCTCTATCCCAGCCCCACAGAACTCGTTCCTGCTGAACATGGGCTTGCAGACATTGCACCTGCGCATGGCCCAGCACTGCAAGAATGCACAGAAGGTAGCCGAGTTCCTGAACGCCAACGACAAAGTGGCTTGGGTACACTACTGCGGACTGCCCACCGATGCCAACTATGAGCGCGGACAGAAGTATCTGCCCAACGGCAGCTGCGGCGTAATCGCCTTCGGACTGAAGGGTACTCGCGAGACAGCCATTAAATGGATGGACTCGCTGGAGATGATCAACATCGTGACCCACGTGGCCGATGCCCGCACCTGTGTGCTGCATCCCGCCAGTCACACCCACCGTCAGCTCAGCGATGAGCAGCTGCGCGAGGCTGGTGTAGCACCTGACTTGATCCGTCTTTCAGTAGGTATCGAGGATGTAGAGGATATCCTGGACGACATCAAGCAGGCACTCGAAAAGATATAAGCCGACGGCAAACGTCGAAACACATGGGGGTAAACGTCGAAAGAGATTTCACGCTTGCCCCCATTTTTCATACCTTTGCAGCAGAAAAATTTAAAAATTCAAGAATGTAAAAATTAAAAATATAAAAGGTATGAAACAGATTAGATTTTTCCTGGTAACAATGATGCTGACACTCTCAGCAGTAGTAATGGCACAGAAGACCACCGTAAGTGGTGTGCTGATGGACAAGACCCTGAACGAGGGCGAACCATTTGCCACCGTACGCGTGTTTAAGGCAGGCAAGAGCGATAAGCCTATCGCCATGTTTATCACCGACGAGAACGGTCGCTTCCAGCAGGAGGTAAAAGGTAAGGGTAAGTTCGACATCGTATTCAGCAGCGTAGGTAAGGAAGAGCTGCGCCAGAGCATCGAACTGGGAAAAGAAACACCACTCGATCTGGGCACCATTTTTATGAAGGAGAACGAGACCATGCTGAAAGGCGTTGAGGTAGTAGCCCAGAAGCCATTGGTAAAAATGGAGGTTGACAAGATGAGTTACAACGTAGCCGAGGACGAGGATTCAAAATCGAATACCGTACTGGATATGCTGCGTAAGGTGCCCATGGTAACTGTCGACGGACAGGATAACATCACCGTAAACGGCTCGTCATCATTCAAGGTATATGTAGATGGTATGCCCAACGTAATGTTCTCGAGCAATCCATCGATGGTATTCAAGAGCATGCCAGCCTCAGCCGTTAAGAGCATCGAGGTGATGACCAACCCTGGCGCCAAGTACGATGCCGAGGGTGCCGCAGGTGTACTGAACATTGTAATGAACAAGCAGAACCTACAGGCCGCACAGAGCATGAACGGCTATAACGGAACAGTACGTGCATCGGCTGGCAACAAGCAGTTGGGCGGAAGTCTGTTCCTGAACGGACAGCAGGGAAAGTTGAGTTATAGCGCCAACGTGATGACCAGCTACAACAAGCCTGGTAATACCACCACCGAGATGGAGCAGATACAGGATAATGGTACCACACAACTGATGACGTCGAGCAACGACGTGAAGACCCCATTCACCATGGGAAGTCTGACCTTAGGTTATCAGCTCGACTCGATGAGTGTTCTGAACCTGACTGCACAGGTAAACACCATGAACATGAAAAGTACAGGTACTACTTACACCACCATGGGTGGCGCAGCATATGGCGATGGATTCAGCTACGGAAGTACCACCGATATGAAGAACTCGCGCACCTCGTTCAGTGGAAGCATCGACTACCAGCGCTTCTTCAACAAGGAGCACACCCAGAGTCTGGCACTCACCTACCAACTGAACTACAGTCCAGCCACCACCGAGATGACCAACAACTTTGGTACTACATCGAGCATCATCGACCTGACCAACCGCTACTCGGAGAATAAGGACAAGACCACCAACCACATCTTCCAGCTCGACTACACCATGCCGCTGGCACAGGGTCAGACACTGAGTGTGGGTAGCAAACTGCAGCTGCACGATGCCACATCGGATGCCAAGTACTATCTGAAGGGCACCTACGATCCCAATTCAAGCTCCGACTACGAGTACAAGAACTCCATCCTGGCCGGTTACGGCGAGTATGTAGGCAACTTTGGTAAGTTCGGTCTCAAGGCTGGTCTGCGCTACGAGTACACCTGGCAGGATGTAGAGTATCACCTGGGCAACGGTCAGGACTTCAGTACCAGTTATGGTAGTCTGGTTCCTACAGCCAGCATGCAGTACACCATCTCGCAGGGTTCTAACCTCGGTCTTACCTACAACATGCGCATCTCGCGCCCCGGTATCTCTTACCTGAACCCATACGTTGATAAGACCAACCCCATTGCTCTAAGCTACGGTAACCCCGACCTGGATGTAGAGAAGGCTCATAACGTATCGCTGGTTTACAATGCCTTTACATCTAAGCTGATGGTGAACCTGAACCTGCATCACAACTTTGTAGATAACGCCATCTCGCAGTACAGCTTCTACGATAACGACAACCTGTTGAACACCACCTACGGCAACGTTGTAAAGAGTCATCAGACTGGTTTGAGCGGCTATGTTAACTACCTGCTCACAAAGGATACCCGTATCTTCTTCAACGGCGGTCTGAACTACACCGACCTGCGCAGTACAGCCCTCGACCAGAAAAATAGCGGATGGACAGCCAACATCATGGCCGGCATACAGCAGACACTGCCTTGGAACCTGAAGCTGAGTGCCTTTGCCATCACCTCTACCAAGAGCTACACACTGCAGGGCTACAGTGGCGGATTCAATCTGGTAACAGCCAGCCTGTCAAAGTCGCTGCTCAAAGATAAGCTGAACCTGAGTGTATCGGGTATGATGGGCCTGAACAAGGGCGGAAACATCAATATTAATACCTCAAGCCGCGGTAAGGACTTCACCAGCAACACCAGCATCAAGGTGCCCATCTACGGCGTAACCTTCACCGTTAGCTACACCTTCGGTAACTCAAGAATGTCGCAGAAGCAGCACCAGAGCCGCGTACAGAACGACTTCATCGAGCAGCAGTCGCAGGGTGAGATGTTGAACAGCATTGGCAGCGATATGTAAGAAAAAGATGGAATAAAGCGTTCTTTTTACAAAAAAGGGCGCTTTATTCTAAATTATTTCATATATTTGCAAGCGTTATGAAGAAGATAGAGAAAAAAGACATCTGGTTACTACTGACACAGCTTGGCGTATGGGCCATCATCGTATTGGCAATGCCACTGGCCACATTCCTTAGCACGCAAGATCTACACGCCACAAAGACATCGTTCTTTGTGGTTTGGGGCATTCTACACTCGCCCTTCGTAATCTATTTCATCAACTTCTACCTGTTCGGTCCATTCCTGTTTTTCCGCCGCAGGTTCTGGTGGTTCGCACTGTGCAACCTGCTCACTATCCTACTGATGAACAGTCAGTTCTTCATGCTATGGTTCCATCGTGACCGTATTCCGCATGAGATAACGATGACACCAAACATGTGGATAGGTATCTTTGCTGGCATGTTGATGTTTATGCTGCTCAACTGCTTCGTAGGCGCCATTGCCATCGGCATCCGTCACTTTATGCGTATCCGACAGATCAAGCAGCAGCTCAAGGAAGAGAAAGCAAAGAACACCGAGGCCGAACTGGCATGGTTGAAGAATCAGATAAACCCACATTTCTTATTTAATACACTCAACAACATCTCCAGTCTCTGCCAGATTGATGCCGATGCTGCACAAGATGCCATTGCACAGCTGAGCGACCTGCTGCGCTACGCCATGTACGAGACGAACAAAAAAATGGTACCTATCGAGGGCGAGGTGGAGTTTATGCGTAACTACATCGAACTGATGAAGCTGCGCTGTAACGAGAAGACCGAGGTAACCACTTCGTTCGATGTAAAACAGACCATGGAGATAGCCCCACTGCTGTTTATCTCGTTGGTTGAGAATGCCTTTAAACATGGTGTGAGCAGTAACCGTCCGTCGAAGATCGACATCCGACTGCTGCAGAACACTGACGAACTGATATTCAACTGCGACAACACCAACTTCCCCAAGGATGATGCCGACCGTAGCGGTTCGGGTATCGGATTGGAAAACACCCGTCGCCGCCTCGACCTGATGTACAAAGGCCATTATACCTGGGAGCAATCACTCGAAGGCGACATCTATCACGTGAAGATAACATTGAAAATTGAACATTAGATATGCCATTAACCTGTATTATCGTCGACGATGAGCCACTGGCCGTAAAGCTGATGGAATCGTTTGTAGCGAAGACCCCCGACTTGGAACTGCTGGGTAGTTTCACCGACTCGGTAGAGGCCATCAACGCCGTCAAGGAGCAGAAGCCCAACCTGCTGTTCCTCGACATACAGATGCCCGACCTGAACGGCATGGAGCTGGCCCACATGATTCCAGCCGAAACCCGCGTGGTGTTCACCACTGCCTTCAAGGAGTATGCCTTTGAGAGTTACGAAGTGAGCGCTCTCGATTTCCTGCTCAAGCCCATCCGCTATAACAAGTTCATGGTGGCCGTAGAGAAGGCCAAGGAGTGGTTTGCCAAAAGCGAATCGCCCATGCCTCAGTCATCAGCCATCACGCATCAACCATCCGCCCTCTTCGTGCGCGTAGATGGTGAGTTGCGTAATATCACCATCAACGATATCATCTATGTGAATGGTATGAAGGATTATGTGATGTTCTATCTCGACGGCGAGAGCAAGCCTCTCATCACCCACCTCACGATGAAAGCCGTTGAGGAGATGCTACCCCCCGAAAAATTTCTGCGTGTACACCGATCATATATCATAGCGGTTGACAAAATAAGAAAGGTTGACCGCAACGACTGTATTTACATCGGAAACGAGATTATTCACGTGCCCGATGGCTACCAAGATGCCTTCCATAAATTCCTGGGAACGCGCACAATTAACAAAATGTAACTTTGCGATAAAAATTTTCGAGTTTTTACTTGGATGGTATCGGTAATTTTCCTACTTTTGCAGTACAATTAGTAACAAAATGTAAACTTAAAACGTTTTAACGACAATGGAAGTTGAGAAAATTATGCAGGCCTTGGAGCAGAAACATCCAGGCGAAATGGAGTACTTACAGGCAGTAAGAGAGGTGTTGGAAAGCATTAAGGATGTGTACAACCAGCACCCCGAGTTTGAAAAAGCCAAAATCATAGAGCGCATCGTGGAACCAGAGCGTATCACAACCTTCCGTGTGCCCTGGGTCGACGACAAGGGCGAGGTACAGGTAAACATCGGTTACCGTGTGCAGTTCAACAGCGCCATCGGTCCCTACAAAGGCGGTTTGCGTTTCCACCCATCAGTAAACCTCAGTATCCTGAAGTTCCTCGGTTTCGAGCAGACCTTCAAGAATGCACTCACCACACTTCCTATGGGTGGTGGTAAGGGCGGTTCTGACTTTGCTCCCCGCGGTAAGAGCGATGCCGAGATTATGCGTTTCTGCCAGGCCTTCATGACCGAGCTGTACAAGGTGATTGGTCCCGACATGGACGTACCTGCCGGTGATATCGGCGTTGGTGGTCGTGAGATTGGTTATCTGTTCGGAATGTACAAGAAGCTCACCAGCCAGTTCCATGGTGCTACCCTCACTGGTAAGGGTATGGAATGGGGCGGCTCTATCCTGCGTCCTGAGGCCACAGGTTACGGTGCACTCTACTTTGTACACCACATGATGGAGACTCACGGACTCGACATCAAGGGTAAGACCGTAGCTCTGTCAGGTTTCGGTAACGTTGCATGGGGTGCCGCCAAGAAGGCTACCGAGCTGGGTGCCAAGGTGATCACCATCTCAGGTCCCGACGGATACATCTACGATCCTGCAGGTCTCGACGACGAGAAGATTGAGTACATGCTGGAGCTCCGTGCCAGCGGCAACGACGTATGTCAGCCATACGAGGAGGAGTTCGAGGGTTCTAAGTTCTTCGCAGGCAAGAAGCCTTGGGAGCAGAAGGCCGACATCTATCTGCCATGTGCTACTCAGAACGAGTTGAATGGTGCTGATGCCGACATGATCCTGGCCAACAAGCCACTCTGCGTAGCCGAGGTATCTAACATGGGTTGCACAGCCGAGGCTGTCAACAAGTTCATCGCTGCTGGTCAGCTGTTCGCTCCTGGTAAGGCCGTTAACGCCGGTGGTGTAGCCACATCAGGCTTGGAGATGACTCAGAACTCAATGCGCATGAGCTGGACCGCTGAGGAGGTTGACCAGCGTCTGCACCAGATTATGAGTGGTATCCACGAGCAGTGCGTGAAGTACGGTAAGGAAGGCAACTACATTAACTATGTAAAGGGTGCCAACGTAGCCGGCTTCATGAAGGTCGCTAAGGCTATGCTCGCTCAGGGCATCGTGTAGAGCTCGGCGATAGCCAAGGTCTATACTGCCATGCTTCGGCATGAAGGCATTGTATGATCAAATTCATAAAGATAGTCGCAACGACACTAACACTAATAATAAGCTTTACCGCTCAGGCGCAAACCGAGAGCGGTAAGGCTTCGTTTTATTCTAAGAGTTCCAGCGGCCGCCGAACGGCCAGTGGTGAGCGACTGCATCACGACAGTCTTACATGCGCCCACCGCACCTACCCTTTCGGTACACTGCTGCTAGTAACCAACCCAGCCAATGGTAACCATGTTATCGTAAAGGTCATCGACCGTGGTCCGTACGTTAAAGGTCGCGTTATCGACCTCTCGCATCGTGCCGCCAAAGAGTTAGGCATCATCGCCCAGGGCATAGCCCCTGTGATTGTCGAGGAGTTTAACGAGTCGGTCATCCCGTTCAAACCTGCCGAGGTATTCAGCAAGCCAGAGCTCGACTTAAGTACCAGCGATGGCGATGCCGCCACACCAATCTGGGTTGAACTAAACCAGCAGATGAAACTAAAGAAACAGCAGGAGCATAAAGAAAAAAAGAAGCGATAGGATTAACCCTATCGCTTACTTGTTTGAATCCTGAACTCCCTTGTCTGGGAAACAATCTCATTACGACCTAGAAAAACACCTATACGGAAAACAGCCTCGCCGTCTCTTAAGCCATTATCAGCCCGTACGAGCGCTGTATATCTGATGCCCTTGCCTGGGGCTATACTCTCTATCATAACGTTATCAGAGACCTCTATATGCTTATTTCCGCTTATTTCTGTTACATTGGGACGTACGCGGTATAGAATCTTATCCGTAGTATTGAAAACCTCGAACACGATTCTGGCCTCCTCACCGCGTGTCAGTACCTGGTCGCGACTACTGTCAATCAGCATCGGTCTGCGAATCTCTAACACCTCGGGGGTGCGGTCGATATAGATACGGTCATCCGGGTAATCATAATCCGACTGGCGTTGAACGCTGCCACGCTCCATACGGCGCTGCTGATACTCCTCCATCTTCTTTTGGTGTGCTTCATCGGCTGCTTGTCCTACAGCTGCACCAACAATTGCACCGCCGGCCATGCCAATCAGCGTACCGACATCACTGCCACGTGGACCGCCCGAAATGCCACCGATAGCCGAACCAATGATAGATCCGAACCAGGCACCTGTGGTAGCCCCTGTCTCCGTGTAGGTGCCACAACTGCTCAGCAGCAGCATGGCACCAAGCGACATAACAAACAACTTCTTCATAACCTATCTAACTAACTAATTAATTATTTCGGTGCAAAGATAGGCATATATACGAAAAAAAGAAAAGGAATTCCCCCACACTGTGGTAGGGGAATCCCTATTCTTTATAATTAGAATATAAAATTCTAACGATTACTCAGCCTTAGCCTCTTCAGCAGGAGCCTCGGTAGCGGGAGCCTCAGCTACAGGAGCCTCAGCAGCCTCTGCCTTAGGAGCAGCCTTGCGTGAACGACGGGTTGACTTCTTCTTAGTATCCTTTGCCATCTCTGGATCAAAGTCAACGAGCTCGATGAAGCAAACCTGAGCAGCGTCACCCTGACGAGTACCGAGCTTGATGATACGAGTGTATCCACCGGGACGATCGCCAACCTTCTCACTTACAGTAGAGAAGAGCTCCTTGATAGCCTCCTTGTTCTGGAGGTAGCTGAATACTACACGACGAGAGTTGGTAGAATCCTCCTTAGCCTTAGTGATCAGGGGCTCTACATACTTCTTCAGGGCCTTAGCCTTTGCTACGGTCGTAGTGATTCTTTTGTGCATGATCAGCGAGATAGCCATGTTAGCGAGCATGGCACTGCGGTGAGATGCAGTACGACCGAGATGATTAAATTTCTTATTATGTCTCATAATTATTTTTTGCTTTTATTGGGCAAGAGATTACTCTCTGTCCAGTTTGTATTTTGAAATATCAGTTCCAAACGACAGATTCAGACTCTCGAGCAAATCATCAAGCTCAGTGAGCGATTTCTTACCAAAGTTACGGAACTTCAGGAGGTCTGTCTTGTTGTACTGTACCAGATCGCCAAGTGTCTCAACATCAGCGGCCTTGAGGCAGTTGAGTGCACGAACCGAGAGGTTCATGTCAACGAGACGAGTCTTAAGCAGCTGGCGCATGTGCAGGATCTCCTCGTCGAACTCCTGGTTGCTCTCAGTCTCAGAACTCTCGAGAGAGATCTTCTCGTCAGAGAACAGCATGAAGTGGTAGATGAGGATCTTAGCAGCCTCTTTCAGTGCATCCTTTGGGTGGATGGAACCGTCCGTAGTAACTTCGAGTACCAGCTTGTCATAGTCGGTCTTCTGTTCAACACGATATGGCTCAACAGCGTACTTGACGTTACGGATCGGAGTGTAAATAGAATCGATTGCAATTACATTCACGTCGGTGCAGAATTCGCGATTCTCATCGGCGGGTACATATCCACGACCTTTGTTGATTGTAATATCAATCTGCATCGATGCTTTGGAATCTAAATGACAAATCACCAAATCGGGATTTAACACTTCAAATCCAGAAAGATACTTGCTGATATCACCAGCCTTGAATTCTGTAGAATTCTCGACCGTGATACTTACTTTCTCGTTCTCGAATTCTTCTACTATTTGCTTGAATCGAACTTGCTTCAGATTCAAGATAATGTTGGTTACATCTTCCTTTACACCGGGAACTGATGAGAATTCATGCTCAACACCAGCAATACGGATGGTGTTGATAGCATAACCCTCGAGTGATGAAAGCAGAATGCGGCGAAGGGCGTTACCAATGGTTACACCAAAGCCAGGCTCCAAAGGACGGAATTCGAACTTGCCGAACTTGTCGTTGGCCTCCAACATTACGACTTTATCGGGTTTTTGAAATGCTAATATCGCCATTAATTTAAATGATTTTAGTTCTTAGAGTACAACTCAACGATTAACTGCTCCTTAATATTCTCGGGGATGTCGGCGCGCTCAGGCTTGTGCAGGAACTTACCGCCCTTTACATTCTCATCCCACTCAATCCAAGGATACTTGCTGTGATTGAAACCTGCGAGAGCAGCCTCAATAACCTCAAGTGACTTAGACTTCTCACGAACAGCTACAACCTGACCAGGCTTAACAGCATAAGAAGGAATATTAACAACCTGACCATCAACTGTAATGTGCTTGTGACCTACGAGCTGACGAGCAGCAGCGCGAGTTGGAGCAATACCAAGACGGAATACTACGTTGTCGAGACGACTCTCGAGGTTCTGCAGCAGAACCTCACCAGTGATACCCTCAGCCTTAGCTGCCTTCTCAAACATATTACGGAACTGACGCTCGAGTACACCATAGGTATACTTGGCTTTCTGCTTCTCTGCCAGCATGACTGCATACTCCGACATCTTACGACGACGGTTGTTGCCATGCTGTCCAGGAGGGAAGTTTCTCCTAGACAAAACTTTGTCTGCGCCGAAGATGGGCTCACCAAAACGACGCGCAATTTTTGATTTCGGTCCTAAATATCTTGCCATAATAATAAAATATGTTTCTTCTTAATAATCCTTCTAATAATTATACGCGACGACGCTTTGGAGGACGACATCCGTTGTGTGGCAGTGGAGTTACATCGATGATCTCCATTACCTCGATACCAGCACCATGAATGGCACGGATAGCTGACTCACGACCGTTACCAGGACCCTTAACATAAGCCTTAACCTTACGAAGACCCAGGTCGTAAGCAACCTTAGCGCAATCCTCAGCAGCCATCTGGGCAGCATAAGGAGTATTCTTCTTTGAGCCACGGAAGCCCATCTTACCAGCTGATGACCAAGAGATGATCTGACCCTCGTCGTTAGCCAGCGATACAATAATATTATTAAAAGAACTGTGTACGTGGAGCTGGCCGATAGCGTTTACTCTCACGTTTCTCTTCTTTGAAGTGACTGTTTTCTTTGCCATAATTCCTAATTTCTTAAATGTTCAACTTTGAATTACTTCGTAGCCTTCTTCTTGTTAGCAACAGTCTTCTTCTTGCCCTTACGAGTACGAGCATTATTCTTAGTGCTCTGACCGCGAACGGGAAGACCGTTACGATGACGGACGCCACGATAGCAACCAATATCCATCAGTCGCTTGATATTCAACTGGATCTCTGAACGGAGATCACCTTCTACTTTGAATTCAGCGCCGATAATTTCACGGATTTTGGCTGCCTGGTCGTCAGTCCACTCGTTAACCTTCAGGTCACGGCTGACACCTGCCTTATCCAATATCTTTGCTGAACTACTTCGACCAATACCGTAGATATAGGTCAATGCGATTTCGCCACGCTTATTCTGGGGCAAATCTACTCCAACAATTCTTATTGCCATTGTTAATTAAAAAGATAAAAATAAATTACTCTAAAAATTACATTTCTTGCTAAAAAGCATGCAAAGGTACGAAGAATTTTTCAATTCTCCGCCATTTTATGCATTTTTAACATTAACCCTGACGCATTTTATACTTAGGGTTCTTCTTGTTGATAACGAACAGGCGGCCCTTACGACGTACGATTTTGCAGTCTGGGGTACGCTTCTTCAATGATGCTCTTGTCTTCATATTAATTCGTATTGTTTATTTGTATCTGAATACAATTCGTCCCTTTGTCAGGTCATAGGGGCTCATTTCCACCTTAACCTTATCACCGGGGAGGATCTTGATATAGTGCATTCTCATCTTACCAGAGATATGCGCAATAATCTGGACCCCATTTTCAAGTTCTACACGAAACATCGCATTCGACAGCGATTCTACAATTGTTCCGTCCTGCTCAATAGCGGATTGCTTTGCCATACTTAATGTTTAATATAACTTACCTTCTAATTTCTCCACTTCTTCAAAAGAAGACAGGATCTCGGCCTGACCTTTTCTTACAGCAATGGTATGCTCGAAATGAGCAGCAGGTTTTCCGTCACGAGTACGGATAGTCCAGCGATCAGCATCCATCCAGATGGCTCGGTTACCCATTGTTACCATAGGCTCGATAGCCAAGCACATACCAGCTTTCAGCATGATACCGTTGCCACGTCGACCATAGTTAGGCACCTGTGGGTCTTCGTGCATCTCGCGACCGATACCATGACCGGTCAACTCACGTACGATGCCGTACTTCTGTGCCTCACAATGCTCCTGCACTGCAGCGCTGATATCCCCCAGGTGTTTGCCTGCAACGGCACTTTCGATACCTTTGTAAAGCGACTCCTTGGTAGTCTTCAACAGCTGCTTGACCTCGTCGGAAACCTCGCCCACACAGAATGTGTAACACGAATCGCCATTAAAGCCGTTCAACAGTGTGCCGCAGTCGATCGAAATGATGTCGCCCTCTTTGAGAACAGTCTCAGCGTTGGGCACGCCATGAACTACTACGTCGTTCACCGATGTGCAGATGCTGGCAGGAAACGGCCCTCCATATGGATTGGGGAAACCCTTGAAAGTTGGGATAGCACCATTATCTCTAATGAACTCATCCGCTATCTTATCCAACTGGAGGGTCGTTATACCAGGCTTAATATGTTTAGCCAATTCGCCAAGCGTTTTGCCAACAAGTTGGTTGGCCTGGCGCATCAGCTCTATCTCATCTTCAGTCTTTAGATATATCTTCATAGAAGATTAGTATGCGGCCATTCCACGTCCGTGAATACGACCAGAACTGAGCAGACCGTCGTAATGACGCATCAGCAGGTGACTCTCGATCTGAGCGAGTGTGTCGAGCACAACGCCCACCAGAATCAGCAACGATGTTCCACCGAAGAACTGAGAGAACGCATCCTGAACATTCAGCAAGCTTGCCAATGCAGGCATGATAGCGATGAATGCGATGAACAATGAACCGGGGAGAGTAATGCGACTCATTACTGTGTCGATGTACTCAGCGGTCTCCTTACCGGGCTTAACACCGGGGATGAAACCATTGTTACGCTTCATGTCCTCAGCCATCTGAGTAGGATTCAGAGTGATGGCTGTGTAGAAGTATGTGAAAGCGATAATCAGTATAGCGAAAATGATGTTGTAGGTCCAGCTGTGATGATCGAGCATCGTGCGAACGAACCAACTTGCATTCTCAGGAGCTGAATACTGTACGATAGTCAATGGAATGAACATCAGAGCCTGAGCAAAGATGATAGGCATTACATTGGCAGCGAACAGCTTCAGGGGGATATACTGACGTGCTCCACCTACCTGCTTGTTACCTACGAGGCGCTTAGCGTACTGAACGGGCACTTTGCGAACACCCTGCACCAGAACAATTGATGCGCAAACAACTGCATAGAGAATGATGATCTCGACCAAGAACATAACCAGTCCACCACCAGTGATGGCAGTGAATCGCGAGCTAACCTCCTGGATGAAAGCCTGAGGCAGACGAGCGATAATACCGATCATGATAATGAGCGAGATACCATTACCTATACCCTTATCCGTAATGCGCTCACCCAACCACAGGATAAACATGCTACCTGCAGCCAGAATGATAACAGCAGGAACCATGAAGTATGACCATGAGATGCCTGTTGCCAGAGCAGCTCCCGAAGTCATCTTCAGGTTCATCAGGTAACCCGGTGCCTGGAACATCAGGATGGCTACGGTGAGCCAACGGGTGTACATGCTGATCTTCTTGCGGCCGCTTTCACCTTCGCGCTGCATTTTCTGCACGTAGGGAACAGCGACAGCAAGAAGCTGCATTACGATAGAAGCAGAGATGTAAGGCATGATTCCAAGCGCAAAGATAGATGCGTTGGAGAATGCACCACCGGAGAACATGTCGAGCAATGACATCAAACCACCGGCAGTCTGTGACTGCAATTGGCTTAACATGGCTGGGTTGATACCAGGAAGTACAACGAACGAACCAAAACGATAAATTGCTACGAACAGGAGAGTGATGAGGATGCGCTGGCGCAAGTCCTCAATCTTCCAGATGTTCTTCAGTGTCTCTATTAACTTCTTCATTTTTAATGTTAGATTTTTGTTGCGTTACCACCTACTGCCTTGATTGCCTCTTCAGCAGTCTTTGAGAAAGCGTTAGCTTCTACGTCAACCTTAGCCTTGAGCTCACCGTTGCCAAGAACCTTTACCAGCTCCTTGCCATTGGTAAGACCAGCAGCGATCAACTCCTCAATGCCGATCTTGGTGAGGTTCTTCTCCTCAGCAAGCTTCTGCAGTGTAGAGAGGTTAACTGCAAAGTACTCTTTGTGGTTGATGTTCTTGAAACCAGACTTCGGAACGCGACGCTGGAGTGGCATCTGACCACCTTCGAATCCAATCTTTCTCTTATAACCAGAACGAGCCTTGGCACCCTTGTGACCACGAGTAGAAGTACCACCCAGACCTGAACCAGGTCCGCGACCGATACGACGACTTGAGTGGGTAGAACCCTCAGCCGGCTTTAAATTATTCAGTTTCATAATCGAATCTACTTTTAAAATGTTAATTACTCAACGACTGTTACCAGGTGGTGTACCTTACGGATCATGCCACGGATTGAAGGAGTATCCTCTACCTCAACAACCTGAGAGATCTTGCGCAGGCCGAGAGCCTCGAGAGTGCGCTTCTGATCAACTGGATAACCGATCTTACTCTTAATCTGCTTTACCTTAATTGTTGCCATAGTTATTTTCTCCTTTAACCTCTAAATACTTTATCCATACTGATTCCACGAGTACCTGCTACAGTATAGGCATCACGCATCTGACTCAGAGCTACGATAGTTGCCTTAACCAGGTTGTGAGGGTTAGATGAGCCCTTTGACTTAGCGAGCACATCCTTGATACCAACACTCTCCAGTACGGCACGCATAGCACCACCGGCAACAAGACCGGTACCAGCAGCAGCTGGCTTCAGGAATACCTGAGCACCGCCGAAGCGAGCCTCCATCTCATGAGGGATGGTACCCTTGAGTACGGGAACTTTAACAAGATTCTTCTTAGCTGCCTCAACACCCTTGGCGATAGCTGCTGTAACCTCACCAGCCTTACCAAGACCCCAGCCGATGATGCCGTTGCCGTCGCCGACAACTACAATGGCTGCGAATGTAAAGGTGCGACCTCCCTTTGTTACCTTGGTAACACGGTTGATGGCAACCAGTCTGTCTTTCAACTCTACGTCACTATTTACTTTAACTTTGTTCATTGCCATAATCGTTTAGAATTTAAGTCCACCTTTACGAGCTGCGTCTGCAAGCGACTTTACGCGGCCGTGATACAGATAACCGTTACGGTCGAAGACAACGGCGCTAACGCCAGCCTCCTGAGCCTTCTTGGCTACCAGCTCACCTACCTTCTCAGCCTGCTCGATCTTAGGCATAGCCTCGAGACCCAGTGAAGATGCAGAAGCAAGTGTTTTACCTTCCAAATCATTGATCACCTGAGCATAGATCTGCTTGTTGCTGCGGAAAACGCTCAGACGAGGACGCTCGGCTGTGCCGAATACGTTCTTACGAATTCTATATTTGATCTTAATTCGTCTTTCTACTTTCTTTGTTGTCATAATCTTCAATTTTTAATGATGTTAATTTTCAAGATTACTTAGCTGAAGCTGACTTACCCGACTTACGACGGATAACCTCACCCTTGAACAAAATACCCTTTCCTTTGTAAGGCTCAGGCATACGGAAAGAACGAATCTTAGCACAAATCAGACCGAGCAGTGCCTTGTCGCATGACTCGAGGATAATCTGAGGATTCTGGTTACGCTCAGACTTGGTCTCAACCTTAACCTCCTGAGGAAGCTGGATGAAGATGGGGTGAGTATAACCCAGAGCGAACTCGATGATGTTACCCTGGTTAGAAACACGGTAACCTACACCTACGAGCTCCATCTCCTTCTTATAACCTTCGCTTACGCCTACTACCATGTTGTTAACAAGCGCACGATACAGACCGTGGAAAGCCTGCTTCTGCTTGATGTTAACAGGGCTGTTCTCGTCGATCTCAAACTTAATCTGACCGTCCTCGATAGTCATCTTGATAGAGGGGTCAACCTTCTGTGTCAGCTCTCCCTTTGGACCCTTAACGGTTACAACACCGTCCTTGTCCTGAGCAACAGTAACGCCTGCAGGGATACTAATTGGCAATTTTCCTATTCTTGACATATTCTATCCTCCAATTAATATACATAGCAAAGAACCTCACCACCGATCTTCAGGGCTGCGGCCTCTTTGTCTGTCATTACACCTTTAGACGTGGAAAGGATGGCAATTCCAAGTCCGTTAATTACTCTCGGCATGTCTTTGTAGCCAGTGTACTGGCGAAGACCTGGGGTTGAAACTCGCTTCAAGCACTTGATAGCGTTCTCACGAGTAGCTGGGTTGTACTTCAAAGCAACCTTGATGGTACCCTGAGGACCATCCTCGATGAACTTGTAGTTCAGGATGTAACCCTTCTCGAAGAGGATCTTAGTGATCTCTTTCTTCAAGTTTGACGCAGGAACCTCAACGACACGGTGATGTGCCATGATGGCGTTTCTGAGTCTTGTCAGATAATCTGCTATTGGATCTGTCATAAAATAAATGTTTTAATTAATCGGGACTACCCCGACAATATTAAATTAATAAATCTCTTTTTTGCTTAAATCAGGTAGATTACCAGCTGGCCTTCTTTACTCCAGGAATCAGACCGTTTGATGCCATCTCACGGAACTGGATACGAGAAAGACCGAACTGACGCATATATCCCTTTGGACGACCTGTGATCTTGCAACGGTTGTGCAGACGGATAGGGTTAGCGTTCTTAGGGATGCTCTGCAACTTGCGAGCTGCCTCATAAGCCTCTGCGGGATCCTCAGTAGTAGCGATCACCTTCTTCAGAGTTGCACGTTTCTCAGCGTAGCGAGCAACGAGCTTAGCGCGCTTTACCTCGCGGGCTTTCATTGATTCTTTTGCCATATCTCTTAATCGTTTTTAGCGTTCTTGAATGGAAGACCGAAAGCCTTCAGCAGTGCGAAACCTTCCTCGTCGGTCTGAGCCGATGTAACGAAGGTGATGTTCATACCCTGAATGCGGTCAACTGAATCGATATTGATCTCTGGGAAGATAATCTGCTCCTGGATACCCAGTGTGTAGTTACCACGGCCGTCGAACTTGCTCTCGATACCCTTGAAGTCGCGGATACGAGGGAGAGCGATGCGAACGAGCTTCTCGAGGAACTCGTACATGCGCTCACGACGAAGAGTTACCATCACACCGATAGGCATCTTCTTACGAAGCTTGAAGTTTGCGATATCCTTCTTAGAATATGTAGCAACTGCCTTCTGACCACAGATAGCGGTAATCTCGTTGATAGCAACCTCGATGATCTTCTTATCCTGAGTAGCATCACCAAGACCCTGGTTTACTACGATCTTCTTCAGGACAGGAATCTGCATTGCAGAAGTGTAGTTGAACTGCTTCTGAAGAGCAGGAGCAATCTTCTCCTTGTACTCTTTCTTTAACTGTGCTGTATTTGCCATTACTTAATCTCCTCTCCTGACTTTTTAGCGATACGAACGACATTCTTACCCTCGCGCTTGATAGCAACACGGGTAGCCTTGCCACTCTTCGGATCAATCAAACTAATATTCGAAATGTGAATAGGAGCCTCCATCTTCACAAAGCCTCCCTGAGGATTCTTGGCGCTTGGCTTGGCACTCTTGTTCACCATGTTGATACCCTCTACGAGAGCACGCTGCTTGTCGGTCAGAACCTTCAGTACCTTACCAGTCTTGCCCTTGTCCTCACCGGCCAGAACGATGACTGTATCGTTTTTCTTAATATTGAACTTTGCCATTTCTTCTTTACTTTTTTACTTGTTTACCTTTTTACAGTACCTCAGGTGCCAAAGAAACGACCTTCATATTCACGGCACGGAGCTCACGGGCAACGGGGCCGAAGATACGGCTACCGCGGAGCTCACCTGCATTGTTCAGCAGTACGCAGGCATTGTCGTCGAAACGGATGTAAGAACCATCAGCACGACGGATTTCCTTCTTAGTGCGAACAACCAAAGCCTTTGATACTGCACCCTTCTTTACATCACTTGTAGGGATCGCGTTCTTGATAGACACAACGATGATATCACCTACGCTGGCATAACGGCGCTTGGTACCGCCCAATACACGGATGCAGAGAGCCTCGCGTGCACCGCTGTTGTCAGCTACTGTAAGTCTTGATTCTGTCTGTATCATAATTACTTAGCTTTTTCTACGATGTTAACTAATCTCCATCTCTTTGTCTTTGACAGAGGACGGGTTTCCATAATGAGCACTGTATCACCTACATTGCACTCGTTATTCTCATCGTGTGCGTGATACTTCTTTGTCTTCTGGACAAACTTACCATACATAGGGTGCTTCTCCTTGAACTTGGCTGCAATAACAATGGTTTTATCCATCTTGTTGCTGATAACGACACCCTGTCTTGTCTTTCTTAAATTTCTTGTTTCCATCTGGACCATTGTTATTTATTAAGTTCTCTCTGATGAAGTTCTGATTTCATTCGTGCGATATCGCGACGAGCGGCCTTAATCTGAGATGGATTCTCAAGTGGAGTGATTGCGTGGTTCAACTTCATCTGGTTGTACTTTGCAACCTCAGCCTCAATGCGCTCTGCCAGATCCTTGGTCTCGAGCTCTCTTACTTCTTTAATCTTCATACTCAATTAAGCGTTTTTATCGAAATCACGTCTTACAACAAACTTAGTCTTTACGGGCAGCTTCTGAGCACCGAGGCGAAGAGCCTCCTTAGCGATGTCGAAAGGTACACCCTCTACTTCAAAGAGAATACGGCCTGGTGTAACAGGTGCAACCCATCCTGCGGGATCTCCCTTACCTTTACCCATTCGCACGTCAGCAGGCTTGCGAGTGATTGGCTTATCAGGGAAGATGCGAATCCATACCTGACCTTCACGGTTCATATAACGATTGATAGCAACACGGGCTGCCTCAATCTGGCGGCTGTCGATCCACTTGGCATCCAATGTCTTGATACCGAAAGATCCGAAAGCCAGTGTTGTTCCTCTGTGGGCGTTGCCTTTGTTGCCGCGTCCATCCTGAGGTCTTCTATATCTTACTCTTTTGGGCTGTAACATAATAAGTTTCTACTTTAAATCGTTATTACTTCTTCTTATTACGGAACTTTCTGTCACGACCATTACCGCCGTTAGAGCGACCATTTGATTTCTCCTGAGTGAAGTTAGGTGCGAGGTCAACGTTTCCGTAGATCTCACCACGGCAAATCCATACCTTGATACCCAGAATACCAACCTTGGTCAGAGCCTCAGCGTGGCAGTAGTCAATGTCAGCACGATAAGTGTGCAGAGGAGTACGACCCTCCTTCAGCATCTCGCTACGTGCGATTTCAGCTCCATTAAGACGACCTGAAATCTGAACCTTAATACCCTCGGCACCAGCACGCATTGTGTTCTGGATAGCCATCTTGATGGCACGGCGATAAGCGATCTTACCCTCTACCTGGCGAGCGATGTTGTTGGCAACAATCGTGGCATCGAGCTCAGGACGCTTTACCTCGAAGATATTAATCTGAATCTCCTTATCATAGAGCTTCTTCAGTTCTTCCTTCAGTTTGTCGACATCTTGTCCACCTTTACCAATGACGAGACCTGGACGGGCTGTGCAAATAGTAATGGTAACCAGCTTCAATGTGCGCTCGATGACAATCTTCGATACGCTGGCCTTAGCCAGACGCTCGTTCAGGTACTTACGGATTTTCTGATCCTCTACCAGGTTATCTCCGAAGTCCTTGCCTCCGAACCAATTTGAATCCCAACCTCTTACGATTCCAAGACGGTTGCTAATTGGATTAACTTTCTGTCCCATACTTATTCTTTTACATCATTAGTTTTAGCATCAACAAACAGAGTCACGTGATTAGAACGCTTGCGGATACGATAGCCGCGACCCTGTGGTGCAGGTCTCATTCTCTTCATTGTAACACCCTCGTCAACGAATACGCGAGTGATGAACAGCTCACCATCCTCAGCCTTGCGATCGTTCTTGGCTTCCCAGTTAGCGATGGCCGAACGGAGGAGTTTCTCTACATTAGCTGCAGCTGCCTTCTTCGAGAAACGGAGTACACCCAGAGCGCGATTTACCTCCATGCCGCGGATCATGTCCACAACATAGCGCATCTTGCGGGGTGAAGAGGGGCAGCCGTTGAGCTTGGCAAAATACTGTGTCTTAAGTGCTGCTTTTCTTTCTTCAGCCTTAATATGTTTTCTTGCTCCCATTTTAATTCTTTAATTTTTTAATTCTTAATTCTCCCTGGGATTACTTCTTGTTACCGGCGTGACCACCGAAACGACGTGTAGGTGCAAACTCTCCGAGCTTGTGACCAACCATGTTTTCTGTAACGTAAACAGGGATAAATTTGTTACCGTTATGAACTGCAACAGTGTGTCCCACGAAATCGGGTGAGATCATTGATGCTCTGGCCCATGTCTTAACGACATTCTTCTTACCACTCTCATTCATAGCGAGAATCTTCTTCTCGAGTGATACGTTGATGTATGGACCCTTCTTTAATGAACGACTCATAATTTACTCTAATTAACTTGTTTACTTCTTGTTAGCTCTTTCAATAATGTACTTGTTTGAAAGCTTCTTAGGTGCACGAGTCTTAAGACCCTTAGCGTACAAGCCCTTACGTGAACGTGGGTGACCTCCAGACTGACGTCCTTCACCACCACCCATTGGGTGATCATGTGGGTTCATAACTACACCACGGTTGTGAGGACGCTGACCCAACCAGCGAGAGCGACCAGCCTTACCTGATGCCTCCAGAGCGTGATCTGAGTTACCTACACTACCTACAGTTGCTTTACAAGCTGAGAGAATCTGACGAGTCTCGCCTGAAGGAAGCTTGATTACACAATAGCTACCCTCACGAGAAGTCAACTGAGCGAAATTACCAGCCGAACGAACCAGCTTGGCCCCCTGACCAGGACGCATCTCAATGTTGTGGATGACTGTACCTACAGGGATGTTTGCCAAAGGAAGGGCGTTACCAACCTCGGGTACTGCATCAGCACCCGACATCAGAGTTGCACCAACCTGCAGTCCATTAGGAGCAATGATATAACGTTTTTCACCATCAGCGTAGAAAAGAAGTGCAATGCGAGCTGAACGGTTAGGATCGTACTCGATTGTCTTTACTACAGCTGGAACACCATCTTTCTCTCGCTTGAAGTCGATCAGACGATACTTCTTCTTGTGACCACCGCCCATGTAGCGAACAGTCATCTTACCGGTGTTGTTTCGACCACCGGTTGAACGCTTACCGTAAACGAGAGACTTCTCTGGCACGGATGCAGTAATATCCTCGAACGTGCCAATAATCTTGTGTCTTTGACCCGGAGTTACGGGCTTTAATTTACGTACTGCCATTTTTATTACTGAATATTGCTATAAAAATCAATTACATCGCCCTCCTTAAGAGTAACGATTGCCTTCTTGAACGCGTTCTTCTGACCCTTGATCAGACCAGCCTTAGTGTAGCGTGAGCTACGCTTGCCGGCGTAACGAACAGTGTTCACGTCGATTACTGTAACATTGTACAGAGCCTCAACCTCATTCTTAATCTCAAGCTTATTAGCCTCAGGACGAACGATGAAACCATACTTGGCCTCAGCCTTCTTGGTACGCTCCTCGCCCTTTACCTTATAAGTTTTCTCTACAGAAGACTTGTCTGTAATCTTGGTCATCTTCTCAGTGACCAGGGGTTTAATGATAAATGCCATATCCTTAGTCCTCCTTTTACTTGTTTAAGATACCGTCGATTGTCTCCAGCGACTTCTCAGTGATAACGAGTACATCAGCGTTCAGCACCTTGTAGGTGTTAACCAGTGAAGCCTCCATTACCTCTGTGCCCTGCAGATTGCGAGCCGACAGATATACATTGTTATTAGTACCTGACATTACGAAGAGAGTCTTCTTGCCGTCAACCTTCAGGTTCTTTGCAATGTTGATGAACTCCTTAGTCTTAGGAGCCTCCATGGTGAAGTCCTCAACAACTACGATTGCATTCTCCTGAGCCTTGTATGACAGAGCTGACTTACGAGCAAGAGCCTTAACCTTCTTATTCAGCTTGAAGCTGTAGTCACGAGGTGTAGGACCAAACACACGACCACCACCACGCAGCAGAGGTGAGTTGATATCTCCGTGACGGGCACCGCCGCCACCCTTCTGACGTCCAAGCTTACGAGTAGAACCAGAAATCTCGCTTCTCTCCTTTGACTTAGCTGTACCCTGACGCTGGTTAGCGAGATACTGCTTAACGTCCAGGTAGAGAACGTGGTCATTAGGTTCAATACCGAAGATAGCCTCGTTCAGAGTTACCTTACGTCCGGTCTCCTGACCTTTGATATTCAATACGCTAACTTCCATCTTACTTGTTAATTAAAACAGTTGAACCATTATAACCAGCGCAGCTACCCTTAACAAGGATAAGATTGTGCTCTGGAATTACCTTTAACACTTTGAGGTTCTGAGTAGTAACTCGATCGCCTCCCATCTGGCCGCCCATGCGCATTCCCTTGAATACCTTGGCGGGATAAGAACAGGCACCGATAGAACCTGGCTTACGCAGACGGTCGTCCTGACCGTGAGTAGCCTGGCCTACGCCACCAAAACCATGACGCTTCACAACGCCCTGAAAACCTTTACCTTTTGAAGTTCCTACAACGTCAACAAACTCGGCACCCTCGAAGATGTCGACTGTAACGGTGTCACCGAGATTCAACTCGGTATCAAACTTGAACTCGGCCAAGTGGGCCTTTGGTGTAGTGTTAGCCTTCTTGAAGATACCCATCATTGCTTTTGTGGTATTCTTCTCCTTCTTCTCACCGAAGGCGAGCTGAACAGCCTCATAGCCATCCTTCTCTACAGACTTAACCTGAGTTACAACACAAGGACCAGCTTCGATAACAGTGCACGGTACATTCTTACCGTCGGCACTGAAAACGGATGTCATTCCGATTTTTCTTCCAATTAATCCTGGCATTTCAGTTTAAAATTAATAATGTTTATAAAATATATAATAAATGTTCCTTTTTAAGTGGCTCTCGCAACTTCCGTGCACACAAAACACCCACTTAAAAAGGAACTTCAACTACTTCGTTTTCGAAGGCTAAGTCGCTATTTATCAGGGCATTGTTAGCTCCACGGCCAGCGCAATACTCACTTTTGCGGGTGCAAAGGTACAAATAATATATAATATACGCAAACTTTGTTAGCACTTAGTAGTAACTTTTAAGTATTTTTATATTTTACACCTCCAAAAACACAACATTTCTGACTTTTGGAAGCCGAGGTAAGGTATGAGTTGTTCAGATAATCTGCGTGAACTGTCCAGATAATCTCTATCAGTTGTTCGGATAATCCCTATAAGGGTATAGAGATAATCCGAGCGAGTCGTTCGATACGTCTGAGCAAGGCATAAGTGCCATCCCAACAGTCTATATGCTTCTAACATAATCGCCATTAAAAATAAAACTATCTCTAACTTACTGATATTTAATACATTACATATAATATGTGATTTAGTGAATTAGATATATATAACTTTTATTATAGAAAAAAGGAAAATGTATAACATTAATATTTTTGAATAGAAAATGTTGCATATTATAAATTCACCAAATCACACTTTAATCAAATTAGCACGTTAAATTACTGATGTTCAACAACTTAGACTATTACACCTTCTTCATATTTTACATCAAAAAGATTAATTACAACGAGAACTCGGCGGAGAGGATGAGCTCGCGGGGACGGAGGAGGTAGTTGGTGGTTGAGGTGGCGATACCCGTGTAGATGGTCTCCTCGTAGGCTTGCTTGTTGAACAGGTTATTGAGAGCGGCCTTCAGTCGGACAGTCTTCAATCGCCAGGTAACCGAAGCATCGCTGAGCAGGGTGTTCAGGGTGTTGCCGGCCTGCAGCTCGTTGCGGTGATGCACAAACTTCCACGAGAGATCAACCTTGCCGATAGTGGAAGTGAGCACCAGCTGCTGGCGCCAGTTGAACAGCGTGGTATGCGAACTGCCAGTCGTTTTATTGCCATTGAGCGAGAAACTGGCACTGTAGTCGAACTCGCACCAAGCGGGCGAAACAATAACACCCGGCGTAAGCGTAAGCGACTGGGTGGTATAACTGTACCACTCACCTGCCGACAGCTGGCGACCTTTGCTTAACGAGCCATTGATGCCCAGGCTCAACTTGGTCTTGATGGCATAGAAGCCTTTCTGTATGCTGGCACCGCCACTCAGAAAGTCGTTCTGACTATGGAGCTCCTTCAGGGTATAGTAATAGCAGCCATCGATAATCTGCATATCGTTGGTGGTGTTGTTCCAACTGCGCTGCACCGTGAGATTGACAGTGGCAAAGAGTTCGCGGATAGGACGCTTATACCGATAGCCCAACGAGGCATAAACCTGACGGTTGACGGGTATCAAGTCGGCAGCTTTGTACCACGTGCGATAATCACGGCGATAACTGTCGAGGGCATAGTTCTGCATACCACCCATCGTTTGTACGTAGGCACTACCGAGATGAATTTCGGAACGGGTATCAGGGTTCCAATAAGCAGAGAGCACGGGATGCAGATAGAGCATAGACTGCTGCTGACGGACGTAACGCTGGAAAGTAAGCGTGGGCGATAGTGAGAACGTGACTTTATCGGTGCGATACTGCCAGCGAGGGCGCGCCTCGATGGTGAGGTGCAGGTTGTCGGTGTGGTTTACATAAACATCCTCACCCTCGACAAACAGGTTGTAGGTATGCGTTATCTTACCACTCTTACGCTGCCAGCCCAGCAGGTGGGCGGTGTGCCAGAGGTTGGTGCGCAGACGATTGCGATCAGCATCGAGATAGAGGTCGCTCACGCTATGATGGTAGTCGAGGACAGATTTCCAGGTGAGCTGTGCCCCACTCTTTAACGAATACATACGATACAGCGAGCCCTCGAGAGCGAGCTGTGGCACACGGATGCGCTGCACAGGCTCGTTAGTGCCGAATAGCGACAGGCCATCGCCTTGGCGGGCACCTATGCTAAGCATCTCGTTGCCATAGGCTTTTTCGGTATTTACCTTACGCTCTACCTCAGCCGAGAAGTTATCGGTAATAATGGTCTTCTGCTGCTGTTCGGTGGTAACGGTGGGTGACTCGCCATCAAGATAGTAGGCCGTACGGTTCTCGGTGGATTGCCGCATCACACTACGGTCGTACTGGGCAGCCACGCGCAGTTCGCCATCATTCTTTGTTTTCCTGACGCTGTTGATGCCATAGCGCTGCGAGGTATTGAAACGCAGGCGCTCCTCGTCGAGTGGTGCCGAGAGCGATGGCACACTGAACCACGAGGGAATGCGACCACCATCCAGACGGTTGTAATTACCGCCTAAGATCTGATACGACTCACTGAGGTCGATGCCCTTGCGGTCGTAGGCCACATCGTACATCAGCTGTTTCTTCTTGCCTATCTGTCGGATATTGGCCGTACCTCCCACATGCGTTGGATCGCCTACCAACAGGTAGGGTATCAGTGTGGCCATCAAACGGTCGCGCGCCTCGTCCTTCAAAGTAACGTTCATACCCACATCTTCGGTATAAACCTTATCACGCAAGGCCTTGATAGGCTGGTCGTGCTCTACAATCTCGGCTTTCTCCACATCCTTGGCACGGATATTCTCCGTGAGCTGGTTATAGCGGCCACCCGTGAGATCGAGCCCTTCGACGGTAAAGCGCTTTACCTGTTGGTTATTATAGTATATCTTGCCGTTCGATGCCACATCCACGCCTGGCAGTTTTTTCAGCACATCCTTCAGAGAGTTGTCGCGGTCGCTGGTAAAACGTGTCAGGTCGAAGGTGATGGTGTCGCGCCCCGTAATACGACTGCCCTGTACCTTTACCTCTTTCAAGGCGAAGGCCTCGGATGGCAATGAGAGTACAACAGGCTTGTTAGCGCTTTTCATAGGCACGCCACGCCTGCGTTTGCCAAAGCCGAGCATGGTGGCCTGCAGCTGGTCACCCATGGCAACCTGATCAACCGTGATGGCAAACTCGCCATCAGCATTGGTCCGGGCAAACTTAACGGTCTTACCCTTACGCAGATACATCACACTGGCACTGACCAACCGCTCGTGGGTGGCAGAATCCTCGACTAAGCCATGCACCGTTACCTGTGCAGAGGCACCAAGCGCCTGCATCAGCAACAGCATCAACAGAATGACACCGTTTTTCACTGCAACTCTATGAGATTAAACTTGGGGCGATCAATCTTATCGAGTTTCGAGCCGTCGGAGTTCATGATCACAATCTTAGCCCCAGTGCCCGCCATCTGCTTGAGTACATCATTCGGATCGTAGCTCTCCTTCAAACGACGGAAGTCCTTCTGACTCACTTTCTCACGTTTCATCTTGATGAAGGTAATCGGTTCGCCATCGGGCTGTTCCATTCCCTGTCCGTCGAAGATGAACTGACGACTGCTGTCGTAGGCCTTGAGAATGAGACCAGGCAGACCGCGCAGTTTCCATGGTCCCTCGTCGAGAGGGATATCCTCGGTGTACCAGGCGTACCACTGGCGGCCTTTGAAATGGGTGGTAGCCAACTGACAGGTATAACCCATGATATCAGCCGTAGAATCGGGCAGTATGGTCCATTCGGGTGTTTCCATCTTCTCCTCAATCTGACACTTTGCTTCACCCGCCACATCTAACATCAAGGTTTTACCTTTCTCTGGATAGTTCTTATAGAACACCATCGACAGGATACCAGCCTTGGGCAGGTCTCTCAGGTCAAAATCCCCCTTTTCTATCTTCTCACGCATCAACTTCATGCGAACCGCAGCCGAATAGCTGTAGAACTTCGACACGCCATCGGCACTGATATCAAGACGCATCTCATCGTCGCGATATTTATAGGGTTTGGTAAGGGTATCGTTAACAGCCTTCGACTGGTAGGTGATACGATAGGTTGCATTAGCAACTGCCAACGTATCGTTCTTACCTTTCTTCTTAGCCTCCTTGGCTGGCATTTTCATCTGGCTCTTATCAATCACCATGCCACCAATCTGCTGTGCCTGCGCCATCATACTGAAAGCCAGCAGGATAGAAATCATGAATATTCTCATTGTTTATAACAGTTTTTTAAGTTATTATTTTTTTCTTGCTTTGAATTTCTCGCGTAGGTCATAGACACGCAGCATCTCCTTGGCTTTCTCTATCATCTCCGATAGCTTTTCGGTTGGTTTGTCAACCTCGGCGGCCTTCTCAACAAACTGCTGATAGTAGGCCCTACCCTGCTCCTCGTCCTTTAACAGATAGGCATAGGCATTAGCGATGTTATAATAGGTAGCTACCGATGAGGGATTATACAACAGGTGCTCCTTCCAAGCGGCTACAGCCTCTTCGTATTTATGAGTGAGGTAATAGCCCTCACCCTCCGACAAGGTGATTGCTTTCATGATGGTAGTATCGGGAAGCATCAGTTCCTTAGCTAAAGACAGATAGTTCAGTCCTTCGGGATAGCGCTGGGTATCAACACACACCACGCCCAAGCGATAGGCACAACCTGCATGCTGCATGCCACTCACAAGGAAAGCCAGCTGCAGATACTTGTAGGCACGCTCAAGATCATCTAACTGCGAGTAGCTCATGCCTGCCGAATAAAGGGTATTAAAAGTTGAATCACCCTGTTCTAACAAATGCTCGTACATCATGGCTGCAGCAGTGAAGCTACGATTCACAAACCAGGCATCGGCCAATGCTCTGTTGACCAGGACATTAGTAGAGTCTTTCAGCGAGTATTTCAGACCGCATATCACGGCTTTTTCGGGTTGACTAGCTTTGGTATAACCATTCGTCAAACCAGCCACCACTTCACCATCCATAGGAAAACGAGCGACCAACTGTTGAGCCCAATACACAAAGGAGTCGTTATCACCTTGTTTCTGATAGCTGAATGCCAACTGACGGAAGGCTTCGTGCGACAGACTATCCTCGGGGATATTCTTGAGCAGTTCGGCTGCCTGACGATAATTAGCACGCTTATAGTAGCAGTCGGCCAGTTTGGTGCGGGTTATCAATGTATCCCTCAGGCCAAAAGCTTTTTGATAGCACTTCAGCGCTTCGAAAGTATTATACTGCTGCATGCAGCTGTCGCCAGACTGCAGGCAGATGGTAAGCGAGTCGAGAACCTCGCCCTTGGCGGGAGAAACCGCCAAGAGAGCGAGGGCTACAATAGTTAACACTATCTTCATGATAAAGAGAGAGAGATTTTATTTCTTAGTAGTAATCAGGATAACACCGTTCTTGGCCTTATCGCCATACTTATCGGTGGCAGTCTTATCCTTCAGGATCTCCATGTGACTGATGGTGCCCGGATCGAGGGCTTTCATCGCTGTGTAATCCACAGTCTTACCATCAAGAATCACCAACGGAGCCGTTTCGAGTTCAGTAGCACTGGTCTTATCATAGCCTACAATTACCAGCGGGCCTAACACATTTTTTCCTTCAGGATTACCCTTGTCGACATTCGATGAAGTTGATTGACCACCCTGGAGTGCAAAAGTGATAGGCACGGTATATTTTACACGTACGGCCTTGCCATTCTGCGTTCCAGGCTCCCAGTTAGGCATGGTGTTGATAACACGCACTGCCTCGGCATCGAGTTCGGGACTAACCGACTTAACTACCGTTGGCTCGGCAATAGAGCCATCCTGCTCAACGACGAAGGTAACGATGACACGGCCCTGGGTACCAGCCTTTTCGGCTGCGGCAGGATACTTAACGGTTTTAGAAAGGAACTCGAAGAGAGCTGATGCGCCACCAGGATACTGCGGCATATACTCTACCACATCGAAGGGGCGCGGCTTGCTGGTCTGAGCGGTTGAAGCATCGGTCTTTGACTGTTCGTCGGCCTTGACAACCTTGATCGTCTGGCTACCCATCTTAATGGTACCAGCCTTTACACCTTTCTTAACGGGTGTTTGCTGCTGGGGCTGGGTGTAGACATAATGCGTCTCGGTCTCGGCATTAACAGCGAGCGCTACAGCTACGATAGGCAGGAGTGCCAACAGTTTAAGGTAGCGCTGACGGGGTGATTTAGTATGTAACATCATATTAATTCGGTTTTTGAGGGTACTGTGGGTGATACCGTTAGCAAGGGAGTACCCACCAATGCTTGCGGCTTTTGTGATTAACAGGTATTGATATTGACGCGCATTGATCCCTTGAGAGAGTACTGCACCATCGGCCTCGTATTCATGGATGGCACGCAGATCGCTGCGCAGCATCCAGATGGCGGGATTAAACCACTGGAGGGCGGTGAGGGTATCAACAAAGAGCAGATCCCACGAGTGGTGGTAACGGATATGCCCTCGTTCATGTGTGAGAATTGCCGCATCGTTAGCCAGGTAATCGCTGCGGTTCATCACGATATAATGCATCCAACTGAATGGCGCCAGATCGGGGTTACCGGTCACACAGATCACGGTACCATCAGACTGCGGATACTTTTGACTATGCTTAATGAGTTTTACGATTCTGAACAACGACCAGAGGGTATGACCAAGCGTAGCTGCCATGCCGATGAAGAACAGAACAATGGCCACAGACTGCCAAAGCGGATACATACCGGCATCGGACGACATATCGGCCACAGCCTCAAGGGCGCCAAACGACACACTGGGGGCCGACTCTACCACGATGTTTTTGTGCAGGGTGATAACGCACAGCGGCAGTACAAACGATGCCACAGCTGTAGCCAGAAGCACCACACGATTAACACGGTGGAACGTTTCGCGGGCCAGCAACACACGGTAGAACATATTGAATACCGCCAAGATGGCTGCCACTTTCAGATCGTAGGTCAGAAAATCTATCATTGGACAATTTAGTTATTTACGATTTCGACTATTGGTTCTTTTCTATCTGATCGAGAAGCTCCCGGAGTTCTTCAACAGAAATCTTCTCTTCCTTAACGAAAGCAGATACTGCTGAGAGGTAGGAGTTATTGAAGTAGTTCTTGATAACACCGGCAATGGATTTACGACCGCACTCCGCCTCGGTGATGAGGGGGTAGTACTGATAGGTATTACCAAACTGCTTATGATCAAGATAGCCTTCCTTCTCCAGAATGCGTACCATCGTAGATAGCGTATTGAAGTGCGGGCGCGGCTCGTCGTAGTACTCCAAGAGCTCCTTAACGAACATCGGACCGTGCTGCCAATACAAATCCATGATCTCCTTTTCCTTGTTTGTTAACTTTTTCATTTTACTACAGTTTGCTTTAAGTTCGAAAATCAAATTGCGCGTTGTAATCAATATCCGAATGCAAAGTAACTAAAAGTTTTCGTTATATACAACTAAAAGATATAGTTTTTAAACTAAATTAATTAGTTAAGTTTGGTTTTAACGATTATTCAGGCTATCAAAACAAAAAAAACAGCGCATCCTTGGGGATACGCTGCTTTATAATCAGATAAAGATAAAACTATACCTTGATCTCAACCTCAACACCGCTGGGGAGCTCGAGCTTCATCAGAGCGTCAACAGTCTTAGCAGTTGAGCTGTAGATGTCGATCAGACGCTTGTAGTCTGAGAGCTGGAACTGCTCACGAGCCTTCTTGTTAACGAAGGTAGAGCGGTTAACGGTGTAGATACGCTTGTGTGTAGGAAGGGGGATAGGACCGCTGATGATAGCACCTGTGGCCTTAACAGCCTTCACAATCTTCTCGGCTGACTTGTCTACGAGTTTGTGGTCGTAGCTCTTCAGCTTGATACGAATTTTCTGACTCATTGTCGTTTTAATTGTTTAATTGTTATTTAAAAGGGGGTGCTGCTAAAGAGTCATTTGCTCAGCAGCACCCATTTGTTATCTTTATACGAGGTCGGCACGGCCCTTAACCTCCTCCAGAACTGCCTTAGCGATAGAGCTTGACAGAGGAGCGTGGTGATCGTACTCCATTGAGCTGGTAGCACGACCTGAAGTGATGGTACGCAGAGCGGTTACATAACCGAACATCTCTGACAGGGGCACCTGAGCCTTAACAACACGGGCACCGCTACGAGCCTCTTCCATACCCTCTACCTGGCCACGACGCTTGTTCAGGTCACCGATAACGTCACCCATGTTCTCCTCAGGTGTTACAACCTCGAGCTTCATGATAGGCTCCATCAGTACGGGCTTAGCCTGAGCGCATGCGTTCTTGTATGCCTGCAGAGCAGCGATCTCGAATGAGAGCTGGTCAGAGTCAACGGGGTGGAACGAACCGTCGAGTACAGTAACCTTCAGTGAATCCATTGGGTAACCACCGAGGATACCATTCTTCATAGCGTTCTCGAATCCCTTCTGGATAGATGGGATGAACTCCTTAGGAATGTTACCACCCTTAACCTCGTTAACAAACTGCAGACCGCCGTCCTTAGCGATATCCCAATCGTCGTCAACAGGACCAACGTTTACGATGATATCAGCGAACTTACCGCGACCACCCGACTGCTTCTTGTAAACCTCACGGAGGTTAACAGTCTTGGTGATGGCCTCCTTGTAGTTAACCTGAGGCTTACCCTGGTTACACTCAACCTTGAACTCACGCTTCAGACGGTCGATAATGATATCGAGGTGAAGCTCACCCATACCAGAGATAATGGTCTGACCACTCTGCTCGTCGGTACGTACGGTGAATGTTGGGTCCTCTTCGGCCAGCTTAGCAAGACCGTTATCGAGCTTAGCAACGTCGGCCTGAGACTTAGGCTCAACTGCGATAGAGATTACAGTATCGGGGAAGCTCATTGACTCCAGTACGATAGGTGCATCCTCAGCGCAGAGGGTATCACCAGTACGGATATCCTTGAAACCTACACCTGCGCCGATATCACCAGCGTCGATGCTCTCCATTGGAATTTCCTTGTTTGAGTTCATCTGGAACAGACGGCTGATACGCTCCTTCTTACCCGAACGTGGGTTGTAAACGTATGATCCGGCAGTGATCTTACCAGAGTAAACGCGGAAGAATACCAGACGACCCATGTATGGGTCGGTAGCAATCTTAAAGGCCAGAGCCGATGTAGGCTCGTCCTCAGAAGGCTTACGATCCTCTTCCTCATCGGTATCAGGGTTGGTACCCTTAATAACCTCTACGTCAACAGGTGCGGGCAGGAATGCACATACGTAGTCGAGCAGAGGCTGCACACCCTTGTTCTTATAAGAAGAACCGAGCAGCATAGGAGTACACTGCATTGAGATAGTACCCTTACGGATAGCAGCGATGATCTCGTCCTCAGTGATTGAGTTAGGATCGTCGAAGTACTTCTCCATCAGAGCCTCGTCGTACTCAGCAGCAGCCTCAAGCAGCTTGTTACGCCACTCGTCGCACTCAGCCTCCAGGTCGGCGGGGATATCCTCAACATCGTACTCAGCACCCATGGTCTCATCGTGCCACAGGATAGCCTTCATCTTGATCAGGTCAACCAGACCCTTGAAGTTCTCCTCAGCACCGATGGGCACCTGGATAACAACAGGGTTAGCACCCAGGATGTCCTTCATCTGCTGAACAGTCTCGAAGAAGTCAGCACCTGAACGGTCCATCTTATTAACGTAACCGATACGAGGTACGTTGTACTTGTCGGCCTGGCGCCATACAGTCTCTGACTGAGGCTGAACACCGTCGGCAGCAGAGTAAGTAGCAACAGCACCATCCAATACACGGAGTGAACGCTCTACCTCAGCGGTAAAGTCAACGTGTCCCGGAGTATCGATCAAGTTGATCTTGAAGTTCTTACCATTCCATGTCCAGTTACAGGTAGTAGCAGCAGATGTGATAGTAATACCACGCTCCTGCTCCTGAGCCATCCAGTCCATGGTAGCAGCTCCATCGTGTACCTCACCAATCTTATGAGTCTTACCTGTGTAGAACAGGATACGCTCAGAAGTGGTTGTCTTACCGGCATCGATGTGAGCCATAATACCGATATTTCTTGTTAAATGTAAATCGCGGTTTGCCATTGTTTTGTATCCTTTTAACTTCTTACCTTATTTATTAGAAACGGAAGTGAGCAAATGCGCGGTTAGCCTCGGCCATGCGATGCATATCCTCCTTACGCTTGAAGGCACCACCCTGATTGTTGAAGGCGTCCATGATCTCAGCAGCCAGCTTATCGGCCATTGACTTACCAGAACGCTTACGAGCGAACTGAATCATGTTCTTCATTGAGATACTCTCCTTACGGTCGGGACGGATCTCAGTAGGTACCTGGAAAGTAGCACCACCGATACGGCGACTCTTTACCTCAACCTGTGGGGTAATGTTGTCGAGAGCCTGCTTCCAGATCTCCAGGGCAGACTTCTCCTCGTTGTTCATTTTGCTCTTCACTGTCTCCAGTGCATTGTAGAAGATCTCATAAGACTTGGTCTTCTTACCATCAAACATCAGGTGGTTTACAAACTTAGACACCTTCTGATCGTTGAATACGGGATCTGGCAGGATCACACGCTTCTTTGGTTTTGCTTTTCTCATTTTGTTTTTGAATTAAAATTCTGCTTGAGGGCTGTTCTTACTTGTTCTTCAACGTCACTTCGCTCGGACATTTACTCAACCTTTATAACATTATCTCCAGCAAAACGGATTAAATTTTTTGTTTCTTTTTGGCCTGACTGACCATCTCCGGTCATTTTACTTCTTAGCCTTTGGACGCTTAGCACCATACTTAGAACGGCGCTGTGTACGGTTAGCTACACCAGCAGTATCAAGAGTACCGCGAACGATGTGGTAACGTACACCTGGCAGGTCCTTTACACGACCACCGCGAACAAGCACGATTGAGTGCTCCTGCAGGTTGTGTCCCTCTCCAGGGATGTAAGAGTTAACTTCCTTCTGATTTGTCAGACGAACACGGGCTACCTTACGCATAGCCGAATTAGGCTTCTTAGGTGTTGTTGTGTAAACACGTACGCAGACACCACGACGCTGAGGACAGTTGTCCAAAGCAGGTGACTTTGACTTGTCAACAATTACCTTTCTGCCTTTTCTTACCAATTGTGAAATTGTAGGCATAATACTTTAATTTTTAATTTATATATATGTTATTTTATTTATAATCAGCGCTTTACACACCCTATCTCGCTTAATAGGGGCGTTTCGGGCTGCAAAGGTACAACTATTTTCCGATTCCACCTAACTTATATGGAGAAAATGCAAGTTTAAACCTTCGATTTAACAAGAAATAACGTTTTTTGAATTAATTAATAGTAGATTATACCCAAAATGAATAAAAAAGAGTGCCGCACATACGTGCAGCACTCATAACATATTTTGCTAATCAAAGATAGCCTTATTTCTCCTCGAGAATAGTCTCATCAGCGAAGTCGAGAACGTTCTTGCGGTTAGCCTGAATGCGCTCATACTCCTCCTTTGAACCAACGATAATCTTCTCGAACTCACGCAGACCGGTACCAGCAGGAATCAGGTGTCCGCAGATAACGTTCTCCTTCATACCTACCAGGTGATCTACCTTACCACGGATAGCAGCCTCGTTAAGTACCTTGGTTGTCTCCTGGAACGATGCAGCCGACATGAACGACTTGGTCTGAAGAGCGGCACGTGTGATACCCTGCAGAATCTGAGTAGATGTAGCGGGCACTGCATCACGAACCTGTACCAGACGGAGGTCACGACGCTTCAGCATAGAGTTCTCGTCGCGCAGCTTGCGGGCGGTAACAATCTGACCCTTCTGCAGGTTCTCGGAGTCACCGGCATCGGTAACAACCTTCTTACCCCAGATACGATCGTTCTCCTCAGCGAAGTCGAGCTTGTCGACAATCTCCTGCTCGAGGAACGAGGTATCACCAGGTTCGTTGATCTGTACCTTACGCATCATCTGACGAACGATGATCTCGAAGTGCTTATCGTTAATCTTTACACCCTGCAGACGGTATACGTCCTGAACCTCGTTCACGATGTACTCCTGTACAGCGGTGGGACCCTTAATGGCCAGGATGTCGCCTGGAGTGATAACACCATCAGAGAGTGGTGTACCAGCACGTACGGCATCGTGCTCCTGTACCAGGATCTGCTTCGACAGCGATACGAGATAACGACGCTGCTCACCAGTCTTAGAGGTTACGATAATCTCACGGTTACCACGCTTTACCTTACCCATGGTTACCTCACCATCGATCTCGGATACAACAGCAGGGTTAGATGGGTTACGAGCCTCGAACAGCTCGGTTACACGGGGCAGACCTCCGGTGATATCACCACCCTTGGCAGCAGCACGTGGAATCTTAACGAGGGTTTCACCAGTTGCAACTGTCTGGCCATCCTCAACAACAACGTGTCCACCTACAGGGAAGCTATATGTTCCGATTACCTCGCCATCGGCACCGATTACATCACAGGTAGGAACCTTAGTACGGTCGCGCGACTCGGTAACAATCTTTTCAGTCAGACCAGTGGTTTCGTCGGTCTCGGCACGGAAGGTAACACCCTCGATCACATCGTTGAACTTCAGGGTACCAGCGTACTCGGTAACGATAACGGCGTTGAATGGGTCCCACTGAGCAATCTTGTCGCCCTTGGCAACCTCGTCGCCGTGACCAAAGTAGAGTGACGAACCGTAAGGTACGTTAACGGTAGAGAGAACGATCTTGGTGTTAGGATCAACGAAACGCATCTCACCCAAACGGCTTACAACCATCTGACACTCGCGGCCATCCTCATCGAATGGAACGGTACGAACCTCTTCAAACTCGATCATAGCGCGATCATATTTAGATACGATGCTTGCATTTGCTGCGGCGTTGGCAGCCACACCACCGGCGTGGAACGTACGCAGAGTAAGCTGTGTACCTGGCTCACCGATAGCCTGAGCGGCAATCACACCAACAGCCTCACCCTTCTGTACCATACGACGGGTAGCGAGGTTACGTCCGTAACACTTCATGCAGACACCCTTCTTCGACTCACAAGTGAGCACTGAACGGATCTCGACCATCTCGATATCAGATGCCTCGATAGCCTCGGCTACTGACTCGGTGATCTCCTCACCAGCGGCTACAATCACCTCACCGGTCTTAGGATTGATCACATCGTGAACAGATACACGACCTAAGATACGCTCTGACAGGCTTGAGATAATCTCGTCGCCGCTCTTCAGGGCTGTGCACTGCAAACCACGCAGGGTACCGCAGTCCTCCTCGGTAATGATCACATCGTGCGATACGTCAACCAATCGACGTGTCAGGTAACCAGCGTCGGCTGTTTTCATAGCGGTATCAGCCAGACCCTTACGAGCACCGTGAGTAGAGATAAAGTACTCGAGCACCGACATACCCTCCTTAAAGTTAGAAAGGATTGGGTTTTCAATAATCTGGTGACCCTCGGCACCGGCCTTCTGAGGCTTAGCCATCAGACCACGGATACCTGAAAGCTGCTTAATCTGGTCCTTACTACCACGGGCACCTGAGTCAAGCATCATGAATACAGCGTTGAATCCCTGGTCGGCCTCGGTCATCTGCTTCAGCAGGATGTTACCGATATCGTTGTTGACGTGGGTCCAGGTATCAATAACCTGATTATAACGCTCGTTGTCGGTGATGAATCCCATGTTATAGTTGTCGGTAATCTGCTGTACCTCCTCATTACCCTTGGCAATCAGCTCAGCCTTCTCCTTAGGAATAATGATATCATCGAGGTTGAACGACAGACCGGCCACGTAAGCCATGCGGTAACCCAGGTTCTTGATTCCATCAAGGAACTCACAAGCCTCGGCGAAACCTACATTCTTAATTACAGCACCGATAATGTCGCGCAGACTCTTCTTAGAAATAATCTTATTAACGTAACCAACCTCCTTTGGAATGATGCCGTTTACGATTACACGACCTACTGAAGTCTCTACCATGTGGCGAACAGGCTGACCGTCGACGATATCATCAACGATAACCTTAACCTGGGCGTGCAGTTCGCACTTACCCTCGTTGTGTGCGATGATAGCCTCTTCAGGACCATAGAAGGTAAGTCCCTCACCCTTAGCACCTGGACGGATCTTGGTAATGTAGTACAAACCAAGTACCATATCCTGTGAAGGCACGGTGATAGGTGCACCGTTGGCAGGGTTCAGAATGTTATGGCTCTGCAGCATGAGCAGCTGAGCCTCGAGGATAGCCTCGTTACTCAATGGGAGGTGTACAGCCATCTGGTCACCGTCGAAGTCGGCGTTGAACGCAGTACATGCCAGTGGGTGCAGCTGGATAGCCTTACCCTCGATCATCTTTGGCTGGAAGGCCTGGATACCCAGACGGTGCAGTGTTGGTGCACGGTTCAGGAGTACAGGGTGACCCTTCATCACGTTCTCAAGGATATCCCAGATAACTGGCTCACGACGGTCAACAATCTTCTTAGCGCTCTTAACAGTCTTCACGATACCGCGCTCGATGAGTTTACGGATGATGAATGGCTTATACAGCTCGGCAGCCATCAGCTTTGGCAGACCGCACTCACCCATCTTCAGCTCAGGACCTACAACGATAACCGAACGGGCTGAATAGTCAACACGCTTACCCAGCAAGTTCTGACGGAAACGTCCCTGCTTACCTTTCAGTGAGTCAGAGAGTGACTTCAGAGGACGGTTGCTATCGCTCTTAACAGCAGACGACTTACGGCTGTTGTCGAAGAGTGAATCCACAGCCTCCTGCAGCATACGCTTCTCGTTTCGGAGAATCACCTCAGGAGCCTTAATCTCCATCAGACGCTTCAGACGGTTGTTACGGATGATGACACGACGATAGAGGTCGTTCAAGTCAGATGTAGCGAAACGTCCACCATCCAGTGGTACCAGAGGACGAAGCTCAGGAGGAGTAACAGGGATAATCTTCATGATCATCCACTCGGGGCGATTGATGCCCTTCTCAACTGATGTACGGAAAGCCTCTACTACCTGCAGACGCTTCAGAGCCTCGTTCTTACGCTGAACTGAAGAGTCGCTGTTAGCACGGTCGCGCAGTTCGTACGACAGTGAGTCGAGGTCGATACGTGTCAGGAGGTCGTAGATAGCCTCGGCACCCATCTTTGCGATGAACTTGTTAGGATCGCTATCGTCGAGATACTCGTTATCGGGTGAAAGCTGATTCTCTACAATCTCTGAGTACTCATCCTCTGAGAGCAGGTCGAACTTGTTAGAACCCAGGGCATCGTTACCCTCGGCATCCTTACGGCCTGCCATTACACCTGGCTGGATAACCACGTAGCGCTCGTAGTAGATAACTGCATCGAGCTTCTTGGTGGGCAGACCCAGCAGGTAACCTATCTTATTAGGAAGACTACGGAAGTACCAGATGTGTGCTACGGGCACAACGAGCTCGATGTGACCAGAACGCTCACGACGAACCTTCTTCTCTGTTACCTCTACACCACAACGGTCGCAGACAATACCCTTATAACGGATGCGCTTGTACTTACCGCAGGCACACTCGTAATCCTTGGTAGGACCGAAGATGCGCTCGCAGAACAAACCATCGCGCTCAGGCTTATAGGTACGATAGTTGATGGTCTCTGGCTTGGTAACCTCACCGAAGCTGCTCTCCAGAATCTCTTCAGGAGAAGCAAGTCCGATGGTAATCTTCGTAAAATTATTCTTTATTTTTGAATCCTTCTTGAAAGCCATATATATTATCTTTCTCTTAATTCTTAACTCTTAATACTTAACTCACTTAGTCGAGGGTAATACTCAAACCAAGACCACGCAACTCGTGCAGCAGCACATTGAGAGACTCGGGGATACCTGGTGTAGGCATTGGCTCGCCCTTAACGATAGCCTCGTAAGCCTTAGAGCGACCTACGGTATCATCCGACTTGATTGTCAGGATCTCCTGAAGAACATGGCTGGCGCCGAAGGCCTCGAGGGCCCAAACCTCCATCTCTCCGAATCGCTGACCACCGAACTGGGCCTTACCACCAAGAGGCTGCTGAGTAATCAAGCTGTACGGACCGATTGAACGGGCGTGCATCTTATCCTCAACCATATGACCGAGCTTAAGGAAGTAGGTGATACCTACTGTAGCAGGCTGGTCGAAACGCTCACCGGTCTCACCATCATACAGGTGGGTAGAGCACAGGCGTGGCAGACCTGCCTTGTCAGTCCACTCAGCAAGGTCTTCGAGCTTAGCACCGTCGAAGATAGGAGTAGCGAACTTAACACCGAGCTTCTTACCGGCAGCACCGAGGATAGCCTCGAAAATCTGACCAAGGTTCATTCGAGAAGGCACACCCAGAGGGTTCAGTACCAGGTCGACTGGACGACCATCCTCGAGGAATGGCATATCCTCCTGACGTACGATCTTAGATACGATACCCTTATTACCGTGACGTCCGGCCAGCTTATCACCTACGCCGATCTTACGCTTCTTGGCAATGTAAACCTTAGCCATCTGCAGGATGCCGTTTGGCAGCTCATCACCGATGGTAATAGCGAACTTCTTACGCTTCATCTCAGCATCAAGCAGCTTATACTTCTTCATGAAGTTGATAATCAGCTTGGCAATCAGCTCGTTCTTATGCTCATCTGTTGTCCAGTTGCTAATCTGTACGTCGCCATACTCAAGGTTGCGCAGGGCTGTAGCAGTGAACTTGCTACCCTTGGTGATGATCTCGGCACCGGTGTAGTCCTTAACACCCTGTGAGGTCTTACCCTTAGTGAGCTCCATGAGCTTGTCGATCAGGATATCCTTCAGGTCTTCAACCTTTGCCTCGTACTCCTCGTCGATCTTAGCAAGCACGAGCTTATCCTGCTGCTTAGACTTACGGTCCTTGATGGCACGCTGGAACATCTTCTTATCAATAACGACACCACTCAGTGATGGGTTAGCCTTGAGTGAAGAATCCTTCACATCACCAGCCTTATCACCGAAGATGGCACGGAGCAGCTTCTCCTCAGGCGAAGGATCGCTCTCACCCTTAGGTGAAATCTTACCAATCATGATATCGCCTGGCTCAACACGGGCACCAACACGGATAACACCATTGTCGTCCAGATCCTTGGTAGCTTCCTCGCTTACGTTAGGAATATCAGCTGTGAACTCCTCAACACCACGCTTGGTCTCACGTACATCGAGTGAGTACTCATCAACGTGTACAGAGGTAAGTACGTCGTCGCGAACAATGCGCTCGTTAAGCACGATAGCATCCTCATAGTTGTATCCCTTCCAAGGCATGTAGGCTACCAGCAGGTTGCGGCCCAGAGCCAGCTCACCGTCCTCGGTAGCGTAACCCTCAGTCAGGATATCACCGGCCTTTACGCGCTGTCCCTTCTCACAGATAGGACGCAGGTCGATGGTCATATTCTGGTTGGTACGACGGAACTTAGCGATACGGTACTCCTTCAGGGCGGGCTCGAAGCTTACGAACTCCTCGTCCTCGGTGCGATCGTACAGAATACGGATGGTTGTAGCATCAACGTACTCGATAACACCATCACCCTCGGCAGTAACCATGGTACGTGAATCCTCACATACCTGCTTCTCGATACCGGTACCTACGATAGGTGCCTCGTTGTGCAACAGAGGTACGGCCTGGCGCATCATGTTAGATCCCATCAGCGCACGGTGAGCATCGTCGTGCTCCAGGAATGGAATCAGAGATGCAGCGATAGAGGCAATCTGCTGTGGTGATACATCCATCAGGTCAACGTCTGTAGGTGGAACTACAGGGAAGTCGGCATCCTGACGACACTTAACAACCGAGCGGATAAATGTACCATCGTCGTTCAGAGGTGCGTTACCCTGACCGATGATGTGCTCAGCCTCCTCCTCAGCGGTGAGGTAAACGATACCATTGTCGCTCAGGTCGGCAACACCATTCTCTACCTTACGGTAAGGAGTCTGGATGAATCCGAGCTCGTTGATCTTAGCATATACACAGAGAGATGAGATCAGACCGATGTTTGGTCCCTCAGGGCTCTCGATAGGACACAGACGACCATAGTGTGTATAGTGTACGTCACGAACCTCGAATCCGGCACGCTCACGGCTCAGACCACCAGGACCCAGGGCTGAGAGACGACGCTTGTGAGTAACCTCGGCCAGAGGGTTGGTCTGGTCCATGAACTGCGACAGAGGGTTGGTACCGAAGAACGAGTTGATAACGCTAGAGATAGTCTTGGCGTTGATCAGATCGGTTGGTGTGAACACCTCGTTATCGCGAACGTTCATGCGCTCACGGATGGTACGGCTCATACGAGCCAGACCTATAGAGAACTGATTAGCCAGCTGCTCGCCTACGGTACGTACGCGACGGTTCGACAGGTGGTCGATATCGTCGACAGTAGCCTTAGAGTTAACCAACTGAATCAGATACTTGATAATCTCGATAATATCTTCCTTGGTCAGAACGCGAACATCCATATCGGTGTTCAAACCAAGCTTCTTGTTGATACGGTAACGACCAACATCACCCAGATCGTAACGCTTGTCAGAGAAGAACAGGTTCTGGATAACCTCACGTGCGCTGGCATCATCGGCAGGATCGGCATTACGCAACTGACGATAGATGTAGAGCACAGCTTCCTTCTCAGAGTTAGATGGGTCTTTGGCCAGTGTGTTGAAGATGATGCTGTAATCCGAAGCAACAGATGCGTCCTTGTGCACCAGGATAGTCTGTGCGCCACTCTCAAGGATATCCATCATGTTCTCCTCGGTAATCTCAGTCTCACGCTCCATAATCATCTGGTTACGCTCGATTGATACAACCTCACCAGTATCCTCATCAACGAAGTCCTCGTTCCAGCTCTTCAGTACGCGGGCAGCAAGCTTGCAGCCAACCACAGCCTTCAGGCTCTTCTTGTTAACCTTAACCTCCTCGGCCAGGTTGAAGATCTGCAGGATGTCCTTATCGGCCTCGAAACCGATAGCACGCAGCAGAGTTGTTACGGGCAACTTCTTCTTACGGTCGATGTATGCGTACATGACATTGTTAATGTCGGTAGCAAACTCGATCCATGAACCCTTGAATGGGATAACACGAGCCGAATACAGCAGGGTACCGTTAGCGTGTACGCTCTGGCCGAAGAATACGCCAGGTGAACGGTGCAACTGTGAAACGACTACGCGCTCGGCTCCATTGATAACGAATGTACCATTGGCGGTCATGTAAGGGATAGGACCCAGGAATACATCCTGAATCACAGTTCCGAAATCCTCATGATCCGGATCAGTACAATACAGTTTCAGCTTAGCCTTCAGGGGCACGCTATAAGTCAAACCACGCTCCAAGCACTCATCGATGCTGTAACGAGGTGGGTCGATATAGTAATCCAAGAACTCAAGAACGAAATTATTACGTGTGTCGGTGATAGGGAAGTTCTCAGCGAACACCTTATACAAGCCGTCATTCTTGCGTTCCTCAGGCGGAGTATCCAACTGCAGGAAGTCTTTGAACGACTTTAATTGCACATCAAGGAAATCCGGGAATGGCATCGGATTTTTGACGCTGCCAAAGTTTACTCTGTTATCTATTATTTTTGAAGCCATAAATTATAATTTAAATAAAAAGGCTAGGAACCCCCGACTGGGGAGTCCCTAACCGATTGCTATTTGTATGTAACTGATTACTTCAGCTCAACCTCGGCACCAGCGGCCTCGATGGTCTTCTTCAGGTTCTCAGCCTCTTCCTTGCTCAGACCCTCCTTAACGGTAGCAGGAGCACCGTCTACGAGATCCTTAGCCTCTTTCAGACCAAGACCACAAGCCTCCTTAACGGCCTTTACAACCTGCAGCTTAGCAGCACCGGCTGACTTCAGAACTACGTCGAATGAAGTCTTCTCCTCAGCTGCATCAGCAGCACCAGCTGCAGCAGGACCAGCGGCAACAGCAACAGCTGCAGCGGCGGGCTCAATTCCATACTCGTCCTTCAGGACAGTTGCCAACTCATTAACTTCTTTTACAGTAAGGTTTACCAACTCTTCTGCAATAGCTTTAATATCTGCCATTTTATTTAAAATTTTAATTGTTTTTAATTTGAATGTTACTTATTTCGCTTATTTGTTACGCTCAGCGATAGCGTCAAGCAGACCGTGAACCTTGCCACCAGCGTTCAAGCCAGAAACAACATTCTTGATTGGAGACTGCAGCAGAGCTACAACCTCGGCGATCAGTTCGTTCTTGCTCTTGATTGCTACGAGCTCATCAAGCTTGTCAGCACCTACGAAGAAGCTCTCCTCAGCATATGCACCCTTCAGGGCGGGGATACCTTCCTTCTTGTACTCCTTGATCAGCTTAGCAGGAACGTTAGCTGTCTGTGCGAACATAACAGCTGTGTTACCCTTCAAGCACTCATAAAGTGGAGTGAAATCAATTTCTGAAGCCTCAAATGCCTTCTGGAGAAGAGTGTTCTTCACCATCAGCAACTTAATCTCATTCTTGAAGCACTTCTCACGGAGCTCGCTTGTCTTAGCGGCATCGAGACCGGCAAGGTCAACAAGATAGAAATGAGGATATGCCTTCAGCTTCTCTCCAAGTTCTACGATGATAGTATCTTTTACTTCCTTTTTCATTTGTCTAATCTTTTAACGAGTTATTCAACTGATTTAGGATCTACCTTGATACCCATGCTCATAGTGCTTGAGAGGAAGATACTCTTAATGTATGTACCCTTAGCAGCGGCGGGCTTCAGCTTGATAATGGTAGAGATGAACTCCTTAGCATTCTCAAAGATCTGATCTGCGCTGAAGTTGATCTTACCGATTGATGTATGCACAATACCTGCCTTATCAACCTTAAAGTCAATCTTACCCTGCTTAACTTCCTTAACTGCCTTAGCAACATCCATAGTAACAGTACCACTCTTGGGGTTTGGCATCAGTCCGCGGGGACCGAGCACACGGCCCAAAGGACCGAGCTTACCCATGCAAGAAGGCATTGTGATGATTACATCAACGTCTGTCCAACCACCCTTGATCTTCTCGATATACTCGTCAAGACCAACGTAGTCGGCACCTGCTTCCTTAGCAGCAGCCTCCTGATCAGGAGTACAGAGAGCGAGCACACGTGTAACCTTACCAGTTCCGTTTGGCAGCGATACAACGCCACGAACCATCTGGTTAGCCTTACGTGGATCAACGCCCAAGCGTACATCGATATCAACTGAAGCGTCGAACTTAGTGGTGGTAATTTCCTTCACCAGTGCGGCGGCTTCCTTCAAAGAGTATGCTTTCCCTGCTTCAACCTTATCAGCGACCAACTTTTGATTTTTTGTCAGTTTACTCATTGTCTCTAATTGAAGTTATTAATTATTTACCAGGGAACTCCCCTTCTACAGTGATACCCATACTACGCGCTGTACCAGCGATCAGCTTCATAGCCGACTCTACGGTAAAGCAGTTCAAGTCCTTCAGCTTATCCTCGGCGATAACGCGAACCTGATCCCAAGTAACCTTGGCTACCTTCTTACGGTTTGGCTCAGCACTACCGCTCTTCAGCTTAGCAGCTTCCTTCAGCTGTACAGCTGCGGGAGGAGTCTTCAGCTCGAAAGAGAATGACTTGTCAGTGTAGTAGGTGATAACAACAGGAATAATCTTTCCTGCCTTATCCTGGGTTCTGGCGTTGAACTCTTTGCAGAATCCCATAATGTTAATTCCCTTAGAACCCAGTGCAGGTCCTACTGGAGGTGAGGGATTCGCAGCGCCACCTTTAATCTGTAATTTGATTAATCCAGCAACTTCTTTAGCCATTTCTGTTTGTTATTAATTGAATTTTGTTATATAAGCATCAGGAGTGGAAGCCTCCCTCTACCGATATAGAGAACAGGCGAACCGTAACATTCACCCTATTCCTTTTCTACCTGATTATATCCAAGCTCCAGAGGAGTCTTGCGACCGAAAATCTTAACCATAACTTTCAGCTTGTGTTTCTCGGCATTCACCTCTTCGATAATTCCGCTGAATCCGCTGAAAGGTCCATCTGTTACCTTAACTGCTTCATCCACAGCATAAGGTACACCAATCTCTTCACTCTTTATCTCCGTCTCCTCGGCAGTACCAAGGATTCTGTTAATATCACTCTGCTTTACAGGGGTTGGATTATCCAAACCACCCAAGAAGCCTAACACATTAGGCATAAAGCGCAGTGTGTGAGCCATCTCACCCTGGAGGTTGGCCTCTACCAACACATAACCTGGCAAGAACAGCTTCTCCTTAACCACACGCTTACCATTACGCAGCTGAGCATATTTCTCGGTAGGCAGTAACACCTGACCAACGTTTGCTTGGAGGAAAGAGTCACGCTTCATCAAGGCCTCAAGGTATTCCTTTACCTTGGCCTCTTTACCGCTAACAGCGCGAAGTACGTACCATTTCATTCCTGACTGAGCCATCTCTCAAACAACGTTTATTAACCGGGATAAACCATACTCATTACCGACTTGAACACAAAGTCCATGGCCCATACTACCAATGCAATAATTAGCGATGCTGAAAGCACCACTACTGCACTATGAGTCAACTCTTTGCGAGAAGGCCAAGTTGTCTTATGTGCCAACTCGTCGTAACAAGCTTTGCAATAATCGATAAACTTCTTAAACATATTATTTCTTATTTAGCACGGGAAGGAGGACTCGAACCCACGACCCTCGGTTTTGGAGACCGATGCTCTACCAACTGAGCTATTCCCGTAAGTAAGCCCCCGCCCATTAAAAACGGGGGCTTGGATTATCTAGTGTTTACTAGAAAATTCTAGATTATCTAGAGCTTACTGAGGATTAGTCCTCGTAAACCTCTGTGATCTGACCAGAACCTACTGTGCGACCACCCTCACGGATAGCGAAGCGCAGACCTGGGTTCAGAGCTACAGCGTAGATAAGCTCAACAGTGATCTCTACGTTATCACCAGGCATTACCATCTCAACACCTGCGGGCAGTGAAATCTCACCTGTGCAGTCCATTGTGCGGAGATAGAACTGAGGACGATACTTGTTTCCGAATGGAGTGTGACGACCACCCTCTTCCTTCTTCAGAACGTAGATAGAAGCCTTGAACTTCTTGAATGGCTTGATCTGACCTGGGTGGCAGAGTACCATACCACGCTTGATCTCGTTCTTATCGATACCGCGGAGCAGCAGACCTACGTTATCACCAGCCTGACCCTCGTCAAGAATCTTACGGAACATCTCAACGCCAGTTACAACTGACTTCTTGTCCTCACCAAGACCGAGCAGCTCAACCTCATCACCTACGTGGATAACACCAGTCTCGATACGACCAGTAGCAACTGTACCACGACCTGTGATTGAGAATACGTCCTCTACAGGCATCAAGAATGGCTTGTCAGTTGCACGAGGAGGCTCCTGGATCCATGTATCACAAGTGTTCATGAGCTCCATTACCTTCTCCTCCCACTTAGCAACACCGTTCAGTGCACCAAGGGCAGAACCACGAATGATAGGAGTATCCTCCTCGAACTCGTACTGAGCGAGAATCTCCTGAACCTCCATCTCAACGAGCTCCAGCATCTCCTCATCCTCAACCATATCGCACTTGTTCAGGAATACAACCAGACGGGGAACGTTTACCTGACGAGCGAGCAGAACGTGCTCACGAGTCTGAGGCATAGGACCGTCAGTAGCAGCTACAACAAGAATAGCACCGTCCATCTGAGCAGCACCAGTTACCATGTTCTTTACATAGTCAGCGTGTCCTGGGCAGTCAACGTGAGCGTAGTGACGAGTAGCAGTCTCGTACTCAACGTGAGCGGTGTTAATAGTGATACCACGCTCCTTCTCCTCGGGAGCGTTGTCAATCTGATCGAATGACTTAACCTCAGAGAGACCAGCCTTTGCCAGCACAGTTGTGATAGCAGCTGTCAGAGTTGTCTTACCGTGGTCAACGTGACCGATAGTACCGATGTTTACGTGCGGTTTGGTGCGCACAAAATTCTCTTTTGCCATTTTACTTGTTATTAATTTTGTTAATTATTACGAATTTTCAGTTTCCTCCTTCTAATCGCAAGAGAGCTGTAACTGAGAGTTGAACTCAGGACCTCTTCCTTACCAAGGAAGTGCTCTACCACTGAGCTATTACAGCATGTTCTTTGAGCGGAAAACGGGGCTCAAACCCGCGACCCCCAGCTTGGAAGGCTAGTGCTCTATCAACTGAGCTATTTCCGCAAACATCTCTTGAAGTGGGTGCTGATGGATTCGAACCACCGAAGTCGAAAGACAGCAGATTTACAGTCTGCCCCATTTGGCCACTCTGGAAAACACCCATGTCATTTACGCTCTGGAGAGCGAAGGAGGACCAACTCCCTATTTCCTTCTTTCATTTTGAGTCCGAGGATAATTGACTTTCGCCTATCCTCCGATTCTCTTTGAGCCTCTTGTCGGATT
>NZ_FNRF01000005.1:173851-373399 GCF_900107775.1 Xylanibacter ruminicola
GATAAGCGCTGAAAGCATCTAAGTGCGAAGCCAGCCGCAAGATGAGGACTCCATTGAGGGTCGTCATAGACGATGACGTTGATAGGGTGCAGGTGTAAAGACGGTGACGTCAAAGCCGAGCACTACTAATTGCCCGAACTCTTTCGCTTCATGCTGATATTATCAGATGTAGTTGTTTCCAAAAGCAACCTCTAACAAAGTTTCTTGTGTCGACAATGTCAATAACCTATATTAGGTGGTTATTGCAGTGGGGTCCCACCTCTTCCCATTCCGAACAGAGAAGTTAAGCCCACCTGCGCCGATGGTACTGCAATGCAATGCGGGAGAGTAGGAAGCCGCCGTCTTTATTTTAACGATAGCCCTGGAGATACACTTCTCTAGGGCTTTTTTATTTTCAAAAACTAACGAACTATGAAGAGATTAAATGTATTAGCCGTATTGCTTTTGATGGTTGTCGCCATCAGTGCACAGAATTACAAAACTGTTTCAAACATCAGTTATACTTCAAAAACTGATGCTTATGCTAAAGAGCGTTTAAAACTGGATGTGTATTACCCAGGAGGCAAGAAAGATTGTCCTGTAATAGTATGGTTTCATGGTGGAGGATTAGAGGCTGGCCAGAAAGAGATTCCACAGCGATTAAAGGATAAAGGGTATGTGGTGATTGGTGCCAACTATCGTTTATTGCCTAAAGTTACTGTTGATAAAACGATTGATGATGCTGCCGAAGCTGTAGCCTGGGTTTTTCGACATGCTAAGGAGTATGGTGGCGATGCGCGAAAAATAGTTGTAACAGGTCATTCTGCTGGCGGTTATCTCGCCATGATGCTTTGTTTGAATAAGACATGGCTAAAAAACTATCAGGTAGATGCTGATAGTGTTTGGCAGTATATTCCTTTTAGTGGTCAGGCTATTACCCATTATAATGTGCGCAAGATGCAGGGCATCCAGCCTTTGCAGCCAACTATCGACCAATATGCGCCGCTTTACTGGGTTCGTAATGATTGTCCGCCATTGGTGTTGATTTGTGGTGATCGTGAATTGGAACTATATGGTAGATATGATGAGAATCAGTATCTGGCTCGTATGATGAAATTGGTTGGCCACAAGCAAACCTATTTATATGAGATAGATGGTCATGGACATGGTGGTATGGTAGATCCTGCCTTCCATATTCTTGATACTCATATCAAGCAGATGCTTGGGCAGCCCGTAAATCCTTGATATGTAGTTTCTTAAACGTAATGGCTAAGAATTCCTTAGCCATTACGCTTATTGATATAAATAGCTGCACCAATGATGATGAGGGCTACTACTGCAATAATATGTAATAAATCCATAATGCTTAATATTAATTGTTTCACGTTGCAAAGATAAACAAATTAACTAAGAAAGTGGTGTTGATTTAAGAAAATCTTTATATAATACTGAATAGAAACTGCTGGTTTGTGTATTGCCAACTGACTGTTCCGAAACGTATAAGTCGGGCCAGGAGTGTGATAACCTTGTGGCGTGGTAGGCGTGATTGGCGTACAATCTGGTTAAGTGTTTGCTTTGTGGGCATGGCATCGAGGAGTTGGCGGATCGTACCGTCGTAGGTCATGATGGCGCCTTTGGTTTTCTGTGATTCGCGCCATAGGATCAGGTGAACAGGAGAGGCTACAATGTTCTCGTCGTTGATGCGGATATATGCTCGTGCTTTACCTTCTGAATCGATGGCACAAATTGGTTTGCGGGTAGATGGCGGAACGGTAGCAATTACGATTGTACGTCCTTCAATATGATATGTGTCGAACTTAATGCTTGCTTCGGGCTTGCAATATCTGTAAGCAGCTTGGTGCATCATGAATATTTCCTCTTCGGAACGAACGCCTGATAGATTTCCATCATCGCGTACTCCAATCAACAACCGTCCTCCATCGGTATTGGCAAATGCCGATACTGATTTAGCTAGTTTACAGGCGTCAGACACACGGTACTTGAAGTCCTGCTGCTGGTGTTCGCCTTCACGAATGAGGCTATGGATATAACGCTTATCGTCCATACTTCTGAAAATGAAAAGAGGACTGACTAACGTCAATCCTCATATTCAAAACGAGCCTCTTGTCGGATTCGAACCAACGACCCCGAGATTACAAATCACGTGCTCTGGCCAACTGAGCTAAAGAGGCGGGTGGGTAAGCGATCTGCATCGCGCCGCTACAACCTAATACCCTTGCTGCGTTCCCACCCTGGGGGATTCAAAGGGAGCTGGCCGTACAGGACTTACCCGTGTAATTTTAAAGAACTATTTGCTTAAAGCGGGTGCAAAGGTACAATAAAAAAGTGAAAAGAGGGAAGTAGAAAGCTAAAAGTTTCGTGATTTTAACTATTTTTTTAGGGATTGCCCCCGTTATATGCAGGAAAATGCTTAATTTTGCACCCTGTAAGAGGTAAATGTTAAAAGATGACCGCACCAGAATATGTACAATTAAAGGCTTACGCTCGTCAGGATGGTTTCTTTCTGGCTATCCTTTGGATTGCTAGCTTCGCAAGCTACATTGTTGGCTTGACTAATCAAGTTCTGGCTATGGCTGCTATGCTGATGGCTGTGATGACGCCATTCTTTGTAGCCAACCGCTTGCGCAAATTCCGCGACGAGGGGAGGGAGGGTATTATCTCCTTTGCCCGCAGTTATGCTTATACTATTTTTGTGTTCTTTTATGGCGCCGTGCTGTTGGCAGTGGTTCAGTATCTGTATTTTGCTTATATGGATAATGGCTATCTGGTAAGTTCGTTTGCCAAGATGATGAGCACTGAGGAGGGTAAGGCCATGTTGGAGCAATATGGTATGACCCAAATGGTGGACGAGAGTTTGGCCGAAATGGCTATGACGCGTCCTATCGACTATGCGCTGAATATTCTCACCATCAATATCTCGTTGGGTTTCATTCTTGGTGTGCCCATCGGCCTGATTATGCAGCGCAAAAGGATTGAAGAATTAAAGGATTGAAGTTCTCGAAAACAGAAGCATTGAATTGAAATTATGGATATATCAGTAGTTATACCTCTTTATAATGAGGATGAGTCTATCCCTGAGCTTTATGCGTGGATAGAGCGTGTGATGAAGGCAAACAACTTCAGCTATGAGGTGATTTTCATTAACGATGGTTCTACCGATCGTTCGTGGGAGATTATCTCGGAGTTGAATAAGCAGCAGCCCGGTGTGGTAAAGGGCATCAAGTTCCGCCGAAACTACGGTAAGAGTCCTGCTCTGTATTGTGGTTTTGAGCAGGCTCAGGGCGATGTGGTGATTACTATGGATGCCGACCTTCAGGACTCGCCTGATGAGATTCCTGAGCTGTATCGTATGATTAAGGAAGATGGCTACGATCTGGTGAGTGGCTATAAGCAGAAGCGATACGACCCTATTTCGAAAACTATTCCTACCAAGCTGTTTAATGCCACAGCCCGTAAGATCAGCGGCATTAAGAATCTGCACGACTTTAACTGCGGACTGAAGGCTTATCGCAAGGCAGTAGTAAAGAATATCGAGGTGTATGGCGAGATGCACCGTTATATCCCCTATCTGGCCAAGAATGCTGGATTCAATAAGATTGGCGAGAAGGTGGTACAGCACCAGGCACGTAAGTATGGTTCGTCGAAGTTTATGGGCTTGAACCGCTTTGTGAATGGTTATCTCGACCTGCTCACACTCTGGTTCCTGAGCACATTTGGCAAGAAGCCTATGCACGTGTTCGGATTTCTGGGCACTCTGATGTTCTTTATTGGTTTTATTTCTGCAGCTTGGATTGGTGCTGATAAGTTGTGGTGCTTGGCTAACCATATCCCCCAGAGATTGGTAACCAATTCACCATTCTTCTACATTGCGCTTACCATGATGCTGATGGGAACACAGCTGTTCCTGACAGGCTTTCTGGGCGATCTGATTAGTCGCTCGTCGAGCGGACGTAATGATTATCAGATAGAGGAGAAGATATGATGAAACGTCTGGTATATCTGTCGTTGGCAGCGCTGATGGTAGCCTGCTCGTCTGTTGATTGTCCTGTCGACAGGACGGTGGCAACCCTTTATCAGATACGTACCAGCGATGGCGATGAGTTAACGATTACCGATACAATGACCATTTCGACCGTTAATGTCGATAATGAGGACGTTGTACTTTACAGTGGTCGCGACTCTATTATATATAATAAAGGTGTAGGCATTAGTCAGTTTAACTTGCCTATCAGTTACTCGCATCCCGAGGATGTGCTGCTGTTCAAGTTTGAAATAGCCAATACTGATTCGCTGGTTCGCGATACCGTATGGATTAAGAAGGACGACTATCCCCATTTCGAATCGGTGGATTGTAATACTACTTTTTTCCACACGCTCACCAATGTGCGCTATACCCACAACTACATCGACTCAATTGTGATTAATAACCCATCAGTAACCTATGATTCTAAGACGGTTCATTTCTACCTCTATCCTAAGAGCGACGATTAGTATCCTGGTGCTTTCGGCATCGGTGCCAGCTCAGGCTCAGAAGTTTTTCTCGTTCCAGAAAGACTCTGTGCCCATGTTCCGTGGTTTTGCTGTTTCGTTCGATCTGGTTGGAGCGGGACTGATGGCTTTTACTGATAATGGTCAGTACGAAGGTGCCCTGCGTGTTAATTTGCACGACGAGTGGTTCCCGATTATCGAGGCTGGATTGGGACGTGCTAATCACAACGATGATGTAACAAAGATTCACTATAGCACATCGGCTCCTTATTTCCGTATTGGTATCGATAAGAATCTATTGAAGGATAAACACGGTGATAACCGTTTGTATGGTGGTTTGCGTTATGCTTTTACATCGTATAAGGTTGATATTTCGTGCCCCGATTTTACCGATCCCACTTGGAAGTGGCCTACTGGTTATGGTGTGTTAGATGCCCCTTGCAACTACCATTGGATAGAGGCTGTAGTGGGTGTTGATGCCAAGATTTATGGTCCCTTGCATTTGGGCTGGAGCCTGCGCTATAAGCGCCGCATTGCCCATAAGGAAGAGGGCGATTTTGGTAATACTTGGTATGTGCCAGGCTTTGGAATCTTTGGCGATACCCGTCTGGGTGGAACCTTCAATGTGATTATTGATATCTAAGAAACTGATGCAGCAACCCAAGAACAAAAAGCTTTTGTGGCAGTTGCCATTTCTGGTACTGCTGATTGTTGGTACGGTGCTGATTATCCGTCAGCAGCGTAATATGCCTTATCAGAAAAGTGCCGATAAGGTATTCGGAACGTTCTATCACGCTGTGTATCAGTGCGATTCGGATATGACGTATAGCATCAACGCTGAGTTGGCTAAGGTAGATGCCTCGCTGTCGCCATTCAATCCACAATCGATTATCACTGCTGTAAACCAGAATCAGAACGTGCAGCTTAACGATATGTTCCTTGATGTGTACAAATTAGCGATGAGCATCTCGAAGGAGACTGATGGCGCTTTCGATATCACCGTTGCCCCTCTGGTTAATGCCTGGGGCTTTGGCTTTAAGAATGGTATCGAGCCCTCGAGACAACAGGTTGATAGTCTGATGCAGATTATTGGCTATCAGAAGGTTACCCTCGAAAAAGGTATGATCAGTAAGACCGATGATCGCATCATGCTCGACTGCTCAGCTATCGCTAAGGGGTATGGCACCGATGTGGTGGCCAAACTGCTGCGTAGTAAGGGTATTAATAACTTTATGATTGAGATTGGTGGCGAGATTGTGACCAGTGGTTTGAATCCTGATCAAAAACCATGGCGCGTAGGTATTTCAAAGCCTGAGGACGATGTGCAGGGTGCAGGTCAGGAGGTTCAGAGCATTGTGGCTATTACCGATAAGGCGATGGCTACCAGTGGTAACTATCGGAATTTTTACTATAAGGGCGGTAAGAAATACGCCCATACAATTGATCCTAAGACGGGTTTTCCCGTTCAGCATAGCATCCTCTCGGCTACGGTGTTTGCCAACACCTGTGCTGTGGCCGATGCCTATGCCACCTCGTTTATGGTGATGGGTGTTGAAAAGGCGAAGCAGGTACTTGCGCAGCACCCTGAACTGATGGCTTATCTGATTTACAGCGATCAGGATGGTAAGAATGCCGTTTGGTATTCGCCCTCGCTTAAGAGTAAGATTCAGCAATAAAAGCGTATGGCTGTTCTCCAGATTTTTGATAAGCTGCTGCAGTTCCCTTTGTTCCAGGGCATGAGTCGCGACGATTTGGAGATTGTGGCTGGTCACACCCGTTTCGGATTCTTGAAGTTGAATGCCGGCAAGACCGTGATGAAATCGGGCGATAACTGTCATCAGCTTTATTTCCTGATAAATGGTAGTCTGAAAGTGCGCTCGTTTGCCGACGACTATGGCTATCATGTGGAGGAGCAGATCTCGGCCCCTTACATCATTCAGTTGGAGGCGGTGTTTGGCTATAACCAGCGCTACACTCGCGATTTCATAGCCCAGACCGATGTGAACTTCCTGACGCTCGATAAGGAGGAGGTTGTGCGCCTTACCGAAGATTTCCTGGTTTTCCGCCTGAATATGATTAATCATTTTGCCACCCAGACGCAGAAACAGATGCGCCAGGTGTGGTATCGTGCCCCCCAGTCGCTCGAGGACCGTGTGGTACGATTCCTTACCCAACGTTGCCTGTATCCAGCCGGTCATAAAACGTTTAATATCCTGATGACCCGATTGGCCGAGGAGGTGAACGATAGTCGCCTCAATGTGTCGCGTATTCTGAACGATATGCAGCACCGTGGACTGATAGAGTTGAGTCGTGGAAAAATAGAGATTCCACAGCTCGAACGCCTGCTTTATACCAAGTAGAAACGCCTATTCTTTGCGTTTTCAGCTTTTTTAATGTATTGTTTTGTAAAGTATCGGATTTTTGTCGTAACTTTGCATCGAAAATGCGAGAACGGGGTGCACCGTCCTTGCAATCCGAAAAGAGTTAGTATAATGATGAACGAAAAGAAAGCTAGAACGAACCCGTTCTTTGAACCTTATAACACACCTCACGACACAGCCCCATTCGACCGTATCCGTATGGAAGATTTCGAAGAGGCTATGTTGGAAGGTATCCGTCGCGACGATGAGCAGATAGAGCGTATTATCAATAATCCTGCAAAACCTACATTCGACAATACCATTATCAGTGTAGATGACGAGAAGGATAAGGAGGGCTACTACGATCTGCTGGGTCGCGTTTCTACCGTATTCTTTAATTTGCTTTCGGCCGAGACCAACGACGAGATGGATGCGTTGGCTCAGAAGATGAGTCCCATCCTTACCAAGCATGCCAACGATATCCGTTTGAACGAGCGCTTGTTTGAGCGCGTAAAATATGTTCATCAGCACCATCGTAAGCTTACTGCCGAAGAAAAGATGCTGCTTGATAACTGCTACGATGGTTTTGTGCGTAGTGGTGCTCTGCTCGATGCCGCTGGCAAAGAGCGTTTGCGCCAGCTTACCGAAGAGGCTTCGATGCTTGGCTTGCAGTTCTCGCAGAATCTGCTGAAGGAGAACAAGGCCTTTACACTGCATATTACCGACGAGGCTCAGCTTGATGGACTGCCCGATACTGCTCGCGAGGCAGCAGCCTTGGCAGCCAAGGAACAGCAAAAGGAGGGTTGGGTGTTCACGCTCGACTTCCCCTCGTATTCGCCCTTTATGACCTACAGCACCCAGCGCGAACTTCGCCGCCAGTTGTATATGGCCAAGAATACGGAGTGTATCCACGATAATACCGAGAACAATCTCGAGATATGTAAGCGACTCATCAACCTGCGCCGCGAATTGGCTCAGTTGCTGGGTCACAAAACCTATGCCGATTATGTGCTCAAGCACCGTATGGCTGGCAATGTACGTAATGTGTATAAGTTGCTTAACAACCTGATTGAAGCCTACAAGCCCACTGCCATCAAGGAGGTAGAGGCTATCGAGAAAATGGCGCGCAAGCTGGAGGGTAACAACTTTAAGCTCGAACCATGGGACTTTTCGTTCTATTCGCACAAGCTCCAGCTCCAAAAGTATAATCTCGATGCCGAGATGCTGCGCCCATACTTCGAACTTTCGAAGGTGATCGATGGTGTGTTTGGTTTGGCCAACCGCCTGTATGGCATCACCTTTAAGGAAAACAAGGATATCCCCGTTTATCATCCCGATGTAAAGGCCTACGAGGTGTTTGATGAGGATGGCTCGTTCCTGGCTGTATTCTATGCCGATTTCCATCCTCGCAAAGGTAAGCAGGGTGGAGCCTGGATGACCGAATACCAGGGACAATGGAAAGAACGTATCGACCAGAAGAAACCTTTTGGCGATGATAATATGCGTAATGTGCGCCCCCACGTCAGTGTGGTTATGAACCTTACCAAACCTACCGAGGAGAAGCCTGCCCTGCTCACACTTAGCGAGGTAGAGACCTTCCTGCACGAGTTCGGACACTCGTTGCATGGCATGTTTGCCAACACCCGTTTCGAGAGTCTGAGTGGCACCAACGTATGGTGGGACTTTGTGGAGCTGCCCTCGCAGTTCATGGAGAACTTCTCGATCGAGAAGGAGTTCCTGCGCACCTTCGCTTTCCACTATCAGACAGGCGAACCTTTGCCCGATGAACTCATCGACCGCATTGTAAAGAGTCGCAACTATAATGTGGCTTATGCTTGCATGCGTCAGGTAAGTTTTGGTCTGTTGGATATGGCCTACTATACCCAGAAGGACGAGTTTACTGCCGATATCATTCCGTTCGAGAAGAAGGCATGGGAGAAAGCCTTGGTGCTGCCCCAGTTGCCCGATACCTGTATGACGGTGCAGTTCTCGCACATTATGGCAGGTGGCTATGCTGCAGGCTATTATAGCTATAAGTGGGCCGAGGTGCTCGATGCCGATGCCTTCAGCGTGTTCAAGAAACATGGCATTTTCGATAAGAAGACAGCCAGAAGTTTCCGCGAGAATATCCTGTCGAAAGGTGGTACCGAAAATCCGATGACACTATATAAACGGTTCAAGGGTGGCGAACCCACCATTGACGCATTACTTAAACGAAATGGAATCAAAAAACGACAAGCAAAGTAAACTTGACGTACGCTATCTGCGTATGGCACGTATTTGGGCTGAGAACTCCTACTGCAAGCGCCGTCAGGTTGGTGCGTTGGTGGTAAAGGATAAGATGATTATCAGCGATGGTTACAACGGCACTCCCAGCGGCTTTGAGAACGTTTGTGAGGACGACGACAACGTAACCAAGCCTTACGTGCTGCATGCCGAGGCCAATGCCATTACTAAACTGGCGCGTAGCAATAACAACAGCGATGGCGCCACCATCTACATTACTGCTTCGCCTTGCATCGAGTGTGCCAAGCTTATTATCCAGGCTGGTATCAAGCGTGTGGTTTATGGCGAGAAATACCGCCTCACCGATGGCATCGAGCTGCTTGAGCGTGCTGGCATCGAGGTTATCTATATTGGATTAGAAGACAAATAAAAATGAGTAAGAATAGAACTAATCGTTTCATGCCTTTGCTCATGGCCGTATGTGTGGTTGTGGGTATTGTTATCGGAACGTTTTATGCCAACCATTTCTCAGGCAATCGCCTGAACATTATTAATTCGAGTGGTAACAAGCTCAACAACCTGCTCCATATCATCAACGATCAGTATGTTGATACGGTTAATATCAACGAGCTGGTTGAGAAAGCCATGCCCCAGATTCTGGCTGAGCTCGATCCCCATTCGGTTTACATCAGTGCCCGCGATGGCGAGATTGCCAATGACGACCTGCGCGGCTCGTTCTTTGGTATCGGTATCGAGTTTACCATCCGTCAGGACACCATCCGTGTCCAGAATGTGATTGGTAATGGTCCTGCCGAGCGTGCCGGTATGCTGGCTGGCGATAAGATTGTTGAGGTTGATGATTCGGCCTTTGTAGGTAAGAAGGTTACCAACGAGGAGGCCATGCACCGCCTCAAGGGTCCTAAGGATACCAAGGTTAAACTGGGTGTTATCCGCTATGGCGAGAAGAAAATCCGTCACATTACTATTACCCGTGGTGAGATTCCTACCAAGAGCGTTACTGCTTGCTACATGCTCGACGAAGAGTGTGGCTATATCAAGATTCGTAACTTTGGCGAGAATACCTATCCCGAATTGCTGATTGCGCTGGCCAAGCTGTCGCAGCAGAGTTTCAGCAATCTGGTTATCGACCTTCGTGGCAACACCGGTGGTTACTTGGAATCAGCTGTGCAGATCGCCAACGAGTTCCTGTCGCGTGGCCAGCTGATTGTTTACACCCAGGGTCGTGCTTTCCCACGTCAGGATTATCGTGCCGATGGTCGTGGTTCTTATCAGCGCTTGCCTCTGGTAGTGCTGGTCGACGAGAGTTCTGCTTCGGCTTCTGAGATCTTGGCAGGTGCCATCCAGGATAACGATCGTGGTACTATTATCGGTCGCCGTTCGTTTGGTAAGGGTTTGGTTCAGAAACCTATGGAGTTCAGCGATCACTCGATGATTCGCCTCACCATTGCCCGTTATTATACCCCATCTGGTCGTTGCATCCAGAAGCCTTATAACAATGGCAACCACTACGACGACGATTGGTTGACCCGTTATCAGCATGGTGAGTTCTTCTCTAAGGATAGCATTAAGAATACAGGTCCCGAGTACCACACCAACAATGGTCGTATTGTGTACGGCGGTGGTGGTATCACTCCTGATATCTTTATTCCTGAGGATACCCTTGGTGTAACCTCTTACTACAAGGAGGCTGCCATGTCGGGTCTTATTCTGCAGTTTGCCTTTACCTATACCGATGATAACCGTGCCAAGCTGGGTGCGATTACCAACGTGAAGGAGATGGAGACCTATCTGAAGCGCCAGAATATCGTTGAACAGTTTGTAAACTTTGCTGATAAGAACGGCCTGAAGCGTCGTAATTTGATGATTCAGAAGTCGTACAAGTTACTCGAGCGCTTTGTCGTAAGCCGAATTATCTATAACATTCATAACGAGCAGGCCTGGACCGAGTATCTCAATCAGAACGATCCTGTGATCGATGAGACTCTGCGACTGTTCCATTCCGAGGGCGCGTTCCCTCAAAAACCGATGCCTAAAACCAAGGGCAAGCAGGTGGCAAAGATAGCCGACAGTCGCGAAATCAGGTTGGTCAGCAAAATGATAGCTCATGCTTAATAAGAACGAACTCCGTGCCCTGATGCGCGAACGTAAACAGCAGTTCACTCAACAGCAGTTGGGTGAACTGTCTGCTATTGTGGTATCCCATATGAGGGAGTATCTAATGTTGATGGACAATATCGTGGCCTATTACTCTCTTCCCGACGAAGTATGTACCCATCAGTTGCTCGACGAGCTGGTGACAGCAGGAAAAACTGTTTACTTGCCAAAGGTGGTGAGCGATACCGAGATGGTACTGTGCCAATATACGGGGCGTGATAGCCTGCAGAAGGGGGCTTTTGACATTATGGAGCCAACGGGGCCTGTTTTGCCAAAAGATAAGTACGAAGACATTCGTGTTGTGCTGGTGCCTGGTATGGCTTTTGATAAGGAAAACCACCGTCTGGGTCGAGGTAAGGGCTATTATGATCGTTTCCTTAACTCGTTCCCCAAGCCACGCCATGCTGTGTTTTATGGCGTTTGTTTTGATTTTCAGCGTGTAGATGCGATTCCCGTTGATGAACACGATGTGTGTATGGATGGTTTGATTAGTTAAACCTCACATCGGCTATTACCTGAGTGCCCACATGGGCATTCAGCTTGTTTACTATTTCTTTGCGCATCATCGACAGATCAGCCCTCATGGCAGGGTTGGTCAGATGTACGTATAGCGTTTGGTTTCTAATGTACATACTCTCGGTGTAGTTAGCCACAAATTCGCCAACCACCTCGGCCCACGAGTCCATCAGTCGCTTCTGCAACAAGGGCGTCTCCAGTCCCTGTGCTCTCAGATTCTTCAGAATCAAATCTTTTACATTATGTACGTCGCGCTTAAACATCTTTCTGCGTTTCAGTTATTTCTCCGTTATCTACGTGGAAAATCTTATAGTCCAGCGTCTGCCGGCTCAGTATCAGGTCCAGGTGGTCGCGATTGGTATCGGTAATAAAAATTTGTCCGTAATCATCGCCTGCCACCAACTTCACAATCTGCTCCACGCGCTGGGCGTCCAGCTTGTCAAAAATATCGTCGAGCAACAAGAGTGGGGTAGTCTTCGAATTGGTACGCTTCAGGAAGTCGAACTGTGCCAGTTTCAGGGCAATCACAAACGTCTTGTTCTGTCCCTGACTGCCTTCGCGTTTCATCAGGTGCCCGCCTAAGGTTATCTCCAGGTCGTCGCGGTGCACACCATGCAGTGAGTAACCTATGGCACGGTCCTTGAATCGGTCTCGCTGTATCACCTCCAACAGCGGACCGCGCTGACAGTGCGACACGTAGTTCAGTGCCACCTGCTCGCGATTACCCGAGATGGTTTCGTGAATACGCTGGAAGATAGGCGTCAGCTCCTCAACAAATGCCTTTCTGCTCTTGTAGATGCGCTCCCCCTCGTAGGCCATCTGTTCCTCAAACAGGCTGATTACATCCGGGGTGGGTTCCTCGTCAAGTTTCAGCATCGCATTACGCTGCTGCAGGGCCTTGTTATAGCGGTTCATGGCCTCCATATAGCCATGGTCGTATTGGGCAATCACCATATCCATCAGGCGGCGTCGCTCTTCGCTGCCACCCTCAATCAGCAGGGTGTCGGATGGTGATACCACCACCACGGGTATCAGGCCGATGTGTTCCGACAGACGGCGATACTCCTTTTTGTTGCGCTTAAAGTGCTTTTTTGTGCCTCGCTTCATGCCGCAGTAAATGTGCAGGTCGCCCTCGTAGGCGCCCTCCAGCACAAAGAATTCGGCCCCATGACGTATCACTTGCGAGTCGATAGGATTATTGGCCGAATGGCAGAACGACAGGTAGTAAATCGCATCCAGCACATTGGTTTTACCCACCCCGTTCTGTCCTATCAGACAGTTGATTTTGGGCGAGAAATCCAGTGTGGCCTCTGCTATGTTTTTGTAGTTGATGACCGATAACTTTTCTAGAATCATAGTGCAAAGGTAGCGTTTTTTGGGCATTGATGCTAAGGATTAACACAGATTAATAAATATTTTCCGCAAAAAAATATAAAATGTGTGTCTTTTTTAGTAACTTTGCACCCGATTTTTGGAAATTTAAATATAAATATTATAATGGCAAATACAACAAATCAACAGCAGGCCGCCCAGACAGCTGAGCAGAGCCTGAATCAGAGTGAGGCTTTCTTCGTAAAGTACCAGAAGGCCGTTATTGCTGCAGTAGCAGCAATTGTAATCATCATCGCTGGTGTGGTTCTGTACAAGACCTACGTTAGCGGTCCTAAGGAGGTTAAGGCTAGCACAGCTATCGCCAAGGGTCAGGAGCTCTTCATGGCAGGCGATTATCAGAAGGCTTTGAATGGCGATAGCGCCAGCTTCAAGGGCTTTGTAAAGCTCGCCGACGAGTTCAGCAGTACAGCAGCTGGTAACCTGGCAAACCTTTATGCCGGTCTCTGCTACGCTAAGCTTAACAAGTGGGAGGATGCTGCCAAGTACCTCGAGGCTTTCGATGGTGCCGACGATCAGATGATTTCTCCAGCAGCCGAGGGTGCTCTGGGTAACGCCTATGCACACCTGAACCAGCTCGACAAGGCTGTATCACACCTGAAGAACGCTGCCGAGAAGGCCGACAACAACTCTCTGTCGCCCACCTTCCTCATCCAGGCTGGTGAGATTCTCGAGAGCCAGGGTAAGAACGATGAGGCCCTGAAGCTGTATCAGGAGGTTAAGAAGAAGTACTTCAACTCTATGGCCTATCAGACTATCGATGGTTATATTGAGCGTGTTTCAGCAAAATAATAGCCATGGCTACTAAAAATTTATCGGAATACGATATTACCACAGTGCCCGACGCTTCGAACATGATCTTCGGAGTTGTCGTGGCCGAGTGGAATCCCGAAATAACAGGCGCCCTGCTCGACGGATGTGTTAGCACACTCGAAAAGCATGGCGCTTTGCCTGAGAATATCCATGTTAAGACAGTGCCAGGTAGCTTCGAGCTGATCTATGGCGCCCACCAGATGACCCTCAACGATGGTTACGATGCCGTGATTATTCTTGGTAGCGTGATTCGTGGCGAGACTCCTCACTTCGATTACATCTGCCAGGGCGTTACCGAGGGTGTGGCTCGTCTTAATGCAACAAGCAATATCCCTGTAGTCTTCGGATTGCTCACCACTAACGACAAGCAGCAGGCACTCGACCGTGCCGGTGGCCGCTTGGGTAATAAGGGTGATGAGTGTGCCGTTGTAGCCATCAAGATGGCAAAGTTCTAATCTAATCTAACGCATATTATGAAAAAGGTTTTTGTTCTTCTGTTAGCCGTGTGCTTCAGTGTGGGCATTGCCCAGGCTCAGCAAGCCACGAAGAGTGAGTTACATCAACGTGCCGAGAGCGAAATGCAGAAAGGTAGTGTGGCAGGTGCCCGCTTTAGCTTTATCCGCGCTTTCGAAGAGTACACCCGTCAGGGCCAGTTAAAGGTTGGTATGGAGTGTGCCACTCGCGGTGCTGCTTTGTATTACAAGGAAAACTATTGGAAAGAGGCTTTCGATTTGCTTCGCCGTGCCGATGCCGAGATTGATGCACGCAGCAAGAATGCCAAGGAGAAGGCTGCCCTCCATTATATCATCACCAAAGAGCGTTTGGCCATGTACATCAAGCTGCGCAAGAGTGATAGTGCCAAGGATCAGCTTGGTCTGATGGAGACCCAGGTTACCTACGCTGCCGACGAGGAACTCAAGAACGACCTTCTTTATAATAAAGCCGTATATCATTACTCATTCGGACAGAATGCCCAGGGTAATGAGGTGTTCAAGGAGATGGCCGGTAAGCTTACCGCCTCAAAGCAGTACGATAAGGTCGACGAGGTTTACAAAACCCTGATTGCCAATGCCCGTCGTAGTGGCAATGCCAATATGGTGGCACAGTCGTACAGCAACTATCTGGCTTGGAAAGACTCGGTTAACACCTTGAAGCATGCCGATGAGATTGGAGCGCTGAAAAAGCAGATTTCTGATAACGAGGCAAAGATCGACGATCAGGCTAGCTCGCTCACAGCGCGCCAGGCCATCATCGTAGGTCTCTGTATCCTGGCAGTAGCTCTGGCTGCAGCTTTGGTTCTGGGTGGTATCGTACTCATGCGCTTTATCCTGCTTACCCGTAAGCAGAAGAAGCTGATTAACCTGGCCAACGAGAACAATGCCCTCAAGGCAAAGTTCATCAGCAATATCTCGGCCCAGCTTAATCCTACACTCCACAAGCTCGATGCCAAGAATCCTGAGGTTAAGGCCCTGCTCGATTTTTCTGAGCACATAGCCACCCTCTCTGATATTGAGAACACCATCGATCAGCCTGTTGAAACAGCCGATGTTCAGCTCACCCCATTCTGCAACGAGCTGGTTGGCGCTATCAAGAGCAAGGTTAATCCTGGTGTTACCGTTAAAACCAACGTGCCTGCCTTGAGCGTTAATATGAACAAGGAGTATGTACAGCATATCCTGCAGCACCTGCTGGCAAATGCTGCTATCTATGCTCCAAAGGATGGTACTATCTGGTTGGAATACAAGAAGCGTGGTGCGCATGTTCACCAGTTCCTGGTATCTAACACCGGCGAGCCTATCCCCGAGGATAAGCGCGACGACGTATTCAAACCATTTACCGAGGTGAAGGACTTTACCGAAGGCGACGGTCTTGGCTTGCCTATCTGTAAGCAGATGGCCATCAAGATGAAGGGCGACCTCGATATCGATCCCGAGTTCACCAAGGGTACACGCTTTGTGCTGTTGTTACATTCTTAAGCAAACAACTACACCTTTTATAACTTTACAGTTGATATGTCCACCAGCCCATTGACTATTGCATAGATGGTCAATCCGGCTGGTGAATGTATTTGTAGCTTGCGGGCTATGTTGCGGCGATGGGTAATCACCGTGTTGATGGATATACACAAGTGATCGGCTATCTCCTTGTTCGACATACCCTGTACCAGCGAAATAATCACATCTTTTTCACGGTCGCTCAGTGCGTCGGGGTTCTGTGCGGTGGCATTGCCAAACACCATACCCGAAATGTTACGTGTCACGTCCTGTTGCTTGGTAATCTGCTCCAATCGGCGGATGGCGGGCACAAAAATATGGTCCTCAACCTGTGCGTGCTGGCGCAGCCAAACCTCGTTCTCGTAAATATCGTGCAGTGTAGCGGTAAGCTGGTTGTTGTGCAGCCCGTCCTGTGGCAGATATTTGATAATCAGCAGTTTCAGCTCGCGCAGTTTCTTGTCGGTAGCACCGTGGTGCTTCGAGAATGTCTCTACGTTGTAATCATTGGCAGGCTCGCCATCTATCAGCTGCTGTACGTAGGGGAACAAGGTTTTCTGCTCGTACTGCATGTGGCGACGTATTTCGTGGGCATACTCGTCGTAAAACTTCAGTATCAGTCGGCCCAGCGAGTCGTTCTCGTCCAGACTCTCGCTCAGCTCTCTGCGAATGTAAGGCAGCTGGAACTCCAGAAAATAGGCGTGGCTGGCCTCCAGATAGTGCAGCAGGGTGGGCACGCTGATCTGTTCGTCGTTGTCAAACTCGCCATAACCGTTCATGGCGTAGTTCACCACTGCCAGGAATGTGTAGGTGTCCACATCATTGTCCTCGCAGGTTTCGCGTACCGTTTTATCTCCAAAACCAAGGTTTATGCCAAAGCTTCCAAGGGCCTGCAACAAATCGTAGTTATCGCGGATCAGTGATATCATTTTATCGTCCGCTTCATACATCTTCTGATTCTTCATTTCCTTACCTGTATGCCTATTAATGATTACGGGTGCAAAATTAATACTATTTTTCGATATATACAATACTTATTATTAGGTATTTTTTTGCTGCTTGCTGCACGTTTCTCAATTATTCTTCGTACCTTTGTGCCCAAAAGTAAGTAACTATATGAACCAGAAACTATCTCACATAGATTTCGATCAGGCTGGGGCCGACGTGTTCTGTTTTGATAACGGAACCCAGGTGCGCGAGTATCATGCCATCATTCGCGTGCAGCAGGCGTGCCTTCCGTTTGCCCAGCAGGTCGAGGCTGTGCTGAATGCCTACAACAGCTTGCTGGCCCAGTTGCCTGGTGCGCAAGCCGTATTTAAACGTTATTTTTTAAGCGATGCAGCCAATCAGGCCGACGCTATAGTAGTAAACGATGTTACCGACTGTGCCAAGAGCATTATCCAGCAGGCCCCTTTGGATGGTACCAAGGTGGCGCTGTGGGTGTGGCTCATGACCGATGTGCAAACCAGCATGACTCCGAGCGAGCTCTATGAGGTTAGTCACGGTCAGTTCCGCCACTTGTTCAATGCCTCGGCCCATAACCTGGCAGCCAACTCCGAGTATCAGATGCGTCTGCTCTTCAACGAGTATATCATGCAGCTGGCTCAGGAGCGCTGTACGCTGGCCGATAACTGTATCCGCACCTGGCTGTTTGTCAACGATATCGACTTGAACTATGGTGGTGTGGTACGTGCCCGCAATCAGGTGTTCTTCACCCAGGGGCTTACTGTCAATACCCACTTCATTGCCTCTACCGGTATCGGTGGTCGCCAGCAGGATCCTAATGTGCTCGCCCAGATGGATAACTATGCCATCGCTGGCGTGCGCCCCGAACAGGTGCATTATCTCTATGCGCCTACCCATCTTAATCGCACCAGCGATTATGGTGTATCGTTCGAGCGGGGCACCATGGTCAGCTATGCCGATCGCCGCCATGTGTTCATCTCTGGCACCGCCTCTATCAATAATAAGGGCGAGGTGATGTATCCCAACGATATCGTGAAACAAACCCAACGTATGTGGGAGAATGTCGAGGCACTGCTGGTCGAGGCCGATTGCAATTTCGACGATGTAGCCCACATGATTGTTTATCTGCGCGATGTGGCCGATTATCAGCTGGTGCGCAGTCTCTATGCCGAACGGTTCCCAGGCAAACCCTGTGTCATCGTTCATGCGCCGGTGTGCCGCCCCGGGTGGCTCATCGAGATGGAGTGCATGGCCGTTAAGGCCGTGTGCTTGCCCAACATGCCTCAGTTCTAGTAGCCTTTTAGCATGAAACCCCTTCGCTTGGCCTTCAAGCTGCTGGCAGCCTTCCTGCTGCTGGTAGTATTGTTGGTGGGTGCAGGCGTGGTGTTGGTAAATACCAAGGCTTTCCAGCAGCGTGTGCTGCGGCAAACCACCCAGATGCTGAGCGAGCGCCTGCAAACGCAGGTAAGTATCGATAGTGTCGATATCCGCTTTATGGCACAGCAGCTGCGCCTGTACGGACTGCATGTAGCCGACCAGCAGCAGCGCCCCCTGCTCACTGTCCGTCAGGCCGGGGTAGATGTAGATATCAGCGAACTGCTGGGCAATAAGGTTTCCATCAAGGATGTCGAGTTGTCGGGGGCCCGCGCCCTGTTGCTCAAGCCCTCAAAGGATTCGGTATCCAACTTCCAGTTCATCATCGATGCCTTTAAAAAGCAACCCAAGGCCAAACGCGATACCACGGTGGCGCCTCGCAAACGTATCCAGTTCGATATCCACAGCGTGCGCCTTAACGACATTCAGGTAACCTATAATCAGCTGTCGTTGCAGCTCGCCCAGGCACTCATCAAGGGGCGCAAGGGTAAATATCAGGCGCAGGCCCAATTGCAGCTGGCTACCGATAATCATAAGCCCCGCAAAAATGCAGGCAAGCCCAAACGCGGTTTCTTCGATGTAGGTCATCTCGATGTCACCTGCCATTTCAAGGCTGCTATCGATGCGAGCGAAAGAGACACCCTCCGCTTTAATCTCTCTGAGTTGCAGGCTCGCGATTCCATTACTGGCATCGATATCCGCAACCTGCAGGCCCAGGTGCGCTTGGCAGGTAAAAAGCTGCTTTTAAACAATGTGCAGGTACAGCAAAAGCACACCCAGCTACACATCGCCCATGCCGCTATGCAGTTGCCCAGTAAGCGCGATAGCATCCCCCTCAGTTTCAGCACAGGCCCCATCGCTGGCACCGTTTATCTCCAGGATATCTCGCGTGCCTTTGCCCCCGTGCTCAGTAAGTTTGCGCTGCCCCTCCAGCTCAGCTGTACTATGAGTGGCAGTCAGGATGTGCTCAGCTTCCGTCAGGTAAAGGTTGGCACCGCCGATAAGCGCCTGGCCATCGCTGCCACTGGCGATATCACCAACCTCAAGAGCAAGGAAAAGCTCACTGTGCTGTTCCATGTCAACCGTATGACGGCCAAGAGCGGCATCAAGGAGCGCATTATCAGTCAGTTCCCCGTAAAGCGCCTCATGATGGCGCAACTGCATAATTTGGGTAATATCAGCTATGTGGGTAGTTTCCGTGTCATCCGCAAGGAGGAGCGCTTCTGGGGCACCCTTGGCACTGCCGTGGGTAGTCTTAAGTTCCTGTTCTGGCTCGACGAGCGCAACAAGTATGTCGTAGGTAATGCCAGCACCCAGAAACTGCATTTTGGAAAGGTCATGGGCATGAAAGATGTAGGGCCTCTGGCTGCCAAGGCCGATTTCAAGATCGATATCAGCAAGCCCCGCACCGCTGTTATGCGTCGCAAGCTGGGTGGCAAGCTGCCCATTGGCGCTGTTAATGCCACCATCCATGATTGCAGCTATAAAGGTGTGCATGTGCGTAATATCGATGTTACTGTAAATAGCAATGGCGCTGAGGCTACAGGTGATGTCATCCAGCGTGGCAACTGGCGCGACATCTCCTGTTCGTTCTCGTTTACCGATACCAACCAGATGCACAAGCTCAAGGTAAATCGCGGTCGTATGAAGTTCCATAAGATGAGCGACGAGGCCAAGCAGGCCAAACGCGAGCGCAAAGAGGCCCGTAAAGCCGAGCGCCAGGCCAAGCGCGACGCCAAGAAAGCCGAAAAAGCCGCTAAGAAAGAGACCAAGAAAGCCGAGAAACCAAACAAAAAGTCGTTTTTGTTTTTTTAGCGCCAATAACTTGCAACTTTCAAATATCTTTCGTATATTTGCCCCAATCTAATCGTTATCATATTATTTATACTAAAACTAAAAGCTTATGAAAAAACTATTATTACTATTGTTGGCTATGGTTGCTTTTAGTGCAACGGCCGATGCGCAGGGCTTTCTGAAGAAGTTGAAGGATAAAGCCCTCGAAAAAGCAAAAGACAAGATTGAGAACAAGGTTGAGCGCGCCGTTGATAGCGAGATGGATGCTGTGCTCGACGGTAAAAAGGGCCAGAAAAACTCGAAAGCTAAAAACCAGGCCGACGATGCCGAAGCGGTCGACGACACCCCCGATGCCGTAGGTCAGAACCAGAAGAGCGACTTTGTTCGTGGTAGCGTCATTCTGTTCCAGGACGACTTTGCTAACGAACAGATGGGTGAGTTCCCCTCAAAATGGGATGTCAGTGATGGTAGCTTGGAGACAGCCTCTATTAATGGTAAGAAGTATGCGCATAGTAATGCCCCCGACTCACGATTCTCGCCGCTGATGGAGAATATGAAGTCGTACCTGCCCGATGTGTTCACCCTCGAGTGGGATGAGTTCTTCTGTAAGGCTGGCGAAATCCCCGATTTCCTCTTCGAGTTCCAGTTCCTTGATGCAAGTGGCAATCAGACGGGCCATATCTATCTGCGCTATCGCCCAGGCACCCCCGATTGTTATGGCAACTATACCTTTAAGAAGGGTGGTGGTATCGATCAGCATGTTGGTGGCAGCATGGATTGGGATCATTTAAAGCAATACACCAAGGTTGGCCAGTGGAATCATTTCGCCATCTCGTTCAACAAGCGTGCTTTTAAGTTCTACCTCAATGGCACGCGCATCATCAATCTGCCTAATGTAGCAGCCCCCGCTCGTTTCGAATTCATTATCCAGGACGAGAATCCCTATCGTGGCGTTGCCAATGTGGTGCTTGCCAAGGGTGCAGTAGAGCTCTATCAGCGCCAGGCTACCGATCTCTCAGCTGTAGAGAAAGCCATTGCTGAGACGGGTAAGTTCGTCACCAATAATATCCTGTTCGAGACGGGCAAGGCTACCCTGAAGCCCGAGTCGATGGAAGAGATTCAGAAGGTGGCCGACTATATGAAGAAGAACCCCAGTGTGCGTTTCGAAGTGCAGGGCCATACCGATAATCAGGGCTCCGATAAAATCAACGATCCCCTTTCGCAGCAGCGTGCCGAGGCCGTTGTTAAAGCCCTCGCTCAGTTAGGTTGCGACGAGTTCAACCTCCGTGCCGTAGGCAAAGGCAGTCACGAACCCGTAGCTGACAACAAGACCGATGCCGGCCGCGCCCAGAATCGCCGTGTAGAGTTTATTAAGAAATAACAAGTACCGATATGAAAAAACACTTAGTAATGCTGGCTGCCTTGCTCATGATGGGCACAGCAGGCGCCAATGCTCAGGGATTTCTGGGCAAACTAAAACAAAAGGCACAGCAAGCCGTTATCGGTAAAAAAGCAACTGCCGAGATAAGCGAGGCTGTGCAGGACGATAGCGATGAGCCTGCCGACCCATCTAAGTTGGCTGTGGCCGCTGGCGACGATATCGTGCCTAAGCGTAAAACCCTTACAGTTACGTGAGATGGAACCTTTACCCCCTCATCGGCCTCGTCGGCTTCGGCTTTGATGGCCGAGCTGCCACAGTTGCCATCGGCCGAGAAGATGGCCCGCAGCACCATGGAGGAGCGCGATGCCTATGCACTTAAGATAGCCCGCGTTGTGGCACGTGCCGAGCAGTTGCAGGAGGGTGCCAACGGATGCTCCGATGCCGATATGGAAGCCCTGCGCCAAAAGTGGGAGCGCAAAGTGCAGGATATGTTTGGCCTTACCAAAGAGGAGATGGCTATCCTGAACGATGAGAACGCGCCCGACTCGAAGAAGGAGCCCATCCAGCAAAAAGTGATGGCTAAAATCATGGGTGGCAATGTTAACATGAGCGAGATGGAACGCTTTGAGAAGATGAGCGAGAAAGAGCAAGAGGCTTACATCAAGGCTCACCCCGATTTTGTACAGAAGATGCAGAAGATGGCCATGAATGCTGGCAACTTTAGCAAGCAGATGCAGCAAACTACAGGTGTCCTTACAGGCTATGAGGCTAAGGTGGGACAGCTGGCTCAAAACTTTGCTAAGGTGATTACGCGCGAGGCCAATCACGATTACAGTGCCATTGGCAAAAAGTACGATAGCAAGTTACAAAAGCTGTACGAGCAGATATGTGGTATAGATGATGCAGCCAAGATTGATGCCCTTTATGATGAGGCCGATCAGTTGCTGTACAACTATCGTTTAGAGGCTGCCAAGGAGTATCGCGCCTCGCTGCTGCGCCTGATAGCCGAGCACAAGAAGTTTGCTGCCGAATATACCCGCTTGTCGCGTGAGGTGGTTGCCAGTGGCGATCTGCCAGAATGTGCCATCGGTCGTGCCGACCTGAATAGCGTGATTGCCGTGGGCAACATCTTAGACCAGGCCTATAAGGATCTGCCCGAGCTGCAGGCATCGCCCGTTTGTCAGGAAACCGTCTACGAACTGCCAAAAGGCTGGACATTTGGCGCCTGGGAGTGCCGTGGCTACATTGGTGGCGTAAACGATTTTAAATCACCTGGTGGCAACTGGCCTTTGTTGGCCCAGAACGCTGAGGCTGGCGAGTATGCAGTAGTCGAGAATGGCAAGTTCCGCAAGATTAACGAGGATGAGCTGAAGGCCATTAATAAAAAGGCCGATGCCCGACTGAAGAAGGGCGCTGATTCAGGCACTAACCCGCCTTATGGTGTTTATAAGAGTCGTAGTGGCAAGCGCGTTGTAGAGTACTCTAAAACGGGCGAGATTATCCTGAATGGTATGACCACCTACGCTCCAGCGGCCTTCACTGCTAACCCCGATCGTTTAGAGTGGATTATCTTCGATGGGGGTAAGATTGTAAAGTGTACTTACAAACTGTAAAATGGTAGGTTTGCGCTATCTCATACTGTGGTTGCTGCTCTTTATGGGCAGCACCACTGTTTTTTCCACACGTTATCAAAAAGTGTTTGGTAGCGATTGGACCTCGGCAGCACGTTATGTGGCCGATCACCACGCCGAGTGGCAGCAGGAGTTTGCGCCCTTTGGTGTGGATGCACGTTTGGCCGAGGCTATCGTGTTTCCAGAGCTTATCCGCTATTCCATGTGGCAGGACGAGATAGAGCGAGCCGCCGTTAATGGTCTTTATGTTACCAAAGGCAGTCAGGGTGCCGACTTCTCTATTGGTCGGTTCCAGATGAAACCCTCGTTTGCCGAGCAGGTAGAGCAGGCGTGGAACCGTTCCTCGTTATCCAAGCAATACGGCTTTGTGTTCAACCTGCAGCCCAACAGCCAAGCCCGTCGCTCGCGCATTCGCCGACTCTCCACCATGCAAGGCCAGTGCCGTTATCTGGCCATTTTTATCTTGTTACAACAGCAGCGCCATCCCCAGTTGTCCCGTTTGTCGCACAAGGACCAGGTGCGATTCTTAGCCACCGCCTATAACCGCTCCTTTACCGCCTCCTATAGTCAGATACGCAAAATGCAGCACCACCGCCATTACCACACCGATGTTATCAAAACCCGCAGCACCCGCCTTTACTGCTATGCCGATATCGCGTATTACTATTTTTCCATTACATCAGCAGGATAGTATATCCTTGCATTTTCCGCGTTTTTGGGAGTTTCTTTTAAAAATAGGCCATAATGTATTTCGTGGTCCTTGGCGAAGGGAAGTCCCTTCGCTATTTTCTGTAATCGCGATATTTCCTCGCTTGCATCTATATGCTCCTGCCATTTACATTCGCCTATGAACAGATGCTTACCGTCAAACGATTCGGCTACTACATCAAGTTCTACAGGGATATATTCTCCTTTTTCTTCGTTATAATAGCTGCCCCACCAGCGAGATGCTAATTTATATAAAATGCCATCAACACCCTGCGAGCTGATATGGTTTCGGCATAGTTCTTCCCAAACCATACTAACATATTCGTTCTCCGTTTTTTTGAATACATCCAATACTGCCGCGCTATTATCCAACTCAATGAGTGAACGATATGGCAGTACATATCGATAGTGGAAACACAACAGTGGGTCGGATATGCGATACAACCCTTTTTTGCTCTTCTTTTCGCTCTCGCCAAATGGCACCTCTTTATTTATAAAGCCAAGTTCGCGCAGTCGCGACAACTGGGGAGTAATATCTGTTGCTTGTTTCTCGGCACGGGCAGCAATTTCGGATAGTTTATTTGCGCCATTGCCTATATATGATAATATAGAAGAGGCCTGTACTGTATCGCGCATTTCATCCTGCAGTAGGCGTGATGGCTCATCGTAAAGCGTTCCTTCGGATGTAAGCATTAGGTTTTCTATTGCTGCATGCAAACTGTCATAGTTTTCGCGCAGTTCCCAGTATCTTGGCACACCGCCCCAAACAGCATACTCTCTAACAGCCTGTTCGGCATCACATCTTAGCGCCTGACCAACAAAAGTGGGGGCGATAGGTTTCATTTTCATTATTTCGTCGGCGCGACCATACAGAGGCTCTGTGCTATCGAGTACAACACCTTGCATCATCTGTTGCGATGATCCACAGATTATCAAATCGTATTTCAGTTTTTTGTCGTCAATCAGTCTCTGCAGTATCGATGGCAGAGCAGGACAACTTTTAACAAGATATGGAAATTCATCCAAACAAACGGTTATGCGGTGGCTGATAGACCTGTTTAAACTTAGCAACAGCGATTCCCAGTTAGGATAGTTAGCCATGCTGAAGCCTTCGATACTCATGTCGATAAGTGACGAGAAAAGCTGACGCTGACTTGGCTCAGCGGTTTTATCAGCCAAGAAATAAATGTCGCCACGTTCAAAGTCCATCACCTTTTTTATCAGTGTCGACTTTCCAATTCGTCTACGTCCATAAACCACTATAAACTGAGGCTTCTCTCTCTTTAGAGCAGCCTGCAAGCGTGAAAATTCCTTCTGTCTGTCAACAAACTCCATATCTCTTGCAATTTATATCGTGCCGCAAATATACGGAGTTTAGGCTTTCCTACCAAATATTTTAGGCAAAATTAAGAATATAATCCTACTTTATAATAATTCTACTTTATATTTTTATATCTTGTCGAATAACTAAAATACCAAATGTTAGTTTGTTAGGTGGTTAGGTCATGGTACAAAAATAGAGCTCACAGACCATGCTGTGGGCTCTATCTCTTTTAATGGTTAATGGTTCGTGGTTGTTGTTCAATCTGCCACGCAACTGGTGGCGCCAAGGGCAGTAACAATCGCTGTTGCGATACTGGCAATCATCTGTACGATAAACTTCAATGTCTCTTTCTTTGTCATAATGGTTAAAGGTTTAATAGGTTAATGTTTCATGTTTAATGTGAAGGTTGGGGCCTTAGCCCCCAACCACTAATCTCCGTACGACTCGTCGTCGTCGCCACCGCCTCCGGTGTTGCCACCCTGGTTCTGGTTACCGCCGCCACCAGTGTTTCCACCGGTATTGCCGCCCTGGTTGCTACCACCACCACTTGGTTTATCTTCCTCCTCGGTCAGCTGTCCTGCAAATGTCTCGGCATTCACAAACTCAGCCCTTTTGATAAACTCCCTGCTTGAGATGTTGGTCTCAGCCTCCTGGTCGGGCAGGAATCTAATGTGCAGGGCTTTCAGGTTCTTGGCTGGCGAGAAATCCTCCTTTCTCAGGGCTCCGCCTGGCTCGTTCTCCAGGGTGGTGAAGAAGATGCCCAGACCGTCGATCTTTACTCGTTTCGAGTTCAGCAGCATCTCTAGCAGACAGCTTCTGAATTTCTCCAGCACTCCGAATACCACGTCTGGGGTGTAGATGCTTCCGTGTTCTGCAATGTGGTTGGCCATCTTTCGGGTGTTCAGTGTTTCGGTGGTTTTTCCTCGGGCAAACCACTTGCCGTAAATCTTCGAGGTCTTGGTGTTGTTCTGCTTCAGCAGATAAAAAATCTTTGCCATAATGTTGTGTGTTTTAATTTTTAAAATGGTTAATAATTAAGTGTTGTTTGTGTCTCTCAAAAGTTGTGCGCGCTTTGTTTTTGATTAACGATGCAAAGGTACAAAAAATATTTCAAACTACCAAATATTTTAGCCACTTTTTTAATCAAAAAGCGAAAATATTTTGGTTATTCATTTCTTGCGCAAAGAATAGTAATTCTATGGCTCCGAATTTTACGGATTTCGCTCAAATTAGTACAATCTCGTTTCCTGTACTTACCACCACACCGCACGCCGCACGCCGCAACTTTTCCGTAATCTACACACTCACTACCTTGTTCGCAGAATATTATATATTATTATATATATTATAATATATATAATAATATATAATATTTATAATACTAACAAATTCCTCTCAGTTCTTGCCACCATCGCATTGCAAAACCAAAAAAGTTGCGGCGTGCGGCGTGCTGCGTGCGGCGTGGTACTATCACAATGTACGTATTCTCGGAGCTTACAAGATGGATGTGAATATTATTTTTTTATAAATGATTTTGTAAAAAAAATATTGTTGCGTTGCGTTGAAATTGTAAACAATATTAATCATTTGACTTATCGAAAACCTGGTAAGGTTATGGCGCAGCACACAGCACGCCGCAACTTTTTGTTTTTGCCGTGCGTCCGAAAGATAACAGACGTAAGGTGGCGTTTATACAAGCGTAGTATAAATGATATAAGCAGTTATTGCTTATAGGCGGCGAGTTTGTTGAGGCAGTACTGGCGCAGGTCGGCCCAGTGGTAGTAGGGGGCGCAGTCGGTGGAGATGGGGAGGGTGGCCTCGACCTCGTTGAGCAGTACTTTTACGAGCACATCCTTATCCTTGGGATTGCTGCGGTAGAAGATGAACTGCAGGTTGCTGGCCATAGGGAACACACTGCTGCACCACCAGCCATGGCCCTCGAGCTCGTCGAGGTTGTCGGTAGAGAAATCAAAACCGTTAACACCTATCAGACATACCAAAGGGAGCAGTACGGTTTCGTGACCAAAACGCAGCTGTGCACCAGGATCGGGTAGTTTGATGCAGCTGTCGGCATCGGCAATCATCTTCTTAAGCAGGTGGCGCTGCGTGTAAGGCTGTTTACCACCGTTAAGTTTGCAGGCACCATGCTGCAGGTACCAGTAGGCATTGTCGACCTGCCACATGCGATACAGATCGTTGGTATTAAAAAGACCAATAAGGTTGGTGTTGCGATTAAAGTTGGTGTTGAGCTGGAAGAGTCCCATCTTCATGAGGTAATAGCTGAAGTCCTCCTGGTTTACAAACTCTTCGGCGATATCGGGATTCTTGAATATCAGCTCCATCAGTCGGGTGTTACCCATACGGGTGGCGGTATAGGCGTCTAAGGCTTTCTGAGCCTCGGGGGTCATATAGCTCTTACGTAATTTCTTGTCCTGATAATTCATATACCACTGGGTGCGCTTTGAGGCTTGCATGGTGATGTGCAACTGCGGGCATACCTGCAGCATCTCCATGGCTAAAGAGCCCATCGACTCGATGCAACGGGGCACAACGGTGCTGATACAGGTAACGTTGGCGCCTGGATGGAACACCTCGGGGAAGCGTTCGGCCATGCGGCGACCTATATTCTGCATCTGCTGTTTGCCATAGCCGGTAAGTTCGCCCCAGCGGCCTTCGGTGTTGCGCATGATATTGTTCATGTGGCGCAGTACCTGCTGGCCTGTAGGTGTAAGCTCGTCGAGGCTGTCGGCATGCAGCATCATGAAGTAGGGGGTGTCGAATCCGCTGCGATTGCTGATGTAGCGTGAACCATGGCGACCATAGTGCGAAATATAGAACGGCTTTTTTCCAGCGGGGGCTGGTGTGAGCTTAGCGGTGATGCTATCGGGATACACATCGTAATTGCATGATGCGTAGGATGGGCGCTGCTTGATCAGGTCGATAACACTTTGGGCCACAGACAGCCTACAGCTGCTTACGGCCAGTATCAACAGGAGCGTGTATTTGATTTTGGTGTTCATGAAATGTTATCTTTTTTGGTGGCTGAATCGGCGGTTCTCGTAGCGATAGATTTTGCGCAGATAGTAGCGCTTAACATCCTTCCAGTGGTAGTAGGGGGCGCAATCGGTTTTGATGGGCAGGCGTGCCTCCTCGCCGTTGAGCAGTACTTTTACCAGCACATCGGGATCGTCGTGATTGGCGCGATAGTGAATCATGATAATGCTGCCACCTAAGGGGGCGATGCGATAGTTGGCCCAGCCATAGGCTTCGAGCGAGTCGAGGTTGTCGGTATGCAAACCGCAGCCATTGAGCTCCATGAGGCAGGCCAGCGACATGATAACTTGCTCGTTGGTGTAGCGCAGGTGCATCAGTGGACTATAGCGCTTAAGCACACTGTCGCCCATGTGCATCATGTTGCGCAGAGTGGCGCGCTGCAGGTAGGCCTGATAGCCGCCATTAAGGGTGCAGCCACCATAGTTAATATAGTGCCAGGCGTTTTGCTTGCGCCAGTGCTGGTGAATCTCCTTATCTGTAAAAATATCCCAGAGGGTAACTTTTTTATTGATGTTGGCATGCTGCACGTTACCTGCCAGAATAAACAACTGGCGGGCCAGCTTGGGTACATCGATGCTTGAAACCACGTAGAAGGGATCGTTAAAGAGCGACTGCATCAGGCGGTTGTCGCTGGAGTTGAGCGATACAAAGCGATTGTAATGCAGCAGGGTGAGCGAATCGGTACGCTGCGAGGTAAGCTGCTTATCAACAGGGTTCATAAACCTGTTTTCCTGTAGCGATGCCTTACTGCGGGCAATGATGGGCTGATGCATGGCCGAGAGCTGTAGCAGCCCCTCCTGCATGGTCATAATGCAGCGGTTCTCAACAATACTGCGCACGCTGTAGTAGCCATCGGGGGTGAACATATCGGGGTAACGCTCAACCAGTTGCTTTACCATGTCGCGCGACTGCTGGGCGCCGATAGGGGTGAGTTCGCCATCGCGATCCTGTGCATCCTGGCACAGTAACTTGATACGGCGGAACACATCCTTGCCCAGCTTGGTAAGCTTGCCTAAACTGTCGGCCTTTGCAAAGGTGGCGTAAGTATCGGTATAGTAATCCTTTTTATCGAGATAATACGAACCCGGGCAACCGTAGTGGTTGATGTAGAATGGTCTTTTACCGGCGGGCGCGGGGGTATCCTTAGGCATCTTGCCTATGGGGAGGGCATAGAACATACCTGCCGCACGGTTAGGGTCGGCCTGCAATTCTTTTTCCACCGATTGCGCCTTAACGCTTGTAAAAGCCGCTGTTAAGGCGATAAATATTATTAATAGACGTTTCATTGCTTAGGGCTTGTTATAGAACTTTGGTTGCAAAATTAGTGATTTTTTGTCAGAAAACCAAACGGCATGCCAAAAAAATACGTAACTTTGCAGACGTATGGAAAAGAATAAGGTATATAAGGATTTGTTTGTAGACTTTGACGACACGCTCTACGACACCTATGGCAACTCGGAGATTGCCATACGCGAAACGTTCGAGTATTACCAGCTGAGTAGCTATTTTGCTGATCCTCAGGTGTTTTACGATGCTTACTGGGAGGCGAATATCGACCTTTGGGGGCGCTACTCGAAGGGCGAGATTACGCGCGATTACCTGATAGTGGAGCGATTCCGCCGACCACTGAGTGTGGGGATGGGCGATGCTGCCACCGAGGCGTACTGCCTGGAGATGAGCGATAAGTTTTTGGAGTACTGCAGCTGTAAGCCTGGCACGGTTAAGGGGGCTCACGAGCTGATGCAATACCTGCGCGAAAAGGGGTACCGCATGCACATGACGAGCAACGGATTCCACGAGGTGCAGTACAAAAAACTGGCAGCCTGCGGTTTGCGCGACTATTTTGACACGATTGTGCTGAGCGAGGATGCGGGGGTAAACAAGCCTGCTGCGGGTTATTTTGAGTATGCCTTTAAGCAGACTGGGGCTAAGCCTGAAACTACGCTGATGATAGGCGACAACCTGCAAACCGACATTAAAGGCGCGATGGCTGCGGGCATGGATGCGCTGCTGTTTAACCGTTGGGGATACGACATAAAAAGTGGAGACCCTGAGGCCCCCACTTACACGGTATCTGATTTACTTGATATCAAACAGATTATTTAAAGATTACTTGGCGTAAGCCACAGAACGTGTTTCGCGGATAACGGTAATCTTTACCTGACCAGGATAGGTCATCTCGTTCTGAATCTTTGTAGCGATATCGGCGCTGAGGGCCTCGCTCTCGGCGTCGTTCATCTTATCGGCACCTACAATTACACGGAGCTCGCGACCAGCCTGGATGGCGTAGGTCTTGGTAACACCGGGATAGCTCATGGCGATAGCCTCGAGGTCGTTCAAACGCTTGATGTAAGCCTCTACAATCTCGCGGCGTGCACCTGGACGGGCTCCTGAGATGGCATCGCACACCTGTACGATAGGAGCCAGCAGTGTCTGCATCTCCATCTCGTCGTGGTGAGCACCGATGGCATTGCAGATATCGGGCTTCTCCTTGAACTTCTCGGCAATCTTGGCACCGTAGATAGCGTGTGGCAACTCGCTCTCCTCGTCGGGCACCTTACCGATATCGTGCAGCAATCCGGCACGCTTGGCCTTCTTAGGATTCAAGCCAAGCTCGCTGGCCATAACGGCACACAGGTTGGCAGTTTCGCGTGCGTGCTGCAGCAGATTCTGTCCGTATGATGAGCGGTACTTCATCTTACCGATGATGCGGATGAGCTCGGGGTGGAGACCGTGAACACCCAGGTCGATAGCGGTGCGCTTACCAGTCTCTATAATCTCGTTGTCGAGCTGTTTCTTAACCTTGGCAACCACCTCCTCGATACGTGCGGGGTGGATACGGCCATCGCTAACCAGCTGGTGGAGTGCCAGACGGCAAACCTCACGGCGTACAGGATCGAAACCAGAGATAACGATTGCCTCGGGGGTATCGTCGACAACGATTTCAACACCTGCTGCGGCCTCGAGTGCGCGGATGTTACGACCCTCGCGACCGATGATACGACCCTTAACCTCGTCGTTCTCGATGTGGAACACGCTTACCGAGTTCTCGATAGCGGTTTCGGTAGCTACACGCTGAATGGTCTGGATAACTATCTTCTTGGCCTGTGCGTTAGCGTTCAGCTTGGCCTCGTCCATAATCTCGTTGATGTAGCTGGCTGCGGCTGTCTTAGCCTCGTCCTTCATCGACTCTACCAGGCGATTCTTAGCCTCTTCGGCGCTCAGACCTGATACCTCCTCGAGCTTCTCGCGCTCCTTGAGCTGCATCTTCTCGAGTTCGTCGGCCTTTACGGCCAGCAGTTTCTTCTCGTTCTCGATACGCTGCTGCTGGTTGTCGAGCTCGTTCTTACGGCGACCCAGTTCTTCCTGGCGCTGGTTGAGCGAAATCTCGCGCTGCTTGAGTTTGTTCTCACTCTGCTGGATGTGCTGGTTGCGCTGCTGCACCTCTTTCTCCAGCTCGCTCTTCTTATTGATGAATTTCTCTTTCACCTCGAGCAGCTTTTTCTCTTTGATGACATCGGCCTGCTTGGTGGCTGTGTCAATCATTTCGTTGTATTTCCCCTTAAGAACGTAGCGGAATACAAGATATCCGCAGACTCCTCCTAATGCGAGGGCGCCTGCAGCGATCAGTAGTACAATAATAATATCCATATAAAATCTATGTTAATAAAATGATATTCTCACTTAAGTGCCTCCTCTATTTCAGAAGTCAACTTAGTGAGAATACTATTATAAGGATCAGTGTCGTGGTTGCCGCGCTCACGCTCGTACATCAGGGCGATATCAATCAGCGTCATGAGCGCTATGGTATGCTCACCCTTCTTACCCTTATAAGCCTGCGAATAGGCATTATAACGGTCGGTAATGAGTTTGGCTGCCTTACGATAGAATTCCTCGTCGGAACGCTTGATGGTTACCTCGATTTCTTCGTCGTAGACGTGCAACCTGATATGTAGTTTCTCGTTATTCACTTCTGTCATTGTGGGCACCTTTTATTTATTGTTCGTCGCTCAGAATGGCTATACACTGGTTAACCGTTTTTATCATCTTGGTGACGCGGGCTTTTGCGCCTTCAAGATCACCATCGGTAATCTGCATCATCTTAGCCATCTTCAGTGAATTGAAATCATTCTGTGCCTGAGTAAGCTTGGCCTGCAGGTCGGCTATGTCCTGTTTACCCTTTTCGATTTGTGCCAGAAGATCCTCGTTCTCCTTCTTCAACTGCTTGAAGTGGAGAATCATCTGTCTTACACGCGTCTCGAACGCCAATATTGTTTGCTCGTTTGCACTCATGATATAACTATTTGGTGTACAAAGTTATATAATTTATCTTTTAAAGTATAGCGTATTAGCTATCTTTTAAGATATTTTAAGCTTTTTACTTCTCGTCCTGTGCGGGCTTAGGTTCTTTCTTAGCCAGCATCACCACCTTGAACACAAAGTCGGTAACCCACTTCTGTGAGAAACCTAAGCGACGATTGTACTCGCGAACGGCTACCACGCTCTTCAGTACGGCGGGGTCGGTAAAGTCGTTCTTGTTAAAGATGTCGTTCACGGTCTTCTCGGTCATGGTGTAGAGTGCCTTCTTCATGAATCCGGGCAGGCGGAGCTTAAACTTCATCAGGTTGCCGGTAAGCATCATGATGTCCTGAGTAAAGCCCTGGAACTGCAGCAGATAGGTCTGTGCATCCTGAATCTTCTTGCAACGCTTGCGCAGGCTTGAGTCGATCTCCTTAAAGAAATCGTCGTCCATGCCATACATCTCCTTGAGCATCTTTTTACAGCGGCTACGTTCGCCAACACCTAACTTATTGTTAACAGTGGGAACCTTGAGTGTGGTTTTAAACACGCGTAGGTCGGGCAGGGCAGCGAGGTTGGTAATTCCCAAGTCGGCTGCCATGGCTGCCTGGAAATATACGCGAATCAGCGTCATGAAATCCTCCATGCCGCCAACCTTCTGTTCGCTGTTATTGCCAAATAATTTATTCCAAAATCCCATAAAAATCTATTTATAATTACAAATCGACTGCAAAATTAATAAAAATTAGGCACGGATTACGCGGATTAACACAGATTAATAATAATTTTATATAAAAAATCCGTGTAATCCGCGTAATCCGTGCCAAAAACTGTATCTTTGCACCAAATTTTAAATATCAACGTATGAAAGGAATTGTTTTGGCTGGTGGTTCAGGTACACGCCTTTACCCCATTACTAAGGGCATCAGTAAGCAGCTGATACCTATTTTCGACAAACCGATGATTTATTACCCCATCTCGGCACTGATGCTGGCTGGTATCCGCGAGATTCTGATAATCTCGACACCACACGACCTGCCTGGTTTTAAGCGCTTGTTGGGCGACGGATCGGATTACGGTGTGCGTTTTGAGTATGCCGAGCAGCCATCACCCGATGGACTGGCACAGGCATTTATCATAGGTGAGAAGTTTATTGGCGACGACTGCGCCTGCCTGGTACTGGGCGATAACATCTTCTACGGTTCGGGCTTTACAGGCTTGCTGAAGGAGAGTGTTGAGAATGCCGAGAAGCGTGGACAGGCTACTGTGTTCGGCTATTATGTGAACGACCCCGAGCGCTATGGTGTGGCTGAGTTTGATGGTGAGGGTAACTGCTTGAGTATCGAAGAGAAGCCTGAGCACCCAAAGTCGAACTATGCCGTGGTGGGCCTTTATTTCTACCCCAACAGCGTGGTAGAGATTGCCAAGCACATCAAACCATCGGCACGTGGCGAGCTGGAGATTACCACCGTTAACCAGGAGTATCTGGCACAGAAGAAACTGAAGGTGCAGACCTTGCAGCGTGGCTTTGCTTGGTTGGATACCGGTACTCACGACTCGCTCTCTGAGGCTTCGACCTTTATCGAGGTCATCGAGAAGCGCCAGGGGCTGAAGGTGGCCTGCTTAGAGGAGATAGCCTTTAAGCGTGGCTGGATAAGCAAGGAGAAGCTTGAGGAGGTGGCCAAACCGATGGCCAAGAACGATTACGGCAAATATCTATTAAGCTTAATAAAATAAAATAAGAAATCCCGCATTTTTAAGTGCGGGATTCTTTATTGTTATGGTTGTGGAAATTCAAGTGTCGCTTTGGCGAGCGATGACGGATTACCCATGTCGTACATACGTCCGCGCAACCTTACACCTACCATGCCACTGCGCTTGCGAACAGCCTCGAGGGCTGCAGTGAGCTCAATCTCGGTTACATGGTCGCCCTCAATCTCCTTCTGCATGATGTCCTCGTGTAACTGCGAGAATACCTCGGGGGTAAGGATATACTGTCCGAATACGCTGTAGTACTCCTTGTCGCCTTTCTTGTTGCGTACGCCTAAGAACTCCTCGGCATAGCTGGCCTTGGGTTTCTCGCACATGGCGTTCACATTCAGGATGGTGTGGTCGTTATCCTCCCAAACACCATGCAGAATGCCATAGCGGCTCACTTCGGCCAGGGGGATAGGATGGATACTTACCATCAATCGGTTGTAGCGCTCGTAATCCTCGATCATCTGTAAGGCACAAGGCTTATTTGAATCGCTGCGATACAGTGTATCACCCAGCAACAGCAATACGGGCTCGTTACCTGCAAACTGCGCTGCCTGGTAAACAGCATGACCAAAGCCACGCTTTTCGCGCTGATATACGTAGTGCAGCTTCTTACCAATATCTAATATATGATTCTCGTACTCCTGGGCTTCGGGGTTCAGCTTGCGCAGATGCTCATCGGGCAGGGGATGCTCGAAGAATTCGGCATACTGCTGGCGCTCCTCCTCGGAACCTAACACCAGACAGATTTCCTCGATACCACTCTGGATAAGCTCCTCGAGCAGGATGAGTATCACTGGGCGCACCATGCCGTCGGGACATGGGATGGGGAAGAAATCCTTCTTGATGACGCGTGTGGCGGGGTAAAGACGCGTACCGAAACCTGCCACGGGCACGATAGCACGGCGCACGGTGTGCACGGGTTTCAGGGTGAGCGTGTAGGCCTTCATGCCATGCGCATTGAGGTAATCGGCCACCTTTTGCTGCGATTCGGCATCGCGGGCCAGGAACTGTACCGAACCATCGCCATGCGAACCTACACCTTTACCACCCCATACCAGTGGCTGTATGTTGGGATCCTGCAGGGTGGCATGCAGCTTGGGTGAGTGCAGGGCATCCGACATAGGCGCTATCTTCTCGTCGAACATCGCTTCGGCCTCGGTCATCAGTTTTCCTAGGCTCTCGGCATCGCCGGCAGCCATGTATTTGATGGCACGATCAACGATATCCAGGTTAAGCTGTCCCAGGGCTTCGTGCTCGGCACGTTCGGCATCGCTATTGGGGAAGGGGTAGGCCTTGTTCAGATCCGACAGAATCTTGATGGTATCCTTCTCGGCGCACAAATCGGCGAACACCCAGTGCAAGGGCTTCTTTACGTTCAGCGAGCGCACCTCGATCTCGTCGCCATCAAAGGTCATCAGGTTAGGCTTTACACCAAATGCGCAGGCCTGGTCTAAGCGGCCGCAACGACTACTGGTGCGCAACTCGCCTAAGTAGGCAATGTTCATCTCGCCGAGCGTGTTGAGATTCAGATTATATAACTGATTAAAAGCGCGTGCCACCAGCACACAGATGGCTGCCGACGACGACAAGCCACTCTTCATAGGCAGCGTCATATCGGTGATGCGAATGCGCACACCGCCTACCTTATACCACTCGAGCATGTACGATGCCACACCCGCACAGTAGCAAAAGAACGATCCACTTTTTGCAATACGCTTTAGTTCAGTCTCGTCCATGCGACAGCTGAAATCCTGCCACACATTCTTAATCTCATCGGCTGTGCTGTAAAGCTCAAAAATACTCGACTTCTCTACTTCGGCGTAGATTCCCTGTTCGATACCCGTCACGATAGCTGCTCCAGGTTTAATGTCGGCATTCATTGTTCGGTAGTGTCCCGCCCAGTCGGTATGTTCACCAAACAGACACAGGCGTCCTGGTACGAATAGTTTCATATTTTTTCCTTTTTTAGGTTACTTAGATACTGCAAAAGTAGTAAAAAAATGTCACAATGTTAAGATTTTGAGCATTTTTTTTGGTGATTTGGATAAAAATATCTATTTTTGCCGCAGATTATTAACAATTTAAATGATTATTGCCTATCGAAACAAACTCTACTCAATTTTAAATTTTTGAGCATATGAGTACATTTACAAGTATGACTGACCAGGAATTGGTTCAGGCTTACCTAGATGGTAATAACCATGCATTCGACGAGTTACTCTCACGTACCCAGGACATCATCTTCAGCTACATTATGAGTGCAGTGAAGGATGAGGAGTTGGCTAATGAATTGTTTCAGGAAACGTTCCTGAAGATTATCAGCAAGATACAGAACCACCAGTATACCGAAACGGGAAAACTGCAGTGGTGGATGATTCGCGTGACACATAATGTGGTGATTGATTACTATCGCGACCAGAAGAAGAATTTTGTGGTAGATGCGCCTAAGGAGAACGATCTGAGTGCCGTGAAAAGTAGCGAGCTGGTAGATATCAATCGCGAGACCGAGCTTACCAACCAGCGCACGCTGAAGCAGTTGGTGCTGCTGATGAATGCCCTGCCTGCACGACAGCGCGAGGTGGTGTATATGCGATATTTCCAGGATATGTCGTTCAAGGAGATAGCCGAGGAGTTGGGATGCAGCATCAATACATCGTTAGGACGTATGCGTTACGCCCTGATCAACATGCGCAAATACTCGCGCGAATATAATCTGAATCTCAGCTTAGAGTGAGCGGAGCGACTTGATGATGCCCTCGGGATCGGCTGCGCCAAACACGTAGCTGCCACTTACCAGCACATCAACACCTGCTGCTACCAAGCGTGGGGCTGTCTCACCCTGCACACCTCCATCAACCTCAATCAGTGCGTGGCTGCCTTTCTCAGTGATCAGCTGGCGCAGGCGCTTTACTTTATCGATGGTGTTCTCGATAAATTTCTGTCCGCCAAAGCCGGGGTTTACGCTCATCAGCAGTACCATATCCACATCGTTAATGATATCCTCTAACACGCTAACGGGCGTGGCTGGATTCAGTGTTACACCGGCTTTCATGCCAGCCTGGTGAATCTCCTGAATGGTGCGATGCAGATGCACACAAGCCTCGTAGTGCACATTCATCATCATAGCACCCAACTTGGCTGTCTGTGCAATGTAACGCTCAGGGTGCTCTATCATATAGTGTACATCGAGTGGCTTCTTGCAAGCTTTTGCTACTGCCTCGAGTACGGGGAAACCAAACGAGATGTTGGGAACGAACGATCCGTCCATCACATCCAGATGAAGCCAGTCGGCCTCACTGCGATTAATCATATCGATGTCGCGGTCGAGATGCAGAAAATCTGCGGCAAGTAATGATGGTGATACTAATGCCATAATTTTTTAAGTTAGTTCAGGTTCGACGTTTTGTTGCAGTTACTACGATAGGTGTATGCAACAAGACGAATGAGGTCGAGCGTTTGCTTGCGCGGCTTGTACGTCTTCTCGCTGAACATGTTGTCGTCTGGAGTAAAAATCTTCATAGGCAATCTGTTTTTATTGTTCTACCTATTTATAGTAACGCAAATATACCTTATTTTATTATATAATTATCGAAATTTTTAATGCCATTCAGGAAATCTTTGCCATTCATGCGCTTTTTTCCTGCCAACTGCAGCTCCTCGATCATCAGCAACTCGTCGGCTGCCTTGATGCAGGGCTTGCGGTCGATAATGGCGGTGTGGCCAAGCTCGCCAGTGGTATTTCCAGTTTTGCTGGTCTTGAAAATCTTCAGCACTGTTTCCTTACCATCGGGCGATACCAATGTTGTCCAGGCACCGGGATAGGGCGAAAGACCACGGATAAAGTCGTAAACCTGCTTAGCTGGCTGGTTCCAGTTAATCTCGCAGGTTTCCTTGAATATCTTTGGTGCTGCGTGCAGCTCTCTACCTACGGGTATCATCTGCTCCTGAGGAATGCTCTCGGGGTGTCCATCGGCAACGATAATCTTTTCTAATGTCTCCAGACAGATCTCGGCACCCAGATGCATCAATCCGTCGTACACGTACTCTACATCGGCTGTGTCGGGGATAGCGAAAGGCTTCTGCATGATGATACGACCAGTGTCGATATCGTGGTCGAGGAAGAAGGTGGTTACGCCTGTTTGTGTTTCGCCGTGGATAACGGCCCAGTTGATGGGGGCTGCACCGCGATACTGTGGCAGCAAAGCGGCATGTACGTTAAAGGTGCCGTATGCGGGCATATCCCATACTACCTCGGGCAGCATGCGGAATGCTACTACCACCTGCAGGTTGGCCTGATAGCTGCGCAACTGCTCTACAAACTCGGGATCCTTCATTTTTACGGGTTGCAGTACGGGCAGGTTGTGCTCGAGGGCATACTTCTTAACCTCCGATGGCTGCATCTCTGTCTGATGGCGACCAACGGGTTTGTCGGGCTGTGTTACTACAGCCACTACGTTATAATCGTTCTCAACCAAAGCCTGCAGTGTTGGCACCGCAAACTCAGGTGTTCCCATAAATACAATTCGTAAATCTTCCTTCTTCATCTGCTATGTTTTTTAGTCTTCACTCATATCGGCCACCATCTTGCGATACATTGTGTATATGCGCTGGCGCGAGATGTAGCCCTTCAGGCGGTTCTCGGCATCGAGCACAGGTAGCCAGTTAGCGCCAGTGCGGTCGAAGGTGCGCATTACCTGTCGCATGGGCATACCGTCGGTAAGCAGTGCCTTGGGATCGGTCATCAACTGCGACGCCTTGAAGTGGTGATAGAGTTCTATTCTGAATACTACGTTTCTGATTTTCATAATGTCGATCTCGCCCAGCAATTTGCCGCCTGCATCGAGCACGGGCAGTACTGTGGAGTGGCTGCGACTGATTTTGTGTACAATCTCGTTCAGCTCCATATCGGGTTCGACACCCAGGTAGTCGCGCTCAATTACCGAGTCGAGATTCATCAGCGTCAGCACAGCGTGGTCGGTATGGTGGGTGAGCAGTTTTCCCTGCTTGGCCAGGCGCGAGCCATAGATGCTGTGAGGCTCGAAAATGCTGATGGTCATATAGGCCACCACGCTCACAATCATCAGCGGCATAAACATCGAGTAGCCGCCAGTCAGCTCGGCTATCAGGAAGATACCCGTAAGCGGCGCGTGCATCACACCCGACATCACACCTGCCATACCCAGCAGCGCAAAGTTCTTCTCGGGCACATACACACCGATGGAGTTGATGTTCCATAGTCGCGAAAAGAGGAAGCCGGTAAAGCATCCGATAAACAGCGATGGTGCGAATGTTCCACCGCAGCCGCCTCCACCATTGGTGGCCGATGTGGCTACTACCTTGGTAAACAGTACCAGGGCGATATATACCAGCAACAGCGAACCCTGACCCGAGAACATCGAGTTGTTAAGTATGCGGTTCCAGTCGTCGGCATTCTGTCCGTTCAACAGTAGGTTAATGCTGCTGTAACCCTCGCCGTACAGCGCGGGGAACAGGAAGATAAGCAAACTAAGCGTGGTGCCGCCGATGGCCAGCTTTACGTAGGGCTTATCCTTGAATTTCGAGAATACATCCTCGCAGGCTCCCATCATGCGGATAAAGTACAGCGAAACCAGTCCGCAGGCAATACCTAAGCCTATGCAGGCCGGTATGCGCTCCACGCTCCACTCGCTATCCAGATGGAAGGTAAAGAGCGATGAGTCGCCACTAAAAATATAGGTAAACACGGTGGCTGTTACGCATGATACCAGGATAGGTAGCAGGGCCGACATGGTCATATCAATCATCAGCACCTCGAGCGTAAACACCAGTCCGGCTATCGGGGCCTTAAAGATACCGGCGATAGCACCTGCAGCACCGCAGCCAACCAGTGTCATCAGCATCTTTCGGTCGAGATGGAACAGCTGTCCAAGGTTTGAACCGATGGCCGAACCTGTGAGCACGATAGGTGCCTCGGCTCCTACCGATCCTCCAAATCCGATGGTGATGGCCGAAGCAATCACACTCGACCAGCAGTTGTGCGATTTCAGTCGCGAGCGGTTGGATGAGATGGCATAGAGAATGCGCGTGATACCGTGCGAGATGTTATCTTTTACGATATAGCGCACAAACAGCGACGTGAGATAGATACCCACAACGGGGTAAACCAGATAGAGCCAGTTGGCACGACTCTGGTTGAACGAGCTGGTGAGCAGCGTTACAATCTGGTTGATAATCCAGTGCAGCACAAAGGCAGCCACGGCAGCGAAAAAGCCCACAAGCAGGGCGAGGATAATCATAAACATCCTCTCGCTCACGTGCTCCACGCGCCAGTCGTGCAAGCGCTTCAGCCACTCCGGTCTTCTATCTACAACTGTTGTCTCCATATTTTTTTTAGGCACGGATTACACGGATTAACACGGATTTTTTTATTATCCGTTTTCCGTTTTGTCCGTTGCCAGTTTCATTCATTTGTTAAATATATTAATCCGTGTAAATCCGTGTAATCCGTGCCTAATTATTATTTTCGTATTACTGTAACTTCGCCGTTTTCTTTCAGTTTGATGATGCTCGAGGGTGTGTGGGGCTTGTGCTCCTGACGACGGCTCCAGCATACGTAATCTACAGCCTCAAGGATACGTGGATCGATGTCGCAGTAGTTCTGTGCTGCTGGCTCGCCACTGATGTTGGCCGATGTTGATACGATGGCCTTCTGGAAACGGAAGCAGAGCTCTTTCGAGAAAGGCTCGTTGGTGATACGGATACCTAAGCTGCCATCCTCGGCAATCAGGTTGGGGGCCAGATTGATAGCGCCATCCAGAATCAGCGTGGTAGGCTTGGCATCGGTGGCCTCTTTCAAGCTGTCAATCAACTGCCAGGCCACATCGGGCACATTGCGGAAGTAGCGCTGCATGCGGGCATCGCTATCCACCAAGCAAATCAGCGCCTTCGAATCCTCGCGCTGCTTAATCTCGTAAACACGCTTCACGGCCTCGGCATTGGTAGCATCGCAACCAATACCCCAAACGGTGTCGGTGGGGTAGAGGATTACACCGCCCTTACGCATGCATTCTACGGCCTGTTTAATATCGTCTTCTTGTTTCATAATTAAAACTCACTTGTAAAGTGGAACTTGATGTTTTCGAAGTCCTGCTGCGCCATGCTCAGCACGTAGCCGCTATCGGCCAGGAACACGTCGCGGCCGTCTTTATCCTTGGCCATGTACTGGTATTTGCGCTTCTTAAAGTTTTCCAGCTCCTGTGGATCGTCGCTCTCAATCCAGCAGGCCTTATACAGATGTACGGGCTCCCAGCGGCATTTGGCGTTGTACTCGTTCTCCAGACGGTACTGGATAACCTCGAACTGCAGCTGACCTACGGTTCCGATAATTTTTCTATTATTAAACTGGTTTACGAACAACTGTGCCACACCCTCGTCCATCAGCTGGTCGATACCCTTCTGCAGCTGCTTGGCCTTCATGGGGTCGTCGTTCTCGATATACTTAAACAGCTCTGGGCTGAACGAAGGCAGTCCGCGGAAGTGCAGCTTTTCGCCTTCGGTCAGTGTGTCGCCAATCTTAAACATGCCACCTGTATCGGGCAAACCTACGATATCGCCTGGCCAAGCCTCGTCGATGGTGCTCTTACGCTGTGCCATAAACTGTGTGGGGCTTGAGAAACGCATGGTTTTACCCTGGCGCACGTGCAGGTAAGGCTGGTTGCGCTGGAACTTACCAGAGCATACCTTACAGAATGCGATACACGAGCGGTGGTTGGGGTCGATATTAGCGGTAATCTTAAAGATAAATCCTGTAAACTTGTTCTCCTCGGGCTGTACATCGCGCTCCTCGGCCTTGGTGGGGCGGGGCGATGGTGCAATCTCAACAAAGCAGTTGAGCAACTCCTGTACACCAAAGTTGTTCAGGGCCGATCCGAAGAATACGGGGGCCACTTCGGCCTCGCGGTATGTCTCTACGTCGAACTCGGGGTAAACACCATCCACCAGCTCCAAATCCTCGCGCAATTTGGCGGCATTCTCCTCGCCTACACGCTGGTCTAGCTCTTCGCTGTCGATGTCAACCTCAACCTTATCTGTTACACGCTGCTTGTCGGGTGTAAACAAGTCGAGCTTCTGTTCGTAGATATTGTAAACGCCCTTGAACTTGGCACCCTGATTGATAGGCCAAGACAGTGGGCGAACCTTGATTTCGAGTTCCTGCTCCAGTTCGTCGAGCAAGTCGAAGGGATCGCGACCTTCGCGGTCCATCTTGTTGATAAAGATGATAACGGGTGTTTTGCGCATGCGGCACACCGTCATCAGCTTACGGGTCTGAGTCTCAACACCTTTGGCACCATCCACTACGATAATGGCTGAATCTACAGCGGTGAGTGTGCGGAAGGTATCCTCAGCAAAGTCCTGGTGACCTGGGGTGTCCAGAATGTTCACCTTGTATTCGATGTCCTTGCCATCGGGGGTGTAATCGAACTCCATCACAGAGGTCGATACAGAGATACCACGCTGCTTCTCGATATCCATCCAGTCGCTGGTGGCAGTTTTCTTAATCTTGTTGCTTTTTACAGCTCCAGCCACCTGTATCTGTCCACCGAACAGCAGAAACTTCTCTGTCAGCGTAGTCTTACCCGCGTCCGGGTGCGAAATGATGGCAAATGTACGTCTTCTTTCTATTTCCTGATTCATAATTTCTCAATACAATCTTTTAATGATTCTTCCCAATATGGTATCTCTATACCATAGGTCTGCTTTATTTTTGTTTTGTCTAACACGCTGTAGTGTGGACGGGCGGCGGGAGTAGGGTACTCTGTGGTGTGCAGGGGGCGCACCTTGCAGTCCTTGATACCGGCAATGCGGTGGATGGCCTTGGTAAAGTCGTACCACGAGATAACACCCTCGTTGCTGAAGTGATAAATGCCAGGTACGATGCCCTGATTGATGGCGGCAAAGATGGCCACTGCCAGGTCGCGTGCATAGGTGGGCGTACCTATCTGGTCGAAGATCACACCCAGTTCGGGCTTCTCCTTACCCAGGCGAATCATCGTCTTCACAAAGTTGTTGCCGAATGTAGAGTACAGCCATGCTGTGCGGATAATCATCGAGCGCTTGCAACCATTGATCACCTCCTGCTCGCCTGCAAGCTTGGTGCGACCGTAGGTGCTGTTGGGGCATACACTATCCTGCTCGGTATAGGGACGGTGATTAGTACCGTCGAACACATAGTCGGTAGAAATCTGAATCATCCATCCACCACGCTTCTCAATGGCTTTGGCCAGCAGTCCTGGGGCGGTGGCGTTCAGTTTGTGGCACAGCTCCTGGTTCTCTTCAGCCTTATCCACGGCTGTATAGGCGGCACAGTTCACAATACCGTCAATCTCGTTGTCGGTTACAAATCGGTTGATGGCAGCCTCGTCGGTGATATCCAGCTCGGCCACATCCGTATTAAAATAGGTGTGCTGCTGGTTTTCTTTTTCCAGCAGCTGCATTTCGTTTCCAAGTTGGCCGTTACAGCCGGTAATCAGTATTCTCATACGCTTCATTCATATTTGGCACGGATTACACGGATTAACACGGATTTTTTATTTATCCGCTTCCGAATTATTCCGTAACCTTTATTATTTCATGATGAATAAATTTATTAATTAATCCGTGTAAATCCGTGAAATCCGTGCCTAAAAACTTTATTCGAACTTTAGTCCTTCTTCTTTGTCCTTCTTATAATAATCTGAGAGCATGCCGATAAAGGTTGTGATTTCCTTGACGGCATGTGCGGTGTCGGGCGAAATGTCCTTCTTCTGCAGGCGCAGCAGCATCACTCCGTACAGCGAGTTAAAACACGTTTCAATCTCGTTCTCCTCTTTGTTGGCGCCACGGTTGCGCAGCTCTACGATAAAGGGCAGCACTTTGTAGTAAGCCGTGTTGTAAAAGGGAAATTTGCTGCTCTGTAACAGCTGCTGGTGCAACTCAATCAGCATCTGCATGGTTACCTTGTTAATCTGCAGGTGTCCCTGCTCGCGGCATCCCTCCTGATTCATCATGCGTATCAGGTTGCCAAACCAGTCGGTCTCCTCTTCCTTCTGTTCGTCGTTGTAGTCAAAGCGCTCAATGTACTCGCGCTTGATGCGTTGCAGCGAGCAGTCGAATGCTCGCACCGTGTCTTCCATCTGCCACATATACAGCAGATACTCGGCAATGTTGGTTTTTCTAAGTTCGTTTGCTATAAACATATTTTATGCTAGAATAATCTTACCAGGTTGGTGGTTAATCCGAGCAGCATGATGATACTGCCCACGATCACAGCCACGCCAATTACTTTGTTGATGATCTTGATACCGTTAGTATCAAACTTAGTGCGTATCTGATCTACCAGCCATGTCAGTCCCCACCACCACAGCATGGCGCCTGCCACGATGCTTGCAAAGCCCACAATCATCTCGAACGGATGGTTGGGCAGCACAAAGGCAAACTGGGCATACATGGCCAGGAACAGGAAGATGATGAGCGGATTAGAGAACGTAACCAGAAAGGCTGTCCACGTGTTGTACCACAGTGTGCCTTGCTGCTTGCCGCTCTGGTGCATTTTCTGTGTAGGGTCGGTTTGGTAGGTGTACCAGCCAAAGCACAGCAATAAAATGCTACCCGCAATCTGCAGATAGAATCTGTTCTGATCGTTGGTGATAAAATCCATCACAAACGACATTCCGTAGCCAGCAAACGCCGCATAGATAATGTCGCTCACAGCGGCACCCATGCCTGTGGCAAAGCCAAACCAGCGGCCTTTATTCAGTGTGCGCTGTACGCACAGAATACCTACCGGTCCCATCGGTGCGCTGGCAATCACACCGATCAACATCCCCTTGAAGATGAAGTCTAATATATTTATTGGTATATGAATGGGCATAACGGGTGCAAAGTTACGAAAAATTTTCCGCTTACGGCTGATTTTAGTCATTCTTTTATAAAATAATGGTTAATTTCCGTAAAAAGTCAAGTGTTATGCCGAATTTTTTAGTAATTTTGTGCCTTGAAATCAAAATACGATATTAATATAGACTAATAAACTTATTATAATTATGAACGAACAGAACGCAGAAATTAAGCCTTACGTTATTGGCTTAGACTTAGGAGGAACCAATTCAGTATTTGGTATTGTTGATGCCCGTGGCGATATCAAGGCCACAACTGCCATCAAAACTGGTGGTTACGATAATGTTGATGATTACGTAGCCGCATCGGTTCAGGCTTTGCAGCCTATCATCGAGCAGGTTGGCGGTATCGAGAAAATCAAGGCCATGGGTATTGGTGCTCCTAACGGCAACTATTATAACGGCACAATCGAGTTTGCTCCTAATCTGCCTTGGGCTCACAATGGTGTAGTACCCTTGGCAAAGCTGTTCAGCGATGCATTAGGCATTCCCGTAGCCCTTACCAACGATGCTAACGCCGCTGCTATCGGCGAGATGGTTTATGGTGTGGCTCGTGGCATGAAGAACTTCATCGTTATCACTCTTGGTACCGGTGTAGGTTCAGGTATTGTTGTTAACGGTCAGCTGCTCTACGGACATGATGGTTTTGCAGGCGAGCTGGGTCACGTAACAATGGTTCGTGGCGAGGAAGGTCGCGCTTGCGGATGCGGTCGTACAGGCTGCTTGGAGTGCTACTGCTCGGCTACAGGTGTGGCTCGTACTGCTCGTGAGATGCTGGCTAAGACCGACCGTCCATCATTGCTGCGCGATATGAACCCTGAGGATATCACATCGCTCGATGTTTCAATCGCTGCCGGTAAGGGCGACGAGCTGGCTAAGGACATCTACGAGTTCACTGGCAAGATGCTTGGCGAGGCTTGTGCCGATTTCGCTGCCTTCTCATCACCCGAGGCATTCATCTTCTTCGGTGGTATGGTTAAGGCTGGCGAGCTGATTATGAAACCTATCCGCGAGGCTTACGATGCCCATGTTCTTAAAATCTTCAAGAACAAGGCCAAGTTCCTCGTTTCAGGTCTCGATGGCGCTAGCGCAGCCGTTCTCGGTGCCTCGGCCATCGGTTGGGAAGTATAAATAAATTGTTTTTTTAAGTTAATAGGTAAATAAAAGGGGTTCGCCGCGTGATGCAGCGAACTCCTTGTTTTGTTAATATCTTTCAGATCTTTTTCCCTTCTTCTCGAAGATACTCCCGCTCGAAAAATCTCAAATATATTTGGATTTTTGCTCGCTTATTCGTAACTTTGCAGGCGTTATGCAGAAACTTATCGATTTATATACAGAGTGGAGGGGGGCTGAGCCGGCTAACGTTCAGCAGATTCCCGGGGGCGGTAGTAACCGCACTTACTTCCGTTTGACCGACCAGCAGGGACAATCGGTGATAGGCGTGATAGGTACCAGTCGCGACGAGGACCATGCGTTTATCTATCTTACCAAGCATTTTACACGTCTGCAGATGCCGGTGCCAAAGATCCTGGCTGCCAGCGACGACCAGCTGCGATACCTGCAAACCGATTTGGGTAGCATGTCGCTTTTCGACGCCATCCGTGGTGGTCGCGAAGCGGGCGGACGTTACACCCTGAAAGAGCAGGAACTGCTGAAGCGTACCATTCGCGAGCTGCCTAAGATGCAGGTACAGGGCGCACGCGATCTGGATTTCGAGAACTGCTACCCACAGGCGGAGTTTGACGTGGACAGTGTGCTGTTCGACCTGAACTACTTTAAGTACTGTTTCCTGAAGGCTACGGAGATTGATTTCCACGAGTTGAAGCTGGAGGCCGACTTCCGACTGATGGCGAAGGACCTGACTTCGGAACAGAGCGATTCGTTTCTGTATCGCGACTTCCAGGCCCGCAACGTGATGCTCGACCACGATGGTAACCCTTGGTTTATTGATTACCAAGGCGGCCGAAAAGGTCCGTTTTACTACGATGTTGCTTCGTTCTTGTGGCAGGCCTCGGCTAAGTATCCACACAAGCTGCGCCGTGAACTGGTGTACGAGTACTACAACTCGCTGAAGAACTACATCGAGGTGCCCACGGTGCGCCACTTTGTAAATCGTCTGTCGCTGTTTGTGCTGTTCCGTACCTTACAGGTGCTGGGCGCCTATGGATTCCGCGGCTATTTTGAGCAGAAAAAGCATTTTATTGAGAGCATTCCACCTGCCATACAGAACCTTCGCGAGTTGTTGGCAAGCAGCACGCCTTGGCATTATCCATACTTGATGGAGATTCTGCAGAAGCTGACAGAGCTGCCACAGTTCCAGCAGATTGAGACGGTGGCCAGTCGTGCCGATGGTTATAAGACGACTGATTTGAACCCTTATAAGGCCCATCCACAGGACGGACCGGCTACATTCTCGAAGTACGATGCGCAGGGACCGCTGGTGGTTAAGGTGTTCAGTTTCTCGTATCGCAATGGTATACCCGAGGATGAGAGCGGCAACGGTGGTGGCTATGTGTTCGACTGCCGCAGCACGCACAACCCGGGACGTTACGAGCCTTACAAAAAGCTGACGGGTCTGGATGAACCAGTGATACGATTCCTGGAGGATGATGGTGAGATACTAACGTTCCTGGATTCGGTTTATAAGTTGGCCGATGCACATGTGCGCCGCTACATTCAGCGTGGCTTTACCAGTCTGATGTTCTCGTTCGGTTGCACGGGTGGTCAGCACCGTTCGGTTTATTCGGCTCAGCACTTAGCCGAGCATATCCACGAAAAGTTTGGTATCGAGGTTCGCGTAGAACATCGCGAACAGAAAATCAAACAAACCTTCGAAGCAAAGAAGATTTAGGCACGGATTACACGGATTAACACGGATTTTTTTTAGGCACGGATTTACGCGGCTTTAATAAATTAAAGACACGGCTTTTATTACGAAGTCGTGCCTTTTTTTTTAAATAATTAATCCGTGTTAATCCGTGTAATCCGTGCCCAAAAAACTATTCGGCACTCTCGCTCTCGGGCTCCTCGTCCTTGAAGTCGGTGATACCGGCCTCGATAAGGATGTTGTACCAAGTGATGAGCTTCTTGATGTGGCTATCCTTTACGCGGTCCTGATCCCACTCGGGCAGTACCTTAGTAAAGTACTCGCGCAGCTCGGCGCTCGAAGCCTTCTTCTCGTTGATGCTGGCACGCTTACCGTTCTCCAGCTTCTTCAGGTTGTCGAGAACATCTGTCAGGGGCACATCATCAGTCTCGGTAAACATGGCGATATCGCCAAGTGATGTGATGCGATCGGTTGCGAAGGCGGGCAGACGCTTGTGAGTAGCATCCAGAGCCTCTACAATCAGATTGTTGTTACCGCGGGTAACAAGCTTGTATAAACCGGGCTTGCCGGCAATAGCTAAAATGGTTTGTTGCATTGTTTTATTATTTTATTAATTTGATTATCTATATCAGCTTCTCCATCGTTAATCAGCACAAAGTCGGCCTTACGTATCACCTCCTGCTGTGGTAGCTGGCGGTTCATCCATTGCAGCGCCTGTTCGCGACTGATACCGTCGCGCTCCATCACACGCTGCAGACGAATCTCCTTGGGCGCTATCACCACAATCACCTTATCTACCAGTACATTGGCGCCGCTCTCGAACAGGATGGCACTTTCCATGTAGTTCAACCCGCTTTGGCGGAAGGCGTCGAACACGGCTGGGTGTACTATGGCGTCGATGGCCTTGGCATTGCTGGGCGATGCCAGCAGGAATTTGGCCACAGCGGCCTTATTCAGCGTGCCTTCGGGGGTGTAGGTTTCGGGACCAATCAGCGCTGTAAGTTGCTGGCGCAGCTCAGGCGAGTTACGCATCAGGCGTTTGGCCTCGCTGTCGCAATCGAAAACTTCGATGCCCTGCTCTTTCAGCACACGGCACACGTAGCTTTTACCACTACCAATGCCGCCCGTAATACCTACTTTCATTCTTCGTCGGATTCGATCAGATAGTCAACCATGCTGGTTTCCAAACGTGCTCTGGAAATGCCGCGTGGCACACTCTTAAGATAAATGTGGCACTTTTCCTGCGGGTGGTCCTTAATCTCATTGTAATCGGCCACCACGTAGAAGTCGGTAGGCTTAAGATTTCGGTACACACTAACACCCGTTACGAATGTTACGTTTACGCGCGATGGGAACGTGCGGATAGATTTGCCCTTAGGCAGATTGATGGCCTTGATGGGTACACCCTCGATGCTCTCCTCGGTAAGTACGTCGGTGCAGAAGGTAACCCGCACATGGTCGGGTATCATCTTTACGCCTTTAATCTTGGCCAGTTCGCAGTTGGCACGCAGCGTATCGCGGAAGTTGGCGTAGTTAAGCTGCTCGGTGTAAACCACGTTAATGCTGTCAAGCTTTTCGGGCGAAGCGTAGATGGTAACGCTATCGGGACTGTAAGCCACACGCGAAATAAAGAACAGCTCCTCGGGAATTACACGTCCGCTCCAGCGTACGGGCACCGTTTTCTTGTCGCCGTAGTTGTAATAGAACTCCAGCTTCTCGGGCTTCATAGCCGTGATGCGTGATCCGCTGGCCAGCTGCTGGTAAACCAACTTCTGTATTTCCTGCTGCGAAATCACACCAGTACCGTTGCCGTGCGAGTAGTTCTTAAAGTTCACATTTACCTTACGCAGTATGTCGCCATACATATAAGTAAGGAGTGTGATGCCCTTGTCGCGGATGGTTACGCGCACCGTATCAGTCTCGTCGCTGGTGAGCACAGCATTCTTCGGAATGCCTACTACCGACACGGGGATGGCGAACTCGCGCTCGTAAACCTCGTTAAGTGTGGTTTGCAGCCAGAAGATGCCCGAAAGTGCCAGGAAGAACACGAAAAGCAGCAGCTCCTTATTAGTCTTGCTAAAAAGGAGCTTGTGCAGTAACCGTGCAATGCTTCCCAGAAATTTCTTCATTTACTTGCCCTGCTGGGTGCTTGCCATATCTTTGTAAACCGATGTCTTCTCGACGGTAACAACCACGTCGCGAGCAATCTTGATGTCGACTGTGTTCTTAGCCAGGTCGATGCTCTTAACTGTGCCGTGGATACCACCACCGGTAACAACCTCGGTACCTTCCGAAAGTTCGTTCTGGAACTTCTGGATTTCCTTCTGTTTCTTCTGCTGTGGGCGGATCATGAAGAACCACATGATGGCAAATACGGCTACCATCATGATAATCATGCTCATACCGCCACCGTTCTGTGCTGCCTGTGCAGCGAGTACAAAATTAGTCATGTTTCTTTGTTATAATTTGTTTTTTGGGTTTATATTCTCTCTCCTTCTTAGGCTCGATGAACTTAGCCAGGCGTCCGCTCTCAACCAGGTTGCGGGCGATGCCATCCAGCATACCGTTAATGTAGCCGGCGCTCTTGGGGGTAGAGTAGAACTTGGCAATCTCAACGTACTCGTTGATGGTTACGCTGATGGGCACGTTGGCCAGGGTCATCATCTCGGCGATGGCAATCTGCATCAGGATGATATCCATGTAAGCCAGACGTGAGAAATCCCAGTTACGCGAAGCCTCGCTCATGTAGCGCTGGTACTCGTCGGCATTCATGATGGCTGCACGGAACACCTTGCGCGCAAAGTCCTTCTCCTCTTCGCTGTCCCACTCGGGCAACAACTCCTGCTTGGGGCCGTTAGCCTCGTCGAAACGCTTGATGGTCTTCAGTACAAATGTATCAACGATGGTCTTATCGTCGTTCCAGTACAGGCTCTGGTCCTCCAGAATAGCGTCGAGCTCGTCGTTGTCCTGAATCAGGGTGCGATATATCTTGCGCCAGAACTCACGGTCGATATCGTAGCTATCCTCGGGGTTGTTCATATACTCCTGGTAAACCTCGCTCTGCTCAATCTTCTCGAGCAGCGATGCTACAAATGCGGCATTCTCGTCCCAACCGCTCTTCTGGGTGCTGATAAAGTCGTTAAGCTGCTTATTCTCGGCCAACTGAATGGCAAAACGGTTCAATACAAAACGCTGCGATGGCTCGGGTGTGCCTTCACGCTTGGCACGCTGTACCATCACCTCCATACGGCGGCTTGCTTCTTTATTTACGGCCACCATCAGGGCCAGCATGTAGTTGTAGAGGTCATAAGCTTTCGAGAGACTGAAAAATAACTCTTTTTCAGCCGTGTCGATGTTCTTGTTACCGTTTTGATAGTAGGCGTAGGTTAACTGAACAATCTTAATTCTGATAATTTCTCTGTTAATCATCTCACTTGATGTTTTTTATTATTATACCTATTTATATATAAACTTTTCGTTTAAATCGGCTGCAAAATTAGTAAAAAAGGTCGGAATAAGCAAGAAAAATACAGAAAATTGAGGTTTTTTAGCCAAATATTTGGTTGGTATCAAAAAAAGTAGTACCTTTGCACCGCTTTTTCGGCTTCGTGCCGAGATTCGTGTGATGGCGAATTAAGCAAAACGTAAATTTTTAAACTTAATTTAGAGTAACACATTTATGAAAGAAATTAGCGTAAGTGGCCAGAAGCGTGCCACAACTGGCAAGAAGGCCAGCAAGGAAATGCGTAAGGAGGGTCTTGTACCTTGTAACATGTACGGTGAGGCAAAGGGTGAGAACGGTCTGCCCGTTTCAATGTCTTTTGCTATTCCTGCTTCACAGCTCCGTCGTGTTGTTTATTCACCTGATGTTTATGTTGTAAACCTGACTATCGATGGTGAGGCTCACAAGGCTGTAATGAAGGAGCTCCAGTTCCACCCAACAACAGATGCTCTGCTGCACGTTGACTTCTATGAGGTAAACGAGGAGAAGCCAATCACAATTGGTATCCCTGTTAAGCTCGTTGGTCACGCTCAGGGTGTTCGTGATGGTGGTCGTCTGAGCCAGGCTGTTCGCACACTGAACGTAACAGCTCCTTACAAGCAGATTCCTGAGGTTCTGAATGTAGACGTTACAGAGCTCAAGCTCGGTAAGGCTATCAAGGTAGCTGAGCTGAACTTCGATGGTCTGCAGATCGCTACTCCTGCTCAGGTTGTAGTATGCTCAGTTAAGGCTACACGTGCTTCTCGTTCTGCAGCTGCCCAGGCTGCTGAGTAATTTATCTAATTCGTTTGCGAATGGATAAGTACTTGATTGTTGGACTGGGAAATATCGGCGACGAGTACGAGAACACCCGCCACAATACAGGCTTTATGGTATTGGATGCTTTTGCCAAGGCATCCAATATTCATTTTGAAGATAAACGCTATGGTTTTGTGGCCGAAACATCGCTGAAGGGCCGTAAGGTTATCCTGCTTAAGCCATCCACCTACATGAACCTGAGCGGTAACGCCGTTCGTTACTGGCTGAATAAGGAAAATATCGAACAGAACCGTTTGCTGGTTATCAGCGACGATGTGGCTCTGCCTCTCGGTGCTTTCCGCTTGAAGGCTGGTGGCTCTAATGGTGGACATAATGGATTGGGCCATATTCAGCAGCTCATCGGACAGAACTATGCTCGCTTGCGTATGGGTATCGGCAACGATTTTCCACGCGGCATGCAGGTGGATTGGGTGCTCGGCAAGTACGACGAGGAGGATATGAAAACCCTCGCACCAAGCATCGATACTGCTTGCGAAATTATCAAGAGCTTTGTGTTGGCTGGTATCGATATCACTATGAACCAGTTTAACAAACTGGGTAAGAAATAGTTTATGGAAGAAGCAAGAATTGACAAGTGGCTTTGGGCATCGCGTATCTTTAAGACCCGCTCTATTGCAGCCGATGCTTGTAAGAACGGTCGCGTTGCCATCGGTGGGGTGAACGTAAAGCCCTCGCGTATGGTGAAGGTAGGCGAGACTGTAAGCGTGCGCAAACCGCCCATTACCTACTCGTTCCGTATTCTGAAGACTATCGAACAGCGTGTAGGAGCAAAACTCCTGCCCGAAATCTACGAGAATGTGACGGCTCCTGAGCAGTACGAACTGCTGGAGATGACGCGTATCAGTGGTTTCGTTGATCGTGCCCGTGGTACCGGTCGTCCCACCAAGAAGGATCGTCGCAGTTTGGATGCGTTTATCAGCGACATGGAATAAAAACCGAGAAAACTATGACATTATTTAACATCGGACTGATCGTCGTAGGTATCATCCTCGTTATCTGGGGAGCCGATCGTATGACGGATGGAGCCTCAAAGCTGGCCCGCGACATGCGTGTGCCCGAAATCGTGATAGGTCTTACCATCGTAGCTGCCGGCACTTCGGCGCCCGAGCTGTTTGTGAGTCTGATGTCGGCCCTGAAGGGTACACCCGATCTGGCTGTAGGTAATGTGATAGGTTCTAACATCTTCAACACCCTGCTTATTGTAGGTTGTTCGGCTGCAGTAGCGCCAATCGCTGTGGCGCCCAACACGGTAAAGAAGGATATTCCCTTTGCTATCGGTGCCTCGTTGCTACTCTTTATGCTCTGTGCCGACGATATGGGCTCGGTACACCTGTGGGGTAACGAAATCAGTCGTTCGGATGGTATCATCCTGCTCATCGGCTTTGTGGCCTTTATGGTTTACACCTTCCAGATGGCTGCAAAAGATGGAAAGTTGGATTTCCTTGACGAGGAACTGGGTGTGGAGCGCGAAAAGCCCAAGAAGGATTATACGCACCTGTGGCGTAACCTGTTCTGGATTGGTCTCGGACTGGGCTGCTTAATCGTGGGCAGTCATATCTTTGTAAACGGTGCTACCTATGTGGCTTATCGTTTCGGTATCCGTCAGAGTGTGGTAGGTCTTACCATCGTGGCTGGCGGCACGTCGCTACCCGAGTTGGCTACCAGCGTGGTGGCTGCTTACAAGGGTCGTTCGGCCATGGCTATCGGAAATGTCATCGGCTCGAATGTGTTTAATATTCTGCTTATTCTCGGCATCACTTCGGTGGTTCACCCCATGCGCATTATGGGTATCACCATCGTCGACCTGATGATGATGCTGATTAGTATTGGACTGATGTGGATATTTGCAATCACCAAGTATTTTGTATCGCGCCGCGAGGGATGGGTACTGATACTTACCTTTATGGGCTACATGGGTTGGTTGCTGTATCTTTTATAGTGGATAACAGGGGTACTTGAACACCCCCTTTAAAAAAACAAGAAATATGGAAAAATTAAAAGACAATCAGAGGATCAGTGTGCTGTTTATGTTTTACGGCATACTGTTTTGCGTGTGCCTGATTACGGCAAACGTATTGGAGACAAAACAGATTTCGTTTGGACCTGCTAACATGACGGCTGGACTCATTGTGTTCCCCGTAAGTTACATCATCAACGATGTGGTTTGCGAGGTGTGGGGATACCGTCGTACGCGTCTGCTCATCTGGCTGGGCTTTGCCATGAACTTTATGTTTGTGGTGTTTGGTGCCATCGCCGACTGGATTCCTGGTGCCTCGTACTGGCATGGCGAGGAGGGATTCCATCAGATTTTCGGATTGGCGCCTCGTATCGCCGGTGCATCGTTCCTGGCTTTCCTGGCAGGATCGTTTATGAATGCCTACGTGATGAGTAAGATGAAGTTGAGTTCGAACGGTAAGAATTTCTCGGCACGTGCAGTGATGAGTACTGTCTGGGGTGAGCTTACCGACTCAATCATCTTCTTCCCCCTGGCGCTGGGTGGTGTTATCCCCTGGGAGGAGATGCCATCGCTGGTTATCACACAGGTAACACTGAAGACGGTTTACGAAATCATTGCACTTCCTGTAACCATCCGTGTGGTAAACTTTACCAAGAAGCACGACCACGAGGATGTGTTCGACAAGGATGTAACGTACAACATCTTCAAGGTCAAGGAACTATAGTGTTTAATGTTTCGCTCGAGCTTTGCTCGCTTTTACAAAGCTTTAGCGACTAAAAGAATGTTTATGATGAGAGAACAAGAAGGTTTGCAGGCACTCGGTAAGAAGACTGAGTACAAGAGTGATTATGCACCCGAGGTGCTTGAGACGTTTATGAACAAGCATCCTGAGAATGATTATTGGGTGCAGTTCAACTGTCCTGAGTTTACATCGTTGTGCCCTATCACGGGTCAGCCTGATTTTGCTGAGATCAAGATTATGTATATTCCGGGTGAGAAGATGGTGGAGAGTAAGAGTTTGAAGCTCTATCTGTTCAGCTTCCGTAACCATGGTGATTTCCATGAGGACTGTGTGAATGTGATTATGAAGGACTTGGTTCGTCTCATGGATCCCAAGTACATCGAGGTAATCGGTCTTTTCACTCCCCGTGGTGGTATCAGCATTTACCCCTACGCCAACTACGGTCGCCCCGGCACCAAATTCGAAACCCTCGCCGAACAAAGACTAATGAATCACACTTTCAAATGATTTGATTAGTTAGTTCGCGGAAACGAAAAAGTAGTCCTCGCGTGGGTCGAAAAAGAAAGTAGTCCCAAAAACGTCCTGGCTCGGAGGCCGGATGTCCGATTATCGTAATCATTCGGAGAACTCGCTTCGCTCAAACAGCTCCTCATGTCGATTTGCTTGTCTCGCTTACGCGATACAAGAATCGAAAATGATTCCGATAATAGTACATCCTATAAATACCTCCTCGTGCGGAATGTTTTTGGGATTACTTTCTTTTTCTCTAGTTACTTTTGTCTTACGCACTTCTTCGTTGGGATAAAACGTTCGAAAACATTCCGCACGAGGAGGTCTTTAGAGGAATGCAAATTCTTTGAATCAACATTGAGTCTCTGATTGCGGAACGCAATCTGAGCAACGAAATACGAAAAGCTGTTTGAGCGTAGCGAGTTCTTTGAGTGATTTGAAGAATTTGTGTGCCGGCCTCCGAGCTCAGGACGTTTTCGCACCTTTCTTTGATTCGTTTCTTTCGGTGTCGAAAGAAATGAATGCGCTAAAAAACATAAAAATATTAGTAATAATACCGCTATGTGCAGAAAAAGTGCTATATTTGCATTCAAATTTTGAAAATAAGCTTATAAAATATGGCAAAAAAGAAGATTCAATTCAGTCTCGTTTACAGAGACATGTGGCAGAGTTCAGGCAAATTCCAGCCTCGTAAAGACCAGCTGGAACGCATTGCGCCCGCCATTATCGATATGGGCTGTTTTGCCCGAGTAGAAACCAATGGTGGTGCCTTTGAGCAGGTGAACCTGATGGCAGGTGAGAATCCTAACCTGGCTGTTCGTGCTTTCTGTAAGCCTTTCAACGAGGTTGGCATTAAGACTCACATGCTGGATCGCGGTCTCAACGCACTCCGTATGTATCCTGTACCCGATGATGTTCGTGCACTGATGTATAAGGTTAAGCACGCTCAGGGTGTAGATATCACTCGTATCTTCTGTGGATTGAACGATACCCGTAATATCATTCCAAGTATCAAGTGGGCCAAGGAGGGTGGTATGACACCTCAGGCTACATTGTGTATCACCACTTCGCCAGTTCACACCGTTGAGTACTATGCTGCTATTGCCGACGAGGTAATCGCTGCTGGTGCCGAGGAGATCTGTTTGAAGGATATGGCTGGTATCGGTCAGCCTGCTATGCTGGGTAAGCTTACCAAGGCTATCAAGACCAAGCACCCCGATATCATCATTCAGTACCACGGACATTCAGGTCCTGGATTGTCGATGGCATCTATCCTCGAGGTTTGTAACAATGGTGCCGACGTGATCGATACTGCTATCGAGCCTCTGTCATGGGGTAAGGTTCACCCAGATATCATCTCGGTTCGTTCGATGCTGAAGAACGAGGGCTTCGAGGTGGCCGATCTGGATATGAACGCTTATATGCAGGCACGTACGCTCACTCAGGAGTTTATCGACGACTGGTTGGGTTGCTTCATCAACCCTGCTAACAAGCACATGTCATCACTGTTGCTTGGTTGCGGTCTGCCTGGTGGTATGATGGGATCTATGATGGCCGATCTTGGTCCTATCCAGAAGATGATTAATAAGGAACGCGAGAAGAAGGGTGAGAACGCACTCACTATGGACGATATGCTGGTTAAGCTGTTCAACGAGGTAGAGTACGTATGGCCAAAGGTTGGTTATCCCCCATTGGTAACACCATTCTCTCAGTACACTAAGAATATCGCTCTGATGAACCTCCTCACCATGGAGCAGGGCAAGGGTCGTTACGTGATGATGGACGATGCCATCTGGGGTATGATTCTTGGTAAGAGCGGTAAGGTGCCCGGAACAATCGCTCCCGAGCTGGTTGAGCTGGCCGAGAAGAAGGGGCTTAAGTTCACTGATGCCGATCCTCACACGCTGTTGCAGAACTCACTCGATACCTTCCGCAAGGAGATGGACGAGAACGGTTGGGATTACGGACAGGACGACGAGGAGCTGTTCGAGCTGGCTATGCACCCTGAGCAGTACCGTCCATTCAAGAGCGGTCAGGCAAAGAAGCAGCTGCTGGCTGATATCCAGAAGGCTAAGGATGCCAAGCTGGGTGGTGGTCAGAAGATTTCGCAGGAAGAGATCGACGCTATCAAGCATGCTAAGGCCGACGCTGTAAAGGCTCCTCTGGCTGGTCAGCTGTTGTGGGGCTTCGGTGGCGAAGGTGTACTGGCACCATGTGTTGAGCCATTCATCGGTCAGAAGTACAAGGAGGGCGACACCTTCTGCTATCTGCAGACCAAGTGGGGCGAGATTGTATCAATCCCTGCCGCTATGGGTGGTAAGCTGGTTGATATCAGCGTTAAGCCTGGTCAGAACATTCGTCAGGGCGACACCATCGCCTGGATTGAGCGCGAAGCATAATGGATTATCAATCTATTATAGACAAGTATTATCCGTCGGAGAATGAACTCCGGCGGATACTTTTGGTACATAGTCGTCAGGTGGCGGATAGATGCTTGAAGATTGCCAAGCAGCACCCCGAACTACGTCTGGATACCGAGTTCTTAGAAGAGGCAGCTATGCTGCATGATATCGGCATTTTTCGTTGTAACGCCCCCAGTATCGAGTGCGTAGGCACCGAACCTTACATCTGTCATGGTTATTTAGGTGGCGAGATACTGCGCAACGAGGGCTTTTTGCGGCATGCGCTGGTATGCGAGCGCCATACCGGTACTGGTCTTACCCGTGCACAGATCGAGCGCCAGCAACTGCCATTGCCACTCGATCGTTGTTATGAGCCCGAGACACTCGAAGAGCAGGTGGTGTGCTATGCCGATAAGTTCTATTCAAAGTCACATATCGCCCATGAGCGTTCGGTAGTAGAAACAGCGCAGAGTCTGGAGAAATTCGGTGCCGAAGGTGTACAGAAGTTCCTGAAATGGGTTGATATGTTCGAATAAAGTAAAATTTTTGTGATAATCTCTGTTAATCTATGGCGAAAATCGCAGAATTATTTGTAATTTTGCACCCGTGAAAAGAAAATCGGTATTGATTGTGTTCGCTTTCGTTATCCTGTTGGTGATGGCGGAAGTGCCAATGAAGATGGTTTCCAGAGTTCAGCAAGGCTCTGGTAACAATGATAGTATCCCGGCCGACAGTATCGTCGAGGATACCTTTAAAGCAGCCTTGGATACCATCAAGGCTACCGCCGATACCACTCAGATGGACTCTATCCAGCTTGCCATCTATCGCCATAACAAGGCCATCGATGATTCGTTGGCGCAGGATAGTATCAATAAGCGTCGTAAAAATGGTATCGATTCGCCAGTAGAGTATTCGGCTGAGGATTCGCTTACTTACGAAGCTGCTTCGGGTCTGGCCCATCTGTATGGCGACTCGAAGGTGAAGTATCAGAATATGGACCTGCAGAGCGACAAGATTTACATGAGTCTTGACAGTAGCTTGGTACATGCCACGGGTAGTTTCGATTCTACAGCCAACGAACTCAAAGGTACCCCCGTTTTCAAGATGGGTAATGATGAGTACCAGAGCGATACCATGGCCTTTAACTTCAAAACCAAGAAAGGTTTGATTTCTAGCGTATATACGCAGCAGCAGGAAGGTTTCTTAACCAGTGAGTTGTCGAAGCGCGGTGCTGATGGCGAGATGTTCCTGCAGCACGGTCGTTACACCACTTGCGACGATCCTCATCCCGATTTTTACCTTGCCATGTCGCGTGCCAAGGTGCGCCCAGGTAAGGATGTGGTGTTCGGTCCTACCTATCTGGTAGTTGCTGATGTTCCTCTGCCATTGGCCATCCCTTACGGATTCTTCCCCTTCACCAAGAGCTACTCAAGCGGACTCATCATGCCAACCTATGGTGATGAGACCGAGCGTGGTTTCTATCTGCGCGATGGTGGTTACTATTTTGCCATCAACGATAAGATGGACCTGAAGCTGATTGGCGAGATCTATACCAAAGGATCATGGGGCCTCTCGGCAGCCTCTAACTATCGCAAGCGTTACCGTTACAGCGGTTCGTTCCTGGCCAGCTATCAGAACACCATCAACGGCGAAAAGAATATGCCCGACTACTCTAAGCAAACCAGCTTTAAGGTAGTTTGGAGTCATCGTCAGGATGCCAAGGCCAACCCATACTCGCAGCTCTCGGCAAACGTAAACTTTGCCACCAGCAGCTACGAGCGCAATAACCTTACCTCGATGTACAATCCCCAGACGCTCACCCAGTCAACACGTACCTCGTCGGTATCGTGGAGCACCACATTCTCGAGCATTGGTATGACATTGAGCTCAACCACCAACTTAAACCAGAATATGCGCGACAGTACTATCTCGCTTACGCTGCCCGACCTGAATATCTCTATCGCCCGTTTCTATCCCTTTAAGCGTAAAAAGAGAGTAGGCGATGAGCGCTGGTACGAGAAAATCTCGATGCAGTACACCGGTCAGATCAAGAACGAGATAACCACTAAAGAAGATAAACTGCTGCACTCGTCGCTGTCGAAGGACTGGAAGAACGGCATGCAGCACTCTATACCTATCAGCGGTAACTTTACCCTGTTCGGCTATCTCAACCTCAACCCCTCGTTCAACTTTACCGACCGTACCTATTTCAGCAAGGTACACAAGTCGTGGGATGCCGCTGCTCAGCGCGAGGTAGTAGATACCCTGAGCGGTTTCTATAACGTTTACAACTGGAACTTCAGTGTTGGCGCCTCTACCAAGCTTTACGGTATGTGGGTGCCCAACCGTAAGATATTCGGCGATAAGATTAATGCTATCCGCCACGTGATCACGCCAACCGTTAGCTTCAGCTACGCCCCCGACTTCAGTGCGTCGCGCTATGGCTATTACGATTACTATCAGAAAACCGATGCTGATGGCAAGGTGACAATGGTTGAGTACTCGCCTTACCAGATTGGTCCTTACGGCGTGCCAGGCAAGGGTAAAACCGGTAGCCTCTCGATGGACCTCTCGCAGAACCTCGAAATGAAGGTAAAGAGCGACGATGATTCTACCGGCTTTAAGAAGATTTCGCTCATCGACGAGTTCCGCATGTCGATGTCGTATAACTTTGCTGCCGATATCCGTCCTTGGAGCGATCTCTCAACCAGCTTGCGACTCAAGCTCTCTAAGAGCTACACCCTGAACCTCAACGCTGTGTTCGCATCGTATGTTTACGAGGCCGACAGCGTTGGTGCCACACCTCGCGTGTCAGAGCACACCACCTATTGGGGTATGGGTAAGCTTGGCCGATTCCAGGGCATCTCGCAGAACCTCTCTTATACCCTCAGCAACGAGAAGATAGCTAACTTCTTTAAGCGTTTGCGTGGCGAGAAGGTTGATGATAAGAAAGGCAAGAAGAAAAATCAGAACGACGATGACGAGTGGGACGAAAACCTCGAGTCGAACGTGGATAAGGATATGGAGAAAGCCAAGCATGGTGCCCAGCGTAAAGGTAGCGGTTCGAAGGCTGAGACCGACGAGGATGGCTATATGGCCTTCCAGATGCCTTGGAGTCTGAGTATCGGTTATGGTGTTACCATGCGTGAGGACCAGACCCTCTCAAAGTTCAACTACAACACCATGCGCTATCCTTATAAGTTTACACAGAATCTCAATGTAAGTGGTAACCTGCGCATCAGCGACGGATGGAACATCTCGTTCTCATCTGGTTACGATTTCGATAATAAGAAGATATCTATGACAACGGCCTCACTTAATCGCGACCTCCATTGCTTCAATATGTCGTGCTCGGTAGTGTTGGCACCCTACACTAGTTATAACTTCTCATTCCGCTGTAACGCGTCAACTCTTACCGATGCGCTTAAGTACGACAAGCGCTCAAGTTACTCAAACGCTGTGCAGTGGTACTAGTAACATTGAATGTTGAACATTGAACATTGATCTTTACTGATGGCTGAATTACCCCCAATGATAGCCGACCTGGCACTCATCCTGATGGTGGCAGGTGTGGTTACGCTCATATTTAAACGCTTAAAGCAGCCCCTTGTGCTGGGCTACATCGTGGCAGGTTTCCTGGTTAGTCCTAACATGACCTACACGCCATCGGCTGTTGATATGGCCAACGTACACCTGTGGGCCGATATCGGTGTGATGTTCCTATTGTTCTCGTTGGGATTGGATTTCTCGTTCAAGAAGATTCTTAAGATGGGTGCCTCGCCCGTCATATCCGCCATCACCATCATCTTCTGTATGATGATGCTCGGTATCGTGGTGGGCCATGTGTTCGGCTGGGGTAAGATGGACTGCATCTTCCTTGGAGGTATGCTCGCCATGTCGAGTACCACCATTATCTATAAGGCTTTCGACGATCTCGGATTGCGCCAGCAGCAGTTTGCGGGCATGGTGATGAGTGTGCTCATACTCGAGGATATTCTGGCTATTGTGATGATGGTGATGCTGAGTGCCATGGCCAGTGGTTCTGATATGGGCGGCGGACAGCTTTTGCAGTCGGTCATGCGTATCGTTTTCTTCCTTATCCTATGGCTGGTGGTGGGTATCTTTGCCATCCCGCTGTACCTGCGCCGTGTGCGCCGACTCATTAATAACGAGGTGCTGCTGATAGTAGCCTTGGGCTTGTGTTGTGCCATGGCGGTGTTCTCTACCAAGGTAGGCTTCAGCTCAGCTTTCGGTGCATTTATCATGGGTAGCATCCTGGCTGAGACCATCGAGGCCGAGCGTATCGAGAAACTCGTCGAGCCTGTTAAGAACCTCTTCGGTGCCGTATTCTTCGTGTCGGTAGGTATGCTGGTCGATCCAAAGATTCTGGTCGAATATGCCATACCTATCCTCTGCCTGGTACTCACCATTATTGTAGGGCAGAGCGTGTTCGGCACCATCTCGTTTATGTTAGGTGGCCAGTCGCTCAAGTCGGCCATGCGTTGTGGCTTCTCGATGGCACAGATTGGTGAGTTCTCGTTCATCATCGCCTCGTTAGGTTTGTCGCTTGGCGTTATTGGCGATTTCCTTTATCCCGTGGTGGTAGCCGTATCAGTCATCACTACCTTCTTGACTCCTTACATGATTCGTCTGGCCACGCCAGCCTATAATAACCTTGAGAAGCGTCTGCCTGGTAAGCTTATCAAGTCGCTTAACCAGTTGGCCATGGGCAATACGCATAGTCAGGAGGAGAGCAAGTGGAAACGCCTGCTCACGCAGATGGCCATCAACACCATCGTTTACTCCATCCTTTCGTCGGCATCCATTGCCATGATGTTTGCCTTTGTGCTGCCCGTCACCCGCAAGATGCTGCCCGGTTGGGAGCTCCATTGGTATGCCAACGCCATTACCGGTGTGCTCACGGTGGCACTCATCGCACCTTTCCTGCGTGCCATGGTGATGAAGAAGAATCACAGCGAGGAGTGGAAAGCCCTGTGGGCCGAGAGCAATCGCAACCGTTTGCCATTGTTGTTCACCATCCTCGTGCGTTTCCTCATTGCCGTCAGCTTTATCTTCTACATCTGCAATTTCCTGAGCCGATTCACCAATGCCTTGATGATTACCATCGGTTTTGTAGTCATCGTGCTCATCATCCTCTCACGTCGTACCAAGCATCGTAGCATCACACTCGAGCGCCTGTTTATCCAGAACCTGCGTTCGCGCGATATCGAGGCCCAGGTGCATGGCAAGAAACGTCCGCTCTACGAGGGCAAGTTGCTCGATCGCGATATTCATATTGCCGATTTCACGGTGCCGTTCAACTCCACTTGGATGGGACTGTCGTTGGCACAGCTCAAGTTGGGTACCAAGTATGGTGTGCATGTTAGTAGTATTCTGCGTGGTGGCCGTCGTATAAACATCCCCGATGGTTATAACATCCTGTTCCCAGGCGATGTACTTCAGGTCATCGGTAGCGACCAGCAGTTCACTGCTTTCCGCGATGCCATCGAGAACGAGGTGCTGGGTGCCGATGTAGATGTGGAGATGCGCGAGATGAAGCTGCGCCAACTCATTATCGGTACCGATAGTCCGTTTGTGGGTCAGACCCTCATCGAGAGTCGTATCCGTGATCGTTTCAGTTGTATGGTGGTAGGATTAGAAGAGGGAAAGGAAAGCCTCTCCCCCTATAGTCCTAATCGTAAGTTCCGTGCAGGTGATATCATCTGGGTGGTAGGCGAGCAAGACTCGCTCGACGCCCTGTTTAATATTAAAGATTAAACATTAAAGATTAAAGCCAGCGGTAAGCTCGCATATCTTGATGATCACTTCTTTTGCTTTGTTCATTGATTGGATGCTTACAAACTCGTAAGGTCCATGAAAGTTCACGCCGCCTGCAAAAATGTTGGGGCAGGGCAGACCTTTAAAACTCAGCTGTGCACCATCCGTACCACCACGGATAGGCTTTACTTTCGGAGCCACACCGCAGTCCTGCATGGCGCGCAGCACCAAGTCTATCACGTGCATCTGCGGGTCAATCTTCTCCTTCATATTGTAGTACTGGTCCTTTGTTTCAAGTGTTACAGTACCCTCGCCGTATTTCTCGTTCATCGCTGCCACCACGCTGGCCAGTGTGCGCTTGCGCTCCTCAAAACGGTCGCGATCGTGGTCGCGTATAATGTAGTGCATGCTCGCCTTCTCAACCGATCCCTGTACACCTAGCAGGTGATAGAATCCCTGATAGCCCTCGGTAGTCTCCGGGCGCTCGTCGGCAGGCAGCATCGCAGCCAGTTCCATCGCCAGCAGGTTGGCATTCACCATCTTGTCCTTGGCATAGCCCGGATGCACACTTACACCTTTTATATATATCTTGGCGCTGGCAGCATTAAAGTTCTCAAACTCCAGTTCGCCCACATCGCCGCCATCCATCGTGTAGCCCCATTCGCAACCGAATTTCTCTACATCAAAGTGGTGCGCACCCATACCAATCTCCTCGTCAGGATTAAACGCCACGCGAATATCGCCGTGCTTTATCTCCTTGTGGTCGCGCAGGTAGCACATCGCCTCTACTATCTCGGCTATGCCCGCCTTGTCGTCGGCACCTAATAGTGTGGTACCATCCGTCACAATCAGGTCCTCGCCTGTGTGCTGTAGCAACTCGGGGAATTTGGTGGGACTCATCATAATGCCCTCCGAAAGCAGAATATCGCTGCCGTCGTAGTTGCGTACAATGTGTGGCTTGATGTCAGCACCCGAGCAGTCGGGGCTGGTATCGTAGTGCGAAATAAATCCGATGGTAGGAATCTCATCTTTCGTATTGGCCTTCAGTGTAGCGTAGATGTAACCCTTCTCGTCCATCTCCACATCACTCAGTCCCTCATGTTCCAGTTCTTTCTTCAAGTACTCGGCAAACACCAGTTGTTTCGCCGTACTCGGTACGGTGTCACTATCCTCAGCCGACTGTGTGTCAAACTGGGTATAGTTTATAAATCTCTCTGTAATGTCCATACGTTTTTTATTATTCGGCTGCAAAGATACAAAAAAAATTGTATCTTTGCAACAGAAAGCACTTATATACGAAAAAAATACAGGCTCGTTTATATGCTTGTGTAGCTGGTTGTGCCAGGTGACGCTGTAGCTATCATATCCTCATCTGTACAATAAATATGATTTGTTTCTTTCTTAATAAACAAATATTATTAATAGTGTTTATAAATTACTATCTTAGTATATCAATCGTGTCTTTAATTATTTTCACTATTTTTAGGTATTGTAGGGCTGATAGATTCGCAGTACCTTTGCAGCCAAAAATATATGAATAAGTATTTAGTTTCTTTATTAGGATTGTTTTGGTTAACATCTGTTTCGGTACATGCTCAGGAAACATCTATTATGATGACGTATTATGGCACAGCCAACGATGCGGCTAGAGCTAAGACGATGGAACCGTTGAATGCAAAAGTGTCGCAGACGTTTTCAAAGTCGGTTATCGCCGAGGCCTATACGTCGGACATGGTGGTGAGAGCCTTGCGAAAACGTGGTATTGAAAAATATACAGTAAGCGAGGCTTTCGCTAATCTGCGCCAGGTAAAGACCCCTGTACTGGTGGTTAACGTGCAGCTCTTGGATGGCGTTATGACCGATAAACTACAGGCAGATATTAGTTCGACAGGCATGTCGGCCGATAGCATACGCTACACGTCACCTTTACTTTATAATAGCGATGATGCGCGTTGGTTGGCGCGCACGCTTGCAAAACACATTAAGGCTAATTCTGATGAGGAGGTTGTTCTAGTAGGCCACGGAAGTAACGATTCGGCTAATGCCATGTATGCACTCATTGACTACGTGATGCAGCACGAGGTAGATGATCGTTATCATGTGGGTACCATCGAGAACTATCCCGATTTGGATATGGTTATAAAGATACTGCACGCAAAGCAGGCACGCAAAGTGGTACTTTATCCATTGCTCTTGATAGCAGGTAATCATGCGTTACAAGATATACAGGCCGATTGGAAAGATAAGTTTGAAAAAGCTGGGTATTCTGTTAGGGTTATCTGTGAGGGATTGCTCGAAATACCCGAAGTGCAGCAGCGTATCATTGATAAAATCAGTAACGAGCTTTATTAATAACAAACATAAATGATTAATGAAAAAAATGAAAAAGTTTTATTATGTATTAGCATTGGTATTATGTGCTAATGCCACCAATGTTTTTGCTGTTCAGGATAACAGCCAGGATACCACGGGCTACGCAGGTATTTACAACTTGCAGCAGGTGGTAGTAACAGGTAATGGCCATCACGAGTTGATGAAGAACTCAACCACTCCCGTTCATGTGCTGACGGCCACCGATATAGCCAAGGCTGGTATTACCGATTTTCAGGCTGCACTTACACGCATGATGCCTAATGTGCAGTTTGCCCCCTCGTCGATGGGTAGTTATATCCGTTTAAATGGTCTGGGCAATAAATATATCCTGATTCTCATTAATGGTCAGAAGGTTGTTGGCGATATCTCGGGCAATGTAGATTTGAACCAGATTGATATGGCACAGATTAAGCGTATAGAGGTGCTTAATGGTGCTGCTTCGGCACTCTATGGTAGCGATGCCATTGGCGGTGTTGTAAATATTATCACCAATCAGCCTAAAGATAAACTGATTAGCGCAGTGAGTGATACGCGAGTTGGTGCTAAAGGCGCATTTACACAGAATGCCAATCTTAATATCCACACTAAGTGGCTGAGTAGCTATACTTCATTCTCGCACAACGAGGTGGACAGTTGGCGCCATAACAACCAGGAATATACAGGTAGCGAGCCCGAAGGCGAAACAGCCCTCAGTTTACAGCCATTGGTTGTGGGCTATCATCAGAATCTGATTCGCCAGCGTTTCGAGTTGCATCCCATCAGTCGTTTGCTGATGTATGCCGAGGGTAGTTACAACTATAAGATGACCGATCGTCCTCGTAAGCAGGAAGGCTGGGAGAGTGGTTACGATTATGATATGCGTTTTAAAACCCAGCGATGGGCTGCAGGCGCTAAGTACGAGTTTAACGATAATCACTCTTTGCAGGTCGACTTCTTAAGCCACACCTTTCGTTATGGTAATGAGTATATGACCGATGTTGAGTCGAAGGGCGTTATTACCAATTATGTGGGCGATTACACACAGAGCAAGAAGCAGAGCCTGTACGATTTGGAGGTTAAGAATATCAACCACTTCTACGAGGGGAGCACAACTATTTTTGGTGGTGAGTGGAAAAACGACTTCCTCAATGCCACCTCGGGCGATGTTGATAATCATGTTTACAATCTGTCGGCCTATGCCCAGCACGATACCAAACTGCTGGATAATATGAGTGTTACAGCAGGTGTTCGTTACGATTATAACGAAGCCTTTGGCAATCATGTTAGTCCTAAGGTGGCCTTGCTTTATCGTCCAGGTGCATTCAGCTTCCGTGCTAATTATGCCTTAGGTTTCCGTGCTCCAGGCATGGACGAGCTTTACTATCATTATTATAAAAGCAACATGCGTGGCAAACCCGTGGTTACTTTTGGTAATAAGGGCCTGAACCCCGAAACCAGTAACTATGTCAGTCTTTCGGCTGGCTATGGCAATTCGCTTTTCTCAATTGATGTTACTGGCTATCTGAATTACGTAAACAACATGATTATCAAGGATGTGGTAGAAATCGATGAGGCTGCCAAGCAAATGCTGTTGGCTTCGTTCCCCGACGACCTTACTGAGGCATCGTTTACCAAGATGACTACCTATAACCGCTATCTTAACAGCGATAAAGGTATTATTCGTGGCGTTAATGCCAATGTGTGCGTGTATCCTTATAATGGCTTAACCTTATCGGCCAACTACGCTTATACGTATGCTACTACCAAAACAGGTGGTGAATGGATACCATTAGAGCGTACCGTAAAAAATGCCGTTACTCTGGCAGCCAACTACAATCACACCTGGGGCAAAACCTATACGCTGAATGTGAACCTGAATGGTCGCATGCAAAGTAAAACCTATTATCCAGGTTACGAGGATGCCCCAGGTTACGGCGTATGGAACCTGAACACCACCCATAATTTTGTGCTCAGTAAGTATCTGCAGATTGAGCCAAGTGTGGGTATCGATAATATCTTTAACAAGATAGATAATCGTATTGATTGGACAAATCGTCGATATGCCAACTATAACCCTGGTACATCGGTAGTGTTTGGTGTAAAGGTAAAGTTCAATTAATATATGCGAAAATTTTACAGAAAGGCGCATCGATGGTTAGGGATAGGTATCGGTATCATCATCTTATTATTTAGTGTTACTGGTATTATCCTAAACCATCGCCAATCTGTGTCGGGTATTGATATCAGCCGCGCATCACTACCTAAGAGTTACCAGATACGTAATTATAATAATGGTATCGTACGTGGCACCTTGGCTAAGGATAATCGGCAACTTATTGTTTGGGGTAATGCGGGCATGTGGCAAACCGACTCGCATTTTACCTATTTTAAATCGATGAATGAAGGTTTCCCTGATGGCGCAGACAATCGTGATATCCTTGCGGTTGTTCGTACTTCGCACGGGCAGCTGATGGCCGCCTCTTCGTGGGCTGTATATTGTTGGGATGGCAGGTGGGTGAGGCTGTACGAAGCGCCTATACACGATATGACGATGAGAGCCGATACCTTAGTAATAGTTACTGATACCGCTGTGATAACCAGCCCCTATCCCTATCGTAGCTTTGTGGCTCATCACATCAAGGGCACTCATAAGCGGGGAAGAGGTAATCTGTTTTCCATGATTATGCAATTGCATTCAGGCCAGCTGTTCGGGTTGCCTGGTGTGTTTTTTGTTGATGGTATAGCTGTAGTACTGATAGTACTTGTAGTTACAGGTTGGTGCTTTACTTTTGGTAGTAAAAAGCTTAAGCGCCCTGTGTTGCGTTGGCACAATGCCTTAGGTCTTTGGCTAATTGTGTTTACGATAGGCATTACCATCACAGGCATTTGTCTTCGCGATCCATTATCTGGCTTAGTGCGCAAGGTTACCTTTGCCTCGCATCAGCAGTATCTGCGCGATTTACGTGCCATTCGATGGAATGCCCATGCTTGTAAATGGATGCTGGTTACCAAACGCTCCATGTACTGGCTCGATACGTTAGGTGGCAAACCTGAAAAGATGAAGCATCATCCTAAACTTACGGGTATGGGCGTTAATGTGTTTCAGTCTGTAGATAGTGTAACATGGTTAATTGGCTCGTTGCGAGGCGCTTGTCTTTTTTGCCCGGAGGACTCGACGGTAACCCCCATCGGCAAGAAACTGGCCGTTGTTGGCTATTCTAACAACATGGGGCATGCAGGCTTTGTGTTGTTTGATAAGCGTAAAGGCGCTGTTGATAGTAAGGGTAAAACCCTTAAAAAGCAAATCAGCGCCACGCCCATGGTACTCCAGAAGCAAGGCATGCCTTTGTGGAATGTCGCCTTAGAAATCCATGTTGGTCGCTTTTTTATCAGTTTTATCCCAGCGCTATCTTCTGCGTTTTATGTTTATTGTACAGGCATTATTATCCTTTTGGTATTGGTGACAGGCTTACTACTTCATCCTAAATTAATGCGTAAACGTAAGAATTAAATGAGGGTGTGTCAAAAAATGGCACACCCTTTTTGTATGTTTGCAACCAAGTTGCAGGAAATACTGCGTATCTTTGCACCCAGAAACAATAAAAAGGATTAAGCATATGGAAAAGAATTGCGATTATTGCGGTGTACATGCACATCATGATGAGCATCATGAGCACGAGCATCATCATGAGCATGAGCACCACCACGAGGAGCATAACACTCGTGAACAGTTGAGGCTGATTATTATCACAGCCGTGCTGCTGGTTGGGGCGGTAATAGTAGAACACCAAATGGCATTGCCTACCTGGCAGCTGCTGTTGGTTTATCTGATACCTTACTTAATAATAGGGCATGATACCTTGAAGGAGGCGGCTGAGGGTTTGCTGGAGGGCGAGCCGTTTAACGAGCACTTCCTGATGAGTATTGCCACCATCGGTGCCTTGTGTATAGGTTTCCTGCCAGGGGCCGAAACACAGTTCCCCGAGGCGGTGTTTGTGATGCTGTTCTTCCAGGTGGGTGAGCTGTTTGAGGGCTATGCCGAGGGAAAGAGCCGCGACAGCATTGCGCACCTGATGGAGATTAAACCCGACTATGCCACACTGTGGAGTAAGGACGAAGGAGGAAGGAGTAAGGAGATGACAGTAGCGCCCGACGAGGTGAAGGTGGGCGATACGATTATTATTAAGCCGGGCGAGAGAGTGCCTTTGGATGGTGTGATCATCGACGGTGCGAGTGCGCTGAATACGGTGGCGCTGACGGGCGAATCGTTGCCCCGCGATGTGGCCGAGGACGACGAGGTGATATCGGGCTGCGTAAACCTGAGTGGTGTGTTGCGTGTACGCGTGACCAAGCCCTACGGTGAGAGTACGGTATCGAAAATCATCAAGCTGGTTGAGGATGCCGGCGAACATAAGTCGCAAAGCGAAACGTTTATTACCCGCTTTGCCCGTATCTATACGCCTATCGTGGTGTTTGCCGCCATCGCCCTGGCCGTTGTGCCTACACTGCTGGGTGGGGCCTTCAGCACCTGGCTGTACAGAGCGCTGATGTTCCTGGTTGTGTCGTGCCCCTGTGCGCTGGTAATCAGCGTGCCGCTGACATTCTTCGGTGGTATCGGCGGTGCCTCGCGCCGTGGTATCCTGATAAAGGGTGCGAACTACATGGATGTGTTGGCGAAGGTGCGTACGGTGGTGTTTGACAAGACGGGTACGCTCACTCACGGCAAATTTGCCGTAACGGCCGTGCATCCGGATGCTATCGACGATCACCAGCTGCTGCACCTGGCGGCTCATGTGGAGCACTTTTCTACTCATCCCATTGGTGCGGCCCTGCGCGATGCGTTCCCCGACGAGGCTACGGATGGCTGCGAGGTGAGCGATGTGCGCGAGATGGCCGGACAGGGCATCATAGCCAAGGTGGGCGATCGTGAGGTGGCTGTAGGTAACACCAAACTGATGGATGCCATCGGCGCCAAGTGGCACGACTGTCACCATACGGGTACGATTATCCACGTGGCCATAAACGGTACCTATGCCGGACATATTGTGATTAACGACCAGATAAAGGCCGATAGTGCCGAGGCGATTGCTGCCCTGCATGCGCTGGGCGTGAACCGTACGGTGATGCTGACAGGCGACCGCCAGGAGGTGGCCGATAACGTGGCCAAGCAGTTAGGACTGACCGAATATCACGCTGAGTTAATGCCTGCTGATAAGGTCGCTCATGTTGAGCAGCTGATGGGGGATGGGCTGGCCTTTGTAGGCGACGGCATTAACGATGCCCCTGTATTGGCGCGTGCCGATATTGGTATAGCCATGGGCGGACTGGGTAGCGATGCGGCCATTGAGGCAGCCGACGTGGTGCTGATGGACGATAAGCCATCGAAGATAGCAACGGCCATCCGTATAGCCCGCAGAACACTGGCCATCGCCCGACAGAATGTATGGCTGGCCATCGGTATTAAGTTGGCTGTGCTGGTTCTGGCTGCCTTTGGTGTGGCAACCATGTGGATGGCTGTGTTTGCCGATGTGGGCGTAACGGTGCTGGCCGTGCTGAATGCGATGCGTACCCTGCGCGCTTAGAACTTATACGTGTATCCCAGAACCAGGATGTGACGGTTGCCGTCGGTATCATCCTGGCCGAAGGGATGCTGGTACATGTATTTGATATCGAATGCGTGTTGCTTGTTTAAGCGCAGTTCGGTACCTACGGCATAGCGTATCTTATCCCAACCGTTCGACATGTAGGTCTCTACATTGGCATAGGGGCGGAACAGGTTGCCAAGCTTATATTTAGCCTGCAGGCGGTTACGCCACACGTTCTTGCCTTTACCGCTGTAGGTATGCTCGTCGGCCTCGGTACCATCGCTGGTGTAATAGCGTTGCACGGTGGTTTCGGGGGTATAGGTGTACTGCCAGCGCTCGCGTAGCGACAGGGTAAGGTTGCCAAACGACTGGCTGGCTGTGGCCGATACGTTGAAACGGTGGCGCAGCCCCCAGTAATCGGCATATTTCTTGCCGCTATCATTCAGCTTGTAATAATGATCGTTTAATAATGAGTAGCCTGCCGAAAGCTTGAGCCAATCAGTGAGTTTGTAGTTAGCATTCGCACCAAAGCTCCAGCGGTCGGCAGTCTTCATGTTGTCACGATTACGATACTCCACACCTGCATCCAGGCTCCACTTCTTACTCAGTTTCTTCTCCAGGTTTACTTCGCTCCACAGACCAAAATCGTCGCTCTGGGCCATAGTTGGCATGCTACCCATTAACAGCAGCGCTGCCACATAATACTTACACATTTGCATACTCTGAGTTTTTAATCTTTAGTTTGTTATCTATCTCCTTATCGCCATCGCCCTGGTAGTACACACGCAGCACGGCCATATCGCGCAGAAAGTCGATGGCACCCACCTTTACATCGGTTACGGCGATGCCCAGGCGCAGTTCCAGATCGGCTATCAGTTCCTTTCGTTTCTCGGGCTTAATGAGTTCGATGCGGTCGTACTGCACCAACTTGGAGGTTTCCATCTTCAGCGTGCGCTCTAACAGGATGATGGCCAGCAGGGTAATCACATCTATCACCACCAGCTCCATCACGGGGGTGCCAATCAGTCGCCCGTTGACATCGATACCCAGCGAGTCGGCCATGGCATGAACTACCGACAGGCAGATGACCACAAACAGATACGTCATTTCGCGTACAGGCATGGAGTCGGTGCGGTAGCGCATAATGGAAAAGATACCAAAAAGGCCTAACCCTACGCCCATGGTAGCCTTACCGCGATCCATACCCATCATGAGGTACACTAAGAAAAAGATGGCTACCGAGATGACCATGAAGGTGAAGTAAAAATCCTGTCGTTTGCTTTTCTTGAAGTACAGGAAGTGTACGATAGCCCAGTTAACTAAAATACAGATGGCGAACCTGAGAAGTGTGTCGCCGAAGCCGTTCGAAAAAATGTCTTGCATATTATGAATTGTTTACTAGTTTTCCTATTTCGATGAGTTTGCACTTAAAGCGGTTTACCTGCAGTTGCGGATTGGTGAGTGCCGACCCGATGCTGTATTTAGAGAACCCGTGTGGATGGATGCGCAGCTGGCGCAGCATGTGGAGAATAGGCGAGTAGATGAGTCCGTCGCGTTTCAGTTCGATAATCACCAGGTTGTCCATCTGTTTGTTAACGCCGCTGATGAGGTTGTGAAAGCACAGCTGCTGGTCGATGGTAAGGCGTTCGGTCTTGGCTTTGTTGACGAGAGTGATGCGACGGAAATGATTGTTGAGTGCCGGTTGCAAGGTATCGACATCGTAGCGCAGATGTCGACCGAGAAACAGGCGGCACTGTTGCTCGGTAACATCCATATGGCTTACCTCTATACGTTTTTTCTTGGTGCGCCCGTGGTTGTTTTTGGTCTTAACCTCCATAAACTGCAAACCACTTACGCAGTAGGTGCGGAACCGTATCTTCTGTCGGTTGGTATGGTTCCACTGGTGCTGGTTGTACATGTCGAAGTTGTAGGTATCAAAGTACGTGGTGTCGTACTCCGGATTACGTTCGCCATCTATCTCCTGCACATCATAATCGGCTTGTGCCATCTGTAGCAGCAAGCGCAGCTTAGCCATGTTTGTAACAAACTTGGTGTCGGTGCGATTCATGAGCTTTACGCTGCTCATCTGCTCGAGTGTGATAGGGGCAAAGGTGCCCAGTATGTTGTTGATTGTTGTCATAAGCGGTGGCAAAAGTAATGCATTTGCCCTTATCCGCCTAATTTAATCAACCAAGCGCTTAAGTTTTTCAGCGAACCCGGGAATGCTATCAGTTATCCATCGGGTAGCGTACGCCCCATTTGTGGCGCAGCTCGTCCATCAGTTGCATCACGTAAAGTGTTTCAGCATGGGGCATCTCGCGGGGTTCAGTCAATCCGTCGATGAGTGCCTGTCGGCAAGCCAGGAACTGGTATTCGTAGCCTGTTATCTGTTGTGGCACGTGGATGGTTTCAACAAACGTACGGTCGGGACCATTGAGGGTTATCGTTTGGGGATTGTTGATGTTGTCGATGATGATGTTGCCCTCGGTGCCTGCTATCACGCCGATATTGTCGCCCACGCATTGGGCCGACGACTGCACATTGGCCAGGATGCCATCCTTGAGAATGATGGTGATGGCATTTGTCAGATCCATCCCTGTATCGCTCTTCACGCAGTGGCCGTCGACACTTTCGATATCGGCATCGCAGAACATACGTACAAAGTTAAGGGCATACACGCCCAGGTCGAGTAGGGCGCCGCCGCAAAGGTCGGGGCGCATGATGCGAGGCTTGTTACCCATCGAATAGCCCAGGGTGGCTGTCACCATTCGGGGCTGTCCGATACGTCCGTCGGCCATCAGTTTCCTCACGATGCCCACGGCAGGCTGGTAACGCGTCCAGATGGCTTCGGCTAAAAACACCTGCTTTTCGTGTGCCAGTTGGATGATATCCTGTGCCTGGGTGGCATTGGCCATGAACGCCTTCTCAACCAAGCAGGGCTTGCCAGCCATGATGGCCTGGCGTGTTACATCGTAATGGTGCGAGTGCGGGGTGCCGATATACACCAGGTCGATATCCTTATCGGCTATCAACTCAGTATAACTGCCGTAAGCTTTGGGGATGTTCCACTTGGCAGCAAAAGCGTCTGCCGTTTCCTGTTGGCGTGAGCCTACCGCATAGGCCTCACAGTTGTCCAGTCCGTTTAAGGTGATGGCTGCCTTCTCAGCAATCCATCCTGTTCCGATAATACCTACTTTCATCTTATCCTTTAGTTTGGTTTTTATGCCGACAAATATACGCAAAAAATCCCAAAGCACGATGATTGTACCTTGGGATTTATAGTTTTTTGGATGTTTTTTATTTGCTTGTGCCCCATACCTCGTCGGCAATCTCCTTTACCAAACGTAGCTTGGCCCATTGTTCGGCTGTGGTGAGTTTGTTGCCGATGGCGCAAGAGGCAAAGCCGCATTGTGGTTGTTTTAGCCTTTCCTGAATTCCATCGGTGTCATGCCGAAGTGGTCCTTTACGTACTTACCAAAGAACGATGGGTTGGGGAATCCCAACTGGTCGCAAATCTGCTTCATACTCAGGTCGGTCTGTTTCAGATAGTAACGTATGTCCTCTAAAACATGCTCGGTAATCCACTCGTTGGCCGTTTTACCCGAATTCTTTTTGCAGATGGTAGTCAGGTATTTGGGCGATATGCACAGATCGTTGGCGTACGCCTCTACAGTACGGTGCTTCACCTCGGTAGAGTGCAGCAAATCCAGAAAACGCTGGAAGTGACTTTTGCTAGTTGATAATTCTTGGCGTTGCCAAGCGGCGGAGCCGAGCGGAGAATTGTCAGCTAACAGCATCCACTTCATGGTGCCACAAAGACCAAGGATGGCCGAGCGGAGCAACGACTGGATAATCTCAGTGTGATAAGGATTCTCCTTGCCTTTTTCAATGCTCAGTGTGAGCATGTCGTAGAAGTGGGTGTAGAATAGAATCTCGTCTTCGTCCATCGTTACGATATGCTGGCGATGGATATACATCATGTCGTTCCAAACGCTGATTTTCTCGTTCAGGAAACTACGCAGAATACGGTTGGTAAGGAACATGCCTTTTGCGTCGAAGTCGGGACTTACCATCACATCAGTCACCGTTACGTTCTGTGGGATAATGGCAACCTGATTTCTATGCAGTTCCATCTGTATGCCGTTCATCTGTGCCTGCGCTTTTCCGCTGGTACAAATCACAATAGCGTTCATGGCCACATGAGCGCTGCTTATCTCCGTAAACTGCTGGATACTGTCCACAACCACTATTTCGTTGTCCGAATAGCCAATCTGAACATCCTCGTTGTTAGCTAATGACTGAATTGTAATCTCTTCTTGCTGTTTCATGTGGCAAAATTAATCATTTTTTCGCTAATTCGCTGTTTTATGTGGTGTTATTTATGTCCTATTTGGGAATATATGGCGAATTCAGTAATAAAAGTAGTGAAATTGAACATTAATAATGGCTGATTTTGCACTACCTTTGTCCCCAAAATTTTACATGTAATGATGAAAAAGAGTATTTTGATGCTGCTGGGTGTGATGCTGATAAGCAGCTGTACAAGTAAGAAGGAGCAGAACACAAAGGCTCCTACGAGAGTTGAAACAGAAGTGGTATCTACTGCTATGAATGCCAATGGTCAGACGTATGTAGGTATTGTTGAGGAGTGTGAGGCTACTGCTGTAAGCTTTACAGGCATGGGTGTTGTAAAGCGTATGCTGGTTAACGAGGGACAGGCAGTGAGTCGCGGACAACTGATAGCCGAGATGGACGACACGCAGGCGCGTAACCTATTAAGTGGTGCCGAGGCTCAGATGACGCAGGCCAATGATGCCCTGACACGCTACAAGATGCTGCACGATAACGGATCGCTCCCTGAGGTGCAGTGGGTTGAGATACAGAGCAAGGTGGCTCAGGCCAAGTCGCAACTGGAGGTGGCTAAGAAGAATCTGGCCGATTGCCGACTGGTAGCCCCCGTGAGTGGTATCGTAGGCAAACGCTTGGTTGGTGCTGGCGAAACGGCTATGCCCTCGCAGGCGGTAGTGAGCATTCTCGATATCTCAACAGTTAAGGTAAAAGTGGCCATCCCCGAGGCCGAAATCAGTGGTATTGGTGCTAACACCTCGTCGACTATTAAGGTCGAGGCCGTGAATGGCAGTTTTACTGGTGGACGGATTGAAAAAGGTGTGCAGGCCGATGCGCTCACGCATACCTATGATATACGCATACATGTGGCTAATGGTCAGCGCCAATTGCTGCCAGGTATGGTGGCCAGCGTGCAGTTTGGTAATATTGAAAAGCCAAGCAAGGATTTAACCCTGCCTGTAACAGCTGTACAGCGTAAGGCCGACGGAAGCCTGTTTGTATGGACGATTGCTAACGATAGCACCGCCCACCGTGCCATCGTACGCACGGGCGAAACGATGGGCAACCGCATTGCCATTACTGATGGCATGACCGAAGGTGCTCGTGTAGTTACCGAGGGTTATCAGAAACTTAGTGAAAACACCAAGGTGGTTTATTGAACATTGACCATTGAACATTGAAGATTATGAAAAATGTGAATTGGCTCCGATGGCCTTTGGAGCATTACTCGATAACATTGCTCATCATCGGCATATTGTTTGTGATGGGCATCTACGGCATGTATATTATGCCTAAGGACGAATTCCCCCACGCCACCATCCGTCAGGGTGTGGTAGTGGCTGTATATCCTGGTGCCACCAGCGAGGAGGTGGAACAGCAAGTGGCCCGTCCGCTTGAGCGTTACCTCTTTACCTATGGTGAGGTGAACCGTGTAAAAACCACCACACAGAGTCAGAATGGCATGTGTATCGTGATGGTGAAACTGAACGACGACGTGAACAATAAGGACGAGGTGTGGAGCAAAATCAAACATGGACTGAATGGTTTTAAGGCGCAGTTGCCAAGTGGTGTGCTGGCCATCGTGGTGAACGATGACTTTGGCAACACCTCGGCCCTGCTCATCGCCATCGAGAGCGACCAGCGCAGCTATCGTGAGTTGAAACAGTATAGCGACGACCTGAGCGATCGTCTGCGTCGCATCCCCTCGGTAGCCAACGTGAAACTGTTTGGCGAACAGAAGGAGCAGATCTCGCTCTATATCGATCGCCAGCGCATGCAGGCCTATGGTATTGGTCAGCAGATGCTTTTCTCGCGCCTACAGGCACAGGGCATCACCACCATGAGTGGCGCTATCAGCGACGACGACCAGCAGATACCCATCCACGTTGAGGCTCAGGAAAACTCCGAGGAGGAGATAGCCAACCAAATTATCTTCTCCGACCCAGTGACAGGTAAGGTGGCACGTGTTCGCGATGTGGCCCGTGTGGTGCGCGAGTATGAGCCAAACGCCAGTCGTATTGAGCAGGACGGACACCCTTGCGTGCTGCTCTCGATGGAGATGACGCCTGGTAACAATGTGGTGCAGTATGGCGAGCAGGTGGATAAAGTACTGAAGGAGTTCAGTCTGAACGAACTGCCCGAGGACGTAAAGGTTACCCGCATTGCCGATAAGCCCAAAGTGGTAGCGATGAGTGTGAGCGATTTCTTGCGCGATCTGCTGATATCGATGGCTATCATCATCCTGGTGATGATGGTACTGTTCCCTCTGCGTTCGGCTATCGTGTCGGCCATCACCATTCCCTTGAGTACCTTTGTGAGTGTGGCAATCATGTATATGATGGGCATCGAACTGAACATCGTGACGTTGGCAGCGCTCATTGTGGTGTTAGGAATGATTGTTGATAATTCGATTGTGGTGATTGATGGTTATCTGGAATATCTGGGTAAAGGTTTCAAGCCTTTCGATGCCGCCATCGAGTCGGCCCGACAGTACTTCATGCCTATGCTGCTGGCCACCATCTGTATCTGTGCCATCTTCTATCCGTTCCTCATCACCATGAAGGGTATGTTCCACGATTGTTTGGAGGACTTCCCCGTTACCATTACCATCAACCTCATGGTGTCGCTGGTGCTGGCCGTAACGGTGATTCCGTTCCTCGAAACACGTATCATCAAGCCCGGCAAGGTGAGCACCGATGGTAATGCGATAACAAAATGGGTGCAGAAAACCTACAATAAGGTGCTTGATTTTACCTTTGCACACCCTTGGTTAACCATTGGTGGTGGTATTGGCGTTATTCTGCTGTCGACGTTGATTGCTCCTACGCTGAAGATACGTCTGTTCCCATATGCCGATCGCGACCAGTTTGCCGTAGAGATATTTTTACCCGAGGGTAAGGGCATGGCCGAGACCGAGGTGATTGCCGATTCTGTGCAGCATGTGTTGGCAAAGGACGAACGTATCACAGGCATCACGGGCTTTATCGGCTGTTCGTCGCCACGATTCATGGATGCCTATGCACCCCAGATGGCTGGTAATAACTATGCGCAGTTTATCGTGAATACCAAGAGCAATAAGGCTACGCTCGACCTCTTGGCGCAATATCAGCCCCAATTGAGCGAGGCGTTCCCCAACGCTTACGTCAAGTTCAAACGTTTGGACTATCTCGAAGTATCCGAACTGGAGTATCGCTTCTATGGCGACAACCTCGACTCGCTGCATGTGGTAGCCGAGCGACTGATGGAACGCATGCGGAAGATGCCCGAACTGGAGTGGGTACATACCGACTATCTGCAGCCGTACCCCATTATCAATGTCGAACTCGATCCTGTTACATCGGCCCAGTTAGGCATCACCCGTACCACCGCCCAGCTGGCTTTGAGTGCCACATCTTCCGACCTGCGTGTGGGACAGATTTGGGAGAAAGATTATGAACTACCCATTGTGGTGAAGGACGATGCTGATATGACCTTCTCAGACATCGCGAACCTGGGTATCGCATCGCCCGCATCAATGGTGTCGGGAGGTCTGCGCAGTACCAATTCCACCGTTCCGTTGCGCCAGATAGCCAAGGTGCAACCCAAGTGGAGCGAGAGTCGCATCATGCATCGTGGTGGCGAACGTTGTATCACCGTTACTGCCCAGTTTGCACAAGGCGTATATACCGCACCAGTAGAGAAGGAGATTGCCCGTATGATGAACGAGGAGATAAAACTGCCACAGGGCGTCCGTGCCGAGGTGGGCGGCGAGATAGAATATGGCGACGAGGCCATGCCGCAGATTATTGGTGGCATCACCATTGCACTGATCATCGTGTACTTCTTCCTGTTGTTCAACTTCAAGAAGTATGGTGTTACCACCGTTTGTATGGCAGCTTTGGGATTGATGATTCCTGGAGCGCTCATTGGTCTCGGACTGATGAATCGCGCCCTTGGTCTGACCTCTATCTTCGGACTCATCACGCTGATGGGAATGATTATGCGTAACGAAATCCTGATTTTCGAGCACGCGATTGACTTGATTAAGAAGCATGTGGCCGAACATGGCGACTGGAAAACAGATCGCCAGGCTTATAACGCCGCTGTGCGCCAGGCAGCCTACGATGCCGGTAAGCGTCGTATGGTGCCCATTTTCCTCACTACGGCAACCACTGCCGTTGGTGTGGTGCCGATGATTATCGCCCAGAGTTCGTTCTGGATGCCCGTGGGTGTAACCATCTTTGCAGGTGGTATCGGCTCGCTCATCATGGTAGTCACCATGCTACCCGTTATTTATTGGAAGGTTTCGACTAAGTGAGAGAAGTAAGAGCTTGCTCTCACTTCCGAACGTGAGAAAGCTCAACGTAGTTAAAGTAAGTACTAAGTAATTATGAAAAAGATATTATCACTGATAGCCTTAGGCTGCGTAATGTCAGCCTCGGCTCAGACTTATACCTTAGAGCAGATTAAGGATTCTGCTTTACAAAACAACTTTGCCATCCGCAGCGCCAAATATGGCGTTGAGGCTGCCCAACAGCAGCGCAAAGAGGCGTTTACCAAGTATTTCCCTAGTGTGAGTGGTACAGGCGTGTGGTTTAATGCCAACAAGGGTATGGCGCAGACCACCATCAACCCTTCGGCTAGTATATCACCCGAGCTGGGTGCTGCTTTGGCTCAGTCGCTGCCTCAAGAGGCATTGGCTGCCTTAGCTAATCCCATCAGCATCTCGATGATGAAGAATGGTACCATTGGCTCGTTGATGGCGGTGCAGCCCGTATTTGCTGGCGGACAGATTATCAACGGCAACAAACTGGCTAAAGTAGGCGAGGAGGTGAGTAAGCTGCAGTTACAACTGTCGGAAAACGAGGTGGAGAAGACAGCCGAACAGTACTTCTGGCAGTTAGCCTCGTTGCAGGAGAAGATGAACACCATTAATGCAGTAGATACGTTGCTGCGCGATATCCATAAAGATGTGGATGTGGCCGTGCGTGCAGGTGTGGCCATGCGTAACGATCTGTTGCAGGTTCAACTGCGCCAGAACGATATTCAGAGTCAGCGCCTGAAGTTGCAGAATGGCATCTCTATCGTCCGTTTGCTACTGTCGCAATACTGCGGCCTCCGCGACACGTCGTTTGCCATTGACCATTCTTCATTGACCATTGACCATTCTGCTACGCAAATGGAGAAGGCTAATAATGGTCAATTGTCAATGTTCCGCTCCAGCTCTGCTGGCTTGCAAGGCAAGAATGTTCAATGTTTGCCCGAGTATCAACTCCTGGATAAGCAGGTTGAGGCCGCTAAGTTGCAAAAGCAGATGGCTGTTGGTCAGAACCTGCCAACGTTGGCTGTTGGTGCCGGTTATAACTATCACAATTTGTTAGATAATAACCATTCGTTTGCGATGGTGTTTGCCACCGTTAGTGTGCCCATCAGCGATTGGTGGGGCGGTTCGCACGCCATCAAGCGTAAGAAGATTGAACATCAGAAAGCCGTTGAGCAGTTGGAGGACAATGCCCAACTGCTGAAAATCCGCATGCAGAATGCCTGGAATGGGGTAGAGGAGAGCTATCAGCAGTTGCAACTGGCCAAACGCAGCATCGAACAGGCCGACGAGAACCTGCGCTTGAACCGCAACTACTATCGTGCCGGCACCTCAAAGATGAGCGATTTGCTCGAAGCCCAATTGCTTTATCAGCAAGCACTCGACAAGCATACCGATGCCTTCGCCGACTATCAGAACAAACTTCTGGAGTACAAACAAGCTACAGGTCAGTAGATATAAAAAATCCCAAAGCAAAACAAAAAAGCTTTGGGATTATATGATTCTTTTACTTAACTATCCATTCAAACACTCCTGCTGAATTATCGTTAGGTAATACAACCTCAAGTCGAAGTGCTTTGGTTGTAACAGGCTCAAAGTTTACTGTGCATGCTGTACCTTTATCGGTGGGGTATCCATCTGCGCCAGTTACAGGATTCCAGTTGCCTTGGGCATCTTGATACAGAATGCGCCACGACTGCGGTACGCGGCATCCGCCCCAAGGACCATCGTCGAACCAATAAACGGTGGCACTCTGTACGGTAGCTACTTCGGGGAATTCGTAACCTAACCATTCGGTACTGCCATTCTTAGGCCACCAGTGGGTATAGGGTACGCTACGGTCGTTCTCATCCTTTGGCACCAGGCGGTCGTTGATGGCTGTAAGGGCTGGCATTTTTTCGGTAGAGCTACTGATCTTACTCTCACTGGCCAGTGTGGCTGGCTGCGATGGATTAGTAGCATTCAGGTCCTGAGGCAACCAAACACGCATTTTTCCACTACCACGATGACACCAGGCATAGTAGGGGATGAGTGTCAGTTTGTGGTCGGTAGTCTGCAGTTTCCCCTTCTTATCGAAACTTAGCGTCTGAGCATCGGTGACGATGGTCTGTACGGTAGTTCCTGCAATCTCGGTCTTACCCAGACTGAACTCTGGATTCTGATTCATCAGGGCGCCCATGATATCAAAGGTGTTGTCAGGGTGCTCGGCACAATAAACCAGCGGGCCGCGCTCTACGCTAATCTTACCACGATCGGCCTCTACCTTGTTGTTGGCACGTACAGTGCGAGTCTCCATATCGAAGTGAATCTGCACCTTGTCGCCTTTCTTCCACTTGCGATTGATGGTATAATAGCCATCCTCTGTTACCTTTGCTGCTGCAGTCTGGCCATTCACGGTGATGGTATAGCCCAGACGCTTGCCATCAGTATATTGATAGAGATTAGAGGGCACCACCTGGCTGCGCACCCAACCTGGAATACGGATTTTCATGGCAAACTGGCCTGCCGCATTCTGGTCAACATTTACAGTGATATCACCATTCCAAGGGTATGCAGTTGTCTGACTCAAACCAACCTTCTTGCCTGCAACAGTCAGGTTGCTCTTGTTAGAGAGGAACAGGTTGACATATACATTGCGATCCTTAACGGCATAGATATAACCGGGCAGCGAGGGGATGAAGCGACAGATGTTGCTGGGGCAGCAGGCGCAGCCGAACCAAGCCTGACGCTGGTGCTGTCCCATCGACTCCAGTGGGTTGGGGTAGAAGAAACCATTGCCTTCGAGCGATACGCCGCTGATGAGTCCATTGTAGAGTGTACGCTCCAATACATCGTAGTACTTGGATTCGCCATGCAACAGGAACAGACGATAGTTCACATACACATTGCCGATGGCAGCGCAAGTCTCGCAGTAGGCACTCATGTTGGGCAGTTCGTAGTTCTTGCCAAAGGCCTCGCCATTATTAGTGGCACCGATGCCACCAGTAATGTAGAGTTTCTTGGTAACGATGTTGTCCCAGATGGCATCGATGGCCTTGATGTAATCTTTATCGCCAGTCAGCGCTGCTACATCGGCCATACCTGCATACATATAGGCTGCACGAACGGCATGACCTACGGCCTCGTCCTGTTCGATCACAGGTTTATGAGCCTGAGAGTAATCATGTACGATAGTGGTCTTGCCGCGATAGTCGAGGAAGAATTTGGCCTCGTCGAGATATTTTTTGTTGCCAGTAACAAGATAAAGCTTTGCCAGTGCCATCTCTGCTATCTGATGACCAGGTACTACACAAGCCTGACCAGGGTTGGGTCCCACCTCCTTGCATACCACATCGGCATAACGGATAGCTATATCAAGGAACTTTCTTGAACCTGTGGCCTGATAGTGAGCGATTGCCCCCTCAACCATGTGGCCGAGGTTATAAAGCTCGTGGCTCAGGTCCTCTTCCTTCACCCAGCGCTTGTCGCCAGCCCAGTGGTGCGGGTCGGCAGGATTCTGTGTGCGGGCAGTATAGAGATAGCCGTCAGGCTCCTGTGCCGAGGCGATGACATCGAGTACCGAATCAATGTACTGTTTCAGTTTATTGTCAGGATAGGTCTGCAAGATGTAACTGGCACCCTCAATAGTCTTATAGGGGTCGGTATCGTCGAACGAGTAGCCCACACCGTTCACCTTGAATACCTTTGATGGGTCTTTCAGGTGCAGGGCTGCATTCGAGAAGTTGGTGTAACGTCCAGTCTCCTCGCATTTCGCGAAGGCCAAGGGGATGGTTACTTTACGACTGGCTTCCAATCGTTGTCCCCAGAAGGTGCCAGGTGTTACTTTTACTGCGGTAAAGGGTACAGGACTGATGGGATAACCATGAGTCGCTGTCTGTTTTTTCTGTGCGCTAATGGGGAGCATGATGGCTACACCCAGCGCAATAGTCATAAGTTTCTTCATAAATTATCAATTGTCAATTATCAATTATCACGTTGTCCCAAAGTTTCAGACTGTGCAGATAGCCGCTAAACAGCCATTCACGTTCGGCGTTTCGGCCTAGAGTAACATACTGCGAAGGCTTCAGTAGCAGTTGGATGTCTTTACGGCTGATAACTTTTCCATTAATGCTGACAGTTTCGATACGTCCGTCGAAGGTCACGATGATGTGTTGCCATTCGCCTTCCAGCTGTTTGATATCTTTGTAGCCAGCATCCTCGTACCATCCATAGTGGTTCACTACGCCGCAACGAGGCTCTGTGCCGCTAATCAGCATAATCTTCTCTAGTTCGTCGTGAGTGGTGGTAAAATCAGCAACACACTCGTTCATGGCCATTTGGGGATTCAGCACCCAAGCCTCAAGGGTATAAGGTGCATTATCGCGCATAGTGGCAGGCAGGGCAAACGACGACTGATACACCTGTAGCGAGTCGAATCGTAGGGCTTTCTTGCCCTTGATTTCTTCAACAATACAAGGTGCTGTCAGCGTTTCAAAATAGCCATCCACGCCATGATTCTCAATATAGGAAATGGTGTCGCCTGTCAGGAAATCATCGGCTGTGATGCTAACAATCAGACCTTTCTTCTGATTATCGGCCACTGGCAGGCGTACGATGTCGTTTTGGGCATCGTATGCTTTCTCGGCCTCGGCCTGCTGCCAGCTGTAGTGGCGCAGATTGGTGAGGGTGAGTGGCTCTTTATCGGCCTTGATGGTTTGACAGTAAACAGCACTCTTAAATTCCAGTTCGGTGCCAGGCTGTAGTACCAATATATCCTTGTCCTCCTGATGCTGACGGAATACGGAGCCCGTTTTTAACTTAAAACTACCTCCAAGCATACCTTCGTTATTCAGCCACTCGCGCCCGTTCCAGTCGGCAGGCGTCAGGCCGAGCCATTGCTGGGGTAAGGCATCTTCAATCTCAGGATAAACCTTGATGTTCCAGATGGCACCACCAAAGCCGTTCTTCTGTCCGCCAAGATAGGTCAGTCGCACATAGCGGGCCTTAGCGTTACCAAAATCTACCATCGGACTGCCCGCCAAGCGGTTCTGACTCTTATCAGCAAACACCTTCCAGTTATGTCCGTCGGTAGATGTTTCTATCAGATACTGGTAGAATTGTGTACCATATTCAAACTGCGTCATGATGGTTTTGATTTTCTGCGTCTTGCCCAAATCAATCTTCAGCCATTCGCTACCTGTGCCTTTGGGGCGCCAGAGTGTGCCGTTATTGTCATCCACAGCATAGGATGGCTTAAAGTCATCATCGTAATACGATGAAGCCTCGACCTTGCAATCTAAGGCCAGATTTCTTGAACGTATAACTGATGGTGCCAACAAGCCAATGCCCTCGTGAGTAGGGGTAATTGTTTTGATGCGTCCGTCGGGCAGGAATTCCATCTTATCGATGCATACCTGACGATGAAAACCGCGATTGGAGTGCGGGTTGTCGTGGCGGTGATAAACAATGTAGTAGTTATCGCCCTCCTGCAATACGCTATGATGACCTGGACCATGAATGGTACCATCGGCATTAGTCTCGAGTATGCATCCTTGGTATTTGTACGGCCCCAGCGGCTTGTTGCTGGTGGCATACTGCACACGATAAGTATGATCGTGGCAGGAACCCGATGAATACATGAAGTAATAGATGCCGTTGCGCTTTAATACAAAGGGTGCTTCAAAGAAATCGGTTACCTCGGTATTAGGTATCAATCGTGTCTCAGAGAAGGTTTTCTTATCGTCGTTCAGTATGCCTGCACCACAGCCAAAGCCTTTGTAAATGCCCCAGGTGCCCCAATACATATACACTCTGCCATCGTCGTCCACAAAGGTCTGTCCGTCTAGGGTGATGGCGTTGGTTACAAAGCGGTCTGGCACCAGTACGGCATCGCTTTTGCCCAGAATGTTCTTCCATGGGCCGCGAGGTGTCTCGCTCACGCCCATGTGGAGTTGGCAGGGCTGACAATACACCATGTAATACTTGCCGTCTTTAGCATTCTGCATCACATCTGGCGCCCAAATCCAGTGGGTATCGGGCCAGTTCATCGGCATCAGTGTCCAGTTGCCTAAATCCTTACTCATCCATACCTGTGCAGGCCCGAATCCTGCGCCGCTACCATCGGTGGTTGCATAAATATAATAGGTATCGCCGAACTTCTTGATGGTAGGGTCGGCAAAGTATCCTGGCAATATGGGATTGCCAGTTGATGGGGCGTCATAGGCTTTCTGTTGTGCGCTCATGCCAAGCGAACAACAGACAAGTACCCCTATAGTCAGTAGTTTCTTCATATCTATGTTTTACTTTTTTATCAGTTTCACAACAAATCCTCCGCCGCTGGCCATTTTGATGTGCAGTATGTCGTTGGCAGAGAGTGTTCTTGATTCTATGCGGTAGTCTTCGGCATTATGGTTGGCATTGATTCCATCAGTTACGATTGTTGCCTGATATGACTCGCCAGGACGTAGAAAGTCGAGAGCTATATCGACTTTCCTTTCGTCCCAGTTCGTTTGTCCGCCTACATACCAGTCGCTACCGTTGCGGCGGGCTGTTACCATATAACTACTAATATATCCTGAAAGAATTTTTGTTTCGTCCCAAGTGTCAGGAATCGACGTGATGATGTCTACACATTCCTGTTCGCGCTCATAGTTGGTTGGCGCATCGCAAAGCATGGTGAATGGCGAGTCGTGCATGACGTAGCATGCCAGTTGATGGCATCGTGTACCCATCGATACAGGGTTCTGATAGCACTCCACCCAGTTGTGTTTGGTACCATTGCGCATGGCGCCTGGAGTAAAGTCTACATTGCCAGCCATCATGCGGATAAATGGGAAGGTGACGTCGTATCTAGGCATATCCGTCTCTTTCTTAGCCCAGCGGGCCTCCTCCATGCCAAACACGCCTTCGTAGTTCAGTATGTTGGGATAGGTGCGGTTCATACCTGTTGGGGTGTAGAATCCGTGATAATCCACAAACAGATGGTATTCTGCGCAGGTCTTTGCCAGTCGTTCTGCCATTTCTACCGCCGTCTGGTCGTTGCGATCCAGGAAGTCTATCTTCCAACCAGCGATGCCCATCTTTGTATACTTCTCGCAGGCTTCGCGCAGATGTTCGTCGAGCACATTAAATACCGTCCAAAGCACTATGTTTACGCTTTTTTTCTTTCCGTAATCTATCAGCTTCTGCAGGTCGATGGCGGCAATGGGATTCATAATATCGGCTTTGCTTGAGTCGTACCAACCTTCGTCTAGAACTACGTATGGGATGTGATTTTTGGCGGCAAAATCGATATAGTATAGATAGGAACGCGTGTTGATGCCTGCCTCGAAGTCGACACCTTTCAGGTTCCAGTCGTTCCACCAGTCCCAAGCCACTTTGCCTGGACGTATCCAACTGGTATCGCCTATCTGATTGGGTTTGGCAAGGGCATATACCAGGTTGTTAACAGGCATTTCTGTATCGTTCTCGGTGATAGCCATCACGCGCCAAGGGTAACTACGGGCGCCAGTCGACTTTGCGATAAAATCCTCTGTTTCTGCCACATAGCTCATGCCGCGCCATTTGTAATAATCCATCTTCTTGGGATATTTGGCAAAGTCGGCTTTCAGCTTCAGTCCGTCAGCCTTCAGGAACATGCCCGGATAGGCGCGCAGGTCGCTCTCGAGGATTGTTACTTTCACTCCGCCACTCTCGATGGTGGCTGGCAGAAATATGTATTTATCCTTGGCCTTGCTCAGCTTCGTCTCGTCGTAGAAGTTCTGAAAGGCCATTGCGAAGGGTTTTTCGTCGTTGGTAGAGTAGGCTAGCCAGGCTTTGCTGTCTTCGGGGAAGCAGAAATCGGCCGTCTCGTTGTAAATAATCGTTTGTTTCTTATTGGTAGTGCTGAATCGATAGGCCACACCTTCGTCGTAGGCTCTTATCTGCAGACTAAATCCATCGTTAAGTTTAACATCCAACTGATTGCCTGCGATACGAATCTCCTTTTGCCTGTAAAACGGTGCCTGAATCGTTTCGTTGATGTTTTTGGATTTAACAGAAGCAATTCTTAATCCATCGCGAAGGCTTGCCTTTACCGTTACCACCTGTTTGCCGTTGTGTGCAACACGGATGTTAAGTGCATCATCTACCGTCGCCACATTCTTTCCGTTGGGCGAAGTTACGATGTGATCCTTGGCTTGAAGCGAACCACACATTATTAATAAGGTGGCGAATGATAAGATTCGATTAATCATCATTTTTGTTAGAGTTTTGATTTCTGGTGCAAAGATAGTAACTTTCGGCTAAATGGAATAAAAATATCGTCTAATCTCGATGGTAAAATCGTCTAAAAAGCCTTATTTTATCTGTATTTAGACTATTTTGTTAGTATCTTGGACTATTCTTTCATCCGTTTCCGCTGATTTTTTGTTATTTTGCGGTCGAAATCAAAACTCTAACGATTACTAACAATAACAAGTATAATAATGAATAGACTATTGTTATCAGCTATCGGGGTTGCAAGTATCAGCCTTTCGGCAGCAGCCCAGATACAAATTCAGGAGGTGCCCTTTACTCAGGTTCACCTCAACGACGGATTCTGGTCGCCACGTATCGAGATCAATCGTACCGTCAGCATCCCCTCGGCCTTCCATGAGTGCGAGGTGAATGGTCGTTTCGACAACTTTGCCATCGCTGCAGGTTTGATGAAAGGTGAGCACAGGGGCGACTTCTCGTTCGATGATACCGATCCTTACAAGGTTATCGAAGGTGCCAGCTACTCACTCGCCGTACATTACGATGCCAAACTCGATCATTATCTCGACTCAGTGATTAACATCATCGCCAAGGCTCAGGAGCCCGATGGCTATCTTACTACGTGTGTTACTAATAAATGTACGCGCCTGAGCGGATGGTGGGGCACACACAAGTGGGAGAAGATTAACTCGCACGAACTCTACAACTCTGGTCACCTCATCGAGAGTGCCGTTGCCCACTATCGTGCTACAGGCAAGAAGACATTCCTGAATGTGGCTATCAAAAATGCCGACCTGGTTTGCAAGACCTTCGGACCTAACGAGGGTCAGATTCATCGTCCGGGCGGTCATCCTATCATCGAGATGGCGCTCTGCAAGCTGTATAAGGTAACTGGCAACAAGAAATATCTGGAAGGTGCCAAGTATTTCGTGGATGAGACAGGTCGTTGTACCGATGGTCATCATCCTTCGGAGTATTCGCAGGACCATATGCCTATCTTGCAGCAACAGGAGATAGTAGGTCATGCCGTGCGTGCAGGCTATCTGTACAGTGGTGTGGCCGATGTGGCAGCACTCACTGGCGACAAGGCTTATTTTGAGGCCCTTAAGCGCATTTGGGAGAATATGTCTTCGAAAAAGCTTTTCATCACAGGCGGTATAGGCAGTCGTCCGCAGGGCGAGGGCTTTGGTCCTAACTACGAGCTGTTTAACCACACCGCTTATTGCGAGACCTGTGCTGCCATTGCCAATGTTTACTGGAACTACCGCATGTTCTTAGCTACAGGTGAGAGCAAGTATATCGACGTTTGCGAGCGTGCACTATATAATAATGTGTTGAGTGGTGTATCGCTGAGCGGCGATAAGTTCTTCTACGACAATGTGCTGGAGAGCGATGGCGAACACGAGCGCCAGAAGTGGTTCGGTTGTGCCTGCTGTCCTGGTAACATTACTCGTTTTGTGGCTTCGGTGCCTGGTTATATGTACGCCCAGCAGGGTAGGGACATCTACGTAAACCTGTATGCACAGGGCAAAGCCAAGATTGGCAAGGTAGAACTGGAGCAGACCACCAACTATCCCTGGGAAGGCAAAATCCGTATTAAGGTGACTAAGGGTAGTGGTAAGTTCGCCATCAAACTGCGTATCCCCAGCTGGCTCAAATCATCACCAACCAACAACACTCTCTATTATTATAACGATGCTGCCCCTGCCTTTGCCATTACTGTAAATGGCAAGCAGGTGGCAGTAGAAAACACCGATTACGCCACCATTAACCGCAACTGGAAAAAGGGTGATGTGATTGATATCGACTTCCCTATGAGTGTGCGCCGTATCGTGGCTAACGATAATGCTGAGGACGATCGCGGCAAAGTGGCACTGGAGCGTGGACCTATCGTTTACTGTCTGGAGGGTTCCGACCAACTTGATGGTCAGGTGTTTAATAAGTATATCCTGAATTCGGCAGCCATTACAGCTCAGTACGATGCTGACCTTCTGAATGGTGTTGTTACACTTAGTGGCGATGCTAAGCAGTTGCAGCCCGATGGTACCATCAAGGATGTAACGTTCCGTGCCATCCCTTATTCTACCTGGAACAACCGCGGAGCGCAGCAGATGGAGATATGGGTGGCCAATTCTCCCACCAAGGCTGTAGCCACACCGCAGCCTTCTATCGCCAGCAAGGCCCAAACGTTTTCTAATCGTGGCCCTATCCAGAACGATGCGCCCGAGACAGCTCCTGTTGATACCTGGGCCAGTGGTGTGAACGATCAGTGGGAGCCCAAGCGTTCGTCGGATATATCAAAACCTTACCATTACTGGTGGCTGAAGCAGGGAACCAACGAAGCTATCAGCTACCAGTTCGATCAAGCCTACGAGGTGAGCAACGTACAGGTTTATTGGTTGGAGTTCGACCATTACGATGGTAATTTCCGTATGCCTGCCTCGTGGGCTCTCTATTACAAGGATGCCAACGATGAGTGGCAGGAAGTTGAGAACCATAGCCCTTACACGGTGCTGAAGGACTGCTATAACAGCGTGGATTTCAAACCCGTAAAAACTACTGGACTGAAGATTATCGCTAAGTTGCAGCCTGGTAACTCAGGTGGCGTACTGGAGTGGAAAGTGAACAAATAACTATTGTATAACATTAATAAACCTAAAAAGTAAAATTGGTATGAATAGAAATCTTCTATGCTTGCTTTTGATGGGCGGTACACTCTGTGGTTACGCCTCCGAAAGCACATCACCAGCCGTTGCTGCCATTCTTGGACAAAGCCAAGCGAAACAAGTTTCGAATCCTCAGCAAGGTGTGACAGTAAAAGGTGCAGTCAAGGACGCTAAAGGCGAGCCGATTATCGGCGCCACAGTAACCGAAAAGGGCACCAAGAACGCAACCGTTACCGATTTCGACGGTAACTACTCTCTTAACGTATCGAGCCGCAATGCCGTGCTCGTAGTAACTTACATCGGCTACAACACTCAGGAGGTGAAAGCCGGTAGCGACGTAACTCTCGAGGAGGACAACGCTCTGCTGAACGAGGTTGTTGTCATCGGTTATGGCACTCAGCGTAAGGGCGACGTCACCTCAGCCATTACCAGTGTGAAGGCCGAGGATTTCGCACAAGGAAATATCCGCGATGCCGGTGCTCTGATTAAGGGAAAGGTGGCAGGTCTCACCATCTCGAATGGCTCTGGCGACCCCAGCTCTGCATCAAGCATCCGTCTGCGTGGTATCATCTCGCTCTATGGTGGCAACTCTCCACTCGTACTGGTTGATGGTCTGGAGGGCAGCCTGAGCTCTGTAGCACCTGAGAACATCGAGAGTATCGATGTGCTGAAGGATGCATCGGCTGCCGCTATCTATGGTACACGTGGTGCTGCTGGTGTGATCCTCATCACCACCAAAGCTGGTAAGCGTGAGGCTAAGACCACAGCCAACTATAGCGGCTACGTATCACTGGCCTCGTTCGGCAAGAAACTCGATATGATGGACGGCGATGATATCCGTGCAGGAAAAACCAACTATACCGACCGCGGTTATGATACCGATTGGCTTGATGCCGTATCGCGTACAGCCCTCACTCATAATCACAACGTCAACATCAGCGGTGGTAATAAGAGCACATCTTATAATGCCGACTTTACCTATCGCGACCAGCAGGGTGTGTTCATCAATACCTATAGCAAGGAGATGCACTTCAATGGTGGTCTGAGCCACTGGATGTTCAACGATATGCTGAAGTTGCAGTTCAATATCCTGAAGCGCTGGCACGAGAATGGTCCTGTGGACGCTGCTGGTCAGATGGTATATCGTCAGGCCCTGATGCGTAACCCTACAGAGCCTATCTATGCCGAGGATGGCAACTGGTACGAGAACTTCGGTATCAACTACTATTATAACCCAGTGAGCATCCTGAACGAGCAGACTGGTGAGTACAAGACAGAGACCACCCGTCTGACAGGTAATATCACCTTAGAGCCTATCCGTGGTTGGCAGACCAACCTGATGCTCTCTACCGAGCGCTACAATGCCCATGATGAGGGTTACCAGTCGTCGAACTACTATGGTCAGCGTTCTGAGTATCGTACGGGTTATGCCTACCATAGCTATGCTTACAATAAAACCAACAATCTTGAGCTTACCTCAACCTATAAGCACCAGTGGGGCAACCATCGTTTCGAGGCTCTGGTAGGTTATAGCTACCAGTATCAGGTTGACGAGAGCTTCTATGCCAACAATACCAACTTCCTCAACGACTTCTTCCAGTATAACAATCTGGGTGTAGGTCAGTATCTGAAGGATGGTAAGGCTGGTATGGGTAGTGGTAAGAGCGATGACAAACTGGTTGGTTTCTTCGGTCGTGTAAGCTACGGTTTTGCCGATAAGTACAACGTGCTGCTGTCTATGCGCCGTGAGGGGTCTTCTAAGTTCGGTGAGAACCACAAGTGGGGTTCGTTCCCCTCAGCCTCGCTCGGATGGACCATCTCTAACGAGAAGTTTATGCAGGGTACTAAGTCGTGGCTCGACAATCTGAAGCTGCGTGCTGGTTTCGGTGTTACTGGTGTTGTCCCCAGTGGTCGCTATCTGTCGCTTACCACCTGGGCATTAGGTTCGCCTTACTATTACGACAATGGTACCTGGAAGCAGGGCTTGAAGGTTGACCAGAACCCTAACCCCGACCTGAAGTGGGAGAAATCAACCGAGTATAATGTCGGTCTCGACTTTGCCGTACTCGGCGATCGCATCTGGGGTAACATCGATGTTTACCGCAAGAAGACCGTTGATATGCTCTGGTGGTACGACGTGCCTGTTCCACCAAACCTCTACAACCAGACACTGGCCAACGTAGGTGAGATGCGTAACCAGGGTATCGAGGTGGCTATCAATGCCATTCCCGTTCGTACCAAGGATTTTGAGTGGAAGACCACTGCTACCTTTGCTCACAACGCTACCAAGCTGCTCAGCCTGAGCAACGACCTCTACGAGACTGCCAATAAGCACTATATCGCCTATCTTGGTGAGCCTATCTCACTCTCTACACAGATTATGGAGGTAGGTAAGCCTCTCGGACAGTGGTATGGTCTGAAGTCAGTAGGTGTCAGCGAGAACGGTCTCTGGCTGATTGAGAATCCTACCACAGGTGCCATCGAGGAATTCAACGATAACATGCTGACCGATAAGGAGACTTACTATCAGAACCTGGGTAATGCCATTCCTAAGATCAATGTAGGCTGGAGCAACACCTTCAAGTATAAGGATTTCGATCTGAACATGCAGTTCACTGGTCAGTTCGGCTTCAAGATCCTGAACGAGGCCCGTGCCTACTATCAGAACAATGCCGTGACCTATAACCGCCTGAAGGATGCTGCTGTGGCTCCTTATGCCGATGGTAACGTGCTGAAGCCTGCCCAGAAGCAGACCTTCGTCAGCTACTACCTGAGCAATGGTAACTACCTGAAACTCTCGAACCTGACATTGGGTTACAATGTACCGTTGAAGGCCAACAAGTATGTGAAGAACGTACGTGCTTATCTCTCTGCCGACAACGTGTTCACCATCACCTCATACAACGGTCTGGATCCTGAGCTCTCGAATGGCGATCCCCAGTACTCTGGTATCGACAGCCGCGACAAGTATCCCACTATCCGCACTTACACATTTGGATTAAATGTTACATTCTAAAACTGTTACTACAATGAAAGCAATATACAACAAAATCATCGTTTCCGCTATGGTGGGTGCCGCAGGCCTTACCATCGGAGGATGTACTGATCTCGACGAGACCATCTACTCACGTCTGGCCTCTGAGAAGTACGAGTTTACTGATGCCGACCTCGAAGCTACCATTGCACCTGTTTACAGCAGTCTGCGCGACGTGTATTGGGGATGGTTCGGTATGGCCGACATCATGGATGAGAGTTCCGACGTATGGGGTGTTCCTAACCGTATCGGTATCGGCTGGGGCGACCTTTATATCTCTATGCACAAGCACGAGTTTAACGCAGGTATCGGCCATTTCTCTGTCAACTGGTCCAACAACTATGCCGGTGTGAATGCCTGCAACCAGATTTTAGCCAACGAGCAGGTTGCCAGTAGCGAACTCATCAAGGCTCAGGTGCGCGCTTATCGTGCCATGTACTACTATAATCTGTTCGACCTGTTCCGTAACATCCCTCTGGATACCACTTTCGTTCACCCTGATGGATGGACACCTGAGCAGGCAGCTCCCGAGGTGACTTATAAGTGGATTGAGAGTGAGCTGAAGGAAGTGGCCGACCAGTGCGGCGACGACATCTCGTTGGGCAAGCTCAGTAAGTATGCTGCCTACATGCAGTTGGCCAAGCTCTATCTGAACCACGACGCCTGGTTCCCTAACAATAAGGATAATAGTTACTATCAGAAGTGTATCGACTGCCTGAACGTCATCATCAACTCGGGCAAGTTTGCTCTGGCCACCAACTACAGCGACAACTTCTTGGAGGATATCTCGGCTTCGCCTGAGATCATCTTCGGTATCGTGTTCGAAAATAAGTATGCCGGTGGTAACTTCATGGCTAACCTCTGGATCCACAATGCAGGCCGTGCCCGCTGGAACTTCTCAGGTTGGGCTACAGGCGGTGGTATCGTGTTCCCACAGTTCCTGGATATCTACGAGGATGGCGACACCCGTTTGGAGAACACCTGGGCAGGCGGCCCACAGTATGCGATGGATGGTAGTCCTATCCTGCTGGATGGCGAGCCCCTCGACTACACCCGCGAACTGCATAGCATCGACAATCCTGGCTGCTATCCCATGGAGAGCTGGCGCCTGATTAAGTATGAGATCAAGAGTGGCGACTATGGTACCAGCTACGACGATGTGCCTTACTATCGCTATGCCGATGCCCTGCTGATGAAGGCTGAGTGCCTGCTGCGCTTAGGTGGTTATAATGGTGAGACTGAGGACGATGCCGCTGCATTGGTTACTCAGGTACGTGCCCGTAACTTCAAGGCCGACCCATCGAAGGCCAAGGTTACCGCAGCCCAGCTGAAGGGTGGCAGTAAGTACAACTACGGACATCGCGAGAATACTGGTGAACTGGGTGGTGCCGACAACTGGGTAGAGAACTACCAGGGTGGCGACGACATAGAACTGGGTGGACTGCTCGACGAGCTGGCTCGTGAGTTTGTTTGCGAGGCCCATCGTCGCGATGATATCATCCGCTTTACGATTAAAGGAACGAATATGAACGTGTACTGCGGTAAATCGTGGTTCTGTAAGGATCCCGAGGCCGACCGCCATACCGACATATTCCCCATCCCACAGGATGCTCTCGACGGTAACCCTAAGCTGAAGCAGAACCCTGGATATACAGCGGCAAACTAAGGGAAAATGCAAAAATGTAATAATGAAATAATGCAAAAATTATGAGAAAGAATATATTATATATAGCAATGGCATGCTTTGCGCTGGGCTTTACTGCCTGTAGCGACGATCCCAACGATGCCGTAACCAAGCACGTGTATGGTCCCGACGAGGCTCCCTATCTGCGTTCCGACGCCAATGCCACGATTAGTAATTCGTTGGAGTTTAAGATTGGACATTTAGCTGTTCAAACAATAAACCTAAAAAATTATGCTGAGCAGATTCAGACAAAACTGAAGATGACTGTTGACGATGTTTTTGTAGGTTTAGAGAATGGTGATATTGTGTTTTATAATATCAATACTTCGCGTGGTGCTTGGGACAAAACAGCTCCTACTAAAGGAAGTACTGGTTGGTATTATAATTCTGCAGGCGGTGTGACCACAGAAAGTAATGCTCAGGTTGCAGTAGAACTTGATAAAGCAAATAAGCAAATCGTGGTATCTGTACCTGAGACGGTTGAAGATGGTATGAACGGTACTGTTAATGTAGGTTTTGCCGTTGATAATAAGAAAGACTACGATATGTATGTGCGATTCTCTATCTCATATAAGGTTAGTGATCCTTCATCAAATATCGTAACGATTAATGTGCCAAATACGGACTATACACCTTATGTTGTTGATCTTAATGATTATGAGGATAATATCAAGGATGCATTTGGTATGACTCTCAAAGAGTTTTGTGAAGCTATTCAAAGTACAGATGGTGATATGGTTCTTTATATGCTTGATAAAGATGGAAATTGGATTACAGATCAGGCATACACTGCAAGCGGCATGGGCTATTGGTGTGATGCTGATGGCAATATCATGAAGTGGGCAGATAAACCTAACTATTTTGTTGAAAGTCATGGAGATGAAGGAGCTATATATATCGGTGCATATCCTGGCCAAGAGGCTGGTACGGAATTTAGAGTCCGCTTCGTATATACGCTTAAGTCTGATAATTCTAAATTTATCCAATTTGTATTTAAAGCAGTTCTTATAGATTAATTATTAACTCATGCGCAGGGCTCTGCCCTGCACATTTAAAACCTAACAATTATGAAAAAAATTTTTAGCTTATTTGTTTTGATTTTTGTCATGACAATGGCAAATGTAATGAATGCAAAGGCAGAAAACATGAATGCTCAAAGTTGTACTTCTACAGTAAGATTATGTGTAATTGCTCCGACAGGTACAGTGTTAGATTTTGTACAACCATCTGATATTCAGATGACTGTAGGTTCATCTTCATCTATGCAAGAAGTTTCTTATACTAATATTGGTGGCTGCCTCCTGTATTTTACAGTATCTGTTCCGAATAACTCATCTGCTGAAAAGGTGGAAATTGTTTGTACCATAAATGGTTTCAGAGAGTCATACTCTCTTGAAAATGGTCAAGCAAATATTCAAGCCTTTATTCCTATTCCATCAGGGAAAACAGCCCCAATGGTATACATTTCGGTAAAGTAAGGTTTTATGTTATTACATATCAGTAAATTGATGAGCAAGAGCGCCTTGGTTGCGCTCTTTGCTCTCGGTCTCATGAGTTGCACCAGCGACGACGAGGTGATTGTTGGTAACATCACCATTGCCGAGACCGAATTGAATAAGACTGTAGAGTGGGACGAGGTGGAGAGCTCTATCACCTTTACTGCTAACGATAAGTGGACAGCCAGTGTGAGTGATGTCACCACCCGAGCCCTTAACACCAAGATTGAGTGGCTGACGCTGACTGTGAACAGTGGCGATGCCGGCGAGGTGAAGATGCCTTTCTGCCTCTCGAAGAACGATTCAGAGTTCTATCGCGATGCTCAGATTGCCATCCATTGTGGCGATAAGACCTCGATCATCAACGTACATCAGAATCAGAACCCCGATGCGGTACACACCATGGATAAGTCGCAGGTTGAGAACTTCGACAAGTACATCTGCCCAGGCTCTTGGAACGAAGGTTTCGAGAAAGGTGTGGATAATATGCTGCGCGACGATGCCAAGTGGAGCTTCTGGCGCATGAAGCAGAGCGAGCATTTCTTCGTGTTCTGGGAGCCAGGCTTCGGCTACGATCCCAATGGAAGCGACGTGCCAGCCGCCCTGCGTGTGAATATCGACGACCTGCTGGCCAAGGCCGAGCAGTTCTATACCACCAATGTCGAGAAACTGAAGATGGTGACTGTAGGGCAGGGCAAGAGTCAGCTCGATAAGTACAAAATGCAGATTTATCTGCTCTACCAGCAGGATTGGCTCGCTACCGGTTCGGGCTACGACAACACCATCGGTGCCCTCTGGGTAAACCCATCAACCTGTCAGCCCGTAGGCTCTACCATCGCTCACGAGATAGGTCACTCATTCCAGTATCAGGCTGGTTGCGATAAGCTGCTGAATGGACAGGCCGAAGAAACCAGCTATGGTATGAGCGGCGGTTTCCGTTATGGCTTTGGCGAGAACGGTGCCGGTGGCTGTGCTTACTGGGAGCAGTGCGCTCAGTGGCAGTCGTTCCAGGATTATCCTGAGGAGTGCTTCACCCAGGATGCTCACCCCACCGTATGGCTTAAGAACCATCACCGCCACTTTAACCACGAGTTTATGCGCTATGCCTCTTACTGGTTGCCTTACTACCTTACCCAGAAGCATGGCATCGAGGCTTACGGTCGCATCTGGCAGGAGAGCACTTATCCCGAGGATCCTATCCAGACCTATGCCCGCCTGTTCTGTGGCAACGATATGGAGAAGTTCTACGACGAGTATTACGACTATGCTGCCCGTGCCGTCAACTACGATTTCGATGCTGTTCACCAGTATCTTAGTCTTAACACTTCAGCCGCCAACTACAGCACCAATATGCTGCCCAACAATGGCGGATTCCAGCCTACCTACGACAACTGTCCTGGTACCACAGGCTTTAATGCCATCGAGCTGAATATTCCTGCTGCTGGTACAACTGTTAAGGCCGACCTGAAAGCTGTAACGCCAGGTAGCGCCCTAGTTAGCGGCGATGCCGGCAAGGTGGTTGATGGCGATGGTAATGCCAAGGGCAATGTCAGCACCTACAACCAGCAGTCGAACACCACATCGGCTTACCGCATTGGTTTTGTAGCCATTAGCGGCGATAAGGCTACCTATGGCGATATGGCTAAAGGTAAGAATGCTGTAGCCGAGATGAAGGTGCCTGCTGGAACCGATAAGCTCTACCTCGTGGTAGTAGCCACACCTACTGATTATCAGCGCCAGGCTTGGGACGATGACGAGACCAACGACCAGCAGTGGCCTTACAACGTGAAGTTCAGTGGCACTGGTGTTAAGGGCTTTATCGATATCCCTGCCGGCGATCCTACCGATGTGGCTTTCACCCATAATCTGAATGGACTGGATGCCGCTTACGAAGGTTATCAGGTTGGTGCTATCGACCTGCTGGGCGAGGGTTATATGGAGAAGATGGCGAAGGCCTTCAAGCTGCAGCCTGCCGAGATCCTGTCGAACCTGGTAGCACGTGAGGGCGACGCTGTGGCACCTGCCGAAGGTAAGATTGCCATTGGTCTGACACAGCCCGACGGAACCATCAGCTTCGCTTGCTCTACTAACGCCATTGGTACATGGATCAATGCCGACGGTTATGCCGCTACATGGGGCGAGGGTCAGCTCTACTACGAGTATGATGGTTCTTCTTACAACTTCCCCGTCGGCTTTAAGCCCGGCACCGTTGAGGCTGGTAAGACTTACACCATGAAGCCCACTTGGGTTTACACCAAGGGTGGCAAGCAGTATAAAGCCACGTTCACACTGAATATGCAATTCTAATTTTTTCGATATTCTAAGATGAAGAAGTTTTTTCTTTCGAGTTTGGCGGTTCTGTTGATGGTTGCCTGTTCGTCGGGAAGCGATGTGCCGGAGCCAAGCCCCGTTGTACCTACGCCGTCGACAGTTGATACAACTAAGGTAGATACTTCAAAAACCGATCAGAATCCTGTTGCGGTGAAGTTTGCTGCCAAGTATCGAGTGGCAAAGATGCAGATTACAACGGATGGACAGCAGGCTGTCGACTCGAAAGAGAAAGCTGATTATCGCAATTGTACGATTAAAATAGAGAGTGATACGGCAGCATGGAACTACGAGGGCCGTGGACGTATTCGCGGCAGAGGTAACTCAACATGGATCTGGTATCCCAAGAAACCATACCGTATTAAACTCGACGAAAAGGCATCAGTACTTGGTCTTGATGCTAATAAAGACTGGGTGCTGCTGGCCAACTATCGCGACCCAACCCATCTGATGAACACCTTTGTGTTCGAGATGGGGTATGGGTTGAATATGCCTTTTACCAATCATACACGCTATGTAGAGGTTACGCTTAATGGCGATTATATCGGTCTGTATCAGTTGACGGAGCAGATAGAAGTAGGAAAGAGTCGTGTGGATATTGGTAAGAAGAAAGGATGGCTACTATCACTTGATGTCGACGACGGCCCTGCTGAGGCTCCTACCGCAGGCGACAATTTCTGGTCGCAGGTATACCGTATGCCAGTATGTGTAAAGAGTCCTGAAGCTGAGGATTATGCTACCCCCGAAACCCTATTAGATGATGCAAAAAAGGCACTTGGCGACCTTGAAAACGTAATACATAGTCACGACTACGAAGCACTTAAGAAGGTGCTGAATGTTCAGTCGATGATTGACTATCTGCTGATTCAGGAGTACGTTTACAATGTCGAAGTGTCTGCACCGCGTAGCATCTACATCCACAAAGATAAAGGTGATGCACTCTGGACTTTCGGACCGCTATGGGACTTTGATGCCGGTTTTGATTTCGACTGGGGACATATGTACGATGGACACGGCTATTTCGCTGATTATCGCGAGACGGTTCTTGGTACCGATCCTGCCCGTCATGTCAGCAATTACGATTATGTGCCGAGTTTCTTTACTGACATGTGGAAGAACAAGGCATTCGTCAGCGATGTAAAGGCGCGTTGGAAGGAAATAAAACCGCGTATTATCGCTGAGTTCTGGGCAGAGACCAAGCGCTATGCCGACGCTGCTGCCGAGGCGATGGAGCGCGATGCTAAGCGCTGGCCCATCGACAAGAAATACACTACAGAAATCAATCGAATGGAGAAATGGCTCAACTCAAGAGCTGTTTATATGGACAATATTGTAAGCAACTATCCAAGTGGAAACTGATATGAAACGAATAATACTATTGGCATCGTGCGTATTTGCAAGCTATACAGCATTGCACGCCCAGAAGAAGATATACATCCCTGAGGACCTGCGAAAGATGGATTTGCAGGCTGATACCTCGCAGTGGTCGTTTAAGCGTAGTATCGAGACCGACGATCTGATACTGATGTGGGAGCGAGGTTTTGGCAGCGATACAAGCAATCCGCCGATGCTTGAGGGCAAACCTATGAGTTTCAACCTCACTAATCTGCGCGACCGTGTGCAGGAGTTTTATCACTTCTTCCGCGATACGCTGGCTTTCTCGTTGCCTGGGTCTAAGGCCGATAAGTATAAGATGATGGTGATGGTAAATTACTCGCTCGACGGTACGGCCTATGGTGGCACCTACGACAATTTTATTGGCGCCCTATGGGTGGCCCCCAACCGTATACAGGATGCCAAGATGAACTGCATGGCGCACGAACTGGGACACTCGTTCCAGTTGCAGATACCCGCCGATAGTGTAGGTGACGCATGGGGAGGATCTGGCTTTTTCGAGATGACATCGCAGTGGATGCTGTGGCAGGTTAATCCTGGTTGGTTAACCGATGAGAACTACCACTTCGAGGCATTCAAGCAGCTCACCCACAAGGCCTATCTGCATCTCGATAATATCTATCACTCGCCCTTTGTTATCCAGTGGTGGAGCGATTTGCACGGGCGCAAGTCGATAGCCGAACTGTATCGCCAGGGTAGGATAGGCGAGGATCCTGTGATGACCTATAAGCGCATGTACAATATGAGTCAAAAGCAGTTCTGCGACGAGATGTTCCGCGGCTATCAGCATCTGGTAAACTTCGATTTCAATCATGCCCGTAAAGAAACCCGCCAATATGCCTGCACATTCGATACCGAGACAGAAGGCGGAAAGTGGCTGCGCCCCAAGAACTATCCTGAGGAATACGGATTCAACGCCATCAAACTAGATGATAAGGTAAACCTTAATGCCAGAAAGTTCAGACTGAATATACAGGGCGATAACCTGCGTTATGGTTTTGTAGGCATAACTACCGATGGCCAGTCGGTTTATAGCGATGTGAATGCCACAGAGTTCGTCGTACCAAAATCAAAACGCCTTTCTCACCTCTATCTCATTGTGATGGGAGCTCCTTTGCAGCACTATCACATACCGATGCCTACAGACGAAAATTATAAAAATCCACAAAAACTTTTGGAGTTTCCATATAGTTTTCGTATTTTTGCCACCCGATGAGAAAGATATTGCTACTGATGGTGTGTTTGCTTGGTATTCTGAATTCAGAAGCCAAAGCCGACTATAGTTTCCGCAATTTGACCATGAACGATGGTTTAACGGCTAACGCAGTACGCAATATAGTTCAAGATAAGAATGGTTACATTTGGTTTGGTACCGACAATGGCTTATGTCGTTATAACGGTAGGCAGATGGTACCGTTCCGTATTGCAGAACTCGGCATCAATCAGTATATCTCGGCCCTGCTGTCATCCGAAAAAGGTTTATATGTAGGCACTGATAAAGGCGTTTTCTTTATCGATTTCGAACTTCAAAAGTACGAAAGGCTACCTTTGGATATTCATTCCACGGTGACTTATCTCTCGTTCGATAAGGAGGGCGCATTGTGGGTGTCTGTAATGGGGCAAGGGGTTTGGCAGTATATGGTAAAAACCAGCCAGACTAAGCACTATGAAATTAAGGATATAGAAAATGCTGTGGCTCAGGTGTTGGTCGACAACAGTAACCAGATTTGGGCTGTAACCAACTGGGCAACGCCATCCGTTTATCGCCTTAACCGTTTGCATAATCGTTTCGAACCAGTTAGTCTTAGTTTTCCTTCCATGTATAACTCGCTCCGCATGCTACAAACCAAAGATGGTAGGATGTGGCTTGGATCGTGGGAGCAGGGACTTTTGCTGATGCATAGCGACGGCAGATTAGAGCAGGTGCTTAATCCGCAATCGTCGAAGGTAGGCTGGCACATACATACCCTGTATGAACAGACTGATGGAAACATTTGTATAGGTTGCGACGATGGTATGATAATACTGAATACCAAAACGCGAGAGTGGCAAAAGTACGGCGATCGATTTGTGTATGCCATCACTACCGATACCGAGGGTGGCATGTGGATAGGTACATTCTATAACGGTGTGAGATATATCTCGCCTGTAGGCAAGCGCTTCGATGGCTTCTCGATGGCCGATGGACTTACCGGCAATGTCATTTCTCGCTTTTGCGAGGACCGTCAGGGGCGTGTGTGGGTTGGTAGCGACGATGGGGGACTGATGTGCTACTCGCCTAAGGAGCAACGATTTGTAGGCTATCCTCATCAGGATGTGTTGTCAAAACGCAATGTGCATGCTCTTACTCTTGATAGCGATAATAACCTGTGGATAGGCACATATACCGATGGTGTAATGGTATTAAACCTGGCTACTGGTCAACTGCGACAATACATGCCGACATCGTCTGTTAATAGTTTGGATAACTCCAGCTCCTATGCCATTTATCTCGATAGGCATGGCCGTATATGGGTAGCTACGATGGAGGGTTTGAATCTCTATGACAAACTGCACGATGCCTTTGTGCGTATCGGTAAAACCCACGCCATCACCATCGATATCGATGAGGATAAGGAGGGTAACCTGTGGCTTGCTTCGCAGGGCGAAGGCCTGTGGCTATACAACAGTAAAAGCCGTAAACTTAAGAACTATCGTGCCGCTGATGGCGATGATACAACCTTGTCCGATAATCAGGTTAACTGCTGTATGATTGATCAGAGTGGCAAAATGTGGATAGGTACATTTGCCGGTCTATGTGTGTACGATAAGCAGCACGATAATTTCCGTCGTATCACGCTAGATGTGCCTAGCCAGAATATTCTCAGTGTGATTGAGGATAACGGAGCTTTGTGGATTGCAACCGACAGAGGCATTGTGAAATATGTGCCTGAAGAGGGCGTACAGCGGTTTACGCTACACGACGGTCTGGTTAGCGAGCAGTTCCAACCCAACAGCGGAATGAAAGCTACCGACGGACGTGTTTATCTAGGCACCACAAGCGGATTCAATAGTTTCTATCCCTTCCAGATTAAAGCTAATAGCGTAATGCCTCCAGTGTACGTCACATCACTCGAGATACTGAACCGCGAGGAACGTAATGCCGAGGGTCAACCCATCGATCTGACGCTAACCAAGGAGATTACCTTCGGCTATAGCGACTCGAAGATGGTCACCCTCTCGTTTGCCTCGCTCAGCTATTGTTCGCCCGAGAAGATACAGTATGCCTATATGCTCGAAGGCTTCGACCGTGATTGGAACTACGTGGGCAACCAGAACCGCGCCACCTATACCAACCTGCCCGCAGGCACTTACACCTTCCGTGTAAAGGCCACCAACAATGACGGCATCTGGAGCGACAACGAGGCCGAACTTAAAATCATTGTGCATCCTCCGTTCTGGTGGAGTTGGTATGCCAAACTGCTATATCTGGTGCTGATGGTTATGGCGGTTTACTATTATGTACAGCTGCGATTGAAACGTGCCGGACGACAGCACCAGCGCGAACTGCAGTTGCTGAACGAACAGAAAGAGAAAGAGGTACGCGAGGCCCGACTGAACTTTTTTACGATGATAGCCCACGAGATACGTACGCCCGTTTCGCTGATTATCGGACCGTTGGAGAAGATGCTGAAACACGGCACACCATCCGACGACTTGAAGGTGATCGACCGCAATGCCCATCGCCTGCTGGAGCTGGTCAACCAGTTGCTCGACTTCCGTAAGGTCGAACAGCAAAGTCTGGTGATGCATTTTGCTACACATAATATCTACCAGTTGATGGTGTCGGTGAGCGAGCGCTTTGCTCCCACCTTCGAGCAGAATGGTAAACACTTCACCGTGGAGTACCCCAGCGAGCACTTCACTGCTATTGTTGATAAGGAGGCCATCATCAAGACCATCAGTAATCTGCTGACTAATGCCAACAAATATACGAAGGACCAGGTACGCCTATCATGTAGCGAAGACCCCGATGGCGAGCACTTACGTATCAGTGTGAGCGATAATGGTGTGGGCATCCGGCAGGTCGATCAGGAGCGCATCTTCCAGCCTTTCTTTCAGGCCGAGGGCAACCAGCCCGGCACAGGTATCGGACTGAATATCGTTAAGAATATCGTTACCCAGCACCACGGCACCATCAGTGTTGATTCAGAGATAGGCAAGGGTAGTACCTTTACCATCATTCTGCCCTTAATCCAGACCGTTACCGAGCCCATCGAGCCTGCAAATCCGTCGGAGCCAAAGGCGATCGACGATCACACCGCTCCTGCTCAATCGTCCAACACAACTATCAACTATCAACTGTCAACTGTCAACAATCAACAGTCTATGCTCATCGTCGATGATTCCGAAGATATGCGCCAGTTCCTCGAGAATAATTTCAAGGATAAGTACCATATTATTACTGCTGGCGACGGTATCGAGGCGCTCCACTTGTTACAGCAACACCAGGTAAGCATTATCATCAGCGACTGGATGATGCCCCGTATGGATGGTGCCGAATTCTGCCGTCGTGTGCGTCAGAATCCGCTCACTAGTCATATCCCGTTTGTGATGCTTACTGCCAAGACCGACGACAACTCGAAGGTGAAGGGTATGGATGTTGGTGCCGACGCCTACATCGAAAAACCCTTCTCTGTGCAGTATCTCGAAGCCTGTATCCGCAATATCCTTCAGATACGTCGCCAGTTGATGGAGAAATTCTCTACACAGCCGCTTGAGCCTGTAACAGAGATTGCTCAGAACTCCACCGATAACGAGTTCCTTAAGAAGATGAATCAGATTATCGAGGAGAACTTCTCCAACTCCGAACTAAATGTTGATTTCCTGGCCGAGCGCCTTAATATCAGTCGTAGCGGATTGTTTGCTAAGATTAGGACCCTGGCCGATGTAACGCCCAACGAGATGATACAGATTGTGCGTCTGAAACGTGCCGCCCAGCTATTGCATGAGGGTGGCCACATGGTTAGCGAAGTGGGGTATATGGTAGGATTCACAAATCCCTCATATTTCTCCAAATGCTTCCAAAAGCAATTCGGCATCCGTCCTGCCGAATACATGAAATCAAACGGTAAAAACTGATTATCCCATCACCACGTCGAGCACCATCATCAGCACAAAACCGATGGCAAAGCCGATGGTGCTGAGGTTGGAGTGCTGACCGCTTGAGGCTTCGGGGATAAGCTCCTCAATTACCACATAGAACATGGCGCCTGCGGCAAAGGCCAGCATATAGGGCATCATGGGCATGAGTAGCGATGCCAGCAACAATACGGCAATGGCACCGATGGGCTCAACGGCTCCACTCAACGAGCCTATCAGGAATGAGCGCCACTTACTGTTGCCTGCTGCACGCATAGGCATAGAGATGATGGCACCTTCGGGCACATTCTGGATTGCGATACCCAATGATATGGCTACAGCACTGGCCAGCGAGATACTGGTGGTGCCACTATCGGCTCCAGCAAACACCACGCCCACAGCCATTCCCTCAGGCAGGTTGTGGATGGTTACTGCCAGGGCCAGCATGGCCGTCTTCGACAGATGTGAGCGCATACCCTCAGGCTTGTCGGTGCCTATGTGCAGGTGTGGCGTCAGTTCGTCGATAAGCAGCAGGAATCCCATACCCAACAGGAATCCTACAGCTGCAGGCATCACACTCCACTTGCCACTATCGGCTCCCATCTCCATCGCCGGAATCAGCAGCGACCATACCGATGCCGCTACCATCACACCCGAAGCAAATCCCAACAAGGATTTCTGCAGTCTGTCCGACATTTCGCCCTTCATAAAGAACACAAAAGCCGAACCGAGCATGGTGCCCAGTAGCGGAATAAGCAATCCTATGATTAATGTTGTAGTCATAACGCCGGCAAATATAAACAAAAAATCCCAAAGCAGTGCTATTATGCTTTGGGATTTAACTTTTGTTGAAATGATTACTGAAAATTCGGCATATTCATCTCGCCGCCCAACAGAAACTCACGGATTCGGCGCTGCGAGTAGAACTGTGGCTTCAGTCGGAGATAGCCTTCGTACTGATCGTCGGATAGCAACTTGCGTAACTTCTTATCATATTTCGTTTGCTTCTCGTCTAACATCAGTTCTCTCACCATCCTTCTGGTCATCTGTTCCTGAGTTATTCGCTTCATTCGCTGTGGCCTCATAGCCATTTCGGGCATACCGTCTTTTGGCTGAGTCTCGTCTACACTCTGTGCCATTGCCCCTGCTGTCAGCATCAAGGCAACGGTCATCATTATTTGTCTCATCTGTTTCATATCTATAAGCTTTTATAATTTTCGTGTTGCAAAAATAGTGTATCACCGTGACATTCAGAAATTTATTCAGTTAAGCGTCCGATTCATTCAGCGAACTGAGTGATTGATTACCGAGTTTTAGGTATTGCGCACCTTATTTATTTGGCGTACCTTTGCACTCAGTAATCAAATATAAACAACAATGGGATTATTAAAGTCATTTTTCAGTCAGTGTGCACGACCTGAAGGAACTCTGGGACGTGCAATGTTGTGTTTCATGAACTATACGCATGCTCCACTTACCAACTGGGGACTGAAGCTTGTGCATGTACAAGACGGATGGACTATGCTTGATGTGGGTTGCGGCGGAGGTTTTACTATCCGCAGATTGCTTAGCAGGAGTAAGGATGCGCAGGTGTATGGTATCGACATCTCGGAGGAAAGCGTAACCAAAGCCAGAAAAGTAAATGCCGACGTGCTTGACAAGCAGGTGTATGTAACTCAGGGCTCAGCCGAACAGTTACCTTATAGCGACGAGATGTTCGACCTTGTGACAGCTGTTGAAACGGTGTATTTCTGGCCCAACCTACCTGACTGTTTGCAGGAGGTGCGCCGCGTACTGAAACCTGGGGGAAAGTTTGCCATCATGGTTGAGGTGGTGGATAGCGACTCGAAGTGGACCAGCATTGTGGAGGGCATGACTGCCTATACACCTGAGCAACTGAAAACATTGCTTGATGATGCAGGATTCATCCAAACCGAAATCCATCGCAAAAAGCCGACTTATGCTACAATTATGGGCTTAAAAGCATAATCGGCGTATCGATTAATAAGCATACACCAGTCCGTATTTCTCGTGTAGTTGGCGCAGGGTGCCGTCGGCCTTCATCTGACTGATGACGTCGTTTACCAGTTGCAGCAGGTCGTCCTGTCCCTGCCGCATCAGTACACCTATCTCGCCATGGGTAAAGGGGGCATTCAATAGCGGGGCTGCCAGTCGGGTATCGGTCTGTATATAATAAGGTGCCTCGGTAATCTCGGTTATCATCACATCGGCTTGGCCCTCGGCTATGAGCGATGGTATCTCCTCGTTCTTATCATGCACAATGATGGTGGCATGAGTAAGATTCTGGTTGGCAAACTTCTCGTTCAGTCCGCCAGGGTTCACCATCACACGTACATCGGGCTTATCGATATCTGCCAGTTTCTGGTAGCGGTCGGCCTCGGATGCCCGGCACAGAATGGTTTTACCATTAGCCAGATAGCCATCGCTCATCAGCATGGTTTGTTTGCGGGCATCGGTGATGGTGATGCCGCCAATGGCCAGATCGAATGCTTGCGGATTGGACGTAACATCGGTAGAAAGTGTAGGCCACGAGGTTGGCACAAACTGTATGTTTACGCCCAGGCGCTTGGCAATCTGACCAGCCACCTCGATACCGAATCCCCAGTAGGTGCCGTCGGCCTCGCGGAAGGTTAACGGACGATAATCGCCCGTAGTGCCAATCAGGATGGTGCCACGCTCCTGAATACGGTTGATGGTGGGCTGGTTTACTATGATAGTATTATCCTTGCTTACCGTACACGAGGCAAACGATACCATACTACCTAACAATACGGTGCTAAGGAATAAAAAGATAAATTTTCGTACTTGTATTCTCATCATCAGGTATTAATGTTTTCATAATGCGCGGCAAATATAAACAAAAAATCCCAAAGCCATACCATTTGGCCTTGGGATTTAACTTTTGTTGAATTCTGTCTCTAATTACAGCGTCATTACCCGTTTCATCTCCAGATTCTCGTAGCCCTCGGGACAGTGGGTTGAGAGATAAACGGTGGGATTCTGCTGGATAAACTTGCGCACACGATCGAGTGTTTGGCGGGCAGCCTGGATATCCTCGAACACGATACTTAGCTTATTGGCTTTCAAGGCTGCATCGCAATAAGTCACGTCGCCGTGCATCATAAAATAAAGTCCATCGTTCTCAGCAATGATAATGCTGTTGCCCTTGGTGTGCCCCTTGGCCTCGATAAACCAAATGCCATCGGCCACTTTTTCGGCTCGTGGGAAGTTCTTGAACGATTCCTTGTATTCCGAACGGATGATGTTTCCACCTTCTGGTAGTTTCATGGCGTCGGCATCCTCGGGCGAAATATACACCTTGGCATTGGGGAAATACTGGATGGCAGCCGAGTGGTCGGGATGCTTGTGCGTGATAAGAATCTTTGTTACCTGCTCAGGCTTGTAGCCCAACTCGGCAAAGGCCTCCATATAATCCTTCACTTTCTCGCCCATATAGAGTGGCGCGCCCAGTTTCTTCTCAGGTGCCTTAAAGTCGTTCTGGAATCCAGTGTCGACCAGAATCACCTCGTTGCCAGTGTCAATCAAAAAGTTCTGCAAACTGCTGCGGTAGATAATCTGCTCGTCGGTACCTTCCTTACCTTCACCGCCAAAGGCAAACTGCTGGTTCATAAAACCGCCATCGAACATGCGAATTGCTTTAATCTCCATAATCGTACTTGTTTTGTTGGGTTAGTAATAAATCTTTGCAAATATAAACAAAAAATCCCAAAGCCGTGCTATTATGCTTTGGGATTTAATAATTATTGTGTAATCTGTTATGCTTTCACTCCTATGATGGCATGCCAATCACTCTTTTCGATGAATGAATCGGGGGCTTGACTGAATATATTTCCTGATGCCGTTGGGATAATTTGTGTGCGATTAACTTTTTTAACTGGGGGTGACTAACCTGTCAGGGGACGGTTCTGTGGCAGCTGAAAATGCAAAAAAAAACAGGCTGATATCCGGGTTAGGGATACCAGCCTGATTGGGTTATAGCATCCGCCAGGCGCGGAGCAGAGGGATGGGATCGCGACAGTTGGGACCGTTCTCCTGGATGGCCATGGCGAAATCCAAAAGTAGGGGCAAAAAATTGCCATTTTTATCCAAAAGTAGGGGCAAAACATTTTGAGATTTCTACAAATTCCCCCAGGCTTCGATTTGAAACCTGGGGGTAATAGAGCCTGCTGCAGTATGCGTGGCGGGCCGCGCAAGTGCAGGTCCTTGGCTATTTTACATGGCGCCCATACCGCTCGGCTATGCCGCTTGGCTTGTCCAAGAACTCGTGGCGCTTCGGGGCTAAGCCCCGATGCACGATGTCGTGCCTAGGGCCGTTACTATCGCAGTTGCGATACTGGCAATCATCTGCACGATAAACTTCAATGTCTCTTTCTTTGTCATAGTTACTTTTCGCTTTTTTAGTTCATACTTCGGGTTAATTTTGGCACGGACAACACGGCTCTCTTTTAGAGAAACGCAGCCTTTTATTTGGCTATAACCGTGTTCTTTTTTTAAAAAAAAGGCCGTGTAATCCGTGCCTAAAACTTAGTCGCCGTACGACTCGTCATCGTCACCACCACCGGTATTACCGCCAGTGTTTCCACCGCCTCCGGTATTACCGCCAGTGCTTGGCTGGGTATTCTCATTATCCTCCACGTCGCCACTATCGGTACTGGTCACGCGCTTCACCTCCTTGCCGTCGCGGTCAAAGCAGGTAATCTGCACGGCAGTCTTCGAGAGCTCCTCCTTCAGATCGGTGTCGGGGGTAAAGATAATGCGTCGACTCGAAATCAGTCCGGCCTTAACCTCTTCAACCTTCTCCACACTCTTGGCGCGCAATCCGAATCGCATGGTTCCCAGTCCGGGCAGCGCAACCGAGTGACCTTCGGTGGCCCACGCCTTGATAACCTCGCCGGCAGCATCCCAACACGCCTGCATCACTCCCTTGCTCACGCCGCTGCGCAGAGCCGCCTCCTTAATCACCTTGTCCTGAGTCAGAGCCGTGTAGAGCTCCGGCATCATCACGTAACGATACTTACCAGCATACTTGCCGATGTTCTGCAACTGTTCCTTAGCTTTTACTTTCAATGCCATAATCTTTAAATGTTTAATGTTTAATCTTTTAATGTTTAATCTCTCTCGCTGTCGCATTTCAATCGAAAAATCCGCCTCCCCCGTGGGCCCGTAAAATTTTTCTCGTGGGCGCGTATATTTCTTCTCTCAAATTGACAATGCAAAGGTACGGCATTATGGTTGCGGTCCTCGAATTCTTTCGGAATAAAATCGCGTGTTTTTCGAGATATTTTTGGTGCTGGTCAAAATGGTCAAGGTCAAAATGGTCAAAATCGAAAAATCAACTGTCAAAATCCGTCACTATAATATAAATATTTATATTTATATATAGTGAGCAAATAACCGCGTTTCCGAAATCGAAAATGACCAAAATGACCTTGACCAAATGACCACGACGTTAAGGTTGTTAAATCGGGTAAAAACTACGGGAAAAAATTAAAAACCCCGTAAGTTTTGCTCGTTATTCAAAAAATATTTTTATCTTTGCAGCGGTATTTCATATATCATCATTATGGATATTAACGAGAAAATAAAACAGCAGGGTGGCATGGTTATGGCCTCTGAACTGGATAGCGCAGAGTATAAGCGCCTGCAGCGAGCCGTAAAGCGTGGCGAAGTAGTAAAGTTGCGTCGTGGTGTTTATGCTGAACCTACAGCACTTTTCAACACCATGATTGATGTAGAGCGTATGGTGCCAGGTGGTGTAGTTTGTCTGTATAATGCGTGGGCGTACCATCAGCTATGTACTACAGTGCCACCTGCTTTCTGTATAGCCATTGATGAGAAAAGAAAACTGAAGATATCTGCCGAACTACCTATCACGTTGTATTATTGGAAGAAGGAGAATCTGGATTTCGGCATTGAACAGCGCGAGATTTCGGGACATTCGGTACGTATCACCGACTTGGAACGTAGTGTTTGTGATGCAGCTAAATATCGTAATAAGATAGGTCTGGATATCTTTGCAGAAGTTCTGCGTACCTATCTGCGCAAGGATGGTCGTAGCCTTGGAAGGCTGATGGAATATGCCAAGAAATTGCGAGTAGAAAAAGTATTGAAAAACTATATTGAAATAGCCATAGAATGAATAAAGAGATTAAGAATCACGCTGAGTCTGTAAAATGGGCACAATTATTTATCAGATGTCGGTTGATATAGGTTTTGGCGATGTGGTTACGCCAAAGCCAGCATTGGTTGACTTTCCGCTATTGCTTGACGATATCCCTGCGATACACATCAAGGCTTATTCGCTAGAAACTGTAGTGGCTGAGAATTTTTTTTGCAGCAAATTGATTTTTTAGCCTTGATGTTACTTTTTTTGCGAAAGTTTTTGTATCTTTGCAAGCAATTATGGTAAGAACTAAAGACGATTATTATATAGAAAGCAAGAGGATACGAAACGAGGTATTGACTATGGCCGAAGCCTTAAAAACAGAACCCTTGCGTTTTACTATCACCAATGGCATAACGATGGATGTTGAGATTACAAAATCTGATCTCAAAACTATTGTTAGTAAGGCCTCACGTGACAATAAGTTTAATGCCATCAAGAACGCATTGGCTAAGGATATACCGTCATATTTGAAGAAAGGAAAATATCTTGGTTGGCGTAGGGTGGTTGAAGGTAAACATGAAGAGAGTGCTTACTTTACTTATTTTGATCGCGAGATAGGAATTAAAACAATTCTTGCTATGCGCAAGATGAAAAATGGCGGTCCATACAAACCATACGCGATTATTGACCAGTATACCTTTGAGAATAATGTTGGTGTATTAAAAAAAGGAACTCCGCTTTAATGGCCTTGCTTGCCGGACCAACCGGGGCTATCCATCTTAAGCGGAGTTTAAAAGTGCTTCTATTTTCATGAGTCGCTTGCCGATCCAAACGGGGCTCTCATCCTAAATAGGTTCCTTTCACGCCGCAAAGATAAGAACTTTTTCTGATAATCCAAACTATTTTGTACATTTTTTAAATAAAATGCCGAAAAACCTTACCGATTTCACTTTTTATTTGTACTTTTGCAACGTCCACACCTTTGCCCTCGTGCAAATGGGTGAGGACAACGACATATTGAGAAGCGTCATTGATGCTTTGTTTTTGACCGTTTGAACTACCACAATCAAATCCCAATCAAAGACAAATGCGGAGGTGAATGCTACGGGTGTAGTATATACTACCCGGAGTGTGCAGAGGGCGTATTATGCCCTCACGCACACTTTTCGGGTGTACATATACTTCGGCGTGGGTATTCAGACTCTGTTCGTTCTATTGGGAAGGCTGTGGTAGGCCGAAACGGGGAACGGCAGATGAGGATACCCCGCTTTTTGTATGTTGCTGGATATAAGAGAAATCATCCTGACTTCAGGGTATCAGTTGGGGAATTTGGTCACTAACCGATATGAAGTCTGACGAAGAGATAATAAAGTCATACACGAAAGCTGTTAACAAGAAGTATTCGTCTGGTGAAGCCAGCGAGCTGACCTATAGAACTCCACTGGAGAATTTTCTCTATGACATCTTTGATGGCAAATATGACATCATGGGTGAGAAGAAGTTGATGCTATGTGGTAAACCGGACATTGCTATTGTTAAAGATAGGGTTACCATTGCGGTGTTTGAAACCAAGGATATCGGTAAGGGAGACCTTGATGGCAAAGGAAAAAATCAGGAACAATTCGATAGATATAAACAGGCCATTAATCATATTGTTTTCACAGACTACATCGACTTTCATTTCTATGAGAATGGAGAACTTAAGGAGACTATTTGTATAGGCAGCCAGAAAAAGGATAAAATTGAATTTGATCAGATTAAAATAGAAGAACTCATAGCTTCTATACGTAAGTTTGTTCCTAATGGCGCTCCGGAAATACGTTCCACGAAACTGCTTGCTGATCTTATGGCGAGAAAGGCCAAACTGATGTGTGAGACTATAACCCAAGTGTTGAATGACAACACAATCAATGACGATGCCAAAGGCTTGTTGATTAGCACATATAATGAGATAAAGGATGGGCTGATACAGGGGATAGATATAAAAGGTTTTGCAAAGATATATTCTCAGACCGTTGCTTATGGCTTGTTTGCTGCCAGGCTTAACGATACCACTCCAAATGATTTCTCTCGTGCTGAAGCGGCAGACCTGATACCAAAGACCAATAGATTATTGAGAGGTATCTTTAATAATCTCGCAGGCAATAATATCCATGAAAATATATCATGGATAGTAGATGATTTAGTGAACATGTTCAGTAAAACGGAATTAATGAAGATGTTCGAAAAGGAAATAAAAAAAGACCGCGACCCACTTGTTCACTTTTATGAAGATTTCCTAACGGCCTTTGATCCTGAAGACAAAAAGAATCGTGGCGTATGGTACACGCCTATTGAGATAGTCAGGTTTATCGTAAAGTCTGTTGATGTGTTATTAAGAAACAAAATGGATGTTGTAGATGGTTTGGCTAATAGTGAATTGGTACCAAATCGAACTGTTGAAGGGAACGAGTTGGTGCCTAAAGTACAGACACTCGATCCTGCTACAGGCACCGGTACATTCCTGGCTGAAGTGATTAATCTGGTTAGTGAAGAATACGGAAATGGTTCTATGCTGTGGCAGAAGTTTGTTCACGAAAACTTGCTTAAAAGACTCTATGGCTTTGAAATACAAATGGCCAGCTATACAGTAGCACACATCAAAGTTGACATGGTTTTACGGCGAACAAAATATAAAATTAAGGATTCTGACCATTTCGGCATCTGCCTAACAGATTCTCTGCGTAGAAATATGGGGAAAGGCGATTCAAATACTGGTTATTGGATTTCAAGGGAACAAGAAGAAGCCAACCGCATCAAAGCACAATGTCCTATTATGGTAATGATAGGAAACCCACCATATAATGGTGAAAGCAAGAACAAGGGTAAAGAAATAGAAAAACTGGTTTCTGCTTATAAGTTGGAACCTGGTAGGAATGACCTCACAATTCCAGATGCGAAATGGGTAAACAACGACTATGTTAAGTTTATCGGTCTTGCCCAGCAATTTATTCACGAGAACAATGGTGGCATAATAGGCTATATCAATGCCAATAGTTATCTGGAAAGTCTCACATTCCGAGGTATGCGTTATCAACTACTTAAAGAGTTCGATGAGATTTATATTATAAATTTGCATGGTGATTCAAAAACCCGAGAGACATCTCTCCGCGGAGAGAAGGAAGAGAATGTCTTTCAGATTCAACCGGGTGTATGCATTAATTTGTTCGTAAAGAAGCAGTTGGCAGAAGATGAAGTTAGAGCAGATGATCATATGGCAGAAGTGTATTACACAAATGTATATGGCAGTAAAAAGAAAAAATTGGCATTGCTCAATGAGAATGATGTTAGTACATTGGAATTTAATAAATTAGAATTGCATGCTCCTATGTATTTCCTCGTACCCATAAACTTCTCGTACGAAGAAGAGTTCTATGAAGGTTTCTCTCCTGACGAACTTTTCACTATTGGTGGTGTTGGAATGTGTTCGAAGAGAGACAAAATCGCATTTAGGGACACTGAGGAAAGTATAAGGCAGGTTACGACAGACTTGGTTTCTCTTAGTGAGTCTGAAATTAAAAGTAAGTATGACATAAAGAAAGAAAGTGATGATTCAAAGATTTCAAATGCGATAAAGCATATAAAAGACTTCGGTTTGAAAGACGAATTCTACAAACGTGCCTTGTACCGTCCATTTGATAACAAATACACATACTTCTCTAATAAGTCTAAAGGCTTCTTGGCCCGCCCTGTATATGAAATAATGCGCCATCTTGCGCATGCTGATTCAAAGAAAAACTTGGGATTAATAATCGGTCAATGTGGTAATGTAGTTGGTGATATTCCATGGAATTTGGCATTTGTCACCAATACAATAACTGACCTCAATGTGTTTTATCGCGGTGGAGGTTATGTCTATCCTTTATATGTCAACACGAAAAAGGAAACTACATATGGTGACTCTTCTTCACAAGAATTTAGCGAAGGAAAAGACTGTATTGTCCCAAACCTCAATGAAAGAATAATGCGAGTAATCGAAATGAATCTTGGCGAACGGCCGTCACCCGAAGATTTGTTTGATTACATTTATGCCGTACTTTATAGTCCATGGTATAGAGAGCGATATAAAGAATTCTTAAAGCGTGACTTCCCACGCATACCATATCCGAAAGATACAACTACGTTTGATAAGCTAGTTTTAGCAGGCAAGAAATTGCGTGAGTTCCACTTGATGAAAGACTGCGGTAAATGGAATGCTCGTCACCGATTCCCATGTATGGGTGAAGGTAGTGACACATTAGAATACCGCAGATGGGAGAATGGAAAAATTTATTTCAACGATACACAATACTTTGATGATGTGCCCAAAAACGTTTGGGATTTCTATATAGGTGGTTATCAGGTAGCAGACAAATGGTTGAAAGACCGAATAAACACTGATATATCATATAACGAGATTGTACACTATCAGAACATCCTTTATTCTATAGAAAATACAATTGGTTTAATGAAAGAAATAGATGAGATTTTAATTTCTTGATCTGGTAATGAATAGAATTATAGAGCTGGCTCTTATTGGTAATCCAACCTCTTCTTATAGCGAATAAACGCCCAAAATCTATGTTTGATTTGTAGAGAGGCGTTTTTGAGAAAAAAAGTTTGTGTTGAAAATAAACTACTAAATAATGGCGGTTGCTGCATTGGCAGCAATCGCTGTTTATAAAATAACCAAATAATCTGAAACACCAAGTTTTTGGGTAAAAATCGTGCAATAAAAAGATTAAAAAAGATGCTTCGTTCTGGCTATTTTGTTATATCTTTGTGACCGCGATTCTATAAATTGAGCGCATAATAATAACTAAACAAAAAAACAAATGAATTTATGACGAAACTATTATCATTACTGCTACGTGCAGTGGAAGCGCTAAAGTTAGCGCGATGCCAGCAGGCAACTAAGACTGAAACTTTGGACCAAAATCCAATATGCTTGCTGGCGAACCGAGAGGTTAATCTATTATTTATTATTCAGAATAATCAGTTTAATTTTATTCTGGAGAAGGATACCAACATCTGTTTTACAAACACTGACGACTATGACAAACCAAGAGAAGAAGGAGCTGATGACGGGTCTGCTACAAGGAGCTAATCTGGAACACGCACAGATAAACCTGATACTTGAGGAGGGAGCAACCATAAGCTATTCCTGTAATCAGCCAAATGACAACAAGACAACCAGCAATAGCCATCATACAAAAGACGCAATAATGGACTATGTGGGCAGGCTGAAGCCCATGGTGCGCGAAAGCTATGTGGATTGTTATGACCAGTTGTGGATGGGGATTCTGGAACTGAAGGAGGTGAAAATGCATGTGTACGACAGCGGTAAGCAACAAGACACAACGTTTAATCGCAATCTTGTGGCACAAATCATACACCAAATGGCCGCAACCATTTTTGTGCCCACTGCCAACACGGTGAATATGGCGCAATATCTGGAGCCAAGTAAGGGTGGCGATCACCCTGTGCGACAGAAATTGGGCGAATCGCCCGAAAATGAAATAAGAAAATCGGTTGACAAATACCTAAAACAACATATTTTTGGATAGTTTTCTGAAAGAATCATGAAAGTTGGGCTCTCGTAAAAGAGGGCTCAACTTGTTTTGTATCAATGTGTTACGAGCGAATGAAGGTTGCAGCCAACTTTCTTTCATTTTTTTCATCGAATTATTTGCCATACTTTTGCAGCGTGATTCAGTTCACAATCGTTGTTTGACATGCTTACATACGAAATAGGTTTTGCTTTGCGAAACATTTCTTTTTCCATAAAGTTTTAGGTTTTACTCATAATTGTTTTTGTTTGTAACATTGGGTGGTCGGTGGACTGCCAAAGCCTGCCCTGCTGCGATAGCACGGCAGTTTTATATGAGATTTCTAAAGGTCGCACTAAGGACGCGACGTTAAATAAGTAATAAATAATGGATGCAAAAATCTTAAAAGTGGTACGCCAGGGCGAGGCCTTTAGCGTACAGTCATCAAAGAGTGACAACGGTACCATTCAGAAGTGTAACATTGTGCTGCGCGAGATGGGTGGCGGGAAGTTCGAAAACGAGTATGTGTGCGCCATGCTGGGCAATCTGGCGGCGTGCAGGTTCTACGAAGGTGATGTGGTGGCAGCCACGCTTCGTTTCTCTACACACGAGTATCAGGGACAAACGTTCCAGGAAATCTTAGCGACAGACGTGGTGAAGATTAAACATTAAACATTAAACATTATTATGGCAAAAGACATTCAGATTTTTAAGCATGAGATGTTCGGCGAGGTTCGAACACTCACAAACGAGAACGGTGAGACTTTCTTTGTAGGTAAGGATGTGGCTAGTGCACTTGGGTATAAGAATCCATCTAACGCACTTCAGGCACACGTAGATTCGGAGGACAAAACCTCATACCTGATTCAGGTATCTGGTTCTAACTACAAGACTAACACGTTGTTTATCAACGAGAGCGGTCTTTATTCTTTGGTGCTCAGCTCTAAGCTGCCGCAGGCTAAGGAGTTTAAGCGCTGGGTAACAGCCGAGGTGCTGCCGCAGATTCGACAGACGGGCGGTTACATACCAACCAGAAACCTACGTACGGGCGAAGTGATGACCGAGAGCGAGATGGTTGAGGCTGCCAACCGCATTGTGGCACGAACGATTGCTCGCAGCAATCTGCCTGCCGACGACTGCTTTACGGCTACCCAGGTGGCAGAGAGCTTAGAGGTGGATGTAAAGGTGCTGAACCACTTCCTGGTAGATAAGGGTGTGATGTACTGGAGTTACGGCAGATACAAGCTTACTGCCAAGTATGCCGATTGCGGCTATGCCGAGGAGCGCAAATTTCACTATCACGCCTTGGACGGCGCCCGCAAACAGCGCCCCTATCTGGTGTGGACCAAGCAAGGTAAGGAATTTATCAAATCGCTTTTCCATTAAGAGAGTTAACAACCAACAGTAATTTCTGAGTTGAAGCCGAGGAGGATTTTCTCGAGTAAATGGCCAAGGAATCCGAAACTTCTTCTCGCTTAATAACTTAGAAATAATATGAAAACTAGAAAAAGTAATATCTTAGGAGAACAGGTAATGGTTGAAGGTTTGATGACCTTCGGCAAGTTGGAAACAGGACAGCGCACTCTGGATTTTGAGTGCTGCGAGGATGTGGCGGCCGAGGCTTTTAACGGACGCTTCAAGGTGCAGGGCATGCGCGATGGTAACGTATATATGAGCGAGTTGCCTAAACGACCAAAGAACAAGCCGCTGTTTCGCGAGGATAATTGTTCGTTGTCGCACGGACGTAACGGCCGCTACTATTTTGTGTTCTCGCTGGATGAGGATGAGGTAAGGCTGTTGCCCCAAAAGCTAATGGATCAGGCCAGCGCCATAGCGCGAAAGGTGATTCGTGAATTGATGAAAGGAGGATACAGTTTATGATATCTTACTGCAAGAATGGCAAGTCGGCACAAGTGCTGGCTTGCCCTCAAGAAACGCTTAACGAAATATTCGATTCGCCCGAGGTGGCTGAGGTATGCCAAAAGCTAACCGGGGTTGACCACGATAGCGACGAGGCAAAGGTGCTGAAACAGGGGTTGCCGCTGCTGATGTTTATGGCTAATTATACCGACGGGCACCGACACGCTAAGAGTGCTGTACCTACAGGTATGGCCTATTTGGATCTGGACGAGCTTAACGGTGAAGACCCTCGCGAGGTATGGAAACGACTGGTGCAGTTGCTCATCATGCTAGAGCTGGAGCATCTGATAGTATTGGCACACGTGAGTTGTTCGGGCAGGGGGTTACGCATTGTATATATCATCCCCAGTCAGTTCGACATTCTGAAGCCAACGGAGCGTATTGACCAGTCGAAACAGTGGCTGGCTGCCAAATTGGGTGTAACCGATGATTCGAAAACCAAAGACCTGGCTCGCGGCTCGTTCGCGGTACCGAGAAGCTACGTGCTTTATGGCCCCGACAAGCGACTGTTTGAGGAGAGTGTGAACGCGAGTGTGAAAGAAGGAAGCCTCACCCCCAGCCCCTCATTCCCGCTGACGCGCCTACCCGTAGCCTTTCCAAAGGGAAAGGGGAGTGATGAGCGCGATGGTAACGAATCTCCCCTCCCTTTGGAGGGGGATAGGGGGAGGCTCTTCCCTACGCACTATCACGGCATACCATTTACGGACATTATCGCAAAGTACTGGGAGTTGAACAATCACGGGTTTGAACCTACTATTGGCGACCGTGATACGTTGACTTATCAGTTGGCTTGCGACCTGCGCCACATCTGTGCCAAGAATGCCGATTGGTTGGATCAGGTGATACCTTGCTATAACGGATTCCCGATAGAAGAGAAACGCGCTAAAATTAAAAGCGCGCTGAGTTCGGAGTACAACGGTTTCCCGATGCGATTAAGGAATGTGCTGAATGCGCTAAGCCTCTCCCCCGGCCCCTCTCCAAAAGGCGAGGGGAGTGAAGAACCTGATACTAACGAATCCCCCCTCTTTTTGGAGGGGGTAAGGGGGAGGCTTCCCATGGGCGTTCGTGATAGCATCGATGCCGTAGGCCCATCGCTGGCCATGCCAGTGGTTACGGCCATTTGTCCTTGTATCGGTGCGCTGGCTACGGGTGTGCAGCTGGATGTACATGGCACCAAGCGCGGTCTGAACCTGATATCGTACATAGCCGGTGATTTTGCATCGGGCAAGGGCGGTATCGACCCCGTAGTGGAAGCTTGGATGAGCGAGGTTGCTGCGCTTGACAAGATGTACCAGCAGCAGGAAGAGGAGTGGCGCGCCAAAAAGCGTGCCGCCAAGAACCAGAAGAATCAGCCCGAGGAACCAAAGCTTCCCGTACGCTGGCTAACGCTGAACAATACTGTGGCCAACCTGGCTGAGCGCCTGGCTAACACCGAGGGTAAACACGGTTTTTCGTTTACGCCTGAGGCTGATACGGTGGCACAGAAGTGGAAATCGACTATGTGTGACTTCTCTGTAATGCTGCGACAGAGTTACGACGGCAGCAAGTTTGAGCGCGAGGCCCGCAGTGCCGATGCGGTAAACGTACATATAGAGCACCTGCTATGGAACGTTACGATGTGCGGCACACCCGATGCGCTGTATCGTGTGGTAAACAACTACACAGATGGATTTCAGAGTCGTATAGCGGTAGCCCGCACGCCCGACAATACCTTTGCACCGCTTGAGGATAAGCCCTACGTGCTTACCGACCGCCAGCGCGACCGCATACAGCAGGTGGCCCACCTGCTACCGCTGATGTACGGCGAGGTGGTGCTGCCTAAGCTAGAGGCAAAGGGTAGGGCATGGGTAGAGCGCATCCGCTTGGAGACGATGAAGAACGACGACCGCACCCGTGCCCGTCAGCGCTTCCGCGTGTGCGTAACAGCACAACGAATGGTGTGTTGCCTGATGCTGTGCAAGGTGTGCGAGGGGTTGATTCAGAAGCACGGATTGAGCGGTGCCGAGGCGCAGCTAAAACAGAAGCCTGGGCTGTGGAGGGAACTGCTGCTGAAAGCACAGACCCCAACGATGCTGGAGGCCTACGACGTGATAGCCGACTCGCTACTAGAGAACGCCCTCTACTTCTTCCGTGATCGCATAGAGAACGCTTTCCAAAGTCGCGACTATGCAGGCGGCCTGAACGGTGAACGACAGAAGCGCGGCAAGAACGACTCTATTTTTGAGCGACTGGACATCCAGTTCACCTTCCAGCAAGCTATGCAGCACTCGGTAGCGGTGAAAGGTTCCAATGTGACCCACAACACCGTTCGCCAGATGCTGAAAAACTGGCGCAAGCAGGGGCTTGTGGTGCTGGATCAGGACGGTAACTATAGAAAAGTGTCATAATGGTCAAGGCTGCGATTAAGCGAGAGCAATGATGCTTGCATCAATTGCCGAGTGTGAGCAGTCTCGATATTGAAAATATCAAGGTCAAAATGGTCAAAATCGAAAACAACCAAGAATGCTTTGTGCAGCTCTGGCTTAGGCTGGAGCGCACAAGGCGCCTCTTCGGAGGTCAGTGTAAGCGTTTCTGCATCCGAAACGTATTGAAGGCGTGGTTCGGTGGCGAGGCTACCGATGATATGATTTGGGAGGTATGCCACCTGTGCGAGCAGGAAGGTTGGAACGAGTTGCCTCTGCCCAGTCTCTATCCGCGCAAGCACCGCGAACTGCTGCGCGCCATTGTAGCTGTACGTACAGGCATCAGCTTTTGGAAAATAAATCTGAAAGTTCTCGATGCCGCCTACAGCGAGGCTTTCCCCCATAGTACACCGATTAACGTAAACAAAAAGAAAAGAATATGAATAATTCAAGTATCAAACTGAGTGAACATTTCACTCTTGGTGAGATGTGCAAAACAAGTGTGAAGTACAAGAACGTGCCTAATGAGGTACAAGTTGAGAACCTGAAGCGCCTTTGCAGTTGGCTGGAGATGCTGCGAAGTGAGTGGAACCGACGATATGGAGAGGGTAATGACCCCATTATCATCAACAGTGGATTCCGTTCGGAGGCGGTTAATAATGTGATTGGAGGTGTGGCTACCAGTAATCATCTTACAGGTTGTGCGGTGGATATCCGCACCAATGGTATGGAACAGGCGATAGAATATGCGGCGATACTGATTAATTATGCCAAGGAATCAGCACAGGATTATGACGAACTGCTGATAGAAAAGAATCGCTATGGCGCCGTGTGGGTACATTTTGCAGTGAGACCGAAGGATAATCGCCGCAAGGTTGCGTTTATCCAAGCATAAAAAAGCACCCTGCTTCGTGAAATATCCGAGGCAGGGTGCTAGCTGTAAATGGTGGTTACAATCATACATTGGCGTCGGGGAGCTGGGAGCGCAGGGCTTCCAGCTTCTTTGCCAAGTCTAAGTTACGTTCGGTGAGTCGACGATTGACATGGCGTAGCTTCTCGTTATGTTTAACCAGCTGCTCTTTCTCTGGATCCACCACCTGCTCTTTGTATTTACTGAAGGCTTTAAAGGCCAGCCATACGATGATGCCGATAATAAACAGACTGGCTATCTGGATGGCGAAGAGTATCACCCTGCTTTGGGTGAGACCCTCCTGGATGTTTATCGAGAGTAGCGATACGTCCTCCATCGGCACATCGGCAAAGAATACGCCCACTGCTTCACCCTTCTTGTCGCGAATTGGCATCACGTAGGTACACATGATAATGTGCGTACCGCCTTGATCCACGTATGGCGCTGTCCACAGGCTTTTGCCATCGGCCAAGGGCTTGTTGAACCATTCGCGATCGGTATAGTCGAAGGGAAGGAGTGTGGCTCTGGTTTGTGGTGCGCCCGTTTTCTTTTTCTTCAGCGTCACGTCGGGTTGCTCGTCGTAACAGTACGGCGCAAACAGTCCGTCGTTGCCCCTGTCCTTGTAGTAATAAGGACGGAAGGCGATACCAGCACCCACAATGTGCGGATTGTTTTTTACCATCTGGGTAGCAATCACGTAGTAGCGGTTAGGATCGCCAATGGCTCTTTCGGCTTCGACATGAATGTTCCTTACGGCACTCTCTACCTCGGCTTTTACCATGGCCACGCGCTGGCTCTGGTCCATATCGCGCTGGGCCTTTACTAAGAGTTCATCCCTGGTACCACGCTGGGTCAGGAAATACTGTGTAGCCCCCATTACCTCGAGCAGTATGGCGGCTACAATAATCAGCATGAGCGAATACTTTTTCATATTGTCTTAAATCGTATTTTTTAGTTGGTATGGTGTTTCCACCAGTCGTCCACGTTCTCATAGTCGGTGGCGTATTTGGGGAAGTCGGGGTACTTCTCCTTCAGGCTCTGTCGCTCGTAAGGCCACTCAAAGTCGGTACCTACGGCAATCTTACTGGCAGCATCGCCTGGAGGTGCTGTAAGCTCAATCCACATGTTGTTCTTGAACACCTCGATCTTTACTTTATCTATCGAGCTGAAGTTGCCCTTGATATCAAAAGCTACAGGATCCTTGGTAGCACCACTCTGGCCATGTTTCTCGGCATCGGTGTTAACCATGATGTTGTTGGATACGCCAAACAGCTTGTGTACTTCAAGCTCGTTGTCGCCATTGATACGTATGGGCAGCGTGGCACCAGCGGCCTGCAGAATGCACGACACGCCCTCGTCGGTTAGCGCGATATCAATCACAATGTCGTTGAAGTCGAAGTCGGTATCGCTGTTGGCATTGCCAACCGTTACGTTCAAATCCTCGCAGATAATGCGCTGGTAAGGCAGGGTGGGCTTCTCGGGCCCGATGGGCACTGGATACATGCCGCCTTCGCCCACCTTCATCATCGAAAGCAGAATCTCGCAGCCAGGCTGGTCGTCGTCGCTCAAACCAAACACGTAGCCATTGGTAATGTTGCCTTTCTCATCAACCAATCCACCTGCCTCAGCCTCGTTCTCGTTCAGGAACTTATTAGTGTGGTAGGTCTTGCCTGTGGTGCGATTCTTGACGTAGAAACCAAAGTAGTAATTGGGATTCATCGTGATGGTGAATGTGTGCGCCTTCATGCGCTTGGCACCACGGTGGGTCCAATAATCGTAGCCGAGATAGGCAGTATCGTTTTTAACCCATCGGCTGCCATCTTCCCAGAAGGTGTATTCATAGTATGTAGAAACCTTGTTCTGTATACCATCTATCATCACAATCCTGGTGGTGTCATTAAAGGTCTCGGTAGTAGGATCGTAATAGTACAATCCAATCTCGTCGTCGGCACTGGTGTTGGTGTAAATCAGCTGCACATTACTCCAGGTGGCACGCTCGTGGAACTCGTAGCTGCTATAATCTGGCTGATTTAAAGCCTGACCCTCAGGGAAATACGCCATGACCGTCTGGAAGTAGCTATCGTAGAACTCGTTGGTGTACGTTTCGTTATACACTACAGTAGCCTTTTCGGCAGCACGCGTTTTGGCTACTACAGGATTACGCTCGAAACCCCAGCGCTGCTTGCTACTGATCTCGCCACCTACATACTGCTTGAACTTTTGCTTGTAAATCTCAACAGGGTCGGATGTAGAAGGATCGTACAAATCCTTCTTGCAACTACCCATCATGGTCATGAATGTCATGATACCAATCAAAATTTTAATAGACTTTTTCATATCACTTATTGTTTTAGTTGTAGATTAAATTCTATTCGGGCGTCATACGCATAGAGAGGGCAGCCTCTTCGCCTTGTGCATCCTCGTGCTCCTGGCGTTCCTGACTGCTGGTCATCTGATCGGTCAGCCACTTGTTGTGGGCATCGTCAATCTCTTTCAGCTTTTCCTGATAGAGTTTCTCGCGCTGATCGTCCCATTGCTTCTTCTGATGGTCAAGAGCGTCGTTCATCTTTTTCTGGTCAGCCTCGCTCTCCACCTGTAACATTTCGGCAAACTTGGGCTTTGCTGTGGTGTTAATGGCTTCCATCTGGGCTTTGCATACATCGTACACAGCCTTTACGCCCTGATTTAACGCATCGTAACGGTCGTCGTTAACCTCGGGCATCGTAAGCTGCAGATAGTGCACATCAATATTCTGAGGATTGCCGTTAGCATCGCGGCTTTCAACCTCCATGTTTTTCATCTCCTGCTTAAACTCGGGGTGGGCGCGCAAAAATGCCTGCATAATGCTCTTCATATCCTCATCGTACTTGGGCAGGATTTCGAAATGGTAATCGTCGCTCTTGCCGATGGTGGCACAATCCTCAAGATGTTTCGGCTCGCCCTCTATAAACACCTGGATGGGCAGCAGGGCCACCGGATCGGATGTGATACAGAGGTTCATGAAACGATATTTCATTAAAGTGACCTGGGTTGAGAGCTGTTGTCCCAACTTGTCGAACTCATTAAGTGCTGATCTTCTCATATCTATAAAATTACGTGGTTTGTAATTAACTATTCTTTAGGGGCATCCTCGGTTTTAAGCTTGGCGCTCAGACTGCCACCGCCACCGCCACCACCTGCGGCCATACCATCGCTGATGTTTGGCGACTTGAAGGCACTCTTAGCCTCGATGCTGTCGCCTGATAGCTTGGGTGCTTTAAGCTCGCCCTTAACCTCGGTCTTGGCGTTGATGGTGGTATCGCCATAAACCTGCGTCTTGCTGCCTGAAAGGGCGGCATTGCCATCGGCCAGCTGCAGTACGGCCTTGGCTTCGCCCTGCTGGGCCTCGAGCGTCTTATCGGCAAACAGTCCAAGCTCTTCGGTCTGAGCCTGAATCTTCTTACTCTTAATGTCCTTCGACTTAGAGCCTACGTACATCTTCTCGGATACCAGCGTCATGGTGCTGCCTGCAGCGAGTGCGCTATCGGTAAGCTTCTCCTTATCTACATCCATCGACTTAACGCTGACGGCCTTGGCGTTAACGCTGAAGCTACCCGTAGCCTTGCCCTCGGCATCGGCCGACAGGATATCGGTTTTCTCTGTACGTACTGACAGTTTGCTATCCTTGGTAAGTGCCTTGGTCTTCAGGTTGCCATCAGCCACCTCGTAGTCGAGACTCTCTAAGGTAACAGTCTTCGACTTGATAATCACATCGCCTGTGCCCACAAAGTCGCCCTTGGTAAGCTTGCCATCTTTGTCGCGCTCCACATTCTGCGGGTTGGCAGTTGATACCTCGATGGTTTTGGCCGTCATGCTGATGATGCCGTCATCGGTAAGCTGCTTTTCCTGAATAGAAACATCGCTGCGCTTCAGGTCCATAGCCTCGAAACTGATGTCCTTCGACTGGATATTCACGCTACCTGTGGCGGTAAGTTCCATATTGTCGTCGGAAGGGTTAAGGGTAGAGATGGTCACATTCTGAGCCGTGATGCCCAGACCGCCTTTTTCAACCAGTTTACCATTCTCGTCGGTCATGTTCATATTCATACGTGGGGTATTGATAACAATGCCTGCCTCGTCGTTGGTATGTATGTTGCCATCACCATCGTTGGTTGCCATGATGATTTTCTCGGCCGAGATGTTCATCTGGGCACCTGTGGTCTTCTGCTTAAAGTCGTCGGTACTCTTCAGGGCTTTCTTTTCCTCCTCAAGTGCCTTCTTCTTGCGGTTAACCTCGGCCAGCTGCGATACTGTACGGATAAACATCATGGTTGACTGATAAAGAGATGGGAGCGTTTCGTCCATTTGCTGATGCAGTTCGTCTAAGTCAACCATGTTTACATGCAGCGCATAGTCCTTGGCACCATTCTTCTCATCCTCGATCGTAAGCAGGGCGTTCATCTGCTTGAAAACGGTATCCACATCGTCCTTGCAGGCTTTCAACTGATTCTTCAGGTTGGTGGCCTGTTCGGTGAGTATTGATACCTGAGCCTCGATAGTCTCTTTTCGTTTGTCGTTAGTTAGAGCCGCCTCGATATTCAAGTCCTGGTCGGCATGAATCCAGATTCCGCCACGACCGGCACTTTCTGCCTTCTGCGAGAACACATCCTTGCTATCGCTGCTATGCATCACAATGTTACAAGCCTGCGACACAATCTCGGAGGTGTCGCAAACCACATTCTCCATACCGTCGGTACCAGGGTTAACAGCCACCTGACGGATGCTGGGGGCGCGTGAGGTAATACTGCCCGACTCGCCAACACCCTCGAGCTTGATGTCGCTGCCTTTAATCACTACGCGGCCCATACCGCCACTAAGGTCGCCGCTCTTATCTACATTTCCTATCACTATCTCAGGAGCCGAGATAACGATACGCTCGTTGCTATGATAATAGAGTCCGCTGTCGAGGCGGTTAAAGATATCCGCCTTTATCTGCTGAACCTCAGCTTTTTGCTGATGAATTTCCTCGAGCTCTTTCTCAACGCACTCCTGGTACGTATCTAGGATTTTCTTCCAGTCGTCAAAAATATATCCCATAGTTGTATTGTTTTTGGGTTATTCAATTAGGGTTGTGGGGGAGCTGTTAATGCCATGATTGTGGCCCTGATCTCGGTAAGGAACTGATTAACCTCACCATTCAATGCGTCGCCATCGTCGGTAGTTGTCAGATTCTCCTTCGATGCACCCTCTATCTTGGCAATATCGTTCTTCAGGTTATAGGTGTTGCCCTTGTAATTAAACAAGATGCCACCCTGTTTGGCTTCGCCCCACGACCAGTTGTCTTCGCGTGGATGGGCCAAGAACTGCATGTCCTCCCAATCCACAGCTCTTTTCAGTTCATCAAGTGCTGCCTCTTTGAGCTTGGCTGTCTTGGATTCGATAGGCGAGAGCTTGGGCACGCTTGTGATGGAACGTACATAGTACGACCACTTAAGCGGATTAATAACGTCGCTTTCGTTAAATACACGTGGCGCCTCCACATCAACACGCTGGGCCATTGGTGGTCGAACGTTGGCATCATAACGTGCATTTACTATCGAAACAGTCTTTGAGCGCCAATCGTCTCTAAAGCCCAATCCCTCTAATAACAGAATGGCTGCCTTGCGCTTAAGTGCCTTCAGCTCGTCAGCCAGATCATTGTCGCCTAATACGGCATTAAGAGCGCTACGGTTGCCTGCTTTCGCCTTGTGGTAGAAGGTGTCGCCCAGCTTGTCCTTCGAGAAGGCTGCCGTCATAACGTCCTTGTAATTAGCTGGCATATACGATGTGTCTACTCGTCCGATCTTCTCGGTCATCTCCAATCGTGTATACGACTTATCAATGAATGCTGCTAATTTGGCTATAGCTTTTCGAAGCTCATTGGCCTTTTGGGTGATTTCGGCTCTAACCCTCTTTCTTAAGTTGACGACTAATTGCTTCTTTTCCGCATCCGTTCCATGTAAGTTCAAACCATAATTGTTTACGGCGAAATTAGAAACATCGTTTATGTCATTCGCATCGAATTCGCCGGCAACAAATATATCGTTTTCCTGCAGTTCGGTGTCAGGATTCTGCCATATCGTTTCAATAATTTTGTCTGCATTTTTGCAATATTCCCGTTTGTCTGCTTTATTCCGGTATCTGCGATTTCTGCTAATCATAGACTTAAGTCCACTATTACCAGTATGTAACTGTACGCATGCGTTATAAAGATTCTTATATTCTCTGTCAATTTCGGTGGCTATAGAACCAACCTTCTGTATAAGCTGAACAACTCCAGCCCTCAGGCGCAGACCTGGTCGCAGGTCGTCTTCTTCAATCTTATCATTCATCTTGTCGATAGTGGCCTGATCCTTGTAGGCTGTGGCTGGATAATCGCACTTGCCCTTACCGGCTTCGAGCTTCAGGAAGCGGTTCGACTTGACGGTGAGCGCACCTTCTACAGGGTAGAATATCACTTCGGCGGTTGCTCTTACAAACGAGAGATCAACAAATTCAACCTTCTCGGCAAATTTCTTGGCTACCTGAAGAGCCATATCTGCCATGAAGGTGGTTAAATTGCCTGGCATGGTATCTTTTGATTGTACCAGTTTACGCGATACGTTGGTTCCTGATACCAGTTCGAGGTTGTTACCAGCCTGAATCTTTACGTTCTTACCCTTGATGGTTACGTCGCCATTGGGAGCCGAAATAGTGATGCCTGTAAAGGCATTCAAGTTGATATCGCCCCAAGGCGACTTGACAGATACGTTGCGGCCATCGGTAGAGCCCGAGATGTTATAAATGCCGTACTTGTCGGTAAGCTGGAATCCACCCTCGAAGTTCTTTGAGTTCTTGTTGGTGTTCAGCCAAGAGGCATCGGTAAATATATCCTTGCCCGACAGATCAGGGAAAATGGTTGTGAGCAGGTCGTAACCAGGCGCGAAAATACCAGATAGGAAGGCTGTGAGGCCGGCACCCGTGCCATCTTCGATACGAAGGGCATGGCCGCCAGGCGATGTGAGCACGATATCACGCTCGTGCAATCCACCAGGAACCTTGTTACCTTTCATCGAAAGACCTCCTACGATATACGGGCGCTCCACATTGCCGTGGGCAAAATCCACGATAACCTGGTCGCCCTCATAATGCCTACCAAAGATACCGTTACCCTGACTGGCCGAACTGGTGGCATAAACTACCCAGGGCGATGATGCTGCCCGCATGCTATCGGTAATTTTAATGGGGTTGCCATTTTCGTCCTTGGGATCTATCTGCCATCCGTTGAACATGATACGTACACGGTTCTGGTTGGCGGGGTCGTTGGCATCGGTAACCGTGGCTAGCTGCGGACCTGAGAAACGGGTATGACCTTGAGGTGATATGGCTGGGTAGAACACGCCATCTTCGTTTTTTGGAATGGCTACAACCCTGAATGCCAACTGTGGTAATTCGCTGGCCTCAACCACATCTACATTATGCACTACAATCAGGCGCTTGGGCTTGGTTTTACATTCAACCAGAATCACCATATAATCCTCTTTGTATATCCTGATGATATCGCCTACCTTCATGTTGGGGTAGGTGGTATCGTAATTCAGGAAAACTGCATTCTTACTGGCTTGCAGTTCTTTGTTAAGAACACCCAGGTATTTCTTATCGGTATATGTCGATTTCAGTTCGCTAAACTGATTGAATGTGTCGGGCTCGTCTTCACAACCATACTGCTCTACGGGTTTGTTTGTGCTGAAGTATTTCTCGTTGAACTTTTCATCAAGATAGCTCTTGTTATGTTCGGCTACAAGACTATCATAGAGATTATCGAATATCAGGTTTCCAAAAAACTTAGGAATGCTTTCGGTGTTCGAGAAAAACTTGGGGAACTGTTTCATCATCCATAAGTCTAAGCCATTCTTAGGTCCACAACCAAAGACTCCCTGGATTTCGTTAGGGCTTTTTTTCAGTTTACTATCAATGATGTGCTCGTCGTAGGCAGCCTCGGCAGTAAACTTATCGGCCATTTCTACATCAAGGCCATCATCAATGTCGCCGTAGTTCAGTTCGCTCCAGTCGTCACGTTCATCAGCTTCAGTGCACACCTTATTTTCGTAGCCGATGTTCAGGCAACCGTTCTCGTAGTACAAGAACTCGCCCCAGCGGTTAGTGGTGCGTACCAGCATTTTGTGAAAACTCTCGTTGTACTGAACCAGGAACGGGAATATATGCTCGGTTCTTTCATCTTTCTTATTCTTATAAGCAAGAATGTGCATGTTATTTTTCCACTCAATACTCAGTTTCTTGGTAGGGTCGTAAGGATCGGTAAAATCCTTAAGCTGGCTTTTAAGAATGTCATCGCAGAGTTTCTGAGCCACAAAGGAGCGGCTGTTCTGCGAGATATCGAGTTTCTTGTCGAGACTGTATATATTGAATGTGATAGACATCGACAGTTTTTTGTAATGTGGCTCAATCTCGCCTACGAAATAGTCGCCGCCAATCTCTCTACTGTTGCTGCCATCAACCGAATAGAGTGATACACGATGGTTGTAAAACAGCTTTTCCAGTTCGTCTTTCATGATGGGTACCCATTCCTCGGGGCCCTGCGTGGTGGTGAGCGGGTACACGAAGATTTCGGTTGAAATCACGGTAGGATTATAAATCTGTTTGGTAAAGTCGAGCTTCTCGATGTAGAACTCGTAGCGGTTTACCTTGTCGTTTTTTCCTTTAATATATATGGCACTTTTTGAAGTCTCAAAGTCTACCACACCTGCATCCTGCTGGTTCGACAGAAGTTTAAGTGTGCCAGCTTTTACAGTGTCTTTTCCATCCACATAAATATTAATGTCGTGGAAATTAAGTTCGAGGATTGCCATAAGCTTAATAGTTTTTATTGAATGAATATTGTTCTAAGATTGTTTTGGTTTTCACGACCTACATAGGTAATCTCGCGCACCAGTAGCTGAACATCGAGCATCACTTGCTCGTCTTCGCCAGCCTGGCTCTTGCTCGAGTTAAAGGTCTCAACCACATTAATCACATAGCCTTCTACTACCATGCCGTCTTCGTAATCGGCCAGACGCTGGTTTTGATTGAATGTTGGGTTGAACAGGAATGAGTATGAGTAATACCCGTTGCTTGCCAGGTTCTGATAAAAGGTATGTGCCTGGTGTATAGAACCGATACGTACTCTGAAATTAAGTATAACCGGCTCTTGTGCGCCATAATATTCGCCCTGACTGTTGCGCTTGTGCTCGCATTGGTAGGAAAAATGCTGAACAGTAAGGCATCTCTCCTTCAGTATATTCTTTGGACTCTCCTTGAAGTCTTCGGCTATTACAACGGCTTTTAGTTCATTTGAATAGAGTGTAGCCATAAGCAATTATATAGATTTAAATTGTACGTCTTCAATATTTATTTCTTCGGCACAGATACTGAGCTTCAGGGTACGGCGGCGCGAGGAGTTAATGTCGTAATCCTCTGAGAGTGAGAAGCATTTGGCTTCTTCGAAATATAATATCTGTGAGTCGGCATCGTTCAACCCGTTACCGATAAAGCTGATTACCAGACGGCCATTCTGTACGCTTTGCGTTGAATACCACTCAAACAAACCAAGGTCGTCCTTACCTGGAGCTATCACTTCAAGGTCAACCCTTTCGCAACGGGCCGCACCTCCAGGACTAAAGGCATTACGCGGACGATTGAATACTAACTGACAGTCAGCAACCAGGTACTGCTTTGAGTAACGCTTGATGCTGTTGTCGCCAAATTCTAATACTGCTGTTAGTGCCATATTCGTAAATTTTTAGTTATTGATGCAATGTTATAGATTACGATATATCTTTTTCGATGTAGGTGAAAGTAGTATTGCCGATGGTAAATTTCTTACCATGATACAGCCATGTCTCCTTGCCGGGCTCAAGCGGTTTGTTGTTTACAATCACACCTTCTTCCAGAGCTGTGAGGCGTAAGCTGTTCTTATATTTCTTGATTTCGGCCTGAACAGGAGCTGCTTTTCCGTTAATATCCCACGACAGCTGGATACTGCAGTCAACCGACTTACCGATGGTTACCACACGGTCGGTTTCGTTGCGCAGCCACTTGTATAAAGCGATATCCATCTCCTTGATAGCGCCCTCAACATGCAGGAAGTAACGCTCTGAACGGGGCGTTTCTCTGGCTATACAGATGGCAATGGCAACTGCATAGACAATAAAGCCAATCAACAGCGAGAGGCGATAGTTCAACGTGTTGTTGAAGAATATGAATCCCCACATAAGCATGGATAGGAGAGCGATGCTGCACGAGGCAACAAAGAACGTACGACGGATAGGCGTGCGCGTCTTGATGGTAACGGCCAGCATGATAACAATGCTAAGCAGCAACCAGGGAATCCAGTCGATGAGGAACGTATTGGTTTCAATGTGGAGTATGACAGCAACCATGCAGCCAAACAGGCAGCTCAGACAGCCAGCCAGACCGGCTAGGAATGCGCGAAGCACCATCTCGCTAAGGCGTAACAGCCACTTGCGGCGACGAACGGTAAAGAATGAGAGGAAGAACGTAATCATGAATCCTACCGTTTGGCCAAAGGCGGGCAGATCGCTCAGATATGAGCCATAAACAAACGAGAGGCTGCCCTTCTCATCGGTTGTTGAGGTGAGCTCGTGATAGAAGGAGTGGATACTCTGGATGAGAGACTTTGATTGGGCATAATCCTGATTAATGAATACGCACCAGGCTACAAAAGCTGAAATGATAGCAACCAGTACCCACTTCATAAGGTATAATGGGTTGCTGCCATCAAGCAGATTATGCTTATTATAATAATGTGAACCTTCCTTGCAATGGCGTCCGTGTTCAGGACAATGATATTCGTTTTCATCCCAACAGGCTTTGTGCATGGTGTGCTTACATTTTACCACTATCTCATCGCCTGTTTCGAAAGGAGCCTTACACAGATAGCACGATTCGGCAACCTCGAGTCCGTTAACGCTCATCTTGCTGCCTGAGTAGCTGATAACATGCTTACGCTTGAATAGCTGATAGCGGATAAACGGCTCGATGAACTGCAGTATTAACCATGCCAGCAAGAATACAATGATAAGCAATACAATGCCGCCTGTGATAATCTGAATCATGGTTTCGTCGTGGATAATCACAGGGTTATAAATGGTGCCAAGCGTGAAGGTGGTGGTACCTTTGGCTACCAAGTCGTTGGTCTTCTTGTCATATAACCCTATTTCGAGCTTGTGTAACGTGCCTCGATAAATCTTGCCGTCGGGGTTCTCTAAGGTTATCTCGTATTTCGCTGGATCAATATTAAAGTCGCTCATCATGTCGGTCTCCATCTCCTGCCAGTTGAATGTTGGCTGATAGATACCACCAAGATCCTTACAGAAAAACTGCATGATGTTCGAATCGTCAGTATCTTCGGTCAGAGCCATCAAATCGTTGTCGCTCTGAGTGTTGGCCGAGAAGTTTACATAATAGGCGCAAAGCTTATTCTTTAGTTCGGTAGTTTTGTTGGTAAGCTGTTGTTGTATGGCAAAGTGCTGTGGATCAACAGGTAAATCGTTCTCATAGGTTTTTCCGCCCGACATCACTACAAGCACCTTGCGATGGGCATTGCCTATAGTGGTTTGCGGGTCCATAAACTCATCCAGCTTGGTCAGGATAGAACGATACAGATAGGTGTACGAGGGATCGTGGTGTACAAAGTAGTGATCGATAACGTAATCACTAGCCTCGTAGGTTTCGCTGACGTTTTCGCCCTGCATAAAGGCGATATACACGCCCTGCTGACCTAAGAGTGTATTGATATCCCTGACTGCATGAAGCTCAGCATCAACCTGATGCTGTGGCAAACTCAGGTCGACCATGATGAGCAGCTTGAGATCCATATTCTTCAGAACCTCTCTGCTGGGGTTCTTTATCTTGGTGATGACCGGCTGGATTTCGTCGCCAAACTTACCAGGCAACATCTGTATCTGTTGGTGCGGTTTGATGACAACATGGGTTGAATCCATGATGTCGTAGTCGCCTATATCGTGCAGCAAGCGTGCCGACAGATACATTTCCTTATTGTCGTCGGAGAATTTAATATCCGATATCTGCAAGGCGTCCCCTGCATTATCAGCCGATTCGTCGGATGTGAGCATCTCGTCGATATCGGGCGTCTGCACCTCGTCACAGGCTGATAGTCCAAAAACTACTGCTGTGCTTATGAGCCATTTATATACTGTTTTCATACACTTCATATTTCTTATATGGTAGGATAGTTATGCTGTCCGTTCATCATATCTTTCATTTTCTGAGCCTGTTCGCGTGCTACCTTCAGCGCTTTCAGCTTAGAGCGCACCATGTTCAGGAACATCAGTACGATAGCTACTGCCGCTAACCCCATCAGGTAATCCTTGATACGCTGTATAAACGGCTTGTAGGCCATCTCTTGTATCTTGGTCGAAACAGTCTGCAGTTGAAAGTACTTTTCGTCTATTCCCTTCATTCTGATCTTCAGACCTGGAAACGCGTCGGCAGCTGCTTTGGCTTGCTCGTAGTGTTTGGTTACATCGGCAAATTCGGCCTGTTCGGCGGCCTTAACCTTTTCGAGCTTGGCTGCAAGCTTGCCTGATAACGAGTACTGCACGGCCTGCTTGTATAGCTTCTGGTAAATCTTGTCCTGACTCCAGATAAACACTTCGGCTTTGGCAAATGCCGATAGCTGGTCGTATTGCAGTTGTCGCGATGCCAAGGTGTCGGTCACCATCTGTTTCATCTGCTGTACCTCGGCCAGTTTACTTAGCAGACTGTCGTTATCGGCTATGTACACCTGCTGTGCCTGCGAGTAAGCATCCCAGCGCGAGGTGAACGAGTTGACTGCTATCGTGAGCGTTTTCAGTCGGTTGCCCATTACATCCAGCAACGGTTCGGTAAGCGGCATCTCCATATCGATATCCATACGGAAGCGGCTCAACGCGCCCAGTTGTAGCAGTTCTCCCTGAAACTGCACCATCCTCGCGTGGATGTCTGTGTAGGTAGAGTCGAGCTCTTCTTCAACAGTCATCTCGTCCTCCTGTGCCCATACTGCCGATGGCAGGACAGAACAAAGAAGTATTGCAATGAGCAGTTTTCCTATTATCTTCATCACCTACTACAGTTGTTTCTAAAGTAACGCTCGGCCTCGCGGAAAACCGATAAGGCCTGGCGCTGTTCGGCGGTGTAAACTCCTTGTTGGGTTACGGCCGCATTCACACTCTTAATAATATCTTCAATATTCAGGATAATGTCGCGACGTTCTATCTGATCATTCGATATGAGCCAGCGCGAAACGGCAGTATCAATCTGGCGTGCTCTTGATAAGAGCTGGCGCTCGTTGATACCTTGGCCAAGCATGCCTTTGGCGGCATTGGCGTCGAATGTTACCTTCACGTCCATGCGGGCAATCGAGTCGGTATAGGTATTATAGTCATCCAGAATTGCCTGCAGCTCAGGGCACTCGGTTTTTGATTCCCGGCGTGGGAATTGTTTCAGCAGCGTTTCCTTGAGCTCTTCGAACACAGCCTTGCCGTCCTCGCTTACGTTCGCATTCCTGCCAAACTTCTTTTTCAGGTTTGAATAGCTCTTACGGATACCATCGAGAGCTGCCTGGGCCGACTGCATGTCTTCATCCAGTCCGAAACATGGGTTGCGCTCTATCTTAACACGGTAGAAAATGTCGAGATCGACACCAAACGAAATCTCGTACTTGCGCTTGTTGGGATGCTTGCTCACGTCGTCCATCAGCATCACGTCGCGCAGTTGTATCACAGCCTCGGTACCTTTCTTCGGGATTTCGAAGGTTTGGGTAATGTAATCGTTTACCATAGCGTAATCCTGGGGTACGGGCTGTATTTTATCGTACTCAAGCCAGCGATAGAACACATACTTTTTTCTGGGCTGAGGCAACGAACTCTTAAAGAGTTTCGAGAAACGGAACTTGTCTTTCTTATCGTATGTTACGAAATATGGCAGCAGCTCGGGACGGATGGTGCGACCTTTGGTCATGGGCTTGTAACGTACATCGTCCCAGAATACAAATAGCATTCGGTTCGAGATCATGCTTACCGTTAACTGGTTGGCTGCCTCGTCGAAGCTGAATTTTACCATAATATCCTTATCGGTAGCATGCCGGTCAAGATTAATATGGTCGGCATGCGGCTTGTCGGCGCTCACCGTAATGTCCCTGAAGACCTTCTGGCCCCAGGCACTCTGTGCGGCAAAGCAACAGGCAAGGAGGAGTGTTCCGTATATCGTATTTCTTCGTTTATTCATGATGGTATATCATCGTTAGTTTGATCAAAATAAATCCATTCGTTGGGTTCGCCCTGACGTATCACCCAGGATGCCACTTTCAGATCCTCGGGGAAGGGTGGCTCTGATATGGCGTGGTACAGGTCGTAGCGTAGGTATTGCGCCACACGCTGCACGCCCCATGCCAAGTCTGTATAGGTGTCGACCATATTGATACATACGCGTCCGGCAAAGTCGCCAAAGTAGCGGATGTTAGGATGCCACGGATGGGGGATGGGGTTCCCGTTCTCGTCGTGTGTCAGGAATCTGAAGGCGGGCTGTGCGTCAATAGACGGGTAGCCGTCGGGCAGGTCGATACGCATCTTGAAGCCGGTAGCAAAGATGGGCAGGTTCTGTGTGCCTGGTTGGCCAAAGTGTTCCATATCGGTTACACCACAGATACTCTTAAGCTGGTAGCTGATCAGGTAGGCTGTTGGCATGCCTGCGGTATTCTGGCGAATCACCTTGCAGGTAACGTCATGCCGACCTTCCAGCTGTTTCTCCAGCTGTTGCCACTCGTAAAGCAAACGGCGGTTGCGTCCGCTAAACTGGCTCATCTCGTATCGGCAGCTCTCTTTCATCCTGGGAATGGGTCGGGCATTAAGAAAACCTTATCGCCGCTCTGCACATTATAGTCGAGCAGCGTCATGTCATTACGACCAATCCTGGGGCGCAACACACGTATCTCGTGTACCTCGGGATCCTCACGACCAAAGAAATAGTCGAGTGGGGCACCCGTATCATCAATCGAGGGGAAGTCGAATATCAACTTGCCGTCCTCGCCGATAGCGTGGCGCAGGTTGGTCATCAGCGTACTAAGTGGTGCCTCGGGGTTTACCACCTTAAAGCGTACTGTTTTGTTCTTGTAACCAATATCTAAAAAGAAGTCTTCCATATTTTAATCTTCAATTTTAATCATTACTACTACTGGGTATATATTTGTACTCCTTACTTCGATCATTTTTTGTAGCAAGATCTCTACCAGCGGTATCTTTTCAGACAAACTGCGTTTGATAAACGGGTTGTCGGCCAGCCGTATCTCTACTACGATCTCGTAGCCGGGACCTCTGGTCTCCATCTGGTGTCGCCTGCTCACACTCAGCTGTTTTACCATATCGCGCACAATACCATAGCGGGTAAGCAGCTCTTTGTAACAGAAGAGTTTGATGTCGGCAGGTGTTACAATGCGGTCGTTGGTGGCGATGTAATAACGCGACATACCTGCTAACGCACTCTCATCGGTAATCTCGTCGCTACCCATTACCGGATTGGCTACCTGGTGGGTTTCGGCTGAATTCAACCCCGATGGAACGATAAAGGTACTATCGGCATTGAGCTGGGAGTTTACAGCCGAGCCCGATGTGGTAAGATAACCTATTTCTACGCTGGCATCCTTTGTATGTAACAACTGGTTGTCGCGTAATAAAATATAGGTACCTGGTACGCGTTTCAGTTCGTCTTTCTTGGCGCTTTCTACCAGTTTCAACAGGATTTCCTGCAGCATCTGCATCATCTTGTCGCCCGAAATGCCCTTTATATCCTGGAATGCGTAATAGTCGGAGTGGTATCGGGCGATAACGGCATTCAGCAGTTTTATCAGTCTTCCTTGATTAAATCTGTCGGCTGCTACCCTGCGTACCTCAATCATACTGCTACCATACATCTGTTCTTCGGATGGGCGGATGGCATGCAGGAACTGATTGTCGATGCGTGTGATAGGTGTTTGTGCCGACAATGTGGTGCTATGCAGTTCGGCATTAACCAGAATAACAGGATTCAGTACGATATTCTCCCTGCTGCATGTAAACTTATCGCCTATACCTTGAAATTCTAAAATCAGGTCGAACGTGTCGGTTTCCATCTCAAAGCTGGCCTGCTTGCAGGGGCGTACAATGTAGGTACGCATGTTCTGTCGGGCAAACAAGTCGAGACATGTTACCGAGGCTTCGAAGGTCTGGGCCTTGGTATAGAGCACGGTGTCGAGGCCGAAACAATCGTTAAGTGGCAGCTCAGAGTACTCCCAGGGTTTTATAGTTGGAAGTGTCTGCTTGTTGAGACTGACTTTCAGTTCGTAATAGTTCTGATTCTTGATAGCAAAGGCAAAGCCTGCAATATCTTTCACTGGCGCATTAAGTGTTATCGACAGTTTCCAACGTCGGCCGTCTATTCTTGTAAGATGACTGATTCTGGCATTCAGTATGCGTGTGCTGAGCAATGGTAAAAACTGGTGGTTGGTGCCATTAAGCGTAAATGTGCTTTGGCTGTTTAACTCAATCTCTGTCAGCGTGTCTTGCGGCATTGTAGAAACAACAGCTGTAGCAGGCACAGCATGGCCAACTTCGTAGGGGGTAAGCAACTGGGCATATTCCTCGAGCACTTCAGCTTTCATCACTTCCAGATCGCTGATGTTCTCGTTGGCCTGATAGGCAAGGGCTGTAATCATGAGTTTCATGATAGGATCGTTCTCCAATCCCTCCAGCTTGTCGTTATCGTCGCTATGACGCCAGATATTGATGGCCTCATGCAGCAACTCCTCTGCCCTTTGCTTGGTTTCAAATATGGTCTGTTTCATTCACATCTCTATTTAGTTCCAGACTTTGATGTTCTGGTTATATACATATTCTTCCTTAGTGTCCACAAAGTTGGCTTTTACGGTAATGTAAATCTGGCGTTCTTCGCGGATGTACGTCATCGAAACGGCTATGTTTTCAAGCCTCTTCTCGTATTCCTCTATCATCCCCTTCAGTTCGGCGGCAAACGTATTAATACTCTTTGATGAGCCCGAAATCTTCTTGTCGTAGATATTCTGAAGATTACTCATAGAGTTTGTTTCGCCCGAATCGTAAACCACACCCTCGTTCTCGTTAAACATCTCGAAGCGCAGGTTATTGAATACGAAACCGAACTGTGGGTCGGCAGGACAGCTGAATCGCTCGGTGGAGATAATGAGGCGAATCACAGCATCTACCGAGAACTTCTGCTTCTCGTATCGGCTCAAGCCTTTCTGCTTCAGTTGTAGTGGTATGCGGATACTAATCATAGCTTACTATATTTGTGGCACAAACTTAAGTTCTTCTGGCTCAGGCACATAGAGCGCATTGAACAGACTGTCGAACAGCGCGAAGTATAGCTTGTCGTACAGCTGGTCGTAAGTATCCTTTCTGAACTCCTCGAACTTCTCGGTGAGCATCTGGCTCATCTTGCCGGTGCGGTCGTCCATCTCGTTCTTGAGCTCCTCAAGGATGGCGTTCTTCAGATTCTCGTTGATATAGGTTGTGAGCTGCTCGGTTTGCTGTCGCATTTCAGCCTGTAGCTCGGCCTTCAAATCGGCCAGTAGCTTTTCTATCAGCTCAGGATGTAGCTTCTCGTATAATTCGGCCTTGGCTTGTGCCAGCAGTGCTTCGTAGTCGATAACGGTATTGTCGAGTACCACGCCATCGAGTATGACGGCAGCTCCCTGCATATAGCTCACCACCCAGCCTAACCAAGCCTGAATGTCGGCATGGTGCGGCGCAGGAATCTCCTTGGATTGGTTGTTGGGCGTCATGATATAATAGTCGATGGCTTGAGCCATTTCCTGTGTTAACAGTATAAAGTCCTGCATGGTGCTCTGTAAACTGAAGCTCTTAAGCTGGAATACATAACGTAACAAGGCGCGTTTACCTTCGCCATCGGCCATGTTGGCATGTATGGCCAGCGTGTTCATCAACTCGGTATACTGGTCGATATAAGTCTTGAATCGTGGTTCGTCCTCGAGAAGCAGGCAGGGCGGTATATAATCCGTATCGATAGAGAATACGCCTTCGTTTACGCTGAATCGTGACAATGGGAATACATCGGCCGATTCAACCTCCTCGATGGTGTGGATAGCATAGGCATAGCGCGGACGTACAAACGGTATGCCTTTCTTCTCGAACTCAGTCTGTTCGTTGGCAAAACCTATCGTCAGATAGTACTTGTCGCCAAAAAGCATAGGTATGGGCACCTGCACATCTTCCTCGGCATTTACGATGCGTCCCGAAGGCAACAAAGCCATACATTGCATGTTGGTTACCTCGTAGCGATTCTTGACGAATGTGCCATTGCAACTAAAGGGCGCACCTGGTACTAGTCCCATATGGTTGCAACCCAAAGCAGCCCGTATGGCAAGGCGCTGACGGAAATCCCATTTCTCGAACACCTCGTTAAAGGTGTCGGCCGTCAGTTCCATTCCTGGCATCCAGTTGATTCTCGCATTGATATCCATATCGTATTCCTTTCTCTTTTATAATTCGGTATTATAACCCAGGGTAATCCTGTTGTTAGTTCTCTGTTCTACATGGTGCTCTCTGATGTTTATCTGGCACCATACATCCACAGGCATAAACCATTCGCTGATAAAATCGTGCAAAGGTTGTAGATCAGCCATCATGGCGCGATAGGCTTCAGGCTTCAGTCCTGGTATCAGTAACTCGTATTTGGCCATAGGTAGCCAGCGACGGGTAGAATCGCTATGACTGTAGCGGTCGATAGTCATTGTTACCTCGCACTTGAACAATATCTTAAGCAGTTCGGCTACAAAACCAAAGTCGCCACGACGTTTGCTGACGTAGGGGAGCAGTACGGCTACCTCTCGTACATAACGGTTTTCTATGTCGTCAATGTTTACATCGAAGTAGGTTGACAGAATATACTGCAATTTGGTTTGTAGCAAACTGTCGGCCTGCTGCTCAATATACAGACTGTTGCGGAAGTGGAAGGTGTCGATAGGCTTGAATGCTTCGCGAAGCAGGCGTAAGCGTATCTTCAACTGCTTGAATTTCTCGCCAGCGCCTTCACCTTTCAGGTCGTTATCATCGGTGAGCACCCCCTGCGGCAGCAGCTTAAGGAAACTGTCGCGCGCCGTCTGGGCCACGTTCTTTGCATCGTCAATGTACAGCAGGTCGCTGTTATAGTTGCGGTAGAACGTACCCTCGTTCTGCACACACCACTTGTCGCCCACCTCTGGATAGAGGTAGTTAAGCAGCATTTCTGCTCGGATTTCGGGTATTCTGTTCTGAATCTTCATTTGCTTAATGCTAAATAGTAATCCTTTCCGTTGGCCACCACATGCACCACATCGTTTGATGGAATGCCGAGTTGCTGGAGCGTCAGGTCGGGGTAGGGGAATGCGGCTGTTATATGCTTGTATTCGTTCTGATAGAGTGCTGCAGATGATAAACCACATAAGGTATTATTGTGCTCAACCATCTCCTCAACCTTGTGCCCTGGACACATCACCATGGTGCGCTCATCGTTATCACGTCGTGATACATAGTCAACAAAGCAGTCGTTGGCCAGGCAGAGTTCAACCTCGTCGGCTCCTAATTCCTGTTCCCATATATGTAATGCCTGCTGCACGCACGTATCTACATCGGCTTTGGTGTGGCTGATGGGGTGCCAGCACTCGTGCTCTGCACAATCGTCGTCGTAGGCCTCGTATTGGGCTGTATGTACTTCCATATGCTGACCCTCGTAGTAGAACATCCGACCACACAGCGATGTGCCAAACTCTGGCTGTATCAGCTTAAGTGCCTCTTGCACCTGGATGGCGCCGATAACCGAGGCTACTATAGATGTTGTCGGGGCTGAGCCTGCTTGCTCCTGTCGGCGGATGATACCCGAGCAAGGCATACGGCGAGCCAGATCTTTCAGCCCTTCCGGACCTAAGTTGCAAGCATAGCAATTCTTGCCTGGCATGAATACGCGGGCTGTACCTTCTAAGCCGTCAATACCGCCATCAACCCATGGCTTTCCTGCCCTCATGGCCAAGCGGTTGATGCAGAAGCGGGCCCAACGGCTGTCAACACAACCTATAATTACATCCATCTGTTTGATTAAGCCTAATCCCACATTGTAGGCTATGTCGCCACAGATGGTTGTCATGTCGATATCAGGGTTCAACTGCTTGAGTCGTTCGGCTACAACATCTATCTTCAGTCGGCGCTGCTCGGCATCGGCTTTAGTAAAGAGTATGCTACGGCTCAGATTGCCGGTTTCTACGATGTCGAAGTCAACTACTGTTATGTGAGTAACACCCATGAGCACCAGATTCTTCAGCACCTCGTTTCCCAAGGCACCGCAGCCAACAACCATGATATTGGCAGAGCTTATCTGATTCTGGTTCAACATGTTACTCATATCCTTTTATTTCTTCTTCAGTTTTAAATTTACTTCGGCAAGATTGTTGCCTTCAACCTTCACCACCTTTTCGGTGTCGCGAAATCCTGCTTTAACCAGTCGTACTTTGCAGGTCTTTCCTGCGGGCAGTTGTTTTACTATGCATGGGGTGGTACCGCTCAGTTTTCCGTCTATATACACCTGGGCACCTATCTCGTTGGCGTGAACGTTCAGCATACCGTAATTGGTTGTTTCTCTAAACGGAATCTGTGCTATGGTGTCGTTCACCTCCTCAATTGCATACTGCGTGGCAAATGGTATCGACTTGTAAGTGGATTTTGAGGCCTTCTTGTTTTTCCCGGCAGTTTTCTTATCAGCGGTTTCTTTGCTGGCTGTTGATCTGGCTGCCGATGGCAGTAATTGTGCCAGATCCTGTTGCACTGGGGTAGGGGTAGCAATCGGTTTCAGGTCGGTAGATTTTAGCTTGATGACCTTCTTTTCCTGCCAACCAATGTTCACTATCTGGTCGTAATACTTCTGATCGCCTTTCATAATCACCACTTGGTGTGGACCCTCGTTCAGGTGACCGCTGGTGCCTTGAGTGTAGCCAATATGTACGCCGTCTATCAGGATATCGGCTCCCTCCATGGGCGTTTTAACGGTGATATATGAGTATATGGGTTGCAGCGCTACTGTGATGTTCTGCTGCTCTTGATCTGTCAGTTCAAAACTGTCTTCTACCTCTGTATAGAAAGGTGCTTCTGCTTTGTAGGTATGTTTACCTAAAGGCAGGTACATTTGTGTTTTACTTTGGTTAACGATGCTGGTTGTGCTATCTACGGTAAAAATAGCATGACTGGGTTTCAGTTCGAATACTACCCATTGTTTCTGAAGTTTGTACTCCTCATCGGGTTTGGCAGTTTGTAATACGGCCGTATAGTGTTTCTTTTTAAGCAAACCCTTTCTGCCTGGCACTTTCCATGTCAGTTGTCCGTATTCCGGGTGCTTTACCACAATGTGAGTTGTTTTGTGTGGTGATTTAAGTGTTAGCATACCATCGCCTTCTTCGGCTGCAATCTCTGTTTTACCATTGGCCAAGAAGGTAAAACCACTCTCGCTGGTAGTCAGGTCGATAATCGCTTGCTGTTTGTCGGTTACCACATGGCGCATGTTCAGAGGTCCCTTCTTCAGTTTTTCAAACTGCAGGATACGCATCTGCTGGGCTTGCATGGTAAGTGCAAGCCAACAACTGAGCCATATGTACAGAAATCTTTTCATTTACCTTCTGTCATCATGCTGCCGCTGGGGGTTGCTACCGATATCTGTCCTCCCCAGTTGCACATACATTTTGCATTGTTAATGAGAGCGGGCTGCCCCATTACTTTTACTTGTCCGCCAGGGGCCCATGGAGCTGTAATAAGTGGTGTACATGGCTGGGGAGTTAGTACGCCCATAGCCGCTGATGTGGCTGAAGCTACTGCTGGGTTCAGCATGCTTTGACACATACCAAAAGATAAAATATTTGTCATCGGTATATAGTCCATAATGGTTCCCATTAGCATGTTGCCACATTTGGGACGCGCAGGCACTGTTATCATCAGTGTTGAGGGGGACAAACCGAATGAGCATTGGAGAGTGGCTCCTTGACAAACAAAATTTCCCATATATACCTTATTATATTAATACAATTCAAATCAATTATCCAAGTGTATTGCAACCTGGGTAATTGATTTATAGAGTTTACGAAATATTACTTCCAAGGATTTTCGAATGCTACAGGACCGTTCTCCAGCTTCTGGCATACAATCTCTATCTCCTCGTAGTGCTGCTGGCCATCCTCCCACTTCTCTACGTAGTTCACGCAGTAGCAGTTGGTGCCTTTTAACTCCTTCATTGCAGCACCGTCAACGGTGTTCACAAACTTCACTGAGAAATCCTTAGGGCTAGTTGGGTCGAGCATCCAGGCAATCAGCTGGTTGTTGCCGTCGTTCATAGCCTTTACACGAATCTTTAATCTACCACCGCGGGGGATACCTGCAATCTGTCCTTCACGATCGGTAGCCTGATCAAACTTATAGTCTACCATTATTACCTCACGAGGCTCAAAATCCTTGATTTCAAGTACTACTGGGTTTACATTCTCTGCCATAATATTTACGTTTTAGTATGGTTCAACTTAACTTTAATACTTACTTAATTATATCTTAGGGATTATGCCCAGTCGTTCTCGTACTTCACGTTACCGAACTCGATGGCCTTACAGGTGATTTCGATTTCCTCGAAGTGACCCATCTTGTCCTCCCACTTCTCCTCGAAGCTTACGCAGTAGCCGTTGGTAAACTTAATGCTCTTCATCTCCTTGTTGGTCTTGGTCTCCAAGAACTTGATTTCGCCGTTCTTTGGCAGACTGCGCTCCGTCATCCATGCCAGCAGGTCGGGGGTGCCGTCGTTCAGAGCTTTTACGCGAACACGAAGTTTTCCACCACGAGGGATACCTGCCATCTGTCCTTCTACATCTGTTTCCTGAGTGAACTCATAGGTAACCATCAGGACTTCTCTCTCTTTGTAACCATCAATGGTCATTGATACTGGAGTCTTTGCCATAATTGTTTGTGTTTTAAAATGTTAATAAACTAGATAATTATAACTTTTGCCTTTAGTTATTTGTCATGTTACTATGCTCCTGCCAGAGCAGCCTCCTTGTCCTTCTTGTCGGCTGCAACCTTAATAATAAAGTTCTTGGCTGCATAGAACGGGGTAAGAGTAATGTCGCAGGTAATCTGCTTGGTAACAGGATCCTGGCGTGGTTCGCCAATCTCATAATTCTGGAACAGATTGCCATAGCCCTTATACTGGTTCAGGAACTCCTGAATCTTGGCCTTCAGGTTCTTCGGGCTGTTGTATGGATCCCAGTTCTCAAGAGCAACCTCGTGTACAAAGTTCATGAGTACTTTCTTAACCCAGTCGAATACGCGGACGATAGGATACTCCTTCATGGCATCGAGATCGCCATTGTAGAGAGTGGTATTGTTGAATGCCATTACGCGGCCCTCGCTATATACCATAGGAATAACCTGATTGTCCATCAGAGCAGCAATCTCCGACTTAAGCAGGTCGCTCTTCACGCCTTTCACTCCGTCGAGAGTACCATATTTCTTACCGCCTGCACCCTGAGCCATGTTGGCTGTTTCGTTGTAGAGTTTTCCACACAAGGCTGCTGATGGAGCAATGTAGAATGCCTTGGCATCTTCCTCGTCGCTTGAGAGTTTCTCGGCCTCACGACCAACAATCCAGTTGGCACACATCACTACATTCATCAGTTCCTGATCGCTGTCGCGATAACCCTCGGTATTTGCCTGCAGGTCGTCGAATGAGTACTCATCGGCATGGTCGGTCAGCAGCATTACCTTATACTTGAATGCCATCTTGGCCCACTGCAACAGGTCAGCCTTATCATTAAATACGGCACCAGGTACACATACCAAGCTGTAGGCATCCTTAAGGCTAAGACGGTCGAAACCGTTACGCAGAATGTTCTCTACATCCTGAGCAAAACCAGAATCTGCATCAGCGATATCGTCCTTGAGTACGTTGATAATACGCAGGTTGTTTACCTTGTCGGTACCACATGTCTTGAAGAACGAGTCGAGCTCACGGTATGAACGTTCTAGGTTCTGTGTGGCATAGAGTGCATCGGTGATACCCTGCTTAAGCACACCATTAAACTTCTCTTCCTCCTGCTTGCAGGCATCTACGTAACCAGTAGCACCTTCAATGCCTTCTTGGTCGAGCAGCTCCAACCAGCGACTAATTTCGCGAGCCAGATTCTCTCTCTTGTCCTTAAAGCGCTTGTCCTTCAGGAATACGTCCTTAGCGGCCTTGCGGCTAGGGTTCATATTATCAGCATCGGGCATAAAGCCTCGAATAGCGTTAAAGCCTCCAAACTGTGACAGCAATTTGCTGACGTCTTTTCCTTTTTCCTGTAACTCGGCACCAGCTTGTTCGGCGGCCTGAGCTTTTTTCATTTCAGTATCTGCCATAATAATATAGTTTCAGTTTCTAATTTTACATTTACCTATTTAATTATTCTGCTGCTTTCAGCTCGTCCAACATAGACTGCAGCACCTCTTTCAGCTCTTCGCGGCTGCCGGCCTCCTTCAGAATGTCGCGCAACTTGCGGTTCTGCTCAATGCTCTTGCGAATCTTCTGGTTGGTCTCGATCTTCATTTTTACACCAGAAAGGAATGGGCTGTTCTCAACCAAACGACCTTTACCGCCATTGGCTTCGAAGTCGCGCAGTTCGCCAAACTTCAACGTTTCTTCCACAGCACCGCCTTCTTCGTCGGTAAATGTTACACCAACCTTTGGCTTAAAATGCTCAAAGGCGTCGTTAATATTGTGGATGTCCTCCACAAACTCTGGGGCACCAGCTTCAACGTCGTTTGTGTACTGGTCAATCATCAGCGTCTTGTTCTGATCAATCAAACTGACTTTCGCACTGCTCTCTTCATCGGGAGCCATCGAAATGAAATTTTCTTTCATTGCCATAACTATTATGTTTTTAGGTGTTAATAATACTTTTATCTTTAGCTATCTTGCTTATTCTTTCAACTTTATATCAGGATTACCATCCTTGTCAAGTCCTACTATGATGTGGTCGCCTGGCTTTATCTTGCCTGCTATCATCATCTTAGATATAGGATGACGCAGTTCCTTACGGATGATACCAAGCACCGGTCGTGCACCATACTGCTGATTGTAGCCGCGTAGCGATATGGTTTCGCGAGCCTCTGGAGTAAGTTCCAGTGTGATGTCTTGCTCGGCCAGAAGCTTGTGCAGACCCTTCATGTGGATGTCGAATATCAGCGATACGGTCTTGTCGGTGATTGGCGAGAATGGAACGATCTCTGTGAGACGTGCCAGAAACTCCGGACGGAAGTAACCCTGCATGATGTCCATCAGCTCGTTGTTCTCGGGTATTACACCACTATTGAACTTCTCAACGATGGTCTGGGCGCCGATATTTGATGTGAACAGGATGAGGGCATTCGAGAAGTCGCCCACGCGTCCCAGTCGGTCGTGTAGCTTACCCTCGTCCAATATCTGCAGGAACAGGTCGAATACCGACTTGTGAGCCTTCTCAATCTCATCAAACAGCACAACAGAGTAGGGGTTCTGGCGAATCTTATTTACCAGCAGTCCGCCCTCTTCATATCCTACGTATCCCGGAGGTGCTCCGTACAGTAGTGCTACCGAGTGCTCTTCCTTAAACTCCGACATGTCGAAACGCAACAGCGCGCTCTCGTCGCCAAACAGGAACTCGGCAAGTGCTTTCGACAACTCGGTCTTACCAGTACCGGTAGGACCAAGGAAGAAGAACGAGCCCATGGGCTGTCCCTTCTTGTTCAAACCTGAACGTGCCTCGTACACAGCATCCAGCACCTTCTTTACGGCGTGATCCTGACCTACTACGCGTTTCTTCAGTGTCTCCTCGGCGCCCAGCAGACGGTCGCGCTCCGATGTCTGAACCTTACCAAGAGGTATGCCCGTAAGCTTGGCCACAACCTCGCTCATATCCTCGCTTGTTAGTTCGGTATGCTTTTCCTCTGTCATGTCGTTAGCTATCTTAACGTGCGACATGGTGCGGTCGAGCAGGTCGATAGCCGATGCAGGCAGGCACTTCTCTGTGAGATAACGTTTGGCCAGTCGGATCGACTCTGTGAGTACAGCTTCGGTGGTGGTCAGTCCGTGATACTCCTCGAATGATGGTATCACACCTTGCAGTATAGCCAGGGTGTCGTCGGCTGATGGCTCATCTATGCTAATTTTCTCCAGCACCGATGTCATTTCCTTGTCGGTCTCGATATTCTTGGTATAGCCATCGATGCTTGATGTGCAGAGCAACTGCAGGCGACCCTTGTTCAGCTCGTTCTTAAGCAGAGCCGATGTGCCGAACAGAGTGCCCTGCTTGTCAAACAGCTTGTCTATCTTCTCGATGATTAGCACGGCATTAGGCAATGCTTCAACCTCGTTGATAACACTCTTGAATCGGTCTTCTACCTCACCTTTATACTGGGCGTCGCTACCCAATGCAGCAGTATCCAGCTCGTAGGCCACAGCACCGCTGATAAAGCTAGGCACCTTATCCTCGGCCAATCTGTTCAGGAATCCGTTGATAAGCGATGTCTTACCTACGCCAGCCTCGCCGGTTATCAGCAGGTTCGACTTGGTCTTACGGCCCAGAATCTCGAAGATAACATCCAGCTCGCTTTCCAGACCTATTACAGTGCCCAGTTTTCCGGCACGTGCCTCGGCAGTCTTGTCAATGCAATACTTGCCAATACTACCTTTGCCCGATGGGGTTTTCTTGGTCAACTCGGCACCTTCCATGTATGGAGCTTCCACATTTGCGCCATTGGCCATCTTTGCGCTGATGTCCGATGGTGTCAGGGGGAGTGTCTTAAGCTGATCGAAGGTGAAGCCTACACCAGGTGTAACCAGCGAGGCAAGTATGCATACAGGAGTCGTCTCATCAAGTCCGAATTTCAGCTTGTAGTTATCAGCCTCTTCCATCACAGCCAGTGATTCGTCAGAATACTCCAGGTCGCGCATAGGTTTTGCGCTGCGTGGTGCAAGTTGCATTTGCACGTCGGCCCAGTCCTGCAGGTAATAGTAATCTTTATCAAGATCTTTCTCGATGAAACTTACCAAGCCCATCTCTTTATGTAACACAGCTTTGAAAAGGTGTGCTGGATAGATTGCATCGCTGCAATATTCCTCTGCAAATGAGTTAGCGATAGATTGTATTTCCATGACTATTTTAGGATGTTAGTTATTGTTATTTGTTGGCAAATATACGAAAAAATATTAATTCACCAAATAAAATAATGTTTTTTTTAACTTTTGGTAGTTTTTTTCTTATTTATACCTGATACAAAACAGCGTCAGATCGTCGCTTTGTTCTGTTTCTCCTACATGAATGTGTACAGCCTCTATCATATTGGTTATCAAGTCTTTTGGATGTGTTTTGCCTTCTTTTATAGCAAATCGTATCTCGCTGTATATGCGCTCTCTTCCAAACATATTACCATCTGCATCCATGGCTTCGCTCAGTCCGTCGGTATAAAGCAATACCGTGGATTGGGGTTGCAATACTGTAGTTTGCATCTGATATTGGGTGTCGGCTAGCGCACCTACGGGGATGATGGGTTTGACATACATCTCGGCAGCATTCTGTGTGATGACGATGGGAGGCTCGTGCCCCGCATTGCAGTAGTCAAGTTGTCCTGTCGAGATATTGAGTATGCCTACAAATAGTGTAACAAACATGCCTTTGTCGTTGTTCTCGCACAGCACGTTATTCATTCGCGAAACTATATGGTTAGGCAATGCTTTGTCTGATGTATATGCTCTGAACAGACTTTTGGTTTCCATCATAAATAGCGCAGCAGGAATGCCCTTTCCGCTCACGTCGCCTATGCAGAAGTATAGTTTGCCGTCTTTGATAAAGAAGTCGTACAAATCGCCTCCTACCGCTTTGGCAGGTGTCAGACTTGCGTATATATCAATGTCGTCGCGCTTGGGGAAGTCTGTAGGTACGCTTGATAGCTGTATGTCTCTGGCAATAGCTATCTCGCTCTCGATAGCGGCTTTCTGCGTGGTGGTAATCTTTAGTTGGGCGATATACTGCGTAAGCGACTGCTGCATATTTACAAACGAGTCGCGCAGATAGTGTATCTCGTCGTTTTGCTGCATTTCGGGCAGCAGCGCATCAAAGTTGCCTTTGGCTATCTCGTCGGCGCTTAGTGCCAGTATGTGCAGCGGCATGGTGGCACGACGTATGGATATGCTGATAATCTTGTAAGCCATTAGCGACACTATACCACTTAATGCCAGTAGAAGTAGTCCTATAATGTAAATCGGCATGGTCATTCTGCTTTCGGGCAGGATAATGCAGTTAGTCCAGTTGGTGTGGTGTATCTTGGTGTAGAATATATAGCACTCCACGCCATCGATATTTATCCTCTGATAGTCCTTTCGTTTAGCGGCCAGTCCCTTTTCCAGCAGCTTGCGTAAACTGTCAGGCGTTTGTTGTATATTCTTGTAGAAGTTGTCTTTTATGATGCGTTTTTTGTCGGGATGATATATGTATGTGCCCTTACTGTCGAAGATGATATTGTAAGCCTTTGTCTTTTGGCTTCTTTTGTTATTTACCAACAGGTGCAGCGGGTTGTACTTATTTGTTTTCTTATCATTTTTCTGCATATACTTGTATAGCCAGTCAAGTGAGTAGTCGGCTCCGAACACGCCTATCTTGCGCCCCTTTCTATCGGTAATAGGTTTAGTGTACGAGCACATAAGCACCAGGGTAGCCACGTCGTCGAAATACGGATCCGACCAATATCCTTTTTCTGCTTTAAGTGCTTTTTTATACCATTCTTTATTAAAGTAGTCGTGATAAGGCGAACCTACCTGCATCTGCTTGATGGTATCATTCTGGCGATATACGTATGGCTCGAACCATTTGCCCTGATGGGCAAAATAGTTGGGCTCGTAGGCCACATAAAATCCCAGCACACGATTGTCGTTGGGCTCCAGTTCATTCTTCAGAGCGCGATACACACCTTCGGGTGAATCTACACTGCGAGTTATCTCTCGTATCGACGTTTCCGAGGCTACTTCTACAGCATCAAGCTTTCTTTCTACCGATTCGTTGGCTATTTGCAATTCGCTCATATGATAGCCTATGGTCATAGTCTCAAGCAAACTGGTGGTAATCCACACTACAATAATCGATACGATTGTTATCGTAGTGATGATCACTATCAGTATGCGCTGTGTGAGTCGTTGTGAGAATGATTTGAATCGGGCTTTCATTGCTTGCTATTGTTATGGGTCGGTAGTGATACGGTAAGTATGTTCTCACCATTGGTATATTCGTAATTGATTGCTTCTGCTTTTTTGATAACCATCATAATGCCCAGTCCGCCTATTTTCCACTGTTCTAGTGGCAGGGTAATGTCGGGTGGCTCTCTCTGCAGCGGATTGAATGGTATTCCCCCGTCGCTGAATCGGAATGTGATCAGGTTCTTGTTGCGTGTAGTTACTACATCCAGATATCCATCGGGATTATCGGGATAGGCATAGCTAACAACATTTACCACTATTTCTTCTACCACCATATTAATAAATTTGTTCTCACTTTCTACCCCTGCCACCTCACCGGTACCGAGTATGGCATCTATAATCTCTGGGGCTTTGCCCTTAATGGGCTGAAAGTGTAGGCTTGTCATTTAATAGATCCTAGTCATTGTTTCTGATGCAAATATACAGTATTATTTGTTAATAAACAATAAACTTGCAATTTTTTTTTCTTTTTTTTGCAATAAAGCAAAGAAATCTGTATATTTGCAGACATAAATACCATACGACTATGAATATTGCATTCGAAGAGTTTGAAGATAGGTTCCTCGTAACGCTTGAAGGGAAAATCGACTCGGCAGCATGTCCTGAAGTTGAAAGAACTCTGCAACCCATATATACAGGTCAAGGAAAAGATGTATATATAGATTGCGAGAATCTGTTGTATATAGCATCAGGTGGTTTGCGTGTAATACTATTCATTCTAAAAAAAGCAAGGAGCGAGGGGTTTAAGGTGATTATGCTTAAACCTAACGACTACATTAAGGAAGTTTTTACAATAACAGGATTCATCAACTTTTTCGAAATAAGGTAGATGAAATATCTGTACATCCATATAGCAGCAGCTTTGTTTTTCATCGCATGTATGGCGGTGCAGTTTGTGGTGTCGTATCGAAGAACGATGAGTAACGTGTAGGACAATATCGACCTGAAGACCGAGGTGGCTTACGAGAAGATATTATTTGAACTGTACGATGCCTATAAGGTGATAGATCTGATGAAGCAATATGTGACCAACAACCTGTCGGCAAACTGAAATATATATCCAGCAGTGGGGTTCGCGTTATACTGTATTGTAAGAAGTTTCTGGGTAACGATCCTGAGATAGTATTTGTGAACTGCGACAGGGATGTACGGACTGGTGTACGCCTATTAGCGGGGCTCGGCGATGTGGCGTATGCAGTCGGCCTTGTGATTGTCGAAGTCGGCTAACAGCCATTGGTTATCTACAAGCTCCATCATCAGCTGGTGCTCTTCGATGTCGGTTGTTTCATCGAAACTACCGTCCTCCCACTTCTGACGTACTTTGATGGTGGCTGTGGCGTGGGTGGCATCGGTGATATCTATGCTTGCCACCTCGTAGTCGGCTATGGTGCCGCCATTGCCTGTTACAAAGTAGTACAGCCACTCGTGATCCATGGCCTCGTGCTCGGGCAGATGATTGAACATGGTGTCGAGCACGGCATAGAAATCGTGTGTGAGATAGGCTTGTGCCCCCTCGCGCAACTGGTGGTCGGGGATGTATTGGCACAACTCGGCAGCGCGCTCCATGAGCTGCTGCTGGCTGATGTCTGCCGTAGCACTTGCTTGAGGCTTGCGGCTGCACGATGATGGCACTATGATGGCCATCATCGCTGCTACTGCCACAACTATTATCTTCTTCATTGTATCGGGTTACTTAAAAAACTGCGTAAAGGCCTTAACCGTATAAAGGTGATCGGCCACGCTGCCTGTTTCGCGACAACTGTGCATGGCCAGAATGGCATTACCCATATCTACACCTCGCAGAGGGATAGACGAGGCTAAGATGTTTCCCAGCGTGCTGCCACCTGCCACTTCGGAGTGGTTTACAAAGCGCTGACAGGGCACGCCGGCCCCGCGACAAATCTCGGCAAACACGGCTGCCGAAACGGCATCGCTGGCATACTTCTGTGCGGCATTAAACTTGATAACCGGTCCACCACCCAGCACGGGATGGTTGGTGGGGTCGTACTTCTCGCTGTAGTTGGGATGCCAGGCGTGGGCATTGTCGGCCGAGATCATAAAGGCCCGCTCGATGGCCTGGTACCAGGCTTCGGCACTACCGCTCTGGGCCTGGGCGATGCGCTGTAGCATCATGGCCAGGAACGGACTGCCTGCACCCTGCTTGGTTTGCGAGCCTGTTTCCTCGTTGTCGAAAATGGCCAGCACCTTGGTGGCATCGGCTGTATCGGTATCAATCATGGCCTCGAGTCCGGCAAAGCACATCGACAGATCGTCTAAGCGCCCCGACGACAGGAACTCATCGTGTACACCAAACGTGCAGGCTGGGGTGGCGTCGGCCAGATACAGGTCGAAATCGAGTACCTCCTCGGGCTTGATGCTGAGTTCGCCGCAGATGATATTCATCAGCAGATTGCCCTTTTCGAGTTCATCGTTGATGATGCCCAGGATGGGGAGCATATCCTTTTGCTTGCTGAGCTTCACACCATCGTTTACCTGACGGTTGAAATGGATGGCGAGATTACTGATTTGCAGCAGCGGACGTTTTACGTGCAGCAGCAGTGTGGTGGGGTTGAGGGCATCGCTGCCACGCACAATCACACGACCTGCGATGGTGAGCGGACGGTCGAACCAGGTTGACATAATGGGACCACCATACACCTCGGTGTTCAGCTTTACGATGCCACCCTCGCACAGCATCTCGGCGTTGGGCTTGATGCGGAAGGTGGGCGAGTCGCAGTGGGCACAGATCATGCGGAACCCAGCCTCGGCCATAGGCTTACGGCCGATATGGAAGGCATAGACCGACGAATCGTTCTTGGTTACATACAGTCTGTCGCCTGCCTTCACGTTACCTATCGGCTCGCGAGGGTCGAGTTTACGATAGCCAGCCTTTTCAAGTTCGGTGGCGATATTTTGTGCTGCCAGGAAGTTTACTGGCGAAGCATCCAGGAAATCTAATAATCTTTTTACGCGCATTATATCAAATTTATGTGGGTATTACTTAATAAACTTTACCTTTTCCGTGTTGCGAGGGTGGGGTTGAGCTCCAGCTGCACATCAATGTCGATATCGGGCATCTTATCGGTGGGCTCGTAACGCTTTACCACACGTCCATCGCGACTAACGAGGAATTTGGTGAAGTTCCATTTGATGTCGGCATTCTTATCGTAGTTGGCATCGCGTTTACGCAGCATGTCGTCGAGCAGTTTGCCAAGATTGTCGTTGAGGTCGAAACCGCCGAATGGTTTCTGCGACTTGAGATAGGTGTAAAGGGGATGTTCGTCTGCGCCATTCACCTCGATCTTGTCGAACTGTGGGAACTGGATGCCGAAGTTGGCAGTGCAGAACTGCTTGATTTCCTGAATGGTGCCAGGGGCCTGCTGGCCAAACTGGTTGCAGGGGAAATCAAGAATCTCCAAGCCTTCGGCCTGGTACTTTTGGTACAGCTCTTCGAGCTCTTTGTACTGCGGGGTGAATCCGCAACGGGTAGCGGTGTTTACAATCAGCAGCACCTTGCCTTTGTACTGCGACAGCGATACCTCTTTGCCGGCATCGTCGGTAACCTTGAAATCATACACTTTCTGTGCTGAAAGGGCGAGTGTGCCCATCATTGCCATCAGGCAGATCATTAATTTTTTCATATCCGCTTAGTTTTTAGTTTTAAAAATATATTGAATTATTTAAATGTAAGCACTACTTGACCCTGGGTGTTGGTGGTTACGATGGCTGTCATCTTGCCCTGACGCCAGTTTTTCTGATCGGTGCTAGTGAAGCCGTAGGTTTTGAGGTCTTTGCAAAGGGCTTCGGCATCGTCGGTAGCGGTGAGGGTGATGGCGGTGATGGCCTGCTTGCGACGGGCGAGCGAGGCTGTGGCCTGATAGCCATCCATCTTAAACGAGGCAGGCAGCACTTTGGCTGTGGCCTTGCCTACGGTGTAATCGTAGCTGGAGAGTACTGACTGCACGCCTTTCAGGGTGCGGTTCTGATACAGCAGCACGCCCAAACCAACCAAGTCGGTATGGTTGCAGGCTGAGGCCAGTCCACTGGCGATGGTGCGTGGAGCTGTTTCGTACTCCTTGTCGTCCATCTCGTTATAGGCCATCTGGTAGGCCTTGGCATCGTCGAGTGCAAAACCGAAGGTGTAGCTGCTGGTGAGCGAACCACGCTCGTAATGTAGGCTAACGGTGCCTAACTGGGTCTGAATGGTGTAGGCCTCGCCCTGATTATCTACAAAGCCACGACCATAAACCTTAACCAGTTCGGCCTTTACTTTGGCAAATCGTGCCTTTACCTCTTTTAACGAGGGGTAGATGGTATCTTCGGTAACATCAACGGCATATACGCGGTCGGTCTCGTCGGATACGGCCAGTGTAACGGTACACTTGGCACCATACACCTGGCCATCGTAGATATACGACTTGGCAGTGTGCTTGCCTTCGAGTGCGCGCTCGGTAAATTCTTTCTCAAGCAGCTGCCTCTCGAACAGGCTGGCCTTGATGCCCAAGGGGATGCCCATAAAAGCATTGCGATTATTTGTGTTATCGGTCAGTGTGGCTATATCGGCCATAGCAATCTGTGCTGCGTCATCGATTCCATCGGCACTCTTCTTGGCCTTTTTCTCGGTCTTGGCCTTCTTCTTGAAAATTTTCTTCAAAAACTGTGCATCGGCGGGCTGGCAAACCAATATTCCAGCCAGCAACGCAAAAATAATCTTCTTCATCATATTACATAACATATTAAAATCAGGGGCAAAGATACTCATAATTCTACGATAAAACGTGCCTTTTCAGCGAATATTAGGAAAGTTTAGAACTTATGTTGTTTTTTTTTGTGCGTAGCATTTTGTTGATTAAAAAAGCCAGTTGGCTGAATTTATTTGGGTAAAATAATAAGTTGTTTTACTTTTGCAGCGTAATTAAACAAATAAACAAAAAACAAAATGAAACAGATTTTAGGGGTGATAGTGCATCTGATTGGATATGTGTTACTGCTTGGAATGTTTGCGGTAGCATTAATTAGCATTGTGCTTGATAAACCAGTACACCCGCACGGAATCGAACCGTGACCAACGGAACCGGAATCCGTTATTCTATCCTTTAAACTACGGGTGCATGTGTTGCCAAATGCGGTGCAAAGGTACTAAAAAAAAATAATTTAAGCATATAAATACCAAAAATGTTGGTAGATTAAGTTTAATTTAGTACTTTTGTGCCGCAATTCAATAAAACCAATTAACAAGTCAAAAGGTAAAATGAAAAAGGTTATAACAACAATCGTGGTTCTGGCTGTTATAGCAGCGGGCGTTTTCTCGCTATCGTCATCGTCGGATGACACGGGACAGGAGATTTCTCTTACCAATCTGCTCGACTTGCTGTACAACTACGAGGGCACAGGCAGGAGGCCTAATACACCTCTGCAGTTTATCTGTAGAGACGATGTACAGGAAGGCGACAAACACTATGCCGAAGTGGTTTATGGTCACGGCGTGAAGAAGGGCGACAAGAAAGATGTGGGCTACGAGATTACTACCTCATCGCCTCATGCCTATTTCTTCTGCATGACATTCGATTCGTCAGTAACAGCAGGTCTTTATTACGTAGACAAGGGCGATGCCGAACGTTTCCTGGCACGTATTGCTCAGGAGAAAACGGTGCAGTTTAACGGTAAGACTTTTAACGTGATTACCAAGCCCGACGATAAGCGCCTGTATATTACCAACCCTTGGGGCGACGGCAATTATGAAACACAGTTTGCCGTGTACCCAATAACAAAGGAAGGCGACTTTTATCGCATTGAGATAGAGGTATACGATTAAAACAATATTTGATTATTAAATCGGCAGCTGCATGATAAATCGTGCGCCGGCAGTATAGGTGGTATCAAGTTTGATATCACCTTTTAAATGTCTGGCCAGTGAGCGTGCTATCGAAAGACCGATACCTGTACCATCGGTGTACTCATCAAGCTGTACAAACTCGGTAAAGATATTCTCGGCCTGATCAGCTGGCACACCAATACCTGTATCTTCTATGCTGAAAATCACGTTCTGTCCGTCGATGTTTACATTGAGCACTACACTGGCCTTGCCTTTGGGCGCCTTGCCCTTAAAAGCAATGGGCTGGGTAAACTTCTGCGCATTGTCGAGCAGCAGGGCCAAGGCCTTGACAGCCGACTTGAGATGGGTGGTCATGATAATCTGACTGGTGCGTGCGCCAAGCTTAAGATTAAAGTCGAGGTGTGTGGCCTGCGTAATGCCTGCCTGCTGTGCAGCCTGATAGGCTATATCGGCAGGACATACCTTATCGTTACACTCGGCACAGGTATGAGCGTTAACCATACTCAAATCAAGCATCTTGTCAACCAAACGGGTGATGCGCTCGCTGTTTTCTACAATCTTCTTGCTGATCGACTGCAGTTCGTCGGCACTGATCTCGATATCGGGTGCTGCCAGTACCTGCGTAAAGCCCGAAAGTACATTAAGCGGTGTGCGAACCTCGTGTGATATCTGATGGATAAATTTACTCTTCATGCGCTCCGATTCTTCGGCACGCTCGTTGGCCTCGATGAGCTGCTTATTGGTGTCGCTCAGCTTCTTGAAGGCTTTGCGGCGCTGTACCAGATGCAGGTGCAGCAGGATGATGAATACCAGGCTTACGCCAATTACCCAAAGCATGCGCTGATGACTCAGTTTGGCACGCTGCTCGGCTATCTCGCGCTCTTTGCCTTCGGTATCGTAAACGGTAGAAAGCAAATCGGCATCGATAATCTTCTGGCGTACCAGAGCCGAATCGTACAGATTAGCAATCTTGGTGGCCACTTGGAGTGCAGAGTCGCGATGACCTGCCATCAGGTTGACATGGAATTTGGGTATCATAAATCTGCCGATATTCTCAAGGTCGGCCTCTTCGTAAGCACCTTCGGCCATAAACTTATCAAGCTGAGTCATATTGTTGGCTGCCTCTTCGTATCGGTGGGTGGCCATCAGGTATCGGCAGCTGTTAATCAGACTGCTTGGCTTTTTTGAGGTGTCTGTAGATGAGTAGTCGGCAAACGCTTTTTCGGCATCGTCGATACGTCCCATCGCATGCGCCTGCATGGCGCGGGTGTAGCTTATTTCGGCTTTCATCTCATCCAGATAAACCGGGTCGGCTTTGGGGAGTTTCAAGGCTTGCGCATATAGGGTGTCCTGGCGCAGAATCCATGGAGTAACCTCGCTAAAATGACCACGACGCATATAAACGGTGGCAATAGCATTCATGGTTTTCTGGCACTCGCGCAGGTCCAGGTCGCCGTTGTTGGTCTTCAGGCGTTCCTTAATGGCTTTCAGCGACTTGTCGAAGTTGCGCATAGCATCGGCATTCTGTCCTAGACAGAGCTGGCACTCGCCAATCATCTGGGCGATGTCCTGATGGTCGGTAAACGCATTATAGCCTGCAGCACGGAGTTTGCGGTCGGCATTACGAGCCTGTCGCAGGGCACGATCGTAACGACGCATATCGCACAGCATGCGTATATAGTCCTTACTAGAGTAGATATATGATTCGAGGTCGGCCTCGGTAATCAGCTCGCTCACGTTCACATCGGCCAACTGGTTGTAAAGACTCAACGAGGCACGGTATTTGCCCATCAGGTTAAACGCTACGGTTTTATAGAATATGGCTTTTACCCTCGAAATATCGCCTGTCTGCTGGAAACTGTCGCAGGTAGCCAGGAATTTGGGCCAGTCGCGTTCGTCGCTAATAGCCGAAACAATCGAGTCGGCTATCCCATAACCTTCAGCTGACTCAAAATTATTATTTTGTTTCTTTTGCTCGCAACTACCAAGAGTTACCAGCGCTAAAGTAATGAATATCAGTCTGATACAGAGTTTTGTCATCGTTAAGTTAATTTTTATGGCGCAAAGTTACAAAAAAAGAACGAAACCCGCAAGCGAAAATCGGGTTTTCTGCTCGGACACAAAAAAAGAGCTCAGCGTTTAAGCTAAGCTCTTAGCGGAGAGAGAGGGATTCGAACCCCCGGTGCCTCTCAGCACGGTAGTTTTCAAGACTACTGTAATCGACCACTCTACCATCTCTCCAGTGCTCTTCTGTCTCGAAAGCGGGTGCAAAGGTAAGGAGATTTTTTGGAATAAACAAATTTTTCGCCAACTTTTTATAAAATATTTGTGATTTTGCGCATTTTTGCTCCATTTTTACTACCTTTGCACCCGTGATTTATCCAAATAACTTTGAGCGTAAGCTCGGATTCGATGAGATTCGTAGGTTGCTGAAGGCACGTTGCCAGAGCACCTTGGGGCAGGAGAAAGTCGATGAAATGGCTTTCTCGGTTGATGCCGATATAGTAAATGAATGGTTAACGCAGGTGCGCGAGTTCCGTAGGTTGACTGCCGAACACGATGATTTTCCCATGCAGTACTTCTTTGATGTGCGCGAGAGTGTTGCGCGCATACGATTGGAGAATACCCATCTGGAAGAGGATGAGGTGTGGGATTTGCGTCGCTCGCTGGAAACAATCGCTAATATCGTGCGCTTCTTACAGCGCGATGGCGACGAGAAACCTAATGGCGAGGTGGTGTATCCGTATCCGGCCTTGTACCGTTTAACTGATGGCGTGACTACCTTCCCCGCTATGATTCGTCGTATCGACTCTATTCTGGATAAGTTTGGTAAGGTAAAGGATTCGGCCTCGATGACGCTGGCTGGTATCCGTCACGACTTAGAGAAAACACAAGGTAGCATCTCGCGTACATTATATACTATATTGCATGCGGCCCAGCGCGATGGGTTGGTAGATAAGGATGCTGCCCCCGCTATGCGTGACGGACGACTGGTGATACCGGTGGCTCCACAGGTAAAGCGCCGTATTAATGGTATTGTGCACGATGAGAGTGCCACTGGTAAAACGGTATTTATTGAGCCAACCGAAGTGGTTGAGGCAAACAATAAGGTACGACAGCTGGAGGCTGAGGAACGCCGTGAGGTGATTCGTATTCTGACGGTATTTACTGATGAGGTACGCCCGCACGTGCGCGAGATAATCGACTCGTATCAGCTGCTGGCTATGATCGACCTGATTCAGGCCAAGGCCAAGTGGGCTGAGCTGACACAGGCTTTCGAACCAACCGTAAAGGCCGAACCTGTTATCGACTGGATTCGTGCCATCCATCCCTTGCTGCAGCTCTCGCTTGAGAAGAAGGGGGGGCATGTGGTACCTCTGGATATTATGCTGAATCGTGCAAAACGTCTGCTGCTTATCAGCGGACCTAATGCTGGTGGTAAGTCGGTATGCTTGAAAACGGTTGGCTTGCTGCAGTATATGTTGCAGTGCGGCTTGCCTGTTCCTATCGGCGATCGCTCTACCGCAGGTATCTTCGAGAGTATTATGATTGATATCGGCGATGAGCAGAGCATCGAGAACGATCTCTCTACCTACTCGAGCCATCTGATGAATATGAAGCAGATGATGAAACAGGCTGGCGAGCGCTCGTTGTTGCTGATTGATGAGTTTGGTAGCGGTACCGAGCCCGCCATTGGTGGTGCTATTGCCGAGGCCATGCTGAAGCAGTTCTGGAAGAAACGTACTTTTGGCGTGATTACCACCCACTATCAGAACCTGAAGCATTTTGCCGACGATCACGAGGGTGTGGTGAATGGTGCCATGCTGTACGACCGACATGAGATGCAGGCCTTGTTCCAGCTGTCGATTGGTCAGCCTGGTTCGAGCTTTGCCATCGAGATTGCCCGCAAGACGGGTATTCCCGAAGAGGTAATCAAGGATGCCAGTGATATCGTGGGTCAGGATTATATCCAAAGCGATAAATACCTGCAGGATATTGTGCGCGATAAGCGTTACTGGGAGGGTAAGCGACAGACCATTCACCAGCACGAGAAGAAACTGCAGGCCAGTGGCGAGCGTCTGGAGGCTGCTGTAGAGGAGATTGAAGCAGAGCGCAAAGCTATTCTGCGTAAAGCCAGAGAGCAGGCCGAGGAGCTTTTGCGCGAGAGTAATAAGAAGATTGAAAACGCCATCCGTGAGATACGTGAGGCTCAGGCCGAGAAGGAACGCACCCGCAAGATTCGCGAGGAGCTGGATACCTTTAAGGAGGAGTTGGCACAGGTTGATACCCGTGCTACTGATGAGGCCATTGCCAAGAAAATGCGCCAGATTCTGGAACGTAAGGAGCGCAGAGAGAAGCGTAAGCAGGAAAAATCTAGTAAAGCGGCCGAATCGGCCGCGGCCAGCACTAGAGATACTAGTATTTCTAGTAATGCTAGCACTATCCAGGCGCCATTGGCAGTTGGCGATACCGTACGCATCAAGGGACTTACCAGTGTGGGTGTTATCGACAGTATCGATGGCGGAAAGGCAGTGGTTGTATTTGGTGGCATGAAAACCAAGATGCGTTTGGAGCGTCTGGAGCATGCTGAGAAACCCAAGGAGCAGCTGACCAAGGCCGAGGAACGTAACAGCAATATTGCTGGCTCGTATGGTGTGGTATCGAAGGATACCCGTAATGTGATTGATAATCGCAAACTGAACTTTAAACAGGATATAGATGTACGTGGTATGCGTGGCGATGAGGCTATTAATGCCATTACCTATTTTATAGACGATGCTATACTGGTAGGTGTGAGCAGAGTGCGCATCCTGCATGGTACGGGAACAGGTATTCTGCGACAGTTAATCAGACAGTATTTGGGTACTATTCCTAACGTTTCGCACTACCGCGATGAGCATGTGCAGTTTGGTGGCGCAGGCATAACGGTGGTGGATTTAGAATAAAAAAACAATACTTGATTTATATCGTGAAACTTCCCAATAATGCTTAAAAATCCTAAAAATTTTTGGGCAATAGGGTCATTCGTCGTATCTTTGCACCGGTTAAGCGAAACTAAGCGCTAATATGAACGCTTTTTCCGACGTGAAGTCGGACTCTCAATTTCAATGAATTTATCTAAAGGATAACGCGGTTTGTTCGCGAGAACCCTCCGCCTAAAGTATAGAGATTTATGATTGGTTTTATTAAGAAGACAGTTTTGAGCTTAATGGCTCTGTTCTTGGTAACTCTGTCGGTTTCGGCCGAAGGTTTCGGTACATGGAGCAACAAAACGTTAGGCTTTGACTGGAATCCAGTAATGGATGCAATTATTAAAGTGGAAAGCGAAGGAAATCCTAAGGCCGTGAGTGGAAACTCAGTTGGCGCGATGCAGATTACTCCAGTACTCGTTAAGGAATGTAATAACATCCTGAGTAAACGCAAGAGTAAGAAACGATACACTTTGGACGACCGTTATAGTGTAGAAAAATCGAAAGAGATGTTCCTTCTGATTCAAAGCTATTTTAACCCGGAGAACAACGTCGAGAAGGCTATACGTTCTTGGAATGGTGGTATGAGCTACGGAGTAAAAGCTACTAACAGTTACTACCGAAAGGTTATAGCAAGAATGAAAAAGTAAATCTGATAATCCGATTGTCGAGGGCCTTAGCCCTGACGATCGGATCATTTTTTTGTATGCAGTTTAATCTTGCAGTAAGTTGGCGTGGGAGGATAAACAAAAAAATGCAAGCTGAAAAGCTTGCATCTCCTATTTAGTTGCGGAGGCAGGATTCGAACGTGCGACCTCCAGGTTATGAGCCTGGCGAGCTACCAACTGCTCCACTCCGCGATGTTATTTTTTCGCTGCATTTCAGGGCGTTTCCTGATTTGCGGGTGCAAAGGTACGACTATTTTTTGAATTCGCCAAATTTTTCGGCCATTTTTTTATAAATTTGTTGTTTTTGTAATATTTTTCCTCGTTTTTCTTGTCAGTTTCAAATAAAAGGCTTACTTTTGCACATCGTAGAATAGTGTGCAATTTTAAACTTTAGGAGGAAACAGACATGTCTATATCCAAGACAAGACAGAAACTGGTAGATGTAGCACGCCAGCTGTTCGCCAAGAACGGACTGGAGAATACGACGATGAACGATATTGCCCTGCAATCGGGTAAGGGTCGCCGTACGCTATATACCTATTTTAAGTCGAAAGAGGAAATCTACTATGCTGTTATCGAGAGCGAGTTGGAGCGATTGAGCGATAAACTCGATGAGGTGGCTGCCCGAAAAATCCGTCCACAGGACAAGATTATCGAGCTGATCTATACTCATCTCAGTATGATTCGCGAAACGGTGGTTCGTAATGGTAACCTGCGTGCTGAGTTCTTCCGTAACATCTGGATGGTAGAGAAAGTGCGTCGCCATTTCGATGATGCCGAGATTGAGCTGTTCCGTAAGGTTTATGCCGAGGGAAAGGACGATGGCGAGTTTGATATCGACAACGTGGATCTTGTGGCTGATATTACACACTATTGTATCAAGGGCCTCGAAGTTCCTTATATATATGGACGTATTGCCCATGGTATGAAGGAGGAGGATACCAAGCCCCAGGTGGCCAAGGTGGTTTATGGTGCGTTGGGAAAAATTCAGAAAAGATAAACATTACACATTATTAATAATAGAAAACAATTATGGGATTATTAGAAGGTAAGACAGCGCTGATTACAGGTGCTGCACGCGGTATCGGAAAGGCTATCGCACTGAAGTATGCCTCTGAAGGCTGTAACATCGCATTCACCGATCTGCAGGTGAACGAGGAGACCGAAAAGGAAATTGCTGCTCTGGGTGTAAAGGCTAAGAGCTATGCTTCGAACGCTGCCGACTTTGCTCAGACTGAGGAAGTAGTTAAGGCTGTAAAGGAAGAGTTCGGATCAATCGATATTCTGGTTAACAATGCTGGTATCACAAAGGACGGACTGATGCTGCGTATGACTGAGCAGCAGTGGGATGCTGTTATCGCAGTAAACCTGAAGTCGGCCTTCAACTTCATTCACGCTTGTGTACCCGTTATGATGCGTCAGCGTGGTGGTTCTATCATCAACATGGCATCAGTAGTAGGTGTTCATGGTAACGCTGGTCAGGCTAACTATGCTGCCTCAAAGGCTGGTTTGATTGCTCTGGCTAAGAGTATCGGTCAGGAGATGGGTCCTAAGGGTATCCGTGCTAACGCCATCGCTCCTGGTTTCATCGATACAGCTATGACTCAGGCTCTGCCCGACGATATCCGTAAGGAGTGGATCAACAAGATTCCTCTGCGTCGTGGTGGTCAGGTTGAGGATATCGCTAATGTTGCTACCTTCCTGGCTTCTGACCTCTCAAGCTATGTAAGCGGTCAGGTTATCCAGGTTGATGGTGGTATGAACATGTAGTTCATTGAACATTGATTATTGAACATTATGGAGGTCGTTTACGAAGACAACCATATCATCATAGTCAACAAACAGAGTGGGGAGATCGTACAGGGCGATAAGACTGGCGATCGCCCCCTTTCTGAATTGGTGAAAGACTATATCAAAGAAAAGTACGCCAAGCCAGGTGCCGTTTTCCTGGGTGTGGTGCACCGCCTGGATCGTCCTGTTTCAGGTCTGGTGGTGTTTGCCCGAACCTCGAAAGCGCTTACCCGACTGAACAAGATGTTTGCCGAGGGACAGGTGCATAAAACCTACTGGGCGATAGTAAAAAATCGTCCTAAGGCCCTCGAGGGAACGCTCGAGAACTGGCTGGTGCGTAACGAGAAACAGAACAAGAGCTATGCCTACGATAAGGAGCGCCCCAATGCCAAGAAAGCCCTGTTGAAATATCGTGTGATAGGACAGACAGATAACTATACGGTGCTTGAGGTGAACCTGATGACGGGTCGTCATCACCAGATACGCTGTCAGTTGGCTGCCATGGGCTGTCCCATTAAGGGCGACTTGAAATATGGTGCGCCTCGCAGCAATCCCGATGGCAGTATCTCGCTCATGTCGCGTAGGGTGGAGTTCGTGCATCCTGTTTCGAAAGAAACCATTATCGTAGAGGCACCGTTGCCCAACGACCCGTTGTGGCAGGCTGCATCAACCAAATAAACAAATGAAGAAAGTCCTGAAGTGGTTGGGGATAGCGGTTTTGACACCCATACTGCTTATTGTGATTCTAACCGCGCTACTTTATTTGCCGCCTGTGCAAAATTGGGCGGTAAAGAAGGTGGCCGCCATCGCCTCGGAGAAAACGGGCATGGACATCACAGTAGAAAGGGTATGCCTGGAGTTCCCGCTCGACTTAGGCATCGAGGGCTTTCGTGCTTTACATCAACGCTCGGCTTTGCCGCTTAGCTCGTCTAAGAATGATTCGATAGCTGATCAGACCGACACCATTGCCGATGTGCGCAAGATGGTGTGCGATGTGCGCTTGATCCCCTTGTTTAGCAAGCGCGTGGTGATAGATGAGCTATCGTTGACTGATGCCAAACTGAATACCAATGGCTTTATTGGCGACCTGCGTATCAAAGGCAATCTGCAGGAGCTTTGGCTGTCGTCGAATGGTATCGACCTTGATCAGGAAACCGTAGAAGTGAATGGTGCCCGACTCTCAGAAGCTCAACTGGATATCGCCCTGAGCGATACAGCGGCTGTCGACACCACAGAATCGACAATGAAATGGATAGTAAATGCCGATTCGGTGAGTATCCTGAAGAGTAATTTCATGGTCCACCTGCCAGGCGACACGCTGAATGCCCAGGCCTATATGGGTAGGGCAGTGGCACGCGAGGTGCTGGCCGACCTTGGTAACAAGATTTATAAAGTGGGCAGTCTGGACTGGAACCAGGGACGCCTGAACTACGATAACCGCTACGAGCCAGAGGTGAGCGGACTGGATTATAATCATCTGGCACTCACGGATATCAATCTGCGTATCGATTCGATTGAATACGTAGAGCCTAACACCTCTCTTATTATTAGAGACCTGAGGGCGAAGGAGAAAAGCGGTCTGCAGGTAAACCACCTGTCGGCCCGCGTAACGATGGACGACAAGCGACTGACCATCCCCCAACTGAGATTGCAAACGCCTGATACAGATATCGAGACCGAGCTGGCGATGGACTTTAACACCTTCGACACCCAGCAGCCTGGTGCGATGAAGCTGCGTTTGAATGCGCAGATAGGTAAGCAGGATGTGATGCGCTTTGCCGGCGATATGCCACAGGCCTTTGTGCGCAACTATCCTAATCATCCCATCAGCATCAAGGGTTCGGTAAACGGAAATATGCAGCACATGGCGTTTACGGGGCTTAACATCCATCTGCCAACCGCCTTCCGCATCACAGCTACCGGTACGGCTGATAACGTAACTGATATCACCAAGCTGAAGGCTGATATCGCCCTGAATGCCAAGACCGAGAATCTGAACTTTGCCTTGGCTTTGGCCGATCCTGCCTTGATGCGTAATTATCGCTTGCCAGGTATGGCGATAGATGGTAAGCTGAAGGCCGATGGCACCCGCTATGCCACCAATCTGACACTGCGCGAGGGTACTGGCATAGTAAAACTGAAGGGTAGTGCCAGCATTCCAACCAATGCTAAAGGTGATTTGCTGATGGCTGGCATAAGCTACGATGCCGATATGAGCATCAACCGCCTGAATCTGCACCATTTTATGCCACGCGACTCTATCTATACCATCACAGCCGATGTGAAGGCCAAGGGATATGGTACCGATTTCCTCTCGAACAAGAGCAAATTGACAGCCAGTGCCAAGATACACCAGTTGCAGTATGGCAGTTGGGACTTGAAGCAGATGAATGCCGAAGCCACCTTGGTTAACGGACATGCACTGGCATCTATCACGGGGCATAACCAGTTGCTGCAAGGCACCATAGGTGTCGACGCCATGCTGAATACCAAAAAGCTAATGGCCACCATCAGTGCCGATCTGGATAAGGCCGACTTGTACCGTATGCGCCTGGTAGACATGCCTTTGGCCATAGGTATGTGCGGATCGGTTGATGTGGTATCGGATATGAAGCTCACGCACCGTGTAACAGGATTGGTAGATGAAATCTACATCAAAGGTAAAAACGAAACCCTGCGCCCCGATTTTATCGGACTGCATATCAATACCACTGTTGATACGGTGATTGCCCGTATTCAGAGTGGCGACTTTATTGTGAAGCTGGATGCTCAGGGCAACTACGAGCGCCTGTTGAAGAAACTCAGCATCTTAGGCGACTCGACGATGGCGCAGATTGATAAGCGCATCATCGACCAGCCTGCCATCAAGCGTCTGTTGCCCGAGATGAAACTGCATGTCGAGAGTAAGCGCGACAACCCGTTGGCTGGCTTGCTGAAGGCGCTCGACGTGCAGTTCAAGGAGCTGATGCTGGATGTGAACACCTCGCCTGTAACAGGTATCAATGGTCAAAGCTATCTCTACTCGATGGTTTACGATAGTACCCGTATCGATACCATCCGTTTGAACCTCACACAGAAGGGCGACCGCTTAACCTACCAGGGTCAGGTGCGCAACAACAAGCGTAATCCGCAGTTTATCTTCAATGCCCTGATTGATGGTACCGTCCACCAGCATGGTGCATTGGTAGGCTTGCGCTTTTTCGACCAGCACGATAAAATGGGCTTGCGCTTAGGCGTTACTGCCGAGATGGAGAGCGATGGCATCCGCTTTAAACTGTTGCCCGAGCGCCCCACCATTGGTTATAAGGAGTTTAACCTGAACAAGGATAACTTCCTGTTTATGGGCCGCAACAAACGCCTGCAGGCTAAGGTGGATCTGATTGCCGACGATAAGACGGGTATCAAACTCTATACCGAGAATCAGGATTCCACCATGCTGCAGGACATCACCCTGAGTGTGAACAGCTTTGATTTGGGCGAGCTCACCTCGGTGATTCCATATCTGCCCCGCATTACGGGTAAGCTGAATGGCGATTATCATATCCTGCAGGATAAGAACGAGAATATCTCGGTGGCCAGCGATATGGCTGTACGCCAGATGACCTACGAGGGTTCGCCCATCGGTAATATCAGTACCGAGTTGGTTTATCTGATGAAGGAGGACGATACCCATGCCGTTGAGGCTCGCCTGATGCTCGACGACGAGGAGTTTGGTCTGCTGAGTGGTATCTACAAGAGTCAGGGCGAAGGCTTTATCGATGCCAACTTTACGATGACGCGCTTGCCTTTGTCGTTGGTAAATGGATTTGTGCCCGACCAGTTGGTTGGCTTAGAGGGCTATGGCGAGGGTAGTGTAACCATTCGTGGCACCACCACTCATCCTGAGGTGAATGGCGAGATGTATGTAGATTCGGCCTATCTGGTCAGCATTCCTTATGGCATCCGCATGCGTTTTGATAACGACCCCGTACGTATCGTGGGTTCTAAGCTGATGTTGGAGAACTTCGGACTCTACTCGAGCAATAACGACCTGCTGAACCTGATGGGTAACATCGACTTCTCGGATACCGAACATATCATGATGGATATGCGTATGCGTGCCAATAATTTCCTGCTCATCAACTCTAAGCGTCAGGCCAAGAGTGTGGCATGGGGTAAGGCATACGTTAACTTTATGAGTCGCTTGCAAGGTCCGCTCGAAGCGTTGAACATGCGTGGTCGACTGGATGTGCTGGGTTCTACCGATATGACCTATATGCTGCTCGATTCGCCACTCTCAACTGATAACCGTTTAGACGAGCTGGTTAAGTTTACCGACTTCAGCGATTCTACCACTACGGTGGTTACCCGTCCTACACCATCGGGCCTGAATGTTGATCTTACCATCAATGTGTCGCAAGGTGCCCATGTGGTTTGCGCCCTGAATGTAGATGAGAGCAACTACGTAGATTTGATGGGTGGTGGCGACCTGCGTATGAAGTACAATGCCGAAGGTATCAACCTCACGGGTCGTTATACCCTGTCGAGTGGCGAGATGAAATACTCGTTGCCTGTTATCCCACTTAAGACGTTTACCGTTAAGGAGGGCAGCTACGTGGAGTTTACAGGCGATCCGATGAATCCTAAACTGAACATCACGGCTACCGAGCGTACCAAGGCAAATGTAACCAACGAGTCTGGTGGTACCCGTTCTGTACTGTTTGATTGTGGTGTGATTATTACCAAGACACTGAACGATATGGGTCTGGAGTTTATCATCGAGGCACCTGAGGATCAGACGGTGAATGGCGAGTTGACCACCATGTCGAAGGAGGAACGTGGAAAAATGGCTGTGGCGATGCTTACCACCGGTATGTATCTGGCTGATACCAACACCAGTGCCTTCTCGATGAACTCTGCCTTGAGTTCGTTCCTGCAGAGCGAGATTAACACGATAGCAGGTTCGGCCCTGAAGACGCTCGACCTGAGCTTGGGTATCGATAACACTACCGATGCCTCGGGTGCGATGCATACCGACTACTCGTTTAAGTTTGCCAAGCGATTCTTCAACAATCGCCTGCGCATAGAATTGGGAGGAAAAGTATCATCGGGCGCCAGCGATGCGATGGGTGGGCAGAACCAGTCGTTCTTCGATAATGTCACGATGGAGTATCGCCTGAATCAGGATGCCACCAAGAATCTGAAGCTGTTCTATAGCCAGAACGTTTACGATTGGCTGGAGGGTTACACAGGCGAATATGGTATAGGTTTTGTTTGGCGCAAGAAGCTGAACTCGCTGCTGGATGTGTTTAACTTCCGGAAGAAGGAGCAGCCCTTGCTGATGCCACGAACCACCACGCCTCGCGATACTATACGTCAGGAAAGCGTCAGACCCATAAACACAGAACGTCATGCGCAGTAATATCAAGTATATACCCCTAGTGCTTTGTCTGGCTTCGTGCTCAATGACAAAGAATATCCCTGAAGGCGAGCAGCTCTTTACGGGACTTACCAAGATAGCCTACGAAGATGCGAAGGATTACGATGTAGAGGCTTACGACACCCACTTGGAGAATACCAAGGTTGAGCTCGAGGCCGCCCTGGCTACCGAGCCCAACGGATCGCTGTTTGGCAGTAGCTATTACACCGTGCCTTGGTCGTGGCATCTGTGGGTATATAATAAGTACGCGGGTAAGGACTCGGGCTTTGCACGCTGGATGACCAAGACGTTTGGTAAGCCACCTGTGCTGATGAGTCAGGTCAACCCCGAGCTTCGCAGTAGTGTGGCACGCTCAGTATTGCGCAATAACGGCTATTTCCGTGGCGATGTAACTTACGAGCTGGTGCCACAGAAGAATGCCAAGAAGTGCAAGATTGGCTATACCATCCATCTCGACTCGCTGTTTACGCTCGACTCAGTGAGCTATGTCAACTTCCCAGCGCCCATTCAGGCACTCATCGATTCAACCCGCGACGAGAGTCTCATCAAGAGTCAGTCGCTTTTCAGTATCAATAACCTTGATGCCGAGCGTACACGTATCAGCACACTGCTGCGTAACAATGGCTACTATTATTACAGTCCCAGCTATGCCTCGTACCTGGCTGATACATTTGCTGTGGATAACAAGGCGCAGCTACGATTCCAGCTGGCGCACGGACTGCCCGATGTGGCCCTGCGCAAGTGGTATATCGGCAAGCTGGATGTTAACTTCCGTAAGTCGGCCCGCGAGGTGCTTACCGACTCCGTACAGCGCCGTTATCTTACCATTCATTTTAATGGAAAAAAGTCGCCCATCATGCCTCGCGTGGTGCTGCGTAACCTCAGTCTGCGCCCACGTCAGGAGTACAGCTACGAGAAGTATATGGAGTCGGCCAGTAGGATCAATGCCACAGGTGTGTTCAGCAGTACCGACTTCCAGTTCACGCCTCGTCCCGATTCTGATACCCTCGACCTGCGTTTGAACTGCACCTTCGATAAACCCTATGATTTCTATATAGAGTGTAATGCCATCGGCCGTACCAGTGGTCGTTATGGTCCTCAGGCCCGAATCGGTCTTACCCGTCGTAATGCTTTCCATGCTGGCGAGAAGCTTGATTTGAACCTGCATGGTGCCTACGAGTGGCAGAAGGGGGCCGACTCGGATATGAACAGCTATCAGTATGGTGCCGATGTGTCGATAGAGTTCCCACGTATCATTGCACCTTTTATTCATAGCGATCGTGTGCGCCGCGATAAGAATGGTCGTGTCATCCGCCGCCATTTCTATTCTACACCTACCACCTATGCCAAGGTGTCGAGCGATGTGATTCGTCGCCCGGATTATTATAAGATGCATATCGTAAGTGGCGAGTGGACCTATCGCTGGCAGTCGTCGGCCAATAGTCGTCACGAGTTCTCGCCCCTCACGCTCAAGTATCAGTATGTAAACAGCCATACCGATAAGTTCGACTCGGTAATTGTCGAGAATCCCTATCTGGCAGCCTCGATGGAGGATTGCTTTATACCCAAGATGCGCTATACCTATATGTACACCAGTCCGTCGTCGTTGCGCCATCCCATCCGTTGGGAGGTAACGCTCGAAGAGTCGGGTAATCTCGTGTCGCTTTGGGATTATGCTTTTGGGCGCTCTTTCAGCGAGAAGGATAAAGAGCTTTTCAAAACCCCATATTCGCAGTTCCTGCGTTTAGAGGCCGATTTCTCAAAAACGTGGAATCTCACACCAACCTCACAGCTGATAGGTCATTTCAATGGTGGCGTTATCTATTGCTATGGTAATAGTAGCGAGGCACCTTATAGCGAGTATTTCTATGTGGGTGGTGCCAATACCATCCGTGCTTTTGGCGTACGTTCCATTGGTCCAGGTTCCTTTGATGGTCGTGGGTTAGGTCGCCAGCTCGACTATCTGATTCAGAATGGCGAGGCCAAGCTGGTGGGTAACTTGGAGTATCGCACCAAACTGTTTGGCGATTTGAATGGTGCCGTGTTCCTGGATGCTGGTAACGTGTGGGACTTTACCGACGAGTATGTTGATGGTGGCAAATTTCCCACATCGCTCAAGCAGTTGGTAAAGACCACGGCCCTTGGCACTGGTGTGGGTTTGCGATACGATCTGGGCTTCCTGGTTATCCGCTTAGACTGGGGCTTGGCCATCCACTGTCCGTACGATACGGGTAAGTCGGGCTATTTTAATGTGCCCAGCTTTGGTGGTGCCCATACGTTGCATTTTGCTGTAGGTTATCCGTTCTAACTCATTTTTTTTCGATTCTTTTGTGCTTAAGTCCAAAATATTTTGTACCTTTGCACGCAGAAAATTGATATAACTCAAAAATTTTAAGAAAAAAATGAAACCGACTTTGTTTTTGCTCGCAGCTGGTATGGGTAGCCGTTACGGCGGTTTGAAGCAGCTCGACGGTCTGGGCCCAAATGGCGAGACCATTATGGATTATAGTATTTACGATGCCATCCAGGCTGGCTTTGGCAAAATTGTATGGGTTATCCGTAAGGATTTCGAAGAGCAGTTCCGCACCCAGATTCTCGCTAAGTACGAGGGTAAGGTAAAGTGCGAGCTCTGTTTCCAGGCACTCGACGCACTGCCCGAGGGCTTCAGCGTTCCTGAAGGTCGTCAGAAGCCATGGGGTACCAACCACGCTGTACTCATGGGTAAGGACGTCATCAAGGAGCCTTTCTGTGTAATTAACTGCGACGATTTCTACAATCGCGATGCCTTCATGGTTATTGGTAAGTATCTGGCAAATCTGCCCGAGGGTGCTAAGAACCAGTATGCTATGGTAGGTTTCCGTGTAGGCAATACCCTCTCTGAGAATGGTACTGTAGCACGTGGTGTATGTTCAAAGAACGAAAAGGGACACCTCACAACCGTAGTAGAGCGCACTGAGATTGTACGTTGCGCTGAGGATGGTTCAAACGCTGGTGCTGCTAGCGAGCCTGTTCGTTATAAGGACGAAGACGGCAAGTGGGTGGCTGTCGAGGATAACACCCCAGTATCAATGAATATGTGGGGCTTTACACCCGATTACTTCCAGTATTCTGAGGAGTACTTCAAGGAGTTCCTGAGCGATCCGAAGAACCTCGAGAACCTCAAGGCCGAGTTCTTTATCCCCCTCATGGTTAACAAACTCATCAACGAGGGTACAGCTACCGTCGAGGTACTCGATACCACCAGCAAGTGGTTCGGTGTAACCTATGCAGCCGATCGCGACGCTACTGTTGCTCGTATCAAGCAGCTGGTCGACGAGGGTGTATATCCTAACAAATTGTTCTAAATGAATATAAACATTTTAGATACTAATCAGCTGGCCCTGATGGACCAGCTGATTTCTGATGCAAATACGGTACTTGTGGTTTGCCACAAGAGTCCTGATGGCGATGCTATCGGCTCGTCGTTAGGATGGGCCGAGTATATGCGCCTGCGCGGAAAGGATGTTACCGTGATTGTGCCCGATCAGTATCCCGACTTCCTGATGTGGTTGCCCAATACTGATAAGATTGTGCGTTACGATAAGCATCGCGAAAAGTGCGATATGCTGTTTAAGATTGCCGACCTGGTATTCTGTCTCGACTTCAATACCCCAAGTCGTGTCGATGAGATGGGACAGGCCCTGGTAAGCAGCAAGGCCAAGAAGGTGCTCATCGATCACCACCTGAACCCCGATGTACCTGCCGACTTGGTAGTGTCGCAGCCCGAGGCTTCGAGCACTTGCGAATTGGTGTTCCGCATCGTATGGCAGATGGGCGCTTTTGCCCAGCTCGATAAGGCCTTTGCTGTGCCCGTATATTGCGGAATGATGACCGATACTGGTGGCTTTACCTTCAACAGCACCCGTCCCGAGATCTTCCAGATTATCAGCGAGCTGCTCACCAAGCGCATCGATAAGGACCGTATCTATCGCAATGTTTATCATAACTACTCCGAGGATCGCATCCGTCTGATGGGCTATGTGATGTACGAGAAGCTGGTTTATATGCCCGAGTATCATGCCGCCTACTATTCGTTGACCCGCGACGAGTTGAAGCGTTTCAACTATATCAAGGGCGATACCGAAGGTTTGGTAAACATGCCCCAGCAGATTAAGGGGCTTAAACTGTCTATCTCGTTGCGCGAGGATACCGAGAAAAACATCGTTTGGGTTAGTCTGCGCTCTGTGGATGACTTCCCCTGCAACCTGATGGCCGAGGAGTTCTTTAATGGTGGCGGACACCTGAATGCATCGGGTGGAAAGGTAGAAGGAACCATCGATGAGGCGATAGAAATTACCAAAAAGGCAATTTCTGCCTATGAAAACAAGTTAAAGTAGCCTAATATTGTTGGTGTTTACGAAAATATTCGTATTTTTGCACCGTCAATTGTAAATATAAGATGAAGAAGATACTGTTTATCATGATAGCCATGGCCGCTGTTCTCAGCAGTTGTAACGACTATGAGACCTACGGCGATAAGAAGGAAAAGGAACGTAATGCCATTGCAAAGTTCATTTCCGACCGCTCGATTGTTGTTATTAGCGAAGATCAGTTTAACCAGCAGGGCTACACCACCGATACGCTTAGCAACCAGTATGTTAAGCTCGATAAGAGTGGTGTGTATATGCAGATTGTTCGCTCGGGCTGTGGCACCCAGCTGCAGGATGGCGAGAGCACTCGTCTGGTGGCCCGCTTCGCCGAGTATGATATCCTTCAGGATACCGCAACTATCTGTAACAATAATCCTCGTTTGTCTTATAATGGTATTTCAGTGGCAACGTTGCCCGATATAATATCAGTATCTCGTTCAGGCAGCTCTTTCACAGCATCGTTTGAGAGCGGACTAATGTATAAGGCTTATTCGAGTGCGTCGGTACCTTCAGGCTGGTTGGTTCCCCTGACGTATATTAAGGTGGGTCGCCCTCAGTCGTTTACTGATGAGTGTGCCAAGGTGCGCTTGATTGTGCCTCATTCTCAGGGCCATGCCACAGCTTCGAGCTATGTAACGCCCTATTATTATGAGCTCACATTCCAACGTGAATCTTAAGAGAATTATAAACATATTATGACATTAATCAAATCTATTTCCGGCATCCGTGGTACAATCGGCGGACGCACAGGTGACACGCTTAATCCTTTAGACATAGTAAAGTTTACCACTGCTTATGCCCAGTTTATTGGTGGCAAGAAGATCGTGGTGGGTCGCGATGGTCGTATTTCAGGCCTGATGGTTCGTAACGTAGTAGTTGGAACCTTGATGGGTATGGGCTACGACGTCATCGATATTGGTTATGCCACTACACCAACCACCGAGTTGGCTGTACGTATGGCAGGTGCCGATGGTGGTATTATCATTACCGCATCGCATAATCCCCGTCAGTGGAATGCCCTGAAGCTGCTCAATAGCGAGGGCGAATTCCTTACAGCTGCCGATGGCGCCGAGGTGCTCCGTCTGGCCGAGGCCGAGGATTTTGATTATGCCGAAGTTGATAAGTTAGGTTCTTGCACCATCGACGATAGCTTCAACCAGCGTCATATCGACTCAGTGCTGGCACTGAAGTTGGTTGATCGCGAGGCTATCAGCAAGCGCAAGTTCCGTGTGTGTGTAGATACCATCAATTCTGTAGGTGGTATTATCCTGCCCGACCTGTTTAAGGCGCTGGGTGTAGATTTCGAGATTCTGAATGGCGAGTGCACAGGCGACTTTGCCCACAACCCCGAGCCATTGGAGAAGAACCTGCATGGTATCATGGATAAGATGAAGCAGGGTGGTTTCGACCTGGGTATCGTAGTTGATCCCGATGTCGACCGTCTGGCCTTTATCTGCGAGGATGGCACTATGTTCGGCGAGGAGTACACACTTGTATCAGTAGCCGATTATGTGCTGAGCCACACTGTAGGAAATACCGTTTCTAACCTCAGCTCAACCCGTGCTTTGCGCGACGTTACCGAGCAGCATGGTGGCCAGTACACCGCTGCAGCTGTAGGCGAGGTGAATGTAACTACCAAGATGAAAGAGGTAGGTGCCGTGATTGGTGGCGAGGGTAACGGTGGAGTTATCTATCCCGAGAGTCACTACGGTCGTGATGCTCTCGTGGGTATCGCTCTGTTCCTGTCGAGTCTGGCCCAGAAGGGTTGCAAGGTGAGCGAGCTTCGTGCCACCTTCCCCGACTATCAGATTGCCAAGAACCGCATCGACCTGACCCCTGAGACAGATGTTGATGCCATCCTGGTTAAGGTTAAGGAGATGTTTGCTAAGGACAGCAGCGCTGTGGTTAACGATATCGACGGTGTAAAGATCGACTTCCCCGATCGTTGGGTACACCTGCGCAAGTCTAACACCGAGCCTATCATCCGCGTGTATAGCGAGGCCCAGACCATGGAGCAGGCCGACGACCTTGGTAAGCAGCTCATGCAGGTGGTTTACGATATGCAATAATACATTATTAAATATGATTTCGAATCCTCGCCAATCTGTGGCGGGGATTCTTCAATTAACTATACATTCAACTGTAAATTTATGGATTTGGTTTTATATCAAACTGTACTTTACGCAGCATGCCTGGTAAATTTTCTGTTAGCACTCTTGCTATTGTTTAATAACTACGAGTATCGTAAGTACGATATCTATCATCGTAGTTGTAAGATTACAGCCATCAACTATATCAACTTTGCCATAGGTTTCTTTATTCATGGCTATCTTACGTTGCGTTTTCAGAACCCGGTAGCAGCCTCGGCCCTCAGCGTGTCGTATTTTCACGTTGGTGCCGTTATGTTCAGCTGGAGCCACACCCCGTTGATGTGCCCTAATTATCTTACCCGCCGGATTGCCATTCGCGACATCTGTATCTTAGGCGTTGGCATCATTACCTATTGGCTGCCAATTGTTATCCCTTTACTCAGACCCTATAGCGAGTGGCCGTTTGCCATCTTCTTCCTGCATGGCGTGTATCTGTCGTATATGTTCCTGAGCAATTATTATAAAACACAGAACAGCATTGAGCAGACCACTGTTGAGGGTAATGCTCCCACTTGGTGGACGCCCGAAACCAAACGCCGTTTGCTTAGCAAGCACCACTCGTTTATCACAGGTTGCGTTCTCATCGTTATTTTTGGTTTGGGCAGTATCGCCATTACAGCAGCCTTTCCTACCCAGGTTTGGCCTTACACGCTGCTGTCAGGTGGAGGCATGCTGGTGTTCTGGTTCCTCTACTATGCCGTCAGCGAGTATGGTGGTGTCATCGAGATTGCCACCTATGCCATGAAGATTAATAGCCTCGACGGCTCTCGCCGCAAGAAATAGGTGTTCTTTTCTGCCAATGTGTCACATTACCCGTGCCGTTACCCGTAGTTGGCACGGTTTTGGCAGCAATCATGGCAGAAATAAAAAAGTATAACATAAAAAATAAAGTAGTATTATGAACATCAAACCATTAGCAGACCGTGTGTTGGTATTGCCAGCACCTGCAGAAGAGAAGATTGGCGGTATTATCATTCCCGACACCGCAAAAGAGAAGCCACTCCACGGAACCATCAAGGCCGTAGGTCAGGGCACAAAGGATGAGGTTATGATTCTGAAAGAGGGCGACGAGGTACTCTATGGTAAGTATAGTGGCACAGAGCTTGAGTTCGAGGGAACCAAGTATCTGATGATGCGCCAGAGCGACGTCTTGGCGATTATTGAAAAATAATCGCAAATGCAAAAATGTAAAAATGATAAAATGTAAAAAATCAATTGTTACATTTTTTAATTATTTAATTTTTTAATTTTGAAACATTATGGCAAAAGATATCAAATTCAATATTGAGGCCCGCGATGCTATGAAGCAGGGTGTGGACCAGTTGGCAAATGCAGTAAAGGTAACACTTGGTCCTAAGGGTCGCAACGTGGTTATCGAGAAGAAGTTCGGTGCTCCTCAGATCACTAAGGATGGTGTATCTGTAGCTAAGGAGATTGAGCTTGAGGATAAGTTCGAGAACACAGGTGCTCAGCTCGTTAAGAGCGTAGCTTCAAAGACTGGCGACGACGCTGGTGACGGTACAACTACAGCTACCATCCTGGCTCAGGCTATCGTATCAGAGGGCTTGAAGAACGTTACCGCTGGTGCTAACCCCATGGACCTGAAGCGTGGTATCGACAAGGCTGTTAAGGCTGTTACTGAGCACATTGCTAAGAGCGCTGAGCAGGTTGGCGACAACTACGATAAGATCGAGCAGGTAGCTACCGTATCTGCCAACAACGATAAGGAGATTGGTGAGCTGCTGGCCGAGGCTATGCGTAAGGTATCTAAGGATGGTGTCATCACTATCGAGGAGAGCAAGAGCCGCGACACACACATTGGTGTTGTTGAGGGTATGCAGTTCGATCGTGGTTACCTCTCAGCTTACTTCATCACCGATAGCGAGAAGATGGAGTGCGTAATGGAGAACCCATACATCCTGATTTACGATAAGAAGATTTCAAACATCAAGGATTTCCTGCCCATTCTGCAGCCAGCTGCCGAGAGCGGACGCCCCTTGTTGGTAATCGCTGAGGATGTTGATTCTGAGGCTCTTACCACACTGGTAGTAAACCGTCTGCGTGGTGGTCTGAAGATCTGTGCTGTTAAGGCTCCTGGTTTTGGCGATCGCCGTAAGGCTATGCTCGAGGATATCGCTACACTTACTGGTGGCGTAGTTATCAGCGAGGAGAAGGGCTTGAAACTTGAGCAGGCTACACTCGAGATGCTGGGTACTTGCGATAAGGTAACTGTAAGCAAGGATAACACCACTATCGTTAACGGTGCTGGCGACAAGCAGGCCATTCAGGATCGTATCGCTCAGATTAAGAAGGAGATTGAGAATACTACCTCATCTTACGACAAGGAGAAGCTGCAGGAGCGCCTGGCTAAGCTGGCTGGTGGCGTAGCAGTACTCTACGTAGGTGCTAACTCTGAGGTTGAGATGAAGGAGAAGAAGGATCGCGTTGATGATGCGCTCTGCGCTACCCGTGCTGCCATCGAGGAAGGTGTTGTAGCTGGTGGTGGTACAACCTACATCCGCGCTCAGGAGGCTCTGAAGAACGTGAAGGGCGACAATGCCGACGAGCAGACAGGTATCAACATCATCTGCCGTGCTATCGAGGAGCCTCTGCGCCAGATTGTTACCAACGCTGGTGGCGAGGGTGCCGTAGTAGTTCAGAAGGTTCGCGAGGGTAAGGGCGACTTCGGTTACAATGCCCGTCTCGACAAGTACGAGGATCTGCGCGAGGCAGGAGTTATCGATCCTGCTAAGGTGGCTCGTGTTGCACTCGAGAATGCCGCTTCAATCGCCGGTATGTTCCTGACAACCGAGTGCATTATTTGCGACAAACCCGAGAAGGAACCCGCTATGCCAATGGCTGGTGCCCCAGGCATGGGTGGCATGATGTAATTTTGTAAACTTAGCATAACAAATTAGGGGATGGATTCTGCAATCCATCCTCTTTTTTAGTTATTTTAGCCAAAAAATGCGGTTTTTAATCCAAAAACTTTTGCGGGTTACATAAAAACACGCTAATTTTGCAACCGCAAATAATAATTTTTTTGATTTGTTTTAGTAGATTAGTTTTTAAGTAGTTTGTTTTTCGAGAACCGGGTGTCGTGATGACAGCCGGTTTTTTGTGTTATTTTTCGTTTATTTGTTGGCCGTATGCAAAAAAGTTGCTATCTTTGCAAACTGTTACGTAACCAATAAAAGACATTTTATGAAGCAATTCCTGAAAATGACACTGGCCACTATCTGTGGTATTGTTATCCTCAGTCTGATTACCGGACTGTTCTTCGTTATTTCTTTGGTAGGCATGGTTGCCAGCGATTCGGCTGCAACTAAGGTAAAGGAAAACTCTGTGTTTGTGCTTAAACTCAGTGGTTCTGTCAACGAGCGTTCCGAAGAGGGTACACCGTTCGACGATTTCTTAGGCTTGGGCGATACAGGCTCTATGGGCCTCGACGATCTCATTGCCAGCATCCGCAAGGCTAAGGACAACGATGATATCAAGGGTATCTATATCCAGGGTGGTTCGGCTGGTTTCGATAGTCCTGCCACAGCCCAGCAGTTGCGCGATGCACTCAAGGACTTTAAGACCAGTGGCAAGTGGATTGTAGCTTATGCCAATAATTATTCGCAGGCTTCGTATTATGTAGCCACCGTTGCCGATAAGATCTATCTCAATGGTCAGGGCTCGGTCGATCTGCGTGGTCTGGGTGGTAAGAGCGAGTATTATAAGGGATTGTACGATAAGCTTGGCATCAAGTACCAGGTGGCCAAGGTTGGAAAATATAAGAGCTATGTCGAGAGCAACACCCTCACTGGCATGAGCGATTACGATCGCGAGCAGCGCCAGGCTTACCTGGGTGGTATCTGGAAATACTGGCTCAAGGAGATGGCCGAGGGCCGCAAGGTAAAGGCCGACGAGCTCGACAAACTGGTTAACGATAGCCTGCTGGCATTCACACCTGCCGAGCAGCTCATCAAGAGCAAGCTCGTTGATAAGGTGCTCTTCCCCGAGGAGATGAAGGCCGAGATTAAGACCCGCCTCAAGTTGGGTAAGGACGATGAGATTAACCAGCTCACCTTGAGCGACATGCTCAACGTCAAGAGTGCACAGAAGGAGAATGGCGAGAAGATTGCTGTTTACTATGCCTATGGTAGCATTGTAGATAGCGAGGCCATGAACATGCTCGATGGCGGTGGTCATTGCATTGTAGGCAAGACCGTAGCCGACGACCTGCGCAAGCTGGCCGACGACGATGATGTGAAGGCTGTTGTGTTCCGTGTTAACTCAGGTGGTGGTAGTGCTGTGGCTTCCGAGTATATCCGCCATGCCGTTAAGCTCATCAAGGCCAAGAAACCCGTTGTAGTATCTATGGGTGGTGCCGCAGCCTCTGGTGGTTACTGGATTAGCTCACCCGCCAACTATATCTTTGCTGAACCTACCACTATCACTGGTAGCATTGGTATCTTCGGCTTGATTCCTAATTTCAGCGGCCTGGTTACCGATAAGTTAGGCGTTACCTTCGATGGTGTGAAGACCCACCAGTTTGCCGGTTACGAAACCGAGTTGGTAGCAGGTAAGGATACTCAGGAGATTATGCGTCAGATGCAGAACTACATCAATCGCGGTTATCAGGACTTCCTGAATGTCGTAGCCGAGGGTCGTGGTCTTAAGCCCGAGCAGGTTAACGAGATAGCTCAGGGACGTGTATGGTTGGCCAGCGATGCGCTTGGCATCAAGCTGGTTGATAAGCTGGGTAGCCTCGACGATGCTGTTAAGAAGGCAGCCGAGCTGGCTAAGCTCAAGGAGTATCACACCGCCACTTATCCTGCCGAGCCTGGTTGGTTCGAGAAGCTCATGAGCAAGGAAAGCAAGGGTTCTTACCTAGATGGTCAGATCCGCGAGCTGTTGGGCGATGCCTATCTGCCACTCATGCAGATTCGCAACGATCTCAAGAACAATAGTCGTATGCAGGCACGTATGCTCGACGACATCCGTGTGAAGTAAAAAAGAAAAATAGTTTTGGAAGGCGATTTCATCAAAATCAATAATAAGCTGCTGGGCCTGGCTTGGTTCTATGGTCTGGGCGTGGGTATCAGGAATCTGCTGTTCGAGATGGGCATCTTGAAGAGCCGTTCCTTCAGTACCCCCGTTATCTCTGTGGGCAATATCACTGTGGGGGGCACAGGAAAAACCCCACATGTTGAGTATCTCATCCGGTTGCTTAAGGGTAAACATAACGTAGCTGTGCTCAGTCGTGGCTACAAGCGTAAAAGCAGCGGGTTTGTGCTCTCCGATAAGGATACCCCCATGCCCATGATTGGCGACGAGCCATTCCAGATGAAACAGAAGTTCCCCGATATCACTGTGGCTGTCGATCGCAAGCGCACCCGTGGTATCAGCAAGCTCACTGCCGACGAGAGCGGGCTGGATATCGATGTGGTACTGCTCGACGATGCTTTCCAGCACCGTTATGTCAAGCCCGGCATCAATATCCTGCTGGTTGACTACCATCGCCTGGTTATCTACGATCGCCTGCTGCCTGCAGGTCGTTTGCGCGAACCCGTCAAGGCCAAGGATAGGGCCGATATCGTGATTATCACCAAGTGTCCCAAGGATCTCAAACCCATGGAATTCCGTGTCATCACCAAGGCTATGAATCTGTATCCCTATCAGCAGCTGTTCTTCTCAACCTTAGAGTACGATGCCCCGCGCCCCGTGTTTACCAACGAGCCCAATATGGCTCCTGTAGATAGTTTAGAGGCGCTCGCAGGCAAAAATATTCTGCTCCTCACAGGCATTGCCTCGCCCGAGCAGTTGATGCACGATCTGCAGCAGTATCACTCGCAGATTACCCCTCTCACCTTTGGCGATCATCACGACTTTAAACGTAAGGATATCCAGGCCATCAACGAGGCCTTTGCCCAGCTGCCCGAACCGCGACTGGTGCTCACCACCGAGAAGGATGCCACGCGCCTGATGGTGGTTGATGGACTTACCGACGACGTGAAGCGCCATCTTTATGCGTTACCGCTGCGTATTGCTATCATGCAAGGCCAGCAGAAAGAGTTTAATCAAAAAATAATAGGATATGTATACAAAAATTCAAGAAACAGCATCCTGGTTAAAAGAAAGGATGACCACAAGTCCCAAAACAGCGATAGTACTGGGGACAGGCCTCGGACAATTAGCTTCAGAAATAACTGATACTTACGAGTTTCCTTATCAAGATATTCCCAATTTCCCTGTGTCAACCGTCGAGGGTCACAAGGGTAAGCTCATCTTTGGTAAGTTAGGCGGTGTTGACATCATGGCCATGCAGGGCCGTTTCCACTTCTACGAGGGCTACTCTATGAAGGATGTCACCTTCCCCGTTCGCGTCATGTACGAGCTGGGCATCACCACCCTGTATGTGTCAAACGCAGCAGGCGGTATGAACCCCCAGTTTAAGATTGGCGACCTGATGATTATCACCGATCATATCAACCTCTTCCCCGAGCATCCGCTGCGTGGTAAGAACTTCCCCACAGGTCCCCGATTCCCGGATATGCACGAGACCTACGATCACAACCTCATTGCCGAGGCCGACAGTATCGCCAAGGATCTGGATATCCCCGTGCAGCATGGTGTGTATGTAGGCGTTCAGGGCCCTACCTTCGAGACCCCTGCCGAATATAAGATGTATCGCATTTTTGGTGGCGACGCCGTAGGTATGAGTACCGTACCCGAGGTGATTGTGGCTCACCACTGTGGCATTAAAACCTTTGGTATCTCGGTCATCACCGACCTGGGTGGCTTCGATGTGCCTGTCGAGGTTAGTCACGAGGAGGTGCAGGAGGCTGCCAACATGGCACAGCCTAAGATGACTGCCATTATGCGCGAGATGATTATCCGAGCCGAGCGTATCCAGGCTCACAACCAAGATAAGTTTAATACCGATCACCCAACTGAAGGATGGAAATAGCAAAATTAGGAGAATTCGGTCTCATCGACCGTTTAACAAAAGATATTGAAATCAAGAACGCCAGCACCGTAAAAGGTATTGGCGATGATTGCGCCGTACTCAGCTACCCCGATAAGCAGGTTCTCGTTACCACCGATATGCTGATGGAGGGCGTACACTTCGACCTTACTTATATCGACCTCAAGCACCTGGGCTACAAGTCGGCCATGGTGAACATCAGCGATATCTTCGCCATGAATGGCACACCCCGTCAGCTCACCGTCTCGCTTGCCATCAGCAAGCGTTTCAGTGTCGAGGATATCGAAGAGTTCTACAGCGGTCTGCGCCTGGCTTGCGAAAAGTGGAATGTAGATGTGGTAGGTGGCGACACCACCTCGTCGTATACCGGCATGGCCATCAGCATCACCTGTATTGGCGAGGCTGCCAAGGAGGACATTGTGTACCGCAACGGCGCTAAGGACACCGACCTGGTGTGTGTCAGTGGCGATTTGGGCGCAGCCTATATGGGCCTGCAGCTCCTTGAGCGCGAAAAGAGCGTTTACTACCAGCAGGTAGAGGAGGCACGTAAAAAGAATGATAAGCGCGCTCTCGAAGAGCTGTCGCACTTCCAGCCCGATTTCAGCGGTAAGGAGTATCTGTTGCAGCGCCAGTTGCAGACCGAGGCTCGTGGCGATATCATCCAGAAGCTGCGCGAGGCAGGCATCCGTCCTACCGCTATGATGGATATCAGCGATGGCCTCTCAAGCGAGCTCATGCACATCTGCAAGCAGAGTGGGGTAGGCTGCCGTATCTACGAAAAGAATATTCCTATCGACTATCAGACAGCCGTTATGGCCGAAGAGATGAACATGAACGTTACTACTTGCGCCATGAATGGTGGCGAGGATTACGAATTATTGTTCACCGTGCCCATCGGCGATCACGAGAAGATTCAGCAGATTGATGGCATTAAGCTCATTGGTCACATTACCGACGCAAAATTCGGTCAAATTCTCGTAACCCGTGATAATCAGGAGTTTGCGTTAAAAGCGCAAGGCTGGAACCCGTTATCTTAGCAAATTTATTTGTTAAAAGGTGTTTAAAAGTTTGGCGGGTTCAAAAAATAGTCGTACCTTTGCACCCGCAAAACAACGAAAGGATGTTTGCAAAACGAATTTGAAATGTTGGTGCCTTAGCTCAGTTGGTAGAGCATCGGACTGAAAATCCGTGTGTCCCCGGTTCGATTCCTGGAGGTACCACTCCTCCTTTCATTAGCCCGGTCTTGCAGTAATGCAGCCGGGTTTTTTCGTATTTAATGGTCAATGTTCAATTTTCAATCTTCAATGTAATATGGGAATTGTAATTGGTATCGATGTTGGTATTTCAACTACAAAGATTGTTGGAATCAAGAATGGCAAGGTGTCAGCTCCAATCAGTATCACCGCTGCCGATCCTATCACGTCACTTTTTGGTGCCTTTGGCAAGTATCTGCACGATAATGATATCAATCTGCAGGATGTCGATCAGGTCATGCTCACAGGCGTAGGTGCTGCTTATATCGATCAGCCCATCTACGGCTTGCCCACGGCCAAGAGTCAGGAGTTCGTTGCCGATGGCCTGGGTGCCCGTTTCGAGTCGAAGCTCGATCATACCATTGTGGTGTCAATGGGTACAGGTACCTCGTTTGTGCGCTGCGATGGCAACGATATGCGTCATATAGGCGGTATTGGTGTGGGTGGTGGAACCTTGGCAGGCTTAGCCCGCATTATGCTTAACACCAGCGATATCAAGCAGGTGGCCACCATGGCCAAGCACGGCAATATTCGTAATATCGACTTGACTATTGGCGATATCAGTGCCATTCCTGTGCCAGGACTTACGATGGACACCACGGCCAGTAACTTTGCCAACGCCCAGAGCGATGCGTCAAAGGAGGATATTGCAGCAGGCTTGATTCACATGGTACTGCAGTCGATAGGTTCAGCCGCCTGGCTCGCCTCTATTGGCAGCGATATACGCGATTTTGTGCTCATCGGCAACCTCTCACTGCTTCCCCAGTGTAAAGAGGTGTTCCCCGCCCTGGAAACGCTTTACAACATCCGTTTCCACATCCCCAAGTACTCACAGTACTGCACCGCCATCGGCGCCGCCCTTGATTACACCGCAAACCATAAATAATTATATTTATATATAGTATGGACAAGACAAAGATAAACGAGACATTGCGCAGGAATGTGGCGCTGCTGTCGAAGCAATCGGAAAGAGAGCTGGGTATGATGCCAGCCACGGTGGCACCGCTGCCATCGGTAGAGCAGGTGAAGCGTATCGTAACGTTGGTAAAGAGCATTATCTTTCCTGATTATTTTGAAAAGCGACAGCCCGATGAGGCTATCCGCGCCTATCATATAGGTGTGTGGATGGAGGAGTTGACAACACTGCTCACCAAGCAGATTGCCCACGGACTGCAGTTCTGTGAGGACTGTGAGGCTAACAGCACCAAAGCCGAGGTATATGGCATAGCCGAGGAGAAGACACTGGCATTTATTGATGCGCTGCCCGAGATTAAACGTCTGCTTTATACCGACATACAGGCGATGTTTGATAACGACCCTGCTGCACCTAACTTTGGCGAGGTGATATTCTGCTACCCATCGATGAACACGATGACGCACTATCGCATAGCACATAAGTTGCACGAGCTGCAGGTGCCTGTCATCCCACGTATCATTACCGAGCAGGCACACAGCAAAACGGGTATCGACATTCACCCAGGCGCCACGATTGGCGAGTACTTTGCCATCGACCATGGTACGGGTGTGGTTATCGGCGAAACAGCCATCATTGGCAACCACGTAACGCTGTATCAGGGTGTAACACTGGGTGCCAAGAGTTTTAAGTACGACGAGAACGGAAACATGCTGAACATACCTCGCCACCCGATACTGGAGGACAACGTAACGGTATATTCGAATGCCTCGATCCTTGGACGTATCACCATCGGCCATCATTCGGTGATAGGTGGTAACATCTGGGTAACTCACAGCGTGCCGCCTTACTCGCGCATCCAGCAGAGTAAAGCTGTGGATGTGGCTTTTCAGGATGGAGCCGGGATATAAAAAAAGAGAGCGCTTAGGCGTTCTCTTTTTTCTTTTTTCCGAAGTCAGGGTCAATCTGTAGCAGACTGGCTACGATGTAGGTCATCACGCAGCAGACGACCACTATTACGAAGAAGGCTCGATAACCTACAGCCTCCTGCAGGGCGCCGGCAAACAAGCCTGGTATCATCATCGACAGGGCCATGAAAGCGGTACACAGCGCATAGTGGGCCGTTTTGTGCTCGCCCTGACTATAATAGATAAGGTATAGCATATAGGCCGAGAAACCAAAACCATAACCAAACTGCTCTAAGAAAATACAGATATTAATGACGAGCAGACTGGATGGCAGGGCGCACGAGAGATACACGTAAACCAGATCGGGGATGGTGATGGCCATCACCATCGGCCAGAGCCAACGCTTAAGACCATCGCGACTGGCAGCAATACCGCCCAGGATACCACCCAAGGTAAGACCGATAACACCTACGGTGCCTTGTACCATACCAAACTCTACATCGCTCAGGCCCAGTCCGCCATTGGCCATCTTGTCCACCAGGAACAGGGCCGATACCTTGGCCAGCAGTCCCTCTGGCATACGGTAGAACAGCATGAAGCAGATGCCTACCCATACCTGTGGTTTCTGGAAGAAGGTTACCAGGGTGTTCCAAAACTCGCTGATGATATCGGCAGCGGTCTTCTGTACACGATGGGCATCCTCGGTGGGGCGGGGCAGTGCCCAGCTGTGGTAGAGCCACAGGGCGATGAACAAGCCGGCAATGAGATAGAACACCAGGCTCCAGGCATAGCTGATGCTACGGGTGAGCACCTGCAGCACACCTGCCAAACCTACAAGTAAGCCCGACGAGAAAATGGTGGCTATACGATAGAACGTGGAACGAATGCCCACAAAATAGGCCTGCTCGTGTTGCTCAAGTCCCAGCATGTAAAAACCATCGGCAGCAATATCGTGGGTGGCGCTGCTAAAAGCCAACAGCCAGAAGAAGCTGAGCGAGCCTTGCAGCCACAGCGGACCGGGGATGGTGAATGCCACACCTGCCAAGGCGGCAGCTATCAGCACCTGCATGGCCAGTATCCACCAACGCTTGGTGCGTAGCATATCAACAAACGGGCTCCAAAGGGGCTTGATAACCCAAGGCAGATAGAGCCACGAGGTGTACAGGGTGATGTCGGTATTCGACAAACCAAGGCGCTTGTAGATGATAACCGAGATGGTCATCACTGCTACGTAGGGAACGCCCTCTGCGAAATATAAGGTGGGCACCCAGGCCCAAGGATTCTTATTTTTCATTTTTCATTGAACATTGAACATTGACCATTGAACATTAATCGTAGAGGCGCTTGATTTGGGCACCGCGATAGTAGAACAGTAGGATATCATCGTAGGGGTGGCCTTGCTCGCCCATTACAGCGGCACCTATCTGGCACAGACCAACACCGTGGCCCCAGCCCTTGCCGTGTAAGATGAATTTATCACCATCCTTCTCTACATCAAAGGCTGATGAGTAGAGGTGGCTTTCGCTGAGGGCACGGCGGATCTCCAACTCCTTACCGATGGTGAGGGTTTTCTTGGTACCTACAATCTTGAGTTTCCAGATACGACCGCTCTTGCCACGCTCAACGGGGATAAGGTCGGTAATAGTACCAAAGTCGTCCTTTAGCTTGCGGTTTACCAACTCCGACAGTTCCTGCTGGGTGTAGCTTACCGTCCAACGATAGAAATCGGGGGTTTCCTGATCGAAATCGTTGAGCACCTGCGAGAGGATGTGCTTATCGTTGGTGTTACAGTAAGGATCGTGGAACGATACCAGATAGGGCTTGGGGGTGTTCTCCCAGCAGTACTGGAACTCCTCGGTCTCGCCTCCGCAGCACTTTGAGAAACGGGCATCACAAATCTCATCGCCATACATCAGCACCTGTCCGCGAGTCTGGCTGATAGCCTCCTCAACATGGGTGTTGTTGGCGCGGGTAATGCCCTGATAGCGCTGGCAGTGGTCGTCGGCACACACATCAAAAATAGTATGATCTTCGCGATCGTACCAGCGGATAAACTCCTGATCGCTCTTGGTGAACGAGAAGAAGTTGTCGCCACCGCTCTCGTGCTGCTTGCGCTTCTCAATCTGTGCCAACAGCCATGAACGCGAGATAACAGCGTGGGCCTTGAGGAACTCTACACTCGAGGTGCTGCTCATCTCGCTCGAAATCACGCTGGTAAGGTATTTCTCTACGGGCAACTCGTTGATGGCCACAATCTTATCGGCCTCGACCACAATGCGCAGGGTGCCCTCGAAGGTCTGTGTTTCCTTGCGCTCCCAGTGGAAGTTAACGCCAATAGTTACATCGTTGAGCGAGAACGAGGCATCGTCGGTTTGTGGGGTGAACGTGAGGTTACGATACTGGTTGCCACGCCACAGGATACCGCCATCGCTGAACTCAACTACCTGGTCGCCGGTAATCACCTCGCCCTTGGCCATGTAAGGCTTGTTAAGGCTGAACGATATCTTTTCGCCACTGACGATACCCACGGTAACGTTTGGCTCCTTTTTCATTGAACATTGACCATTGACCATTGAATTTTGGGTGGCTTGCAGCTTATTGATCACCTGCTGGAGCTGGTCGGCCGGCAGCGATACCTCGTTCAAGATACCCAGGGCTATCTCGGGGGTAAGGCGATCGAAATCCTCCTTACGTGGGGTAACAATGAAACCTGCCATATCCAGGGCGCCTGGCGAAATGATATACTGCTCGCAGCCTTCCTTGTAATAGCAGTCGGGACGATGCTTTTCGCGTGGGAATACTACCGAATAGTAGTCGGTATCGTGTCGCCAGCTGACGATGTTGAGCATAGGCTCGGGCTCGCCCTCCTTAATGGGCAGCGACTCGTACAAACGACGGAACAGCTGTTCGTCGCCATACTGCGTTTTGCTGTGGATGAGCAAGGCTGGGCAGGGATACTCCTCGATGAGCGAGATGCCCTCCTCGTTATTCAGATTCAGGATGGGCTTCAAACTGCGCGACAATCGGCCCCAGGCCATCTGCAGGGGTAACACGCCCGATGTACCACCCTGGAAGTGGGCGTGATCGGGAGCCGAAGCACCGCACTTAGGTCCGTTATAGAATACCATCATCTGTGGGTACTCGGTCAGCAGCTTATGAATCTCGCCATAGGCATTACGAATCAGCTGTGGCTCGTGCTTAACCGATGGGATGGTAAAGTGGATGGGCAGGATGGGGAAGGGGTTGACCAGCAGGTCGAACTGTCCGTCGATAGATTTCTTGACCTGCTCCTTGGGGCGATTCTGCTCGCACAGGAAACAGGGGCGCTCGGCCAGTGTCTGCTTGTCGATCTTTGCACCTGTAGATACGATACGGGCAGGGTTATACTGCACCTTCATAGTCGAGGTGCCTACCGACAACTCTCGGGTCTTCACATTGCGCAGGTCGTGATAGCGCCTGCGGGCATCGTCCCACTTCTCAAGCTGGCGATTGAAGAATCGCATCAATGGCGAGTCGTTCAGCATTTCCTGCTTGCCCTGCAGCATCTGCTGGCGCGCCATAATCTCTAACGAGCGCAACTGGTCCTTATACAGGTTGTTGGCATTTACCTTTTCGATAGAGAGGGCAGCATCGCTGTTGCCACCCCAGCGGCGACAGAGATAAAGTTCGCTGAAGATACGGCCGATACGGTAGTGGCGCGAGAAAATCAGGCCCAACGCATAATCCTCGCCATACGAGGTGTTAGGGAATCCTACCTGGCGCAGCAGTGGGGTAAAGAAGGCGCGTGGCGCACCCAGACCATTGATACGCAGCGCATTGTTGGCACCGTTCTCATCCGTCCACTCGGCGTGGTCGATCAGTCCTGGTGGCAGGGTGTTCAGGTCGAAGTCGCACATGCGATACGAACCAATCACCATGGCGGCATTCTGCTTGTAGAAGGTATCTACAATCTGCTGCAGGGTTTTGGGCGACGAGTACAGGTCGTCGCTATCCAGCTGCACGGCAAAACGTCCGCAACGGTCGTCGTGGATAGCCGTGTTCCAGCAGCCTCCAATACCCAGGTCGTTACGCTCGGGGATGATATGGATGAGTCGCTCGTCGTGGAAACCACGCAGCAATTCGGTCGTCTTATCGGTAGAGTGGTTGTCAACCACAATCACATTATACTTAAACTTGGTTTTCTGACTCAGGGCGCTGTTCACGGCATCGCAGATGGTTTTCTCGCGATTGTAAACAGGAATCACCACCGATGCCTCTACATCAAACTCCTGCTCATTGAAGTCGGGACGACGATAGAACGTAGGGTCGATCTTGGCGCCGATGGCAGCCAGGTGGGCGGTAGCTGCATGTTCCATCTCAATCTGCACTTCGCGATTGCGTGGGTTCACATAGTCGAACTGCTTCTCGCCCGAGGCACGGGTGTCGGTCTCCTGCTCGGTATAAAGCTTCTCGTTAATGTGGAAGATGCGACCCTTACGACTCAGGAACAGGCGCAGGGCATAAACAGCGGCATACTGGTAGGGATGCTCGTTGCACTGCATGGTAAAGCAGTGCAGCAAACTGGTTTTAACCAGGATGAGCGAGCCCAGATCAAAATCGTCGCGGATACTACCTATCTGATAGTCGATAACAGGGTGTGGCTGCAGCTTGCCATCAATCAGGTCGTTGTGGTCGGCATAGATCATGGCAGCATCCGAATCAGATGCGATACGCAGCATGCGATCGAGTGTGCCCTTAGGCATCTGTATCTGTCGTGGACGAATCTGCAACAGGGCGTAATCGGCCTTGGCGTGTTCTGAAATAGCCTGTAGGGTGGTGCTGCTTGTCAGGTCGTTAACTACTATTTGCTCGCAATCGCCCAGGGCCTCGTCGGTGGCCCCAAGGGGTTGGTTTACCAGCAAACAGATATGTTGAATAGTCTTGCTACCCTTGATTTGCGCTACCAATTGGCGTGCTGTCTCAAGGTCATTGCAAGGCAAAAAACAGTCAATTTTTTCTCTCATTACGTGTAATTAGTGATTTATAAAGCGCAAAATTCGTAATATTTTCCGAGAAAACCAAATAATTCAAGAAAATTTTCTACCTTTGCACCCAAAAAGTAAAGATGTACGACGAAAAGAAGGTATTATTAGGCATGCAGCCTGGCGAATTGCAGCAGGTGGTAACCGAACTGGGAATGCCCAAGTTTACGGCTGCACAGATTGCCAAGTGGCTCTACCAGCAGCATGTTGGTAGCATTGCCGATATGACCAACCTGTCGAAGGCAAACCGTGAAAAACTGTCCGAACAGTACGAGGTGGGCTATATGGCGCCCATCGACTGTCAGCGTTCGGTGGATGGAACCATCAAATATCTGTTCCCAACCCGTAGTGGTAAGTTTGTAGAGACGGTATATATTCCCGATCATGATCGTGCCACGCTGTGTGTATCGTGCCAGGTGGGTTGTAAAATGAATTGCTTGTTCTGTCAGACTGGTAAACAGGGTTTCGAGGGCAGTCTGACGGCTGCTGACATCCTGAACCAGATATATGCGCTGCCCGAGCGCGACACACTCACCAATATTGTGTTTATGGGTCAGGGCGAGCCCATGGATAACCTCGATGCTATCCTGCAGGCCACCCAGGTGCTGACTGCCGATTGGGGCTATGCCTGGAGTCCGCGCCGCATCACCGTATCAAGTGTGGGCGTGAAGAACAAGCTGAAGCGTTTCCTCGACGAGAGCGAGTGTCACGTGGCAATATCCATGCACTCGCCATTGCCCGAACAGCGCCAGATGCTGATGCCTGCCGAGAAGCAGATGTCGATTACCGAGGTGGTCGATCTGCTGAAGCAGTACGACTTCTCGCACCAGCGCCGTTGTTCGTTCGAGTACATCTGCTTTGCCGGACTGAACGACACCACCATGCATGCCCGCGAGATTGTGAAGCTGGTGCGTGGATTGGACTGTCGTGTGAACTTGATTCGATTCCACGAGATACCTGGTGTGGATTTGCCTGGTGCCGACGAGAAGCGCATGGAAGCCCTGCGCGATTATCTCACCGCCCACGGTGTGTTTACCACCATCCGCGCCAGTCGTGGACAAGATATTTTTGCCGCTTGCGGCCTGTTATCAACCGCCAAAAAACAACAAGAAAATGGATAAGAAAATTCGCGTGGCCATCACGCATGGCGACACCAACGGCATTGGTTATGAGGTGATTCTTCGTGCTTTCGAAGACCCCATGATGCTGGATATGTGCACCCCTGTTATCTATGGTTCGCCTAAAGCCGCAGCCTTCCATCGTAAGGCTATGGAGATAGAAACCCAGTATAGCATTATTAACGACGCTGCCGAGGCCAAGGACGGGCGTGTGAACCTGCTGGCTGCCTACGACGAGGAGGTGAAGGTGGAGTTCGGACAGCCCACCGACGAGTCGGATAAGGCTGCCAAGGCTGTGATGCAGCGCGTCAAAGAGGATATGCAGAAGCACCTGTTTGATGTGCTGGTGCTTGGCCCTGTGGTGCCAAATGCCAATCCCAACCGCGACGAAAAGCCGCTCACCATCATGCTCAGCGAGCGTATCCGTATCGGCTTGCTTACCAACCATCTGCCTATCAAGGAGGTGGCTCAGAGCATCAGTGTTGAGAAAATCGTTGAGAAGGGCACCATCTTCTTCAAGAGTCTGAAGCGTGATTTCCGTGTAAACAATCCCCGTATCGCCGTGCTGGCACTGAATCCACAGCCAGGCATCGAGGAGGAGCAGATCATCGCTCCTGCCATTGCCGAACTGGAGAAGCAGAACATGATGGCCTTTGGTCCTTATGCGGCCGAGGAGTTCTTTGCCAACAACCAGTACGAGCAGTTTGATGGTGTGCTGGCCATGTACGACGATCAGGGCACACTGCCATTCAATGCGCTGGCCACCGAGTATGGCGTTAAGCTGAAGGCTGGCATGACGGCCATCTGCACCACTGCCGTTCACGGTCCTGAGTTCGAGATAGCCGGTAAGGGTATTGCCGATGCCACCTCGTTGCGCCATGCCATCTATACGGCTGTAGATATGTTCCGCCATCGTGCCGAGTACGATGAGCCATTGGCTAATCCGCTGCCAAAGCTGTATCACGAGAAGCGTGAGGATGGCGACAAGGCACGTTTCCAGATGCCTCGTGCTAAGGATATCTTTAAATGAATTCACAAGAAACTAGACAAATGAATAAAAAATATCAGAACGGATTCTTCCTGTTCGGATTATTGGTACTGATTATCATGGCCTCGCAGCTCGACTTCCGTCAGGCTTGGAAGGGCATACAGCATGCGGGCTACTGGTTCGTAGGTGTGCTGGTGCTCTGGGCATTCCTGTATATGATGAACACCGCCTCGTGGTATCTCATTATCAATACCATCGGTAATGAGCAGGGTGTGTGCCGCAAGTGCAAGGTGGGCTTCTGGTGGCTCTATAAGATCACCATCTCGGCCTTTGCCTTGAATTATGCCACCCCAGGTGGACTGATGGGTGGCGAGCCCTACCGCATCATGTCGCTGTCGCCCAAGGTGGGCACCCAGCGTGCCTCATCGTCAGTCATACTCTATGTCATGACGCATATCTATAGTCACTTCTGGTTCTGGTTGCTCAGCGTACCTCTTTATATTATCACGCAGAAGATGACGCCGCTGACCTACATCCTGCTGCCAATCATTGCAGGTGTGGCTTCGTTGGCCATCTGGTTCTTCCTGCGTGGCTATAAGCGAGGCATCGCCATGACGGGTATGACCATCCTGAGTCATTTCCCCATGGTCAAGAAGTGGGCAGGTCCCTTTATCGAGCGCAACCGTGAGAAACTGGCCGAGGTGGATCAGCAGATTGCTGCCCTGCACAACCAGAACCCGCGTACGTTTAAGCTGGCTGTGGTGCTCGAGTTGCTGTGCCGTTTGGCCTCTACGTTCGAAATCTATTTTATCCTACTGGTAATCATGCCTGGGGTAACCATTCCACAGTGTATCCTGATCTACGCTTTCACCACGCTGTTTGCCAATATGCTGTTTTTCATGCCCCTGCAGTTGGGTGGTCGCGAAGGTGGCTTCCTGATGAGTACCGAGGGCTTGAGCATGACGGCTAATGCAGGTATTTTCGTAGCCCTGCTGGTGCGCCTGCGCGAACTGATATGGACGGCTATCGGTCTGCTTTTAATCAAGTTGGATAAGAAAGATAAGTAATAAGCGTTAAAAATCTGCCAAAATTGCAGATGTTTCAGAAAAAATATGTAATTTTGTCAGCTCAATGAAGACTTCCGAACTTCAAAACATCAAACAGCGGTACAATATCGTTGGCAATTGCGACGCATTGAACCACGTGCTCGACGTAGCCTTGCAGGTTGCGCCCACCGACCTCAGTGTACTTATCGTAGGCGAGAGTGGAGTGGGTAAGGAAATCATCCCAAGGGTGATTCACGACAACTCGCCACGCCGACGCGAAAAGTATTTTGCCATTAACTGTGGCTCTATCCCCGAGGGTACCATCGACTCTGAACTCTTTGGACACGTAAAGGGTTCGTACACGGGTGCCATCAACGATTCGCCAGGTTACTTTGGCGTGGCCAACAAGGGTACGCTCTTCCTCGACGAGGTAGGCGAACTGCCTCTGGCCACTCAGGCTCGATTGCTGCGTGTGCTCGAAACAGGTGAGTATATCCCTGTGGGAGGCACCGAGATTCGTAAAACCGATGTGCGTATTGTAGCTGCTACCAATGTGAATATCCGTCAGGCTATCAGTGAGGGTCGCTTCCGCGAAGACCTCTACTATCGCCTCAACTCGATACCCATCCAGATGCCCCCTCTTCGTGAGCGTGGCGAGGATATCATCCTGTTGTTCCGTTTGTTTGCTTTGCAGATGGCCGAGAAATATAAGATGGACCGCGTGGTACTCGACGAGGGTGCCAAGCAGATACTGTTGCACTATAAGTGGCCAGGCAATGTTCGTCAGCTGAAGAATATCACCGAGCAGATCAGTGTGCTCTCGCCCGAACGTACCATCACCGCCCAGGTGCTCAGTCAGTTCATCCCTCAGGATCACGAAACCACACAGCTGGCCCCCATCCATCGCGAGGGTAGTGGCGATCACAGCTTTGAGAACGAACGCGAGATTCTGTATAAGATCCTGTTCGAGCTTCGTGGTAACGTGAACGACATGCGTCGCGAGATGAGTGCGCTGAAAAAGCAGCTCGACGATGTGCAGACAGCATCGCCTGTTGCACCTCAGGTTGAGCATATGCCAGCCACCACATTCCCAACACCAATCACCCAGCATCCAGCACCCGTGGCTTCTGTAGAGGATGCCATCGCCGAGGAGTATATCGAGCCCGAGAAGGAATTCGAGAGTCTGAACCTCAACGACATGGGTAAGCAGATGCTTGAGAAGGCCTTGGAGCGCAACCATGGTAATCGTAAGAAAGCCGCCCAGGAACTGGGTATTAGTGATAGAACCCTTTATCGCAGATTGAAACAGTATGGCTTGGATCAATAAGATAAAAATAATCGTGTTTGTTGCTGCCATCGCAGTTGTAACAAGCTGCTCCGTGAGCTATAAGTTCAACGGTGCCAGCATCGACTATTCGCAGACCAAGACCATCACCATTGCCGAGTTCCCCATCCGCAGTAGCTATGTGTGGGGACCTATGGGCCCGATGTTCAACAATCAGCTCAAGGATCAGTTTGCTAACCACACCCGTTTGGAGCAGGTGAAACGTAATGGCGACCTGAAGATTGAGGGTGAGATTATACGCTACGAACAGCGTAACAAGAGCGTGAGCGCCGAGGGCTATTCGGCTATGACCGAGCTCACCATGACTGTGAACGTACGATTTACGAATAACAAGAACCACAACGAAGATTTTGAGCAGCAGTTTACTGCCTCGCAGAGCTACGAGACCACACAGAGTCTGAACGCCGTGCAGGAGGAACTGGTAACGCTCATGGTCAAGGACCTCTGCGACCAGATCTTCAACCGTACCGTAGCCAACTGGTAATTTAAAGTTAAGATAATAGCGTAATGGAGATTACAGAACTCATTAAGCATCCAGAACAGATGGACCGCGAAACGCTCTACGAGCTGCGTTCGCTGCTGGCTCTGTATCCCTATTTCCAGACGGCCCGCCTGTTGATGCTGCAGAATCTGTATCTGCTGCACGATCCTACATTCGACGAGGAGCTGCGCCGCGCATCGGCCTATATCACCGATCGTCGCGTGCTGTTTCAGATGATCGAGGGACGCCATTACGAGTACCATCCTGTGGCTAAGCCTGCACCTGCAGCAAAACCTGTTCAGCAGTCAGCTGAGCCTGCCGAAGATCGTACCATCTCGCTGATTGATAACTTCCTGGACAGTATCCCCGAGGAGGCCAAGACTGATACACAGAAGCCCAAGCGCAAGCCTACGCCTGCCGATGCCGCTGTGGATTATGTGGCCTACCTGATGGATATCGAGCCTGATGGCGGTCAGGAGATGCCTGGCGAGATGCCAAAAATGTTTGGTCAGGACCTGATCGATTCGTTCATAAATGATGACAAAGGTGGCTTCCAGTTGCGTGAGGTGCCTGAGTACCGTCCTGAGCCCCAGCCAGAGCCTTCTGAGGACGAAAATGGGGTTGAAAGTGAGTACTTTACCGAAACACTGGCACGAATTTATATCAAACAGGGTAGATATTCGAAAGCTTTAGAAATAATTCAGCGATTAAGTTTGCAAATTCCGAAAAAAAATGCTTACTTTGCAGATCAAATACGTTTCTTAGAGAAATTAATAGTAAATAGTAACAAAAAAAATAAATAAAAAAATGTACACATTATTTGTAATTCTCATTGTGGTTGCAGCACTGCTTATGATTGGCATTGTGCTCATCCAGGAGTCAAAGGGAGGCGGTCTGGCTTCTCAGTTCTCAGGTTATAACCAGATTGGCGGTGTTCGTAAAACTACCGACTTTATCGAGAAGGCCACTTGGTTCCTCGCTGGTTTTATGGTACTCGTTAGCGTATGTTGCGCTTATGTAGCTCCACAGGCTGGTGGCGACACCTCTGTGATGGAGAACTATCAGGCTCCTGCTACCAATCCTAACAACCTGCCTGGTTTCGGTGCCAGTCAGCAGAAGGACGCAGCTGCTCCTGCAGCTCCTGCTACCGAGGCTCCCGCTGCTGAGACTCCTGCTGAGAAGAAGTAAAAAACTTCTTTTCGCCTAACAAAAACAATGGAGAGTTTGTCTATGCAAGCTCTCCATTCTTGTTTTTTTAGCTCTTTATGCATTATTTCTAAAATTTCTTGCCCTAAAATTTGCACAGCTCAAAAAATCTTAGTACCTTTGCACCCGCATTTGAGCGATGGGTGTTTTCCAGAGTGGCCAAATGGGGCAGACTGTAAATCTGCTGTCTTTCGACTTCGGTGGTTCGAATCCATCAGCACCCACAAAAAAAAGAGATCTGCAACGCAGGTCTCTTTTTTGTTTCCCTTCCTCCTTCGTCCTTCCTCCTTCGTCCTTCCTCCTTCGTCCTTCCTCCTTCGTCCTTCCTCCTTCGTCCTTCCTCCTTCCTCCTTCCTCGTAACTAATACTCCGTCTTATCTGTCTTCTCAGTCCACAGTCGGAAGGTGTGTAGCGCCTCGTCGCGTAGTAGTGGCACAATGGGCACCGTACGCTTGTCCATGGGGCGTTCCAGCTCCTCGTAGATGAAATCATCGGCAAACTGGATATCTCGGGC
>NZ_FNRF01000010.1 GCF_900107775.1 Xylanibacter ruminicola
GACATCTGAAGAATACCAAAGGTTTACCGCTATAGGATGGGGATGCGTCTGATTAGGTAGTAGGCGGGGTAACGGCCCACCTAGCCGACGATCAGTAGGGGTTCTGAGAGGAAGGTCCCCCACATTGGAACTGAGACACGGTCCAAACTCCTACGGGAGGCAGCAGTGAGGAATATTGGTCAATGGACGGAAGTCTGAACCAGCCAAGTAGCGTGCAGGATGACGGCCCTATGGGTTGTAAACTGCTTTTATATAGGGATAAAGTCGGGGACGTGTCCCCGTTTGTAGGTACTATATGAATAAGGACCGGCTAATTCCGTGCCAGCAGCCGCGGTAATACGGAAGGTCCAGGCGTTATCCGGATTTATTGGGTTTAAAGGGAGCGCAGGCTGATGATTAAGCGTGACGTGAAATGTAGCCGCTCAACGGCTGAACTGCGTCGCGAACTGGTTATCTTGAGTGAGTTCGATGTTGGCGGAATTCGTGGTGTAGCGGTGAAATGCTTAGATATCACGAAGAACTCCGATTGCGAAGGCAGCCAACAAGGCCTTTACTGACGCTAAAGCTCGAAGGTGCGGGTATCGAACAGGATTAGATACCCTGGTAGTCCGCACGGTAAACGATGGATGCCCGCTGTTTGCGATATACTGTGAGCGGCCAAGAGAAATCGTTAAGCATCCCACCTGGGGAGTACGCCGGCAACGGTGAAACTCAAAGGAATTGACGGGGGCCCGCACAAGCGGAGGAACATGTGGTTTAATTCGATGATACGCGAGGAACCTTACCCGGGCTTGAACTGCCAGCGAACGATTCAGAGATGATGAGGCCCTTCGGGGCGCTGGTGGAGGTGCTGCATGGTTGTCGTCAGCTCGTGCCGTGAGGTGTCGGCTTAAGTGCCATAACGAGCGCAACCCTTTTCTTTAGTTGCCATCAGGTAATGCTGGGCACTCTGGAGATACTGCCACCGTAAGGTGTGAGGAAGGTGGGGATGACGTCAAATCAGCACGGCCCTTACGTCCGGGGCTACACACGTGTTACAATGGG
>NZ_FNRF01000007.1 GCF_900107775.1 Xylanibacter ruminicola
CTGCAAGAACCTGGTTGATGTCCAGTTGCCTTCAAGCCTTGAGACTATCAGCGATAATGCCTTCAGCGGCTGTAGCAGTCTGAAGACGATCGACCTTTCAAGTTTGAAGTCTATCGGTGTCAATGCCTTCAGTGGCACAAAGATTACAGAGTTGCGCCTTGACAGTGTTGAGTCGATCGGTGCCGGTGCTTTCCAGAACATAAGCAGTCTGAAGAAGGTATGGCTTCCCTCGAAGTTGACATCGGTAGGTGAGAATGCCTTTGCCGGCTGTAATGCATTGACTCATGTAAGCAGCAGTATTGCTTCTCCATCTTCAGTAATCAGTGCGGATGTCTTCTCAGTCAGTGGTGATAATACCTCAAATATCTGCACCCTGTTTGTTCCTTACGCCTCAAAGGCTAATTATGGTTCTGACTGGAATAAGAAGTTCACTAATATAATAGGTGGTGACTATGTTGATGACCTGACTAAGGACGGCATGATGTATTCCTGCTATACTTATAAGAATGAAGGTGGCGATACAGTGAAGTCAGCTCTCCTGACAAAGTCTTCGACAAGCAGCAGCCTTGTCTCTGTACCTGATACAGTAACACTGATAAAGATGGTATCTGAGGGTGTTGAGGATAGTACCTACTATGGTGTGACCGGCATCGGCAAGTATGCTTTCTTGAACCGTACGAATATAACGAAGCTTGAGTTGCCCTCAACTCTTCGTTCAATCGGTTCTCAGGCATTCGGTGGTTGTACGGGTATCACAGAGATTGTATCTGACATAGCTGGTTCTGATCTACAAGCCATAGCAGAAGATGCCTTTGATACAAATACTTATAGCGTAGCAAAAGTATTCATACCGGATAACGATAATAATGCATATACGACTCTTAGTGGTTGGGAAAAATTCGGCTCAAATTATGAGATAGGCAAGTGGCTTGAGACAGAGATGGCAGATGCTAATTGTCTAAGATATCGATATCATACAGCTCAAAAGATTGCAACTGTTATTGAGATTGTTTATTCAAGTAATAATCCGACGAAACTCACTATACCTAGCACTTTTAAACTGCATGAGACTGATGAGGATAGTTGTACTGTGACAAAGATTGCTCTGACATCTGATACTTATTTTGATAGAGCTCATGTTGACTCTATATTGATAGGAGATAGCATTATGACAATCGCTGATGGAACATTCAAAAATTGTAGTAATTTGTCTTTGCTCAAGTTGCCATCTAAGTTGGAAACTATTGGAGCTAATGCATTCCAGAATTGTGAAAAGTTGCAGATGATACGTCTTCCTGAAGCACTGAAGAGTGTTGGTAGCAAGGCTTTCAATGGTTGTAAGTTGACACGCGTTTGTACAGAAACTACAATCAGTATAAATAAGGATGTGTTCTCACAGTATAGTGCCATCTTGTTTGTGCCTACTGGAACATCGGTTAAAGGTGTAACTGGTTGGGGTGATTTTGCTAGAGTATATGAAGGTTATTATATGGGTGAAACAACGCCTAATGATGACAAAACGTATATGTATCTGCAGCAAAAGAGCGGTGAAAGAACAGCTGTGTTAATAGCATCAAATACGAGTGATCCAATTCCGAATTATATCACATTTGATAATGCTCAATATAAAGTAACCATTATTGGTGAGTCTGTATTTGGTGGTAAGGGATTTAATCTGGAGGATTGGAGAGAGTTACCAGAGAGTATTGAGAAGATAGAGAAGAATGCGTTTAAGAATAGTGGATTGAAGGAATTTAAGTTGCCATCAAATCTTACGACTATCGGCGATGGCGCCTTTAGTGCAAATAGAAACCTGAGAGTCATTACGCTATCGGATAAGTTGAAGACGATAGGGGATGATGCCTTCAACGGTTGTGGTTCACTGAAACAGATTGCGCTCCCACAAACGCTGACTTCTATTGGCGCAAGGGCCTTTGCTGATAATACTAATCTGGAGAATTTGGTTCTACCTAATGGTGTCGAAGATATTAATGAAAAAGCATTCCAAAACTGTAAGGCTCTCAAGCAGCTGGAACTACCTGCTTCTCTGAATACTATTGGTGATCTTATTTTCGATGGCTGTAGCAATCTGACTACCGTTATCAGCAAGGTTGATGATGAGGTTGTTAAAAGTTCAACACAATCTGTCGCTCAAGCGATATTATATGTTCCTGAGAGTAGTGAAATTGAAAGTTACAGTGGATGGACATTCTTACATAAAGTAAAAGGTGATAGAAAATTAGGTAAAGATCAAGGACTATATTATGCTTATTCTTCTGGTGACAAAAAGGCTATCTTGATTGATGTTGATGCAGAACAGATTGGTGCAGAACAGATTGGTGTCGGCATCTCGATTCCAAGTACTGTTACTATAGATGAGAACAAGTGTGATGTAGTTGCCATCGAAAGGGATGTATTCGCAGATAAGGCTTTTATCAAGAGTGTAAACATTGGTGAGAATGTCACTACCATTGGTGCCAATGCCTTCAAGGGTTGTACTAACCTGAGAAAACTGGAACTGCCATCTACGCTGATGTCGATTGGCGAGAACGCCTTTGATGGTTGCGATAATATTGCCGAAGTAGTGAGCCATATTATTGATAATGCTTATATTAAAGACGATGCGCTTTCTTTGCCAAAAGCAACACTCTATGTTCCTGATGAAACTCAGATCCTGTACGAACAGGCAGGATGGGAGTATGCTCAAATCTATGCTGGAGAAAGAGTTGAAAAGGTCTGGAAAGGTATGCGTTTTGCTTGTATGACAGAAGCCCAAGAGGCTATCTTGGTAGATGCAACTGATAAAAATACACTTGCAAATGACTGGGCTGATGGGGAGATTGTTATACCTGATTCAATCCCAATGGGAGATGATAATGCACTAACATATTACCATGTAGTTGCCATCGCAAGTAAAGCTTTTAGTGGTAACACTGGTGTGAAGTTGGTAGAACTGCCAGCAACATTGACTTCAATTGATCCTACTGCTTTCGAAGGTTGCAAAAATCTGACAGAGGTCGTAAGCAAGATTGATTCAATCGAGGTCATTAATGGTATCAAATTGTCGCTCCCTAATGCCATCTTGTATGTTTCCGATCGTGCGAAGTACTTGGATACAGAATGGAAGTTCGCACAGATCTTGGTTGGCCAAAGAGTGAAAGAGGAACAAGACGGATTGTCGTATATTTGTGCAACTGGCGATAAAACTGCAGTCCTGATTAGAGGAATTGCTGATCAGTTGGGTAGTAATATTACCATACCTGGGACTATTATTATTAAGGTTGGTGAGGGCGATGATGCTGATGACTTGGAGTGTAAGGTAATAGCTATCGCCGCCAATGCCTTCCAAGGCTGTACCAGCCTGAATCAGATCTGGCTGCCTGCAACTCTTGAGAGTATTGGTGAGAAGGCTTTCTATGGTTGTAATGATATATCTTATATCTGTAGCACTGGTGGCAGTCCACTCCCGATTAATAAGAATGTTTTCTCTTCATATACAGCAACGCTGTATGTGCCTTTTGGTGCATTAAGCAGTTATGAGCAGAATGATGTATGGAAGACATTCCCAGTAAGAAGAGAGGGATTCTTTGAGGGTGCTACGACGCAGAATGGCTTAGCATTCGACTGCCTGACAGTTGGTGAGGAAGATAAGGCTGCCATTCTGACAAAGGCAGAGAATGAAACAATCATAGAGATTCCTGCTACAGTGCAACCGGAAGGTACTAATACTGCTTATCAGGTGCGCACCATCTGCCAGAATGCATTCAGAAACAGTAAAAAGTTGGAGAAGATTATCCTCCCCGAAACATTAAGAACGATAGAAGATAATGCATTCGATCAGTGTTCGAAACTGGCAGTCATTACCAGTAAGGTGGAGAAAGAGAATCTTTTCGCCTTTAATAAGAATGTATTCCCTGATGCCATCTATAATACTGCTGCAGTTTATGTTCCCAATGATGAAGATGGATCAACTGAGGCTAAGTACAAGGAAACAGATGGTTGGAAGGAATTTAAGAACTGGGCACGTGGTGAAAAAAAGACAGGAACCGTGGGCAGTATGACTTATGAATATTTGAAGGGCGTTGGTACAGCCACTTTGATTGGAACAACTGTAGATAAAGAAGTTGTTACTGTTGATGGAACTGTTGAGTTTGAAGGTGAATCATATAAAGTTACTGCAATTTCAGAGTCGGTATTTAAAAATACCCCCAATAAGGGTAAGATGACGCAACTGAAGATAGCTAAGAACATCTCCACCATCGGTGCCTATGCGTTCCAGGGTTGCAGTAATCTGAAGACAGTATGGCTACCATCTACGTTAACAACCATTGGCGAGAAGGCTTTTGACGGATGTAAAGCTATCACTCGTGTGTCAAGTAGTATAGAGAACCCTGCCGAAAATGAGGCAGATTACTTCCCCAATGACGCAACATTATATGTTCCAAAGGGGGCAAAAGAAAAGTATAATGTAAGTGGATGGAACAATGTCTCGTATGTCGCAGAAGGAGAATTCGTTGATGTTTGTGTGGACAATGGAAACACTTACGATTGCCTGAAAATAGACGGGAAGAATAAGGCCATCCTAAGAAAGTACGCAGCTTCATCGAATGATGTCGTAATCCCTAGCTCGGTTAAACTTGGTGAGGACTATACAATTGCAATCATTGGTAAGTCTGCTTTTGCAAACAAAAACACTATTACCAGTCTGGTCATTCCTGCTGGGGTAGAGAATATCGATGCTGATGTATTCAGCGCTTGCAATCAGTTGAAGTGGATAGAGAGTAAGATTGTGACTCCCATTGATATCTCTGGCAAGAATGTATTCGCCAACAATACGGCTACATTATTTATACCATCATCCAATGTAGATGCATATAGAAGTAAGGGTTGGAACTTCCTGAATATCTTTGTCGGAGAGAAGAAGGAAACAACCATAGATGGATGGACTTATGCTTATTCTACAGGTGACAAGAAAGCCGTTCTTACTAAGGTCGGAAATGTTAACAAGAATGTGACGATAAAAGCTACATTCAAGATTGGTAAGGATGAATATTCTGTAACATCTATTGCAGAGGCGGTATTTAAAGGTAAAACGAATATCGAAGCCCTGACATTATCTAAGAATATTCAAAATATTGGTGCTAATGCTTTTGATGGATGTAATAATCTGATTTCTATTACTTGTGAGGGCTCAACTCCTCCATCTGTAGGTGCTAACGCATTCCCATCATATAGCGTTACCGTAAATGTTCCAAATGATGCAGTAACAGCCTATAAGAACCATGATTATTGGAAGCAATTCGGGAATAACATCCTCGGTATAAATACATCTGTAGAGGATGATCCTTCAGGTCAGTATAGCACTGATGAAAATACTCATGAAGCCAAAATCTGGGACGGTTCTAATGAGAAAGGTGATGCTGTTATTGAAGAAGTTGTTACGATTAATGGTTCAGACTATAGAGTAACAGCTATCGGTGACGAAGCTTATGCTGGTAACATTGATTTGACCAGTATTGTTATTCCAAGCAGTATCAACTCGATTGGCGCATCGGCATTTGCAGGTTGTACGAATCTGAAATCGATCACTGTGAATATTGTAACACCTATTGCTTTGCCAACAGCTGCTGGTGTTCGTGGAATGACAAGAGCTGGCGGTAGCTCGGTATTCGAAGGTGTAAATAAAGAAACCTGTATACTTTATGTACCAGCAGGAAGCGTGGATGCCTATAAGCAGGCTGCAGGATGGAATGAATTCAAGAAAATCTACGCTATTGGTACTACTGCCATCAATGGAGTGGTGGTATCGGATGGTAGACCATTCGACGTTTATAATCTGCAGGGACGTAAGGTTAAGGCTAACACGACAACGTTTAACGGATTGCCATCGGGTGTTTACATCGTAAACGGTAAGAAGGTAATTGTTAAGTAATAAAGGAAGATGGGAATCAAAAACGATTCCCATCTTCCTTTTTTTTATTCGTATTTGGCATCTATTGGATATTCATTATTCTCATATACAAATACGAAATGACAGGTTATTGGCAAGTGGAAACCTCCAGAAGATTCTATTGTCGTGTTTTTGTATACAGAACTACCAGCGGCAAGATCTTCGTTTATATAAACCTCATTACCGATTTCGCCTGATGCGTTACCTTGCAACTGCATGCTCTTTAAGGTGACTTTTACTGGGCTGTTGTTCTTGATGGCCCATTTTATCTGACTTCCAGACTTTACAAGATCGCCTTCTTTGGTTGGGGTACCGCCGCTCTTAATGGAAATCATGTCTGTTATTTCGCAGACGTTTGCCTTGCAGGTTGCTGTATGCTTACCATCTGCAGTTTTAGCCATAATTGTAGCAGTACCTTTCTTGATGCCCTTTACAAATCCATTAGCACCAACTGTTGCTATTGCCGTGTTGTTACTGCTCCATTCAACGCTCTGTTTGGTGGTGTTCTTAACAGTGAAAGCCTTCTCCTTACCAACAAGAATATCGATACTCTTATTCTCAAAATAGAAGGTGTTACGCTGCTTGATGGTAATGGTGGCACTATAGTTCAATTCTTCGTTCGAAACGGTGATGGTGCCATCTCTGTCTTCGGCATCGCCAAGCGCAGCAATGGTTACCTGATGCTCGTGAGGTGTAAGGGCACGGGTATTTGCTGCTATGGTAATCCAATCGTTATTAGAGGTCAGCTTGTATTCTGCGTTGGCATTAACCTTAATTGTAATGGTGCCACCAAGTTCATCTACAGTAAACTCCTTGGTTGGAACCTCTATACCACTCTTGGCACCTTGGGTGATGGTGATTTCTTCGGAAGCTGTGCCATTTTTATCGTACAGCTTAATCTTTGCCGTTCGGGCTTCGTTGTTCTTGTTCTCATCGATCGTGAGCTTAAGCAGTCGGCTTGTTATACCACGGGTGGTGTTCTTACGCTGCTTAATCCAATTGGCGCCCTGGAAGTCAATAGTATAGTCGAAGTTACTCTTTACTTCGATGTCGAGATCCTGCTTTTCGCAATTTACTGTATATTCGCTCTTGTCTAAAGTGATGATAGCTCCTGTTGATTCCTGTTTGATAACAATCTCCTCATATTTTGAACTATTCTTGTCAGAGATCTTTATCTTAGCTGAGCGGGCTTTATAATCATCATTTTTTGTGACCTTAAATTTTAAGGTGTGTGATGACATACCGCGTGTTTGGCTGGTGTTCTCCTTTAACCATTCTACGTCAGGCATGGTAACACTGAAATCAAAGTTACTGCTGATATCAACTGTGAATTCCTGCTCGTCGGCAGTAAGATTGTACTCGTTTTGTGTAAGAACAATCCTGCCTTCGCCAGCCTGATAGATGGTGACTACTTCTTGCTCTTTTCCTGCAGTAAAGTATATTTTTCCTTCGCGTTTCTCGTATTCTTCGCTAGGATCGATAGTGAAGGTAACTATAGACTTTTCTAACAAACCGCGAGTGGCACTTGTGGCTTTGTGAATCCAGCCTTTATAGTTCTCGGGGATGGTATAATCAAAATCCATTGAGTGATTAACCTCAATATCTAACTTCTGGCCTGTGACCGGAACTTCGAATTTATCAGTTGTTAATGTGATGGCCTCTAAGCGTTTCTGGTTCACCCTGATGTTGCGTACGGTGTCGCCTGCTAAGAAGCGAACCACCACATTACGATCTTCATAAGTGGTGTTTTCATTGGCGGTGAATGTTACTTTATTGCTGCCAGAATTGCCTTGACGGGGCTCGATGGTTAACCACTGTACGCCGTTCTGTGTATTGGAAATATCCATATTCCACTTGAGATTCGACTTGAATGACATGGTTTTTGAACCGCCGTCAAAATCAAAGTCCATGCTGTTCTGGAAGTAGTTAACGGATCCACTCACTTCAACCTCTGATTTTAATCCTCCATTACTGGGCTCTTTCATGCATGATACCTGGCTCATCAGGCATATTGCAAGAGCTACATGCAATTTGAATAAATAGTTTTTCTTCATATATATATAGTTTTTATATTTTGCATGGCGCAAAGATAGGTATTTTTATGAATACATCCAAATTTTAGAACTGAAAATGCTTGATTTATGCTTTGTTTCATTATAATTATTATGTAATTAAATGTTAAATACTTGTGTTTTATAGATATTATTAGTATCTTTGCAGCATAAAATTATATATAAATAGATTTGATTATGTTTAGTTTAAGTAGAAGTTTTGTAAAGGTTGGCTCATTATTGTTTGCTGTGGCTATGTTTACAGCCTGTGTGGACAAATCGCTTTACGAGCAAAAAAGCGATCCTGACAATGATCCTACACTGAAAGTACCTAATACTTTCGATTTCTCTACCGTGCAGAAGGTGAAGTTGAGTGTTGACTATTCTGCATACAATACTCATGGGCCAGTGTTCTTTGGTGTATATACCGAGAATCCCATTATTACTGATGAGGATGCACCTGTGGAAAGCTGGAACGAGAATGTTAGTCCTGTTTTTGAATCCTATACAGAGGATAATGGTAAGTTTAGTGAGGTGGTTGAACTTCCAACCTATGCCCAACATTTGTATATTGCCACAGGTAACTTCTTTACTGGGATGAACTTGATGGAGGCTGATGTGGTAAATGCCTCAGCATCGTTCGTGGCCATGAATAACAATGTAACAGCCACTCGTGCCTTTACCCGTGCTACAGGTCCTGGTGAGGCTACCAATGATTTGTCGAAACTTAATCTGACGAATTTGGTTGACGATAACGGAAATGTGACTGATAATAAGATGTATAACGATTGGAAAAATTGGTTGGGCTCGTGGAACTCGGCAACTGGTTATCCTGAATATTTGCTTGATAAATCAAAAGCTAAGCGAGAATTGGTGATTAGTGATTCTGAGTTGGAGGGACTCTATGCGGCTGTTGGATCTGCATTCATTTCAGGAAGTGCTATGAATGAAGAATATTGCAATTATCCGGATTTGTTGCTTGAGAAGGATTCGGAGGTTACATTTACTCTTTTAGGTAGTAGCACATGCTGGAACTCTTCATTAGGTTACTATTGGTATACAGACGACAACAAACCAACCAAGCCTAGTGATATTCATGTTGTGATGCTTTTCCCGAATACTCAAGATGGACAATGGGGCAATGCAACAAAATGGAATCTTAGAAGTTATAATAATAATGTAGGAATTCATCGTGGTGATGTAGTACAGTTGAAGTATTATCCCAACATTGCTGAAGGAAAAAAGACGGGTGAGTCGACAGTCTTCCCAAAAGGAACAAGAATAGGTTTTGTTCTGAAGACCCAGGCATGGGGAATGCAGGGCAAAGACTATAGCTTGAACATTGGTGCGTTCTCTGGTCAGAAGAATTATAATGTATGGTGTTCTACCACAGACGGTTTGTCTTATGGCAAGAAGTTGGCTGGTGATGCAGGTAAGTATCCAAATTTGGAAGGTCGCAGTCGTGGTGCCAAGTTTAGCTATAAAACAGAAAATGGCGATACCTATACTCTTATTTCATTCGAAGATGCCATGGACGATTTAGATTTTGACGATCTGATTTTTGCCTTGAAGCCTGTTGGCGTATTTGCTCCTGTTCCTGAGATTGGAAACAAAGTGTCATCAACTAATGGTGTTTATGCATTTGAGGATTTATGGCCAAAGAAGGGTGATTATGACTTGAATGATGTTGTGCTAAATGAGAAGCATGTGAAGGAGTTTGATAATTCTGGTAAAATTATTAAGGAAACTTTCTATCTGACTACTTATCAGAACTATGTTGAGTTGACAAGTGGTTTGGCATTAACGCTTAATACTAAGGTTACTCCTCAGTCGATAGCCATGAAGAAGATTGCTAAAGAATCTACTGTGACGGAGGACGCTTCATTTACAAAAGAAGGTAAAGTTTATTATTTGACGGACGATGTTAAGGGAGAACTTGGTACAACCTATATATTGGAACTGACGTACAAAAATGCATTGAGTTCTTCGGAAAAGATGGCTTCTATTCAGCCATTCATATACCGTGCAGAGGGTAATCAGAACTGGGAGGTACATATTCCTATGGAGGCTCCGACGTCAAAGATGAACATGAGTTATTTTGGAACAAATGATGATTGCTCAGATCCATCTAAGGGCTTGTATTTCGTCCGTTCAGGTAATTATCCATTTGCATTTTATCTGAAGGGGGCTAATATCGGCGCATTTGAGGATACCATTCTAAAACGCGAGAACGAGAGCATTCCTATTGACCAATTCTTCCCAGGTTTCTTGGATTGGTCAATCTCTGGTGGTGCCACAAATCAAAATTGGTATCTGAAATCAGAATAGAGACCATTAAAAATTAGCGTGCAAATCAAAAAAGGTTTGCACGCTAATTTTTTTTATTCCAATGCGGCGAAAAAATTCTTTGCGTAAGTTTCCTTATCAAACATTTTGGAGCGTTCGAGTGAGGCTGCCGCCATTTGTTGGCGTTTCTCTGGATGCTCATAAAGGTCGAGAATAGCTCTGGCGAGATTGTCCACAATATGCTTTCTATCAACTAATATTGCAACTCCATTGCAAATTTCAGGGATTCCACCACTGTATGTCGTGATTAGCGGTAGACCTGCTGCCATAGCTTCAATAACTGTCAAGCCGAAAGGCTCTTCCCACATAGATGGTACAACAGCAATGTCTGCAGTCTTAAGATATGATGGTATCATCTGATAATCGATAAAGCCTGTGAATATCACTTTGTCTTTAATAGTTGTCGACTCTTCTATGAGTTCCGTGACAAAGGGAGTAGAGCGCTTATCTTTTCCATAAGCACTAGCGCCAATAATTAGAAGTTTTATATTTTGAATCTCATCTAATTGCTTTATAGCTCGAATGAGTTCAAGAATCCCTTTTTCTTTTGTTAATCGCCCGCTGTATACAATAATAAAGTCCTCATTGCTAAAACCAATTTGTTTTCTGTTCTTTCGTGGCGTCTGATAAAACTTTTTTGTGTCTATTCCATTCAAAACAGTAATGCATTTTGTGTCTTTCGGATTTATTGTTTTGACCCTTTCTGTAATGTATGATGATGTGTTTATGATAAGATCATACGAATTATAAATGTCTTGATATTGTTGAACTTGAGAATTTAAAAAATCATTTTCTTGATGTAACACAAGTTTTGCATTTGATTTTCCTTTTAATTTTAATGAATATGCAGGACGATTCTCAACAATTATCATATCATAGTTTTTCTTTTCTATGTGGTTTATCGCTTTCTCAAGGAAATACTCAATAGAATAATGGTAGTATTCTTGTCCTCCATGTTTCTGTAAGTATAATCGTTTTCCGAGTTTTCCCCACCAGTTGTTTGTATTGAAGAAAATGTATTGATTGTAGGTTTTATCGAGAATTTTATATAATTTTAAATTGGGGTGATAAACACTATATACGGTAATATTGTGCATATGATTATCAGCATTATACTCAAGGCAGAAGTCTATAAGGTTTTCTACAGCTCCTCCTTGTACAGCAGGAACTGGTAATATTCCAGATGTTAAAATGGCAATTTTCATAAGAATATAATCTTTAGTCATTTCAAGTCAATACCATCCAATTTCTTGATTTCGTTTGTAACTGTTTTACCAACGAAATTATTTTGCTGCTCTAACGAGATTCTAAATATTTTATCAGCCATATTCACTTTTATCTAAATATGTTGCAAAGGTAAGGAATAAAATTTATATTGCCAAGAATATCGCTTAAAAAATCCATTTTACTCTCCATATAAAACCTTTGATGTTTTTTTTAATGATAGCTCTTAGATAATATTGTAGTCGATGAGCTCCTTTATTGTTCTTCTTGTAATGATGGCATATGTAAAATATTAGATGAAGTAATTGTTTGTCTCAAAAGTTGATTCCAAACAGTAGTTTCCGTATGCGTCCGTTCATATGCAGAAGGATTGATAGAAAGTAGCCTCCTGCAAGAGCCATGAAGAGTTGGGTGAAGGAAGTGATTATAGCTATTTGTATGGAGGATGTATCTGGAAGAATTTTGCTTAAAATTTTGTGGCCGAATAAGATAAATGGAATTTCGATACAGAATATGGTAAGGGAATGAGTGCCGATTTGCCTCAAACACTTACCTAATGTCGTTCCCTGTATCAGTCTTGACAACCAGATTATGGCGATACAACCTGAGAGTGCTGCTAACAAGTAGCTTGGAATGGACCATCCATACATCCTGACGGAAATATTGATATCATGGCAGAATGGTAACATTAGAAAATAAAGGATAAAGGATAGGACGATGAGCCAATGGGGTTTCCTTCTGTCGAAGATGTTGGGGACAGACTCCTTTACTTGTGTCCCGCAGAACATGATAACCGCCATGAGTGGTGCTGTGTCGAGACTCCATGGAAGCAGAATCGGGAGGAAAGTTGCTCCAAAAGTAATAACAAGGTACAGACTCACAAAACCAAATCTGTTTTTCGGATAATAGATGAGAAGGTCATAGAGCAGATAGGCGATTACCATACAGGTGAGGAACCACATTGGATAGTTGCCAACTACCATCAGCCTGAAAATATCGCTGTTATTCGTGAATGGATATAGACAGTAGCGTAAGTAAACTATTCCTGCAAATGCTCTCAGAGAGAAATCTTGGAAGTAGAAGATTAATGCAAGGTTGAAAAATAGGTATGGTTTTAACAGCTTTACTGCTTGTTGACTGATACACCTTAGAATACTAATGTTTTTCCTTTTTGAAGTATAACCGGAACAGAAGAAGAATATTGGGACGAAAAATGCTGACGTGTAGTACATCATTTGGGGATGCTCGGTATGGCTGAGTACCACCATTATGATACCTATTCCTTTGGCAATATCGATATACTCTAAATGCTGTTTCATCTGTTCTTATTCATGTGCATGCGCCAGATTACATAATCCCTCCACTGATAGTATTTTGTTTTTAACCAACGCTTGCGGCATAGCCAGCGAAGTCTAAGCATGACCATAGATTGGGGATAGTCAACCATTCCCTCAGGAATCACCAAGAAATGGCTGTAGTCTCTGACATGGTCCTTCATCATTCCACGGTGTTGGAAATGGGCATAGAGTGACTCTAGTTTTTCCAATGTCCCCTTGTTGAAGCGTATCATATATAAGTGGTTGTCAACATGCTCAAAAATAACCTGTTCCCATCCTCTGTTTAAACTACAGAAATGGAAGGCTTCTTTGGGTCTGGATACATTATCGAAAGGATCTTCCAACCAACAATCATCGGGGCGACAGTCACGCCACTTGTCACTGCATCCCTTGTGGTTGAATTCATCGAAGAATGTTATTTTCGAGGTGGTGAACGCATCCCGATAGTCCTGATAGCCTTCTATGTGTTTCATAAAATAGGTGTTTGTATCCTCGTCGTTGTGCATTAAGGTTAGGTGCCCCCAGCCTAATATGAACTTGTGATATAGAACGATGTCAGTAAGGAATTTTCGAATGTTTCCATAGACTATATCTAGATCACCAAACCCCCAGAAATCATAGTTCTTGATATAGTTGTGGAGGATGTAACCATATGCTTGTTTGTATTCACAGAGTTTATAGGGACGGTCAAGCACAATATCGAAATTAAAAGCCCCTTGAACTATTTTTTTGAACTCGCTAAATGACATCTGATGGACGATGATGTTTTCTGCAGGCTCTACGTTGGTGTCAGTGAAGAACATGAATTTGACGGAGGGGTTACAAAGCGCTGAGGCACGCCACATTTTGTATTGGACGGGTAGTGTGCCGAAATAGGGGAATATGATGACAATGGACTGCATTTTTTATTTGTTTAGTCGGTAGATGAACTTTATTGCATAGGTGAGCCATTTTCGGCTTCGGGGCTGTTCAATAATGTGCATGAGTTTATACATGGAACTCTTGTCCAATAGATAAAGGGTCTCATAGTCTTTAATGGCTCCTGGAGGCAACACTTCTTCGACAATCAGCCGGTGCTCCTGTAGACGCCGTTCATTATCGACTTTACTGATACCGTCTGGCTCCCGAAGGCAGATAATGCTATCGATGAGTTGGACGCTGCATTGTTCCACACAGATTTTCTGGATATAAAACTTTACGTCTGCAACTAGCTTGAGTGACTCGTCATAGGGAGAGTTATCGAATAGTTTCTTCTTGAAGAAGGTGCTTTGGTGGGGTAGGGTATGATGGATGAATGTCAGCATGGAGAGACGGGAGGGTAGATGGGTGGCGAAGCCCTGTTGTTTTTTTTTATTGAAATGGTAGTCCTTACCGATAATAATGTCTGATGACAGATACTTTGTAGACAGTTGTTCCAAAACTGTTTCGTTGTAGAAGCAGTCGCCAGAGTTCATGAAGTTCAAGTATTCACCTCTCGCTTTACGAATGCCTTTGTTCATGGCATTATATATACCATTGTCTTTTTCTGATACCCAATAGGTGATATGATTGTTATATGTCTTCAATAATTCTGCACTGCCATCAGTAGAGCCGCCATCAATGATGATGAACTCAAAGTCGCGATACGACTGATGGATGACACTTTCGATGGTTCGCTGTAGCCCATCCTTGTTATTGTAGTTTACTGTAATAATTGAAAACTTCATTTCTTACGGCTATTTTTAATTCTATTGATACTGTCTTTGGCGCCTTTGGCTAACAAAAGGGTGGATGTGAGATTGATAACCAAATACGTGGTTATGCCGATAATTGCATAGGAAATCCAACTACCAATCGTTTTGTAGGGACTGATGGGAATGAATTGCATGAGGTAGGTGGCAACAGTAAAGGTTCCAATAGAAATTGCATAGTTGCGCGCAACTCCTTTCCAGTAGATGCTGACGGAATCCTTGAAGCCCGCAGTAAACAGGTAGTATGGCTTCCATAATACGACTATTGCTAGCAGACTGACGTTCTTGCCCAACAATATGCCGATAATACCCCACTTTAAACCACCGATAATTGTTATAGATACATTAATAATCAATTCCGCCCAAGCAGACCATACGTCAGCATAAAGTCCATAAGCATAGTTGAAACTATCAACGGAATTTCTGGAGTTGGTGATATAAATAAATATAATAAGGAGTATTAGAATTCTATGATCCATAATATAATCAGAGCCAAGCCAGTGGTATATGAAAGGCTCGGTAAAGTTGTAAAGTGAGAAACATAGGATGGCTGCAATGGTATGTTGGATGGTGGTGAACTCCCAGAAAACCTTCATCATATTCTGTTTATTACCTTCGGCCACTAAGTTGCCAATGCTGGCACCGACACTGCCTGTCACGGCAGAGAAAAGGGAAATTAATTTCGAGATAACAATCATATAGTTGCCGTAAAAGGCTACCATCTTCAGTGATACAAACAAAAAGATAAATAATTCGTCGCTCTTAACGAGTACAAAATCTTTAATTTTATGAATGAAAACCTGCTTTGTTTTTGTAATGACGTCTGGATACTTCTTGATGAGAAATTTTCCTTGCTTTTTGCTGACATGTAACCAGGGGTATTCTTGATTGATTTTCCAGTTTAGGGTGATACATCCGATGATGCCGAACAGAAATTCTATGCCAACCCATAAATATAGATTCTTATATGTATAGGCTAAATAAATCTGTAGGATAATCTTTATGATATTAGCAGACTGAAAATAGATAGCTACTAGATATTTCTTTTGGTCGGCTGTGAGCAATATCTGACGAAAATTAATGAAATATCCGATAAGTGCGGAGCCCAAAAATGAGTAAAATGCAAAGTAGATGATGCCTAATCCTAGTTTTGCATGAGCAAAGATGAGCGGAAAGAACATGCTAATAATTATTCCGCCAGCAAGTATAATACTACCAATCCAATTATACAGATAGCCTAATACAGATAGTATATCTTGTATTTCTTGGCGATTGTTTGATTGGAGAGGTTTGAACAGAAAATAACCAATACTGGCTGTAATACCAAGTTCTGCTAGATTAAGGTAACCAAGAATGTTGCCAAGCGTGCCAGTTAGTCCGATAAAGTCTGCACCAAGACAATCTAAGAATATTTTGCGAGAGAAAAAGGCTAAAAACAACGTGAGGAAGTAAAACACTAGGTTTACTTCCGCATTCAATATGCTTTTATGTAGTCTTCCGCTCATGACGTATGTTCTGTATGTATAAAGTCTGTATTTTTGCGATCCATGTGGAGTACATTTTTGAGCATACGGAATACCAAAGCTGGGATGGTGAAGACTTTAGAGAATGAACGGAATCTAATCTCTTTAGGGATAGCTACAAATAGCGATAGGCCTAATACACCTAATGTTATCCACCATTTCTCGCACCATTCGGGAATGGTTAGCGTTACAAAAATGGAAATACCTGTTAACAGGACAATCAGGATTGAACGTGGTATCAATGCCTGTTGGACAGTCTTATCAACAAAGTTGATTTTTCCATGAATCAGGGCTCCTGGAATCTTGGGAAGGTTGCTCATCAAACTCTGAACCTGAGCAGTCATCCAGCGCATGCGCTGCTTTTGGAAGTTATCCTGGTTACTGACTTTTTCGTCGAATACGTGAATTTCAGGTGCATATTTGATAAATACTTCCTGATGGAGTAATAAGGCTTCCATCTCACGGTCCTCACCTGCTGTAGAGAGTTGGAACACATTCTTTCTGAAAAGCTCATAGTTAAAGCACATGCCAGATCCAATTAAGGCGGAAGACAGCCCCAGACGATTATGTGCTTTACGGAAAATCGTATTATTAATTTCCTCGCTTGCTCCATCCAGTACTGCTACATCGTTATTGGCATTCTTGGCACAGCGATGGCACTGGATAGCATCATAAACAGAACATAATACATTTAGTTGTGAAAGGAATTCTGGACGTACGACATTGTCGGCGTCTAGCACAACAACGTTATCAAAAGTTTCAGGTATCTCGTTGATAGCGTACTGCATAGCCTTTGCCTTCGAACTCTTCTCGAATGTTGGTGTTAGCAACTTGATGGGGAGTGTGCGCAAGTACTCATTGGTTTCTGGCTTCATGTGGTCAGAGATAACTGCTACTGTATATAAGTCTTCAGGATAATCCTGCTCTAAGAAATGTTCTACGGCATTGATGATGACACGATCCTCATTGTATGCTGGATAGAGTATGAGGAATTTTGTCATCCTATTGGTCAATGCAGCAGCATGAATAGCCACGCGATCTTCTTTTTCGTAGAATAATGAGATGACTGCGAAGAATGCTACATAGGCTACAGAGCCTAAGATAAGCACCCAGAGTGTAATGTCGATAATGTGTAATATCTGCCAAATCATATTTTGTGATATATTAGTTAGTTATTTTCTTCTTGTTTATAAATTTCGTACTGATGATTCCCCATAATGTTACAAATGGAGAACGTAGGAAGGTGCGATCCCACATCTCATCTACCAGATAATCGGGTGTTGCTAATGCAAAGAAGAATAGAACGGCAGAACTGACAATCCACCATTTGATAGCTATTGACAAATAAATGAAAGGGAGTATTAGGCTCATAATCATCATGATACCAATCATACTGGTACGGGGCATTAACATCCACTGAACTAATTTGTCGGCCCAGTCGTATTGCTTACGTAGGATTGCTCCTGGTAAGAATTTGATGTTGTGAAACAGATTCTGAATTTGTTGCATCGTCCAGCGGCCATGCTGTTCGTTCATCGTAGTAGTGGTTCTTTTCTTTTCGCCATATAACAGTATATTGTCGAAATAGTCGATAAAGTAGCCTTGCTTTAGAAGTAGTGCCTCCAATTCTTTATCTTCGCCCGATGTACGGGTTTTCATCACATTGGTTTTAAACCATGTGAAATCGTATGCAGTACCAGAACCTGCTAAGGCTGCAGATATTCCCATATTGATGTGCCCCTTACGGAAAATGTTATTATTGATTTCTTCAAAGATAGAGCCCATGCGTGCTGCTGCAGTATCTCTGTTTCGGGAAATACGATGCATCTGAATGGCTTTGGTTGCTGCGGTTTCGTAGGCATCATTCACTTTGGTTAGGAAATCCTGTTCTACAATATTATCGGCATCTAAGACTAAAGCAATATCGTAAATCTTAAATTGTGGCAATTTAAGTATCGCATATTGCAGCGACTTGGCTTTGGCGCTTTCTGCAAAATCTGGTGTTAGCAGTGTAATAGGGTACTGTGCCAACCGCATGTTTGTAATCTCTGATTGATGGTCGGACACAACTACAACGTCGAAAAGACGTTGTGGGTAATCCTGACTTAAGATTGATACAACGGCTTGCTCGATGACTTTATCTTGCTTGTAAGATGGAATGATGACGGCAAAACGGTTCTGTGTTTTAGCCTTTGTTTGGACTGTATTTCGATTAAACAATGAAGCTACAGAAAAAACTCCGAGATAGAGAGCTGTTCCTGCAGTCGGGATAAATAGTACCCAATCTATGATGAAAAGTATAATCCAGAAATCCATGTCGTTTAATTGAATGTTGAACAATGAAAATGGATAATTCCTCTAAAGACAGCTTTGACTAAGTCGTATCTGCCTTGGAGCGTATATCTGATAATGTCACGAATGGCTACGAGGCCAATCTGGTATATATATGACAGGTATTTGTTGATACCTTGATAGTTGCGTTTGACTAATAATAACCGATTGCGGGTAATATAATAGGTACGAAGTGGGCTGTTTTGACCGGTAGCCTGGCTTTCTTTGTGGTAAACAGTACAGGCAGGATCGTACCATATCTGATATCCAGTACGGGTAAACATCATAGACCAATCGAGTTCTTCGTAATAAAGGAAAAAACACTCGGGCATGAGTCCTACTTTCTCTATGGCTTCACGCTTAATAAGCATGGCGGCGCCATGGGCGTAGGGAGTGGGGTGGGCTGTGTCGTATTGCCCATGATCTTCTTCACCAAAACCGATTGCTTGGTTTCTGACTGTTATTGAAGAAAGTGGGGTGTAACCTGCATACTGGATGGGATTCTTGCCCCATGCAAAACGGAGCTTTGGACAGACAATACCTATTCTATCTGAAGACTCAAGTCGATTGATGAGCGGATCTATATTGAACTCCTTGAAATAGGTGTCGTTGTTAATCAGGAGAATGTAGTTTCCTTGCGCTTTTTGGATGCCTAAGTTATTACCACCTGCAAAACCTAAGTTCTGTTGACTCCGAATGACTTTAACTTGAGGATATCGTTCTGAGATGATGCTTGCTTCGTCTTGGGTAGAGGCATTATCTACTACTATCACCTCCAAATCGTTATTGAAGGGGATGGAATCAATCAATTCGCAGGTATTTTTTAAACCGTTGTAATTGATTGTAATGATAGATAATTTACACTCTTGAGGCATTCTTCTTTTCTATTTTTAATCGTTTTTTTTCTTCTTGTTCTGTAAAGCGTTTTGTTTCTAATTCTATCCATTCTGCTTCGATGTAAGGAAGAATGTAAACCATTGCAAGGCCTCCATAGAATGTTAAGCAATTTGGAAACTGCATGAGTACTTGGTTAGCGTAGCCGCCTAATTGCATGGAGACAAATGCTGCACACAATCCTGCTCCAACCCCCATCAGAGAGCGGTTTTTGAGTCTAAAAAAAACTATCCAGCATGCTCCTGTGAACATGATAGTGGTTGTAATAAGAAATGTAGTGATTCCTATCACGCCTGTATGAACCCAAATAAAAACATATTCAGAATCGGGCGGAATCTTGGATAGTTTATTAAATTTATTATTGGCTGGTACGTTGTCAAAACTTGCACCAAGCCCAATTCCCCATGGTGCATCTGCTAAATATTTTTTTATCGCAGTTTGATTTATGTCTCGGACATTTGCAGAAGCATCATTTTTGTTAAAACCAGATCGCATACGGCGAATTTGTTGATTACCATTTCCAATGGTTGTGAACATGAGTATAAAAAATAGAATTCCACCAATTATTGCTGATGGTATTAAGATGCGAACAGATTTTGACAGAACTAAAAATGTAAGATAACCTGCAATAAGACAGAATGTCGCAGTTCGAGTTCCTGAAGCAAACATTTGCCAGATGACTATAATTGCTGTGACGATGTAAAAATACTTGTCTTTTTTAATTTTAGATGTAATTCCTATTACCAAAAATGCTATTGCTGCACTTGCAGCGTGTATTCCATAGCATGCAGCGTCGTTGAATGTGGAGAAGTATCTGGTTAATGTACCGCCATTAATGATATGTGTTGATCGACCTGTTGTTTGAAGCCATGCATCCTCAGCAGGTGTAAAACCTATATGTTGTTGTTTCCACGTCCAAAATGCAGAAAATAAGCAGAGATATGCCCATAATTTGAGGTATTTTATGACTTTGTCTGGGGTGGATAATACTAAAGTAAAAACAAGAAATGCATACATGAGTTGAAAAGCCATCATTCGAGCACCAGTAAACCAGCCTCCAATATCAAGACCTAAATCGCATGTGTTATTAAAGATTTGTAATATGCAAAAAATACACCAAGTTGATATCATCAAAAACATTAAACTGGGTATCCGAGAAAAGTATGTATTTTTTCTTATGTCAATTAGAATTGTGAGAATTATTAATATTTCCAATAATTCGTTGTATATTGACATGGGCACTCCGTTTGGAAGCCATCGGTTTTTTCCCAAAAACTGTATAAAATAGTTTACGATGATTAATAGCCAAAATGTAGCCATTTGTTTTTTGAAAGCTATGTAAACTACTGGTATAGTTAGTGGAATTACACAAATTATAGCAAATGCCGATAAACCGATTGTTAAAAATTGATATAGAGCTAACCCAAACAGGAGAAAGAGTATTAATACTCTTCCTCCATTTTCATGGGTGTATTCGGATATTCTATTTGAATAAACTTTGTTTACCATTATTTTGCATGACTATTTTCAACTGCAGTCAGACCCATTTGAGACATTCTATAGACGAAGTTGTTGAATCCTGTATATGGCGGCAATTGACCTACAAACTCTTCAACAGCATATCGCTGGCATTCTGTCAAGTACATGAAGAGAGAATTCTTGTTCTCTAATCGATCATTCAATTCTTTAAGAGCTTTCTGATCTACATCCTTCCATGTACGATTGGCACGAGTAACCATCAAATTGACTGTTCCCATATTTAGCAATGCAGAAGGAATTGAATTGTCGTCCAGGTTTGGGTATTCGACAATCGCGATTTCGTTGGGGAGCAAATCTGGACAGATATCTTTGATGTCCTTAGCCATAATGAAACGACTATCTTCTGCCAAGTAGTCTTCGTCGTATGTGATGCGACGTACCTGAAGGCCTATCGAAATCCAATAATTCTCCAACTCTTGGGCAATATAACTCTTACCATTTGCAGCATCGGTTGATATCAGATTGAGTACATTTTGCTTACCTTCTTCGAAATGGGGCAGAAGTGCCTTACTCAACTGACGTAATGCCATATCTGCGATGGTCTTGTTGAATCGACGATAACGCAAATTGCTTTCTTTAGGGAAACAGCCCATGACAGGAATTTTTGTGATTCGCTCGGAACGCATGCGATCACGAAGTGTGCGGTCAAGTAACTCTATCACAAAGAAATACATGGCAGTTAGCATGAATGTTAACATAAAAGCACCTAACAATACCATCATACGATTGGTTGGTTGGGCATTCATTGGGAACATTGGTGGATTGAGCACACGCAATGTGGCCGTTGACATTTGCAGGTTCTTTTGGCGTAGGCGAGCTGCGTTCAGGGCTTTCAGCATTTCCATATAGTTGCCTTCAATGAAAGCAATGTGTCGATCTTTTCTTGCAACTGTCGCTCCTATGGGGGCATAGTAAAGTATTTCGTTGTCGATTTTTTCTCGCATTATGTCTTGTGCTGTTTCTTGTGCTTTGGCTTTCTCAAGTAATAAAACCTGATCTAGCCATTTGCCGACCATGTCACTCGCTTTGACTCCAGATTCAGTATTATAGTTTCCAGCTTCAATATCTTTTACAAGTCCTCTAACATTGTTAGACGCTTCCTGAAGCATTCGCTGTGCCTTAGCTAACTCATTTTGAGTTTCAATCCCGCTAGCCCCTCCTTCACTATTCATAAGACGAAGGTTTGAAATTCGTGACTGAATTCGCGAGATATCTGTAACTTGATTTGTGAAGTCTCTATTGGCTTTAATGATTTTTGCGCGATCGCCCAATTGACGCTCCAAATAGTTCATCAATGCTCGAGTCGTTGTTTTGTCAATAATCAATTTGTTATCAGACAATTTTTGGTTTGCGTCTAGTGAGGACAACTCTTTCGTTTGCTCGTTATAATTAATAATACGTTTCTCGATGTTGTATCGAATGAGATCGTCTTCTGCATTTGTTAGAATACGATATAAACGGGCTACTTCACGTTCGAAAAATTTTATAACATTATTGGTTTCTCCGTAACGTAATAAAGCATATTGACGAGCGAATACTTCATTCAAGATATCCAGTGTATTATAGGCTATGCCCGCGTCGTTCGCGGTATAGCCTATGTCAATGATGTCACTTCGCTGTAGTTGAACAACTTTCAGGCGGCTTGTAATACTATTAATGCCAAAATAGGGATGATAATTGGTAATACCAAATACGTAGTTATCCGCTGACGGGCGTTCGTAGGCCTTTAGGTTCGCATAAGTGGCATTCTCACTATTATGATTGATGAGTGCTTTGACTTCAACTGGTACATTATTGTATAGTTGGCGGAAATGTTCTGCTGATATGTAGTTGTTATCTTTGTTAGGATTGCCGTACATCATGCACCGAGCAAACAGACGCAAAGATACTTCATGAATAGTCGCATCTGTCGTAATCAATAACATCAAGTTCGTCATGTTTGTTTGCGATTGTCCACCTGCTGTACCAGTACCTCCTTCGATATTATAACCAGTAATCATACCGGTATAAATGGTGGTGTTGGTATCGTAGATGCGCTCCAAATCTCGAGTAGAAAACCATGCTACCACCAATGCAATCATTGGTAGAATGATGAGGTACCATCTGATTTTGTATAGAAATCTAACAATATATCTAAATAGATCCATAGTTGCAAATATGTTTGTTTATTTTGCTTTCTTTGCTGCTTTTGCTGCAGCTTTTGCAGCTTTTGCTTCGGCTTTTGCAGCTTTTATATCTGCTTTGGCTGCTTTGATCTCGGCCTTAGCTAATTGCTTTTCTAATCTTATTGCTTTTTCTTTATCTTCCTTCTCTAATTTTTTGATACGCTTTTCCGTTGCCTTACTTTCTTTTGCAAGTTCTTTCGCTGTTTTGTTGATGCTTTTATCTAAAGTGATTTCAGTTGTAGAATTGGTTATGATAGGAGTATGAGTTAATATTTCAAGTGTGATGATATCTGTAATGATTTCGGTTTGTAGAGATTGGTATCCCTGCACTTGACTACTTTCGTATCTTTTTGTGTCTGCATATTCTTTTATGTCCATGTTGCCATTTTGAAAATCCTCGCGGTTAAGGGCACCTGCACCCTGATATGCTGCAGCAGATTCTCCTAGAGTCTTCAGAGTAACCAAATTGTTGGTTATTTTTACAAAAAGTGCTCCAATCTGTTGCTTCAATTGGTCGTATGCAATATCTTTTTGGATATTTGCTTGCTCAGCTTCAATCCTTTTGCGTTTTACGGCGGCTGTCAAATCCAAAATGTCTTCAACAGGTATGGCTAAGTTAATACCAATATTCCAATATGACTGTTGGGTACCTTGGTATTGGTAAATAGTTTGAGTATAAGCAGATGAGTTGTTTCCCCAAACGTCTCCTATGCCATAGCTATAGCTTGCATGGCCTGTAACATAAGAGAATATATGTCGTTTTTGCTTGGCAACTTCAGCTTCTGCTAACTGACGTGCTTTTTCTAATGATAGAATCTGCGGACTGGTTTTTGCATTTTCGAATAGGACCGACAATGGGGGTAAGTGAAATTCAGAAAAATTGATGTCTTTTTCGTTGCTGGAATCAAAGAAACCTGCACTAATACCGCTCTCGTTGAACTGGGCGAGGGCTGTAGAGCTGGTTATTGCCAATGAAAAAATGAATATCAGTCGTCTGAATCTGTTCATTTCGATAGGGATTTAGTTATACATTCTCCTTCTGTACGAAGGCAAAGAAAGTACGGAACAGGATCTTCATATCTAACCAGAAATTGTAGGTCTGGCCGTACTTGATATCGAGTTGCTTGCGCTCCTCGGCTGACATCATACCACCCTTGCCGCGCTCCTCAACCTGCCAAAGACCGGTGAGTCCAGCTGGGGCCATAAAGCGGTCGATACTGGTATCGATGGTGAGCTTCTCGGCCTCATAGAGTGGGAGTGGACGGTTACCAACAACCGACATGTCGCCCTTGAGGATATTGAAGAGCTGAGGTAGCTCGTCGATGCTGAATTTACGGATGAATCTTCCCACTTTAGTGACGCGGGGATCGTTCTCGATCTTAACGAATGCGTTCTCGATTTCTTCTTTCTTCTCCTTGCTATAGTCGGTCTCGGAAATCACAAAGTCATCGCCAACCAACATAACCTCATCATCGGCAATCATCATGTCGGTATCGTCACCAATCATCATGTCGGCTCCCATGTTCAGACTAGTTACTGATGGCTGTTCGGCCTTTTTGTTCATCTCTGCATACTGGTTACCGGCTTCCTTGGCAACTTCCTTCAGGCGCTCTTCGGCATCCTGGTACATAGAGCGGAACTTCAAGAAATTGAAGATGGTGTAGTTGGCACCTACACGTTTTGACTTGAAGATAATCGGACCTTTGCTCTCCAAACGGATGGCAATGGCTGTAAGTATGAAGATGGGAGAGGTGAGGATGAGTACTATCAAAGCGAAGAATACATCGAAGACTCTCTTCCAAAGAGGAATCTTGAATCGTAACATTCTGTATTTTGGCTGCTGATCGTCGAACAGCATATTCTCACGGTCGGAAATAAACTGAATTTTCTTATTGAGCTCCGTGATAGAAGCATTGCTGTCGAGGGTATCGTTGATACCGCTTCTCTGATATACGGAGCGGTTCTCAGTAGTTAGTTCCTTGGTGAGCAGAATAATGTAGATGTGCTTATTTTTTTTCTTTAAAAAGTTGATGGCGTTAATATCGGCTTCTTGCTCGCCCTGTTCGTAAAACACAATAAAATGCTCATTGCGGACATGCGTAGAACACGCAGAGGCCGCATCCTTGTAATTTCTTGTGTACTGCACCAATCGACCGGGGATGTACCTTAATCTTTCCTCGGTCTTGGGATTGCTGCCAAGATATACAACACCTATCATATAATTTATTTAGGGAATAATCTTTTTTACTCGTATTTTAAGCTCCATGGGGTTGAAGGGCTTGACGATATAGTCCTCGGCGCCAATCTCCAGCAGGCGGATGCGCTCACTGGTGGAGTCTTCGCTGGAAAGCATGATGACAGGAATCTGCTTGAACAATTCGTTCTGCTTGATCCACTCCAAAAAGTCATCGCCACGCATTCCTGGCATACGAATATCAGAGATGATGAGGTCGGGGGTGTTGCCTGCCTGCAGCCACTTTACACCCTGCAAACCATCGGGCAACCACTGTACATCGTAGTCGCTCATCAGATAAATCGAGAGAACCTTTGCAATGGTCTCTTTGTCGTCAAGTATTAGTATTTTCTTCTTCATATATGAATTATATTAATACGCAATTTTTAATCATTCTATGTGCAAAGGTAAACAAAAAAATTAAATTGAACTCAAAAATACGTAAAAAAATCACTTTTTTATGGAAAAAAGTCGTTTTTATTAAATTATTTAGGGAAATTTGCATTTGAAACGTACTATAAATAAAGAATCATTATTAAATTGTTATGGCAAATAGATATCTATTAGGTTTTGATGTCGGTAGCTCATCAGTGAAGGCATCGTTGGTTAACGCCGATAGCGGCAAGTGTGTAGCAACTGCATTTTATCCAGAAAAGGAGGCTCCTATTATGGCTGTAAAGGCTGGATGGGCCGAGCAGGATCCACAGATGTGGTGGGATAATACCAAATTGAGTCTGCAGAAGATTATGAAGGAGAGTGGTGCTACAGCAGAGGAGATCAAGGCTGTGGGTATTTCGTATCAGATGCACGGTTTGGTTTGCGTAGATAAGAATTTGAAAGCTTTGCGTCCTGCTATCATCTGGTGCGACTCGCGTGCGGTACCTTATGGCGAGAAGGCTTTCAAGGATCTTGGTGCTGACAAGTGCCTGAGTCATCTGCTGAATTCACCCGGAAACTTTACTGCAGCTAAGTTGGCTTGGGTAAAAGAAAATGAACCTGAACTCTATAGTAGAATATACAAGGTGATGTTGCCTGGTGATTATATCGCTATGCGACTGAGTGGGGTGGCAAATACCACCGTGAGCGGTCTGTCAGAGGGCATGTTCTGGGATTTCAAGAATAATCAGGTGGCTGACTTCCTGATGGATTACTATGGATTTGATCACTCACTGATTGCTGATATAGTTCCAACCTTTGCTGAGCAGAGTGTGGTAAGTGCTGAGGCTGCTGCCGAGATGGGACTGAAAGCTGGTACACCTATTACTTATAGAGGTGGTGACCAGCCTAACAATGCTCTCTCGTTGAATGTTCTGAATCCTGGTGAGATTGCTGCAACAGCAGGTACATCGGGTGTGGTTTATGGTGTGCTTGGTGATGTGAACTACGATCCGCAGAGTCGTGTAAATACTTTTGCACATGTGAATCATGCAGCTGATCAGACTCGTCTGGGTGTGTTGCTGTGTATTAATGGTACTGGTATCTTGAATGCCTGGACTCATCGTAATATCACACCCGAGATTGGTTATGCCGAGATGAATGATCTGGCTGCCAGTGTGCCCATTGGTAGTGAGGGTGTAACTGTTATTCCATTTGGAAACGGTGCTGAGCGTGTATTGGAGAACAAGGAAATAGGTTGCTCAATCAACGGTCTGAACTTCAATAAGCATAACAAGGCTCACTTGGTTCGTGCAGCTCAGGAGGGAATCGTATTCTCATTCTGCTATGGTATGGAGATTATGCAGCAGATGGGTATGGATATTAAGAAGATTCACGCAGGTAAGGCAAACATGTTCTTGAGCCCATTGTTCCGTAATACACTGGCTGGTGTGAGTGGTGCTACCATCGAACTGTATGATACAGATGGTTCGGTAGGTGCCGCTAAGGGTGCTGGCTTAGGTGCAGGCATCTATGCCAATGCTTCTGAGGCTTTCGCTTCGCTGGATAAGTTGGAGGTGATTGAGCCTGATGCTCAGAACCGTGCAGCTTATCGTGCTGCTTACGAGGCTTGGAAAGAAACCTTGAAAAAGAATATGTAATAAATAATAACCCTCGCCAATCGGCGGGGGTTAATTATTTTAAACTAAACTAGAACGATACCATTCGAATAGTTTCTTGACACCATCTTCAATCTCTACCTTGTGTGTCCAACCGAGAGAATGAAGTTTTGAAACGTCAATCAATTTGCGCATGGTGCCATCGGGCTTGGTAGTGTCGAACTCGACAGTTCCTTCGAATCCAACAGCTTTTACAACCAATTCGGAAAGCTCGCGTATTGTGAGTTCCTTACCTGTACCCACATTGATGTGGCAGTTGCGGATTTCACCTAACTTGGGGATAGCTCCACCGCGACCGGCAGAATGGTTGCGATCGACAGCACCATCGGTAGAGGCACCATAGTGAACAGAAGAATACTTCTCTATGCCGATAATGTCACTGAAGTTTACATTCAGCAGTACGTGTACTGATGCATCGGCCATATCCTCACTCCAAAGGAACTCGCGAAGTGGTGTGCCTGTACCCCAGAGTGTAACCTTGTTGTTCTCAATACCATATTTTGCCAGAACTGCCAAGATTTCTTGCTGAGAAGCATCGCCGTTGACACCTTCAACCGGACGCTTGTTCAGGTCGATGGCTATCTTATCCCATGCATTATCGTGGATGAGTTTGGCCAGGTAAACCTTACGCATCATGGCTGGCATCACATGACTGTTCTCCAGGTGGAAGTTGTCGTTAGGACCATAGAGGTTGGTAGGCATTACTGCGATATAGTTGGTGCCATACTGCAGATTGTAGGATTCGCACATCTTCAGACCTGCAATCTTGGCGATAGCATACTCTTCGTTGGTATATTCCAATGGCGATGTGAGCAGGCAATCCTCCTTCATAGGCTGTGGCGCATTTTTAGGATAAATGCAAGTTGAACCTAAGAAGAGCAGCTTTTTGACACCATGAGCGTAGGCTTCGCTAATGACATTGCACTGGATCTTCATGTTCATCATGATGAAGTCGGCGCGATACAGTGAGTTGGCCATGATACCACCTACAAAGGCTGCTGCCAGCACAACGGCATCAGGGCGTTCTTCATCAAAGAACTGCTTAACGGCTACCTGGTCGGTAAGGTCGAGCTCTTTGTGAGTGCGGCCCACCAGATTGGTATAGCCTCGCTGAAGCAGATTATTCCAAATAGCGGAACCCACAAGTCCGTGGTGTCCCGCTACATATATTTTACTTTCTTTACTGAGCATCGTCCATGTGAGCTTTTAAGAAGAGTTTCTTAACGAACTTCATATCGTGCTGAACCATGATCTTTACCAGATCCTCGAACGAGGTCTTCTGTGGATTCCAACCTAACTTGGCCTTAGCCTTGGCAGGATTACCTAACAGCTGATCAACCTCGGCAGGACGGAAGTACTTAGGATCGACCTCAACCAGTGCTTTGCCGGTCTTCTTGTCGTAACCTTTTTCATCAACACCGTCGCCACGCCATTCGAGCTCGATGCCAACCTCCTTGAAGGCGAGGGTAGCAAACTCACGAACGGTATGATATTCGCCAGTGGCGATTACGAAGTCGTCTGGCTCGGGTTGCTGCAGGATGAGCCACATGCACTCGATGTAATCCTTGGCATATCCCCAGTCGCGCAGTGAGTTAAGGTTACCCAGATAAAGCTTGTCCTGATAACCCTGAGCGATACGAGCGGCTGCCAATGTGATCTTACGGGTAACGAAAGTCTCACCACGGCGCTCACTCTCATGGTTAAAGAGGATACCATTACAGCAGAACATATTATATGATTCGCGATAGTTCTTCATAATCCAGAAACCGTAGAGTTTAGCTACAGCATATGGAGAGCGGGGGTAGAATGGGGTAGTCTCGCTCTGTGGAACTTCCTGTACCTTACCGTAGAGCTCTGATGTAGAGGCCTGGTAAATGCGGCAGGTATCAGCCAAACCTGCAATGCGTACGGCTTCCAGCAAGCGGAGCACACCGTTAGCATCGGTATCGGCTGTGTATTCGGGAACGTCAAAAGATACCTTCACATGACTCTGGGCTGCGAGGTTATAGATCTCGGTTGGGCGAATCTTTGAGATGACACGGATCAGAGATGATGAATCGGTCATATCTGCCCAGTGGAGATTAACAAGGCGAGCCTTTTTCATATCACGAACCCACTCGTCGAGATAAAGATGTTCGATACGGGCTGTGTTGAATGAAGATGAACGACGCATGAGACCGTGAACCTCATAACCTTTTTCAATAAGGAACTCGGCCAGATATGAGCCGTCCTGACCGGTAATACCGGTGATTAGAGCAACTTTTTTTTCCATTATAGTTTCTGTTAATTATTTCCTGAGAATTGTTTGATACGCTGTTCCTCCGACAGTTTGCAGATGAGCAGTGTGTCGTTGTTTTCGGCTACGATATAACCATCGAGGCCTTGAATAACCACTTTCTTTTCTTGCATGGTGTGAACAATACAGTTGTGACTCTCTATCAGGTTTACATCGGGACCGATGCTGGCATTGCCATAGAGGTCTTTCTTGCTTTGCTCATGAAGTGAGCCCCAGGTGCCCAGATCGCTCCAACCGAAGTCGGATGGACAAACGAAAATCTCTTCGGCTTTTTCCATGATGGCATAGTCGACAGAAATATTCTCGCATTCGGGGAACAAACGGTTGATTTCTTCCTGTTCCTTGTCGGTACCATAAATAGGTAACAACGACTCGAATATCTTGGCCATTGAGGGCTGGTAGATGCGGAAAGCATTTACAATGGTATTTACATTCCAGATGAAGATACCTGCATTCCAGAAATAATAGTTCTTCTTGATATATTCCTGAGCCGTTTCGAGATTGGGCTTCTCGCGGAAAGAGTCGACTCTGAAAATCTCTTTGTTTCGGAGTGAGCTGGTACTCAGGTCGGCCTGGATGTAGCCATAGCCTGTTTCTGGGCGGTTGGGTTTCATGCCTAGGGTAACGATAGCGTCGGTCTCGCTGGTGAACTGCATGCACTCCTTGATGACACGCAGAAATTCAGCCTTGTCTGTCACAATGTGATCGCTTGGGGTTACAATGATGTTCGCCTTTGGGTCTTTCGACTTGATGCGCCAACTAACATAAGCAATACATGGTGCTGTGTTTCTGCGACAAGGCTCGCATAGAATGTTTCCTGCTGGCATATCAGGCAACTGTTTCTTTACAATTTCCTGATAACTCTGGTTGGTTACCACCCAGATGTTCTCGGGCTTAACCAGATTGCCGAATCTTTCTACCGTTAACTGTAGTAATGTTTTGCCAACGCCGAGAACGTCGATGAACTGCTTGGGGTTCTCGGTAGTACTCATGGGCCAGAAACGGCTACCAACGCCGCCTGCCATGATGACCAAATGGTTGTTTGTTCTTGCCATAATCGTTGTTTGCTGATAATATTTCGCAAAAATACGAAAAATAATAGAAAAGAAAGCATAAAAAAGCAAAAAAATGCTTATTACGCTGACTTTTCTTGTTTATGATTAAGTTTTCGTTTGATGACGAAATAAACGATAGCCACTACAATCAGCCCCAGAATGGCGAACTTGATATATTCGGCATATTCGCTAATCTTGTCGTTCAACTGATCCTCGGGTACAATGGCATGCAGATACCAGCCTAGAAGAGCCAGTACACTGTGCCAGCCACCTGCGCCAATGGTTGTAAACAGCAGGAATTTTCCGTAATGCATACGTGCCAAGCCGGCAGGGATGGAAATCAGGTGGCGGATGACGGGAACAAAACGACCGGTAAGTGTCGCAGCAATGCCATGGTCGTCAAAGTATTTCTCGCTTTTTTCAACTTTCTCCTGATTAAGCAGACACATCTTACCCCATTTGCTGTTGGCAAACTTGTAGATGACAGGACGACCAACGTACAAGGCTACAAAGTAGTTAATGCTGGCACCTATGTCGGCACCCAGTGTGGCAAATAGGATGACTAAGAATACATTTAATGAGCCGCTGGCTGCATGGTAAGCAGCAGGCGTTACTACAAACTCTGACGGTACCGGCACTACTGTGCTTTCTAATAACATCAGAAAGAAAATGGTTGGATACCAACCGAGCGTGTTGAGAATGTTTGTAATAAAATTCATATTAATCGTCTGTATGTTCTAATGCGTACTGGTAATAATCTTTTGGATCCATATGAGCAGGAAAAAACTCGCCTAAAATGGCTCTGGCTTCCTCCGGATTGCAATCACAGGCCTTCTTCAGGTAGTATAAGAATTCATCATTCTTCATCAGCTCGTTGCAACATAAGGCCAGATAGGCATAGCCTTCCTTATAGTCCTCGCCAACAGTCTTGAAGAAATCCAAATAGGCATTGTAGGCAAAATGTAAAAACTTGTTGTCGTGATAAGAGATGATGATTCTAAGTCTTACTTTGGGATTGTTACCCGAATCTTGTAATACCTTTGCGAATGCAGCTTCTGCCTCTGTCTCTTTCTGGTTGGCTAAGAGAATATGTCCCTTGATAACACCCATGTGGAAATGGTCGCAATCCAATTTTTCGGTCATGTCTATGCACCATAGGGCTTTTTCCATCTGTCCTAAGGTGTTATAGGTAAAGGCCATCTCCTGATAGATCTCTGGTAGGTGAATAGAGTCGATGGCGGAAACGCTGACTGCTTTTTTCAGCTTTTCAAGTCCGTCCTTAAACAAGCCTTTGTTGATCAGACAAATGGCCTGATGCAAATAACCGAACTCGTCGTCGGGTACCTTCTCGGAATATTTCTGGAAGAATTTGAGAGCTTCGTCGTGGTTACCCATTGCATACAGGGTATTGGCTTTCGAGAGCAGACCGTTAGCGTCGTTGGGATCGATGGCAATGGCATATTCGCTACTGGTAAGAGCGCCCGAATAGTCTTCTTTCATATACTGTACGCCTGCCAATGCATTCCAATAATTGGCAGAGTATGGGTCTTTGTCGAGTAACTCGTTGAAGAGTCGCTCGCTGTCTTTGTATTTGCCCAATCCGAACAGCGTGCGAGCCATCAGTTCCTTGAATCCTACCGAATCATTGTTGGTAGTGCGGGCTATCCATTCGAAGGCCTTGGCAAACTGGTCGTAATCAAGATACAGACCTACAACGCCTTTCACAAAGTCGGCATATTCATCCTCAGGTAAGTCTTTGATGTATCCTGACAGCAATTCGTCGGCACTGTCCAACTCTCCTTTCGTGATAAGTATCTCGGCACGTAGGTAGATGCCCTCGATACTATCTAAAGGTTCTACTTTATCGGCATATTGCTCGGCTGTCTTGAAGTCTTTCTTCTCCAAAGCTTCGCGGGCTCTGTAGAGCATCGGACCAACGGCTTCAGGATTGTATTCTATAGCTAAGGAAATGGCATCCTCGGCCTCGGCTAGTCGGTTGTTGTAGTGGTAATAATCGGCAATGTCAGTCAAGTCGTCGGCATCCATATAGATGCGTTCGCCCGACTTGACTGACTCCTCGTATTGGTGTAGGATTTCTTTAAAATCCTCGCTTTCGAAATAATCTAAATCTTCTGGCACTTCTTCTTAAATTACTTTTTCCAAGTGTCCTTGAGTCCAACAGTCTTATTGAAGATTGGCTTCTCGGCTGTTGAATCTGTATCAGGTGTAAAGTAACCAATACGCTGGAACTGCAGATAGGTGAGTGGCTTCATATCGGCAGCGTATGGCTCAATATAGCACTTCTTGATGATGTGCAGTGAGTCAGGGTTGATAATCTCCTTCATCGCTGTAACAGCATCGCAGTTCTTGGCTTCGCGGATGGCAGCCATGTCATCGCGAGGATTCTCTACCTTCCACAGACGGTCGTAAAGACGAACCTCGGCTTCGACAGCGTGCTTGCAACTTACCCAGTGGAGAGTCTTGCCCTTAATCTTGCGGTTAGAGCCAGGCATACCGCTGCGTGAGTCTGGATCGTAGGTACAGTAAATGGTAGTTACGTTGCCATTCTCGTCCTCATCGCAGGGATGATCCTCGTTACATTTAATAATGTAGGCATTCTTCAGACGAACCTCCTTACCAGGGGCCAATCGCATAAACTTCTTCTCGGCTTCCTTCATAAAGTCGTCGCGCTCAATCCAGAGTTCGCGGGTAAACTCAACAGTGTGAGTGCCATCGGCCTCGTTCTCTGGGTTGTTGATAGCGGTGAGCTGTTCAATCTTGTCCTCAGGGTAGTTGGTGATAACCACCTTAACAGGATCAAGAACAGCGCTGACACGGATAGCACGACTGTTCAGATCGTCGCGAACTGCACTCTCCAAGAGGGCCATGTCGTTAAGGGCATCAATCTTGGTGTAGCCAATCTTATCGATGAACTTGATGATACTCTCAGGGCTGTAACCACGGCGACGGAATCCGCAGATAGTTGGCATACGGGGGTCGTCCCAACCGCTTACCATGTTATTCTGTACCAATGCCAACAGATTACGCTTTGACATCAGTGTGTAGTTGAGGTTCAGCTTATTAAACTCGGTCTGACGTGGACGGTTGTCCTCGATGTTGTCGGTCTCACCCTTCCACTCCTTCATCCAGGTAACGAACAGATCGTAAAGGGGACGATGCTCTACAAACTCGAGTGTGCACCAAGAGTGGGTTACACCCTCGAGGTAGTCGCTCTGACCGTGAGTGAAATCGTACATAGGGTAAGCATTCCACTTATTGCCTGTACGGATATGAGGAATATTGAGTACACGATAGATAAGGGGATCGCGGAACAGCATGTTGGGGTGAGCCATGTCGATCTTGGCGCGCAGAACCAGTGTGCCTGGCTCGCACTTGCCGCTGTTCATGAACTCGAACAACTTCAGGTTCTCCTCAACGGGGCGGTCGCGATAGGGACTGTTTGTACCAGGGCTTGTGGTGGTTCCCTTCTGCTGGGCAATCACCTCGGCACTCTGTTCATCAACGTAAGCGCGTCCCTGCTGGATGAGCCATACGGCAAAGTCCCAGAGCTCCTGGAAATAGTCGCTGGCATAGTAGACGTTAGCCCACTTGAAACCGAGCCATTTGATATCGTTCTCGATACTCTCGATGTATTCTGTATCCTCCTTAATGGGGTTGGTGTCGTCGAAGCGCAGGTTGCACTGACCGCCGTATTTCTTGGCCAGTCCGAAGTCGATGGCTATAGCCTTGGCATGTCCGATATGCAGGTAGCCGTTTGGCTCTGGTGGGAAACGGGTCTGCATTCTGCCACCGTTCTTACCCTCTGCCAGGTCATTGATAACTTTCTGTTCAATGAAGCTGACAGACTTCTTCTCCTCGCTTTCGTTCTTAATAATCTCTTCCATATCTTGTTTTATTTTATTCCTTTTTCGTTTAATGCTTGTGAATATTTTGCCGCATTCTTCAGGTGTTCCTGATAGGTTCTGGCAAAATTATGTGTACCAGAGAAGTCCTCCTTGGCGCACATGTACAGATAATCGTGGGCTGTGCGATTCAGTACAGCGTCGATACCTGCCACCGATGCAATCTTGATGGGACCAGGAGGCAGACCGGTATTCTTATAGGTGTTATAAGGACTGTTGAATTGCAGCATGTTGTGGTAGATACGCTTGATGGCGAAATCTTTCAAGGCAAACTTGATGGTAGGGTCGGCCTGAAGTGGCATGTCTGCCTTCAGTCGGTTCAGGTACATACCTGCAATCATCGGCTTCTCGGCATTGTTGGCTGTCTCCTCGTCGATGATGCTGGCTAATGTGCAAACCTCATTTTTGCTCAGTTTCAGGGCCTCGGCCTTCAAGGTGCGCTGTACATTCCAGAAATTCTCGTTCTCCTTCTGCATGCGTTTCATCAGATTCTCTATAGAGATATTCCAATATACCTCGTAGGTGTTGGGGACGAACAAGCAGGCGATAGTGGCTGTGTCGTAACCCTGCTGTGCGCAGAACGATGAATCGCTGAGCAGGATGGCTACAGCAACGCTGTCCATCATCAGTTTGCGTGACAGATAGCCGGCCAGTCTGTCCATGGTGCGACTTTCGGGAATGGTGAGCTTTACAGGCTCTTGATGTCCGTTCTTCAGATTGCGGAATACTTTTATCGTGCTCTGGTCGGGGGTAATGGCGTATCGACCGCTACGTATATGCTCCATATAACCACCATGGCGAGCGAGCATTTTGAAAGCTGAAAGACCATGATTGGATGCAATCGGCTCCAACTTGACACATACTGAATCAAGATTGTCGTTGTCGTCGATATACACGTATTCGGTGGCGCTGAGTTTAGAAAAACTCCCCACAAAATAGTAATATGCGATGCCTAAGATTCCTAATACGCATATAATAATAGGAACCAGATAGCTTGATTTTTTTATCCAATTCATCTTCATATCCTTGAAAAAACGCTGCAAAGTTACAAAAATCTCTCCACTATTATCGCTAATTTATCATTTTTTTGTATCTTTGCCCTAAAATATAGCTTATGAAACTTAAGTTTTCTATACAATATGGCACTCAATGGGGACAAAATCTCTATGTGGTGCTGACCTATCTCAGCATCGACCAGACCAAAAAGACGGAACGGTTGATGATGACTACCTCTGACGGCATGGAGTGGCAGTTGGAAACCACCGTGCTTGAATCGCGAAAACATCCGATAGCCTCGTTCTCTTACTTTTACCAGGTAGAGGATACTGATGGTAATGTGCTTAGAAAAGAGTGGGATGCTATTCCTCGAACCTATTACTTCGACTCGGCAAAAGACTATGTGATGGCTGATTTGTGGCGCGATGTACCTCTGCAGTACCATCTTTATAGTCTGGCTTATCATACAACGATGGGACTAGCTGTTGACCAGCAGGTTGAACCGCTTCGTGTGCCTTTGTATCGTAAAACAATCCTGTTCAGGGTGTCGGCACCTCAATTGCAGAAGGGGCAATCGGTAGCTATTTTAGGAAGCCATCCGGCGTTGGGTAGCTGGAATGTAGCTCGTTATCTGCGTATGGAGTCAATTGGCAGATTCGAGTGGCTGCTGTCGGTGAATGTGGATGCTGTGCTGCTACCTATAGAATATAAATATGTGATTATTGATGACGCTACCCATGCACTCTTGGCTTGGGAGGAAGGTGATAATCGCACTACTGCAGGTTTACTGCCTGCTGATCAGACTATGGTGCCTGATGGTACTGTGCTGGTGGCTTATGGTGAGAACCTGAGAGTAAAAGAGCATACCTGGCGAGCCGCAGGCGTGGTGATACCGGTATTCTCGCTTCGTAGTAAACAGTCGTATGGTGTGGGCGATTTCGGCGATCTGTACCGATTGGTTGATTGGTGTGCGGCAACGGGTATGAAGGCCATCCAATTACTGCCGGTTAACGATACTACGTGCTCGAAAAACTGGAGCGATTCGTATCCATATAATATCGTTTCTGCTTTTGCTTTGCATCCTCATTATCTGGACATTGAGGCTGTTGGTGTGCTGAAGAATAAAATTAAGATGAATACGTATCATCGTCAGCGCCAGGAACTTAACGCACTCGGCTTTAGTGATTATGAGGCGGTAGACCATGTGAAGCGGGCCTATATCCAGGAACTGTTTGATGAGAAAGGTCAACAGACGCTTGAGTCCAAAGAATTCAAAGCTTGGTTTGCTCAGAACCAGGATTGGTTGGGGCCTTACGCCAAGTGGTTGGATTCGTCTGTGGGCGTGATTTATTTTACGCAATACCATCTTCACTTACAGTTGAAAGCCGCAGCTGACTATGCCCGTTCAAAGGGCATCTTCCTGAAAGGCGATGTGCCTATCGGTGTAAATGGCGATAGTGTGGAAACGGCTAACCATCCGGATTATTTCCATCTTGATGCACAAACAGGTGCACCACCAGATATGTTCTCGCCCAACGGACAGAATTGGGGATTCCCAACTTACAATTGGGGTACTGGTGTTGTAGAGTGGTTCCGTAGACGTTTAAAGTGGATGGAACAGTATTTCGATGCCATCCGAATCGACCATATCCTGGGTTTCTTCCGGATATGGGAGATACCTGGCGACGCAGTCTTTGGATTGCTGGGGCATTTCTCGCCTTCGTTGCCAATGACGGTGGGTGAGATAGAATACTTTGGTTTGCCTTTCCGTAAGGACTTGTTTACCAGACCTTTTATTAACGATAGGGTGTTAGATAAACTGTTTGGTATGCATGCGCCGTATGTTCGTGAGCATTTCCTGACACCAAAGAGTTATGGTCTGTATGATTTAAAGTCGGATTACTGCACGCAGAAAAAAGTGCAGCTGGCTTTTGAGGGACGTACAGATGAAAATAGTTTATGGATTCGTGATGGGCTTTATCGCTTGGTTAGTAGTGTGCTCTTCCTGGAGGATCCAAAACAGCCTGGTATGTATCATCCGCGAATCGGTGTAATAGGGGAGCCCGTGTTTGAGGCGTTGAATGCTGAAGAAAAAGACGCATTTATGCGACTTTACAATAATTATTACTATCAGCGTCATAACTTTTTCTGGGGGGCTGAGGCTATCCGTAAGTTGACCGATGTGTTTGGCTCTACCCGTATGCTATGCTGTGGCGAGGATCTGGGCATGTTGCCAGATTGTGTGGCGCCGGTACTTGATCAGTTGCGTATCCTGTCGCTCGAAATCCAGTCGATGCCCAAACAGAGTGGTTATGAGTTTGCTCATCTTGATGGCAATCCATACCGTTCTGTTGCTACAATTTCAACGCATGATATGTCGCCCTTGCGCCTTTGGTGGAGCGAAAGTCCTGAGCGTACCCAGCGTTTCTATGTGTCGATGTTGCAGAAACAAGGTCGAGCCCCCGAACAGTTACCGGCCCATTTGGCTGAGGAGATTATCGGGCGTCATCTCTATTGTCCGTCGATGCTCTGTATGTTGTCGTTGCAAGACTGGTTGGCTATGGATGGCGAACTGCGCTCAAAGAATGTTCGTGAAGAGCGCATCAATGTGCCCAGCGATCCTTATAACCGTTGGAAATATCGTATGCATATTACCATCGAGGATTTGCTGAAGGCAGATAAATATAATAATAAGGTGAAAACCATGATTCAGCGTTCAAAGCGCTAATGTTTAAATTTTAAATTATTTTATCTTCAATGTATAACACTTATATATTTGATCTTGACGGTACTTTACTTGATACAATAACAGATTTAGCGGCTTCGTGTAATTATGCCCTCCGCACACATGGCATGCCAGAACATTCGGTTGATGATGTTCGTAGGTTCGTTGGTAATGGTGTACGGAAATTGATGGAGCGGGCTATTCCTCATGGAGCAGAAAACCCTGATTTTGAGGCAACGTTTGCAACTTTCCGCGAACATTATATGCATCATTCGCTTGATACAACACAACCATATCCCGGTATTCCTGAGACATTGTCAGAATTGAAAGATCGTGGTTGCCGATTGGCTGTTGTCAGCAACAAGATGATGGCTGCAACAGTGGAGCTATGTCACCATTTCTTTCCGAATACCATAGAGGTGGCTATTGGTGAACATGAAGCTGAGGGAATCCGTAAGAAACCTGCTCCTGATACGGTATTTGCCGCTTTGCGAGAGCTTGGTGTTGAAAAAGACGGGGCTGTTTATGTTGGTGATAGTGATGTGGATGTTCAAACAGCTGTGAACTCAGGACTACCTTGTATATCCGTGTTGTGGGGATTCCGTGATCGTGACTTCCTGATACAACATGGAGCGAAGACTTTTGTCTCCGCTCCATCAGAATTGTTATTGTAAGGTGGATTAAATCTGCTGTAGTCTGGCGATATATTTGCCAAGAATGTCAAACTCGATGTTGACTACCGAACCTACACGGATGTCGCAGAAGTTAGTGTGCTCGAAAGTGTAGGGGATGATGGCTACCTGGAAGGTGCTTGCTGTTGGATTGCAAACCGTGAGGCTTACGCCATTAACGGTAACACTGCCTTTGTCGACAGTGAAATAGCCTTTCAATGCCATCTCACGGTTCTCTGGATATTCGAATGTGAAATAGGTTGAGCCATCTGCGTCCTCAACAGCAATGCAGCGTGCTGTCTCATCTACATGGCCCTGAACGATATGACCATCTAATCGGCCGTTCATCAGCATAGAGCGCTCAACGTTTACTTTATCACCAACTTTGAGCAAGCCCAGATTGGTGCGGTCGAGTGTTTCCTTCATGGCAGTAACCGTGTAGGTGCCATTCTCAATGGCAACAACTGTCAGGCAAACGCCATTATGCGCAACACTCTGGTCGATCTTTAACTCGTCGACAAACGAACACTTTAATGTGAAATCGATATTTTCGCGATCCTTGCGGATAGCTGTTACGGTAGCAAATTCTTCGATGATTCCAGAAAACATATCAAAAAATATAATGTTTAATGTTTAATCTTTAATGTTAAATATAAAAAAGAAAAGGGTACGTGCCGATGATTTGGTGAAAACTCCTGTTTCACACGATGTGGGGGCTCCCTGCTGTTGTAATCCACCGGCATTGCTGCTCTCCTCATGGAGGATAATCGTGGCCCGCCATTGGCAAGGGAAACGATCCCGATTTGTTTTGTTAATGTAGAGTATCCCGATCTATCAGGCACGACCCACTGTTTCTGCTGCAAAGATACAACTATTTTGGGACTTATCCAAACCTTTTGCCATTTTTCTTGGTAAATAGAAACTTTTTCTATATCTTTGCACTCAAAAATAGAAAGAAATGGGAAAGACTGTATGTATCATAGCGGGTGCTCGCCCAAATTTCGTTAAGGTGTCACCTTTGGTAAGAGCCATCAATAAAAATCCTGAAGCAACATGTTTGTTGGTTTATGCAGGTAGTGAGAACGATCCAACGCTTGAGGCATCGCTGTTTGATGATTTGCAGATGCCACGTCCACAATATTACTTAGGTGTAGATTCAACGAGTCTGAACGAGATTACCAGTCAGGTCATGGCCCGTTTTGATGCTTTCCTCGATGCGCATCAGATTGATGTGGTGATCGTGGTGGATGACTTAGCCTCGACTATGGCTGCTGCCATAGTTACCAAGAAACGTGGAATCCGCTTGGCGCATCTGGTAGCTGGCACACGTTCGTTTAATATCAATATGCCTAAGGAGATCAACCGTTTGGTGATAGATGCCTTGTCTGACTATCTGTTCACTGCTGGTGTGAAGAGTACAGGCATAGCTACTCGTGAGCAGTCGGAGAGTTCGCAGACCTATATGGTGGGTAATATCCTAATGGATACTTTGCGATATAACTACGACCGTATGAAGAAGCCTGCTTCGATCCCATCACTTGAAGAGAAACAGTATCTGGTATTTACACTGAACCGTAAAGCGCTGATTGCTGATGTTGATAATTTGGAGAAGATGCTGAAGGCTATGGTTGCTTCGGCTAATGGCATGCGAATTGTTGCGCCTCTGCGTGGCGAAGCCCGTAAAGTGGTTGAACGTATGGGCTTGGCTATTGATATTGTTGATCCTCTGAGCTACTTGGAGTTCGGTTGGTTAACTGCTCATGCACTTGGTATTATTACCGATTCGGGCAATGTGTCGGAAGAGGCTACCTTTAATAGTGTACCTTGTATCACTCTGAATAATTATACCGAGCATCAGGAAACGGTGAATGTAGGTTCGAATGTGCTGGTTGGTGAGGATGCAGACAAACTAAGTGAAGCTGTTAAGAAAATGGTGAGCGGCGATTGGAAGAAATGCGCCCTGCCTGACCGTTGGGATGGTCGAACAGCAGAGCGCATTGTTCAGATTATACTTGCCTAAACAGGCTTGTTTTTGAAAAGTACTTAGAGAGCGATTGCAATCTAAGTACTTTTTTGTTGCAAAGTACTTAGAAAAATTAATCTTTAATAGTTCTCTGCTTTTACCTGGAAGTAAGCCTGTGGATGATCGCAGACAGGACATACCTGTGGAGCCTTCTTGCCGATAACAATGTGGCCGCAGTTGCTGCACTGCCAGATAACATCATTGTCCTTAGAGAATACACGCTCCTTCTTAACGTTGTCGAGCAGTTTGCGGTAGCGTGCCTCGTGCTCAGCCTCTACTTTGGCTACGAGTTCGAATTTGGCGGCAATCTCGTTGAATCCTTCCTCGCGTGCTTCCTGGGCCATACGTGCATACATGTCGGTCCACTCATAGTTCTCGCCAGCAGCAGCTGCTTCCAGATTCTCTGGTGTGCTCTTGATTGCACCACCTTCCAAAAGCTTGAACCACATCTTGGCGTGCTCCTTCTCGTTGTTAGCTGTCTCCTCGAAAATGGCGGCTATCTGTACAAAGCCGTCCTTCTTGGCCTTTGATGCCCAGTAACTGTACTTGTTGCGTGCCATTGACTCACCTGCAAATGCTTCCTGCAGATTCTTCTCGGTTTTTGTTCCTTTAAGATCCTTCATAATTGTACTTGTTTAGTTTAATTGTTTAAATGATATTTTTGGCAAAGATACAATAATAAATTGATATCTGCAAGTTTTAGGCTTTCTTTTTGTGTTATTTTAGTATTCTCTATTATATATAATAAGGTACGCGAGGGAGAGGAAATGGATTGTTGAAAAATGTTAAAACGGGAAACTTTTCTGATTTTTAAAAACGAAAAGTTTTCCAAAAAGAAAATCTTGGTGTATGTGGTGGTGTTCCAAAAAGAATACTGACTGCAAATTGGAGATTTTCTGTTGTGAAAGCTTTAATTTAAAAGACGATGCTGTCGTGAAATTACAGAAGTATCTATGAATCAGTATGTTATACATTGTTATTGTAGCGTATTATTTCAATATTAACTTTATTTTAGAGAAATTTTTGGCTTGTCGAGAATGCTTTTTCTGGCATATTTTGTATCTTTGCAACCGTATTCGGTTTTACTTTTTGGAAAACTTTTCCGAATTCAAAAACAAAAAAGTTTCCAAAAAAGAAAACTTTGGGAGAGAATTAAATAACAAAACTTAAATAAAAATAGAGACAATAACATGGAAATTAAAAACTTTACCATCACCAAGCGAGACGGATCGAAGGATTTGTTCTCACTCGACAAAATTATGAATGCTATCGTAAAGGCTTTCGAGAGCGTTCAGGAACCTGCTGACCTAGCCATCGTATCTAAAATTTTGAATCACCTTGACATGCATGACAACATTACTGTGGAGGATATTCAGAACCAGGTGGAAGAAGCACTTATGCGTGAAGGCTATTATAAGGTTGCCAAATCGTTTATTCTTTATCGTCAGTTGCATTCTGAGGATCGTGAGACACTGGAAAAAATGGTGTTTCTTTCAGAATACTGCGAATCGGTGAATGCTGCTACAGGATCAAAGTATGATGCAAATGCCAATGTAGAGCATAAGAATATTGCTACACTGATTGGTGAGCTGCCAAAGTCGAACTTTATCCGTCTGAACCGTCGACTCCTCACTGATCGTATTAAGAAAATGTATGGTAAGCAGCTGGCCGATGAGTATATCGACAAGCTGACACACCACTTTATATATAAGAACGACGAGACTTCGTTGGCCAATTATTGTGCTTCTATCACCATGTATCCTTGGTTGATTGGTGGTACTGTGGCTATTGGTGGTAACTCAACGGCTCCTACCAACATGAAGTCGTTTGCTGGTGGCTTTGTGAATATGGTGTTTATGGTAAGTTCAATGCTGAGTGGTGCCTGTGCTACACCTGAGTTCCTGATGTATATGAACTATTTCCTTGGTAAGGAATACGGACTGGATTACTATAAGCGCTCACAAGACCAGGCTGACCTGAGTTTGAAGAAGCGTACCATTGATAAGATTATAACTGATTATTTTGAGCAGATTGTTTATACCTTGAACCAGCCAACTGGTGCTCGTAACTATCAGGCTGTATTCTGGAATATCGCTTATTACGATCGTTACTACTTCGAGAGCATCTTTGGTGAGTTCTACTTCCCCGATGGCTCTAAGCCAGATTGGGAAGGACTTTCATGGTTGCAGAAGCGCTTCATGAAGTGGTTTAACCATGAGCGTACTAAGACTTTGTTGACTTTCCCTGTTGAGACCATGGCTCTGTTGGTTGATGAGAATGGTAATTGCAAGGATAAGGAGTGGGGCGAGTTTACTGCCGAAATGTATGCTGAGGGACACTCGTTCTTTACCTATATGAGCGATAATGCCGACTCATTGTCGAGTTGCTGCCGTTTGCGTAACGAGATTACCGATAATGGTTTCAGTTATACGCTTGGTGCAGGTGGTGTAAGTACCGGTTCTAAGAGTGTGCTCACTATCAACCTGAACCGTTGTATCCAGTATGCCGTCAACCACAAGTTGGATTATCTGGAGTATCTGAGTGGTGTGATCGATCTGTGCCATAAAGTACAGTTGGCTTACAATGAGAATTTGAAGGATCTGCAGCAGCAGGGTATGTTACCACTGTTCGATGCTGGTTATATCAATATTGCCCGTCAGTACCTCACAATCGGTATTAATGGTTTGGTTGAGGCTGCTGAATTCATGGGTCTGAAGATTACTCCGAACGACGAGTATCTACATTTTGTTCAGGGTATTCTTGGACTGATTGAGAAGTACAACAAGCAGTACCGCTCTAAGGAGGTTATGTTCAACTGTGAGATGATTCCTGCAGAGAACGTTGGTGTAAAGCATGCTAAGTGGGATCGCGAGGATGGTTACTTTGTGCCACGCGATTGCTATAACAGCTACTTCTATGTAGTAGAGGATGACTCACTGACCATCATCGATAAGTTCAAGCTGCATGGTGCACCTTATATTGAGCATCTTACTGGTGGTTCGGCTCTGCATATGAATCTCGACGAGCATCTGTCGAAAGAGCAGTATCTGCACCTGCTGAAGGTGGCTGCTAAGGAAGGATGTAACTACTTTACATTCAATATTCCTAATACTGTATGTAATGATTGTGGTCATATCGACAAACGCTATCTGAAGGAGTGCCCGCATTGTCATTCTAAGAATGTTGACTACATGACCCGTATTATCGGCTACTTGAAGCGTGTTAGCAACTTCTCACAGGCTCGTCAGGAAGAGGCTTCACGTCGCTACTATGCAGGACAGAAACAATTATGCTAAAATACGTAAATACCGGCATAGTTTTCCAAGAGATACCCGACGAAGTGACACTGGCAATTAACATTAGTAATTGCCCGTGTCGCTGTCCTGGGTGTCATAGCTATTACCTTTGGGAAGATATCGGATTGCCCCTTGATACAGAAGCCATTGATGCATTCGTAGAGAAGTTTGGTACCGATATTACTTGTATCTCATTTATGGGAGGCGATGCCGAACCGAAGGCCGTTAATCAGTTGGCATTATATATCCGAGAGGTACACCCGGAGTTCAAAGTGGCTTGGTATAGTGGTAAAACGGTGATATCATCGGCTATCAACAAGTGCGATTTCGACTATATCAAGATTGGACCGTTTATCAAACATTTGGGCCCGCTTAAGAGTCCAACAACTAATCAGCGATTGTATCGTATCAAGGAAGACGGCGAGATGGAGGATATGACCTCGTGGTTCTGGAAAAAATAAGAGGAGAGATATCACTAAAACGATATCTCTCCTCTTATACTTTGCTGCATATATTTGCGAACTGTTTCTGGATCGTTGGGGTAGTGGGCCTGCAAGAACATCAGTTTGGTAACTGCTGCTTCAACGGTGGAATCGCGACCGCTGATAACACCTGCCTCCTGTAGATGGTATCCGTTGTCATAGCGGCCCATTTCAACGGCACCCTGCATACATTGACTGATGTTCACGATTACCTTGCCATTGCGGGTTCCCTCACGTAAAGCATTCAGCAACCATGGGCGTTGGGGCGCGTTGCCACTGCCAAAGGTACGCATCACAATGGCCTTCAGGTTGGGTGTGTGAATGATGTGGCGGATCAGATCCTCGCGGATGCCAGGGAAGAGCGAGAAGATAATCACATTATTGTCCATGCGAAAGTGGGGCGCCATCGGCTTGTTCCAATCTGGCTTCAGTATGCGGTCGTGGTGGTAGGTGATGTTCACACCTGCTTCAACCAAATGGGGGTAGTTGAACGATTCGAAGGCATTAAACTCCTCGGCGCTCTGCTTGGTAGTACGATTACCACGAAGCAGATGACCACCGAAATAAATGCCCACCTCGGGTACCAAAGCATGTCCTTCTCTATCTTTGGCTGCAGCAATCTCTATGGCTGTGATGAGATTTTCCTTACCATCTGTTCTCAGCTGCCCGATAGGTAACTGTGAACCTGTGAAAATCACGGGCTTAGTAAGGTTCTCAAGCATATACGACAGGGCTGAGGCGGTAAAGGCCATCGTATCGGTTCCATGTAGTACTACAAATCCATCGTACTGATCGTAGTGGTCGGCGATACAATGCGACAAGTCTGTCCACATGGCAGGCGACATGTCACTCGAATCAATAGGTGGATCGAACTGGTATGTTTCGATTGTGATATCAAACTGCTTCAGTTCGGGTACATTATATAATAGGTGTTCAAAATCAAACGGCTCCAGAGCCCCTGTGCGAGGGTTCCGGTTCATGCCAATGGTGCCTCCGGTGTATATGAGAAGGACTTTACTGCGGTACGTCATCGTTTACGTTTTATTTTTCTGCAAAGATAGTGCTTTTCTCCGAGATTTTAATTATCTTTGCAGAAAATTTTTAAGAAGGACCTATAAACATACAGTTTTATGAAGCAATTCAATGATGATAACTTCGTTCTGGAGACCCAGGTGGCTCAGGACTTGTATCACAATCATGCGGCTAAGATGCCCATTATCGACTATCATTGTCATTTGATTCCTGAGATGGTGGCCAAAGACCACAAGTTTAAGAGCATAACCGAGTTGTGGTTGGGTGGCGACCACTATAAGTGGCGTGCCATGCGTACCAATGGTATCGACGAGAAGTATTGTACTGGTAAGGATACCACCGATTGGGAGAAGTTCGAGAAGTGGGCTGAGACCGTTCCCTATACTTTCCGTAACCCCCTTTATCACTGGACTCATCTGGAGTTGAAGACTGCTTTTGGTATCACTAAGCAGCTCTCGCCCAAGACTGCACGCGAGATTTTCGATGAGTGTAATGAGAAACTTCAGCAGCCTGAGTTCTCGGCTCGTGGGCTGATGAAGCATTACAACGTGGAATGTGTATGTACAACCGATGATCCTGTTGATGATCTGCATAACCACATTGAGTATGCCAAGACCAAGGCTAAGGATGATCCCATGATGATTCCTGCATGGCGTCCAGATAAGGCCATGAACATTGAGAAGGCTGATTTCTCAAAGTATGTTGAGCAGCTGGCTGAGGTGAGCAATGTGAATATCGTGAAGTTTGCCGATATGGTCGATGCACTGCAGAAGCGTCACGACTTCTTTGCTGAGAATGGTTGTAAGCTCTCTGACCATGGTATCGAGGAGTTCTACGATGAGGAGTACACCGATTCTGAGATCGAGACCATCTTCGAGAAGGCTATGCGTGGTCAGTCTCTGTCTAAGTTGGAGATTCGTCAGTTCAAGAACTGCTTCCTGACAGTGATGGCTGAGATGGATGCTGATGCCGACTGGACACAGCAGTTCCACTATGGCGCTATCCGCGATAACAATACCAAGATGTTTAACCAGCTTGGTCCTGATACAGGTTTCGATTCTATTGGCGAGTTCAATACCGCTAAGGCTATGTCGACTTTCCTGAACAAGCTGAACATGAAGGATAAGCTTACACGTACTATCTTATATACTCTGAATCCTTGTGCCAACGAGGTGATTGCTACTATGCTGGGTAACTTCCAGGGTGGCGAGCCTGGTAAGATTCAGTTCGGTTCAGGCTGGTGGTTCAACGACCAGATGGACGGTATGGTTCGTCAGATGAATGCCCTTTCGGTTCTTGGTCTGCTGAGTCGTTTTGTTGGTATGCTTACCGATAGCCGTTCGTTCCTGAGCTATCCACGTCATGAGTACTTCCGTCGTATTCTCTGTAATATGCTCGGAAACGACGTAGAGAAGGGCCTTCTGCCCTGTGATATGGAGATTCTCAGTCGCATGGTTGAGGACATCAGTTATAACAATGCCCGACGCTACTTTAAATTCTACTAATAAAAAAAGAGGCCGCAGATTTTCGAATCTGCGGTTTTTTTTGTATCTTTGCACCCAATATGAGATATAACGCAGGCTATAATCGTGAGGGTGACTATGAGCACCTGGTGGTCAACGAGTCGATGCCATTGTTGGAATGGTTGTTGACCAATGTTCAGCAAAGTCGTTCAAAGATTAAGGCGACTCTGCAGGGTAGAGGTATCAAAGTAAACGGTAAAACCGTGAGTCAGTTTGATTTCCAGTTGGAGCCAGGCATGAAGGTGGCTGTTAGCAAAACCAAGCGCAATCAGCAGGCATTCAAGAGTCGTTACGTGAAAATCGTTTACGAGGATAAATGGCTGATTGTGATTGAGAAGGCTGAGGGTATTCTCTCGATGGCAGCTGGTCACTCAACACTGAATGTAAAAACAGTGTTGGATGATTATTTCAAGAAGTCGCGTCAGAAATGTACGGCTCATGTGGTGCACCGACTGGATCGTGATACCAGTGGACTGATGGTATATGCCAAGGATATGGAAACAGAACAGATTCTGGAGCATAACTGGCATGATATTGTGTATGACCGCCGATATGTAGCTGTATGTTCAGGAGAAATGGAGAACGACGAGGGTACTATTGCCAACTGGCTGAAGGATAATAAGGCGTATGTTACTTATTCTTCGCCTACCGATAATGGTGGTAAATATGCCGTTACGCATTATCATGTGTTAGACCGTACTACCGATCACTCGTTGGTAGAATTCAAGCTTGAAACAGGTCGTAAGAATCAGATTCGTGTGCATTCGGCTGATATGGGACATCCTGTATGTGGTGACCCTAAGTATGGTAATGGCGATGATCCTATCCACCGTCTTTGTCTGCATGCCTGGTTGCTGTGCTTCCATCACCCTGTAACTGGTGAGCCTATGGAGTTTGAGACACCTGTTCCAACTGCATTCAAAAAACTATTTAAGTAAAATGGGAAACGTGAGTTATTACATATTTGTGCTTGTAGCCATCGTAGTAGCCTTCTTGGTGATTAAGAAAGTAGCTTCTTGTCTCATCAAGTCGGCCATTCTGATTGCGATGGTGGTAGCTCTTGCAGCTATTTATTTTCTGTATCTGAGATAGCTGCTTCTTCAGGGAAAATACGGTCGAAAGCCTCACGAAGTTGTTGTGGCTGCTCGATAATGGTTCTCAATTCGTTGAGTCGTTTTGCGTTCGGCGAATTGGGAATCCATAGTTTAATGTAACCGTCTTTTGAGTACTTGCTGGCCATGTGTTCTTTGAAACGTGCCCAATGTTCCTCAACAGATTTTTCGGGATAGTTAGCCAAGCCAAACTGGATACAGCGACGGATAATACGGTCGGGATCAATGTCTCTATCTGCTTCGGCCACAATCTTGCCGTATATAGAACGGGGACTGCGACTGGCTGAGGCACGATGGTCCTCTACTGCCTCTTTCATGATCTTGATCTGGTCGATCGAGAACCATTTCTTCAGGCGGGCATCGGCTGCCAGAATCTTACCGCCGCGCATATGGTGATCGGCGCGATGCCCGCACATGCCCAGGTCGTGGTAGGCGGCAATGGTATAAACCATATTAATGTCTGCTCCCGTAGCCCTAACCAGCTCGAGAGAATTGCGAATAACTCTTGTGACGTGCTCCATGTTATGTGCACGGTCAAATTCAGCGTATTTGGGGAGAATCTGTGTCTCGATAAACTCCACTAAATCCAGACTCGGTGTAATGCTTGTCATAAAAAGTTTTGATTTTCTTTGCAAATTTACAAAAAAGTAGTTACTTTTGCAAGAAATTTTAAGAAAATTATGGCAGAAGAACAAAAAATAGTGACGGATTCGGCTAAAGCTTGGTTGTTGGCCGCCCGTCCAAAAACATTATCAGGAGCTGCAGTTCCGGTGATGATTGGTATGGCTTTAGCTTATACAGATTCAGCTAAATATGGCGAGGGAACCTTTAGTTGGATTGCAGCATTGCTGTGCTTGCTGTTTGCATTTGCCATGCAGATAGATGCCAATTTTATCAATGATTTTTTTGATTTTGTAAATGGTACCGATGATGCGGAAACACGATTAGGTCCACGTAGAGCCTGTGCACAGGGATGGGTAAAACTGGATTCGATGAAGAAAGCGATTGCTTTGACAACCTGCGTAGCATGTGTGATAGGTTTACCGCTGGTGTATTATGGTGGTTTTGAGATGGTACTGGTTGGTATGGTATGCGTACTTTTTGCATTCCTTTATACTACGTGGTTCTCGTATCAAGGTTTAGGCGATTTGCTGGTACTTGTGTTTTTTGGTTTGGTACCTGTTTGCTGTACCTATTATATACAACTTCATGAGTTTACTTGGGAGTTGGTACTTGCTTCGATAGCTTGCGGACTGGTTATCGATGCGCTTCTGATTGTGAATAATTTCCGCGACAGAGATAACGATCGCGAGGCTGGTAAGAATACCATTATTGTGCGTTTAGGTGCAAAAGCCGGTTTGCAATTGTATGTTGGTGTTGGCATTGGCGCAATGATTCTTGGTGGTACTTTCCTTTTGAATGGTCATCTGCTTGCGTTTGTATTTCCGTTCATCTATCTGGTGCTTCATTTTATAACATACCTGAAGATTAAGCGTATATATCAAGGAAAAGCGCTGAATCTCTGCTTAGGAGAAACAGCGCGTAATATCTTTATCTATGGTGTTTGTGTGAGTCTTGGACTTCTGCTGCTTTAGTTGAAGAAAGGCCACGAGACACCAAAGTGTAATACTGATCCGTTAGTGGGATAGTGTGGTGTGAGGAACTTCATGTGGTTTGCGCCACTGTTCACCACATTGGTCATTACCAGGAAGAATCTTACACCCTTCAGTGTCATGTTCGCATAAACATCAATAAAGGGGAATTCTCCCAATTCAACACGGCTGGCCTCGTTCTTCTGAACTGCAAACTGGTTGATGGCAGGACTGTAATCGGGAGCGTAATACTTGGTAAAGTAGGTGGCGTCAGCACCCAGTTCTACACCCAGAACCTTGGCTATCTTAAACTTCAGATAGAGATTTGTGAAGATATTCAGGTCGGGTAAGGGTAAAACCTCCTTGTTGCTGGATTTCTGATAGGTGATGACATTCTCCCAGTTCAATGGGCCCAAGCGGAAGTTCTGATGCAGCTGTGCTGTAAGTATCTGTATGTTGTCGCCTTCCTGATAAACACCGGCGGTCATATTCTTACGTCCTCCATCATCGGTCAGGTCGTAACTCATGCCATAATAGGTGTAATTCTTGATATTCTCGGCAGCTATGCGCAGTTTGGTATTGGTCTTCTGATAACTGAACAGTCCTTCAATACGGCTGCGGGTTTCTCTGTCGAAGTTGTTATCCCACCAGATGTGCTTAGAGTGATAGGTGGCCTGCAGGAATACAGGGTTGCACTGCTGATAGAAAGCCGATGCTGCCAGCTGGACGGTATCACCGAATAATGGGAAGTTGAGATCGGTACTGAAGTCGATAGTCATGTCGCCTGCATCTGCTCCAGAAAGCCATCGCTCGGCAGTAAGGTTGAAATGCAGCGTCTTACCTTGCGTCTTACTCAACTGGGCACCTAATGTAAGGTTATACTCTTTCCATTTATTCCAAAACAGCAAACCGTTCTCTAATTCAGGCATCTGGTAGGTGTTGTGCTCGTACGAAACAAACGCCTTCAATCCGGCCTTCACATATTTATTGAAACCTTCGAGCAGGGCCAATGCAAACGTGTTTTTGATATGCTGGTGTTTAACCTGATCGTAAATCGAGTCGTTACCATATACCAGACCCTGATTATAATAGGTGTTCTGATAATAATCAATTGGCGTGCTATATGCCTGATAGATATGGTTATAGTTGCTGATATCGAGGGTGTGGATGAAACTGGTAACAGGTACGTATTCGCGTTTCATCGTGGCGTCGATAGAATCTTGAATAGCCTGCAAGCGATTCAAACTATCGATGGCAGCCTGACCGTCAACTTTTATGCGGGTGGTGTCGGCAGCTATATCGAGCGCGTCTCTTTGTGGCTCTTTGCCTACCACCTTGGCTCCTTCGGGGCGACCGGTTGGCTTCTTGGTATCTTTTTCTTTGCGCAACTCTTTCTTGTCGGCATTCTGCTGCTCCTTTTCTGCCTCGTGCTCCTTCATCGATTCCTTGGCAAACTGGCGGGCCTTGATTTCTTCGTCGGTCATCTTAACCATGCGATAGAAACCAATGTTGTAACGATGACTCAGGAACAGGTGCTGGTGGTCGTTACGGTTCCAGTTCTTTGAGAGCACGGTAGGAATTTCACTCTCTGTATAATTGTCGGTGAATGATTCGGGATGGGTTACATAATCATCGGTAGTGATACCACCATTCTCCGAAGCTTTCTGGTGAGCGGCATTAAAGAAGAAATGCATCTGATAGCGGTCGCCTAAATACGAACCAAACAAGGTTCCGTTAAAATGCGAAACGTTCTGATTGCTGTAATAGCCGCGGGCATAAGCATAATCCAGATCGAATCCGAAGTTGAGTCGCTTGTTGGCGTTTACTGCGAATTTGGCATCGATATGGTCCTCGCCGTTGGTCTTATCGCCGCAATTGTCGTAAAGTACGCTGGTATAGGGCGACAAGGTGTTCATGTACAGCAATTCGTCTGGCTTCTTATTCACAAAACTGTAGGGCTCGGTGAATATGAAGTAATCGCCATAAGGACGGTCGATAAAGATACGACTCAGTCGGGCGGTATAGTTGCTTCCCGTGGTGTTATAGTCGCCATACATGCCACTGTTGAAAGTGGTGTTCATAAACAAGTGGGACAGGGTGTCGGGCTCTGTAGGAATTACATCACCAAACCTTCTGTCGATAGTCCACGTATAGAGTCCCTTGGGGATTTCCTTGTGCTGTGTGCTATCCTTGCTGTTCTTATTGGAATTCTCGCTTCGGCGGCTTATGTTTCCGTTCTCATCAATCTGATTGAAATCACGGTCGGTCTGAGCGCTGACATGTGCCAGCGCCAGTAGTGCTACGATAAGTGTGGATAGTCTTCTGTACATAGATTATTTGATCATTCGCATAGACGATTCGGCTATCTTGAAGCACATCGAGAATAAGATGATGTACAAACCGAGGGTATGTCGTTCTTCGTTCTTAGATAGAAAAAAGATCAGTCCCACGATTGCGCCAATCATGAAGATTAAATTCAGAATATTGCGTATCTGGTCTTTGCTCATATTATTATTTATCGTTTAACAACGTATTGAACTTATTGAAGATGAAGTCCTTACGGTCAATTGTTTTGCGACGGAATTTTGCCGATAGCGGATAGAGCTTGGTGTGCTTCTTGTTAACAGCGTACTTGTCGGTAATCCATTCTTCGGCAGTATAGCGTACGGGCTTGCGATCGATGTCGTAGTTATACGAAATGTGGGCGATTTTTACATCGGCCTGCTCATCGCTGCATTTCACAATCAGTTGGAAGTTCAACTGTGTGCGGTCGAGCGAAAGTGTGGTATTCTTGAATACCAGCCACTCATGGAATACGGCACCCAGCTCATGCTTGTCGGCATCTTTGATAGCAATAGCACTATTGGCAATCTGGTTGGGCTCGTTTACCATCTTTTCCATCTGCTTAAGCAGAATGTCGTAAATCTGCAGAGCTGATTTGCCTGGTGCCTTGATGGTAGTCTGCCAGCAAACCTTGCCGTCAACCTCTGGTACTGCACCATCTGCCAGATATTTTGCATCTGGGTTTACTGTTGGAACTGGTTCCTGTTCGATACGCTCCCAAGTATTGTCCTGAGCCGAAGCTATTACAGGCATTGCCATCAGTATGGCTATCAAAAACTTTTTCATATTTACACTATTTTATTTATAAAACCGTGCAAAAGTACTAAGATTTTTTTATAATCAGGCACGGATTACACGGATTAACACGGATTTTATTATCTTTTCACTTTTTATTTAAGTTCCAATTCCTTTTGTAAACGAACGATTTCATCACGATATTGTGCAGCTTGCAGGAAGTCGAGCTGTTTGGCTGCTTCTTTCATCTTGCGTGTTGTCTCTTCTATCAGCTTTTCCATCTGCGGTCTGGTCATGCGCTCCTCTATTGGGTCGGCAGCCACTCTCACACCGGCATCGCCGTTTTCGGCAGCCATCGAGAAGTTGCGTATCAACTCCTTCGTGTCGGCACGGTTTTCCTTCTGTAAAGCGTTGAAACTCAGGTTTTTCACAATCTGCTTTGGAGTGATGTGATGCTCCTCGTTATACTTCATCTGTTTGAGGCGGCGGCGCAAGGTTTCATCGATGGTTAGCTGCATCGATGCTGTGATGGTATCGGCATACATAATCACCTTGCCGTTTACGTTACGGGCGGCTCGACCGGCTGTCTGCGTTAAGCTACGATGACTGCGCAAAAAACCTTCCTTATCGGCATCAAGGATAGCAACGAGTGATACCTCAGGCAGGTCGAGACCTTCACGAAGTAGGTTTACACCTACCAGTACGTCGTAAACGCCTTGGCGCAAATCGCTCAGAATCTTTACACGGTCCAGTGTGGCTACATCGCTATGGATGTAGGCGGTTTTTACGCTGTGGTTCAGCAGATATTCTGTGAGTTCCTCGGCCATGCGCTTGGTCAGTGTGGTGATGAGTACACGCTCACCACGATGACTACGAGTCAGGATCTCGTCCATCAAGTCGTCAATCTGATTCTCGCTGGGGCGTACCTCAATCTCTGGGTCGAGCAGGCCTGTAGGTCGGATAACCTGTTCAACCACTACGCCCTCGGCCTCATTCAACTCGTAATCGGCTGGGGTTGCGCTCACGTAGATAACCTGATTCACTTCCTGCTGGAATTCCTCGAACTTCAACGGACGGTTATCGAAGGCGGCAGGCAAACGGAAGCCATATTCTACCAGGTTCTGCTTGCGGCTGCGGTCGCCGCCATACATGGCGCTGATTTGCGGTACACTTACGTGACTCTCGTCGATAATGAGCAGATAGTCGTCGGGGAAGAAATCCAGCAGACAGTAAGGACGTTCGCCAGCTTGGCGACCATCAAAATAGCGACTGTAGTTCTCGATACCCGAGCAATGGCCCAGTTCCTTAATCATTTCCATGTCGTACTCTACGCGTTCCTTAATGCGTTGAGCCTTGATGTTATCGCCAATCTCCTCGAAATAGAGCACTTGTTTCATCAGGTCGTCCTGAATCTGGTGGATGGCTATGTTGGTTTGCTCTTGCGAGGTCATAAAAAGGTTGGCTGGGTACAGGCGGTATTCGTCGAAACTGGCCAGTCGATCAAAGGTAACGGCATCCATCTCTTCGATGGCGTCGATCTCGTCGTCCCAGAATGTGATGCGGAGTACCACCTCGCTATAGGCCATCGCAATATCTACGGTATCGCCCTTTACGCGGAAGTTACCTCGCTGCAAATCCAAGTCGTTTCGTACATATAATGCGGCTACCAACTTTCTTAACAAAGCATTGCGGTCAAGAATCTGACCTTTCTTTAGCTCGATTACATTCTCCTGAAGCGCTACAGGGCTTCCCATACCATAAATGCATGATACGGATGATACCACAACTACATCGTTACGACCTGAAAGTAGGTTGGATACGGCTGATAGACGCAAGCGGTCGATCTCGTCGTTGATGGCCAGATCCTTTTCGATGTAAGTATCGGTGGTGGGTAGATATGCTTCAGGTTGATAGTAGTCATAATAGCTTACATAATACTCTACGGCGTTCTGTGGAAAGAAACCTTTCATTTCTTCGTAAAGCTGTGCTGCCAATGTCTTGTTATGACTCAGAATCAGGGTAGGGCGATTGTGTTGCGCAATCACGTTTGCCATCGTAAATGTCTTACCCGATCCCGTTACTCCAAGCAGTACCTGAGCACGGTCTCCGCGATCCAATCCCTCAGTTAACTGACGTATCGCCTCGGGCTGATCGCCAGTGGGTTTATATTCCGATGTTAGTATAAATTTGCTCATTGAGTGTGCAAAGATACGAATAAGTTATTAAAAAAACATCAAAAAACGCCAAAAACCTTACATAAAACTTTGTTATTTGACCGAAAAGTGCTAATTTTGCACCCCGAATATGAATAAAGGTATCATTACATTGGCATGTGCGGCATTACTGCTTAGCAGTTGCGCCTCAGAGTTTAACAGTGTCTACAAGTATGGCGACACTGATTATAAGTATGAGTATGCTAAAGAAGCATTCGCATGTGGAAAATTCCAGCAGGCTACTTCGCTGTTGGAAGAACTGGTGACTATCAAGAAAGGTTCTGACGAAGCTCAGGAGTGTCTATATATGTTGGGTATGGCTCAGTATGGCAATATGGATTACGATGCGGCTTCGGAAACTTTCAAGAAATATACTACAAGCTATCCTCGTGGAACCTATGCCGAGTTGGCTTACTTCTATGTAGGTCAGTCGTTGTATCAGAGTGCCCCCGAGCCTCGACTGGATCAGTCGCCTACTAATGGCGCCATTACTGCCTACCAGCAGTTTATGGATCTCTATCCCGAGTCAACGCTTCGTCCTCAGGCTCAGTCTCGTTTGTACGAGCTCCATGAGAAACTGATTCAGAAGGAGTATCTCTCAGCCGAGTTGTATTACAATCTGGGTGGCTACTTCGGTAACATCAACTCAAACGAGGAGAGTAACTACAATGCTTGTATCATTACGGCCCAGAACTGCTTGAAGAACTATCCTTACTGCAGTATTCGCGAGGATTTGATGCTGCTCATTATGAAGGCTAAGTTCGAGTTGGCCGAGAACAGTTCGGAGGAGAAGCGTATGGATCGCTATCGCGATGCCGAGGACGAGTGCTATGGATTCCTGAACGAGTTCCCTGAGTCGAAGAATGCCGCAATGGCCGAGAAGTTTATCAATAAGTGCAAAAAAGTTATTAAAGATTAAGATATGGATTATAAGAAGTCAAAAGCACCGGTTAACACCGTAACACGTAACATTATGGATCTGTGTGAAGACACAGGTAACATCTACGAGAGTGTAGCTATCATTGGCAAGCGCGCCAATCAGATCAGTCTGCAGATTAAGGACGATCTCTCTAAGAAGCTGGCTGAGTTCGCTTCATATAACGATTCACTCGAGGAGGTATTCGAGAATCGTGAGCAGATTGAGATTTCTCGTTACTACGAAAAGCTGCCAAAACCAAGTCTTCTGGCTACTCAGGAGTTTATTGAGGATAAGGTTTACTGGCGTGATCCTTCTCGCGAGAACCAGAATCAGGAAGATTAATATGATACAGCGTAAGCAGACATTATATCTTTTGGCGGCCATTATTATGACCGTCATTTGTCTTTGTATGCAGATAGGCTCATTCAAGTTGGGGGGGGGTACTGTAGCAAAGGTATTCAACCTTTGGTTTACCGATCCGCTTGGCAAGCATCATTTTGATACTTGGCCCTTGATGGCTGTTCTGCTGCCTACAGCGGTCATCGCTACCTATACCATATTTATATATAACAACCGTAAGATGCAGGCTTTGTTCTGCTTGTTCAATGTGTTGTTTATCATTGGTTGGTATGTGGTATTCTTTGTTGTAGGTCAGATGGTGGGTGATAAGTCGTGGGGTGCTGTTAGTTTCCGTCCCTCATGGCCTGCAGTGTTCCCTGCAATTGCCCTGATACTTTACCTGATGGCTCGCCGAGCTATCCTGGCCGACGAAAAGTTAGTCCGCTCAATGGACAGAATCCGATAAAAACGATAAGTTTTAGGTATAATTTGCACTCTAGGTACTTTTCAATTGCAAAGTACTTAGAGTGCAAATTTTTTTTAGGTACTTTTTTTAGAGCAATAATTTGCAATTTTGGAAGAATATATTTATCTTTGCAACTGATAAGAATGTGGTAATACTAATATCAAACACTTACGGATATGAAAAAACAACTGATTGCATGTTTTGCGTTGTTGATGGGAATCACTACTGCATCGGCACAAGAGTATTATGAGCGTGGGTTTTTTAACCACGTAGGTTTGAATGTATCGGCAAGCACCGAGGGTATCGGCGTGGGTGTAGCTGCACCTATCACCGACTATCTGGAACTGAGTGCTGGTGTGAACTTTATGCCTGGCGTTAAGATTAAAGGGGATGTTAACGTAGATTACAATCTCGGAGCTCTTCCTGCACAGGTTACTATTCCTAACCACGACAAAGTTAAGATTACTGGCAATTTGAAGCGTACCACAATGGATGTAAAGTTGAACATCTACCCATTCGGAGGTAATTCTACTTTCTTTGTTGCGGGTGGTTTCTCTTTTGGTGGTGAGAAACTTGGCAAACTGACAGGTCATAGCGATGCTATACAGAGTGCTATTACTACTTTTCCAACTTTCAAGGATGTGATTCTGAATAGCATCTCTGCCGAACTTGACAAATATAATGTAAAGTTCGACGAGAATGGTGATATCAACGGCGATATCCGCGTAAAGAATTTCCGTCCGTACGTCGGACTGGGTGTGGGACGCCTGGTACCCAAGCATCGCGTAGGTTTCCGTTTCGAGGCTGGCTGCCAGTTTATGGGAAAGCTTAAAGTATATCAGGACAATAAGGAGGTTAAGATAAACGAGTTGAACGATAGCGATGATGACTTATCAAAGATCATTGATAAATGGACCGTTTATCCAGTACTGAAACTTACGATTACTGGTCGCATCTTCTAAGCGAAAACAATAATCCCCACTCAAACGAGTGGGGATTGCTATTTCTGATAAAATAAGATTACTGCTTATCAAGCTCGGCCAGGTTTTCGGCAATCATCTCATCAGTAACGGTGTAGTTCTGTAGGTCGCCCTTGATGAATGAGTCGTAGCTTGGCATATCAATCAGACCATGACCTGAGAGGTTGAAGAGAATCACCTTCTCCTCGCCAGTTTCCTTGCACTTCTTAGCCTCGCGGATGGTGGCAGCGATAGCGTGACAGCTCTCAGGAGCAGGGATGATACCCTCGGTACGGGCAAACAGCATACCTGCCTCGAAGGTCTCAAGCTGTGGAATATCAACACCACGCATCAGTCCATCCTTCAACAGCTGACTGACAATCATACCAGCACCATGATAACGCAGACCACCAGCGTGGATGTTGCTTGGCTTGAAGTTATGACCCAGTGTGAACATAGGCAGCAGTGGGGTATAACCAGCCTCGTCGCCAAAGTCGTAGCGGAACTGACCACGTGTGAGCTTAGGACAGCTGTCGGGCTCGGCAGCGATAAACTCGGTCTTCTTACCATCGCACAGGTTGTGGCGCATGAATGGGAAGGCGATACCACCGAAGTTAGAACCACCACCAAAGCAGGCAATCACGATATCAGGATACTCGCCAGCCATCTCCATCTGCTTCTCGGCCTCAAGACCGATGATGGTCTGATGCAAACCTACGTGGTTTAATACCGAACCTAAAGTGTACTTACAGTTAGGAGTGGTAGTAGCCAGCTCAACAGCCTCAGAGATGGCTGTGCCTAATGAACCAGAATGGGTAGGATCCTTAGTCAGGATATCCTTACCAGCGCGGGTTGACATCGAAGGTGAACCCTCGACCACAGCACCAAAGGTACGCATGATGCTTGAACGGTAAGGCTTCTGCTGCATGGTAATCTTTACCTGATAAACAGCGCAGTCGAGACCGTAGATTTTTGCAGCGTATGAAAGGGCTGCTCCCCACTGTCCGGCACCGGTTTCGGTGGTTACGTTAGTGGTGCCTTCCTGCTTGGCATAGTAGCACTGAGGAATGGCAGAGTTGATTTTATGTGAACCCAGTGGGTTGGTACTCTCGTTCTTAAAGTAGATATGGGCAGGTGTTCCCAAAGCCTCTTCGAGCGCATAGGCACGAACCAATGGAGTTGAGCGATAGAACTTGTACTTCTCGAGCACCTCTTCTGGAATATCTATCCAGCGATGCTCTGTATCAAGCTCCTGTACACAGCACTCACGAGGGAAGATGTGTGCCAGATCGTCTACACCCAGAGGCTGCTTGGTTGCAGGATGGATGGGAGGCATTGGTTTGGTTGGCATGTCAGCCTGAATGTTGTACCACTGTGTGGGAATCTCACTCTCTTGGAGGATGAATTTTTTTTGTTTAGACATAATATAATACGTTTTAGAATTTGGAATTCTTGCTTAAGGCAAGCGGCAAAGCCGATCACCACTGCAAAGATAACATAATTAATTGAAAATTGATAAATGATAATTGATAATTTTGAAAAAAAGTGTACCTTTGCACACGATTATGTGGATGATTGCAATAATATTAGGCTATTTTGCAGTTTTGTTTGCCATCAGCCGACTGACTGCACGCCGTGCTACTAACGATACCTTCTTTCGTGGTAATCGTCAGTCGCCATGGTATATGGTGGCTTTTGGTATGGTTGGTGCGTCGATATCTGGTGTAACCTTTGTATCGGTGCCTGGTATGGTAACCAGTATCGATATGACTTATATGCAAACCTGTCTGGGTTTTATTCTGGGCTATTTTGCTGTTGCATTCATCCTGCTTCCGCTCTACTATCGTTTGAATCTCACAACCATTTATTCCTATCTGGGAAAGCGATTAGGCCCTCGTGCCTATAAAACAGGCGCCTCGTTTTTCCTGTTGTCGAAGATGACGGGCGCAGTGGTGCGTTTCTATGTGGTATGTATGATTCTGCAGCAGTTTGTGTTCGATGAGATGGGCATCCCGTTTGTGCTAACCGTATCGGCGATGGTGACCCTTATCTGGCTTTATACAAGGGGTGGAGGTATCAAAACACTGGTGTGGACCGATACTTTCCAAACCATCTGTCTGTTCTCGGCCCTTCTCCTTATTATATATAAGGTGGTGGGCGAACTGGGAATGACGATACCTGAGGCTGTTAGTGCGATAGCTGCCGACGAACATAGCCGTATGTTTGTGATGGACGATTGGGTTTCGAAGCAGAACTTCTGGAAGCAGTTTCTGAGCGGTGTGTTTATTGTGATTGTGATGACCGGACTTGATCAGGATATGATGCAGAAGAACCTGACATGTAAAACGCTGAAGGAAGCTCAGAAGGATATGTGTACCTATGGTGTGGCTTTTGTGCCTGCTAATCTGCTGTTCTTGTCGTTGGGTGTTCTGCTGGTGATGCTGGGCGAAACGGGCGTATCAGATACTTTGCTGCCTGGATTTGTTCAGCGTAGCGGATTGTCGGTACTGATTCCTTTCACAATAGGTATTGTGGCAGCCTCGTTCTCGAGTGCCGATTCGGCTTTAACATCGCTTACCACCAGTTATTGCGTAGATATCAGGGGTAGGGTAGGCGACGAGCAGTTGCGTAAGCGTGCCCATTTGGGTATCAGCATCTTGTTTGTGGTGATGATTCTGCTGTTCAGACTGCTGAACTCAACAAGTGTGATTGATGCCATCTATACGATTTGTGGCTATACATACGGTCCGCTGTTGGGACTCTTTGCCTTTGGCATGCTTACCAAGCGTATGCCACGCGATCGGTATGTGCCTTATATCTGCATCGCATCGCCTTTGCTATGCTATGCTATTGATGCGATAACCTGGCATTTGGCTGGTTATCGGTTCGGTTATGAGTTGCTGATGATGAATGGTACGCTTACCTTCCTGGCCCTTTTTGTTTCGAGTTCAGCAAACCCTCCAGGAACTCCTTCGGCTGAATGCCAAACTGTTTCTTGAAGCAAGTAGCAAAGTAGCGTGGGTCGTGGAATCCAACGCTATAAGCCAAATCGCTGACACGCAGATTGGGGTTCTCCATGCCCAGGCGTCGGGCCTCTTTCATTCTTACATCACGAATAAAAGCCGATACATTCATGCCTGTAATTGATCGTAACTTATTATATAAGGTAGAAGCACTGGTGCCCATGTCGGCAGCTAATGCATCGCGATCATAAGATTCGTCGTCGATGTGTTTATGGATGTTTGCCAGAACCTGATTAACAAAAGCTTCGTCGGGACTTGGGGCTTTGGCAATGTGTTTTACTTCTTCCTCAGCACTGAACTGACTGAATTCTGTCTGCATGCGTTTGCGATTCTCGATGATGTTATCGATGCGTAGTTTCAGATCGCCTAAGCGGAATGGCTTTCTCAGATATTCGTCGGCTCCGCTTTGTAATGCTTCCTTCTCGTCTTCCTCCTGTGTCTTGGCTGTCAGCAAGATGATGGGCAGGTGATTATAGTTAGGGTCGGCTTTAACGGCTTTGGTTAGTTCGATACCATCCATCTCGGGCATCATCACATCTGATATAATCAGATCGAGCTCTTTTTCATGTATCACTTTTATAGCCTCGGCACCATTGCGGGCTATGTATACATGATAGGTGGTCTTTAGCAGTTGCTGCATTAGCATCAGTAATTCCAGATTGTCCTCTACTACCAATAATTTATAGCCATCCTCAATAGGATCTTCTGGATCTGCATTTACATCTGGTACGATGGTATTGATATCTACGATGGTGTTCTTAGGAATATTGAAATCAATCTTATGCTTTTCGTCGATCTGATCAGGTGCAAAGGTTTCTTTCTTGATAGGGAGTCTGACGATAAACTCTGTGCCCTTTCCCTCTTCGCTGTGGCAGGTGATGGTTCCTCTGTTCAGATAAACCAGATCCTGCGTTAACGACAGACCTAACCCAGTTCCATTTGTCTGATGCTGTCGGTAATCGCCATCATGAAAGCGTTTAAATAGGTGTTTCATCTGTTTGGCAGAGATACCATCGCCATCGTCGCTCACCTTGATTTCTACCTCGTCGTATTTATCGTTGGTGATGGCGCTGATCGACACGGTGCCACCTTCTTTGCCATATTTGGCTGCGTTAGATAATAAGTTATAGATAATCTTATCCAACTTGTCGGTATCAATCCAGCCCATCATGCTTTCTGGCTGACAGTTGATACTGAACTTCATGTCTTTCTTGCCAATAAGTGGCTCCAAGCATTCGGCGGTTTGGCGTATATACTTCATCACATCACCCTGAGCAACCAGCAACCGTAGCTGGCCCGCATCAGATTTGCTGGTTTCCAGAATCTGCTGTAACAGTCTCACCATGCGCTGAATGTTGAATTGCATCAAGTCGTATTCATGACTGTACTGCGGTTCGGTGTCGCGCAACTTGTCGACAGAGGCCGAGATGACTGATAGGGGAGTTAGAAGCTCGTGCGTAATATTTGTAAATATGGCGCTGAGTCGTAATCTTCTTCGCACTTTTTGGCTTCGCAGGAATAAACGTCTTCCTACGAGGAGAATAATGGTCAGAATTACCATTATGATGAGGGCTAATAGTAAACGGTTGTCCATACTTTTATAATTATTGGTTGTGCAAAAATAGTTATTTTTTCGATATCAATCAACTTTTTTCGATAAAATTCGTCGTTTTAAGCGTTAAAATGTATAAAATTGGTGATTTTGTGTTCATTTTGCGTTAATTCACGCATTTTCAACAACAAAAAACTTAAATTAAACATCCATTTCAAAAACTTGCCATATCTTTGCATCAGAAAAAGATTTTAATGGTTAAGGTTTATGGTTGATTAATTTAGTTTTTTAAGTAATTTTTTTGGGGAAAAGGTTCGTCGTGAGACGAGCCTTTTCTCATTTATATTACTTATTCAACAAGAATCTCTCAGCCTCGATAGCCGCCTGGCAACCTGAACCTGCAGCAGAGATAGCCTGACGATATACAGGGTCGGCGCAGTCGCCAGCTACGAATACACCAGGAACCTTGGTCTTAGGTGTTCCGTCAATCTTCTTCAGATAGCCTGTTTCGTCCATATCCAGCCACTCCTTAAAGATGTCGGTATTGGGCTTATGGCCAATAGCCAGGAAGAAGCCGTCGATAGCAATGTCAACCAGTTCCTCATCGTCTTCACCCTTACGCTTAACCAGATGGGCACCTTCGACACCATTCTCGCCATAAAGACCAAGGGTGTTATGCTCGAACAGAATCTCGATGTTCTCGTTCTCCTTCACACGCTGCTGCATCACCTGTGAGGCGCGAAGGAATGGCTTGCGTACAATCAGATATACCTTCTTGGCCAATCCTGCCAGGTAAAGGGCGTCCTCACAAGCTGTATCGCCACCACCAACTACGGCAACTGTCTTCTTGCGATAGAAGAATCCGTCGCAGGTAGCGCAGGCTGATACGCCCTGTCCGTTATACTTGCGCTCATCGTCGAGACCTAAGTACTTGGCTGAGGCGCCTGTAGCGATAATCACGGTGTCGGCCTCAATCTCTGTACCGTCATCGGCTGTGCATACGTAGGGGGCCTTTGAGAAGTCGACCTTCACAATCTCGCCGTTACGGATATCGGTTCCAAAGCGCTGAGCCTGCTCCAGCAGGTCCATCATCATCTGGTTGCCGTCAACACCCTGAGGATAGCCAGGGAAATTCTCAACCTCAGTGGTCTGAGTGAGCTGTCCGCCAGGCTGCATGCCGCTATACTCGATTGGACTCAAGTTGGCACGCGAGGCGTAAATGGCAGCTGTATATCCAGCAGGACCGCTACCGATAATTAAACACTTAGTATGTTCCATATGATATCTGTTTATTTATATGTTGGCTATTACTTAAGCAGCTCTTCAATCTGCTTGGCAATATTCTCAATATTCTCAGTAGGCTCAAAACGAGCAACAACCTGTCCCTTCTTGTTAATCAGGAACTTAGTGAAATTCCACTTAATGTCAGCCTTCTGCTTATAGTCAGGATCCTCTTTCGAGAGCATGTCGTCGAGAATAGGAGCAATCTTGTGGCTCATGTCCCAACCAGCAAAGCCCTTCTGCTCCTGCAGGAACTTGTACAGAGGATCGGCGTCGTCGCCATTTACCTTAATCTTCTTAAAGCGTGGGAACTCAGTACCAAAGTTCAGCTTGCAGAACTCGTGGATACTCTCATCGGTACCAGGTGCCTGCTGTCCGAACTGGTTGCAGGGGAAGTCGAGAATCTCGAAACCCTGACTATGATACTGCTCATAGAGTTTCTCCAGTTCATCGTATTGTGGAGTGAATCCACACTTAGTTGCTGTGTTTACAATCAGCAGCACCTCGTTGGCGTACTCTTTCAGAGATACGTCTTTTCCTTTTCTGTCCTTGACAGTGAAGTCATAAACTGTTTTCATATCGTGTTGTAATAATATTCGGGTTGTTGTAATAAAAAAAAGATGCGGCCTTGGCATATGCAACTACCATGGACGCATCTTTTAATGTTCTTTGCGGTTTTATCTTACTTCTTCGCAGCCTTACCGTAGCGGCTCATGAACTTATCAACACGTCCTGCAGTGTCAACGAGCTTGCTCTTACCTGTGTAGAATGGGTGAGAGGTGCTTGAAATTTCGACTTTTACCACTGGGTAAGTTTCGCCTTCGAACTCTACAGTGTCATTTGTCTTTGCAGTAGACTTCGTAAGGAACATATCGCCGTTGGACATATCCTTGAATACGACGGGGCGATAGTTTTCTGGATGAATACCTTTTTTCATTTTGAGTTTAAATATTAATGTTAAAATACTATTTTCGCATAAAGCGGGTGCAAAGTTACGAAGATTTTTCCGAATTTACAAACTTTTTGTGCATTTTTCTTTGTTTACTCAATTTTTTGTGCTATTTTTGCAAGCATAAACAGTACTAATATGCGTAAATTTCAGTTTTTAACGTTTTTATTACTCCTTGTTTTGGTGGGATGCCAAGCCAAGAATAAAAAAGAGCAACAAGTGTATGGCATTGGTTTTTATAATCTTGAGAATCTTTTTGATACCACTCACGACGAAGGTAAGAACGATTATGAGTTTCTGCCTGACGGGTCGTTTAAGTGGGACACCGAGAAATATAAGTGCAAGCTGCATAACATGGCTCGCGTGCTGGCTGACATGGGTACCGATAAGTTGCCCGAGGTTGGTTGTGCTGCCATTGGTGTGGCAGAGGTTGAGAATGCCAAGTGCTTGACAGACCTATGCAATCAGCCTGCTTTGAAGGCTCGCAACTTTAAGTTCGTGCATATCGAAGGTCCCGATCAGCGTGGTATTGATTGTGCTTTGCTTTACAATCCCCAGCTTTTTAAGGTTAATCATGTAAAGCTTGTACCTTATATATATAATAGACCAGAGGATGCCGGTCGCGCTACTCGTGGTTTCCTGGTGGTTAGTGGTACGATGGCCAAAGAGCATGTTACTATTATCGTTAATCATCTGCCATCGCGTGGTGCACCATCGTATGCCCGTGAGGATGGTGGTTTGCAGTTGCGTGTAGTAAAAGACTCGTTGCAGAAGTATGATCCCAAGGTAAAGCTGTTTATCATGGGGGATATGAACGATGACCCCAACGATGCATCGATGGCAAAATGCCTGGGTGCTAGACGCGAAATAAGTGAAGTAGAGGAGGGAGGACTTTATAATCCTTGGTGGAATATGTTGGCCTCTGGTCAGGGTACACTTCAGTTCCAGGGCTCATGGAACCTGTTCGATCAGATTATCCTCTCGTCGAATCTGCTCAATAAGTCAGGTAAGGAGGATTACTCTACACTGAAACTCTTTGATTATCAGGTGTTCCGTCGCGATTACCTGATTCAGCAGGAAGGCGCATATCGTGGCAATACACTACGTACCACCGCTGGTGGCAAATGGCTGAACGGCTATAGCGATCACTTACCCACTTTGGTTTATTTGAAGAAGAACTGATGAGCGAAATAATAGAATCACATCCCTTCGAGCCTTTTATGCCTGGGCATGCAAAGCTATTGATGCTCGGCACTTTCCCTCCTGCTGAAAAGCGATGGTGTATGCGTTTCTATTACCCCAACTTCATCAACGACATGTGGCGAATCTTTGGCATCTGTTTCTTTGATAACAAGCAGCATTTTGTGTTGGAACAGGAGAAACGCTTTGATTTGGAACGGATAATCCCTTTCCTGAATGAAAAAGGAATTGCCATGTATGATACGGCCACCCGTATTCGCAGAACAAAGGATAATGCTTCGGATAAGGACTTGGAGATTGTAGAAGAGACCGATCTTGATGCCATGCTCAGAAGCTTGCCTTGCTGCGAGGCTGTGATAACAGCAGGCCAGTTGGCCACCGACGTTTTTTGTAACCATTATGGTATTAAAGGCCCTAAAGTTGGCGAATATGCAGAGTTTATACTTGACGACAGGGTGATACGACTCTATCGCATGCCAAGCAGTTCGAGGGCTTACCCCATGAAAACAGAGCGTAAAGCAGAATTTTATAACATCGTATTTAAATACTTAAGATTATGACAATCATTGGAATTGCAGGCGGTACCGGTTCGGGTAAGACTACCGTAGTAAAGAGAATATCCAAAGCGCTGCCTCCTCATTGTGCAGCAGTTGTTCCCCTCGACTCGTATTATAATGATACTACAGGCATGACTCCCGAGGAGCGTAAGGCTATCAACTTCGACCATCCAGACGCTTTCGACTGGAAGTTGCTCACCGAGCATATCAAGAAGTTGAAGAATGGCGAGGCTATTGAACAGCCCACCTATTCGTATATCGAGAGTAACCGCTTGAAGGAAACCGTTCATGTAGAGCCCAAGCCTGTGATTATTATCGAAGGCATCATGGCGTTGCATCACAAGAAACTACGTGATATGATGGACTTGAAGATATTTGTAGATACTGATAGCGATGTGCGTCTGATCCGTAACATCCGTCGCGATGTGGTAGAGCGTGGACGAACAGTAGAAATGGTACTGGATCGCTACGAAAAGGTGTTGAAGCCCATGCACGAACAATTCATTGAGCCAACAAAGAAGTTTGCCGACCTGATTGTTCCCTGGGGTGGAGATAACCGCACGGGTATCCACATCCTTAAGACATATATCGAAGGAATCGTTACGGGAGTGTAGTCACTTCCGTAACTTTTTCATCGCCATCTTTCACTTCCTCGGCTACAGGTATCTCCTGCGCTTTCTCTGCTCTACGCTTGTTAGAGTGAATCTTCAGCGAGTTGATGATTTCTGTAACTCCATAGAGCAGCGAGCACCAACCTAATATCGTCATAGCAATGCTGGCAGGACTCATGGGTTTAATCATCACATAAAGACCAGTGAGGAGAATGAACGATGGGAATATCCAATAACCAAAGCCGATACCGCCCAGTCGGCGTGCTCTTACCAATGCCATATACTGATTGATAGCACCCAGAACCAATATGGCACCGATGATGTACATCAGGGCAGTAATAAATATAGTTGGGGTGAGGGCCAACATCAGTCCAAGGATAATACTACCCAAACCAACAAGTGGGAAAGCCGGTTTGTCACCAGCTATCACCTGTCCGTTTTCGTCCATAATCTTATATTCGGCAACATGCTTGGTGGCATTGTAATATACCACCATCGAGATAACACCTGACAGCAGGAATAATATACCAATAGCAACTGTAATCCAAGTTACAGTATTATCTGGATACTTAATCAGCATGATACCAATGGCTATGGCGCAAATGGCACGGAAAATGGAACTCTGTAATATCTTCATATATAATAATTCTAAGTTTTACGCTGCAAAAATAATAAAATAAGGTGGAAAAAGCAAATTATTCTGTAATTTTGCAGCAAAATTTAATAGATGATGACAACTTTATACTTAGTACGACATGGCGAGACGGTAGATAACGCCAATCAGATTATGCAGGGACAAACTCAGGGCGAGTTGAACGAAAATGGTGTTCAGCAGGCTCGTGCGTTCAGTGAGCAGTGGAAGAATAAGGAGATTGATATTATATTGGCCAGCGATCTGAAACGCTCTATTGATACCGCCCGTATCATTGCCGAGCCACATCAGTTAGAGGTGCTTACTACGCCTTTGCTTCGTGAACGCGACTGGGGAAGCTTTACCGGGCGCTTTATTCCTGATTTGAAAGGCGAGGTTTGGCCTGATGATATCGAGACATTAGAAAACCTTCTTTCCAGGGCGGGCGAATTCATCGCGTATGTCAAGCAGACATTCCCCGGAAAGAAGGTGTTGGCCGTAGGCCATGGCATCATCAACAAAGCTATACAATCATTTTACTATCAAAAGCCAATGAACGAAATTCAAAGGATGCAGAACGCCGAGGTCCGCATCCTTGAGTTGTAAGTCTTATCGGCGTCCTCCCATGCGGCTACCCTCTGAGTGATTTGCACCAGACGAGTGGCTTGAGTTGCTGTGAGTGCTGCCGCCTATTGAGCGAGTTCCGTGAGAACTGCTGCTGTGCATGCTGCTGCTATTTGAACCACCGCGATAGCCTGAGAATGAACTGTTGTTGCGATGTGAATCAGAGTGGCGATATACATCGTCGTTACGATTGGTATTGTTGCGACGTTCGATGTTGCGGTTGTCGTAACGGCGCTGACTGTCGTTGTGACGATAGCTGTCGTGGCGACCATCGATACGATGACTATCGTGACGACCAGTTACACGGGTTGAACTGTGACGAGGGTTGCGGAAGTCGCCACGATTCCAGCGATCGTGCATTCCGAAGTGCTGTCTGTGAGTAGGACGGAAGTGCTCTCTGCGTCCATAGTAGTAGCCATGAGTGCCATGAATGTGCCAGGCATGTCCACCACGATAGGTTGCATAGAAGTGAGGACGGCCGAAGTAGAAGAAATCGCGATGCGGATAGCGGCGATAGATGCCGAAGTGCCAGTAACCAGCCTCCCAATAGAGTGGACGATAGAAGTAGCTGGCTGCAATGTATGCATTCCACTGCCAATCGTACAGGATATAACTCAAATCAAGATTTCTGCGCTCCCAGTAAGTGCCAAAAACATCATCGCGTCCGGCTACCCCCATCAGATAGTCGAGGTTTATCTCGTATGCAGCCTCATACTGCTCGTCGGTGAGGTTCAGCTCGTACGCCATCTTATCGGTGAGGAACAGGGCTTCGTTGCGGGCCTGCTCGTAGCTCATTGCACTCGCTGCCATTGTCGAGGTCAGCATCACCATCAGTGCGAAAAACATCTTCTTCATAATCGTATCATTTAAATGGTTTCACATTCTGTTTTGTTAATCACAGTGCAAAGAAACAACATTTTGGGTTTATACGCAAAGGATTTTCCCTAATAAGGTAGAGGAAATTCCCTAAAAGTATTTTTAAGAAAGAAAAAATTCGTATCTTTGCCCCCAGTATGAAGAAATTCTGGTCTATATTATTAATAATGTGTAGCCCTTTGGCTATATGCGCTCAGCAGCGTTCGCTTACCGATAGTGTTCAGTATCGGGTTGAGATGCAGGCTACTCTGTCGTCAGGCGATCATGAGCCCTTGTGGTTGAATGCCAACAAGTATGGACTTAGTTCGCTGAAAACCGCTAATGGCTATGTGCGTGGTGCGATAGAACGAAAGCTCAGTGCTGATGATGGGCGCAAGTGGGGGATTGGATACGGGGCCGATGTGGCTGTGGCTGCCGGTTTCACCAGTACGTTGGTGGTTCAGCAGGCTTATGTCGAAGGTCGCTGGCTGAAGGGAACACTGACTATTGGTGCCAAGGAATATCCGATGGAACTAAAGAATCAGGCATTGAGCTCAGGTTCTCAAACCTTGGGTATCAATGCACGTCCTGTGCCTCAGGTACGATTGGCGCTGCCTGAATACTGGACTATCCCTGGTACAAACAACTGGTTGGCGCTGAAAGGACATATCGCTTACGGCAAAACCACCGACGATGGTTGGCAAAAGGATTTTGTAGCTCCTCAGAACCGTTACACCGAAGGGACGCTCTATCATAGTAAGGCTGGATACCTGAAGATTGGTCCAGGTAACTTTTCTGCAGAGTTAGGCTTAGAAATGGCCTGCCAGTTTGGAGGAACTTCGTATATGAGATCGGATGATGGTGATAAGGTTTTCCATAATGCTTCTGGGCTAAAAGCATTCTTTCATGCTTTTGTGCCAGGTGGGGGCGAGGTTAACGAAAATACTTATCAGAATGACGAAGGAAATCAGTTGGGTAGTTGGATACTCCGCTTAAACTACGATGCCCCCCAATGGCGTATGAGTATCTATGCTGATAAGTACTTTGAGGACCATTCGGGTATGTTTATGCTCGAATATGATGGATATGGAACAGGTGCAGAATGGGAGGCTAAGAAGTCAAATCGCTATCTTTTGTACAATCTCAAGGATATCATGCTTGGAGCCGAGTTGCAATTGAAAGAAGTTTCCTGGCTGAATAATATTGTTGTTGAGTATCTCTATTCAAAATATCAGAGTGGTAGTGTGTATCACGATCACACACCTTCTTTTTCTGATCATATCGGTGGTCTGGACGAGTACTATAACCATCATATTTTTATGGGTTGGCAACATTGGGGACAAGTTATGGGAAATCCACTCTACCTTTCGCCCATTTATAACAGCGATGGAAAGATTGAGGTTAAGAACAATCGCTTTGCGGCTTGGCATTTAGGTGTAAGTGGTCAACCATTGCCCAAACTGCATTATCGCTTGTTAGCTTCATGGCAGGATGGGCTAGGCCGTTATAAGAGTCCTTATACCCATCGAAAGTACAATACAAGTGTTTTGGCCGAGATGGGATGGCAGTTCTTGGATGGCTGGAAGGCCGTATTTGCATGGGGCGCCGACTTTGGAGCTATCAGAGGCAATAATAACGGCTTTCAGTTTACAATCAGTAAATCAGGATTATTATAGATAAAATCATGAAACAGTTCTTATTATATATAATAGGTATAGGCCTGTTTTTTACAAGCTGTGATATCGAGACTTCCGATAATGGGAATCTAGATGGCTATTGGCATTTGGTTCGTGTTGACACCTTGGCCACTGGTGGCTATAGCGATTTGTCTGATACCCGTGTGTTTTGGGGAGTGCAGATGAATCTGATACAAGCCGTTGATCATGATAACGATACAGGTCATTACGGCTATCTGTTTAACTTCGACTATAATAATCAATCTTTACGCTTGTATAATGCTCATAAACACGATCGTGCTGCGGGCGATCCTTTGGTAAATGATGCTGAAGTGTTATCGCCCCTTGGTATCACAAAACTGGATGACTTGTTTGTGGTTGAAAAACTCAGTAATGACAAGATGGTTCTAAGAGACGATACCTTGCGTTTGTGGTTTGAGAAGATGTAGCCCTTAGAATTTCTTTCCAAACACAATACTGATAAATGTTTGGATAAGTATCTTTGCGTCGAGCCATAACGATTGATGTTCCAAATAGTTCAGGTCCATCTGTAGCCGAATCAACATTTTCTCCATTGTGTCTGTATAGCCATTATGCAGGGTGGCATAGCTTGTAACGCCTGGGCGCAGTACATATAGCAGTTCGTATCGTTTGTCGTGTTCCATAATCATATCGATATAATACTTTCTTTCCGGACGTGGTCCTACAAAAGCCATATCGCCCATCAGAACATTCCACAACTGGGGCAGCTCGTCTAAATGATGATCTCTAAGAAACCTGCCAACACGAGTTAGATTATTATTATGCTCGTGTTTAAACAGTGCGTATTCTTCTTGCTCAATATGAACCTTCAAACTTCTGAATTTCAAGATATAGAATGGGTTTCCGTTCAGGCCGATTCTTTCCTGTTTAAAGAAAGCGGGACCTCCGTCTTCTATACGTATAGCGACATAGATGAGTGCGAACAACGGCATAAATAGAATCAGGCAGATGAGTGCCAAACAGAAATCAATAGTTCTTTTCATGCCATCAAACTTTTAAAGGTTTTGAAGATAATCTTGAAGTATTCGCTAATGGTATAGTGGTTTATATACTTCATGTTCAGTTTAATCTTGTCTGGCATGATTGTTTCGATATATAAACGGTCTGGATCCTCTGCTTTTTCGAGTAATTCGCTTTCGTTTACATACTCTATTGAAGCATAATCGGTAATGCCAGGTCTTACGCTTAGTACTCTTCGTTGTTCATCAGAATACATATTAACGTATTTCCTTACTTCGGGGCGCGGACCTACTAAACTCATATCGCCTTTAAGCACGTTGAATAGCTGTGGCAGTTCATCGATTTTTGTTCTTCTGAGATAATAACCGATACGGGTTACTCGGTTGTCGCGTTTGCCAATAGTAAGTTGCCCATCAGCATCAGCACCAATTCTCATCGTACGGAACTTATATAATCCAAATGGTTGGCCATTTTTTCCAATTCGTTCTTGTATGTAGAATCCGTGTCCTTTACTCTCAATAATAATGAGAATATATATGAGTAGAAGCATAGGTGAAAGCACTACAAGCCCTACAAATGAGAAGATGATATCCAATAGTCTGATCAACTTATTATTTCTTTGAAGTTTTGTATGATATAATCCACTTCTTCGTCGGTAAGACGGGTGTAAAGTGGAAGGGTAATTTCGTTAATGAACTGATGATAAGCGTTAGGATAGTTGTTGATATCAAATCCTAAGTTCTTATATGCAGTCATCATAGGTAGCGGCTTAAAATGCACGTTACAGGTAATGCCTTGCTCGGCCATCTTTGTTATGATTTCGTTACGCACCTTGCCATCTTTGCCTAATAATCGTACCTGATACAGGTGTCCCGACGAGATGTGCTCGGATGTATAATGATCGCGCACCTGTAGATTCAGTCCATTAAGTTCCTGATCGTAATGCGTAATAAGCTCCTTTCGGCGTGCAAGCATGGCTGGATAGCGTTTCATCTGTACCAATCCGATTGCAGCTGTAAGGTCTGTCATGTTACTTTTGTAGGCAGGCGTCAGTACGTCGTACTCCCATGCACCAAGTTTTGTCTTGGTTAATGCATCTTTACTTTGTCCATGAAGTGAGTTTAACTGGAACTGGTTGTAAAGCCAATTGTCGTCGATGCCTTTTATGGGTTTCCACATCAGCGCTCCTCCCTCGGCAGTAGTGAAGTTCTTTACTGCGTGGAAAGAAAACGATGTAAAGTCGCTTACGCAACCTATTTTCTTGTCGTGCCAACTTGCACCAAAAGCATGAGCTGCATCGTCAACCACAATAACGCGTCCGATAGCTTCTTGCAGTTCGTTGCTGGGCCTGAATAAGTGCCGTTTGCTTTCTACTACACTGCTGATTGCTGTATAGTCACAAGGTACACCACCTATGTCTACAGGTATCACTACTTTGGTGTGTTCGTTTATAGCTGCAGCTAACTGGTCGTAATCCATCTCGTAAGAGTCGGGACTGGTGTCTACGAGTACAAGTTTTGCTCCAACATGGCACACAGGGCTGGCTGTGGCGGTATATGTATAGGCCGAGGTAATAACCTCATCACCAGGCCCTATTCCTAATATGCGCAGTATGGCTTCGAGACAGGCTGTAGCACTACTTTGACAAACTGCAACTCTCGATTCGCAGAAGTTGGCAATCTGCCTCTCGAACTCTTTAGTTCGAGGACCTGTAGTTATCCAGCCAGAAAGTAGTGCGGCTGTAACTTCCTGTGCCTCCTGTTCGGTGATATCTGGTGGCGAAAATGATATTTTCATCGTCTATCTGCTTGGTTTTACTTGAGCGGTCTTTTTACCTAATACGTTGAAGATGCCTACAAGGTATCCTATTCCGTAGCTCATGTGAATGTTGAAAAATACATATGGCATCAGCAATGCGAGTAAGGGCTGATGTGCACGAATCGCTCCCATGCTTCCTACTACTATACCAATGAAAAGATACAATAGCAGAACGGATGTATAAAAGTGCAGGAGTAATGGCCATATCATACATACGACTCCTCCGATGGTTAAGCCGAGAAGGAATAGAATGGGGAAGAACTGCCTTACTGTGGCTGGTGCTCCTAGTTTTTTGTTTACCAGGGGTTTGTATAGTCCGTACTGATAATACATCTTTCGCATTTTGCAGAGTGTATCGCGAGCAGTATAGTTTATGATAACCTGAGGTATCAGGTATATCTTTCCTCCAAGATTAAGCAGTCGTCCGTTAAACTCGTCGTCTTGGTTTCTTACCAGGTCGGTGTCAAACAGTCCTGTTTTGTCAAAGATCTCTCGTTTATAACAGCCGAAAGGCACCGTGTCTGTCTCCATTATTTTCGAGGCGCCGATTTTGTGCATGGAACCTCCTACACCAAACGGATGGCTTGAGGCAAAGGCGATAGCTTGACATATGGGAGTGTCTTTGGCAGGTTGTGTATTCCACACGCCTCCTACGTTATCGGCATTCAGCTGGTAAAGGTATCTTACCAGCTCCGAAATATAGTTGGTTGGATAGGTGCAGTGGGCATCTAAGCGCATAATCACTTCACCTTTAGCCGCCTTTAACCCTTTGTTCAATGCGTATGGTACAATACGCTCGGGGTTGTTCAGCAGTTTAAGGAAACTATATTGTGCTGTGTATCGTTTAATAATCCCGGTACTGTTATCTGTACTGTTTCCGTCGATAAATAACACTTCCATTGCCTCTTTTGGATAATCCTGCTCAAGAATGGATACAATACATGCTTCAATGTATTTCTCTTCATTGAATACGGGGCATATAATGGATACTGTATGAATGTTCATTACTTTAATAACGCAGAATTTCCAAAATCAGTGTGCAAAGTTACAACTATTTTTTTAATTATCTGCAAATTATTAATGATTATTGAGCTTTTGGCTTATTTCTTTCGTAGTACCATCCATGTAATCCATGAGAGCAGTCCTTGTATGCCAGATACTGCTACATAGGCCCAGGCAAAGTGAACGGGTGTGACGGATTGCATGAAAGTAACAACCATTGCCAGTAAACAAATACCTAGGATGATAGCGTTATAAGGTACTACGCTGATGGCATCGATGGTATTGCGGAATAGCATATAAGCTGCTTGTGGTAGTATAGCAAGAATCATGATACGTGTAAGATGGATGGTCGACACGTAGCTGCTTGAAAAAAGTAGCGTTGTGAGGAATTCTGTGAACAGCCAGAGTAGAGCGATGAAAACAAGGGCTGCCAGCGTGTATAATATTGATAAACGCATGATAAGGCGGTTGGCCGCAGCCATTTCGTGGCGGGCGATGGCTTGTGAGATATAAGGCAGCAGTATAATACCCAGGAATGAGAATAGGGGTGTAATGATGGTTACAAAGGTAATGCCAACAGAAAAGTAGGCTGTGGTTTGTAGGCCATAGTAGTTACTGATGTATATGAGTGGAAATGCGGCTAACGAGAACTGAAAGAAATCTGCTATCAGGCGCCCCGAAGAGTATTTGATAATGGTAGTAAGATGGGGGACCAGATTGGTATTCAAATTAATTGAACCACCTTGATGTATGTATCGCCATAATTCCCGGCCCATCAGATAAACTACAAGTAGGATAGTGATAACGAGCCACGAACCGAATACATTGCTTATGGTGAGTAGGGGCAGTAATACCAATGGAATGATGATGGCTAATTGCATGAATAGTTGGCTGCCATTGTACCACAAATACTTACCGCTGCCGCGATAATAGGCAAATACGTATTGTGCTATCGCCAGTATAAAGGCGTAGGCCATGGCAATAAGCATCAGATTACTATTGTTACTTTCACCAATGATGATAGGACGCATCTGCGATGAGAATAACAGGCAGATTGCCAATACTACAGTTGTTATACCAATAATATAAATAAGCGCAGCCGTAAGCAAAGGGGCTGTTTTACGTGGCGGGTTGCTGTTGCGGTAGATGGGGATGTAGCGTGGCAAGGCGATGCCAACACCTGCCAGCATAACAAACGAAAGGACCTGGACGGAACGCTTAATGACGTTGTACTGTCCGAACTCGTCGATGCTTAGTCGGTTGGCCAACAATTTGTTGATGGCAAATGAACAGAGCATGATGAGTATTTGGATGGTAAACGTCAGGATGATATCTTTACCCATTCCAGAATGCAGCTTCTCCTTAATATCTTTCAGCATGTTGGCTCCTTTTTTTGTAACAGATAAAGCAGGATAAATACTAAAGCAAACATGGCCAGATAGGTGGTGTAGGCATAGAATGAGGCCGAGAACGACCACATTAAGAATGCATAAAGTGCCACCAGTACTACCTGATTAAGGACTACCAAGCGATGGGCCGCCAGGGCTTTTACAGCCATGTTGCCTATGATGCCCATTACAAACATCACCACCATGGCTCCTGCCTCACCGAAATCCTCTACTAATGGGCGGAAAATAGTGAAGGTGTTTGAGATTCCAAAGAATCCGTTCTTGCCTATGTTGTTGTATTCCTGATAAATGCCCTGTACGCGATCTTCAAGTCCTAACAGGTTCGAAATGCCCATAAAGGTTCTGCTGCCCCATGTAAGGTCGGTGGGCATATACGACGTGTACCAGAAATCTACATTATGCATATGTCCGATGGTGTAGGTAATGAATTTCTCGCCGATCTCCAGAATCGTCTTTTCGCTCACTTCGCCCGTACGGAATACCATCGAGATAAAGAGGGTTAACAAGAAACCGACAACTATCAGTATGAATCGCAATATTATTTTTCCTTTGATGCGTATGGGGAGTTCGTATGTGTATGAACAAACAATATAGCAGGCAAAGAAAAGAATAAACGATGCTATCATACCCATCTTGAGCGATTGGGTAAGGGCTATGAAGGTGCAGGGGATAAGGGTGATAATACAGAGTGCCTTCTGCCATTTACCTACAAGCCGATAACAGAACCCACCGATGGCTGGTGCTGCATACGAAAATATAAGGAAGAACTGGCTAACTACGTTATACGCCTCGGCTCCTGCATAGCGGTCGCTTGATATGTCTTTATTCATTTCCAGAATCTCGCGCATATCCAGCAATGCCCTCAGGCTGAATCCATGAAGCACGATGGAGTAGAGTGGTGTTACCATAGCCGCTACCAGCATGAAGAGTAGTAATGGAGTAACCCATTGTTCCTTGAACTGTATCTGGACGCTTGTTGCTTCAGGCTGGTAGAAAGTATCGCTAAAGATGGTTCCTGCCACAAAGAATGTTACGCCTGCAAGTACAAAAACGCAGCCATCAAAACGTAGGTCAATATAGTCCTGTAACACTAGAGTTAAGATGCCAAAGCATACCCACATCGCAGCAAAGATACCCGCAGGCTCAAGCCTGAGGATATACTTCCACGATAGCAGAAGAATGATGGCGATTAATGCACAGAACAGGTATACCATGTGGCAGGTTGGTTATCGCTTTTTGCGCTCTCTTACTAAAATAACGCAGGCTGGGACAAACAATCCAAATAGCAGCGCGCCAAAAAGTACGCTTGCCTTTACTGGCGAGGTTTGTTTCTTAACACCTAATGGTGGTGTCAGTACGCGTATATCTGATTTTAGTGCCTTGGCCATCTGGGCTTCCTCCCGCTTCTGTAGCAGGAAAACGTAAACCTCATTCATAACTCTCCAGTCGCGTTCGTCAGATAGTCCGCCAATGGCTTTCTTAGGGGCCGATGCCAACATCTGTTTGCCTTCGCTCTCTTTGGCGCTTACGCTCTTGATCTGGAGCTGCAACTGCTTGATAGCATTCTCGGCAGACGAGAGTACGGCATGGTGCATAGCTGATAGCTGTTGATCGATATCTTTAACCAACGGACTGTTTTGACTTGAACTGGCAATTATCTTGTTTCGCTGCAATTGCAGTTTGTTGTATTCTCCTACCTGGTCGGCCAGTCCCTTGTTGTCGGTAATAAGCAGAGCCGGTAGTAATTCGTCTTTCTTCGATTCATCGCGCAGGTAGTCGCGTATGGCTTGGGTAACATAGAGTTGGTTGCTTAACGCAAGGTGAGCTGTCGAGATGTCTTTGGCTCCTTCGGCATATACTTTAGCCATCACCTCCAGGTCGGGCATCATGGTCTTACTCTTATAGTCGGCAACACGGTTGTCGAGTGTCCTCAGTTCATTTTCCAACGAGGCAAGTCGCTCTACGATATAACGCTCTGAAGCTGCCGATTGCGCCTCTTTGTCATCATTGGCCTCCTTGCGATATTCTGCAATAATAGTGTTGATGATATCGGCTGCTCGCTGTTTTGAAACATCCTTACATTTGATGTCGATGATTGATGCATCGCGACTGCTAACAGCCATCGTGATTGCTTTTTTCTTAAGTCTGGTAACCACAGCCATTGGTTCTGTTCGTTTAACGGTGATGGTTATTTCCTCATCTGTCATCCTGCTCAGGTTGGGTGTTGCTTTCACCTCGATATCGCCTATGCAACTTTTAACGGTATTGCCAACGTGGCCGTTTAGCTCATCGTTGTACTTATCGTCGTTCTTCTTAATCTTGTATATTTTGAAGTCACCGCTCTTGTTAAGATCCATTTTCAGGCTTACATCATCCTCATCTGTCAGCTGCTTGAAAGTGATGATGATGGGTAGCTGTTCGGCATACAGATCCTTGTTGCGGATGCCCTTGATGGTGTAAGTCATATCCAGATGCAGCTGATTTACTACATTAAGCAGTAACCAGGGTGATTGCATGGCATAGAGCTCGTTGTATACGTTTGACGAACCGAAGCCTATGATGCCACCAAGTTCGGCCAGTCCTCCTAATTGCCCCATAATGCCACTCATGCCGCCTTCGTCTCTAACCAGAATCTGTGCACTTCGTGTGTATTTGGGAGGGGTAACTACCAGATATACGATGGCCAGCAACAGGAATGTGACTACCGAAGTAGCATACCATTTCCATTTGTTGAGGCTTACTTTGATGAAGTCGCTGAGGGTAAATCTTTCTTTCATATGCTGTGGATGTTATTTTTAAATCGTCATATTGTAATGTGTTAACAATGCCTGCAGTTGCGTGTCGTTCTCGCCGCCAATGCGATTAGAGTTTGTAAGGCGGTCGTGGGTAAAGTACTGTCGCAGCAAGTCTGTATGATAACAGTTAATGCGCGAGTTGGTAAGTATTCGTTTCTCGGCTTTACAGCGAAGTCCCATCACATAAAGCCAGACATCATCTGCGTTAGGACATAGTCGGGTAAATACTGCCTCGTTTTTAACCTCTTCGTCGAATACGTGACTTGGATAGAAAACCCCGCCAACGCCTAGAGGAAAAAGCTTTGCACTATCGTAACTTAAACCAGCTGATGCGTGGTAATACTCCGGCCATTTGATATAGGGCTCAAGTTTACTATGAATATCTGTTGTTGGCATCTTGGCGTAATTGGTTATGATGGCCTGTGGATGTTTGTTGTGGGCCTCTATGAGTTCCTGAACGAGAAGACGTCCATAGAATACATCGTCGTCCACCGTGATGATATGCTTGTCTGCGAATTCCGATAAAGCATGTATTATTTTGGTGTACGATCTGATATCTTTGGCGTAGCGTATCTCTAAACCGTAATTACATAAGAAACGCAGATTACCTGGCAGATTCTCGTTGCAGAATTTCTGTTCGTTAAGCCATAGCACAATGCGCTCTGGGCGTATGGTTTGTTGTATCAGCGAATATATCGTATATACTACGCTGCTATTAACTCTTTTGTCATAGCTGGTAAGTGATACGATAACGGATGTGTCTTGTTGGGCCGATAACCTGATGGATTTGCGGATACGGATGTCGTACAGAGCTTTGAGTTTCATGAGATTTCCCATGAAAGCCCCCTTAAGAATATCCATCTTATTGCTCAGATACGACATGTTTACTTGAATACCAGAACTGCTATAGTGGTAAGTACAGATACGACCGAAATCCAGAACGAGCCGTTGGTCGTGTCGTTAGCATTAGCCGATTGGCGTTTGCGATAGTTGTTGGGCTGAACATAGATAACGTCGTTCTGCTCAACAAAATAGGCGGGCGACTTTGTCAAGGCTTCGGCATCCAGCATGCTCAGTACATAGGTGTCTTGTTGCCCCTTGGCATTCATTCTTAACACCTTTACTTTGTTGCGGTCGCCGTAAATCGTCATGTCACCAGCACGACTAAGTGCTTGTAGCAGCGTGGTACGGTCGTTCTCGATGGGGTAGAAGCCTGGTTCTTTAACCTCGCCAATTACCGAATAGCCTAGGTTCAGGTATTCTACTGTTACCACAGCATCCTTGGCCACACTCATTTCTTCCATTGTTTGTTTCAGGTGCTTAGCCAACTCTGTTCGAGTCAACCCTGCAGCCTTCGTTCGTCCGATTAATGGGAAGTCTATATAACCGTCTTTATCAATGGTATAACCAGATGTAGCTCTGCTTTGGTTTGTAGACTGAATCTCGTTGTAACCAATAATCTGTGATGTTACGGGCATGTTCAACACATTGTTCAGCTCGGCCGATTTTGTGTTAACCACAATCGATAATTTATCGGCAGGTTTTAAAACAATACTCTGCGTGTTGCTGGTGGCCAGTGTCCTTCCGTCTTCAAGTTCAGGAAAGTAGGCTACTGTTTTGGGTGTAAAACACGATGAGAGCATTGTTGCTGCACATAACGTTATGATTAAGTTCCTAATTTTCATTTTTTACTATTACTTTTATACTATATTTAAACGACTTTTCAGTCGGAATATTATAGAAATCGGCTACAAAAATACTAATTTTTTGCATAAAAACATGGTTTGTACCAGAAAAAGTGCTATCTTTGCAGCCGAAATTGTTAGCGAACAGTTCGATATTACGACATTTACGTCTTGGGGTTGACTGGATTTGACGGCGAGATGAAATGGTACGTAAGCACGCGGAGGCTTCTTTGGTTCCCTCCATAATCTGAGTCAAGGAAAATTTAATTGGCAACAATGAGTATGCTCTCGCTGCCTAATCGAAGTATAGTAGATTACTGGCTTTATTCCTTTACAAGGTAGAGGAACGAGACGTCGCTCCGAGGATGTTGTTCCGAATCCAAAGATCAAGCGGCGCAGGTTAAATCGGAAATAGTTTGTGCAGGCTCCGATGCACGGATGAAGTTTTAGGAGATAAGGTTGCGGTTGGTGGCTTGGGTCTTGCCGCAGCTCGAAAACGAAGGCCAAGATAAGCGTGTAGAAAGCGTATGGTTTCCTTGTGCGGACGAGGGTTCGACTCCCTCCAGCTCCACTATGTTACGCCAGAGGGGCCTCACCCTCGTGAGGGTTCTTCGCAAGCGAAGCGACTACGTCGATTACGACTCCCTCCAGCTCCACTATGTTACGCCCTCGCGAGGTCTCACCCTCGTGAGGGCTCTTTTTTTTCCATTAACCAGTAGAAATAATTACACGTTAATAATTATTAACAATCGGACTGATCCAAATTCAGATATTTCTTTTTATATTTGCAGCATCTATTAACTGAAAGATTGAAAACTTGTGATTATAAACGGTTTATGTGCTGATTATGGCAGCCGTTTCTGCCCATGTATTTTGGCGGTGACGGGTGGTTGTGTAGTTTGCAGTCAGGTCAATGGCAAGGCCTTTTGCGACTGTAAGGCCAGTGGTGGTATCTGCATCAAGCAGGAACTGCTCAGAAATGGTGGGAAGGCAAACCCCGGTAGGTTAACGTATGAATGCGAGGTGATATCGGTGATTCATTACGACGGCTTGGTATTTTTAAGGGTGAAGGTTCCTATATCATTAGAGAGGGAGGTGAAACGTCCGGGCGGCTTTGTGTTTGTACGCCGTAAAGATGCGGCTTCCTGGTACGATGTCCCATCTCCGTACAATTTGAGGAGATGATGGTGGGCAGCATCGGAATGACCCTTCTTTTTCGTGGTGTCAAGACGAACCAGTTCAAGGACTTGGCCGAGGGTGACACGCTACTGCTACGCGGCCCGTTCAACAACGGCCTGTTAGGATTGCAGCATCTGGAAGCGCAACAATCGAGTCGCTGCCTGATACTGACCAAGGGCATTGGTTTATTGCCATCGGTATCCGCAGTCAGATATCTTCAATCCAGACACAACGAAACAGAATTGTATGTTGACGAAGGAAATTTCTCACCTTCTATCCTGAAGTTCCAGCTCGATCTGTTTGAACTCCCATTTAAGCCTTTGACTCTGCTTGATGACGATGGTGAGCTCAGCACACCTGCCAAGCACGTTATCAGACGGTTCGTGGCCGATGGCGGCAGCCTGATTCATGTCGGTGCTTCGGAATATGTGATACACCAGGTGGCCGCCTATCTGCATTATATCGGCAACCGTCATGTAAAGCTTTCGGCCTGTAACAATGCCAGGATGTGTTGCGGCGAAGGTGTGTGCGGCGCATGCACAGAAATAACTGCCGACAGACGGGTTATTCATCATTGTAAAGAACAAGTAAAAATAAAATAAACGTTATATGAGAGTTATTATCATAGGAGGCGGATGGGCTGGTACAGCCGCTGCGATAGCTGCAAGAAAAGCTGGCGCCGAGGTTTGTCTGATAGAGAAAACAGATATGTTGCTGGGATGTGGCAATGCAGGTGGAATCATGCGTAACAACGGTAGGTTCACGGCTGCCGAAGAGATGATTGCGCTGGGAGGTGGCGAACTGTTCCAGTTGATTGACCGCATTGCGCTGCACCGCAACGTGGAGTTCCCAGGTCATCATCACGCCACACTCTATCCTGTCAACACCATCGAGGCGCATGTTCGTAGACTGGTTCTGGAAATGGGTGTTGATGTTCACTGTTCTACACACATCTGCGATGTAGTGTGTGATAACAATCAGTTGAAAGGTGTCTATGCCGACTCAGGCGACCTTTTCGAAGGTGATGTCTTCATTGAGACTACAGGTAGTGCCGGACCAATGGGTAACTGCTTGAAATATGGCAATGGTTGCTGCATGTGCGTGCTGCGCTGCCCAGCCTTTGGCCCGCGCATCAGTATCACTGAGCGCTGTGGAGGTCAGGATTATCAGGGCGAACGCCAGCCCGACATGTTCGGTGTGTTCTCTGGATCGTGCAAGGTGTCGAAAGAGAGTCTGTCGGCAGCGCTGCAGGAAGAATTGAACAGCAAAGGAGTAGCCTTGATACCACTTCCTAAGGAGGAAATCAACTACGACAAACTGAAGATAAAGGCCTGTAAGCAATATGCCATCAAGGATTTCTCTGAGAATATGATCCTACTCGATACTGGCGACGCCAAGCTCATGACCAGCTACTATCCCGTTGAGAAGTTGAGGCGGCTGCCCGGCATGGAAAATGCCCGTTACGTAGATCCATGTGCTGGCAGCAAGGGCAACTCCATACGTTACCTCTCAGTAGCCTACCGCTCAAATGCCATGACTGTGGATGGTATCAGCAACCTGCTTTGCGCCGGCGAGAAAAGTGGTCTGTTTATTGGTCACACAGAGGCCATTACCACAGGAACCTTGGCTGGTCACAACGCTGCACGACTGGCTGCCGCCAAGCCCTTGCTGACACTGCCGCAGACTCTTGCCGTAGGCGACCTCATTGCAGCGGCTAACAGTGCTATCAAGGAAAGGCACGACACCATGGAGCGCTTTACCTTCTCGGGGGGAAACTACTTCAACCGCATGAAGGAAAAGCAGCTATACACCACCGACATCGAAGCCATCAGACAGCGGGTGGAACAGGCTGGACTGCTGGGAGTGTATAATGAACATGTATAGCTATCAGAATGCGCTCCTATAAGGTTGACATAGAAGTCTTTGAGCGAATGCCTGTTGCAAGGGCTGTACTAGCTCAGAGTATCCCAGCCATTGTGGCTCAACTGATAGTGCTTCTTTACAACTGGGCCGACACTTTTTTCCTGGCACGTCTGAACAAGCCGGAACTGGTGGCGGCGGCTACTATTGTACTGCCCCTCTATCTGATGCTGACCGCCATCGGTAACCTGCCTGGAGTTGGCGGCGGAAGCCAGTTTGCAAATCATCTGGGCAAGCACGATTATACAGGGGCGCAACGTGTGGCATCGATCACCTTCTGGATGGGTATGATACTGGCATTGGTATGCTGTTTGTCCTTTCCGTTGTATAGTGACATACTACTGAGCCTCATCGGTGCCAACGAACGAACTCTTGCCCCCGCCCAGGAGTATGCGTTCTGGGTGATTACCATCGGCGGCATACCGGTCATCATGAATCTCGTGCTTGCCAATCTGGTCAGAGCAGAGGGCATGGCACTCCAGGCTTCCATCGGCATCTCGGCAGGAGGTATATTGAATTGCTTGCTCGATCCTCTGCTCATGCTGCCGAGCATGGGTAATATGGGTATTGTTGGTGCAGGTATCGCCACGGCAGTATCAAACATGGTTTCGGTATTGTGGCTGCTTGTCGTCATCTGGCGTCGCCGAAAGACTGGCGTGTTGACCTTTGCACCACAGCTTCTGCGCTACACCAGGCATTATATAGGCAGCATTTCCAAGGTTGGTTTCCCATCATCTATACAGTATATGCTGACGGTGGTTGCCGTAGCAGCCCTGACGCACTTTGTTGCCCAATATAACACTGAGGCAACAGCAGCCCTTGGCATTGTGAAACGGCTCGACTATCTGCCGCTCTACTTTACCATCGGACTTTCTCAAGGCATCTTGCCACTACTTGCCTACAACCACTCGTCGGGTAACGTTGTCCGGCGCAATCACGTGTTCAAGTGTGGCTGTATCATTTCGTTCGGATTTGCCATGCTGTGCTTCGCTGTCTTTGAAATTTGGGCATACCAATTGGCCATGTTGTTCACACAGGAATCGCTCACGGTATCATACATCGTACCTTTTCTCCGGATACAGGTAGTAGCCATGCCATTCATGGCGGTGTGCTATCCCTCCATCACGCTCTTTCAAGCTATGGAGCGTTCACGAGAGGCCCTTATCTGCAGTATCCTGCGAAAAGGTGTTGTCGATATTCCCCTGCTCATTGTCATGAATGCGCTATGGCCTTTGTTTGGCTGCATGTGGGTGCAGCCGATAGTTGATTTCACTTCAATGTTGGTTGCCTTTTACTTTGCCTCTCAGATTCGGGCTCAGATTCATGACTACTAATCAGCATTTCATTGCACCATTACAGCATGTGTTTTATTTCTCAATCAACCAGTATTCCATGTGGTTGGTTTTGCGTTTGCTCTTAAAATTGAACTGTACATCGTTCAGGGCGTTGCCTATCTTCTGGAATGGCGTTTCTGGGTCGAAGTTGGCATAGCGCGTGGCCAGCACCTGACTGATATCGCCCAGACTCCACCACTTGCCTTGCTCTGTTTCCTTGGGGCGGCGGAAGCTTTCGCCAATCATCTCAACCAGATCGTTCAGTTTCTGGAACGGCTCGTTCTCGGCCATCAGCTGCTTGATTTCATCATCGTTCAGCCAAAAGCGCTCACCTTTATTAAATAGGTATAGGGCCTGGGCAAATAGCTGCTCATGGTTCAGCGTGTCGCTGAAGTCGATGTTGCCCTCTACACCTACGCACACAAAACGGCGACTTCCTGTTGGGTCAACCAGAGGTTTCATTTGGTTGGTAGTGCCGATAAACGAGGTGTAACGGCGATACAACTTGATGGTCTTTCCGTATGGTGGACGAAACTTCACATCGCTCGACGACAGCAGATACTTCAGTACAATCTGCTGCGACGAGGTAGTCTTATCAAACTCATCAATGTTGATGAGGGCAAAACTAGTCAAGGCAATGTTCAGGTCGAACTCGTTCTTGAAGTTCAGCTTGTCGTTGTAGTAATCGCGCAGTTCGGGTGGCAGGATGATCTTGCAGAATCGCGTTTTACCACATCCCTGGCGACCAATCAATAGTGGCGTGAGTGCATTACCTGTCAACTGCTTATCGCTTTCGCGCCATTGTCCTACCATTCCCATCAGCCAATATCTCAGGTACTTGGGCCAATGCGGCTGCGAGGTGGGCACACGGGCTGCAAGTTCGGCTATGTAATCATGCCCGTCCCATTTGGGCAACTGATCAAGCCAGGTATTGATGGGGTCGAACTGCTCAATACGGGTCGAGTCGATAAAACGGTTCACGTTTCTGTCCCATGCTTTCAGTCCTAACTCGGTGGCTCTCAGCGTCATATCGTTACGCACATCTTCGGTAAGAGGCTTGAATCGCTGGTCGTTGCTGAACTTCTCGCGATACTCGGCCACACCTGTTAGCAGGTTCTTACGCATGTCGAAGTTCGAATTCAGGAATATCTCAGTCTTCATCGCCTGGATAGTATCTTCGGGCACACTCTTCAAGGGCTTAATCTTATGCTTCTCGCGATAATCCTCCTGTTCGGTCACGCTATAAACGGTCTGAAAAATCTTCTCAACCAGCATCTTGTCGCGATTCAGCACTGGGTGCAGCATCGTTAGCCCTTTGGCATGCGCCAATCGCCTTTGCGATTCTGGTAGTTGGCCACAAAGCAGATGCGTGGCAGTTTAATGCCACCCTCTATTTGTGTGGTAATCTGTCCGTCGCCCAGTCTGTGTGGATTCATCAAATGATATACCTCGCGTGTTTGGCGCACAGTATTCTCAATCATACCATTCTTGATGGCTGAGGCCATCTCAGCCAACTCTACACGGTTGATAACCTCTTTACGGCCTTCTTTTTTAAGTAATGTAATCTTCATATTTATGTTTATTAGTTATTTGTTTATGATAAAATCGCCCACAAAGGTACTACAAATATTCGAGAATTAATTACATTTTTAGAAATAATTTTTGCTATATAGCCTACATGCCTACATAAAAACGCTTGAAAACCGCATGTACAAAGGGTTTTGTGCGTTTTTAAGCCTACATAAAGTACCACAAAAGCCTACATAAAGCCTACATAAATTCGACCGAAAAGTAGCTTTTCGACATCCCAAAAGTAACTTTTTAAGGCACAAAAAGCTACTTCCTGCCTAGCGAAAACATACTTATTAATGTACTCGCAATATTTCTCCATAAAGGATGTAGTGAAATTCTCTAGAGAATTTTCGGCTAAGTGCCTTACTAAACATTGCTGAGTGCCTAGGCAGTAGCAAAATTCTCTAGAGAATTTTGTAACGAGTATTAAGGATAAAAGCTGCTAACCAGGCAAACAATATCTGTTAGTACGTGGGTAAACGGCAAAAAACATGTAGGCAGCATGTAGGCTTTATGTAGGCTTTTGTGGGGCTTTATGTAGGCTTTAAACTTTGTAACATATTGTGTAATAGGTGTTTAAGGCAAAAATATGTAGGCATGTAGGCTTATTGCATATTTTTTTATTGCAATTTCTCTGCCGCATTCAAAAATAATAATATTTTCATCGATTATTTTGTTTATTCTCTAGAAAATGTGTATTTTTGCAGCACTAAAAACGTATTACTTATGAAATATAGATTAAAGAAAGAAACCAAACCAACGTTGCCCACTTTTGGCAAGTACAAGGCTGTGGCAGTTCACTACCACACCGTAGAGAGCAGGCAACTTATTAAAGAAGTAGCCCAACGCATGGGTACACATACATCTAATGTATTAGCTGTCATGTCGAGTGTAGCCGAGGTTGTAAACAATCATTTACGTGAGGGCGATCGTGTGCGCTTAGAGGACTGGGGCATGATGAAACTCGAAATCGAAAGCGAAAAGGTTGACAATCTCAAAGATTTCAAAGCCAAGAAACACATCCGTGGTGTCCGCCTCCACTTCCTCCCTCAAAGCTACGAAGGCCACCAAGAACTCTACGAAGGTATCACCTTCGAGAAAGACAAAAACTATAGTGAAGAGTAAAATGTCAGACTTGGAAAAATAGTAGCGATATTTTGGTTGTTTCGAAAAATAGTTGTATATTTGCAGCAAAATCGGAATTAATTATGAACAATGCAGACTTTTGGACTTCCATCCACAACATAATTGCAGAGGGCTTTACGTCTGAAGGCCTGCAAAAACTTGATAGTTATGCAGAACAATTTATTAGCGGACGGTTGGTTTATCAACGATTTTCACCGCAGGAACAGCATGGCTGCGCAGCGGGAGGTGCTACAAATGTCATTGCATCCCTGCTCGCGGGAGCAGAAATTGGCTCAGATAGCCAGGATTCGTCAGCACTCAGCGACTACCAAAGAGAGTGCCAACTTGGAGCGCAGCAAGAAAGTGTAATAGAGCGATGGGCAAAAGCTGTTGGAGTCTGGACAGAAAGTGTTGATGAGCAGTTGCCCAAGGTTCTTGGCGAACAGATTGCAGAGGGTGGTGAGGCTAAAGTTTATGATCATGGCTCTACACTGATAAAATCCATTGGCCTTGATTATTTTATCCAGCCCATCTTTGCCCTCGACCGCATAACACTCCATAATACCTATTTCCCTGAGACTCGACTGACAGTTCTTGGCTTTGGACGCGACAAGAACGGGGAGTTTAAGATTATCGTTGAGCAACCCTTCATCGATGGTCAGCCAGTGAGCGATGAAGAGATTGCTGACTATATGCGTCAGATGGGCTTTGAACTAAAAAATCCTCGCAACTGGACCTATGCTACACCTGATATTTACCTCAGCGACATGCATGACGAAAATGTAATCCGTTCCAACAAGTCTGACGCTATTTTCGTCGTGGATTGCGACATTCGTATCAACACCCCTGAGTTAAGACAAGGAGGAACAAGACGGATTTCGAATATGATTGTTTTGAAATAATCAAATTTTGAGATTGCGCATCACCTTCGAGAAAGACAAACTTTACACAGAGGAATGAAAACGTCGCAAGAGTACATAGCTCTGTTACGAGAGCATCAGTCTGAGTTGCAGCAGCAGTTCGGAATAGTAAGCATGCGACTTTTTGGTTCAGTGGCTCGTGGTGATCATCGCGATGGTAGCGATATTGACTTATTCGTGGTTATGCCAGCCAAATTTTTTAATTACATTTTGGCTGCCCAGTATTTGGAGGAACTCTTAGGATGCAAGGTCGATTTGATTCAGGATCATGACAATCTGCGTCCATTCTTCCGCGAACAAATAGAACGCGATGGCATCGATATCTTTACTGTAGCTTAAAATCGTCGAGGATATTGCAGCAGTAACATGGCCAAAGGTCGTGGTTGGGAATAACTAAATAATAACTTCTACCTGCTCAACAAATTCTTTGGAAAGAGGCTGCATTTCAAGAAGAGGCTTATATAAGTTTTATGCCATCACGTACAACGTTGTCGTAGAATGGGGTAATGCTGCTGGCATCCCATTCGGCTTTGGTGTACATAACGGGATTGATTTGTTCGTTGAGTTTCCAACCTAACTCAACAAAGGGGAAACTTACATCATCGTAATCACTCTGTTCCAAGCGGTTCTTTGGCAGAACAATCAGGATATCCCAATCGGATCCTCTTTTTGCTTCGCCTCTCGCTCTTGAACCAAACAGAATAACCAGACTGCCTTTGGGGGCAGACTCACGTGCAACTGCTTTGATTTGGTCGAGTACCTTTCTGTTTTTATCTGTCATACAAAGATGTTTGTTTGTTCTGCTGCAAAAATAGACAAAATACTCCAAACATCCAAATGTTTTGCAAAATATTTCTATTCTTTAGTTGTGCCGCAGGTGAAGGGGTGTTACAGTCCACGTCATGTTAGTCGTTTTCTTCCAGCCACTTGGTAAGCACCTGGCAATACTCCTGGTGAGCATCGATAAAACAGGTGTGGCGCGAGTGGCGGAACAGATGCCATTGGCTGTGGGGGATATGCTCGTAGAGTGAGGCTGCTACAACGGGGGTACAGATGTCGCGTGTACCGCTACAGATAAGTGTAGGCTGAGAAATCTGGTCTAACTTATCGGTGTATTCGAAGTCCTTCAGACTGCCGAGGGGCTGATACTCGTTGGGGCCCCAGCCATAGAGGTAGGCTTCGGCACCAGCACGCTTGGGACGACGGAGACACTCGGGTGAGTGCTCATCAACACTAATAACAAACTGCTCAAAGTAATGATTGTTTGCCTGCAGATAGGCTTCATCATCCCATTTGCCTGTAGCTTCGGCATGGCGGATGGCTTCCTGATCTTCGTCCGACAGGTATTTGATAAGACGGTGCTGCTCGCTGGCCCATAAACTGCTGGAGGCATGGCCTGATGACAGAATGAGCGACTTGATGCCTTGGGGCTGATGGTCGATGACATAGGCGATGGCCTGCATGGCTCCCCACGACTGGCCTAGTATATGTACGGCATCGAGCTGAAGATACTCGCGGATGGCGATAAGTTCGTCAATCCACGTCTTCTGTGTCCAAAGTTCTGGGTGTCCGTCGAGATAAGAATTGCCGCAACCTATCTGGTCGTACGAGATAACCTGTCGTCCTGTTTCGGCGATGCAGTCGAGCACCTCGAAATAGTTGTGCGTACTACCTGGACCGCCATGCAGCAACAATAGCGGTGCTTTCTCCGATGCCTCACCTACTATGCGGTAGTAGGTTTGGTAGCCCATAAACGGCATGTAGCCTTCTGTAATCATATTCTATTCTTCGTCGTTGGATGTGCGAAGGATGATAGAGGTGGCACCAAGGGTGAAGAGGGTGCCATCGCTGATAACGCGACGCTCTTTTGGAGTGAGCTCTACGTTATCGATAAAGGTGCCGGTGTTGCTGTTGTTGTCTTTCAGCGTGTAACGCAAGCCACCTTTCTTATCACGACTAACGGTGATGGTGCAATGATTGAGATCGACGCTGGGATCTACTGTCTCGAAAGCGGTATTGGCGGGATTGCCTTTCTGATAACGCCCAATGATGTTGTCGCCCATACGAAGAGGGATAACCTGCTTGTAATGGAATACGTTTTCGATAACTACGATTGATCCGCAACCCTGTTCGTTGGCCTGCTCGTCGGGATTCTCGTCCTTCTGGCGCTCGCGAAGCTTGCTCACGCCGATACGGATACCAAACTCCTTGCCGCAGTCGGGGCATTTGAAAACCAACGACTGACCAGCCTCGTACTTGGTCTCATCGAAGGTGATGTACTGGTCGCACTTAGGGCAGCGTACTCTCTTCATTGATTATTTTTTCTCGTTATATTTGTAAACCCACGATTCGGCCAAATCCTTTTCTTTGGCTATCTTCTGTAACTGGGTATAAGCATCGGCTTGATTCTCATAGTGACCGTAAACGATACGGGTAATATTGTTGTGCACATAAATCTCGGCACCTTTGTAACCACGCTCTGCCAAGTTGTTGATGAAAATCTCAGCATTCTGCTTGTTAACATGGCTGGCCAGCACAATGCAGTAACCCTCGCGAGTACTGTCGGTCTTGATGGCAACGGGCTTGGTAGCCTCGGCTGGCTTAGCGGGCTTGATGGTATCGAGTATAGCCTCGGCAGTTTTAACTGCGGCAGGCTTCTGAGCATCCTTACGCTTAAAATCGATGGCGCTGGTGTTAGTGTCCTTCGAGGTCATCATGCCAAACAGAATCTGATTGTTCAGATTGTTGATGGTGCTCTTCATCAGCTCGGTCTTGCCAGTAGGCATAGCTACAAAGAACACAGCTAACAGGATGGCGGCAACAGCAACGGCATTGCGAATCCACGAGAACTTGATGCGAACCACATCGGTATCGTCGTCGTTGATATCAACCAAGTTCTGCTGCAGTACGCTGTTAACCTCGGGCTCGGGCTTGGGTTCGGGCTTCATCTCCACAACCTTGGCTTCAGGAGTTTCCTCAACCTCTGGTTGGGCGACACCCTTAATCATGCTCATCTCGAACGAGTTGAGTCCATACAAACTTGGCGTAAGAATGCCAGCCTCGCAAGGGGTGAACACGTAGTTACCATCCTCGTTAAGCTCTATTATACCTATATTATTAAGCTCGTAGCGACCTTCGTTCTGCAGGATTTGCGTCAGTTCGTTCACTTCGTCCTCAATACGCTGAAGGGCCTCTGGGTAGCTGATGTCGTAAGCCTCGATGTACGACTGGGCCAGAAGTGAATCGTTAATCTTAAGTTGTGGGTTAAAACCTAATGTACGGAGTGGGGGAAGGAAGGCCTGTTCGTCTTCCTCGTATCTTGCTTCAACATGGTGCGCCATGAATCCGCCCAAACCGGGCACAATCACGCAGTCGTTGTCGAGCAACAGTATCTCAATATGTCTTTCTAATTCAATCACGGGTGCAAAATTACTGTATTTTTTCGACATAAACAAATAAAAGAAACTTAAAATGCTTGTGATATTAAAAATTTAGTGTACCTTTGCACAAAATTTAGTTGTTAACAGTATGAATATTGCTATTGTAGGAACCGGATATGTAGGCTTGGTATCGGGAACATGCTTTGCCGATACAGGAGCAAATGTTACGTGTGTAGACGTTGATGAAAAGAAAATAGAACGCCTGAAGAACGGTGAAATCCCCATCTACGAACCAGGACTCGACGAGTTGGTAAAGAAGAATGTGGCCGCTGGTCGCTTGAAGTTCACTACCGACTTGGCCTCTGTACTCGATGATGTGGAGATTGTTTTCTCGGCTGTAGGTACACCTCCCGATGAGGATGGCTCGGCCGATTTGAAATACGTGCTGCAGGTGGCTAAGACCATCGGTCAGAACCTGAAAAAGTACGTGGTTGTTGTAACCAAGAGTACTGTACCGGTAGGTACTGCCAAAAAGGTACGTAAGGCTATCGAGGACGAATTGGCTAAGCGTGGTGTAGATATCGAGTTCGACGTGGCTTCGAACCCGGAGTTCCTGAAAGAGGGTAACGCCATTAAGGACTTTATGAGTCCCGACCGTGTGGTAGTAGGTGTTGAGAGCGAGAAGGCCAAGAAAACGCTGACCAAGCTTTACAAGCCTTTCCTGATTAATAATTTCCGTGTGATTTTCATGGATATTCCATCGGCCGAGATGACTAAATATGCTGCCAACTCGATGCTGGCTACCCGTATCTCGTTCATGAATGATATTGCCAACCTTTGCGAGCGTGTTGGTGCCGATGTTAACATGGTGCGCGCTGGTATCGGTAGCGATACGCGTATCGGTCGTAAGTTCCTGTATGCAGGTTGCGGTTATGGTGGCTCTTGCTTCCCCAAGGATGTAAAGGCGTTGATTAAGACTGCCGACCAGAATGGCTACTCGATGGAGGTTCTGAAGGCCGTTGAGCGTGTGAACGAAAAACAGAAGAGCGTGCTGTTTGAGAAGCTGGTTAAGGCATTTGGTAGCGTTGAGGCTCTGAAAGGTAAGACCATCGCCATGTGGGGACTCTCGTTCAAGCCTGAGACTGATGATATGCGCGAATCAACTGCCCTTGTGATGATTGCCAAACTGCTTGAGGCTGGCTGTAACGTACGTGTTTACGACCCCATTGCTATGGATGAGTGTAAGCGTAGAATCGGCGAAACGGTAACCTATTGTCGCGACATGTATGATGTGGTGCTGGATGCCGACGCTCTGTTGCTGCTCACCGAGTGGAAGGAGTTCCGCCTGCCAGGATGGGGGGTAATCAAGAAGGCTATGAAGCGCCCTCTGGTTATCGATGGTCGTAACATCTTTGATACAGAGGAACTTGATGAGAATGGCTTTGAATATCATTGTATAGGTAAGTAAATGAAGAGGTTATTAACGATATCAATGTTGATGGTTTTTCTGGTGTCTTGTAACCAGAAAAACTCATCAGCGTTGCCCGACGATAAGGCGGCAAAGGAGATGCTCCAGGGAGTTTGGGTAGATGAGGAGAGTGGCGATGTGTCGTTCCGTGTAAGTGGCGATACGCTCTACTTTGCCGATGCTACCAGTATGCCTACCTATTTCCGCATCTACAAGGATTCGCTTTATCTGGCATCGGGCACGGCTTATAGTATCGTTAAACATACCGAACATCTCTTCTGGTTTAATAATCAGAATGGTGATTTGTTGAAACTGCAGAAGAGCGACAATGCTGATGATGCTGATATAGAGACAACTGCTCCGAGTGTGCTAACCTATACCCATCAGGTTAAGATCGACTCGGTGGCTGCCTATAACGGCAATCGCTACCATTGGTATATTGCCATTAATCCTACCAAGTATAAAGTCACAAAGCGTACTTTTAACGAGGACGGACTGGAAGTAGAGAATGTGTACTACGATAACATCATGCACATTAGTGTTTTCCAAGGTGCGCGACAGATCTATTCGAGTGATTTCCATAAGCAGCAGTACCAAGGTCTGGTACCTGCCGAATTCTTAAACGATGCCATCCTGGCTAATATGACCTTTAGTCATATTGATGCCGCAGGCTTGCATTTTAACGCTACACTATGTATCCCTGATGGCGCTACCTGTTATATGGTGGAATCAACCATCAGTTATACGGGTGTGCTATCGATGCAGTTAGTAGAGTATTAATCTTTCTCGGCTAACCACGCATCGAGCAGCATACGTGCTATAGATAATTTTTCGGGGATAGTAGGCAGGTTGTCTTTACGGAACCAGCCACCTTTGGCTATCTCGCTAGCTTGCAGGTGAATATCGCCTGATACATAGTCGGCATTAAAGCCTACCATCAGTCCGCAAGGGTAGGGCCAAGGCTGCGAACCAAAATAGCGGATGTTGGTAATCTTTACGCCTGTTTCTTCGAAAGCCTCACGGGCTACCGCTTCTTCGAGTGTTTCGCCCGTCTCTACAAATCCTGCTACCAATCCGTAGAAATCAGTTCGGAAGTTCTTGGCGCGAACCAGCAGAACCTCGTCGCCTTTGTGTATCAGCACGATGACTGCTGTAGCTAATTGTGGCCATATCTCTTTGCCGCACTCAGTACATTTCTTTGAGATATCAGTATCCATTCGCATAGGGGCGCCACACACACCACAATACTTGGTGTTGGCATCCCAATACAGCAGTTCCTGACATTTGCCTGCCTTCTGGTACAGGGCTTTATCAAGTTTGTAATAGCTCTGTCGCAAACCGCACATCTCGTAGCGTGGGTCGTCGCAAACCGGACTGTCTATCTTATATGTTTTTACCTCAACGCCATCCAGCGGGGTTACAGTCATTACGTTGGTCCAAGGTTTTACCTCGGTGGGTGGTTCTTCCTGAAAGGGGATGGTATAACCGCCATCTGCGGTTTTTTCTAACAATAAGTCTTCTTTACAGAATACGAAATAATGTTGTTTCATTTTCCAAACAGTTGTTTACGGTCTCTCTCGAGGGCTGGTTTTACCCATGCCTCGGGTACAAACTTCCAGTTGTTATTTTTCTGTGGGTCGATAGTACCCAGACGTTTGATTTCTTCAGTCAGATAGTGGCGCTGATCCAGTTCGGTGTAGAAGAGCACACGACTCTCGAGCGAATCCTGTGGGATACCTGCGCCACGAGTCAGCAACTCGCCACCGCCATTGGCGCGATAGCTGTTCATTACTACCTTATACCATTTCTTCTCGTCGAATGGCTCACCGTTCGACATTCGTAGAATTCTTACCTTCTGTCCGTCGGGCTTGGTTACATCCACCTCGTAGTCGATGCCGCAAGCCGAGTCGAAATTAAAGGTGTAGTATTGGAATCCAGTACGCTGCTGATCTTCCTTCGAATCGTCGTTTAAGCGCAATGCGTGGTCGTTGGGCGATGTCATAGTGTTACACCACATATCGTACGAGAACTCCAGGTGTTTTCTGATTTCCTCGCCAGTCATCTTGAGCACAAACAGCAGATTCTCAAAGCGATACAGCTTAAACATATCGGCCTGTGTAACCTCGCCGGCATCGATGGTGGTATCGAATGCCAAGGGGGCGTTGAACGATATGTCGGCTTTCGAGATGCTCATCTGCAGATTGTGAATCAGATCAGTAAATGCTGAGTTGCCAAAGAAACTTTCGCGGGTGTAGATAGGATTCTTAAAGTATCCAATCTTCTGACTCACGTATTCCTTAACCTTATCGATGGTAGGCTGGAAGTAGGTAATCATCTGCTTGTCGATCTTCTCGTCGCGCACATTTACAATGTTGCCGATAATACTTTTCTTGCTAAGCTTGCCATTCTTGTATGTCAGCGTAATCTCTGCTTCAGCCACGTTGTTTACATAGCATGAGGGATCTACACAAAGCACCTTTTCGCCAGCCTTGTTGGTAACCAGCATGTTGTGTACCTGATGGTCGTGACCAAAGAAGATAATATCGAAACCAGGAACTTCGCGGGCTACTGATTCAGTTGCGTCTTCCTCGTATTCAGCAGTTTTGATACCGCCGTTCAGACCAGAGTGGAACAAACCGAAAATCAAATCAGGTTTCTCGTTCTCCTTTACATACTTAATCCATTTCTTGGCGCATGCGGTCATCTCCTCGAACTCCAATCCTTTCCAGATTGATTTGTTCAGCCAGTTGGGGATGGCTGGTGTAAGCATGCCGATAACTACAATCTTAACACCATCTTTGTAATGTACAGAGTAGGGCTTCAGTCCTGTATAAATATGCTCAGGACGGGCCTCTGCGTTCTTGTATTCCTCTTTAACGATGTTGGCGCCCAGCAATGGACAGCGAACCTCGCGGATCCACTTATCGTAAACCTTATGACCAGGCTCGATGTCGTGATTACCAACGGTTTCGGCATCGTATTTCATGTAGTTGATAACCGAAGCTGCGATGTTCTCGTCTTCGGGCATCACATAGTTCGACCAATATACGCAAGGCTGACCTTGCAGGATATCGCCATTATCTATCAGCAGGAAATGATCCTCACCATACTTTTTACGCTGCTTTTTGATATAGGTGTTGGCACGCGAAAGGGTTCCCTTAATGGGGCGCTGCTCCATAAAGTCGTAAGGAAAGAAATGTCCATGCACATCGCTGGTTTCAATCACCTTGATTTTGACGGTCTTTTTATCTTTTGCCTCGATGGGTGATATTGATAACAACATGGAAATCAGTAAGATAGTGATCTTTTTCATTAATTTTCTTATTTTTGTCTGCAAAATTACATAAATAAGTTGATATGCCCAAATATTTATTCGATTATTTTGAGTTTTGTTTGGCACATTTTTTGCTGGAAAAGTTGAAAAAATAGGAGGATTTTGATTATGGCATTTATTGATTATTACAAGATTTTAGGCGTAGATAAAACCATTGCGCAGAAGGATGTAAAGAAGGCCTATCTGAAACGTGCCAAACAGTTTCATCCCGATTTGCATCCTGATGACCCCAAGGCTCAGGCTAAGTTCCAGGCCTTGCAGGAGGCTTATGATGTAATTGGCGATCCTGAGAAGCGTAAGAAGTACGACCAGTATGGTGAGAAGTGGCGCGAGGCTGAACAGTTCCAAGGATTTGGAGGTGGCGGACAGGCAGGCGGCAACCCGTTTGGTGGTTTCGACTTTAGCAGTTTCCAGGGTGGCGGAGGCTTCTCATCGTTCTTCGAAGATCTGTTTGGGCGCAAAGGACAGCAAGGTGGCGGTTTTGGTGGTTTCCAAGGTTTTGGGGGCAGCAGGCAAGCTCGTACACATAGTGGTGAGATGAATGCTAACGTTACGATAGATCTTTACACTGCCATGTTAGGTGGCGAGGTGATTGTAACCCTGTCGAACGGTCAGAAGTTGAAGCTGAAAATTAAACCGGAAACGCAGCCAGGCACTAAGGTCCGACTGCGTGGTAAGGGGTATGATAGGGGCGATGGCACCTTTGGTGATCTCATCATTACCTATCAGGTAAAACTTCCAACAAATCTCACTGAGCGTCAGAAGGATCTTTTACGCCAGATGCTTCAGTAAGAACTCTTCGGCGCGGGTCAGATCCTCTGGGGTGTCGATACCAACCGTTTCGATATCGGTCATACCCACACGGATGCGGTAGCCGTTCTGTAACCAACGTAATTGCTCCAGGCTCTCTGCTTTTTCCATACTGCTTTGGGGCAATTTTGTTACTTCGGCCAAAACCTCACGGCGATAAGCGTAGATTCCCAAGTGTTTCAGGAATGGGTATACGCCAAACCACTCGTTACGCTCCTTGCCTCGGATATAAGGTATCACACTACGACTAAAGTAGAGTGCAAATCCGCGATTGTCGGTAACAATCTTTGGAGAGTTAGGATTCTCAATAGCCTCGATCGATTCGAACAGTTTGCCTAATGTGCCAATCTGAGTCTCTGGTGCATCAAAAAGGTGCATCAATGTCTCAATCTGCGAGGGCTGGATAAATGGTTCGTCGCCCTGTACATTGATGATCACATCTGCATCCGATCCGATTTTCTCGGCAGCCTCTTCGATACGATCGGTACCGCTCTTGTGGTCGGCACGTGTCATTACGGCTCTGCCACCAAAAGCCACTACAGCGTCAAAAATGCGCTGGTCGTCGGTTGCTACATATACTTCGTCGAGCACGCTTTTTACTTGCTCGTACACTCTCTGAATCACTGTTTTTCCGCCCAGTATTGCAAGCGGCTTGCCCGGATATCTTGTAGAAGCATAACGGGCAGGAATAATAGCCATAAACTTCATAACGGGTGCAAAGGTACGAATAAAAAGTGAAAAGTGAAAAGTGAAAAGTGAAAAATTATATTAATATATAGGTAAGTAATTTGGGCACCTCGATTATTTTATTTAAATTTGCACACTAAAATAGGATATATTGCAAATGAATATAAATAAACTTTCGATAATAGCACTTTCATTGTTTCTGCCTTTTACTGCAGATGCACAGAAGATAACACTCGGCTCGGCCACAACCAAGGATGGTGGCGAATATCAGGGCGAAATGGTCATGGGTAAACCCAATGGTAAAGGTAAGGCTGTGTATAAGAATGGCAACCTTTACGAGGGCGAATACGTTAAAGGTAAGCGTCAGGGTTTTGGTATTTTTACCTTTTTTGATGGCGAGAAATACGAGGGCGAGTGGTTTCAGGATCAGCAGCATGGTAAGGGAACATATTACTTTGCAAATAACAATCGTTACGATGGCTTGTGGTTCCGCGATTATCAGCAAGGCCATGGTGTGATGTACTACTATAATGGCGATAAGTATGACGGCGAATGGCGACAGGACAAGCGTTCGGGTTTTGGTACCTATACTTTTGCCAGTGGTGCTTTCTACAAAGGCGATTGGTTGAACGATAAAAAGAACGGCAAAGGCATCTACGACTGGGGCGATGGCTCTGTTTATGATGGCGATTGGAAGGAGAATATGCGCTCGGGCAAAGGTACTTTTAAGTATGCTGGCGGCGATGTGTATATTGGTCCTTGGACTGATGACGAGATGAACGGGCGTGGCATCTATAAGTTCCAGAACGGCGATGTTTATGAGGGCGACTACGTAAGAGGTGAACGTACAGGTCAGGGCATTTTTAAGTATGCCAATGGCGATGTATATACAGGTCAGTTCTTTAAGGGCGACAAGCAAGGTCAGGGCACGTTGGTATGGCAGAATGGCGATTCCTACGTAGGTCAGTGGAAGGCTGATAAGCAGGATGGTCGTGGTAAGCTTACCAAGAAGTGCGGCGATACCGTTGAGGGCACTTTCAAGGCTGGTCAGCCCAATGGCGAGTGCATTGCCCGTTTTGCCGACGGCTCTAAATTCAAAGGTATTTTTAAGAACGGTCGACGTAACGGTGCGGCTATCGAGGAGGATAAAGATGGCAATCGTTTCGAAGGCACCTATCTCGACGATGTGCGTGATGGCAACTTCGTAGAGAAAGACCGTAATGGTAAGGTAACAGCTCAAGGTACCTATACCCGTGGACATAGACAATTAAAGTAACAAACAACTTAAATATTTTACTGATTATGATTATTGATACAATTGAGAATCTGGGCAAATACGTAACACTTAATCCGTTGTTTGCCGATGTGGTTGAGTTCCTGAAAAGCAATGATCTTCAGACTGTAGAAGAGGGTAAGCACTTCATCAAGGATAAGGATCTGTTTGTAAATATCCAGGTGGCTAAGGGCAAAACCCAGGAGACAGCAGTTCTCGAAACACATATCGAGATGATTGATATCCAGATTCCTATCACCTGTGAAGAAACATTCGGCTATACCCCTCTGTGCGATCTGCCCGATTTTGAGTATAATGCTGAAAAGGATATTACCAAGTATGGCGACACCAAGTCTCAGACCTATGTAACGGTTAAACCTGGCCAGTTTGTCATCTTCTTCCCGCAAGATGGTCATGCCCCTTGCATCATCAACCAGCCTGAAATCAAGAAAGCCATTTTCAAGGTTAAGGCATAAACATTAAATGCAAAACAATAAAATACAATAACTATGGAAACAAAGAAACAATCTGTCAAGAAACCGGCAGCCAAAAAGACCTCGGCCAAGAAAGCTGCTCCTACACAGCCTGAACATATCGGCTTGGTACGTAACGATTCGTGGTTGGAACCTTTCGAAGGTGCTATCCGTGGACGTCACGACCATGCTGTCTGGAAGATGAACCAGCTCACACAGAACGGCAAGAAGACGCTGAGTCAGTTTGCATCTGGTCATCTTTATTTTGGTCTGCATAAGTTGTCAAAGGGCTGGGTGTTCCGTGAGTGGGCGCCTAACGCTACAGATATCTATCTGATTGGCGACTTTAATAACTGGCAGGAGAACGAGAAATACCGTTGCAAGCGTATCGAGGGTACGGGCAACTGGGAGTTGAAACTCAGCGAAAAAGCCCTGAAGCATGGCCAACTTTACAAGATGAAGGTAAAGTGGAATGGGGGAGAAGGCGAGCGTATTCCTGCCTGGTGCCGTCGTGTGGTTCAGGACGAGAATACAAAGATTTTCTCAGCTCAGGTTTGGAATCCTGAGGAGAAATACGAGTTCAAGAAAAAGAACTTCAAACCCAAGAAGAATCCCTTGCTCATTTATGAGTGTCATGTAGGTATGGGACAGGATGCCGAGAAGGTTGGTACCTATAAGGAATTTAAGGATAATGTGTTGCCACGCATTATCAAGGATGGTTATAACTGCATTCAGGTAATGGCCATTCAGGAGCATCCTTATTACGGTTCGTTCGGCTATCACGTATCATCATTCTTTGCACCAAGTAGCCGTTTCGGCACTCCCGAGGAACTCAAGGAACTTATTGATACTGCCCACAAGAATGGTGTGGCAGTTATCATGGATATCGTACATTCGCATGCTGTTAAGAACGAGGTTGAGGGTCTTGGCAATCTGGCAGGCGATCCTAATCAGTTCTTCTATCCTGGAGACCGTCACGAGCATCCGGCATGGGATTCGCTCTGCTTTGATTATGGTAAGGACGAGGTGCTGCACTTCCTGCTCTCAAACTGCAAATACTGGCTCGAGGAGTTTAAGTTTGATGGTTTCCGCTTTGATGGCGTTACCTCTATGCTTTACTACTCTCACGGATTGGGTGAGGCCTTTGGTGGTTATGGCGATTACTTTAATGGTCACGAGGATGATAACGCCATCTGTTATCTCACTTTGGCCAACAAGCTGATACACGAGGTAAATCCTGCCGCTATCACTATTGCCGAAGAGGTATCTGGTATGCCAGGCCTCGCTGCTAAGTTCGAGGATGGCGGATATGGCTTCGACTATCGTATGGCCATGAATATCCCCGATTACTGGATTAAGACTATTAAAGAGGTGCGTGATGAGGATATCAATGTATGCTCAATCTTCTGGGAGGTTAAGAATCGCCGTCCAGATGAGAAGACTATCTCGTACTGCGAGAGTCACGACCAGGCACTCGTTGGCGATAAGACCATCATCTTCCGCTTGATTGATGCCGATATGTATTGGCACTTTGCTAAGAAGGATGTGAACGATATTGCCCAGCGTGGTATCGCCCTGCATAAGATGATCCGCTTGGTTACCGCTGCAGCCATTAATGGTGGCTACCTGAACTTTATGGGTAACGAGTTCGGACATCCTGAATGGATAGACTTCCCACGCGAGGGTAATGGTTGGAGTTATAAGTACGCACGCCGACAGTGGAATCTGGTAGATAACAAGGATCTTTGCTACCATTGGCTGGGCGACTTTGATCGCGAGATGCTGAAGGTGATAAAGGGCGTGCGCAACTTCCAGGCTACACCTGTTACTGAGATATGGCACGATGATGGCGACCAAGTACTTTGCTTCATGCGTGGCGACTTGGTATTTGTGTTCAACTTCTCGCCCACACGTAGCTATACCGATTATGGATTCCTGGTACCCACCGGCTCGTATAAGGTGGTTCTTAATACCGATTCGAAAGACTTTGGTGGAAACGGCTTTGCCGACGACACTGTTACCCACTTCACAAACTATGATCCGCTTTATGTTGCCGATCATAAGGAGTGGCTCAAACTCTATATCCCGGCTCGCTCAGCCGTTGTGTTGAAGAAAATTTAAAATATGAATTATCGTAAAAAGAAACAAGAAGGTAGCGCCATAACCATACGCGTTGTGTGCGCTATCGTTTTTATTCTCTTCTCTTGGTGCTGGCTGTACTATTTCCAGTGCGATCTGCTGATGATGGCGCAGCATGTGCTCAGTCATGGCATAACGCATTATAACCGTTTGGTGGGTGCGATAGGTATCACCTTTGTGCTTTATCTGCTCCAGCACCTTATTCATAAGGTAACACACCTTAATAAGAGCTTTTATGCGCTTACTTATTTCCCATCTATGTTGGCTTTGGGCATGCTTACTGATATTGTGCCCGACCCAGCTAGTGGTATCACGCACAAGTTCTCGTGGTGGCTTATCATTGTTTATCTCTTACTTTGGGGTGGATGCACCTATTTCTTTACCAAACTGCAGGAGCTCGACGATGATCCAAATCCCCACATCCTGTCGCGTTCTATGTGGATGAACCTGCTTATTATGGTTCTCCTCATGATTATGACGGTTAGTATCGGCAATACCAATGCTGTATTCCATTATCGTATGCGAGCCGAACGCTGTTTGCTTGAGGACGATGTGGATGGTGCGTTGGCCGCAGGTAAAAAGTCTTTAGAGTGCGACGAGCATTTGGTGATGTTACGTATGCAGGCGTTGGCTCGTAAGGATGCCATAGGCGATAAACTCTTCGAGTATAAGGTGTGTGGTAACAGTAAGAGCATTCTGCCTACCGATAGACATTCTACCTTATTATTATATCCTGTCGACAGCGTGTATAAGTTCATGGGTGCAGCTCCTGCCTATCAGATGGAACCCATGCATTATCTCGAGTTGGTGCAGCACCATATGTTGTGTAAGGATACTGTACCCAGTAAGGTGGTAGCCGATTATCAGTTGACGGGTTATCTCATCGACAAGCAGATTGATAAATTTGCTGGTGAGGTAGGTAAGTATTACGCCCTGAACGATAGTCTGCCTAAGCACTATCGCGAGGCCTTGGTGCTCTATGGTCATCTGCGTTCCAAGCCTGTGGCTGTTTATCGTAACACCGTGTTAGACGAGGATTACGAAAACTTCCGCGAACTGCGCCGCCAGTATCCTAACAAAATGGAACAAAAAGGAAAGGTAGAAGACCAGTACTTTGGTACCTATTGGTATTACTACTGGTACGAGTGATAGAAAATAATTAAGCCTCCCAAAAGGAGGCTTAATTATTATTTGTAGAGATAGCGTTTGATACTTCTCTTTGGTGTCTTCTCGAATTCCTCTTCGTGGATTTCGATTTCAGAGATCTTCTCGTAAGCTGGAATCATTTCGTTCAAACCATTGCGGTTCTGCTCCATGATGTTCTTCAGATCCTCCTCTGAGAAGCCCATATTCTTAGCCTCGTCCATATCGGGGTGAACCAAAGCTACCAGTTTGTTATCACGCTGTACTACCACACTCTCAAGCACCATGGTCATCGAGTTCAACTTGTCCTCGATTTCCTCTGGATAGATGTTCTGTCCGTTAGGACCCAACAGCATGTTCTTCGAGCGTCCGTTAATAAATACGTTACCATCGGCATCCATTGTACCAAGGTCGCCAGTGTGGTACCAGCCATCGCGGTCGATAGTCTCGGCTGTGGCCTCAGGGTTCTTATAGTATCCCAACATCACGTTTGGACCCTTGGTGAGAATCTCACCAGGAATACGCTGTGGGTCGGGTGATACAATTTTTACCTCCTGATGCAGGGCTGCACGTCCGCACGAACCTGGGGCAAAAGTATGCCAGTCGCGATAGCAGATGATAGGTGCACACTCGGTAGCGCCATAACCTACGGTGTAGGGGAAGTCGATACGCTTCAGGAATCGTTCTACCTCCTGGTTCAGGGCAGCACCACCAATGATTACCTCGTACATGTTGCCACCAAAGGCCTTTAGCACTTCCTGACAGATCATCTCGCGAACCTTCTTTGAGATTACAGGCATCTGCAGTAGCAGTCGCATACGGTTGTTCTGTATCTTTGGGAATACCTTCTTGCGGATAATCTTCTCGATGATGAGAGGTACGGCGATGACGATACGTGGACGAATCTCAGCCAGGGCCTGTGCGATGATAGCGGGCGAAGGTACACGGTTCAGATAGTACACATGACAACCGTACAGGAACTCGAATATGAATTCGAATGCCATACCATACATGTGTGCCATTGGTAACATCGAGATAACCTTATCGCCAGCCTTGATGGTATTGCCCAATACGCTCACGGCAAAGTCGAAGTTCGACCAGAGTGCGCGATAGGGCAGCATAACGCCTTTCGAGAAACCTGTTGTGCCGCTGGTATAGTTGATAACGGCCAACTCCTCAGGACTCTCCTCCATATAATAGTGTACGTGCTCCTTACGGAAGTACTTGGGGAATTTCTTTCCATAGAGCTCATTAAGATGTTCGCGCGCATAGGTTAATTTGTCGGTACGCGAAATCATGAGTGAGTAATCGGGGTTGTTGATGATACCCTCGAGTGTTGGCATGGCTTGGGGATCGATGATGGTAGCCACATGGTCGCCCACAAACAGCAGGCGGGCTTCAGAGTGGTTCACGATGTTGTGTACCTGTTCGGCATTAAACTCATGCAGAATGGGCACAGCAATAGCGCCGTAGGTAAGTGTGGCTAAGAATGCCACTGCCCATTGTGATGAATTGCGACCGCAGAGGGCAATCTTATCCCCCTTCTGGATGCCGCTGTTTTCGAAAAGAATATGCAACTTTTCGATTTTTCTGGCTACGTCATGAAACTGCAGCGTCTGTCCCTTAAAGTCGGTCAGCGCGTCGCGATCCCAATTGTCAATAATACTCTTTTGTATAAGAGCGTTAAAACTAGGTATATGTTCCATAAGCTATTACTTATTCTTGTATAGATAGCGTTTGATACTCTTCTTTGGTGTCTTTGCAAACTCCTCTTCATGCAGCTCTATAGCCGAGATACGGCTGTAGACAGGAAGCATGTTGTTAAGCTCCTGACGATTCTGCTCCATGATGTGTTCCAATTCCTCCTGACTGAAGCTTACAACCTCGTCCTGGTCAGGGTGAACCAAAGCCACCAGTTTATCTCCACGCTGAATCACGATGCTCTCTGAAACCATAGCCATCGTATTCAGCTTGTCCTCAATTTCTTCTGGATATACGTTCTGTCCGTTGGCGCCCAACAGCATGTTCTTCGAGCGTCCGCGAATAAAGATGTGTCCGCTTGGCAGCATGGTGCCTAAGTCGCCAGTATGATACCAACCCTCTTCGTCGATAGCCTCGCGTGTGGCCTCTTCGTTCAGGTAGTAACCTAACATCATGTTGGTACCCTTGGTAACAATCTCGCCAGCCACGTTCTCTGGGTCGGAGCTCAGAATCTTCACCTCCATACGGTCGACAGGTTGTCCAACCGAACCGCCTATAAAGTCGTGGTAGTCTGAGAACGAAATCAGTGGGGCGCACTCGGTAGTGCCATAACCCACGGTGATGGGGAATCCGATTGAGAGCAGGAACTCCTCAACCTCCTTAGAGAGTGGGGCACCGCCAACAATCACCTCGTACAGGTTGCCGCCAAAGGCATTATATACCTCGTTGCAAATGCGGCTCTTAACCTTCTTGCTCACTACTGGCATGTTAAGCAATAGTCGCATGCGGTTGTTCTGTATCTTTGGGAATACCTTCTTGCGGATAATCTTCTCGATTATCAGCGGAACGGTAATAATACATGCTGGTTTTACAGTAGCAAACGCCTCGGCAATGATAGCCGGACTCGGAAGTCGAGTAAGGAAGAACAGATGGCATCCGTTACAGAATCCGAACAGGAACTCAACGGCCATACCATACATGTGTGCCATAGGCAGAATGCTCAGCATGTTGTCGCCGGCCTTCACGTTGCGACCAAGTACTCGCAAACAAAACTCTACGTTACCCCAAATAGCGCGGTAGGGCAGCATCACGCCTTTCGAAAAGCCCGTTGTACCGCTGGTGTAGTTAATCATCGACAACTCCTCGGCCGTATCCTCATGGTATTTTACATGCTCGGCACGGAATGCTTTGGGGAACTTGCTTCCAAACATCATATTAAGATGTTCGCGTGCGTATGTGATCTTCTCAGATCGCGATACGTGAAGCGAGAAATCGGGCAAGTTGAAGATAGCCTCCAAAGCTGGCATAGCTTCAGCGTCGATAGTCTTAACCGCAAAATCGCCTACAAACAGCAGGCGAGAGCCTGAGTGGTTCACAATATTCTGAATCTGCTCGCCGTTAAACTCATGCAGGATGGGTACGGCAACAGCACCATAGGTGAGTGTGGCTAAGAACGCAACAGCCCAATGGGCAGAGTTGCGACCGCAAATGGCAATCTTGTCGCCCTTTACTACACCGCTGTTCTCGAATAATATGTGGAGTTTCTCAATTTTGCGTGCAACGTCGTGATACTGAAGCGTGATGCCCTGATAATCAGTAAGGGCATCTTGATTCCAGTTGTCTACAATCGCTTTCTGTATTAAAGCATTAAAACTGCTAAATTCTTTCATTAAAACTGCACAATTTTTCAAATTTTGTGCAAAGGTAATTCATTTTTTGCACACTACCAAATGTTTTTGTGCAATTTTTAAAAAAATTACTCGTATCTCATTGATTTCGCAGGATGAATGTGCGAAATCAGGTAACTTGGTGCTATCAGAACAAACACACAGATAAGTAAGGTGGCTATGTTGATGAGTGCTATCAATGGCAGATTCAGCTCCATTGGTGCCTCGCTCACATAGTAGGTTTGTGGGTCGAGGGTGATAAAACCTGTGTATTTTTGGAGTAGCACGATGCCGATGCCCACGATGTTACCCCAGAACAATCCCTGACCGATGATGAATACCGAGAACCACAGGAATGTATGGCGAACGGTATTGTTACGGGCGCCTAAAGCCTTCAGGATACCAATCATCTGCGTGCGCTCCAGGATGATGATGAGTAAACCGCTAATCATCGTGAAGCCTGCCACGCAAACCATCAGTGCCAAGATAATCCATACGTTGATATCAAGCAGTTCCAACCACGAGAATACTTGTGGATACAATTCGTAAATGGTTTCGGATGTGAGCGAGTTGCCCTGTTCGTCGCTGGTGCGGTTGATGTTGTCGATAAACTGGTCGGCAGTATCGTTCACCTTCTCGAAATCCTTTACCAGCACCTCGATACCTGTTGCCTGATTATCAGTCCAACCGTTCAGTTTGTTGGCGGTATGCAGGTCGGTAAAACACAGCGTCTCGTCGAAGCGTGTCATATTGGTCTGGTAGATGCCGCTGATGGTGAACTTACGAGTGCGGACATCCTGGTTATCGATGAAATAGCCAAACACCTTGTCGCCTACCTTGAGGCGCATCTTGTCTGCTATCATCTTGGAAACCAGTAGTTTATACTTGCTTGTTTTATCACTAAATGAAGTAATGTTCCCTGCTGTAAGGTGCTGACTCAGAAAGGTAGTATCGTATTCTTCGGCGATGCCTTTGATGGCAATTCCTAAGAAATCTTCGTCGGTTTTTAGGATACCCTGTGTCATACTGAAGCGTTCAGCTTTGGCCACACCTGGCAGCTTGCTAACAGCCTTCATCAAGCTGTCGTTGGCGCAGATAGGGTGCGGATCAGAACCGCTGTAGTTCATGATGTTGTGTACCTGAATGTGACTGCCAAAGCCCACCACTTTGTCGCGAATGGTATGTTTAAAACCAAGTACTACGCTTACAGTTACTATCATCACAGCCAGTCCGATAGCCACACCGATGGTAGCTATACGAATAGCTGGGCGACTCACTTTTCGTTTGTCGCCCTGATCGCTATATATTCTTTTGGCTATGTATAGAGGAAAATTCAAAACTTCAATCCTTCAATTTTTAGTCCTCATCCACTCGTCCTGGGTAAGCTTCGAGTGCCTTGCGCAATACGATGAGTGCGCGCTCAAGGTCTTTCTTCTGTAATACGTAGGCGATACGTACCTGATTGATACCTGCACCTGGGGTGGTGTAGAATCCGGCTGCTGGGGCCATCATCACTGTCTCTCCCTCGTACTCGAACTCCGACAGGCACCAACGGCAGAACTTCTCGGCATCATCTACGGGCAGCTTGGCTACTGTATAGAAAGCACCCATGGGGATAGGTGAGTAAACGCCAGGAATGCGGTTCAGTCCGTCGATCAGGCACTTACGACGCTCGACGTACTCGTCGTACACATCGCGATAGTACTCCTCTGGGGCATCCAGCGAAGCTTCGGCCACAATCTGTCCGATGAGTGGGGGAGAGAGGCGGGCCTGACAGAACTTCATTACGGCCTTGCGTACCTCGGCGTTCTTGGTAATCAGAGCGCCGATACGGATACCGCACTCTGAATAACGTTTAGATACTGAGTCGATCAGGATCACGTTTTGCTCGATACCCTCAAGGTGGCAAGCCGAAATATATGGCGAACCAGTGTAGATGTACTCACGATACACCTCGTCGGAGAAGAGATACAGGTCGTACTTCTTCACCAGGTCGCGAATCTGGTTCATTTCGCGGCGTGTGTACAGGTAGCCCGTTGGGTTGTTGGGGTTACATATCATAATAGCGCGTGTGCGCTCATTAATCAGCTCCTCGAATTTCTCTACCTTGGGGAGCGAGAAACCCTCCTCGATGGTAGTGGCAATAGTGCGGATTTTGGCTCCTGCCGAAATGGCAAAGGCCATATAGTTGGCGTAAGCAGGCTCTGGTACGATAATCTCATCGCCAGGATTCAGGCAGCTCAGGAATGCAAACAGCACCGCCTCGCTACCACCACTGGTAATGATGATATCATCAGCTGTTACGTTAATATTGTACTTAGCATAATAGTCTACCAACTTTTCGCGATAGCTCTGGTAGCCCTGCGAGGGTGAATACTCCAGGATACTGCGATCTATCTGCTTCAGGGCGTCGAGTCCTACTTGCGGTGTTGGCAGGTCAGGCTGACCGATGTTCAGATGGTACACCTTGGTACCTCTTTTCTTAGCGGCTACAGCGAGAGGGGCGAGTTTTCTGATAGGCGACTCGGGCATCTCTAGTCCGCGAACTGATATCTCAGGCATCTTTCTATTTTACGATTTGACAATTTACTATTTCACTATTTTGCGGTGCAAAGTTACTAAAATATTTTTAAATCGTGCTTTTTTTCGATTTATTTGTTTACTTTTGCAGCAAAATTGTGAGCTTACGATGAATTTCGAGGAATTATTAGAAACGCGTGACGTTAGAAAAACCACGAAAGTCCGTCTTCCCTACGGTTACTTCTACAAGCGGTTGATCGATGGAAAGTACTCTAACTTCGTGGAGTTCCACGACGAGGTGGCCGATCATGTCGCCTTTAGTAATTGTGTGCGTACCGAGGCTGCCGATATGGATAAGGTAAAGAATAAGCACCAGTTGCACTTTGTGCCCAACGAGGGCGACGGTGGTGTTTATGCTATAGCGGTTGAGGTGGGTAACTTTGTTACTTTCGAGCAGCTGCTGAACGAGAATCCGGCTGTTGTGGCGCGCGAGGATTTTGCCAACAACACGTTGCGCGATCTGGTAGAACTCACCCATCAGCTTAACGAACAGGGCGTGTATCACGTATGTTTTGCCCCCTGTAATGTGCTGGCTCGCAAAAACGATGCTACCATCCGCCTGCTTTGTCATGGTTCGTTCTATGCCAAGTTGGATCAGGAGATACTGTATGACGGACTTGAGGATTACGTAGCGCCTGAGGTGCTGGCTGGTGGCGAGATTGATGCCCGTGCCGATGTGTACTCGATGGCCAAGTTTGTGGTGTGGCTGTTTCATTCATCTGGTCTGCCCTTCGAGTGGCGCCAGATTATCGCCAAGGCCACATCCGAGGATCCCGACCGTCGTTATCAGACGGTTCACGATTTCTACCATGCGCTTATCAGTCGCAAGCAGATGCGTCGCACAGCTCTGATAGGGTTTGCTGCAGTAGCTATTGCGCTGGCCATTGTGGGCAGCTATTTCTATATGTTGCCCCAGCCCGAGGACGTAGAGTACGTAAAGGCAGTTGAGGAGCCTATCCCCGATGATATGCTCGACGAGCAGAGCCTGCTTTACGGCTTGGGTGCCGATGCCGATTCGGCAACCATCGCCAATATCGTGGCCAAGCAGATGCGCATGAAGGATTCGCTCTCTATCGACGAGAAGGAGATGAAGGAGTATCAGGCCAAGGCCGAGCAGATATTCCGCAAGCAGTTTACCAAAGAGGCCGACCGCATCCTATCTAAGGTTTATAACAACAAGCAGATGAACCTTTCGGAAAAGGATTTTATGGCGCGCAGCCGTAGTATGACTCAGGAGTTGGCCAAGGCTGAACAGGATCTTGCCAAGCAGAGTAACCTGGGTAACGAGCGCTCGCAGCGCATTGCCAGTGAGATTATCGACCAGCTTACCACCAAGAAAATGGAGGCGCTGGACAAAGATTATATGGGAATTAAAAAGAATAAAACAGAAAACAAATGAGAAGTAGAACAGCAATGTGGTTTGAATGCAAGATCCGTTACGAGAAGGTAACCGAGGACGGCTTGCAGAAGAAAGTAAACGAAAATTATGTAGTCGACGCCCTGAGTTTCAGCGAGGCTGAGACCCGCATCACCGAGGAGATGTCGTCGTATATCAGCGGCGAGTTCGAGGTGGCCGATATAAAGAAAGCAGCTTACAAAGAGGTGTTCTTTACCGATGATAATATTGCCGATAAGTGGTACAAGGCTAAGCTCCAGTTCATCACGATTGATGAGAAGACTGAGAAGGAGAAGCGCTCAACCGTTAACTATCTGGTTCAGGCTGGTTCGATGAACGGTGCCATGAAGAATATCGATGAGGTGATGGGTGGCACCATGATCGACTATGTAGTTTCGTCGGTAGCCGAGACAACGTTGATGGACGTTTACGAGTACGGCAAGAAGAACGATAAGCCCGAATACGAGCAGCAGTAAAAACGCAAACGATACGATGATGGATTACGACGTTAAATCCCATCTGCACGAGGTGCTCGATACATTGCCACAAGGTGTTCGCCTTGTGGCTATCTCTAAATATCACCCTAACGAGTATATCGAAGCAGCCTACGAGGAGGGGCAGCGTGTGTTTGGCGAGAGTCACGAGCAGGAGCTGCGCCAGAAGCACCTTTCGCTGCCTCAGGATATCGAATGGCACTTTATCGGCCATTTGCAGACCAACAAGGTAAAGTACATTGCACCTTATGTAACAATGATCGAGGCTGTTGACTCGCTCAAGCTGTTGCGCGAGATTAACAAGCAGGCCGAAAAGTGTGGTCGCCGTATCAAGGTGCTGCTCGAACTGCATATTGCCGAGGAGGCTACTAAGTATGGTCTTTCGCTCGATGCCTGTCGCGAACTGTTGGCAGCTGGCGAGTGGCGCGAGATGCAGCATGTGCAGATTTGTGGTTTGATGATGATGGCTTCGTTTGTGGATGACGAAGCGCAGATTCGCCAGGAGATGCAGATCGCCCGCGATTTCTTCGACGAGGTAAAGGCTCAGTATTTTGCCGACGATGATGCGTTTTGTGAGCGTTCGTGGGGTATGAGCGATGATTATCCCATCGCCCTGCAGACTGGCTCAACCATGATACGTGTGGGCACTAAGATTTTTGGTCCCCGCGTTTATTAAAGTAGTACTGATCGCGCTTACGTGTAATCTTGCCAAAGTTGATGGCATGCACGGGGCAATAATGATAACAGGCTAAACAAGAGGTACACCGTCCGTTGTGAATCCACTCGGGCGGTGTTCCTTGTATATTATCCACAGGGCATACCTTTTCGCATTTGCCACATTTAATACATACATCCTCGTCAACCGTAAACTTCTTATCGTTTACCATACGGGCATTAAAGTAAGCACCAATCACGTACGAGTAGAGTCGGGGAGTACCGCCTTTCACTAGCTCCTCAACACCCGTCGTGCGCTCACGTATAACAGATATGATATGTGGCAGCATCTTTCGCGCCAGGTTAATCTTTGCGTGCTCCTTCTCCTCCGTGTCCGTGTACATAAACGGCAGGCACACGTAGCTCTCGGGCATCACAACGGCAAACTGTGTGGTGGCCTGTAAGCCGATAGCTGCTAAATCCTTGTTCAGTATCGTCATGGTTTCGCCCATGTTGTCGCCACATGTGGTCAGTGCCCAACAATAGGTGTTTTTTTTCGAAAAAGATAGTTTGGTGATAAACTCTCGTACGATTCTGGGTGGCTGCCAGCCATGGGTGGGGAAGCAGAAGCCGATGGTTTCGTTCTGCTTTAACTCAAACTGGTACTGTCCCTTACGTATCAAGTCGGGGATGTAGAATAGCTCTTCGCCGATGGCCTTTCTAATCTGCTGGGCCACCCATTTGGTGTTTCCTGTGCCTGTAAAATAGAATATCATGGTGCAAAATTACATTTTTTTGTTGATATTCTGATTAAAGTTTCGTGTTTTTCGCAAAAACAATATACCTTTGCATAGTCGAAACCTAAAAAAGCGACGAATTAAATATTATTAACGGTTAGTGATGCAAGATTTCGGGTTGTGGCGCATTAAGTGTGTGTACAATTCAAATCACAAAACAAAAACAATAAGTAAAAAATGAAAGCATTAAGAATTTTCTCTGTTGCATGCTGCATGGCAGCTGTTTGTTTAACATCGTGTATTAGTGATGATAGCAGTGAGGTTAAGAACCTTACTCCAAGCGAGATTGCTAGTTGCTTGAACGCCGTTCGTGGCACCCATAATGGTAAGGTGTACTATTCGGCTCCAACCCAGAAGGATGTAAATAACGTAGATTCAGTAGAGCTCAGCTGGTCTATCCTTACCGATAGCACCATGACCATCCACGATTTCCCTGCCCGTTTGCTGGCTCACAATATCGATAGCGTAAGTACTCAGGGTAAGGAGCTGCGTGCAGCCCTTCAGGCTGCCCCCGATCAGGACATTGATTGCTACATTGGTTTTATAAAGATTTCGCCTGTTTACTGGCTCATTAACCCCAAGGCTCCAAAATTCACCGTTAAGCTCAGCGATGGTGAGCACAAGGTACAGGTTGCTTTCTATTCTACCAACAGCTACTCAAGCGGTATCTATAACGCCAGCACTAAGGAGTTCTCGATGGAGATTATCGAGGGTGCCATCTATATGGACGATAAGCTTACCTCATATCTTAGCAAGAATACACCATTTGTTTTTTATCGCAACAAATAATAAGTGGTGATGAGCGATAATAGTGAGGAACTATTCCCTGTGGTAGCCGACGACGGCAGCGTTATCGGCTCAGCCACGCGAGGCGAGTGCCATAGCGGCTCTCGTCTTTTGCATCCAGTGGTGCATCTGCATGTGTTTAACAGTAAAGGCGAGGTGTATCTGCAGCGCCGCCCAGAATGGAAGGATATTCAGCCAGGCAAGTGGGATACCAGCGTGGGCGGTCATATAGATTATGGCGAGAACCCAGAACAGGCCTTGGTACGCGAGGTGCGCGAGGAACTTGGTATAACCGACTTTAAGCCCGAACGGGTAGGAATGTACGTGTTCGAGAGCGCGCGCGAGCGCGAGTTGGTATATGTGCATCGCACCGTTTACGATGGTCCTGTCACCCCTTCGGCCTCCGAGCTTGATGGTGGGCGGTTCTGGAGCATCCAGGAGATACGTTTGGCGATGGGCCGTGGATTCCTGACGCCTAATTTCGAGAGCGAGTTCCGCAAGTTCTTCTTGCCGTGATTTTTCTCCCTGTAATACTATATTTAAGCCCTGCAACCTGTGTTGTGGGGCTTATTTTTATACAGCATATATCCATAAAACCCAAACCCCAAAAATGGTTTCCTTAAAAATAATTAACAGACGCTTGGAGTACCAACTATAATGCTTACCTTTGCGCCACAAAAAAGGATTGTTTTCAGTAACACCAACACCAAAAAGGGAATTTTATTCACCAACACCAAACAAAAAGTTATGAGGTTAAAATGTATGATGGCCGCAGTGGCCTTATTGTTTTCAGGAGTTCTGCTATTCTTTACATCATGTGACAACCAACACGATTATCAGATTCAGGACGATGTTCTTTACACATTGCTTGCTCCCTACAACGTGGAGGGCATGGAACAACGTGGTGATAGCTTGTACGAGGCTGGACAGATTACCGACCTTTGCCGCAAGTTCTATCACGCTTACCCTCTTTGCAGTAAACATCACCAGTTTAACGCGGCCGTTCCCATTTTCCGTGAGATGCTGAAGGATGGTACTGAGGATTCGCTGGAGCGTTTGTTCCAGATTTATGCCGCTTCGGAGCTGACGATGATTCTGCGCTATCAGGGGCATATCGAGACCTCGATGCTCACGGCCATTGATGCCATGCAGCGATTCTCGCTCGACGAGGCGCTGCAGGATCAGATTGCCCTCGAGAGTTATATCCGCTTAGGAACCTTTGTGGGCGACGGTATGGTGTCGACAGGCGACTATGACGAGGCCGAAAAGCAGTTCCAGAAGTACTTCGATCTCTCGAACGAGATGAAGGCTGGCGTGCTGCGACTGGCCGAGTGGTATCCACGCCATTTCGAGCTGTTCGAGATTATCATCCGTGCCTATACCACCAGCGGTCAGTACGATCGTGTGCTGCCTTGGGTGGAGCGTTGCGAGGAGTCGGTTGATGAGTATTACAAGTCGCCCGAGTTTAAGGATATGCCTCATACCACGACTCAGTTTGTTGAGGGCTATCTTGCTGGTGCTCAGATATGTAAGGCCGTTGCGCTCGAGCATTTGGGCAGACCTGATGAAGCTGCTGAGGCTTACAATAAATACCTGAAGAGCGATATGGCTCACACCGTTATCGGTCGCCTTAATCGCGCCTTCTATCTCTCGGCCAGTCACCACTACCGCGAGGCTGCTATTATCTTCCAGAGTCTGGATAAGGCGCTGGCTGTTTATAGCCCCAGCATCTCGCTCGACTGGATTCACGAGTACTATCTGCCTAAGTTCGAGGCCAACCTGAATGCAGGTATGCGCGACTCGGCTTACGTGCAGGCCGCTATGATTTGCGAGCGCCTTGATACCACCCTGACTAAGTACATGCACGACGAGGGTAGTCAGCTGGGTCACATCTATGCCTCGCTGAAGAAGGAGGAGAAGATTATCGAGCAGGAAGAGCACATTATCAAGCAGCGCACCTGGGGCCTCTCGGGTTTCATTGTGCTGATGGTAGGCTTCTTCTCAAGCTATACCATTCGTAACCGCCGCCATGGTCGCCGTTTGGCCGAGGTAAAGGCTGCCCAGGAACGTATCGAGAGCGAGTTGCGAATTGCGCGCGACATCCAGATGAGTATGGTGCCTCACGAGTTCCCCAAGCACCACGGGCTTGATATGTTTGCCTTTATGGAGCCTGCCAAGGAGGTTGGTGGCGACCTGTACGGCTACGTGTTCGACCATAACAAGTTGTATTTTGCCGTTGGCGACGTGAGTGGTAAGGGTATCCCTGCCTCGCTGTTCATGGCGCAGGTTACACGTCTGTTCCATACCTTGGCCGACGAGCACCTGCAGCCCGCCCAGATTTGTAACATCATGAACAAGGAACTGTCGGGCGACGATAACATCAACGGTATGTTTGTAACCCTGTTTATCGGTCTGCTCGATCTCGATAGTGGTCACCTCAGTTTCTGCAATGCTGGTCATAATCCTCCTATCATTGATTGTGGCATCAAGGCTGCCGATTTCCTTACCATCGAGCCAAACGCACCTATTGGCTTGTGGCCCGAGGTAGAGTATATTGGCGAGGAGATTGAGAGTATCAAGGGCCGCACCCTGCTGGTTTACTCGGATGGTTTGAACGAGGCCGAGAATCTGGAGCAGAAACAGTTGGGTGATGAGCGCCTGCTCGAAATTCTGCGCTATACACCATTTGTATCGGCCCGCCAGATGATTAACCGTTTGCAGACCGAGGTTAACACCCATCGTAACGGAGCCGATCCTAACGACGATTTAACCATGCTCTGTTTGCGTGTAAGCTGATAATACCCAGCACAATCTTTCATACATAGAGTCCATGGGCGGGAGCTCGCAGTGATGCGGGTTCCTGCTCTTTTTGTAAAAAATATGGCAAAAATTTTGGTTGTATTAATTTTTTTTGTATCTTTGCCCCAAACAATCTTCTATTAATTTTGGAACAATGAAACCGAACATTCTATATACTATCATAAAATCACTATCTGCAAAGCTCAGTTTGTGGGTGGTATTGTTCGTGTCAATATTGTTTGCCGCCACTTTCTCCTTGATGTTCTATTATGCCCGCCAGGCGGTTCTCGACGAATCGCTGGGTAAGGCCGAGGATATACTTGATAAGTTTGAGATTTCGGTGGGGCAGAAGTTGCACGAGATTGAGGTCATAACCCGTCAGACCCATTGGTGGGTAGAGCAGAATCTGAACGACACACTCGAGATTGGGAAGTACACCCAGCAGATACTTGCCAACGAACCCACGATTATTGGCATTGCCACCGCCTTTGTGCCTGGCACCTATCCCGATCGTGGCGAAAAGGATTATATGATTTACTATCATCGCAAGAAAGGTAAGATAGTCAGAAGCGAGCAGTTTGCCCACGACTCGTATCTGCACCAGCAGTGGTACGAGGAGCCCATGACACGCGATAAGAATATGTGGACAGAACCTCGCGAGGATTACAGAACCGACGATGAGCCCATTATTACCTATGCCATGCCTGTACATAAGGATGGTAAGGTAGTTGGCGTGTATGGTGTTGATATCTCCATCTATTGGTTGACGAGAATCATTCACGAGCAGCGCCCGTTACCTAATGTAACTGGTTCGCTCATGACCCATTCGGGAGCTTTTGTCATCCATCCCGATACCTCGTTGTTGCGCCCACGCGCCATGTTTAAGCTGATGGAGATGTATCCTGAGGAGAAGTATAGCTTAACAGCCTATAGGATGATGAACGGCCAGAGTGGTACCGAGCAGCTCAGCCTGAACGGTACGCCCCGTGTGTTAGCTTATAAGCCTTTCGAGAAAACCCAATGGGAGATTACGGTGGCATGCCCCGAGGACGAGATTATGGGTAATTACAACACCATGATTCCACTGATGCTCGCAGTAGTGCTGCTGGCGCTGATAGCTATCGTAGTGTTCTGCTCAGTGTTTATCCATCGCGAACTGCACCCGTTGCGCGCTCTCGAGAAGTCGGCCCGTTTGATTAAGAACGGTCATTACGATGTGCCTATCAAGACCAGTAACCGCCAGGACGAGGTGGGTGTTCTGGCCAACAGTTTTATTACCATGCAACAATCCATCAGGCAGCACCTCGACGAGATCGACCACAAGAATCTGATGCTGGTTGAGCAGAACTGGCAGCTTACCGAGGCTCAGAAGCATAAGGCCGAGGCTGATAGGGTGAAGATGGCCTTCCTGCAGAACATGACCGATCAGATGGACGAACCTGTTAATGAGATATCGCGACTGGTAACCGAGGTGCGCCAGCATCATCAGGAGATGACCCACGAGCAGATTGTAGAGCTGGCCAATCAGGTTGATGCCCACACGTTTACCGTCACTCAGTTGTTGGGTAAACTGCTCGAAGTAGCCACTAAAAAACAAGAGGAGGACGAGGCATGAGTATATTATTAAATCGCATCAAACGCAAGCTGTCGCTCAAACTCAGTTTGGGCATCCTCTTGTTCCTGGTAGTGGTGTTCACATTCTCTATCGGCACCCTGTTCCTCTATTCGCGCCAGCTTGTAAAGCAGCAGGCTATGGCGCGCGCCAACCTTGAGCTCGAGAACTGTACCGAGCGTGTAAACGAGCTGATGAACGAGGTGGAAGTGGCCACCCGTACTGCCGTATGGCATCTGGGCGACGACATACGTCCCGACTCGCTGCTGAATTACATCCGATTGGTAGTAGGGCAGAATCCTAATTTCGATGGTTGTTCGGTGGCTATGGTGCCCGATTTCTTCCCCGATCGTGGCCGCTATTTCTCAGTTTATGCCTATAACCCGGAAAATGCCGATACGGTAGTGGCTAAGATCGAGAAGCCTTACGATTATTTCGACAAACCTTGGTATCGCACAGCCGCCACCTTAGGCAAACCCTGCTGGGTTGAGGCTTATGCCGAGGATTTGCAGGGCGTAGAGTCGACTGATTTCGACGATATGATTGTGTCGTACTGCGTGCCGATGTACGATCGCCACAAGCAACTGATGAGTGTCATCTCAACCGACTTGGCCATCGACTGGCTGTCGGAGGTGATATCGTCGTATAAGCCGTATCCTAAATCGTATGTCATGTTGCTGGGTGCCAATGGCCAGTATGTTGTGCATCCCGATACCACGAAGCTTAAGAGTCGTACCATCTTCAACGATGCCGACCCCACCAAGCAGCAGGATCTGATTTCGCTTGGTCACCAGATGATAGCCGGTAAGAAGGGTATGCTGAATGTAAAGGTGAACGGCGAGCCTTGTGTGGTGCTTTATCAGTCGCTTACCAAAGCCCCATGGAGCATGGCGCTGATTTGTTATGAGAGCGATATCTTTGTGAGCTACAACAAACTGCTCTACATTCTGATACCTGTGCTTACGTTTGGTTTGCTGCTCATTCTGGTATTCTGCCTCAATGTGGTGTCGATGATGGTGCAGCCGCTTAACGACCTGACCCGCCAGATCAGCTACATTACCGACGGCCACTTCCACGAGGCCATCAGCTTTAGTAGGCGTAAGGATGTGATAGGTCGCCTGCAGAATAATTTTGCTGAGATGCAACAGGCCCTGAGTAGTCATATCCTGAACCTGAAGCAAACCAACGTGGAGGCCGAGCGGATGAACCAGGATTTGGCCGAGGCCAACGAACAGGCGCATAAGGCCGACGAGAAGAAGAACGAGTTCTTGCAGGATATAACCCACCAGATACGTACGCCGCTCAACATTATCAATGGCTTTACCCAGGTGCTGCGCGACGATTACGAGAGCATCCCTCAGGAGGAGCTCGGCAATATTACAGAAACTATGCAAACCAACGCCATCCTCATCAGTCGTATGGTGGGTATGCTGATTGTAGCCTCGAATGCCGGTAAGGATGTAAAGGTGGATACCCATGAGCGTGTTTGTATTAAGGAGTTGATTCAGCATGTGGCCGATATCTATGCCTCGCGCCCGCCACATACCATCGACCTTACTACCGATGTGCAGGTGGATGATAAGCGTACGGTTAAAACCAATCGCGACTATCTTACCAAGGCCTTGAACGAGTTGCTGTTTAACGCCAAGAAGTTTACTACCGAGGGCCATGTAAAGCTGTCGGTAAAGACCGATGGACTTAAGGTGATGTTCTTTGTCGAGGATACAGGTCCTGGTATTAGTGAGAGTGTTCGCAAGAATCTTTTCGATACGTTCGAGAAGGGTGATATCTTTAGCGAGGGCTTAGGCTTGGGCTTGCCAGTATGCCGCCAGTTGGTGCGCCTGATTGGAGGCGAGCTGAAGCTGGATGCCACCTATACCAACGGCTCACGATTTGTGATTGTGATACCCGACGAAGAGGCATGGGTTGACCTGCACGACGACTTACGTTAACGTTTGAGTAAAAAAAACGTTCGCTTTCTCGTGTTGTTCGGCAAAAATGTGTATCTTTGCACCAAAAATCGACTAAAAACAATGGAACAAGTATTCAGTTACATTATCAGTCTTGGTGCATCGGTCATGATGCCCATACTGTTTACTATTATTGGACTTTGTATTGGATTAAAATTCGGAAAGTCCTTGAAGTCAGGACTTTACGTAGGTGTAGGATTTGTTGGTCTGGGCATTGTAACGGCCCTGCTAACTAACAATTTTGGCGATCCGCTTTCTGAGATTTCGCGTTTGTACAACCTCCAGCTCGGCGTGTTCGATATGGGTTGGCCAGCAGCAGCTGCTGTGGCTTACAACACGGCTGTAGGCGCACTCATTATCCCCATCTGTCTGGGTGTAAACTTCCTCATGCTCATCACCAAAACCACCCGCACCGTTAATATCGACCTGTGGAACTACTGGCACTTCGCCTTTATTGGTGCCGTAGCCTATTTCGTGATGGGTCAGAGTCTGGCATGGGGCTATTTTGCCGCAATCGTATGCTACATCAACACACTGGTAATGGCCGACCTTACAGCGCCAAAGTTTCAGGGCTATTACGAGGGTATGGAGGGCATCTCTATCCCGCAGCCTTTTGTGCAGAGTTTCACTCCGTTTGCCATGCTCGTTAATAAGGGCTTGGATATGATTCCTGGTTTCTCAAAGCTGGATATCGATGCCGAGGGATTGAAAAAGAAGTTTGGTGTGCTGGGCGAGCCCCTGGTATTGGGTGTTATCGTAGGTGCGCTGATTGGTGCTTTGGCTCAGTTGGATATTAAGAAAATCCTGTTCCTGGGTGTTACCATGGGTGCTGTGATGGAGCTCATTCCACGTATCACCAAGCTGTTTATCGATGGCTTGATGCCTATCTCAGAGAAGACACAGGAGGTGGTTAAGAAGAGGTTTAATGGTAAGAAGGTGTATATCGGCATGTCGCCAGCATTGGTTATCGGTCATCCCACCACGCTGGTAGTATCGCTGCTGTTGATACCTGTAACCCTGGGCTTGGCTGTTATCCTGCCAGGCAACCAGTTCCTGCCTCTGGCCTCGTTGGCTGGTATGTTCTATGTGTTTGTGATGGTGCTGCCTTACACCAAGGGTAACGTGGTTAAGACGTTTATCGTAGGTTTGGTGGCGCTGGCCATCGGCCTGTGGTTTGTAACCGATATGGCGCCCGCCTTTACGCAGGCCGCTCATACCGTGTTTGAGCAGACAGGCGATAACGCCGCCAAGATTCCTGAGGGCTTCGAGGCTGGTGCGCTCGACTTTGCTTCGAGCCTGTTTGGCTGGACTATCTACAAGTGCGTTAACAACCTGCAGTGGGTAGGTCTGGGCGTGCTTACTGTCTTTACTGCCGCTATGATGTGGTTCAACCGCAAGCGAATTATCGCCGATGAGAAGAATAATCAATAATAATTAATAACAATGAAGAAATCAATTTTTACTTTGATGCTTATGGGAAATCTGATGATGGCTTTTGGCCAGCAGAACATGACGTTCCAGACGGCTTGTCACCCTGCCGACGTGAAACATTACGACACGCAGACCCTGCGCGACCGTTTTGTGATGGAGAAGGTGATGGCGCCCAATGAGATTAACCTCACTTATTCGTACTACGATCGTTTTATCTACGGAGGCGCTATGCCTGTTAACAAGGATCTGAAGCTGGAGACTCATCCCCAGCTGCGTGCCGATTATTTTATGCGCAACCGCGAGCTGGGTATCATCAATACTGGTGGTCCTGGCGTGGTTATCGTCGATGGTCAGGAGTATCCACTTGGCTATAGCGAGGCCCTTTACGTAGGTCGCGGCTGGCTGGGTAAGGATAAGAAGGGTAACGATATCGACTGCAACAAGGAGGTTATCTTCCGCTCGAAGGATGCCAAGAACCCAGCTAAGTTCTATCTTAACTCGGCTACAGCCCACAAGCACTATAAAACACAGTGGGTTACACTCGATGGTCGTAAGAACGGTAAGGTACAGAGCCTGAAGGCTGTGATTGTTGGTACCAAGGAGAAGCCTCTGGGTAGCAAGGCCGAGAGTAATCTGCGCACCATCAACCAGCTGATTGTAAATACCGCCCTTGAGGAAGGTCCCTGCCAGTTGCAGATGGGTTTGACCCAGTTGCAGGAGGGTAGCGTATGGAACACCATGCCACCTCACACCCATGGTCGCCGTATCGAGGCTTATTACTATTTCAATCTGCCCGAGGGTCATCAGATCAGTCATGTGATGGGCGAGCCCCAGGAGACCCGTGTGGTATGGCTCAAGAACGAGCAGGCCATCATGAGTCCTGAGTGGAGCATTCATTGCGCTTCGGCCACCTATTACTATACCTTTATCTGGGGTATGGCTGGCGAGAACCTGAACTATAACGATAAAGATAATATCGACGTTAAAGACCTGAGATAATATGACACCAGTACAGACTACAAAAATGTCCAACTTCCGTTGGGTTATCTGTGCGCTGCTGTTCCTGGCAACCACAGTAAACTATATGGACCGTCAGGTTCTCTCTTTAACTTGGAAGGATTTTATTGCCGTTGATTTCCATTGGACCGATGCCGACTATGGTAAGATTACGGGTTTGTTCTCGTTGTTCTATGCCATTGCCAACCTGTTCTCAGGTAAGTTCATCGATTGGATGGGCACCAAGAAGGGTTATCTCATCGCCATCTTTGTATGGAGTACAGGTGCTGTGATGCACGCTGGTTGCGGATGGGTAGCCATGAATATCGAGGGCTACGACAGTATCGAGGCACTGCGTGCTGTTCAGGCTGGTAGCGATGCCGCTGTGGCCATTGCCACCATCTCAGTATGGTTGTTCCTCTCATGCCGTATGATTCTGGCTGTGGGCGAGGCTGGTAACTTCCCCGCTGCCATCAAGGCCACTGCCGAGTACTTCCCCAAGAAGGACCGTGCTTTCTCAACCTCTATCTTTAATAGTGGTGCATCGGTAGGTGCGCTGGCTGCGCCTGCCACTATCCCCCTGTTGGCTCGTGCCTGGGGATGGGAGATGGCCTTTATCATCATTGGTGTGCTGGGTTATGTTTGGATGGGCTTGTGGATGTGGTTGTACGAGAAGCCACGTAGCAACAAGTTCGTGAATCAGGCCGAGCTGAACTACATTGAGCAGGACAACGACCTTGAAGAGGTGAAGGATCGCGGCGAGGTGAAGGAGGAGAAGGCTATCCCATTCCTCAAGTGCTTTACCTATCGTCAGACTTGGGCTTTCCTCGTAGGTAAGCTCATGACCGATGGTGTGTGGTGGTTCTTCCTGTTCTGGGCGCCTGCTTACTTCAGCGACCAGTACGGCTATACCTCCGATTCGGCTATGGGTATTGCGCTCATCTTTACGCTCTACCTTATTGTAACCGTTCTCAGTATCGGTGGTGGTTATCTGCCTACCTATTTTGTTGATAAGAAGGGCATGAACCCCTATCTGGGTCGTATGCGTGCCATGCTGATATTTGCATGTTTCCCAGTATTAGGCCTGCTGGCTCAGCCTCTTGGTGCTTATAGCGCTTGGTGGCCAGCCATCCTGATTGGCTTGCTGGGTGCAGGTCATCAGGCATGGAGTGCCAACCTGTTCTCAACCATTGGCGACATGTTCCCCAAGAGCACCATCGGCACCATCGTTGGTCTGGGTACTATGACGGGTGGTTTCGGCTCGATGGCCATCAACATGGGTTCGGGTGAGTTCTTTACCTGGGCAGCCAATCAGGGTGCCGCCTTCCAGTTCTTCGGCTTCGAAGGCAAGCCTGCTGCCTACATGGTAGTGTTCTGTATCTGTGCAGTGGCCTACCTGATAGGTTGGTGCATCATGAAGGCACTCGTACCAAAGTACAAACCTATCACACTCGAGTAGTTTTTTAGGCACGGATTACGCGGATTACACGGATTAAGTCCTCGCGCTATATATTTAGGCACGGACTTAATCCGTGTCTAAATTTTCTGCAGCAGGATGTTGTGGGGGAGGAAACCTTGGCGTACTAAGGTTTGGAGGAGTGTGGTCGACATCGCTTCGTTGTCCTTGCGCGTGTAGCGGATATCCGTAAATATCTGGGCCAGGGTTTCTTTGTTGTTGATCTTCACAAAGTTCTTATTCTCCTCCAGGTTCTCCTTATAATTATAATAGGTATCGATATCAGCACCCAGATAGTCCTGATAGGTCTCCTGATGTACAAAGCTCTCCAGCGGCAGACGATCGCTCAGGGCGGGCTCCTCGTCGGGCCAACCCACAGTAAGCGTGGCCACAGGCATCACCAGCTTTGGCAACTGCAGCACGTCGATAATCTGCTGGGGCTGATACACGGTGGTACCCAGGTAGCAGTAGCCCAAGCCTTCCTCGTCCATCAGGTTGCACAGCGTCTGGGTGTAGAGTAGGGCATCGGTAGCCGCGTTGATAAACGACAGGAAGTTGTCGTAACCCGGCTCGGCCTTGCGGCACTTGGCCCATGTGCTGGTGCGGTTAAAATCGGCACAGATGGTAAGCACCACAGGCGCCTGTTTCACCATGGGCTGGTTGAAATGGGCTGGTGCCAGCTTGGCTTTCATCTCGTCGCTTCGGGTCACCACCACGCTGTAAAGCTGCAGGTTTCCCATGGTCTGGGTTCGTGCGGCCTCGTTCATCAGGCGGTTCAGCAACTCGTCGCTCACTGGCTCCTGGGTGTATTTTCTGATGGTTCGTCGTGTCAATAAATGTTTCATATCTCTTAATTTTGCTTATAAAAATCTGCTTTTTTGTATTATTTGGTTGCAAAAATACAAATAATTCGGCAAATTTATCTAACTTTGCACGCAAAAATAGTTTGATATGGAAGAAAACTTGCGTAGTGAACTCGTTGAGCGTATTGCTCACGAACTCACAGCCATAGGTCAGCACAGCGATGCTACTCTGTCCGAGGAGCGTGTGGCCAGCATCCTTAACCAGTGCCTCAAATCGGTTAAGGCCGATGATGCCGAATTGCTGCTCACGTTGGCCAATCAGGCATTCGATATCTTCTTGTTGGGCACCCGCCCCGAGGTAACCGAGGTGCGCCCCGAGGTGTTGGAGTGCGACGTAGTACGTTTCCAGAACAACCGCGAGAAATGGGTGGCATTGGTAGGCTTGCTGAATGGCTACCCTTACGAGATATTTACTGGCTTGGCCGACGACGAGGATGGCATTGTGCTGCCCAAGACCGTTACCACGGGTAAGATTATTAAGCAGGTTAACCCCGATGGCACCAAGCGTTACGATTTCCAGTTCGAGAACCGTCGTGGCTACAAGACCACTGTCGAGGGCCTCTCGGAGAAGTTCAACCCCGAGTACTGGAACTATGCCAAACTGATATCGGGTGTGCTGCGCTATCGCATGCCTATCGAGCATGTTATCAAGCTGGTAGCTTCGCTCTCGCTCAAGGATGAGAGCATCAACACTTGGAAGACAGGTGTTGAGCGCGCGCTGAAGAAGTACGCTCCTGGCTGCCACGATGAGGAGGAACTCCAGATGGAGGATTAAACATTCTTGGCGGAGCCAAGCGGCAAAGCCGAGCGAAAGATTAAACATTAAAGATTAAACATTAAAGATTGGAGATTGAGAGTTACATATATCTGGACGAGGTTAGGTTTTATGCCTTTCATGGGGTGATGCCCCAGGAGACTCAGGTGGGCGGCGAGTTTTTGGTTAGCTTGCGTGTGGGTTATCCCATCCAGGCGGCTATGGAGACTGATGATGTGGCCGACACGCTGAACTATGCCGAGCTGTTCCAGTTGGTAAAACAGCAGATGGACATCCCCTCAAAGCTGCTCGAACATGTGGCAGGTCGCATTGTAAAGGCCATCCACGAGCAGTTCCCGCAGGTGTCGAGCGTCCATCTACGTATCACCAAAAAGAATCCGCCGATGGGGGCTGATGCCGCTGGCGCGGGGGTCGAGGTAAATGTAAAAATGTAAAAATTAAAAAATTGAAGATTGGTTAGGAAAGTGATTAGGTTAAGATATATATTATGTGCGTTACTGCTGGGTGGGGCTATGATAGCCCAGGCAGCTGATAAAACTGGTTTTACACTCGTGATTGATGCCGGTCATGGCGGTCACGATACGGGTGCCGTGGGTGCTATCTCTAAGGAGAAGAACCTCACGCTGAAGTTTGCGCTGGCCTTCGGACGTATGGTTGAGCAGAACTGTCCCGACGTAAAAGTGGTTTATACCCGCAAAACCGATAAGTTTGTAGAGTTGTACCGTCGTGCCGAGATAGCTAATCAGGCCAAGGCCGATTTGTTTATCTCTGTCCACATCAACGCCTTGCCAAAGGGTAGGGTGGCACGTGGTTTCCAAACCTACACTCTGGGTACCAGCAAGCGTACAGGTAGGCAGACGGGGGTGCTGCAGAACCTGGAGGTGGCCAAGCGCGAGAACTCGGTTATCTTTATGGAGAAGGACTACCAGCAAACCTATCATGGCTACGATCCTAACTCGCCCGAGAGCGATATCATGTTCGAGTTTATCCAGGATAAGAATATGGAGAACAGCGTAGAGCTGGCCAAGTACATGCAGCGCTACGTGTGCCAGGCCACTGGCAGGCAGGATATGGGTGCCCAGCAGGACAACCTGGCTGTGCTGCGCCTCTCGTCGATGCCTGGTGCGCTGTTGGAGTTGGGCTTTATCTCAACCCGCGACGAGGAGGAGTTTATGAACTCGGCCCGTGCCGAAACGCTGTATGCCACAGGAATGTTTAATGCCTTCCTGAACTATCGCAAGCGTCATGGTGGTAGCATCACCATCCCTTATAAGAAGATTGATGAGCCCGGGCCTGAGCGCCGACTGGCCCCACTGCCCGATGCACAGGTAGAGGAGCCCCAGGAGCAGGTAGTCGAGGCCAAGGTAGAACCCGTTGAGGTGCGCCAGGTTAACGAACCCAAGCCCGCTGCTGCAGCTCCCACCAGCGATGCCCCTGTGTTTAAGGTGCAGATACTCTCAAGCTCCAGCAAGATCAAGGCTGGCGATGCTCGCTTTAAGGGACTTACCGATGTGGATTCGTATCGCGATGGCGGTATGTATAAGTACACCGTTGGCGCATCAACCGATTACAACGAGATCTACCGCTTGCGCAAGCAGGTGGCTGCCACCTTCCCCGAGGCGTTTATCATTGCCTTCAAGGACGGTCAGCGTGTAGATGTGAATGCGGCTATCCGCGAGTTTAAATCAAAGAAATAAATTATAAGCTATAAGATATGAAAAAGTTTTCGAAAGAAATTCAGATTGCCCTGGTGGCCGTTGCCGGTCTGTTGGTGCTTTATTTTGGTTTGCACTTCCTAAAGGGAATGACGCTGTTTTCTGGCGACAACAAATATTACGTTAAGTTCAAGGATGTTAGCGGCCTGTCAGTGGCCAGTCCTATCTTTGCCAACGGCTACCGTGTAGGTGTGGTCGAGGATATCATGTTCGACTATCAGAACACAGGCGAGATTGTGGCTGCTATCGATGTGGATACCGAGCTAGGTGTGCCCAAGGGCAGTCGGGCCGAGATTGCTACCGACCTGATGGGCAACGTAAAGGTGCTGCTGGTGCTGGGTAATGCTGCCGACGGTATGGTGGCCCCTGGCGATACCATCACAGGCAGTCAGCAGGTAGGCGCTATGGGTAAGGCTGCCGATATGATTCCAGCCGTACAGCAGATGCTGCCTAAGCTCGACTCTATCCTGGCTAGCGTCAACACTCTGTTGGCCGATCCTGCCATTGCCAACTCGCTGCACAATGTAGATCAGATAACTGCCGACCTGACACGCACCTCGCACGATCTCAGCCTGCTCACAGCCCAGCTGAACCGTCAGATGCCACAGATGCTGCAGAATGCCGATGGTGTGCTGGCAAACACCAACCAGATTACCAAGGATATCAGCAACATGGATTTTGCCGCCACCATGACCAGTGTTAACACCACGCTGAAGAATGTAGAGCAGATGACTGCCGCCCTGAACAGCCGCGAGGGCACCCTCGGACTGCTGATGCGCGACCCCAGTCTGTACTACAACCTGAACAGCACCATGATGCATGCCGACTCGCTGATGATTGATCTGAAGCAACATCCAAAACGCTATGTTCACTTCTCAGTTTTCGGCAAGAAAGACAAGTAAATTAGATTTCGTCTAAATAACAAGTTTTGGCCATAGGTGTATTTTTTATGCCTTGGCCATTATTTTTTGTGTGTTCGCACACGTGTAAGTGCTTGATTTTCAGGTATTGGCGTGTTTGCAAGTGGGTAGAATCGGTGCTACTTTTGTGAAACACCGTAACTATCACGTTTTTAGGCAGTTACATATTGTGTACACACGTCGGGGAAAATCGGGCATTTGCAAGTTTCAAAAATTTGTTTTACCTTTGCACTCGGAAACAACAATAAACTCTACAAGCCTAAGTCTTGTATATTGTTTGATAAAATTTAAAAATATAACATTCGCCAAATGAATAATAATCATCAGGCGCTCTGGGCCGACTGCCTTCGTCTCATCCAGGCTAACGTTACAGAGCAGCAGTACAAAACGTGGTTTGCACCAATCGTGTTCGAGTCGTTCGACGAAGCGAACCGTTCTGTTCTGGTGCAGGTTCCAAGCCGATATGTATTCGAGTTCTTGGAGCAGTACTACGTTGGATTATTAAGTAAGGTATTAGAGCGAGTGTTTGGTACCAATGTAAAACTCAATTACAGAATCGTTGAGGTAAAGGCTGCTACCGCTAAGGGTCGCGATGTAACAACCGATGTAGAGAGCGAGGGTCCCAGCTTGGAGACCGTTCCTGCCCGTCAGCATCTTAACAAGTCGCCCAATGTGCTCGATGCCCCCCGTCAGCAGCAGCTCAATCCCCAGCTCGACACCAAGAAGGGTTTCCATAACTATATCGAGGGTAACTCAAACAAGCTGCCCCGCACTGTTGGTCTCTCTATCGCCGAGCACCCAGGTAAAACCACCTTCAACCCCTTCTTTATCTATGGCCCATCAGGTTGTGGTAAAACCCACCTCATCAACGCCATCGGACTGAAGTGCTGCGAGCTTTACCCTAACAAGCGTGTGCTGTATGTAAGTGCCCGCCTGTTCCAGGTTCAGTTCACCGATTCTGTACGTCAGAATACCACGAACGATTTCATCAACTTCTATCAGAGTATCGACGTGCTGATTGTCGACGATATTCAGGAGTGGGTGAATTCGCCAAAAACACTCGACACCTTCTTCCACATCTTCGATCACCTGTTCCGTATCGGCAAGCAGATTATTCTGGCCAGCGACCGTCCCCCAGTAGATCTTACTGGTGTTAAGGACCGCCTGCTTACCCGTTTTGCCTGCGGACTGATTGCCGAGCTCGAGAAGCCCAACGTGCAGTTGTGTGTAGATATCCTGAACGCTAAGTGTAAGCGCGACGGCCTGAAGATTCCTGCCGACGTGATTGAGTATATCGCCCAGACTGCTAATGGCAGCGTGCGCGACCTGGAGGGTGTGGTAAATTCGCTGATGGCTTACTCGATTGTTTACAATTCTAATATCGATATGAAGTTGGCCGAGCGTGTTATCAAGCGTTCTGTTAAGGTGGATAACCATCCGCTGACTATCGACGATATCCTTGATAAGGTCTGCAACCACTATGGTGTCAGTCAGCAGAGTGTGTTCAGCAAGAGCCGCAAGCGCGATTTTGTGCAGGCCCGTCAGATTTCGATGTACCTGGCCCAGAAGCACACCAAGATGCCTTCGTCGCGTATTGGTCAGCTCATCGGCGGTCGCGATCACTCTACCGTTATCCACAGCTGCAACGCCGTAGAGCAGCGCCTTAAGATTGATAAGGCCTTCGAAGCCGAGCTCTGCAGCATCGAGAATTCGTTTAAGCTTAAAGGTTAATGCATCGTTGCATGAAAACAATATTTAGTTTTTGCCTGTTGCTGACAATATCCCTGCAGGGCGTTGCTCAGAACATGGCACAGCAGTTACAGGAGGGCGACCTCCTGTTTTGCATTTCTGCCCAAGGCAATCATATTACGCAGGTTACCCAGGGCGTTGATGATTTGGCTATCGATCATGTAGGCATGGTGCATTTTTGTAAGGATAGTGTTTTTGTGCTCGAGGCCATCCACCAGGGCGTAGTGCTAACGCCTATCGATAGCTTTCTGGTGCGTCGCGATTCGCTGGTCATCGCCACTCGGTTAAAAGATACCACTGGCGTGGCAAGTTCCGTTCAGCGTGCCCTGCAGTATTTAGGTCGCCCTTACGACTTTATGTTCATGCCTAGCGACGACGAGTTTTATTGTAGTGAGTTAGTGCAGAAAAACTATCTTGATGCCGATGGCCAGCTGATATTCGAGCCCATCCCCATGTCGTTCCATGATAAAACGGGCAAAGTAACCCAGTTTTGGAAGGATTACTATGCCCGTAAGGGTTTTCAGGTTCCTGAGGGCTGTCCGGGTAGCAATCCTGGCGATTTGTCGCGCAGCCCCAAGCTCAGGTTCCTGTTCAGTTTCCGTTAACTACAGTTGGATGTTAAATCCAGCCATCCACCATCTGCCTGGTTGTGGTATGTGGCCAAAGTCAACGTATGTTTTGTTCAGCAGATTGTTAGCCTCTACATACATCGTGTAGTTATCGGCATTCCAACTCAGTCGTGCGTCAACTATGCCGTACGGCTTGTAGTCTGTTATCTCGCCGTCGGCGTTGGTGTAGGTGCCCGTTCGGTCCTGCATGCGGTAGCTGATGTTTGCATGCAAGCGCTTCCAGAGGTTGGCCTGCAGCTGTGCCACCAGTTTGTGTCGCAGATACTCCAGCGTGTACTGGCTCTGTATGCCGTCGGTCTCCACCTTATCCTGGTCAATGTAGCTGTAATCTACCTGCAGGCGTTTCAGTATGTGTTGTGCAGGCATCATCTCCTGTAGGTTCAGGGCCAGTGTGGCCTCTATACCAGTGGCGTTCACCTTGGTAAAGTTTACCGATTCCCATGGTGCATCCACATCATCGCTGCGCCTAATCCAGTCAATCAGGTTCTTGCAGTGGTTACGATACACGCTCAGCTTGGCGTCAACCAGGTACGAGTTGTATTGCAGTCCGCCCTCTACGGCCGCCAGTTCCTCAGGTTTCAGGTGCTTGTCGGCCTTATGCCCGCCCACCGAGTAGTACAGCTCGGTAACCGATGGCATGCGTAGCGATGTGTTGTACGATGCATACACCTTCCAGTTGCTGCCAATACGGTAGCTGGCATCAATGCCTGGATACAGACGCATGTTCATCTCGTTCCACGAGTTTTTTACGGCCACCACGCCTGCCGAAAGGGTAAAGCGCTCAAGCAGTATGTTATGTTCCAGCACAAAGCTCATGTTGGTGCGGTTCAGACCGTACTCGTAGTTACGGTCGGTACCATGAATATGGTGTGTGCGCGATAGTGGCTCGCCCAGATTGCCGCTCACAAGGTCTTCGTTGCGCAGTTCGGCGCCTATGGCTGTGCGCCCTGCAGCCCAGTCAAAGTGGCTGTTCAGGTTCACGCCGTACACATCCGTGCGATGGTAGTTAAAGGGGTAGATATCGGGTGCATCTCTAAACAGCTCAAAGCGATCTTGCGATCTGTTCCAGTATATGGTTGGTTTCAAGTGCAGGCGCCCTTGTTTGTTCTCGGCTGTTACGGCAGTGTAGGTTTTCAGTGTGTGCTCAAACTGGTCGTCCCATTTGGCGCCATAAAAGGTGTTCGAGCCAAAATCCCTTACGCTTATACCTGCATGCCAGTTCACGCGTATGTCGTTGTCGTCGTACTGCCCCTGGTAAAAAGCCTTTCCGCTTTTGTAGTCGGCATTCAGTTTGCCAGCCTTATTGCGGCTGTAGCCGTCGCTTCGGGTATAGCTGCCTGACAGGCTGTGGCTGGTTTTGCCACCAAATGCCACTCTGCCTCCTACCTGAGCATACCCATACGAACCAGCTTCGGCATGCACGGCAATCTCCTTCCTCCTTTCTCCTTCGTCCTTCCTCGCAGAAGGAGTCGTCACGATATTAATCGCTCCCACCAGACTCGACGTACCATACACACGCCCTGCAGGTCCCTCAAGCACCTCTATGCGCACTATGTCGCTGATGTCTACAGGAAAGTCGAAGGCGTTGTGGCCCGTTTGCGGGTCGCAGATGTTGATACCATTCAGCAGGATGGTAATCTGCTCGTAGTTGCCTCCTCGAATCGACACGTCGGTCTGGGCACCGATGGGTCCTCGTTGCCTCACATCCACGCCTACAGCGTACTTTAAAAGGTCGTTTACACTTTGTACTGGCGCCTGCGCAATCTGCTGGCGGTCCAGTACAGTTACCATTCTCGCAGCCTGACTCTTGGTCAGTGGCGCCCTCGATCCGGTTACGCTAACCTCGTCGAGCATCATCTCGCGTGCAGTTGTCGTAGCGGTAGAGTCGCTCACCACAGGGTGTGTGCTCACGCTCTCGGCCGATGCGTAGGTAAGGGTGCTAACCGAAAGCACGCTGCAAACCACCTCGCGGCCCAGACAACTGAATAGCGAGTAGCCCTTGTTTCCGAAATGACGGAAAACCAGGCGCTGGCGCTTCATGTTGAATGCTTGTTTGTACATAAATAATTTTTGTTACCTAAAAAAAATCGGGTGCAAAATTAATGCATTTTTCTGTAACAAAACACTTAAAAGCTGTAAAACTTTGTAAAATTTTTAAGTTTTCTTTGTTTGTTTCAATTTATTTGTGCACCTTTGCAGCGCACTAAACATAGATATGTTTATCAACCAAATTAAGAAAGAAATGACACAAACTAAGGTAACCCCCGCCCAGGGTAAGTTGGGCATCCTGGTAGTTGGCTGTGGTGCTGTATCTACCACTTTTATCACGGGTGTGCTTATGGCTCGCAAGGGCTTAACCAAACCCGTAGGTTCAATGACTCAGTACGATAAGATCCGCGTTGGTCGTGGTGCCGATGCCCGTTATCTGCACTATGCCGACATCGTGCCTATGGCCAAGCTCGACGATATCGTGTTTGGCTGTTGGGATGTGTATCCGCAGAACGCCTATCAGGCAGCCATGTATGCCGAGGTGCTGAAGGAGAAGGATATCGAGCCCGTGCGCGATGAGCTCGAGAAGATAGTGCCCATGCCAGCCGCTTTTGATAAGAACTACGCCAAGCGCCTGGATGGCGATAATGTAAAATACGTCTATGATTCCTCTAAAAAGAGGGGAGCAATGCCCACCCGATGGGAAATGGTTGAGATGCTTCGAAAGGATATCCAGCAGTTCAAGGCCGCTAACGGTTGCGCCCGTGTGGTAGTGCTCTGGGCAGCCTCTACCGAAATCTACGTGCCCGTGTGCGAGGCTGTTCACTATCAGCTGAGCGACCTCGAAGCAGCCATGCGTGCCGACGACCGCGAGCATATCGCCCCCTCTATGTGCTATGCCTATGCCGCTTTGAGCGAGGGTGCGCCTTTCATCATGGGTGCGCCTAATACCACGGTTGATATCCCAGCCATGTGGCAGCTGGCCGAGCAGACCAAGATGCCTATCGCTGGTAAGGATTTCAAGACCGGTCAAACCCTCGTTAAGTCGGGTTTTGCCCCCATCATCGGCACCCGCTGTCTGGGTCTTAGCGGCTGGTTCTCAACCAATATCCTGGGCAACCGCGACGGACTGGTGCTCGACGAGCCTGCCAACTTCCGCACCAAGGAGGTATCAAAGCTCTCAACCCTCGAAACCATTCTCAAACCCGATGTGCAGCCCGACCTCTACGGTCATGGTAACGACGAGGACACCCAGTATTACCATAAGGTTCGCATCAACTATTATCCCCCACGCAACGACAACAAAGAGGGTTGGGACAACATCGATATCTTTGGCTGGATGGGCTATCCCATGCAGATTAAGATCAACTTCCTGTGCCGCGACTCAATCCTGGCAGCGCCTCTGTGTCTCGACCTCTGTCTGCTCAGCGATTTGGCCGCCCGTGCTGGTCGTTTCGGCATCCAGCGTTTCCTCTCGTTCTTCCTCAAGTCGCCTATGCACGACTACACCCAGGGCGAGGAGGCCGTCAACCATCTCTATCAGCAGTACACCTTGCTCAAAAACGCCATCCGCGAGATGGGCGGTTACGAGCCCGACGAAGAGATCGACTAAACTTTAAACATTAAATTAAGCACTAAGAGAGGTCTGTGAACTGGTTTGCGGGCCTCTTTTTGTTGTGGGGTATTTGTGCTTGTTAATATTTTTGTTTAGTTTTTGTCTGCAGCTATTCTGAAGGCTTTTTTGCGCCCACACGTGGCAGATTTTTCTCGTGCACGTAGAAGATTGTTTTCCCTCGCGTGGGAGTATCATCTCTATCTGTATTTTGATGATGCAAAGGTAAGAAAATTTTGTCATACATGGGAACTTTGATTGTTAATGATTTGTTAAAAGAGAAATTTAACAAAAGTGGACTCAGTACTCAGTACTCAGTACTCAGTTTTAAAATTCCCCCCGTTGTTCTAATCTGTTTTGATTATAAAATATTAATAATATATATATTATTAATATTTTAATATTATATTGATATTAATTCTTTATGATTCACATTTTGTCGGACTTAGTCCAAAAATAAAACTGAGTTCTGAGTACTGAGTCCATTAGATAGATTAATTTAATCAATTTTTGCAATTATATTTTTGGTGCTTTCATTTATTCTTAGTATCTTTGCATTGTGAACTAAAAACGTGATTGTGCACTATTTATAACATGATATGATGATGAAGAAATTAATAATCTTTTTACTGATGATGTGTGGCTGCTGTGGCGTTAAGGCGGCCGGACTGGATGGAAAATACCTGTCGCAGAGTGGCGAACTGATGTTTGTGTTTAAGGGCGACAGCCTGTATGTTGACGTGGCGCAGAGCATGCGCAACCTGTCGGCCTTTAAACTGGTGAAGAACAGCGTGAATAAGGCTACCACCTGCTATAATGCGTACGAAACGTACCTGAAAAACGGCGCAGTAACCTATCGCGAAGTGCTGATACGTGTAACCAAACTGGAGGAGGAAAAGACGTATCTGCTGGAGTACTTTGGTAAGGATAAGGATAGGGAGTATAACTCGAACGAGCGATACCATATTAAAAAAGTTGATGGCGAGTAACCATCAACTTTTTCTTATATAGTCTACGAAGGCGTAGCGGTGGGCGTGGCGGTCGTCGATGTCGTGCGATTCGCGGGCGGCCTCTTTCCACTCATCTTTGTAGGGAGGGAAGAAGGTGTCGGCCTCCTTTGGCGTGTCGTCGATCTCTGTCAGGCAGAGGCGATCGGCCAGGGGGAGGGCCTGCTGGTAAACGCTGGCACCACCGATGATATACACATCCTCGTCAGGTGCGCAATGGGCCAGGGCCTCGTCTAACGATGGATACACATCGCAACCAGGAAAGGAGCCTCTCCCGGCCTCCCCAAAGGGGGAGGAGAATGCGCTTTTACTTAACACTATATTTCGACGATTGGGCAGGGCGCCCTTGGGCAGCGACAGGAAGGTGTTGCGACCCATGATAATGGTGTGCCCGGTGGTGAGCGCCTTGAAACGTTTCAAATCGTTGGGCAACCAATATATTAACTTGTTCTGAAATCCAATGGCTCTATCCTGAGCCACCGCTGCAATAATATTAATCATACTGATACTTCGGCTTTGATGTGGGGATGGGGATCGTAACCCTCTAACTGAAAGTCCTCGAACGTAAAGTCGAACAGACTCTTAACATCGGGGTTGATAATCATCTTGGGCAGGGGGCGAGGCTCGCGGGTGAGCTGCAGCTTGGCCTGCTCGATGTGGTTGAGATACAGATGGGTATCGCCCGTGGTATGGATAAAGTCGCCTGCCTTAAAGCCGGTTACCTGTGCCATCATCTGCAGCAGCAGAGCATAACTGGCAATATTAAAGGGTACACCAAGGAACGTATCGGCCGAACGCTGATAGAGCTGCAGCGACAGACGATCGTCGGCCACATAGAACTGGAAGATGGTGTGACAAGGGGGCAGGGCCATCTTGTTGACCTCGGCCACATTCCATGCCGACACAATCATTCGACGTGAGTTGGGATTGTTTTTCAACTGGTCGAGCACATACTGTATCTGGTCGATGGTGCCGCCATTATAATCGGGCCACGAACGCCACTGGTGACCATAAACGGGACCAAGCTCGCCATTCTCGTCGGCCCACTCGTTCCAGATGCGAACACCATGGTCCTGCAGGTATTTTACGTTGGTGTCGCCCTTGAGAAACCACAACAACTCGTAGATGATACTTTTAAGGTGGAGCTTCTTGGTGGTGAGCAAGGGGAAACCATCGTCGAGATTATAGCGACTCTGGGTACCAAAGATGCTGATGGTGCCTGTACCGGTGCGGTCGCCCTTCTGGGTGCCCTCGGTCAGGATGCGGTTCAGGATGTCTAAATACTGCTTCATTTATAATGTAAAAATTTAAAAATTCAAAAATGTAAAATTTTGGGGGCTTCGGAGGGCAGGTGGGTGCTCTTGATGCGCCAGGGCTTGGGGTAGAGGTTGTTGGCACGGTTGCCGATGTTTTTGGCAGGTCCGAGCGGTTGCCCCTGATAGGTGATGGTGACAATGCCGCGAGGGGTATCGGCAGGCAGTACGAGTGCCTCGCCACGCAGGTACTTGAGCGCCTCGGCGTAATCGACATCTACTTTTGGAGGGAGGAGGGAGGAAGGAGGAAGGAGAATACCTGGGTCCAGAACTTTCAAGTTCTTGTTTTTGATGATATCTGCAGAACTAATCTCCTTCGTCCTTCCTCCTTCCTCCTTCCTCCCTCGTCCTTCGTCCTTCCTCGAAATCTTACGCAGGGCGCAGACAAACAGGCCCTCGCCACGGGTGATGCCAGGGATGAAACGATAAACGGGCTCGTTGAAGCCCTCGAGCAGCGAACCCGTGATGTTCCACGAGGGATCTACTGGGATATCCAGCACCTGGGCATCGTAGGTGTCCAGTATCCAACGGATATTCTCCTCGTTCTCCTTCGTATTATATGTACACGTACTATATATCAGCAGGCCTCCGGGGGTTAAGCACTCCCAGGCATCGGCCACAATCTCGCGCTGCAGTTGCCAGCACTTCTCCACATTCTGCGCACTCCACTCGCTGATGGCGTTGGGATCCTTGCGGAACATACCTTCGCCCGAACAGGGCACATCGCACAGGATGAGATCGAATTTAAGCTTTGATTTGCGGAAATCGCGCGGGTAGTTGTTGGTGACGATGTGGTTAGGACCGCCCCATTTGGTAACGTTCTCCAATAGAATCTGGGCGCGGTTGCCCATGGGCTCGTTGCTGATGAGCACGCAATCATCGGGCAGCACACTACGCAGGGCCGTGGATTTGCCGCCAGGGGCTGCGCAGAGATCTAATGCACATTGACCATGGACCATTGACCATTGACCATTACGAAGGATGTGGGTGACGAACATAGAGGAGGCCTCTTGTACGTAGTAGCAGCCGGCATGGAGTAGGGGGTCGAAGGTGAACTGGGGGCGATCGTTGAGATAATAACCCTCGCTGCACCAAGGAACCTGACTATCAGAATGGTCCATGGTCCATGGTCCATGGTCAATGGCTATTCGTGGATTCACGCGAATAGACACTGGCGCCTCGTTGTCGAAGGCTCCTACAAAGCGATTATATCTCTCATCGCCCATGATACGACGTGTTTCTGCTACGAAATCTGCTGGTAATTGCACCATTATATTTGAAATTTGTGGCAAAATTAAAAAAAATCTGAGAAAAAACACTATCTTTGCAACTAAATTTAATCTTGAAACGTCAAACAGATGTAGAATTTAAAAACAAAGGAGATATGAAACAGTATTTAATCGCAATCGCCATGGTGCTCGCACTTAGCACAAACGCTAATGCCACAGCACAGAAGCATCGCCACACCCCTCGCACGGAGCAGGTGAGCGATACAGTAAAGCACAACCAAGATGCCATCGAGGCATTCTCGGACACTACTGCTACTAACAACGCCAACGCTGACGACAACGACAACGACAGCGGCTACCGCCACCACGTGGTTTACGAGGGCGAAGACGCTGAGCGCGTGGTTAGCGGAATTTTTGGAGACATGGACGGCGCTGCCTTTATGGGCTTGCTCATCCCCATCCTGGCTATCGTTTGTGTGGGATTCCTGTTGCCCGTTATTCTGGTGCTGCTGGTGTTCTACTTTATCAATCGCAACCGCAAAGAGAAGTACCGTCTGGCCGAAATGGCTATCAAGAACGGACAGCCTATACCCGATGCGCTGCTGAAGGACGCTAAGAGCGACGACTGGGACAGCACCAGCTATAATGCCGGCATCCGACAGATGTTTACAGGCGTGGGACTGGCCATCTTCCTGGGCATCGTAGCAGGCGAGGTTGGTTTTGGTATCGGCGCACTGGTATTCTTTATCGGACTGGGTAAGTGGTATATAGCCCGACAGGACCGTAACAACCGCGATAATAATCAGACATTTAATAACAACAATAATATACAGAATTATGAATAAGCGACTGATGAGATCGAACGATAGAGTGTTTGCTGGCGTATGCGGCGGATTGGCTGAGTACTTCGATTTCGACCCAACAATGGTACGTTTGGCTTACGCATTCCTGACACTCTTTACCGCTTTTAGCGGACTGATATTCTACTTTGTACTTTGGCTGGTAATGCCTGAGAAGAACTACCTTCAAAATTGAACATTGAACATTGACCATTGAGATGGCAAGTTTAGGCGACATAGCATTAGTGACACAGGTGGCGGTGTTCCACAACAAGCAGGCCTTCGACCAGCTTGTGAGGAAGTACCAGTCGCCTGTGCGCAGGTTCTTCTTGAACCAGACACTGGGCGATGAGCAGCTGAGCGACGACTTGGCACAGGAGACCTTTATCAAGGCCTATGTGAACATAGCCAAGTTTCGTGGCATGAGCAGTTTCTCGACCTGGCTGATGCGTATTGCCTACAACGTGTTCTACGATCAGGTGCGCTCGAAACACCAGACCGATGATATCGAGGATTCGACAGCCGCTATGCGACAGACAGCATCTACTGGCGACTCGAACATCAAGATGGACGTACACGCCGCGATGGCGCTACTGAAACCCGACGAACGCACATGCATTACCCTGCAGCTGATAGATGGCTATCCCATCGACGAAATCAGCAAGATAACCGGCATTGCCGAAAATACTGTTAAATCGCATTTGAAACGAGGGAAGGACAAAATGGCTAACTATTTAAGAGAGAATGGATATGGAGGATAAGAATGATTTTTTACTGAAACAGTTGTTTGAGCAGGCTGCACAGCAGCAGATAGAAGACAACGGATTTACCGAGCGGGTGATGATGAACCTGCCTGAGGTAAAAGAGAGCCGCGTGCGTTGCTATACACGACTCTGGACGATGTTCTGTGTGGTGATGGCCGTAATGATATTCTGGCTGATAAGCGGCTGGGACATGATAGAAAGCGTGATGACTGGTGGCAAGCACATGCTGATAAACACCATCGAGGTGTTTATGCTGACTGCACCTACTACCGAGATTGAAATTAATCCTTGGACGGTGGTACTGCTGCTGGGCTTTGTATTAGTTTTCCTGCCTTATCAAACATACCGTAAGTTGTCCGCAGCACTTTAAACTCGGTGCGTCGGTTCATCTGATGGCACTGTTCATGCAGTTCCTCAGGGAGCGCGTTTATCTTCTCTTCGGTGAGTACGTCGCCCTCCTTGAGGAACTGATATTTTTCGGCCACACGCGCCTTGATACGCTTGGGCATGCTCTCGCCATAACCCTTTGGTGTCAGGCGATCGGCCGCTATGCCATGGGCTATGAGATAGGCCACCACGCTCTCGGCACGCTGCTGCGACAGGCGTTGGTTGTAGTCATCCGAACCACGACAATCGGTATGGGCCGACAGCTCGATGGTAACGTTTGGATTCTGATTGAGCAGCACCACCAGTTGGTCGAGAGCCGTTTTTGATTCAGGGCGCAACGTGGCCTTGTTGAAATCATAGAAAATATTCTCGATGAGCACAGGGGCTGAGATATTAGCCAATGGGAACTGTAGCACGTACTCTTTCGAGGCTTTTGCAGGCTGCACGCGTATCTGCTCCTGATGGTTCAGGTAGCCCTTGCAGGTGCCCAGCAGCACGTAATCCACATCGGGCTTGATCTCCTGCACAAACGAGCCATCGCTACGCACGCTGAGCTTGAGGTTGGTGCCGTCGTTGCCCACCATATACACCTGGGCAGCGGGCAGTTCGTAGCCGTCCTGCTCGTACACCCAACCCTTGATGGTTTGCACAATCTCAGGATTATAGAAGCTGTAGATATGGTCGAACCCACGCAGATCGCCACGATTGGAACAGAAGAAACCCTGATTAAGCTTGCCCTCGAAGGTCATGCCGAAATCATCGCCCTGCGAGTTGAGGGGATAGCCGGGGTGGTTTATTTTGCGGCCGTCGGTCGTAAAATAAATATCGAGGCCTCCTAAGCCGGGGTGGCCGTTGCTGGAGAAATAAAAATCGCCATTGGGACGGAAGGTGGGGAACATCTCGTCGCCCGGGGTGTTGATGGGCGCCCCCAGATTCTCCATCGCGCCCGCTTCGGTAGCGCTCAGCAGGCGGCAGCGCCAGATGTCAAGTCCGCCCATGCCGCCACTCATATCGCTGACGAAATACAGCCACTGTCCATCGGGACTCACAGCGGGGTGGGCGAAACTGCAGGTGGTATCGCTGGAGATGATAAGCTCTTGAGGTTTGCTCCAGGCGGCATCACTACGTTTCGACACCATGATACGGGCGTAACGCGGGTAGGTGGGGTCGGTTTGGCATTGGGTAAGGTACATCGTCTTGCCATCGGGCGAGAAGCAGCAGGCACCCTCGTCGAAGGCCGAGTTAAGCTCGGAGGCTATCACCTGCGGCTTGCCCCATTTGCCCTTCTCATCCTTCTGGGCATAGAAGATGTCGGCACTCTTGGTGCCTGTGATGCCATTGACTTCGTCGCCCTGCGCCTGATTGCGGGTAGAGGTGAAATACAGTTGGTCGTCGGCATCGCCTGCCAGCATGGGGGCGTAGTCGTCGCGTCGCGAGTTAAACAGGTCCATGCGCTTAACGGTATAGGCCGAGCCCTCTTTTTTCCAAACAGGAGCCTTCTGGGCCGATTCCAATCCCACCTTAGCCAGTTGCAACAAACCTCCTTCCTCCTTCCTCCTTTCTCCTTTCTCCAGACTATCGCTTGCGATAGCAAAAGCCTTCGCAGCTTCCTTATAATTGCCGTTGCGCATATACAACTGCCCCAGATACAGATGGGTGAGCGAGTCGGCTTTCTTATAGCGTACCACATTCTTATAGGCGGTGATGGCCTTGTTGGTCTGGTTCAATCGACGATAGCACTCGGCCAGTTTCAGGGCCCGTTCGCCACGGGTGGCGCGCTCCTTGCTGGGTGTTTGGGCATAGGCCTTGCGATATTGGGCAGCGGCATCGTAATATTCGCCCACAGCCCAGAACTTATCGCCCTTTTTCACAGCCTGATCGGCCCCACAGCCACCAAGCAGCAGGGTACACATGATGATAAATATAAAACAGAAGTCCTTCCTCATACTTATAATATAACGAAAGGACTCCTATTTTATTGCCTTAACAAGCCTTTATTTCCTTTTTCTAATCGGCTTCGGATTGGTCGACAATGGTGTTGGCAATGCCAACGGAACTGTTGGCGGTTGCGGTCTCACCTCCGCTGCTGGGCTTAGGCGTAATGTTGGTTTGTTCTGCTACAGGATTGTCGTCGAACCAGCACGATGTGGCGCCCACCATCAACAATAGCAAAAGAGCTATTTTCAATATCATATTCTTCTTCATAGTTGTTCCTCCTTTTATAGATTGGATTTCTTTAAAACAGCCTTGCAAGCAGGCACTTTAGAACTATTGTTCATGATAGAGTGGAACTCGTTGTCCTTGAGCACGAAGTATTCGTCAGAATTGTAGTTCTTTCTCTCGATAACTGGTTCCAGCATATTCTGGGCCCCATAGCTTTTGGCATCGCCAGTGGCAGGTCTGTTGCCTGTGGCCTCGTTTGTAGTTGCTGCTACTATGTCGTAGGCATTATTGTCGCTGTTGTCGGTACAGGCTATCAGTACGCCGTTGTTGGCCTTAATAACGCGTACACCATTTACTAACAAAGCGCTGTCGTCGATAGGGATAATCTCTACCTGGCTATTGCTTTCCATCCTGCAGGTATAAACGGTAATGCCATCGGGCACAATTACATCCACACCACAAGAGAACGTCCAGTAATGGTTGGGTGGGGTAACGGTAGCCTTCAGCTTGCCCGATTCTACGTTTTCCTTCAGACAGCCGTTGAGTGTGTAATCGTCGAGCAATTCAAGTGGCGATTTGATGGTAAGCACCTTATGGTTAGAATCGCCAGGGGGCAGATCATCCATTTTGAATGCATCATTTGCAATCTTCAACGGGTCGTCGGTTGCAGGTAACGAGATTTCTGTAATGGTAACAGATGATGAGATGTTGCTCAGTACGCCTGCTCCGATTTCTTTGATGGCATACTCTGTTGTGCCGTCGCTACTGGTAATTGTGGCTGGGATGGTAACTGCAACCTCTTGTGGGGTTCCGCCGCCAGTAGTGGTTTCTGGTATCGATAAGTTATCGAGTTTTACTTCTACCACGTTAACTGTTTTTGTTGTTTCCTCGCCTGTGGTTTCATCTACTACAGTCACCTCTTTCTGCTGCACATTGTTGTCTTGGCTCACGCTTAGTTCTAACGAGGCCTGAGGCGTTGCGCTGCCACTGCCGTCGGTGGCATTGGTCTGCACGTCGTTTGTCTCTATCTTCTTCTTTCTGAAGGTGGCTTCTACCTTATAGCTGTATTCATCACCTTGAAGCTGGAACGTATAGGTGCGTTCCTGACCTAAGTCGGATGGATCCTCGCCTTCGAGAGTTAAAGTGTTGCTGATACCAGGCCCATTGCCCGATGCGCGAGTTGCAGCATGCGAGGCATCGGCCAGTTTGCTTACTACTATATCATAGCGGGTGATATAATAGTCGTTATCGGGCTTTACTGTTAGTGTGCAGATATTGTTACTTGTGGATACGGATGCTGTTACCGTGCCATTTGTGGCTACGATGTCAACATCTACTGCAGCTCTTGCCATCAAGGCTAAGCCAGTGAACAGCATAAGCATCATGATGTTTTTCGCGTTCTGTTTCATATCTCTAATCTGTTTTATTATTAGCTGTACTTATTTTACTATAACCTTACGTCTGCCATGAATGTATAGGCCCTTGCGTACAGGGGCGTTGTCCAGTTTTCTACCGTCGATTGTGTACCAGCTGTCATCGGTAGTATTATCATCTGTATTTGGGGCTTCGATATCCGTAGTTCCCATGATGTTACCCCAACCAATGTTCATGGTTCTGGCCATCGTTTTGCCTGAATTCTTAATGATGGGCAGATAGCAGCGATGGCCTGCCAGGTTTCCGCCAGATGTGAGTACAAATTCATCTTTCATAAGAATGTAGCCACTTTCCTTTGTTAGTGTCATGCCGTCTATCGAACCTTTCAGCATGCTGAAGAAGCTTTGTTCGCTACCTGTATAGAAATAGGATTTCTGGATGGTGCCAGGTGTCTCGCTGTAAAGCAGCACGCCTACGTTAGCTGGAATATAATCGATGGCGCTCACCGTCACCGTGTTGTCTTCGATGCCGTTCGCTACAAAGGCTGTTACGCCATCAGGTGTTGTGATGTTCTCGTCCGAGTAGTAGGTGGCCCAGAATTTGTTCTCTCCGAATGAGATATCGGCGATGGTCAGTTCTTGCTGATAGGTGCCGAAGGTTCCACCTTTCCAAAGGAAGGAGTCGCCTTGGCGTTCCACTTCTGTTTTCAGGTTACTGGCGACATCACATTTCAGCGAACCATTGGTAACGATGCTTAGCAAGTTGCTGCCCACACCAGTTCCGAACGGGATAACGGTATTAATAATCACCGTTCCTTCGGCCATCGCTGTACAACCATCAAATGCGTTGGCGGCAGCAGCCGTCAGCTGGCAACCATCGAAAGTGATTGTATTCAGATTGGTCAAACCTTTGAAGGCATTTTCGCCGATGGTTGTTACACCAGCGCTGATGGTAAGTTTCTCTATCTGATCCTTCACGATACTGGGGGCCATGCTTGTTGTATAGTCTGCCGTCGCACCTGTACCAGATACTGTGAAGTTCTTCGTGTAAAGGTCGTACTTCCACTCTACATTCTTGCCGCTGTTTTCTGATGTTACGCCGCAATAGCCGCTTGTAGCCGACTTGAGGAAATCATTGTCAGAGCGCCAGTAGGCATATCCCTGTCCCTGATAGGTGGTGTTTTTGTATATTAGTTTTACAGCCATTCCGTTGTAGTAATTCTCAGAACCGGTAACTTCGATGATGTGACTTACAATAGCACCGCCTTCGTTGCTGCTGCTGATAGTGATGGTTTCGCCCTCTTCCAGGTCCATACCTACCAGGTTGTTTGTCATCGTGGCGTAAGACACCAGTCCAGCAATACCTCCTGCCAACCAGTTGGAGGTTACGTTAGCCTTACTAGTACATCCAGAAATGATAGAACCTGCTCCTGCCTGAGCAACAATACCGCCAGCGTATGATGTGGTTGCAATAACGGTTGCACCCATATTGTGACAGTTAATGATGTCGGTATAGTTTGTTATGGCGACGATGGCACCCGCATAGTCGTTATTGGCCGTAAACGAGCAACTGGCGTCGATTGTGATGTTACTGATTTCTGATTTAATATTATATGAGGTGGGTGTGTAATATGCACATCCGAAGAGTCCTACATATTCGTTTCCAGTAAGATTGAGATTCTTGATGGTTACACCATTACCATCGAAACGACTGGTGAACTTG
>NZ_FNRF01000004.1 GCF_900107775.1 Xylanibacter ruminicola
TGCTTGTCAGGTGGTTTTCCTGATTTGCGGGTGCAAAGGTACAACAAATTTCAATACCAACCAAACATTTTCCAAAAAAAATTCCCAAAAACGTGAAAGTTTTCGGGAATGTTTACAATCTCTATATTACACCTTATATATAATATATAGGCAAATACGAAAATCTATATTTTTGAGGTTTCTATTCAAAAATCTCCTCAATGTCGTTTTCGCCACCCAAATCGTCGGTCTCGCCTCCACCCGATGGACAGGGATCGAAGCCGGCGGGCACATCAAACACTTCGTCCTGATGATATCCCAAGCGGGCATTTTTATAAACCTGTTGCATGTAGAGTGCGAAAATGGGCAGCGCACCCGAGGCTCCCTGACCCATGGCCATAGAGTTGAAGTGGATGTCGCGATCGTCGCCACCTACCCAGCAGGCGTTAACCAATGTGGGGGTAAGACCCACAAACCAGGCATCGCTGTTATTATTGGTGGTACCTGTTTTACCTGCCAGCTGACCAGTGAGGTTATACTTGAAGCGCAGACGACTGGCGGTACCGCCATCAACTACATTGCGCAGCATATATATCATCTTATGTGCACTCTCCTCGCTAATCACCTCGTTCAGGCGGGGCTGGAACTGGGCAATCACATTTCCCTCGCTATCCTCGATCTTGGTTACGAACATGCACGCAGCGCGGATACCATGATTAACAAATGCGGTATAAGCACTGGCCATCTCGCCTACACTGATGTCGCAAGGACCCAGACAGAGGGCCATCGATGGATGGATATCTGGATTGCGGATGCCGTACTCGTGGAGCAGATCGACAAAGGCACGGGGATTGAGCTTGCTCATGAGGTAGGCCGAAATCCAGTTGTTCGACTGCTGCAAGCCCCACTTCAGGGTTACCATCTCGCCGTAGCGGGCCTTACTACCGTTGCGCGGTGTCCACGACTGTCCGGCCACAACGTAGGTCTGCTGTACGTTAGGTGCCTCGTCGCAAGGGGTGAAACCATTCTCCATGGCGAGCGAGTACAGATAGGGCTTGATGGTAGAACCTACCTGGCGGCGACCTTCCATCACCATATCATAAGAGAAGTGCTCGTAGTTAAGACCGCCCACGTAGGCTTTTACATAACCGTTCTGAGGACACATGCTGACAAAGCCGGTTCGCAGGAACGATTTGTAATATTTTATCGAGTCGAGAGGTGTCATGATGGTATCCACCTCGCCGTGGTAGGTGAAGACCGACATCTTGGTCTTGGTGCGGAACGAACGATAGATCTCGTCGTCGGTTGCCCCACTCTCCTTGAGCACACGATAGCGCTCGCACTGACGGATAGAACGGTTCAGGATCTGCTCTACCTGGGCAGGGGTGAGGTTGGCCGAATAAGGGGCATTCTTCTTTGACTGCATCTCCTTATCGAAGGCGGGCTGCAGGAACTTCACCACGTGCTGGTAGGCAGCCTTCTCGGCATACTCCTGCATGCGCGAATCGATGGTGGTATAAATCTTCAAACCATCGGTATAGATGTTATAATTCTCGCCATCGCGCTTCTTGTTCTTGTTACACCAACCGAACAAAGGGTCTGTCTCCCAGTTAATTGAGTCGGTTACGAACTTAGCCATATTCCACGAGGGATAGTTGGAACGGATGGGCTTTTTGGCAGTCATGTACTGGCGCAGATACTCGCGGAAGTACTGGGCCAGACCTTCCTTATGGTCGGCCACATGGAACTTCAAGGTGAGCGGCTGAGCGCTGAGTGTATCGTAGGCTGCCTCGGTAAGGTAGCCGGCTTTCACCATCTGACCCAGCACCACATTACGACGGTCGCGACTGCGCTCGGGATTGCGCACGGGGTTGAAGTAAGAAGGGTTCTTACACAGACCCACGAGCGTGGCCGACTCGGTAACGCTCAAATCCTTCGGCTCCTTGCTGAAGTAGGTATTGGCAGCTGTCTTGATGCCCACCGCATTGTGCAAAAAGTCAAAATAATTCAGATACATGGTGATAATCTCGTCCTTGGTGTAGGTACGCTCCAGCTTGACGGCTATCACCCACTCGATGGGTTTCTGCAGCAGGCGCTCAACAGTGGAGTGAGCCTGCTCGGAATACAACTGCTTGGCCAGCTGCTGCGTGATGGTTGAACCACCACCGGCACTCTTCTGACCCAAGATACCTCTTTTTACTATCGCGCGCGCGAGGGCGATGAAGTCGACGCCCGAATGATCGTAGAAGCGCACATCCTCGGTAGCCACCAATGCCTGAATGAGCGATGGTGCGATTTTGTTGTAATCTACCATCACACGATTTTCACGATTATAATTCCAGGTACCCAACAGCTGGCCATCGGCAGAATAAATCTGGGTGGCGAATCGGCTAATGGGGTTCTGAAGGTCTTCGATAGGTGGCATATAACCAATCCAACCCTTATCGATGGCATAAAAAGCACTGGCCGTGCCTAGGATGGTTAATGTCAATAATGTCCATAGAAAATAGACAAATAGCTTTCTCATATCCTCTTTTTAGTTACTTTTTGGTGCAAAATTACTATTTTCTTTCAAAATACGGCACGGAAATCAGAAATATTGTGTAATTTTGCGCCGAGAAAATTAAATTATTGATGAAAAAGCATAATTTTGTAACAATTGCCGATCTCACTCGAGAGAAGATCCTCTACATGATTGAGATGGCGCAAGAGTTCGAGAAGCACCCCAATCGTGAGTTGCTGAAGGGCAAAGTTGTGGCAACCCTTTTCTTCGAACCCTCAACCCGAACCCGACTTAGTTTTGAAACAGCAGCTAACCGTCTGGGTGCCCGTGTTATCGGATTTGCCGATCCGAAGATTACCAGCGGCACCAAGGGCGAGACACTGAAGGACACCATCCTGATGGTATCGAACTACGCCGATGTGATTGTGATGCGTCATTATATCGAAGGCGCCGCTCAGTATGCGTCGGAGGTAGCCCCAGTGCCCATCGTGAATGCTGGCGACGGCGCACATCAGCACCCCTCGCAGTGTATGCTCGACCTCTACTCGATCTACAAGACTCAGGGCACGCTGGAGAATCTGAACATCTATCTGGTGGGCGACCTGAAATACGGACGAACGGTACACTCGCTGATTATGGCCATGAGGCACTTCAACCCCACCTTCCACTTTGTGGCGCCGAAGGAGCTGGCCATGCCGAAGGAATACAAGATTTACTGCGACGAGCACGGCATTAAGTATCAGGAGCACACGGCGTTTAACGAGAAGGTGATTGCCGATGCCGACATATTATATATGACGCGCGTGCAAAAAGAAAGATTCAGCGACCTGATGGAATACGAACGCGTTAAGAACGTATATGTGCTGAACAACGACCTGCTGAAAAACGCCAAACCCAACATGAAGATATTACACCCGCTGCCACGCGTAAACGAGATTGCTTACGAAGTTGACGACAACCCACATGCTTACTACATTCAACAGGCCGGTAACGGACTGTTTGCACGCGAGGCCATCTTCTGCGATGTGCTGGGTATTACACTCGACGAAGTTAAAAACGATAAAACTATTATTCATTGAACATTGAACATTGAACATTATGAATAAGAAGGAGCGATTGGTTGCCGCCATTGAGAACGGCACTGTGATTGATCATATTCCAACCGACAAGACATATCAGGTGGCCAGCTTGCTGGGACTGTTTACACTGAAAACACCTGTGACCATCGGTTTTAACTACCCCTCAAAGAAGGTGGGCTCGAAAGGCATCATCAAGGTGAGCGATAAGTTCTTTACCGACGACGAGGTGTCGCGCCTCTCGGTAGTTGCCCCTAACGTGATACTGAGCATCATCCGCGACTACGAGGTGGTTGAGAAGCGTAGCGTGGTAACACCATCGGAAATCAAGGGCATTGTGAAGTGTAATAACCCCAAGTGTATTACCAACAATGAGCCGATGAAGACCCACTTCCACGTTGAGAATGGTGTGCTGACCTGTCACTACTGCGAGAAGGAGCAGGATATCAACAAAGTGGAACTGTGCTAACATTGAGCATTGAACATTGAACATTGAACATTTTATTTTCCCCAATAAACAAAACAATGAACAGAGACAACACAATCTTCGAGTTGATTGAGAAAGAGCATCAGCGCCAGCTGAAAGGCATTGAGCTGATTGCAAGTGAAAACTTCGTAAGCGACCAGGTGATGGAAGCCATGGGATCTTACCTGACTAACAAGTACGCCGAGGGTTATCCTGGACACCGTTACTATGGTGGTTGCCAGGTAGTTGACGAGGTTGAGCAGTTGGCTATCGACCGCGTTTGCAAGCTTTTCGGTGCTGAGTACGCTAACGTACAGCCTCACTCAGGTGCACAGGCTAACGCTGCCGTACTGCTGGCCGTACTGAAGCCAGGCGACACATTCATGGGATTGAACCTGGATCACGGTGGTCACCTGTCGCACGGTTCGCACGTGAACACATCTGGTTTGATCTACAACCCCATCGGTTACAACCTGAACAAGGAGACCGGTCGCGTAGATTACGACGAGATGGAGCAGCTGGCACTGGAGCACAAGCCAAAACTGATTATCGGTGGTGGTAGCGCCTACAGCCGCGAGTGGGACTACAAGCGCATGCGTGAGATTGCCGACAAGGTTGGCGCACTGCTGATGATCGACATGGCTCACCCTGCAGGATTGATTGCTGCCGGACTGCTGGACAACCCTGTTAAGTACGCTCACATCGTAACATCAACAACCCACAAGACGCTGCGTGGTCCTCGTGGTGGTATCATCCTGATGGGTAAGGACTTTGAGAATCCTTGGGGTCTGAAGACACCAAAGGGTGTAACCAAGATGATGAGTCAGTTGCTGAACTCAGCCGTATTCCCCGGACAGCAGGGTGGTCCTCTGGAGCACGTGATCGCTGCCAAGGCTGTGGCTTTCGGCGAGGCTCTGCAGCCTGAGTTCAAGGAGTGGGCTAAGCAGGTTCAGAAGAACGCTAAGGTACTGGCCGACGAGCTGGTTAAGCGTGGATTCGGCATCGTAAGTGGTGGTACCGACAACCACTCAATGCTGGTTGACCTGCGCTCTAAGTATCCTGAGCTGACCGGTAAGGTAGCCGAGAACGCACTGGTTGCTGCCGACATTACCGTTAATAAGAACATGGTTCCATTCGACAGTCGCTCTGCTTTCCAGACTTCTGGTATCCGTCTGGGTACACCTGCCATCACCACACGTGGTGCTAAGGAGGACCTGATGGTACAGATTGCCGCCTGGATTGAGGAAGTATTGAACGATCCTGAGAACCCAGAGGTTATCGCCAGCGTTCGCGCCCGCGTTAACGAGAAGATGAAGGATTATCCTTTGTTTGCTTACTAATAAATAAAAGCCCCAGCCGATTGGCTGGGGTTTTTTATTTGTTTTATTTCAAATTATCATTAAAATGATTGATGGCCTGGCGGTACAGGTGGTTCCTGGTGTTACCACCCGAGATGCCGTGATTGCGGTTGGTATATACTAACTGACGGAAATCCTTATCGGCCTGTACCAATGCCTCTACGTATTCGGCGGTGTTCTGATAGTGAACGTTGTCGTCGGCCAAACCATGGCAGATGAGCAGCGCACCATGCAGGTTGTTGGCACGGGCGATGGGGTTAACCTCGTCGTAGCCGCTGGCATTCTCCTTGGGGGTGCGCATGTAACGCTCGGTATAGATAGAGTCGTAATAGCGCCAGCAGGTAGGAGGCGCGATGGCCACACCGGCACGGAACACGGGGCGACCCTCCGACATCGACATGAGGGTGTTCCAGCCACCATAGCTCCAGCCCCAGATGCCGATACGCTCCTTATCCACATAACTCTGATTACCCAGCCAAAGGGCTGTCTCTACCTGGTCGCGAGCCTCGAGTTCGCCCAGGCGCAGGTAGGTGCACTTCTCGAATTCGGCACCACGACCGCCGGTACCACGGTTATCAACGCACACGCAGATATAACCCTGCTGGCACAGATACTGCTCAAGAATGGCACCGTTGCCGGCCATGCCTAGGCCCCACTGGTTGAGCACCTGCTGCGAGCCAGGACCGCCGTACTGATACATGATGACGGGATACTGCTTGTTGGCATCGAAGTTGGCGGGCTTAACCATATAACCGTTCAGCTGCACGCCCTCGCTGGTGGTAAAGGTAAACATCTGCTTCTGGCCCAGCTCGTAATCGGCCAACTTAGTCTTGAGCTCGTGGTTGTCGATAAGTGTGGTGAGCATTTTGCCGTTGTTCTGGCAGATGGTGTACTGGGCGGGGGTGTTCATGTCGCTCCAGATATTGATAAAGTACTTGAAGTTCTTGCTGAAGATAGCGTTGCTGACACCCGATTTGGGGGTGAGCGCCTCTACCTTACCATTCTGGTGAGCCACCATCACCTGCTGCTCGGTAGCGCCGGTGGGGTTAGCGGCAAAATAGGTGTCACCGGTCTTCTCGTCGTAACCGTAAACGGCCTTTACCACAAACTTCTCGTGGATAATCTGGCGCAGCAGCTGTCCGTTCAGGTTATAGAGGTACAGATGGTTGTAGCCATCGCGCTCGCTGGGCAGCAGGATGTGCTGATCGGTAAGCTGGATATCGTCGAGCACCTCTTCCTTAATGTACTTATCTACCTTATCCTCGATGGCCAGTTTGCAAACGGTTGAGAGCGGGTTGGCCATATAGATGCGCAGCACGTCCTGGTGGCGGTTCATGGTCATGATGGCCACCTTGGTAGGATCGCTGGTAGCCTTGATGCGGGGGATATAATCCTCGGCACCCAGGGGCAGATTGATCTTGCGGGTCTGATGACTCTTGATATCGTAGCTCCACACACTGACCTTCGAGTTGTCCTGTCCGGGCACGGGGTACTTATAGGTGTAATCGCCTGGGTACTCGGCAAACTCGGTGCGGGTGGGCTTCAGGCCCTTGAACAGCTGCATAGAGTACTGCTTAACGGCGCTCTCGTCGTAACGGATCCACAGAATCTGCTTAGAGTCGGCGGTGAACACCATCGACGAGTTGGTAGAGAACTCCTCCTCGTAAACCCAGTCGGGGATACCGTTGATCACCTCGTTGCGCTTGCCGTCCTTGGTTACCTGACTCTCGGCATTATCGTAGAGCAGCTTTACCAGGAAGATATTGTTTTCGCGAACGAAGGCAATCTGGTTGCCATCGGGCGAGAACACGGGCGTTTGCTGAGGACCGCCATCCGACAGGGGCTCCAACTTGTTGTTGCGGATGCTATAAATATAATAGGTGGCGGTGAACGAGCGACGATAGATGGCCTTGGTATTGGTCTGAATGAGCAATCGGGTGCCATCGGGACTCATGATGTAACCATCAATACCGTCGAGCTTAGCGCCACGGGCGGTGGCTGCATCGAACAGCACGCCTACCTGTTTGCCGGTTTTAAACGAGTAAGTAACAATCTGCTTACCATCGCTGCTAATCTGCGCGTAAGTCTCGCCATCGGCCAAGGGGTAAACGGCGCTGATGGACTTACTGCGGAACTCGCCCTTGGTAATGTCGGTGAGCGTAATCTGCTTGCCAGCCGAAGCACTCACAGCCAGCGCCAGCGACACGCCAAGCGAGAATAATCTTAATTTCTTCATATTTTTCCAAGTTTTTACTGTTTCAGACTGCAAAGATAGCGTTTTTTTCGTTAACTTTGCACACTGATGGATTTAAATAAAGTGAATACGCCCTATTATAACGACTACGGCACGTGGATACGGCGCCAGTTTCCGTACCGTGTGCAGAAGATTTCGATAGATGCCGGTTTTACCTGTCCGAACCGCGACGGACGGATATCTACGGGCGGCTGTATCTACTGCGACAACCGCACGTTTAACCCCTCGTACTGTCAGCGACGCCTGAGTGTGAGCGCACAGTTGGCCGAGGGCAAGCAGTTTTTTGCGCATAAGTATCCCGACATGAAATACCTGGCCTATTTCCAGGCGTTTACGAATACCTACGCTCCTATCGCGCAGCTGAAAGCACTGTACGAGGAGGCGCTGGCGGTAGAGGATATCGTGGGCATTGTGATTGGCACACGCCCGGATTGCGTATCGGATGAGCTGCTGGACTACCTGGCCGAACTGAACGAGCGTACGTTTGTGCTGGTGGAGTACGGTCTGGAGAGCTGCAACGCCGCAACGCTGCAACATATCAATCGCGGACACACCTTTGAGCAGTCGGTATCGGCCTTGGAGCGCACCCACGAGCGCGGATTGCTCACCGGCGCGCACATCATCCTGGGACTGCCGGGCGAGGATGCCGCCGAGAGTCTGCGCCAGGCCCCTATCCTATCGCAGCTGCCCATCGACATCCTGAAGATTCATCAGATGCAGATTATCCGCGGCACCAAGTTGGCCGAGATGTATGAGCGCGAGCCGTTCCACATCTACAGCGTGGACGAGTACATCGAGCTGATTGCCCAATACATACAGCACCTGCGACCGGATATGGTGCTGGAGCGGTTTGTGTCGCAATCGCCTAAGGAACTGCTGATAGCGCCGCATTGGGGACTAAAGAACTACGAGTTTACCAACAAACTGGTAAACTACCTGAAGGAGAAGGATTTACATCAAGGTCAGTTGGCTTTGCGGAACTCAGAATAGTTGTTGTTTCGCAGCATCTGGTCGATGGTAAGGTTGTGGCTTTTCATGTAACGGTCAACCATACGGGTATAAACGGTGTTGAACACGTGCTTGCCGTAAGCCTGATTGATGACCCATTGGATTTTGCCGATATGCATGTCGCGCTCCTGCTGACTGAGGGCGCGGTCCTGCGGCATGGGGTACAGACTGAGCAGGTAGAACCCGACGCAATCGGGCACAATGTAGCTGCGGGTCATCGTGGCCAGCTGACTCTTGGAATAGCCGTAGAGCGGATTCTTGTAAAGGGGATAATCGCTGCCCAGGTACTTATCCAAGCAGATACCGATAGAGCCGTTGCCCACAATCACACTCTGATCGAGCGAACCAATCTGGGCATACACCTCGGGTACCTCAATGCCAGGGATATGCTCGCGCAGGTACTTGAACACCTTGGTAAAATCGGCATTGATATCATCCATGTTGGCGTACTGCTGCTCGGCCTCGGAAATGAGCGCCTGCAAGGTGGAATCCTGATAGAAACGCAGGAACTTGGTGTTGATCTGCTGATCATCCACCTTACCAATACGCAGCACATCCTCGATGAGTGTGCGGGTTTGCATGGGATAAACGGTGTTCATCTGCTGCAAAGCCGAAAAATCGCCGGTGGTAAGGTACAGACTCTGGATACGGTCGTAGCGATCAACCTTTACAATACGGTCGTCGCCCGCTGTAAATTGCCATTCACAGCTAATGCATCCAAAGAGCACTATCAATAGAAAATAATATACCTTGCGCACGGGCTATTTTTGTGGGGTAATGATATACTTATGTTAAAAAAATCGTTGCAAATATACTAAAAAGTATTTTAAAAACCAAATTTTAACCTAAAATATTTAAATAAAAGTATAAAATCCTGCACATTTTTGTTTATTTGTGTAAAAATCGGGGGCTGTTTGATGGTTTTTGTGTACTTTTGCTCTCTGCTAAGACAAATAAAAAAGATGAAAAAGAAAATGATAACGTTGGCACTTGCTGCCATCAGTGTGATGACCGCTCAGGCTCAGCAGCAGCTGACCGTGAGCGTTACTAACCCATCGGCTGCCGCACGCACCGATCAGGCGGTGATAATCCCCCTTAACAGCTACGGAGAAGTGCGCCGCGCGCTGGTTACCTGCGAGGGCAAGGAGATACCCTGTCAGCTGGACGATCTGGACCAGGACGAGGTGTTCGACGAACTCTGCTTTTTGGCCGACCTGAAGGGCAAACAGCAGTTGAAGTACGAGGTACAGCTGTTTGACGACCTGTGCGACGAGCCCGCCAAATACCCTGCCCGCGTGTTTGCTGAAATGCTGATTCGCAACGACAAGGTGAAGGAGAAAAACAAGCACAACAACTTTATCGAGGCCATCACGGCGCGAGGCGACTGCGCTAACTCGTATAATCTACAGCACCATCACGGTGTGGATTTTGAGAGCGAGCTGAATGGTATCCGCATCTACTTCGACAAGCGCCAGACGCTGGATCTGTACGGTAAGTTCCAGAAGCGCCTGGAACTGGAGGCCACCCAGTTCTACACCCAGCCCGAGCAGAAGGCCCAGGGTTACGGCGACGATGTGCTGTGGGTAGGCAACACCTTTGGACTGGGCGCTTTCCGCGGTTGGGACGGCAAGCAGCCTACGATGATCGACCCCGTGGCCTCGCGCACGCAGCGCATCATCTCGTACGGTCCGCTGCGCACCATCGTAGAGTTAGTGGACAAAGGCTGGCAGGCCGAGGCTAACCGCCCCGCCATCAACATGACCATCCGCTATATCCAGTATGCCGGACATCGCGATACCGATGTGGAGGTGTATTTCACCAAGAAGCATACCGACGTGAGCAGCTACCGATTCTCGACCGGTGTGATTAACGTGAAGGGGTCGGAGGAGTTTTCCGACCATAAGGGTTTGCGTGGCTGTTGGGGCAGCGACTTCCCCACCGGCGACACCATCAACTTTAAGCGCGAAACGGTGGGCCTGGGTATATTGATACCCCAGCAGTACATGGCCAGCGAGGAGCCAGCCAACAAAGATAACTATGCTTTTGTGGTAAAAGCCAACCAGAACATGCTGAAGTACAAGATAGCGTATACCTCTGATAACGAGACATTTGGCTATCATACTGCCAAGGATTGGTTCAACTTCCTGAAGTTGTGGCGCAAGGAGGTGGAACAGCCCGTGAAGGTGGTGATTACCAAGCCATAACTAAAGGGGCAAAGCGCTGAACAGCTTGCGACCTTTAGCGTAATACTGCCAGAGCAAAGAGAACGATTTTTGCTCTGGTATTATTTTGGTCTGGCGCGAAGCCTGAATAGCCTCACGGTCGGCAGCAAAATCCTTCTTCCAGCGCTTAAAAGCGCGACGGGCACGGTAGATGGCCTTGAAGTCGCCCCAGTTACGCCCCAGAATAAGCGTTTCCCAGGCAGCCAGATAATCCAGGAACCAGCGCCAGCGCATCACGTGCTGCAGCTCGCCATCGGGCAGGCATTTATACAGCATCGTCAGGTTGTTGCGGAAGTTCAGGAAGGTCTTCATCGGGTTACCCTTATGCAGCGTGCCGCCACCTACGTGATACACGTAACTATCTGGAATGCAGACGATACGGCGACCACGGATGCGCAGTCGCCAGCACATATCAATCTCTTCGTTATGAGCAAAGAATCGGGCATCGAGTCCGTTTACAGCCCAGTAATCGGTGCTGCGGATGAGGAGCGCGGCGCCTGTGGCCCACAGGATATCGGCCACATCGTCGTACTGTCCGTTATCGGCCTCGACGGTATCGAAGATACGACCGCGACAGAAAGGATAGCCAAAGCGGTCGAGATAGCCACCGCTGGCACCGGCATACTCAAAGCGATCCTTATCGAAGATGGAGAGCAGCTTGGGCTGACAGGCAGCCACATCGGCGTGGGCATCCAGATACTCGATCATCGGGGTGAGCCAATGGTGGGTAACCTCGATATCAGAGTTGAGCAGCAGGTAGTACTCGGCCTGGATCTGTGCCAAAGCCCGGTTGTAACCCTCGGCAAAGCCCCAGTTCTTATCCAGCACAACCAGCTTTACCTCAGGGTAATGCTGCCGCAGGAACGCCAACGAATCGTCGGTTGATGCGTTATCGGCTACATACACCGTGGCCTCGTCCTTTGAGTAATTAAGCACAGAGGGCAGATACTGCTCGAGCATCTGGCGACCGTTCCAGTTGAGTATGACTATTGCTACTTTATCCATCTTACGCGCGCGTACATTATATAATACACATTAACGACTCCTTATCGCGGGTCATCTCGCCCAGCTTCACGCTGATGAGCTGATTGTCGAAATCGGGGTTAGCATCCTTGGCGGGCAGCTCTACACGGATATAGTTCTTGGTAAAGCCGTGCATGGCGCGACCGCGGGTAGCCTTCTCGAACAGCACCTCGGCCTGCTGGCCGATATAACGCTCGTAGAAAGCATGGGTTTTCTGATCAGAGAGTTCCAGCAGGCGCTTTACACGCTGCTTCTTCTCCTTCTCGGGAACCACGTAGGGGATGCTGAGGGCCGATGTTCCAGGACGCTCGGAGTATGGGAACACGTGCAGCTGGGTAACATCCAGGCTATCCAGGAACGTGTAGGTCTCCTCGAAGCACTCGGGTGTTTCGCCACGGCAGCCCACCATCACATCCACGCCGATAAAGGCATCGGGCATCAACTCCTTGATACGGTGGATCTTCTCAGCAAACAGCTCGCGATCATAATGACGATGCATGAGCTTGAGCACCGTGTTGCTACCACTCTGCAGGGGGATATGGAAGTGCGGCATGAAGGCACGGCTCTTGGCGCAGTACTCGATGAGCTCATCCGAAATCAGATCGGGCTCAAGCGAGCTGATGCGGTAACGCTGAATGCCCTCTACCCCATCGAGCGCCTTAACCAGGTCGATAAACTTCTCGCCGGTGGTCTTACCAAAGTCGCCGATGTTCACACCGGTGAGCACAATCTCCTTACCACCCTCGGCAGCGGCCTCCTGGGCCTGCGCTACCAGCGAGGCTATCGTTGGGTTGCGCGAAAAACCACGAGCGTAGGGAATGGTACAGTAGGTGCAGAAATAATCGCAGCCATCCTGCACCTTCAGGAAATAGCGCGTGCGGTTACCCTTTGAGCAGCTGGGCGCAAAGGATTTGATATCCTTGGTTTTCTCTCTAAAGAATCTAGCAGATCTAGTAGGGCTAGCCTCTCTAGATTCACTAGTTTCTGGGGCGATTTCGCCCCAGGCCTCTGAGAGGAACTGAACCAGGTTGGCCTTCTCGTTAGAGCCTAACACCAGACTTACACCCTCGATCTTTGCCACCTCGTCGGCCTCGAGCTGGGCATAGCATCCTGTCACCACCACAAAGGCACCGGGATTCTCGCGCACCAAGCGGTGAATGGCCTGACGACATTTCTTATCAGCCACCTCGGTTACCGAACAGGTGTTGATCAAACAGATGTCGGCCTGCTCGCCTTTCTGGGCAGTACGTACGCCCAGGTCCTGAAGCATCTTACCAAAAGTAGATGTTTCAGAGAAGTTCAACTTACATCCGAGTGTAAAATAGGCAGCCTTTTTGCCTTGAAATGCTGAGGTATCTATCATATATAAAATAGGTGTATTGTTTGCGGGCACAAAGGTACGACATTTTTTGCAAAAAACACGCATTTTGAGCCATTTTTAAGTTATGTGCGAAAAATACACCAAATTTAACATTTCATAAGTGATTGATTTACAGCGTTTTGCAAAAAAGTTACAAAAACCCCTAAAAAAAAATCGAAAAAAATGATACGTTGTATTAAAATAATGCTTACCTTTGCATCGTTTTAATAAACAAATGATTGTTTTACAGATTTTAAAAAGCTTAGAAAAAATGAAGAAATTGGTATTCATGTTCGTAGCAGTTGCTGCTATCTCATTCGCATCATGTGGTAACAAGGCTCAGGCTCCTGTACAGGACACTGACTCTATCGCCGAGGTAGTTGACACTGTAGCTGACAGCCTCGCTGTTGACACAGTTGCTGCTGATTCAGTTGCTCAGTAATTGAACGAACGATTGAGAGAAAGAGCCCGTAGAACTCAGTTCTGCGGGCTTTATTTTTGTGCCAGCCCTACCCTATGTTATTATTAGGTTAAGGCGCGCGTTTTTCTTGCGCAATCAAGATTTGTTGCTTATATTTGCAACGTGAAACTTATAAACCATAAAGTTATGAAGAAAATCGTCCTAACCCTGGCCATAGCCTTTACAGCTGTTAGTGCCAACGCTCAGTTCCTGTTCCGCATCAGCGGCAAGAAAATCAAAGAGCCATCTTATATCCTCGGATCAGTACATACATTGCCCGGCTCTCTGCTCGACAGTATCCCCGAATTTGTCGAGGCCGAATCGAAATGCCGTCAGCTTTATGCCGAGTACGATATCAGCAGTCAGCAATCCATGGCCCAGGCACAGGCTGCAGGACAGCAGGCTATCAGTCTGCCCGAAGGAAAAAACATCTTCGACGTACTGAATCAAGACCAGATAGACCTGTTGAACAAGCGCTTTAAAGAGACTTTCCAAGTGAACTTTACCGACTCGGTGATGAAAACCGTATGGAACTATCAGCCCAATGTGCTGATGGCTACATTCAGCTTGGTGTTTACAAGTCAGGAGATGCAGAAACATCCCGAGTTAGGCATGACCGGCACGCCGATAGACATGTTCTGCATCAATCGTGCCAAGGAGCGCGGATTAAGTTTCGGACAGCTCGACGAGGTTCAGCCCGAGGATAAGCTGAAAAAGATGCGCGACTCGCTGAATGCCAAGATCGACGTACAGGTTGACTCGCTGGTAGCCTTCCTGAGCGACATGGAGCATCGCAGACAGATGATAGCCGACGAGCTGAACACGGTAGCCAAGACCGGAACCTATTGGAAAGAGGGCGATTACGACAGTTTTGCCCATTCGGACTACTGGCTTTCGCAGATTAACAAGCAGCCCGAACTGTTTAAGGCCCGCAACGAGCGATGGTTGCCCAAAATAAAAACCGCCATTACCGAAACACCCACTTTGTTTGTATTCGGCGCAGGACATCTGATTGGTCAGTCGGGCGTTATTCAGCTGCTGCGCAAAGAGGGTTATAAAGTAGAACAAATAAAGAGAAAATAATGAAAGTACTTACAGTTAACTACTCGAAAAAGCTGCCCGCAATAGGACTGCTGATTCTTGTTCCATTGGTTGGCGTTGTGGCATATTTTTCTATGCGCAACGAAGACGCCTTCAGGTTCGTTTGTGCATTCGCTGCTGCCATGTTCGTTAATTTAGCAATCGAACTGATCAGAGGTTGGCGTCGCATCGTTGTCAACGACGAGTGCGTAGAGGTGAAAAGCAGGTATAAGTGGACGGTCTGCTTCCGCGACGTAGAGGATTTCTATCCCGTAACCTATAAAGGTCAGTACCTGATAGGCATACACTACAAGCAGGAACACGAGAATTATCGTACGGACGAGTATCTGGACGAAACCCGCGCAACACGCATGGCCTATAAACTCAGTCCCGGCGCTCCCTACGAAATCCCCACGCGCTACTTGGACATCAAGCCCCAAGAGCTACTGAAGCAACTAAACGAGAGATTACATCTACAGAAAATAACAAGCCGCACAGAATAGTGCGGCTATTTTTTGCTTACCAAACCTGCCAGGCATCAATCTCTTTAAACAGTCGGCCTAGAGAGCGCTCACAATCCTCGGGATACGTCAGGTTTTGAACAAACCAGAGTTTACGGTGGCGTACAAACTTGGCATAAAAGCGGCGCCCGGTAATCAGCCCCGTGTCACTATGCAGCGAGCCTGAAAGAATAAAGAAGTTCTTACCCTTGCGCTGGTGTGCGGCGTGGAGCTCGGCTGCGTATTTGATGGCAGCCTGATCAACGCTGAGCGAATCGGTATTAGACAGAACGAAAGCCGACTGCACAATCTCGATGTTGTCCTGCCAGAAACTGAATCTGCAGCAGCCTTTCTCCATCAGCGAATCGTCGGAAGGTTCAAAAAACATCGGGTATTTAATGGTATAATCGTAATCATCATCGTGATAAGTCAGCAGCCGCGTCTGCAGTATCGCCCGCTCCAACTTCTCGGCCAACGGACGGTCAACGCAGCCTGCACAGTTCGACATATAAACCATCAAGACTACAAATGCCCCAAACGCCAAGAATAAGAACTTCTTCATAATCAGTTAGTTACTTTTGCTGATACCGCCTACTACATCGCTGTTTTCGATGGAGTACTCGGTCTTCTTAACACTTGATTTGAGCGAGCCAAATCGCCAAGAGGCTGAGATAGAGAACGAGCGATTACGATTCCACGAGCGTTCGATGCCTGTGAAGTCGCCATTAACGGTCTCGGCCTCCATATACCAATACTTATTGAATGGTGCATTAGCAGTGAAGCGAACGGTAAGGCGGTCACCCTTAAGAAATGAGCGCTGCAGCGAGGCGTAATAGTTTAAATAGCTATGCTGCACATAATAGACACTGGACGGACTATGCCCTAACTTGCCATAGGCGCTTACACTGAGGCGCAGTTTGAGGGGCAGACGCTGCTGAAGACTAAGACTGTAGTTATCGCTCCAACCATGATTGCGATATCCTAGATTAGGATTTTCGTAATGTTCGTAGCGTAAGTTATTGTTGAGCACAAGCGTTGTGGTATCGAAGGGTTTCCACTGCACATACTGCTCTACTGAGATACGGCGATAGCGCAGAATGTTATCGTATGTAGAATAACGAATATCATCCTTAGCTGTAACTATCGAACTTATGCCACTGCTGTAGGCGTTATAACCAGGAGCCAGTTGCAATGTAAGCTTAGGCATTATATAGCTATAAACCAGACTGATTCGCTGTGTGTGCGAGCTAGAGAGCTGAGGATTACCTTGACTGACAGATGTTGGCGACACGTTTACTGCAGGATTGAGGTAAGAGATACCTGGGCGATTGATACTGGTAGTGTAGTTGAGTTTCAACGACTGCGCATCGGTGAGCTGATACTTCAGCGTGGCCTGAGGAACCCAGTCGCCAAGATGCTTATCGAACGCAGTACCTTTGCCATCAGGATAGCTGCCACGCATGTAACTATACTCATAGCGCAAACCTGCTCGGGCTGAGAACTTAGCGGCACGGAAAATATAGTCGGCATAGCCCGCAATTACACGCGTGGTATGCTGGAATTCATCAGAGGTATTGGTATCGATATCATAGAAGGTTTGTACACTACGACTGCTGTTGTTGCGGTCGATATACTTGGCGCCAACCTCAAGCTGATGCCCGCGTCCCAACGGCCGCAACCAATCTACCTGAAAGGTGTGTTCAGTAAAGCGCTCGCGCTCACGCATCAAACTTCCTGTATATGGGAAAGAAACATCGTTTAACTCGGTGTAGGTACTCTCTTGATCGGTATGCTGGCGGGTAAGGGCAAGCATATACGACATCGTTAGTCGCTCGCCATCAAGGTGGGTCTTGTGCTGATAGTCGAATCGTCCATTCCATGAATGGTGGTTGTAACCAGGCATCCAATAGCTGTTATTATAGCTATAAAGCTGCTTACCAGCGGAATTGAGCAGTTGGTTGTAGCCATCACCCTGAACATTGAGCGTATAGAAGTAACCACCAAATGACGCCGAGATCAGATTAAGCGAATCTATATCGTAACTGGCATCGATATCTGCAAAATGGATATTGCCTGGATTAGAACCCTCAGAACCAGAAAGAGTAGTATTGCCAGTATCGAGATAGGTGCGAGAATTCTCTACACGATTATAGCTGTCACGCTTAGTCATGCCGTTATAGCCATAGTCAACAGAGAGCATCAGTTTACCCAGTTGACTGGTAAGCGATGAATAGAAGTTGGGATGACCTAGTGTGTTAAGCGAACTTGATACAACGCCTGTGACACCCTGCATTTTAGTATTTGTAAGCGTTACTATATTCAGCACCGCTTCTACACCCTCTGCATCTTCGCGGGCACCCGGGTCGGTAATCACCTCGATACGCTTTACCACAGAAGCGGGCATCGACTTAAAAACCTCTTTGGCATTCTTGGTAAGACTGGGATCCAAGTGCCCGTTTTTATAAACCTTGAAATTGCTATTACCCTTTACCTGAATATTATCCTGTCCATCAACACTTACCATAGGTACCTTTCGTAGCATGTCCATCACTGTTTGTGTTTTGGCTTCTTCATCGTGCTGCACATCGTAGGCCACGCGGTCGATATCCTGTTTAATCAATTGGCGCTGGGCTTTTACTACTACGCCATCCAACTCTTTATTCCAGGTAATGGAATCGTTGTTATTCACTGCTGTGGTGTCGGGGACCTGCTGGGCCATCGTTGCCAAAGGGCACACCAACAACAGGAATGTAATCAGTAAGTTTACATTCTTCATTTTGGTTCTATAAAATTTGGTCTTTAAAAATCTCTTCATACTTGCACGCATTTTGTAATGTTGGTGCAAAGGTATGAAGAGTATATAAAGAGAGAGAATTATTTGGCTGACATTTGTCTGACAATTCGCTGACAACGAGCGAACTATCTGAATTTCAGTCGTTTATTTTTTTAGTCGTTCGATGCACATATCGAACAGATTCTGGATAAAATCGTCGCCGGTGACCTCTTTCAGCTTCTTGATCTCGCTGATAACCAACTTCTTTTCGTCGGCCTCAAGTCCATCTGCGTTCTTGCAGAGATTATAAATCGAGGTGGCGTGATGGGTAGCGGTATTGCCATCGGGATTCTTCAGGAAGAACTTCTTGTAGGTGTTGAACTCGCTGAGCCAGATATACGACGACTTGGGAACATCGATAGAATCGAGATTGAACTCTAAGCGATTGTTAAAACCTTTGATATTCTCGAGCTGGTCGCCTACTGACTCCATAATCTCGTCGATCTTCAGCGGTTCCCCATTTATAGTAATGCTTTTTATGCGACGCTTACCATTGGAATGGCTTGCTTCGGGCTTCAGGGCGTAGGTGATGGCCAGGCGCATGATGGTTTTGCTGTCTTTCTCAACCCAGTCCATCGCATAGCAATAACGATATTTCTTGGTAGCATCATCCTTATCGGTGAAGCAGGCATACACGTAATTAGCGCCATCCTTGCCGCCTATAGCTACCGACTGCTTGCCATCGCCTACAGCAATCTCTACGCGACTATAGTTGAGAACCGTACGGAAAGATTCTTTCATTTTCTTGTTGCCGCCGTACATCAGGACGTCTTCGTTATTGTTCTGCGTACCGGTACGATAGGTGTAAGCAGCATCCTTATCCTTCTCGAAAGCCTCCTGGATATTCTTGATGTGCTTACGTGCCTGAGCCGAAGCTAAGGTAAAGTCGTACACATCGGCCTGGGCTGTTTTTCGTTCCGTTTCGGGGTCGCGCTCCAAGGTGTGCTGCGTCTTGGTTTCTACAATCTTATCCTTCAGCAGGGCATCAAATGCCTTCTGAATGTTCTGCTGCGCCATCAAAGTTGAGGGCAGCGCTATCAGCATGGCCGACAGAATTAAGTTTTTACTCTTCATATGCAATAAAATTTGTTTGTTCGTTAATATATACTATGGTACCATCTTCTTGCATCACGGGAATGTAGCCGTAAGCGGCCATCTTCGCCTCTATCATCTCGTCTTCAGCCTGTGCCTGGGCTTCAACTTGTGCCATCAGAGCGTAGGCCTTATCAATATCATGGATAGTGGGTACTATCTTGCGCTTACTGCGCTTCTTGGCGGGGGCAGGCTGGACAGCCGCTTTGGGTGCCAACAGCGTATCGGCATGAACCGTCTCGTTTCGGGGCTGCACCATCTCGGTTTCCGACTGTACCGTTGTGGTATCGGCCTGAGCGGTGAGCGATGCTGCGGGCATCAACTCGGACTGATGAGCGGGTATGGCCAGATACACCACACCGGCTACAACGGCTGCAGCTGCCAGGCTCCAAACCATCCAACGGCGACGGTTTTCGGACTTCTGCTCTGCAGCGGGCTGATCTGCGGCGGGCTGCTCGATAACAGGCTGCTCATCGGTGGGCTGCATGGCCTCGATCTCCTGGAACAGCTGCTGGTAGCAGGTCCACTCCTCGGGGATGTTGTCGCCCTTGAAGTAGCTGCTCAGGATATCTTCATCGTCGAGCGTAGAAGTGCCGTCCATATATCTGGTAAGCAACTCCTGAATGTATTCCTTGGTGTACTGTATCATAACTCGTTTCGCTGTTTGATTTCTTGTAATAATGTTCGTCGGGCTCTGGCCAGCAGGGTACTTACCGATGTGGGCTCGATGCCTAACAGTTGGGCTATCTCCTCGTGACTGCGCCGCTCTACTTGTCGCATATATAATAAGGTGCGCTGTGTGGTGGGCAGCTGGGCCAGTCGGGATTGCAGCCATTGCTCGTTCTCCTTGCTCTCCAGCTCTTCGTGCGGACTGGTTGTGAGCCCCACCACGGTGGCCTCGTTGAGCATCTCGGTAGGTTTTCGCCTTTGGTGGTTTCGCAGCAGATGTTTCGACATCAGCGACACGATGGCCTCTACCGATTGGTATTGCTCCAGTTCATGGTGCATCTGCCACAGACGAAGCATCACATCCTGTGCGATGTCCTCGGCCTCTTCCTTACCCGCACCATAGTGGAGACTTACGCTGATGGCTTTTTCGCGCCACGTGCGGGCTATCTGTTCGAATGCACTTTTTTCCATTTACTTTTGCCTTACACTAATCAGACACATAAACGGTCCGAAACCAAACAAGCATTAACTGTATTTAACAAAAAAAATCTCCCCATACATGGTATGAAGAGATAAGGTTTATATGTGATAACTATTTGATTTTCAATTCGTAAGCTTTTCCGCGGTCGGCCTCAATCTTTAAATCTGAATGGGCCTCGATGATGGGCTTCAGGCGACGGATAAGGGTGTAAAGCGTTTCACTGGCATCATCCTTTTTAGGCCATAACGTGTCGCAGATTTCGGTTTTCGTCAGGCTGTGATTGGGTGAACGGAAAAACATCTCCATCAGCTGTAGCTGCATGGGCGTGAGTTTTACCACGCTGCCTTTGGCATCAACAATGTTACCATCCAGCAAAGCCAACCCGCCATAAAGTCCCTCGATCATCTGCCGGCGGTGCTGATACAAACAGAACATACCCCACAGCATGGCCAAGGTGCACAAAGCCAAAGCCGGGCGCTGCTCCGACATCGAGAAAATGGTAGCAGCTGAACATTGAGCCTCGCAACGGAACGAATGCTGACGGGTATCGACAGCCAGCAGGGCCTGACCACGCAAGGCATCTAACTGCAGATGGCGGTTAAACACTTTAATGGTGTCGGCAGTAATCACATCGCTCTGCTGCTCGTCGAGGGCAAAAGCCAAAGCCTGACTCATATCCTTCTGAACCAAACACTCGGTAGCGCGATAACTGCTGAAACTTGTAACTGCCGATGCGGCAATCAGCATGAGGAACACTAATACGGCGTATTTCTGTTTCATCTTCATCAAGGTTTATTATTCTGGTTGCAAAGATAAGCACTTTCGGGCAGTTAAGCAAGGCTTTTACATTATTTGGCACAAAAAAAATCCCGAGGGGAAACCCTCGGGACGCTGTGTCATAATAAATAATGATGCCTTACAGCATGTTATTAATTGTTATGATTTAATCTTTTTGAGTTATGCCTCAGCGGGAGCATCGATTGCCTCGAGAGCCTCAGCCTCGTCGGCAGCCTCAGCAGCCTCTGCCTCGTTAGCAGCAGCCTTCTTTGCATCAGCAGCAGCCTTGATGGCAGCCTCAGCATCAGCAGCAGCCTGCAGCTCAGCAGCATTCTCAGCAACTACCTTTACAGGGAGCTCAACGATAACCTCCTTGTGGAAGTGCACCAGAGCTACATAGTCGCCAACCTTCTTGGCATCCTTCATGGTGATGATCTTGCGATCAACCTCCTTACCCAGCTTAGCGAGCTCGTCGGCAACCTGAGCAGCACCAACTGAACCATAGAGCTGGCCAGTTACGCTTACCTTAGCGGCAACCTCTACAACTACACCATTGAGCTGAGCAGCCTTCTCCTCGGCAGCAGCCTTGAGGGCAGCCAGCTTGTGAGCCTGCTGCTTCAGGTTCTCTGCGAGAATCTTCTTAGCTGAAGGGCTAGCAATAACACCCTTACCCTGAGGGATGAGGTAGTTACGGCCATAGCCAGACTTTACATTCACGATATCGTTCTTGAATCCCAGACCGATAATATCTTCTTTCAGTATAATTTCCATAATCTTGCGTCCTCCTCTTTAATTATTTCATCAAATCGGTTACGTAAGGCAGCAGTGCGATCTGGCGGGCACGCTTAACGGCCTGAGCCACACGACGCTGATACTTCAGAGATGTTCCAGTGATGCGGCGGGGAAGAATCTTACCCTGCTCGTTGAGGAACTTCTTCAGGAACTCGGGATCCTTGTAGTCGATGTACTTGATACCGCTCTTCTTGAAACGGCAATACTTCTTCTTCTTTGTATCGATAGAAGGAGCTGTCAAATAACGGATTTCACTCTGTTCTGCCATAGTTTAAGCCTCCTCTTTTTTACCAAGCTTTGCACGACGCTTCTCGGCGTACTCAACTGCATACTTGTCAAGTTTAACAGTCTGGAAACGAATTACCTTCTCGTCACGACGGAAAGCTGTCTCCAATGTCTTAATCACTTCTGGCTCAGCCTTGAACTCTACCAGGCAGTAGAAACCTGTAGACTTCTTCTGAATAGCATAAGCCATCTTCTTCAATCCCCAGGCCTCTTCGTTGATGATCTCTGCACCCTTATCGGTGAGAACCTTCTTGAATTTTGCGGCCGTTTCCTTCATCTGTTCATCAGACAAAACGGGAGTTAAAATGAAAACGGTTTCGTATTGATTCATACTACTTAATAAAATAAATTAATAATGTTATTGCTTAAAGCGGGTGCAAAGGTACAAAATTTTTATTGAACATTGACCATTGACCATTGAACATTCCTATGATTTAAGAATATTTAATACTTTTCACCTTGTTTCTGTTGCCGAACGTGCAAAACAGCGCCTAAAACAATGAAAATCAGACCGGTAAGCAACACCAGGTTATAACGGGTGAGACCGGTAAAATAACTAACCAATAAAAGGAGAGCACCGGCCAAAACCAGTGCTACTCCCAAATATGCTTTTATGATTCCTCTTTTCACCATGCCCGGTTTACTCATCGTCTACCTCAGGAGTAATGAGCTTGTAGCCCTTACCATGAATATTGATAATCTCGATCTGTGGATCGTCCTTCAAGTGCTTGCGCAGCTTAGTGATGTAAACATCCATAGAGCGGGCATTGAAGTAGTTATCATCAATCCAGATAGTTTTCAGAGCGAAGTCGCGCTGCAGGATCTCGTTTGAGTGACTGCAGAGCAGAGCCAGCAGCTCGTTCTCCTTGGTGGTAAGCTTGGTCTGCTTCTCGCCAATCTGCAGCAACTGCTTCTGGGTATCGAAAGTGAACTGCCCCAGGCGGTAAACTGTAGACTCGCGGCTCTTCTTACCCTTTGTGCGGCGCAGAATAGCCTCAATACGGAACACGAGCTCCTCCATTGAGAAAGGCTTGGTGATGTAATCGTCGGCACCCAGCTTGAAACCTTCGAGGATATCCTCCTTCAGGGTCTTAGCTGTGAGGAAGATAATGGGCACGTCTGTGTTGGCAGAACGAATCTCCTGAGCGAGTGTGAAGCCGTCCTTCTTTGGCATCATCACATCGAGCACACAGATGTCGAATTTTGTCTTGAGGAAAGCCTTGAAGCCTGCCTCACCATCAGCACAGAGTTCTGCAACAAAGCCTTTGGCCTGCAAATACTCACGGAGCAGCATTCCGAGGTTCTCATCGTCCTCGCAAAGCAAAATCTTAATTTTGTCGTCCATCATCGTTAAATTTTAAAGTGTTATTGAATAAATTTTATTTGTATTATCACGTTTATTGTTCATCCTCTTTCAGGATGGGCAGCGAAATGCTAAAGGTGGTACCCTTGCCCAGCTCGCTCTCACACTTGATCTCGCCCTCGTGCAGGTTGATAATCTTCTTCACGTAGGCCAAGCCAAGACCGAAGCCTTTCACATCGTGCACGTTTCCTGTATGAACGCGGTAGAACTTCTCGAAAATCTTCTTCACATTCTCCTTCTTAATGCCCAGACCGGTATCGCGGATAGAGAAGCACAGACGATCCTTCTCGTTCCAGGTCTTGATATAGATATCGATAGGCTCATCGGGCTTGCGGTACTTCACAGCGTTGTCCATCAGGTTGGTGATAGCGTTCTGGAAGTGAACCTCGTCCACAAAGATAGCTGAATCCACAGCCTCGATATCGGTATAGATCTTACCACCGGTGTGCTCTACACGGAGCGAGAACGACTGGGCGATATTCTCAACCATCTCGTTCAGGTCGAGTTCCTTCTTCTTGAATACAATGCTCTTCTTATCGAACATCGACATCTGGAGTACCTTCTCAACCAGGAAGCGCAAGCGTTTCGACTCGTCGGAAATCACACCTCCCAGGTGCTTGGCCATCTGCTCCGACTTAACAACGCTGGGGTCGTTCATCATCTGGGCGGCCAGCGAGATAGAGGCGATAGGCGTCTTGAGCTCGTGGGTCATGTTGTTGATGAAGTCGTTCTTAATCTCGGTGAGTCGCTTCTGACGGAAGATGACCACGATGGTGAATAGGAACGTGAGCAGCAGCACGAAGGTAAAGATAACAGCCGGGATCATGAAACGCACACTTGAGAATATGTACGAGCTCATGTCGGGGAAGTGGATTTTTACCACACCCATCTTTGATGAGGGATCGTGACTGAACAGCGTTTGTGAGTAAACGCCCTCCTCGCCCTCGGATGAATATTCGGGACAACGGTACACCTCGCGACCATCGGCGGTCTCCACGCGGAAGTGGTATGGGATGTTAATACCGTTGTTGAGCAGTTCGGTACGGATATCCTGATCGAGCAGCTTAAAGTTGATGCGCTCCTTCAGAGGCTTATCGCTGGCGGTATAGAGGATATTGTAAACTACCTCGTCGAGCAGCGCCTTCTGATATACATAACGGTTGCGCACAATCTCCTGCAGCGACTTAGAGGCCTCGGAGATGCTATTCTTATCGGTACGCAGAATCATGGCCTTGGGCACGTTGGCGGGACGGATGGCAAACGTTTTGAGCTCGAAGCTTGAGTAAACGGTACCATCTTCGGCAGCTACAGCAAACTGATGCGAGTGCTTAATGGTGCCGTCGAGACCATCCACCATCACAGAGTCCTGCTTATAGGCCTTGCGCTCGGTTTCTTTCACATCCTTCTCGAGATAACGCAGGGTCTCGTTCATCTCCAGGTTACGCGATGCCTGATAGAGGCTACGCTTAACCGACTCGTCGAGCTGTTCCTTCTTCATCTTCGCCATCTCCTCGATGTACGAGATCTGAAGGTACAGAAGCCCTACAAATGAGAGGCCCATGACTATTGCTATGATCCAAATCGTACTTTTCTTCATATCGGTTGCAAAGATAAGCTATTTCTTAAAACGATGTACCGAATTTGTTAATTATTTCGGACCAATTTCGCATATTTAACAAGATTATGACATTTTAGTTGCAAATATGCAATTAAAAAAGAATCCCCGCTAACCAAATAGCAGGGATTCTATACACATTAGTGTGCGCAAATATGAAGCAAAAATATTAATCCTCGTCCTTCATCTCTTCCTCATGCTGCTTGATCAGTGCCTGCTGGATATCGTTTGGCACAAGCTCGTAGCTTGAGAAGCTGGTGGTGAACGATGCACGACCACCGGTGATAGAACTGAGGGCGATAGAGTAGCTTGAGAGTTCCTTGAGAGGAATCTTAGCACTCAGCTTCTGATAGCCTGCCTCAGAATCCATACCCATGATGATGGCACGACGGCCCTGCAGGTCGCTCATCACATCACCCATGTAGTCGCCAGGAACAAGCACCTCGAGATCGTAGATAGGCTCGAGCACCTTTGGACCGGCCTCCTTAAAGGCAGCCGAGAAGGCGTTACGGGCAGCAAGCATAAACGAAAGCTCGTTAGAATCAACCGGGTGCATCTTACCATCGTAAACAATCACGCGAACGTCGCGAGCATAAGAACCGGTGAGTGGGCCCTGCTCCATGCGCTCCATGATACCCTTAAGGATAGCAGGCATGAAACGCATATCGATAGCACCACCTACAACCGAGTTGATGAATACCAGCTTGCCACCCCAGTCGAGGGTAATCTCTTCCTTACCCTTGATGTTCATCTTGAACTCCTGACCGTTGATCTTGAACGATGTAGGATCGGGCATGCCCTCGGTGTAAGGTTCTACAATCAGGTGAACCTCACCGAACTGACCGGCACCACCCGACTGTTTCTTATGACGATAGTCGGCACGAGCCATCTTAGTGATAGTCTCACGATAAGGAATCTTTGGCTCGATATACTCGATCTGGATCTTCTCGTTGTTCTCCATACGCCACTTCAAGGTACGCAGGTGGAACTCACCCTGACCATGAACAATAATCTGGCGCAACTCCTTCGACTGCTCAACAACCCATGTAGGATCCTCCTGACGCATCTTCTGCAGAGCGGTCATCATCTTCTCGGTCTCGCTCTCGTTAACAGCCTTGATGGCACGAGAGAACTTAGAGTTAGGATACTTAATGAAGTTGAACTTATTCTCGACATCCTTACCATTCAAGGTGTTACCAGTCTTTACATCCTTGAGCTTAACGGTACAACCGATATCGCCAGCTACCAGCTGATCAACCTGAATACGGTTGGCACCGGCACAAGCGTAGATAGTACCCATGCGCTCCTTTGAACCACGATCGGCATTGGTAAAGTCGTCGCCGCTCTTAACGGTACCGCTCATTACCTTGAAGTAAGATACCTCGCCAATATGGGGCTCAACACCTGTCTTGAAGAAATAGAGTGATGTTGGTGCGCTAGCGTCGGCAGGAACATCCTGACCTGCAGCATTCTGGATAACAGGCATATCGCTTACAAAAGGAACCACGTTACCCAAGAACTCCATCAAGCGGCGAACACCCATGTCCTTACCTGCACAAACGCAGAATACAGGGAATATACTGCGTGTTACCATACCCTTACGGATACCCTCACGCATCTCGTCCTCGCTCAGGTCCTCGCTCTCAAAGAACTTCTCCATCAGTGTATCGTCGCCAGCGGCAGCAGCCTCAACCAGCTTTGTCTTCATCTCCTTAGCCTTCTCCAGCTGATCTGCTGGGATATCCTCGATGATAGGAGCACCACCCTCGGGTTTCCAAGAGTACTTCTTCATCAGGAGCACATCGATAACAGCATTGAAGCCAGGACCTGTGGCGATAGGATACTGAACGGGAACACAGTTAGGACCGTAGATCTCCTTGAGCTGATTGAGAATCTGATCGAAGTCGCAGTTCTCGCGATCCAGCTGGTTAACCAGGAAGATAACGGGTTTCTTGAGTTTCTCGGTATTGCGGAAGGCATTCATCGTCCCTACCTCGGGGCCATACTGACCGTTGATAAGAATAACAGCCTGATCGGTTACGTTCATAGCAGTAATAGAACCACCTACGAAGTCATCAGAACCTGGGCAGTCGATGATGTTAAGCTTCTTGTTGTTCCATTCTACATGAAAAACAGTTGAGAACACCGAGTAGCCATATTCCTGCTCAACAGGGAAGTAGTCGCTCATGGTGTTCTTACTCTCTACAGAACCGCGGCGCTTGATGATGCCTGCTTCGTAGACCATACTTTCGGCAAGAGTTGTCTTGCCGCTACCCGCACTGCCAATGAGTGCAATGTTTTTGATTTCGTTAGTTTGATATACTTTCATATCGTTTCAGTTTTAGGTGAATACTAATTTATCGGGCACTAAATTACTGATTTTTTGAGAAAACACCAAAAGATTCTTTTAAATATTAAACTAAATTAGTAATTTTGCGCCCAAAATGGCAGGTTTATACGTACATATTCCGTTTTGTAGCAGCCGATGTGTGTACTGCGGCTTCTATTCTACCACGGGGCTGGCGCTTCGCGAACGGTATGTTGATGCCATTTGCCAGGAGATGAGCACCCGCCCACAGACCGAGGGCGAACGTATCGGTACCATCTATCTTGGCGGCGGCACACCCAGTCAACTGTCGATCGCGCAACTGCAGAAAATCTTCCTATATATATATAAGGTGTATACGGTAGCCGACGATGCCGAAGTGACCATCGAGGTGAATCCGGATGACGTGACACCCGAATTGGCTGCCGCCCTGCAGCAAATGCCCATCAACCGCGTGAGCATGGGCGCACAGACATTTAACGATGAACGGCTGCATTTTCTGCGTCGCCGTCACTCATCAACCCAGGTACATCAGGCTGTGGAAACCTTGCGCCAGGCGGGATTCCAGAATATCAGCATCGACCTGATGTACGGCTTTCCCAACCAGACACTTGAAGAATGGCAGGCGGATATCGACGAGGCGCTGCAGCTGAACGTGGAGCATATCTCTACCTACTGTCTGATGTACGAAGAGGGCACCCCACTCTACCGGTTATTAGAGCAAGGCAAGGTGGCCGAGATTGACGAGGAGTTAGAGCGAAAGATGTACTTTACATTAATAAACAGCTTGGAATCAGCAGGTTATGAGCATTACGAGATATCAAACTTTGCCCATCCGGGCTATCGTTCGCGCCATAACAGCAGCTACTGGAAAGGCATACCGTATATCGGTATCGGTGCCGCCGCCCACTCGTTCGACATCCAAACACGCAGCTGGAACGTGGCCGATATCCAGCAGTACATCACCGCTATGGAACAAGGCGAGCGATGTTTTGAGGCAGAGACGCTAGACGAGGACACACGCTATAACGATGCCGTGACCGTGGCCCTGCGCACTTGCGAAGGCTTGGACCTGAGCACGCTGACCGACCAACAGCGCACCTACTGTCTGAAAAACGCCCAGCGCCATCTGGAGGCGGGATTGCTGAAACTAACCGACCAAAAAATATCGCTCACAAAAGAAGGACTCTTTGTAAGCGATATGATTATGAGCGACCTAATGCTGGTTTAAAGCTTCAGGCGTTTGATGGCGAAGTAGAAGTAAGCTATCAGCAACGGATAGCCCACATAATACAAGGTAGTGATGCTGAACACCACGTAGATAACAGCACAAACAGCTGCCAAACCTACCAGATACATGATGGCCTCACCCAGGGGCAAACGGTGGTACACATCATCGATGGTTGCTAACGACCAGATAATGAGCGCCCATACCGACGAAATGAATACGCCCAGCCAGAACGGCAACGCAAACGGATTGAGCGAGGGATGATAATAGAAATGTCGCCAGGTTTCGGGGGCAAACAGCTGGATGCTACTATACAGCACTGCCGACGAGGCTATGAGCAGACAGAGCGCTGTGGGATAGAACGAGGCGATATCATTAAAATGCACAATCTTACAACCCTTACGCATCAGGCGGCGCAAACCATAAGCGGCACCCGTGAGTACGCAGAAGGCCATAAACACCAACAGGTGCTTATCAGAGAAGTAATCGATAAACTGACTGATAGGATCATCAGGCGACACCTTTGAGAGAAGTTCGTTTTCGTGTACCCATCCAAAGGTAAGCTGATCGCGTGCCACCTTTACCCAAATGGAATCGATGGTATCGGTGGGTACCGTCTTGATATCGGCCACCACCACATGTTCGTTGCGGCGCAGAGTAATAGAATCCTTCTTCATCTCCTCGCCCATCGACTCGAGCTCGAACGTTACCACATCGGGCACCGACATATCCTCGGGCTGCTGCTCAACCACCACCAGCGAATCGCCCGTTACCACAAAATTGTAGTTCTGGGTGTAATGATGGGTGGTGTAGAACGAGATTGAGTCGAGCTGCTGCTCGGTCAGATCCCAGGCATCGGGTGTGATGGGGCCACGGTTATAGCAGCCACATAACAGGATGGAGACGAACAGGAGACTAACGAGTCGACGCATAGACGTTCATCTGACAATGTTGACAATCAAACTCAAGACGGAAACGGCGTCCATCGCCTAATACGAGAGAAAGCGGTTCGTGCCATGTGGGGCGCTTGCCGCCACGCTTTACACAGTAGCCCAACGAATAACGGATGCAATGACGGCACTGCATGATAGGTCCGTTGCCACCTTTCAGCTCATAGGCCGAAAGCTCATCGGTACCATAGAAGGCTGCCGACTGACGGTTGGAGATGTTATTCTGATAACTCAGCTTGTCTACACCTGGATTAGCACCCACCTTGGCCTGCTTTACCTGGCGCTGGGGCTGCACAAGGGCCTCGGCCAACTGGCGGCGCATATCGGTGAGCTGACTGTTGGGGATGAAATAATTAAAATCATCGGGTACGTTCACCTCCTGACACTCATAGATGGTATCGCCCAGCTTTGAGAGCTGACGAACCAGATTCTCGCGAGGCGACTTCTGGGCTATCTGGTGCTCGGCCGCAAAATGTACCGTTACACCATCGGCACTTAACTCAAAACCATCAGCCACAGCACGCAAGGCTATGCTTACAGGAATCTTACGCGTAGCGCTGGGCTTAGAGAGAATACGCTCGAACTCTTGATCGTTGTTACGATAGAGCGACATGCCCGGGCGCAAACCGGCAGGCATCTTAAAAGGATAGATGCGGTTACCCACCACACGGTTAGCACGAAAACCTTCGAACTGGCGGTCCTGATTCAGGAAGCACAAGCCGTCGCCATTAGCAAAGCTGGCGGTACCGGCCACATTAAAGCTATCGTGACGAATCTCCTTAACCTTACCCACAAACTCGCCCACAGCCTTTGGTGTATCGAACGAGGCGATATTGGGCTGACGACCGTTCATAAAGTAAGTGGTGTAGCCGCGGTTAAACGTACGATTGAGATTGGGCGTAAACGTATATTCGCAACGGCCCTTCGACGCACGACAATACTGATCGGCATGCTTACGGATAAAGGCGTTAAGGCGCTCGCTATAGGCAGCGGTAACGTTCTTAACGTAAGTAACATCCTTCAGGCGCCCCTCGATCTTAAACGATACGGCACCCGCCTCAATGAGTTTATCCAGATTATCGCTCTGGTTCATATCCTTGAGCGAGAGCAGGTAACGCTCGTGTTCAATCTCTACCCCATCAGCATCGACCAACGAGAAACGCATGCGACAGAACTGGGCACACTCACCACGGTTGGCGCTACGCTGGAAACAGTGCTGTGATGCATAGCAGATGCCCGAATAGCTGACGCACAAAGCACCGTGCACAAACACCTCGAGTTCGATATCAGGCACCTCGCGATGAATCTCGGCAATCTCTTCGGCCGAGAGCTCACGCGCCAGAACGGCACGCGAAAAACCTACCTGCTTGAGCCAACGTACCTTGTCGGCAGTGCGGTTATCGGTCTGCGTAGAAGCGTGAATCTCGAAAGGCTTATCCTGCATAAACTGCAGCAAGCCCATATCCTGCACCAGGATGGCATCAACACCAATCCCGGCCAGCTGGTTAATCAGTTTCTGCGCCTCGTCGAGCTCATGATCATACACAATAGTGTTGAGCGTAACATAGATTCTGGCGCCAAACTGATGGGCATAATCACAAAGTTGACGAATATCGTCGATACTGTTGCCTACGGCTGCACGGGCGCCAAACTTGGGCGCACCGATATAAACGGCATCGGCACCATGATCGATGGCTGCTATGCCGCATGCCAAATTCTTGGCTGGAGCTAAAAGTTCTAATGCAGTCACTAAGCTTACTTAATTTCGTCGATATTATACGGTGTTTCCTGATAAACGTAATAGTTTATCCAGTTGTTGTACAGCAGGTTGGCATGTGCACGCCAGGTTACTACTGGGGCGTTATCAGGATTATCATTGCGATAGTAATTCTTTGGCATATCCACATCGTCGCGGATACCACGATCACGCTTATACTCATTGTCGAGTGTGTTTGGCGCATACTCCAAGTGACCGGTAATGAAGAACTCACGACCACCGCGAGCCATCACCATGCTGACACCACTCTCGGGCGATTCGGCCAGCAGCGTAAGCTCAGGGTTGGCCAAAATATCCTCGCGATGTATCTCGGTATGACGACTGTGAGGCATCATAAACACATCGTCGAACCCACGGAAGATGGGCAGTTTGGTATCTACAGGTATCTGAGGGAAGATGCCGAACATCTTCTTTTCCAAGGGGTATTTGGGCACACCATAATGGTAATAAAGACCGGCCTGAGCAGCCCAACATATATATAAGGTACTGGTGACGTGGGTTTTGGCCCATGCAAAGATATCGGTAATCTCGTCCCAGTAGGTTACATCTTCAAAGTCCATCGTCTCTACAGGCGCACCTGTAATAATCATACCATCAAACTTCTCGTTGCGCATCGACTCAAAGTCGCGATAGAACATCATCATGTGCTCAATCGGCGTGTTCTTAGGGGTATGACTCTTTAACTTCATAAAGTTAATCTCCATCTGCAATGGTGTGTTTGAAAGCAATCTAACCAGATCGGTCTCTGTGGTTATCTTCAGAGGCATCAGGTTCAGAATCACAATCTTCAGCGGACGGATATCCTGTGTTGTTGCCCGCGAGTTATCCATCACAAAGATATTCTCGTTCTTCAGAATATCAATAGCGGGCAGTCTGTCTGGTAATCTTAGTGGCATTTCTTATTTTTCCTCTCTTTTTTAGAATTGCAACACACAGCACGACACGTTGTCCAAGCCTCCAGCAGCCACAGCGGCATCGCAGAGGTTATTGGCGTCAGAACCTTCGGCAAGAAGTGTGTAGATAATAGAATCGGGCAACATATCGGTCAGGCCGTCGCTGCACAGCATGTAAACATCGCCCTCCTTGATATCGTCGGTTATGTTCACGATATCGATAAACGAGCTTGTAGCACCGCCACCGATACAGTTAGTGATAACGTTAGAATGCTGCGAAGAGCCGAGCATGTTACTGAGCGAGTGATCGGATGTAAGCTGGGTAAGGTCGCCATCGCGGAAACGATACAAGCGACTGTCGCCACAGTTCAGTGTATAGAACTTGCCCTCGTAGAAAGCCAAGCCCACCAATGTGGTACCCATACCTTTATACTGCTCGTCGGAGCGACCCTTTGAATCAATGATGTTGTTGATGGAGTCTAACCAATCCTCAAACTTATCCTTGAGGGATTCGGGGCTAAGACCTGTGGGCAGATCGTGAAAATAGAACTCCAGGTTATGCAGTGCATCGCTACTGGCCACATCGCCACGATTATGCCCCCCCATACCATCGGCCACAGCCATGATATAACGGTCACTATTGGTCAGGTCTACGCGTGTGCTAAAAGCATCATTCCTCACGAAATGACTGCCAAGCAGCACCATGTCTTCGTTCTGACTACGCACGCAGCCTACTTTACTGGCTGCTGTCATGTGTATTGTTATCATTGTTTTTAAATATTACTATCTTATTACTACTTGAAGGTTGACGTTGGCAATCGACAGCACGTCGCCATTCTTCAACGGGTTCTCAGTCTCAGGCTGAATAGGATTCTGATTAATCCTGGTACCGTTTGACGAGTTCATATCGATAACAAACCAACCTGCGCCTGATTTGTACTTGAGCTGGGCATGAATACCCGATACGTACGAATTCTGCTCGAAGAACTGAATGTACGGACCCTTACGGCGACCGATAATGGCACCGTTCATAGCTGTGATACGTATATTGAGACTTTCGTTAACCAACGTCATCATCGGCATGCTTGAACGCCCAGCACCTGCCTGAGCTATAGAGATAGCAGGACCTACCGATATGCTGGCAGCAATGTTCTGCGCATTGGATGTGCGTGGTGATACAGGCTGCTGCTGTTGTTGTGCTGGTGGTACATTTGCGGCGCGAGATACTGAGGCACTTGGTGTAACGCTGATGTTAACACCAGGGCGCACAGCTGCCCCTACCCCAGGATTAGCGGTAGGTCTACCCATCGGATTAGCCATCGGGTTGCCCATGGGAGTAGCCATGGGATTTGCTCCGGCATTGGCTGCTGCCATGCTACCTGCAGGCAAAGCCATCATGCCGCCGCAACGTGTGCAACGACGTCCAAGCCCCACATGACCGCACTGCTTACAGAACAGCAACTGCTGTCCACATTGGTCGCAGTAATGTGAATCGTCTTCTATTTCTTCTTTACAAGCTGGACAAATAATCATATTTCGTTAAATATCTTCTGGTAGTATAATCTGATATGTTTCCTTTGTAACCTGATCGGCCGGCAACGCTGATACACGCTCCGACAAGTGCTGGATGGTAGAATCGAGCAGGTTGCGCATCTCACGGGCATTACCCCACGACTCGGTCTTGGTAAGAACCATCTTATAGATCTTGTCGAGTGCCTTAAGCTCAGCCTCAGGCGTAAACTGATACTGCTCCTTCTGGGCCATGTGCTTGTAAATAGCCAGCAGCTCATCAGGATCGTAGTCGTCGATGTGCAACTTGTGGGTGAATCGGCTGGCCAGTCCGGCGTTCATCATCATGAACTCCTCCATCTTATCCTTATAGCCTGCAGCGATAACCACGAACTTACCGCGATCGTCCTCCATACGTTTCATCAGCGTGTCGATAGCCTCCTTGCCGTACATATCGCCGCCATCGCTCAGGGTGTAAGCCTCGTCGATGAACAGGATACCACCCATGGCCTTATCGCACATGCTGTTTACAATCTTTGGTGTTTCGCCCATGTACTTACCAACCAACGTAGCACGACTGGCCTCGATGACACGCGATGTGGGCAGGATGTCCATGGCCTGAAGTATCTCACCCATCTTGCGGGCAATAGATGTTTTACCTGTACCCGGATTACCCGTAAGCACAAAGTTCATCGACATCTGCTGAACACTACCAGCACCCATAGCAGCACGCTGCTTCATGAACATGCTCTGTACGGCCAAGCGACGGATAGAATCCTTGACTGAGCGCATACCAATGAACTCCTCGAGCTCGTTGAGCACCACGTCGAGCGGACGTGCGGTCTCGCCCTGCGACAGAGGAAGATCTGCGGTGGTGAGCGCAAACATGTCGCTCTCCTTGAAGTCGGGACTGGTCATCTGCTTTACCAGACGCTGACTCTGTCGCTCAACAGCCTCGTTGAAGATGCGACGTGCCTCACGGGCATTACCAAAGTTCTTGTCGCGACGCAGATAGAGCTGCTCGAACATACGGTGGATAGCCGCCTTGGTCTCCTCGTCGACGGTGAAGTTCTTGCCAGATGCGAGATGCAGGAAGATCTCCGTAAGCTCGTCGGGCGTATAGTCGTCGAAGTGAATAGTTTGTGTAAAGCGACTCTTCAAGCCAGGGTTGGTATCGATAAAGTCGTGCATCTGGTCGGTATAACCAGCCACGATACAGATAAACTTGCCACGATCATCCTCCAAGCGTTTCAGCAGCGTGTCGATAGCCTCAGCACCAAAGCTGTCGCCATCGTTCGACTTCAGTGTATAAGCCTCGTCGATAAACAGTACACCGCCCATGGCTTGATCAACCAGTTGGTTGGTCTTGATGGCTGTCTGACCCGAGAAGCCTGCCACCAGTTTAGAGCGGTCGGCCTCAACCAATTGTCCGCGAGCCACAACACCCAACGTCTTAAAGATATCGGCCATGATACGGGCTACTGTGGTTTTACCCGTACCAGGGTTACCGGTAAACACATAGTGCTTGCCCTGGAAGGTGTTGGTTTCGCCACGTGCAATCTGCAGATTCAGGAAGGCTGCCAGGTTGGCAATCTCCTTCTTCACACCCGAGAGACCAACCAGACCGTCGAGTTTCTTCAGACAGTCGTCGACGCTTACGGTCTGTGGTGCATCGTATGGGATATCGTCGCGTACGATGGTCATGAGCTCCTCGTTGCTCATCGCAGAAATATTTGCACCCTGCAGGCGCTGCGCCTGCTTCTTGCAAATCTGGTCGAAGAGCGTACGCATGGTACGACCATTGGCAAAGTCCTTGTCGCGCGAGTCGTACATCTCCTTGATCATCTTCTGAGTAAGTGCCTGTGCGTCCGGCGAGAAGATATACTTCTTCTGCTTGGCAAATACCTGCATAATCTCGAACAGCTCGGCTGGCGAGTAGTCCTTGATATCGAGGAAGTAATTGAAACGGCTGCGGAAACCTGGGTTCACACGGAACAGGTTCTCCATCTCCGTGCGATAACCAGCGGCAATCACGATAAACTGTCCGCGATCGTCCTCCATACGTTTCATCAGTTTCTCCAAAGCCTGAGCGCCCTGAGCATCACGATCGCCCGACGCACTCACAGGCGCCAAGGTATAGGCCTCATCCACAAACAGGATACCGCCCTTGGCCTTATCGCAAAGGGCATCAACCACCTTGGGGGTTTCGCCCTGATACTGACTTACCATCTTGGCACGATCCACCTCTACTACATGTCCGCTATCCAGATAGCCGATGGCAGCCAGGATTTCGCCCAACTTACGGGCAATAGTGGTTTTACCCGTACCTGGGTTACCAGTAAGAATAATGTGCATCGACATTTTCTCCTGCTCGCCAAGTCCACGCTCGGCACGCTGCATGGCATTCTGTACCGAGTAGGCCATCTCTTTTACAGCAGCCTTTACCTCGTCCATACCGATGTAGCTGTCCAGATCGCGCAGGATATCCTCCATCGATCGCTCCTCGGGTACATATCCCGTTATGTCGCTCAACTCTACCTTTGTAGCATTGGCGCCACGACTGATGTATTGGGTAAAGATATTCTCGGCAGTTTTATTGGCCAAGTGTCCGTTACCAAAGGTCTCGTCCTTAATCTTCACCTGATATTTAAAGAAACGCAACAACTGTTTATCAGCTTCGGGCGAGAACTCCTGTATGCCATACTTGAGCTGCAGGTTCAGCTTACATATCTCTGTAAGTTCCTGAAAGTTTGGTGTGGTCATACGGAAGGTATACTTGAAACGGTTGGCTACGGCTGGGTTGCTCTCCAGGAAGTCCTCCAAACCCTTTGAGAGTCCGGATATAATCACAATGGGGTTATCCTCCCATTTGTCCATCTCAACAAACAGTTTGTCGAGCGGGTTCACCTGGTTAGAGTACTTATCGGGCAACAACTTCTGCACATTGTCGAAGAACAATATACCATTCTTTGCTTTCTTGATATTTTCATCCCATTTGTCGACGAATCGCTGGTAATCTACGGCATCTACCATCATCAGCTGTGGTTTCTCGATAATTTTATGCTGATAGAAATAATCGCGCAGGATCTCAGCTAGTGCAGTCTTACCCGTACCAGTATCACCAATCACAATGGCATTGAGCGAGATACGGGCTTTAGAGATATCCTTGCGAGAGCGCAGAAACGTATAGGTATCGACGATGGTCTTGAGCTGGTTTTTCACCTCGTCGAGGCCAACCAGCTTATCAAGCAAGTCAGTAGTAACAAGCTGCTGTCCGCACCACTTGCAGAACTTTGCTTTGCTTCTGTTTTCTTTATGACAATTCTGACAAACCATTTTATATTATGCGTCTCTATCTATTTTCTTAATAATACTTTTAGGGGCCTCCTTCATGTGACTGTTAGGATTGGCAATGTTCAGCATCGATGGGCTGAATACCACAAACGATACCACGAATACCAGCATCAGCAAGCTCCACAGCACATAGTGCAGCACACTCTCGCCGGTGATAGAACGAACCTGATCGGTTACATCGTTGAGCAAACCGAACTTAGAGCCTTTAAACTTATACGAACGGGCCTTGAAGGTGTAGTACAACGGCTCTATCAAGTTCGATTTCATATCGTTTTCGAGCACCTCGGATATCAGTCGGCTGTCGGCCTTCTCATTACCACGGAAATCTGTGAGGTGACAAACCAGCATGTAGATAAGCGTGATAACAATAATGGCGATATTAAACAGCATGGGGTGAGATGCGCCAATATACTTTAATATAATAATAGGTATAAAACACGTAAACGCGCCCACCAGTCCCCACAGGAACGAGAACATAAAGTCGTAGCCCTTGAAGAATGAGCGGGTGGCCACAATCACACCTGTCATACCGCCAAGAGGCAGACCGATACTGATAAAGGTATGCGTCAGGATATACTCAGGATTGGTAACACCGAATATCAGTACAAATATCAACCAGATACCGCTCAGGGTATAGAAGGCTGTGCGCCAGATCTTCTCCTTGGTCTTGGCGCGCTTCCAACTGTCCTTTACAAAGGCTACACGGCGCTGGGTTTCGTCGCGGGCATCGATAAAGCGCTTATAATAACGCTGCGATGGATCGATTTTACCCATCGCCATCAGCCAGTCCTCTACAGCGTGCTCATACGAGTACTCTACCGTAAAGTCGGCATTGGGATCTTCGTGATAGAAAACAGACATCCACTGCCCCATCGAGCCGTTACGGATTTCGTTGCGGAACGCCTGCATCTTCTTTGCCTGCAGGTTACGACCGTCGGCATATTCAATACCGTCGCCCATCATATAGGTTGGTGTAACGCCCAAGATACGACAGAAACGGTAAACGGCCGTCTTCACATCGTAAGCACCCATACGTTCTGTATTCTCATCGCTCTTAAAGTCAAAGCAGCGCTTATGCTCGTTGTACATCTCGGTCCAGCCGTGCAGCTGGGCATAGTAAGCAAAACGTCCGTCAAGCTCTGTGAAGTCCTTCATCTCCTCATCAAACTCCTTTTCGGACAGGTTCTGTGCCTTATGCAAACGCTCGTTGAGCAGTTCGCCCACCTGCATAGGAGTAAAGGCCCCGGCCAAATCGTAAGCCGATTCGCGATTCAGATTATAAAGAACCTTATAAGCCAGGTTTCGTGAGTACGACTGATCCAGCGTCATAATGCGCAGACTCTCGCACGCCATCTGGTCCTCATGACTATACATCCAGGCCAGCAGTCGTCCGTCGGTCAGACTATGCCACTCGTCTTCGGTAATATCATCATGACCAAAGGCACTCACAATATCATTAATGCCAGCCGATGGATGCTTTACCATAAATGGTATCTCAGGATCCACCTCAAGCACAATCTTCATGATAGCCACACGAACCTGCTCCTTGTTGTTATGGTCTACATCCTTAAAGTATGAACGCAAACGGTCGATATCGCAACCCGTGTGGGTTTCAACATAAAGGTAGAAGTTATCGTTCGGTGCAGCCAACGATATGGCATACTCGTCCTGATTACTCAGCAGCGAGATACATACCGCATGGATATCCTCACAGTTAGTACCACGCACATCCTTATAAGGATAGGCTGGGTCCATAGCGTACAACGACGCCATCAGACCGGCACGCTGATCGATAGGATATTTCTTGGAAATGATATCTTTTACAATGGTGCTCAGCTTGTTGTTTCCACAAGCATCCAACCACTGGGTGATACGTCCGTTATACAGATAGCCGATAGCCAATCGCTCGTTGGCCAGCAGCATAGGCACCAGTTCCTGTACGTTCTCGGCCACCAGGTTACGCTCTGGATCGACAACGAAACTCTGATACTTCAGGAATGGTGATGACAGGTCGACCTTCGGACTCTCGCCTAAGAACCATTGCTCAACCTGCTCATACCCCCAACGGTTGATGGGGTTAACCACCGTAAGACCCATTACCAGTAACTTGATACGCTCTGGCAACTCGTTCATGCGTGGTATGCGGCCCTCATTCTTCTGGCGCATCATCACACGCTCGTTGGTACTCATCGGACTCTCGCCTAACCAAAGCGTCATCAAACTGATACCCAAAGAGTAGTAGTCGGCCTTAGGCGAAATCTCTACCACACCATCAATTACGTCGGCATACATTTCAGGTGCCGCATAGATAGGTGTACGAGCCTGCGTGGTTTTATGCGACTTTCCATCTTCCTCCAGCATACTCGAAATACCAAAGTCGCCCAGAACCAATTCGTTATGGTCCTTATCACGGAAGAAGAAGTTGCCAGGTTTGATATCCTTATGCAGAATTCTGAGCTGATGACAGTAAGCCAAGGCAGCGGCACTCTGCAGAGCTATACGACGGAACTTGGTCATATCGCCCCCCAGATTGTACTCGGCCATCGAGCCACCCTGCAGGTACTCCATCAACTCATAGTAACGGTGCTTACCTTCCACATAGGTCTTACCAAAGTCGTATACCTTTACAACCATCTCAAAGTCGAAGTTCAGTACCGTCTGCAATATCTTACGGTTCACATCGAAGTTGGGATAGTATACTTTCAGTACATATTCCTTGTTGTCTTTCTCAACCAGGAAAACCTCGGCCTCACCTGTATTCTCGCTCAGTACCGATACACGACGGTACTCCTGTCCTTTCAGCGTGTAGATATTCTCATCAATCAGGTTACGCTGCAAGCGCTGTTTCTTAGCTCGGTCGGTATTTCCAGCCGATGAGATAATCGAGATGTTGACGTTGGGACGAACCTGAGCCTGTGCTTGAGGCTGGGGCTGGGCACCACGAACGGTACTACCCATTGATGGTGCTGCAGGTTTAGGTGCAGCAGGCTGTGGGGTAACGGGCTGTGGCGCAATGGGCTGGTTAATACCAGGGGCACGTACGGTTCCATCCAATGCCTTAGGAGCAGCTGGACGTGGAGCAGCTGATTGTGGTGTAATCGGCTGATTAAGGCCGGGTGCACGCACGGTGCCGTCCAATGCTTTAGGGGCAGTGGGACGTGGAGCTGCAGGTCGGGGTGCAATTGGCTGATTGAGACCAGGTGCACGTACAGTACCATCAAGTGGCTTGGGAGCTGCAGGTTTGGGGGCCTCCATCTTTGGCATATCGATGCGGATGGTGCCATCAAGCGGTTTGTCGGGCTCCTCACCCTTTGAAGGAGTATTCTGTGGGAAATCAAAGTTGGTTGCACGTACGGTCTTATCGACGTTCACCTCTTCGTTTCCGTTAACTTTATTCTGTGGAGTTCGATCCGTACTCATTAGATATCGTCTTTAATTTCTTTTCTTGTTCCCTTACCAAGTATAATCCATTTTCCGCCCATCTGCGGCTTGGCACATCCGCATGGACTTGAGTGGAGGGCGTGCTTAAAGTTGCACTGCCAAGCCAGACGTACCCCCTGAGGCTTGCAGGCCATAGCATAGTTACGCACCTGAGCAGGCTTTTCCTGGGGCAACTGCGCCATCTGGTCTAACAGTCGCGACAGCATATCCATACGTTCCTGCTTCTTCTTGTCGTATTCGTCTTTACTCATCACCTTATGGTCGGCCAGGTTGGCATCTACACGATCCAAACCACGATCCTGAGCCAACAGCATGAGTACGCGCTGGCGCAGCTCCTGACTCTTACGGTCGCGCTCCTTATCCTGTTCTGTGACATAAGGCATCTCCAAATCCAACTTCTGCAACTCTTCGGCCAGTTTCTGCATCTGCTGGTACTCAGGCATCTCCAACACCTTCTCCTTCATTAGACGGGCCTCTTCGGTAAGAGCTGTACCACACTGTTTGCAGAACGAGAAATCATTATGGGTTCCACAAACAGGACAATCGATACCACCCACCGGATTACCACACTCAGGGCAGTAGGCCTCGGCACCATGCAGATAGGCGCCACAGAATGAGCACACATCCTTACGGATATAGTGACGACAACTCTCGCAGAAGTCGGCGTCGGCATCGACAGCTGCCCCACAATAGGGACAGGTGGCCATACCGATAGGCTCGCCACACGAGGCACAGAAAAGTGCTTCGGCTTCGTTGAGTGCGCCACAATGAGGACATTGGATACCATTAGCCGTATTGGCCTGCATGGCTTGCTGATACTGAGGTTGCTGTTCAGAGTGCTCACGATAAAGCGGTTCGGCACCTCGACTTATTCGATCTGGGTTTTGTGTAATATCGTTCATCGTTGTTGGAATTTTAACTTAAGTTAGGTGCAAAGTTAAATAAAAAAATGAATCAAACAAAAAAAACCGCCGTAAATTTACATTTACGACGGCAAAAATCTATTTTTTTTGATGTATTTTACCACAATTCGAGGCGTTCCTGCTTAGGAATAAACATCTTATCGCCCTCTTTCACACCAAAGGCCTCGTACCAGGCGTCGATGTGAGGCAGAGCACCATTTACACGCCAACGGCCCAATGAGTGAGGATCGCTCTTGGTACGGTTGCGGATTTCGGCCTCAGTAATGTTACCAGCCCATACACCTGCATAAGCGTGGAAGAAACGCTGATCGGCTGTCAGACCGTTCTTCTCGCCAAGAGGATTGCGCTTGGTAGCGTTCTTATAAGCAGCCCATGCTACCTGCAGACCACCGTGGTCGGCCAGGTTCTCACCCAGTGTCAGACGACCGTTACCATTCAGGTCTGGAAGAACCTTGATTGCACTGAAGAAATCGGCATACTTGTCAGTACGCTCTGTAAAGTTCTTTCCATCAGCTTCTTTCCACCAATCATGCATATTTCCATCCTTATCAAACTGACGTCCCTGATCATCAAATCCGTGGGTCATCTCATGACCGATAACCACACCGATAGCACCATAGTTAAAGGCGTCGTCGGCAGTCATATCAAAGAATGGATACTGCAGGATACCTGCGGGGAAACAGATCTCATTGGTAGTTGGATTATAGTAAGCGTTCACTGTCTGTGGTGTCATATGCCAATCGTCGCGATCCACGGGCTTACCTACTGTATGCTCGATGTTATGAGCGTTCCAGAACTTAGCACAAGCCTGCATATTATCGTAAAAAGATTTAGCAGGATCAATCTCCAACTTAGAGATGTCGGTCCACTTATCAGGATAACCCACCTTTACATAGAAAGTATTCAACTTCAGCAGAGCATTAACCTTAGTGCTGTCGTCCATCCAATCCTGGGCTGCGATACGCTCGCCAAGAGCAATCTGCAGGTTCTTAATCAGGGTAAGCATGCGCTGCTTAGCAGCCTCGGGAAAATACTTCTCGGCATAAATCTTACCAAGAGCCTCACCCATCACACGCTCTACCTGACCAGTACTACGCTTCCACAGAGGATGATTCTCCTTTCGACCAGCCTTAATCTTACCATAAAAATCGAAGCTCTCAGCAGCGGCAGCATCGTTCAGATAGTTAGCCGAGCCCTCAACAAGACTCCACTCCAGCACGTCACGATACTCAGCAGGCTTCAGAGCGCCTACAACCTTGTTAGCACCTTCCAGGAAGTCGGGCTGACCAACAACCATCTCCTGCAGATACTTAGTGTCAATACCCATGGCGTTCATCACCTTAACCAGAGGCAGGTTAGGATACTTAGCCTCGAACTCCTTCAGAGTCATCTTGTTGTAGTTAGCCTCAGGATCACGCAGCTCTGTACGACTCTTACTAACCTTAGCAAGTGCAGTCTCAACCTTCATGATATTCTGCATTTTCTTGGTAGCAGCGCTCTTGCTGAAGCCAAACAGCTGGAACATTTTTACAACGTGCTTCTTGAATGCCTCGCGAATACCGGCTGTAGCCTTATCGTTATCCAGGTAGTACTCCTTCTGACCGAGTGTCAGGCCACTCTGATAAATACTCAGAATGTTCTGCGTGGCGTTCTTCTCGTCGGCACCGAAGCCTGCATAGAAGAACTCCTGCTCGCCGTAAGGAGCCTGCTCAAGCTGGATAGCCAGCAACTGCTTAATGGTTTTAGCAGCCTCAAGTTTCTTAATAAGTGGCATAACGGGAGCTACACCTTCCTTATTACGACGTGTAGAGTCCATAGCCAACTTATAAAGATCGCTCAGTTTCTGCTCGATAGTACCCTTAGCATAAGTGTTACTCTGCAACTCCTTCAGGATACCGTTAATGCGCTTGTCGTTATCTTCCTGCAAACGGTCGAAACTACCATAGCGTGAATAAGCTGCTGGCAGTGGGTTGTTCTTCATCCAACCACCACAGGCATACTCATAGAAGTCGTCACCCGGACGCACATTCTTGTTAAAGTCGGCCTCGTTCAAGCCTGATCCCAGCTCTGTTTGAGCCATCATCATCATTGAAACAGATGCCATTGTCATCATTGTCAAAAATCTTTTCATTGTTTTTTAGAGTTTATTGTGTTAATGATTCTAATTCTTCGCTTGCTTTCTCCCAGCGCTCCACCTCTTCATCCAAGTCACGCTTAATGTCGGTGTACTCGGTTACCATCGTCATGTCCGAAGCGTTTTCAGGCTGCATCAACAACTCATCCAATTCCTTCAGACGCTGCTCCAGCTGCTCAATCTTGGCTTCATGCTGCTTAACAGCCTTTTCCAAACGGTTCTTACGTTTCTGAAGTTCCTTATGCTCAGCATAGCTCAGGGCTTTCTGAAGTACAGCTTCACCCTCAGGTGTGGCCGATGGTGATGCACTCGATGTTGTAGTTACAGAGGCGGCTTTGGCTGCAGTTTTAGGAGCTGGCATCATCTGCGGCTGCGCCCCCAACTGATTCAGGTCGTTTATTTTTTTTGCTCTCAAGAAATCATAGATACCACCCAAATGTTCGCGTACTTTACCACCCCCGAACTCATACACCTTGGTTACCAGTCCATCCAGGAACTCACGGTCATGACTCACAATGATAGCAGTACCGTCGAAGGCCTTGATAGCCTCTTTCAGCACATCCTTCGAGGGCATATCCAAGTGGTTGGTAGGCTCATCGAGAATCAGCAAGTTTACAGGCTCCAGCAGCAAGCGGATCATTGCCAGTCGGCTACGCTCACCACCACTCAGCACCTTCACTTTCTTATCACTCTCCTCGCCGCCAAACATAAAGGCACCTAAGATATCGTTAATCTTCAAACGCACCTCACCCTTGGCCACATAGTCAATGGTCTGGAACACGGTCAGGTTCTCGTCAAGCAATTGCGCCTGATTCTGGGCAAAATATCCTATTTGGATATTATGACCTACCTTCAGATTACCCGTATAAGGGATTTCACCCATAATACATTTCACAAGTGTTGATTTACCCTCACCATTCTTACCCACAAAGGCTACTTTCTCACCGCGCTTGATTGTAAGCGACACATGATCGAACACTGTATGAGCACCATAATCCTTGCGAACCTCGTCGCAAATCACGGGATAATCGCCACTGCGCAAACAGGGAGGAAACTTCAAGTGCATGGCCGAATTATCAACCTCATCAATCTCGATGGGCACAATCTTCTCCAGTTGTTTCACCTTCTGCTGCACCTGCACAGCCTTAGTTGCCTGATAACGAAAACGTTCTATAAACGCCTTCATCTCAGCCACTTCCTTCTGCTGATTCTCGTAAGCCCTTAACTGCTGTTCGCGACGTTCCTTGCGCAACACCACGTACTCATCATACTTCACCTTATAATCAATTACCTTACCACACGATATCTCGAGTGTACGGGTCGACACATTATTAATAAAGGCGCGGTCGTGACTTACTAGCACAACAGCACTTGAACTCTGCGCCAAGAACTGCTCCAGCCACTGGATTGATTCAATATCCAGATGGTTGGTAGGCTCGTCGAGGAGCAACACATCGGGTTTCTGCAAGAGGATCTTAGCCAACTCAATACGCATACGCCAACCACCCGAGAACTCTGATGTGGGGCGTTCAAAATCACTACGCTCAAAGCCCAGACCAGTAAGTGTACGCTCAATCTCGGCTTCATAGTTCTCGGCACCCATCATCATATAGCGCTCATGCTCGGTAGTATATTTTTCAATCAGCTGCATGTAGCTCTCGCTCTCGTAATCGGTACGTTCGGCAAGCTCCTGATTCATCTTATCCAGGCGCTCCTTCATACGCGTGTTATCGGCAAAAGCTTTCTGCGCTTCTTCACGAACTGTGGTATCGTCCTGCAGAATCATAACCTGTGGCAAGTAGCCCACCTTTGTATCGTTAGGTACACTAACAGTGCCCGCGGTAGGTTTCTGCTGTCCACACAATATCTTGAGCATGGTAGATTTACCAGCTCCATTCTTGCCCACAAGGGCTATGCGATCCTTGTCGTTAATAACGAAACTAGCGCCATCAAACAAGGGTTTTATGCCAAATTCAACTTTCAGTCCTTCTACTGATATCATCGCTTGTCAACAAATTTACAATCCATAAACTGCTCTTTGGGGAAACGTAGCATCTCGTCGGTAATGCCTCCACTCTGAAAGTCGCTAATCTTAATGGTAGTCCATATAAAAGCGATTTTAATGCGTACGCTTATCGGGTGATAGGTTTTACGCTCCAGCAAGGCGTGTATCTCCTTCATACCTTTACGTCCCTTTATGAGCTTTAGTGTAACCAGCAGTCCATTGTCGGCCTCAGCTATACTGTAGTTATAGTTTTCGGGCTCAAACTTAAACTTCTGCGAGTACTTATCACTCTTGTTGTTCTTGGCTGTGTGTAGCTCCACCTCGCGTTTCTTTTTCTTAAAGGTGTACACGTACTTGCCATCATTCCACGAGGTCATCCTCGCTTCATCGAACTTACTCTTCTTGCCTTTGTACCAAATGGTACCTCGCGTCTTATATATGCCAGTAATGTTCACGTCGTAGTGTAACGTAGCACCCTGTTCGCCAAACACCTGCTGGTAGGCATTGTTAAAAATGCGGCGTGCCTGTCGGCTGTTGGCGTTATCTTGTGCTTGCACGCTGCAAACGGTACCAATCAGCATGATTACCGCTAAAATTATCCCTTTTCTCATTAATCTTTTCATTTTCGAACTGCAAAAATACACATTTCTCACGATTTATCACTATATTTGCACACAAATTAACGTAATTACTACTTATATTTATGCAAAAGAACGTTTTTTCCTGTCAAATTGCCACACAATTAGGCATCAGTCAGAAGTTCGTTGAAGCCACGTTAGCTTTGCTCGACGAGGGTTGCACCATACCCTTTATTGCCCGATACCGCAAGGAGCGTACAGGCGGATTGGACGAGGTACAGATAGCCGCTATCAACGACCGCTACGAAAAATTGCTTGATATACAAAAACGCAAGGAAACGGTTATCAAAACCATCAGCGACCTTGATAAGATGACACCCGAACTCCAAGAACGCATTAACCAATGCTGGGACGCTACCGAACTCGAGGACATCTACCTACCCTACAAACCAAAACGTCGCACCCGCGCACAAGTTGCCCGCGAACAAGGACTGGAACCTCTGGCTCTGCTGCTGATGAAGCAACGCGAGCGCGATCCAGAAGCAGCTGCCGCTAAGTTTGCAAAAGGCGATGTGGATAGTGTAGAAAGTGCCATCAAAGGGGCTCAGGACATCATTGCCGAAATTGTAAGCGAAAACGAGAAATCACGCCAACAGCTGCGTAACGCCTTTAGCCGACAGGCTGTTATCACCTCAAAAGTAGTAAAAGCCAAGGCCGATACTGACGAAGCAGCCAAATATAGCGACTATTTTGACTGGAGCGAACCACTAAAACGTTGTTCGTCCCACCGTCTGCTCGCCATGCGCCGAGGCGAATCAGAGGGAATCTTACGTATCAGCATTTCACCCAACGATGATGAAGCCCTGGAGCGACTGAAGTACCATTACGTGTATGGCAACACCCCATGTGGCCGCTTGGTAGCCGAGGCTATCGATGATGGTTACAAACGACTGCTCAAACCTGCCATCGAGACTGAATTTGCCGCACAAAGCAAGGATAAGGCCGACGAAGAAGCCATCCGCGTATTTGCCGAAAACCTACGTCAATTACTGTTAGGTGCTCCATTGGGGCAGAAACGCGTATTGGGTATCGACCCTGGTTTTCGTACTGGTTGTAAGGTAGTATGCCTAGATGCCCAAGGCAACCTGCTGCACCACGATGTAATAATGCCCCACCCACCTGTAAACAAGCGAACTGAGGCCGCCATCACCCTACAGCGCCTGATTCAGAAATTTCAAATAGAGGCCATCTCTATCGGTAATGGTACCGCTAGTCGCGAAACAGATAGTTTTGTAAAAGATGTTCTCGCTGGCAAATACAATGTTGTAGCAGATTCAAAATCCGCCACAGCAAAATCTGAAAACTTAAAAACTCCCACCCCACAGGTCTTTGTTGTTTCCGAAGCTGGTGCCTCTGTTTATTCTGCCTCGAAAGTGGCTCGTGACGAATTCCCCGATGAGGATGTAACCGTACGTGGTGCCGTTTCAATTGGTCGACGCCTGATGGATCCTTTGGCCGAACTGGTAAAAATCGACCCCAAAAGCATTGGTGTGGGCCAGTATCAGCACGATGTAGACCAAACCAAACTGAAGCATTCACTCGACCAAATCGTGGAAAGTTGTGTAAACCTGGTAGGTGTAGATTTGAACACCGCCTCGCAACACCTGCTGATGTACGTAAGCGGCCTGGGTGCCACACTGGCCAAAAACATCATAGACTACCGCCGCGAACATGGCGCCTTTACCTCGCGCGCCCAACTTCTTAAGGTCCCTCGATTGGGCCCATCGGCATATCAGCAATGTGCAGGATTCCTACGCATTCACAATGCTAAGAACCCGCTTGATGGCACTGCTGTACACCCTGAGAGTTATCCTATTGTACAGCAGATGGCCAAAGATCAGGGCTGCACCGTAACCGACCTTATTCATAACAAAGAAAAGCGTGAAGCCCTGGAGTTGCCCCGCTATGTAACTGCCGACGTGGGTATGCCTACCCTTACTGATATTATGGCCGAACTAGAAAAGCCTGGTCGAGACCCACGTCAACAATTGGAAGCCTTCGAATTTGATAAGAACGTAAGTACCATCGACGATTTGGTTGAGGGCATGGTGCTACCCGGCATCGTTACCAACATCACCAACTTTGGAGCCTTTGTGGATATTGGTGTGCATCATGATGGTTTGGTACACATCTCACAAATGGCCAATCGCCGTATTGCTCACCCACTCGACGTGGTCAAGCTTCACCAACACGTACAGGTACAAGTAACCGAGGTTGACCATCGCCGTCAGCGCATCTCGCTATCTATGAAGAATCTATAATAACAAAAATACATGTTTTCGGCAGTATAATCAAGAAAAAAAACAAAAAAAGTTTGGTTATATTGCCGAAAAACAGTACCTTTGTTGCCAACATTGATCCTAAAACAAAATTTGGACTAAAAGAGGAAGAGCAATAATAATGAATAAAGCATCAGCATACAAACTAAGCTTAATCATTATGGCGGTACTTCTTATCATGTGGGCCACCATTATGAGCTTTGTGTTTGTCATTACACGCAACTCTACCGCACGCGAGGTTGAATCGCGTTACGAGGGTATTATGCTGCACGCCAACGAGAAAATTCGTGGTGTGCTGTCCGATGTGTATGTGGCAGCCATCAATAACACCAGTGTAATTGAGAACGACCTCGACAACCCCGACAAGTTGCAGGCACATTTGGAACAAATGGTAAAGCTAAACAACTACATGTCGAGCTGCCGTCTGATATTCGAGCCCGACTTTTATCCACAGCGTGGACACTACTTCGAGATATACGCCTGGCGCGATTCAGATGGCGTTATCAAGGGTAAGCAGATGAACGAGGACCATCCCGATTTCCTGACTCACCCCTGGTACCAAACGGCTTATGAACGCGAGGAAGGCGATTGGACACCGCCTTATTTCGATCAGGCAGCATCACAACAGCTTACCACCACTTATATGACGCACATTCACGATAAGAATGGTAATAAGGTGGCCATGCTGGGGGCCGATGTATCGCTGGAGTGGCTCCGACTGCGCCACAAACGCGTAGATGCCCAAAACCACGAGCGTTTTGAAAAAGGATTTAAGGAAAAGTCGTATAGTTTTGTACTCGATAACGATGGCACCTATCTCATTCATCCCAACGAGGATCTTATTCTGAAAACTACTTTCCAGGAGGTTGCATCTCAAACAGCCGACACCGCAGATGACGAAGTGGGCAACCGCATGAGAAACCATGAGAGCGGTAGTTGCAAGATTACCAAAGATGGTGTGAGTTCAGTATTGTTCTACTCGTTTGTAAAATATGCCGAGTGGACAGTGGTGATTGTAGTACCCGAGGCCATCATTAATCATCAGGGAAATGTGCTTGGCGCCATCATTCTGGCTGTTATGTTCTTTGGCCTGATAGTTATTTTCTTCCTGAGTCGCGCCCTGATACGCAACATCGACCAGCTAAGAAAAACCACTGCTCAAAAAGCAGGTATAGAACAAGAACTGAAGATTGCCAGCCACATTCAGCAGTCGATGCTACCCAAAAAATACCCTCCCTACCCCGAACGTCCCGATGTTGACATCTACGGCGAGATAGTAACGGCTAAGGAGGTTGGCGGCGACCTATACGACTACCTGATGCACGACGACAAGCTTTTCTTCTGCATTGGCGACGTGAGCGGCAAGGGCGTACCAGCAGCATTGATGATGGCCGAAACCATATCACTGTTCCGTTGCGAGGCCATGCTGGATACAGATCCCAGTAACATTATCAGTCGCATGAACAAGACTTTATGCGACACCAACGACTCATACATGTTCGTAACCCTCTTCTTAGGTGTACTCGACTTAAAGACAGGCCAACTGAACTACAGCAATGCAGGTCATGAGCCCCCTATGCTGGTAGGCACTCTGGCACGCTTTATATATGTAGATAATAACATCCCATTGGGTTTGCGTCCTGAATGGGAGTATACCAATCAGACCATACTTATGGATCGCAACGAGATACTGTTCTTGTATACCGACGGTTATACCGAGGCCGAGACAGCCAACCACGAGCAGTTTGGTCGCGATCGTATCAGCAACAGAGCCAACCGACTGGCCGATCTGCATTTGGATGCGCGTCAATATGCACATCAGCACTTTGAAACAGCTCAGAGCTTTGTAGGCGACACGCCACAAAACGACGACATCTCGCTGATGGCTATCAGATACCTCCCCCAACCTGCCTACGGCAGTCTTTATCACCGCTGCCTCACATTAGGCAACGATGTAGAAGAAGTAGTTGAACTAACGGCATTCGTGAATAGCATCTGCCAAGACCTTGAGATGAACGAGACGGCAACAACCTACACTACCCTGGCTGTTGAAGAGGCTGTGGTGAACGTGATGAAATACGCCTATCCCGACCGCGAACCAAGTCATATCATACTGGAGGCCGAAGCTAACGACTTGATGCTGACATTTATACTCCACGACAAAGGTATGCCCTTTGATGCCACCAAGGCAGCCGAAGTGGATGTTGAACAGCAGGCTGAGCAACGCATTGAGGGCGGATTGGGTATCCACCTGATGCGCCATTATATGGACCACATCAGCTACGAACGCAAGAATGATGAGAACATACTCACCATGCAGAAAATAATCGAGAAATAAAAATAAAGAGAAGAGATAAAGATGGAAATTAAAATCGAGAAAACAGGCGAGCGCCAGGTAACACTGATACTGATAGGACGCTTGGACACATCGGTATCAACTGCCGCCGAAAGAGAAGTTAGGCCGCTGTACGATTACTTTGAGCAAGAAATAGTAATTGACTGCACCCAGCTCGAATACATATCGTCGAGCGGTCTGCGAATACTGATGCACATCGCACAGCAGGGCTGGATCAACCACTGCGAAATATTCATCCATGGCCTACAACCTAATGTGTACGACGTGTTCAAAACCACAGGCTTTGTACATCTGTTTAAGTTTAAGGATTAACAAAAGTAAAACCCCCGCCGATTGGCAGGGGTTTTATTTTAAGACTTGGTAAGTCGTTTAATTTACTTTACCTTCTCTACGATGGCCTTGAAAGCCTCGGGATTGTTCATAGCGAGGTCAGCGAGAACCTTACGGTTAATCTCGATACCTGCCTTAGCGAGGTTACCCATCAGAACTGAGTAGCTCATACCCTCCTGGCGAGCGGCAGCGTTGATACGCTGGATCCACAGGCTGCGGAAATTGCGCTTCTTGTTGCGACGATCACGATAGGCGTAGGTCAAACCCTTCTCCCATGTGTTCTTTGCTACTGTCCAAACATTCTTGCGGGCACCGAAGTAACCGCGGGTAAGCTTCAAAATTCTCTTACGCTTTGCTCTTGATGCAACGTGATTTACTGATCTTGGCATAATTCTTACTTCTTTTAAATGTTAGACAATAGGTTTAACGGAGACACAACAGATCACGAACCTGCTTCATGTTGCTAGGATCAACGATAGTTGTACCTACCAAGTTGCGCTTCTGCTTCTTGGTCTTCTTTGTCAGAATGTGACTGTGGAAGGCATGACGTCTCTTTACCTTACCTGTTCCAGTGAAAGAGAATCTCTTCTTTGCACCAGAGTTTGTCTTTACTTTTGGCATTGTTTTAAAAATTTAAATTGTTATTAATATCCAGCGGCCACGCATATACCGGGCGCGCCACCTTCTTTTTCATCTCTAATTAATCCTCGCTCTCAGTCAGCTTCTTCAGCGCATCGGCACTAATCTTGGCATTACCCAGAAGTCCACCGTTTGCTGGAATCTCAGCTGTTTCTTCAGTTTGAGCCTCTTTCTGCTGCTTTGCTGCCTCTTTAGCTTCGAGCTGAGCAGCCTCACGGTCGCGAGCCTGCTGACTCTTCTTGGCCGAACCAGCCTTCTTTGGAGCCAGATAGAGGAACATCTTCTTGCCTTCGAGTGATGGCATGCCCTCAACCTTTCCAACCTCTTCAAGGTCGTTAGCAAAACGGAGCAGCAACACCTCGCCCTGCTCTTTGAACAGGATAGAGCGGCCACGGAAGAATACGTATGCACGTACCTTGTTGCCCTCTTCGAGGAACTCACGAGCATGCTTCAGTTTGAACTGATAGTCGTGCTCATCAGTCTGAGGTCCGAATCGAATTTCCTTCACCTCAACCTTTACCTGCTTGGCCTTCATTTCCTTCTGGCGCTTCTTCTGCTGGTAGAGGAACTTGGAGTAGTCGATGAGACGACACACTGGCGGGTTGGCATTAGGAGAAATCTCCACGAGGTCTACTCCCATGTCACGGGCCTGGTTGAGTGCATCACGCGTAGACATAACCGACGATCCCTCGTCGCCTACGATGCGGACTTCACGTACTCGGATCTGTTCGTTGATACGGTACTGATTCTTCAATTTGTCATTCTTCATTAACTACTTTTTAAGAAATCGGCTGCAAAATTACTAATTTTCTTTGAACTTTGAGCTCTGAACTATTAATTATCTGAATAAATTTATAAATATTTAACTTTAGAAGTCTTTTGTCATCTCAGCAACACGAGCATTTACCTCGTCGATGAACTCCTGAATGGTCTTAACGCTCTGCTCGCCACCACCCTGTGGGCGTACAGCTACAGTACCCTCAGCAGCTTCCTTCTCACCTACGATAACCATGTAAGGAATACGCTTCAACTCGTTGTCGCGAATCTTACGACCCAGTTTCTCGTTACGCATATCAACGGTAGCACGAACACCACCCATATCAAACTTCTTGGCAACCTCCTGAGCATAGTCGTTGTACTTCTCCGACAGAGGCAGGATAGCTACCTGATCAGGTGTCAACCACAAGGGGAAGTGACCGCTGGTGTGCTCGATCAGCACAGCGCAGAAACGCTCCATTGATCCGAATGGTGCACGGTGAATCATGACAGGTGTCTTCTTCTGATTGTCCTCATCAGTATACTCAAGGTTGAAACGCTTAGGCAGGTTGTAGTCAACCTGAATAGTACCAAGCTGCCAACGACGACCGATAGCGTCCTTAATCATGAAGTCGAGCTTAGGACCATAGAAAGCAGCCTCGCCGTATTCAACCTTAGCGGGCAGGCCCTTCTCCTGACAAGCCTCAACAATAGCCTTCTCAGCCAGTGCCCAGTCCTCGTCAGTACCTACATACTTCTCGTGATCGTTAGGATCACGCAGAGAAATCTGAGCCTCAAAGTTGAATCCGAAGGCTGTAAGCACGATACCGATAATATCCATAACGTTCAGGAACTCCTGCTTAACCTGATCAGGACGACAGAACAGGTGGGCATCGTCCTGTGTGAACGAACGTACACGAGTCAATCCGTGCAGCTCACCACTCTGCTCATAACGGTATACAGTACCGAACTCAGCGATACGCAGAGGCAGATCGCGGTATGAACGGGGCTTCCACGCGAAGATTTCGCAGTGGTGAGGACAGTTCATGGGCTTCAGCATGTACTCCTCATCCTCCTCAGGGGTATGGATAGGCTGGAACGAATCCTTGCCGTAGTGTGCATAGTGACCAGAAGTAACGTAGAGGTTCTTAGAACCAATATGTGGAGTGATAACCTCCTGATAGCCGAAACGCTTCTGCACCTTACGCAGGTGATCCTGCAGACGCAGACGGAGCTCGGTACCCTTTGGCAACCAGATAGGCAGACCCTTACCTACCTTCTCTGAGAACATAAAGAGTTCCATCTCCTTACCAATCTTACGGTGGTCGCGCTTCTTAGCCTCCTCCAGCATCTCAAGATACTCGTCGAGCATCTTCTTCTTTGGGAATGAGATACCATACAAGCGCTGCATCTGCTCGCGGTTAGCATCGCCGCGCCAGAAAGCACCTGCTACTGAGGTGAGCTTAACGGCCTTGATCTCACCTGTATCCACGAGGTGTGGACCACGGCACAGATCGGTGAAATTACCCTGGGTATAGGTAGTGATTGAACCGTCTTCAAGATCCTGCTCGATGTGCTCGCACTTATAGGTCTGTCCCCACTCAGCAAACTGCTTCAGGGCCTCGGCCTTAGGTACCTCACGACGAACTACTGGCTCTTTCTTACCAGCCAGTTCCTTCATCTTAGCCTCAATCTTTGGGAAATCGCTCTCCTTGATGCTCTCGCCGTCCTTCAGCAGTACATCATAGAAGAAACCATTCTCGACAGCAGGTCCGAAACCGAACTGTATGCCAGGATACAACTCCTGCAATGCCTCGGCCAGCAAGTGGGCCGATGTGTGCCAGAAGGTATGCTTACCCTGCTCATCGTCGAACTTGTAGAGCTCGATGGTAGCGTCCTCATTGATAGGGCGGTTCAGCTCTACTGTCTCACCGTTTACTCCACAGCTTACAACGCTGCGTGCGAGAGCCGGAGAGATGCTCTCTGCAATCTGGAAACCAGTTACGCCCTGCTCATACGAGCGAACAGATCCGTCTGGGAATGTAATGTTAATCATCATATCTACAATATATGTTTGAATTTTGAAATTGCGTGCAAAGATAGTGCTTTTATTCCAAATTAATGCAAATTAATCGAAAAATTTACTTTTCACGATACTTTTTGATGACACTATATGCCTGATAGAGTCCTAATTCGCCAGCTTTCGAAAGGTCCTCGATACCTTCATCCACGTGTTTTGCGTAGATTTTGGCCAGTCCACGATTGAACCAAGCCTCGGCCAGATCCTGATTCAGCTTAAGTGCCTGCGAGTAATCGGCGATAGCACGCTGATAGTCGCGACGCATAGCGTAAAGGTTACCCCTATTATAATATAGGTACGCGTTATGTGGTGCCAACATTATGGCATCCGACAAATCGCCAAGCACATTAGCCGACTTAAGGTCGACATTGGTACCCTCAGAAGCATTAAACTCATTAATCTTAGCCTGACAAACGGCGCGCTGCCAATAGGCCAGCGACGAGGTTGAGTCGATCTGCAAACAGATACTCAGGTCGTCGATTGCATTATCAAAGTTCTGGATGGTAGCGTATGCGATGGCACGCAGCAACAGCAACGGTGCCACTTTCGACGTTACTTTCGTCTGATCGATGACATTGCTTAACGAGTCGATAAACGCAAAGGTACGCTTCATATGGTCCTCACTCAGGTTACGCTGCTCACACGAGAGATAAACAGTATGCGAACCCGAAGCCTGGTTAAAGGCATCCACACTGTTTTCGTATGGATTCTCAACCTTCACATCGTTCTGTGGCTGCACAAAGGTAAGTCCGTACATGGGCTGCAAGCTCACAGCAGTCTTACGGTTCTGCACACGTCCACGATAGTCGCTCTTGTATTCGTGCTCCACCTCCTGCTCATCGGCCACAACCAGCTGGTTATACTTATCCGGATCGATATCGCTACGCTTACGCATCTGCTTTTTCGAGAGTCGTGGCTGCTTGCCATATCGCTTGTCCATCTGGGCTTTCAGAATACGGAACTCATCAAGCTCGGCCTGTTTGGTATTACCCAATCGGCGATAACACGAGGCGCGATGCTGCAATCCGAACCAGAAGTTAGGATACTCCTCAATTACCTTCGAATAGTCGCGGATGGCCGCACGCAGGTTTCCCGTCTGCTCTAACAACAAGGCACGATTAAACAGAGCCATCAGGTTGTCGGGTTCCAACTTAAGCACAAAGTCAAAGTCCTCAATACCACGGTTGTCGTCGCCCACCTGAGCACGCAACAGTCCGCGGTTATAGTGACCTAAGAAATTGTTTGGATCTAAATCGAGCGCTGTATCGTAATCGGCCATTGCGCCACGCAGGTTATTCTGATTAAATCGGGCCAATGCTCGGTTAATATAGTTACCCGAGTGTTTGGGCAACAGGTGGATACTCTTGGTTAGGAATTCCTCGCCCTCCTTCCACTTCTGGCGAGCCAGACTAATCACGGCTCTCTCGGCCCAGATGCCACCATCGTAAGGATCGAGTTCCAAACTCTTATCAAGCGATTTCACAGCTTTGGCAGTATCCTGCTGCAGCAGATAAATCTCGGCCTGCATCGAGTAAGCACGCGCATATTTCGACCAGCGGGCCGAAATCGTATCAATCTGCGCCAAAGCTAAATCGTATTTCTTATCCTGAATCAAACAGAGCACACGATTATGCCAAAGTCCCTGATTGTCAGGATCGTAACGCAGGGCACGATCGTAATCGCTCACCGCTGCGCTATATTTCTTCTGGTTAATGCGACACAAACCGCGCAATTCGTAAGCGCTCACCACATAAGGGTTGCGCTCGATTGCCTCGGTACAGTCACTCTCGGCTCCACGGTAGTCGTCCAAATAAAATTTGGCCACCCCACGAAAAAACCAAGGCTCATAGAGCCAAGGTTTCATGCTGATGGCCTGATTAAAATACTGGATCGACAGCACATAATCTTCGTAATAGAGTGCCGAGCGCCCTATCATCACCAAGCGATCAGTATTAAACTGAGCTTGGACCAATAACGGCAGGAATGCCAGAAACAGGAAAATGCGACGCATTTTATTTTCTGGCCACTTTGGTCTTGTAACCACAACGGAAACGCCCCTGTGTCAAGGCGCGCAACTTACTTTTGATGAGCTGCTTGCGAAGTGGCGAGATACGGTCGACAAACATCTTACCGTCGAGGTGGTCGAACTCATGCTGCATAACACGAGCCAGATAACCCTCAATCCACTCGTCGTGATGCTCAAAGTTCTCATCATCCCACTCTACATGGATACGGGTAGGACGAGTAACCTTCTCGTGGATAGCGGGGATTGACAAGCACCCCTCTTCCGATACATCGGTATTACTCTCATCGTACTCTACGATATGAGCATTGATAAACACCTGCTTAAAGCCTTTATACTCAGGCAGATCATCCGATAGCACATCCAGGTCGATCACAACCAGACGGATGGGCTTACCAATCTGAGGAGCAGCCAGTCCGATACCTTCCGACTCAGCAAGTGTCTCCCACATATCACCAATCAAATCCTTCAACTGAGGATAATCGGGTGTAATATCTTCGGCCACCTTACGAAGCACAGGCTGACCAAATATATAAATAGGCAGAATCATTTACTATTTTATAATTTACAATTATACTATTTATTTCTTAGAACGCATAAAATCTTCGAGAATGATGGTAGCCGAGATCTCATCTACCAATCCCTTATTCTGACGAGCCTTTTTCTTAAGTCCGCCATCCAGCATGGCCTGATGGGCCAGTACCGATGTAAAACGCTCGTCGTAATACTGGATAGGAACTTCGGGCACAGCCTTGCGCCAGCGGTTCACAAACTGCTGCACACGTGCCAGATTCTCGCTGGGTTCACCATTAGGCTGACGTGGTTCGCCAATCACAATCATCTCTACCTGCTCGCGGACAATATAAGCCTTCAGGTAGTCGAAGAGTTCTGACGTAGCAACAGTCGCCAATCCTCCAGCTATAATCTGTAGAGGATCGGTGACTGCCAGTCCGGTACGTTTCTTACCGTAATCTATTGATAAAATACGAGCCAATGTTGCTAATTAACGAGCGTTATACAGCAACCAAGCATCGGGATATGACGCACGAATCTGATCGCGGCTTGCAGCTGCTGCAGCCTTGTCAGAGAAGGTAGAGGCGATGACACGATACATATTCTTATCGTCGTTCTTAACAATCTGGGCATCGTAACCAGCATTCTTCAAGCGCTGCATCAAGCCCTCGGCATTGGCGCGAACACCAAACGAGCCAACAACTACGCTGAATGCCTTCAAACCGCTACCACTAATCAGCGATACACTCTCCTGGCGTACTGATACGTTGTCGAGATTATCAACCACCTGGGTCTCAGTAGCTGGCTTAGCCTCTACAGGAGCTACAACGGGAGCTGTTTCAACAACAGGGGCAGCCTGCTGCTGAGCTGTATCGTACTGCTTAGCCTTCTCGTAAGCCTTCTTATAGGCACTCTCGTTAGTCTTACAACTTGTCATTGCCAATGCGATGCACAAACCTGCGCATAATACAGTGTACTTCTTCATTTTTCCTAATTTTTATTTTTTAATTACTTATTTGATTCTATATTTTGTGTGCGAAATTACTAATTATTGTGCAAAAGCGAGCCAAAACACCACATAAAGTTTGTTAAATCGGGCAAAACACAACTTTTTTATTAAAAAATTGGCTGTTTTTTGCATAACAACCGAAAACTTTCGTATATTTGCAGACAAATAGTCTAAGTATTAAGTATTAATTTTAAAAGCAGTAAGATTATGAAAAGTTTAGGTTACATTAGCGCATTTCTTGGCGGTGCTATTGCTGGCGCAGCTCTTGGTATTCTGGTAGCCCCCGAAAAGGGACAGGACACTCGCGTTCGTATCACTGATGCAGTAGAGGACTTCCTGAAGAAGCACAACATCAAACTGAGCCGTAAAGAGGTAGTTGATCTCGTTGACGACATTCAGGACGCAGCAACCGAGGAGGAGTAACCCATGCTGTCGAGCGATAAGAATGTTGAGAATATAGCACAGCTGATAGAGGTGCTGAAACACTATCTCGGGCTACAAACGGAGTACGTTAAGCTCGATATGATAGACAAGGTGGTGCGCCTGGTTACGGCTGCCGCCTTGGCTATCGTGTTCATATTGGTGATAGCAGCTTGCCTTACCTACCTATCGTTTGCCTTAGCCTTCTGGTTGGCAACGTATATTGGTACGGCTCTGGCCTTCCTCATCATATCGCTACTCTATCTGCTGCTGTTTATTCTATTTATCATCTTCCGCAAACCTTGGATCGAGAAACCTCTGGTTAGGTTCTTGGCAGGTTTGCTACTCAGTAAATAAGCACTATGCCGTACAATAAGAAAACAACCAACGATTTCTGCACGCTCGAAGAGATTCGCGAGCGCAAGGATGCTTTGCTTGACGAGATCCAGAAAGATAAGGACAAGGTTTCATCGCTTTGGAACCAGACATTCCTGAAGCGCGACGAAGTATCGAAGGGCGACTATATTGCCAGCCTGATAAGCAATGGTTTTATGGCAGTAGATGCTATTCTGCTGGTACGTAAACTCATGAAAGGCTACAGTTCGCTGTTTGGCAAAGATAAGGGCAAACGCAGAAGATCGATATAAAAAAAGGGTCACCGCTGTGACCCTAACCTTTTGTTAACCTTAAATCTAATACTATGAAAAACACACGGTGCAAAGATACGACTATTTTCGTCACCTGCAAAAAATTCCCCTAAAATATCGTCAATAATTAACTAATTTTAAAGAAATTAGCAACTTATTTTACATAATTATAGATATATTTCTTGTCCATCGTAAGCCAGATCAATCCCCTCCGGCAGCAGTTTATTCACCTCTTCGTGCAGCCCCACATCGTGACATACGTGGATGATTAGCGTTTGCTTGGCACCCACCTTACGGGCAAAAGCAATGGCATCGTCCATCAGTTGGTGAGAGTGGTGCGGCTTGTCGAAACGCAAGGCATTAACAACCAGCAACTCTGTACCTTCCAGATAAGTCAGCTCGCCCTCATCAATGGTTTTCATATCCGTGATATACGTCAGCTTACCAATCTTATATCCAAGGATAGGCAATTTACCATGCATCACCTGTATAGGCAATACTTCCAGATCGCCAATCTGCAAAGGCACATGAGGTTCGATTTCATGCAGTCCGATGGCAGGCACACCCGGATAGCGGTTCTCTGCAAAACAATAAGGCAGCATCTCCAGCATCGACCGCTTAGCCAACTTATCGGCATACACATTGATAGCACCAAACTGACAATACGGACGGATATCGTCCATACCACCCATATGGTCGTAATGCGAGTGGGTTATCAGGATGCCATCAATCTTGCGGAATGGCTGTGGCAATATCTGCGCACGAAAATCTGGTCCACAATCTATCAATATACGCGTATTCTCTGTTTCAACCAATGCCGAACAGCGTGTACGCTTATCCTTCGGGTCGGTACTTTTACATACCTTACACTGGCACCCGATAACGGGTACACCACACGAGGTTCCTGTGCCTAAAAACGTTAGTTTCATATCACGTTCACCTCCGGATAGATATCGATACCAAATTTCTGCTTCACGTCGGCCTGAATCTGCTGGCAAAGTGCCACCACCTCCTGACCTGTTGCGCCACCACGATTTACCAGTACCAAAGCCTGCTTATCGTGTACACCTGCCCTACCCATCGATTTGCCTTTCCATCCACACTGGTCGATCATCCAACCTGCGGGTATTTTTACGTGTTCGGCATCGATATCGTAGTGCGGCATACCTTCGTACTGAGCAGCTAACGCCTCGTATTTCTGGCGATCCACAATGGGGTTCATAAAAAAGCTGCCTGCATTGCCCAGCACCTTTGGATCTGGCAATTTGGCCTCGCGTATGCGGATAATCGTATCACGTAACTGCTGGGCTGTAGGCTGACTGATGCCCTCCTTCTCCAGCTCAGCGCGTATATTACCATAGTCTAATCGGGGCTCGAACGTAGCTGCAAATTCGTACTCTACGCTTAGTATCAGGTACTGATTTTTCCAATCGTGCTTAAACTTGCTCTGACGATAACCATATTCGCACTCAGCATTCTCTATCACGCACACATTTCCTGTGGCAATCTCAACAGCACGAATGCTACGAATCAAGTCCTTAGCCTCAGCACCATAAGCACCGATGTTCTGAACAGCGCTCGCACCCACATCGCCAGGAATCAACGACAGGTTCTCGGCCCCATAAAGTCCCATTTCAATGCTCTGGGCCACCACATCGTCGAACACCTCGCCGCTACCACACACCAAACGGTTGCCGTTGCGCTCTATACCCTTACAGGCCGAGTGAACCACAATTCCCTCATAATCGCGAGTAAGCAGCAGATTACTGCCACCACCTATTATAATATAAGGTACGCGCGTGGTGCGAAGCAACTCAGCCACCTCTTTGGCTTCGGCCTCAGTGCTATACTCCACAAACTGCGCACACTTGGCCTCAATACCAAATGTGTTATGTTGTTTCAGACTATAATCCTTCTCTATTCTCACTTTCAACTATCAACTTTCAACTCTCAACTAAACTTACGTCATCATTTTCTTCAGCAGCCATTTGCCGCCTTCTTTTCTAAAGCGCAACTCCATTTCGAGTCCGTTAGCTACCCCCCCGCAGCAGATAAATCTTCTGTTTACCCTCTGGCTGTGGCTTACCATAAATAATGTTGTACAGGGTTTTATGTGGCAGGGTTGGCGCAAAGGCCTCCCATGTATCAGGTGTAATCACACCTTCCATCATGTTAAAGTCGTCGTCGGGATCTGGTCCTACAAAATCCACCGTTTCGCTCAAGCTATTAACCTGGAAAACGCTATCTGTTACAAATCGGCGATAGAAACTCAGGAACGATGAGTTTGCATCTGCCTGCAGTGGTGTTACTCTGATTTCGAGCAATAGCCATGCACCTTTGATACGCTGGAACACGTAGTTCTTTACCTGATTCTTCGAAAGCAGGATTTTTTCTACTACAGCCTCGCTCACGGCCGTATCCTTCATCAGCTGCATCTGCTTGTCGTCGTTAAATAATAAGGTATAGTACCCCTGACGCATAAACAGGTGTTCCATCTTCCATTTGTCCTTTTCAACTGTGGTCGTCTTTCCGTTTTCGGTCACTCTGAGTGGGAAAACAATGCGTTCCTTCTGCAGTTTCTTGTTAGCCAGGAAGTTAAACAAGAAATCGTCGAACATGGCATCAGCAGCTCTTGGCATTGGAGTTTCTGTAATCAGCATCTCCATCGAGTCAACATCCGTGGTGTCAGTAGAGTCAGCCACACTATCGGCTGGCACTTCTTCTGTCTGATTGGCTTTGTTCCCTGTGCATGAGAACATCATCAGTACCGTTGCGAAAATCGCGATAAAAAACCTTTTCATCTACTTAATGTAGTACCCTAATCTTTCTAATTTCTCTCAAAATTTCGGCAAAGGTACAAAATATTCTCAATTCTTAATCCTTTTTCTCATTTTTTTTGTACCTTTGCACGCAAAATTGCAATTTTTATAGTTTATGATACTTGATAAGATAGACGAACTTCTGAAAGAAGTACAGAATTTAAGCGCCAAAAACGCAGAGGAAGTTGAGCAGCTCCGACTGAAATATCTGAGCAAGAAGGGTGAGATTACAGCCCTGATGAACGACTTCCGCGAGGTTGCTGCCGATCAGAAAAAAACTGTCGGCATGAAGATTAACGAACTGAAGACACTGGCCACCGAGCGCATCAACCAGTTGCGCGAGGAGTGCGAGACCCAGGAGGGAGGCGAAGAGGCTCTCGACCTTACCCGTACACCCTACCCCATTGAGCTTGGTACACGCCATCCGCTCACCATCGTAACCAACGAGATTATCGATATTTTCTCGCGTATGGGCTTTGTGCTCGCCGATGGTCCTGAGGTTGAGGATGATAACCACATCTTTACCAAGATGAACTTCGCTGCCGATCACCCCGCACGCGATATGCAGGACACCTTCTTTGTATCGCAGCATCCTAACGATGTTACCAAGAATATCCTGTTGCGTTCGCACACATCAAGTGTTCAGGCTCGTGTGATGGAGCACATGCACGACGAGAACGGCAAGCTTACCGCTCCTATCCGTGTAATTTGTCCAGGTCGCGTATATCGTAACGAGGCCATCACCGCCCGTGCACACTGCTTCTTCCATCAGGTTGAGGGTTTGTATATCGACAAGAACGTATCGTTTACCGATCTGAAGCAGGTTCTGCTTTCGTTCGCTAAGGAGATGTTCGGTGCCGACACCAAGATTCGTCTGCGCCCATCTTACTTCCCATTCACCGAGCCCAGTGCCGAGATGGATATCTCATGCTTTATCTGTGGTGGCGAGGGCTGCGGCTTCTGTAAGCACACCGGCTGGGTAGAGATTCTGGGTTGCGGTATGGTTGATCCTAACGTGCTCGAGCTCTGCGGTATCGATTCTAAGGAATATACAGGTTACGCCTTCGGTATGGGTGTTGAGCGTATCACCAACCTCAAATACCGAGTTTCCGACCTCCGCATGTTCTCTGAGAACGACACCCGCTTCCTCGAAGAATTCGAATCAGCAAACTAAAATAATAATTAAAGCCTCACCGCTAAGGTGGGGCTTTTTGTGTTTTTATGAACTATTTAGAACAGAAAATCCTTCAAGAGTGTGAGGTCAGACCTGGTAATATTCTGAAGATTGACAGTTTTCTCAATCATCAGATTCAGATGGACGTGATGCGCTTTATTGCCCAGGAGTTCAAGAGCAGGTTTGCAGACGCCAAGATTACCAAGATTCTCACCATCGAAGCCAGCGGCATAGCCATTGCCACTATGCTTGGCAACAGTCTTAATGTGCCCGTAGTGTTTGCAAAAAAGAGCCAGACACTCAATAGCAGCGACGACAAATACATGTCGCACGCCTATTCTTTTACCCATAAGATGCAGAACATGGTGTTCGTTTCAGCCCCCTATCTCTCTGCTTCTGACCATCTGCTGATAGTCGACGACTTCTTAGCCGAAGGCGAAGCCATGCATGCTCTTATCGACATCGCCCACCAGGCAGGTGCCACAATTGCAGGCATTGGTATCGCCGTAGAAAAGGGCAACCAGAATGGCGGTCGCATACTTCGTGAAGAAGGCTACCACTTAGAATCCCTCGCCATCATCGAAGAGATGAACTACGAAACCCAAACCATCAAGTTCCGCGAATAGACATACTTTAGCCTGCTTCTATCCTGCTTCCAGCCATACTCGAACAGTATGGCTAGAGACTGCCAAGAGTATGCCATCTCCGATGCTCATACATACTCAGAATCATTAGTTGGTAAATCACCTATTGATATTTTTGCAATTATCCCAACAGTTTCTCCTTGATGTATTCTTCGATTTCCTTGGGAGTGATATCATAGACAGGATTTAACTGACTGAACGATGTTTTTTGTTTAACTCGCGGGTTGCCATGGATTTTATCAATGTCGTCCAAATCAAGATGCAACATTACTAACTCCACCAAGATGTCGTCAGGTACATCCTTAATGGATTTCTGATCGTACGACCAAAAGGCATTTTCTTTCTTGAGCCGTTTTATCAGATGTTGCTTTAATTCTTGCTTCTGCATACTTCAACAACTATATTCGATGGCAAAAGTAAATAAAAAGCCGAAAGTTCCAAACTTAATGGCGAAAATATTAGGATGATATGGAGATTATTGCTATCTTTGCGACATGAAATCAGAACTAATAAGACCCGCCACACAGGCCAACCGCTTTTATACGGGCGACGCGAAAGCGCTTGAGAATGAAGTAGATAGTCTGCTGATGCGCCACAACAGCAGTCAGGTTTACGATAATCTGGCAGCACTCATTGTACCCCATGCAGGCTACTATTTCTCTGGAAATGTGGCAGCATCGGCCTATATGATGATTGATGCCAAGAAAAAATACAAACGCATTTTCTTGTTAGGTCCCAGCCATCACGAATGGCTTAATGGTGCATCGGTAAACACAGAGGCCGACTATTACGCCACACCACTTGGCAATGTAAAAGTAGACCACGAAACAGCTATCGAACTGACTAAGGCTTATAGCATTTTCGCCTATCACCGTTCGGCTCATACGCAAGAGCATTGTCTGGAGGTGCAACTGCCATTTCTGCAGCGCAGACTGGGCGAAGTACCACCAATAGTGCCTATCATCATTTCGACCAACGACTACTACAAACTTAAACGGATGGCCGATGTGCTGAAAACGTATTTTACTGACGAGAATCTGTTTGTAATCAGCAGCGATTTTTCGCATTATCCATCGTACCAAGATGCCTGCGAGGTGGATGCAAAAACAGGCAAAGCCATCAAAACAGGCGATGTAGAGGAGTTTATTGCCGCCATCGAAGCCAATGCTAATAGCGGCAAACGCAATCTGGCAACGAGTGCATGCGGCGAATTTGCCATCGTTACGTTAATGCTGATGATGGATAGTAGATACGACATTAAGCACCTGATGTATCAGAACTCTGGCGATATAGACAATCGCGATCTTAGTCGTGTGGTGGGCTATCATTCGTTCGCTATCCTGCGCAAAAACACAAGTTTCGCTCTTTCTGATGACGACAAGAAAGCGCTGAAGGACATCGCTTTTCAAAGCATTAAAGATACCCTTGACGGTAAGCCTATCGCACAGCAACCAATCCGCTCATCCATTCTCAATTCGAAATGCGGAGCCTTTGTATCGCTGCACAAACATGGACGATTGCGTGGTTGTATAGGGCACTTTGGAGAGGATTTTGCTCTACATAAGATTGTGGCCAAGATGGCTCGGGCAGCAGCATTCGAAGACCCACGATTTCTACCTGTAACCAGCGACGAACTTGCTGATATCGACATCGAGATTTCCGTGCTCACACCTATGCGTCGCATACAAAGCTTCGACGAGTTTGAATTGCATCGTCATGGCATCTATATTAAGAAAGGTTATCGTAGCGGCACTTTCCTTCCACAAGTAGCCGATGAGGTAAACTGGACTAAAGAAGAATTCATAGGGCATTGCGCACAAGATAAGGCTGGCATAGGTTGGGATGGATGGCGCGATGCAGAATTGTATGTTTACGAAGCAATAGTTTTCTGATGGAGTGCAGATATTATCATCGATTGGAGGATGGACGAGTGGAATGCGAACTATGTCCGCATCACTGTAAGATAAGCGATGGCCAAACGGGTATCTGCCGCAGTAGACGGAATCATGGCGGCACGCTGGTGAGCGAGGTGTATGCCAAGCCTTGTTCGCTGGCCATCGATCCGATAGAGAAGAAGCCGCTTTACCATTTTCATCCAGGCACTACATGTCTCTCCATAGCTTGTACAGGATGTAACTTCCGTTGCTTAAACTGTCAGAATCACGAGATATCGCAGGTTTCACCACAAGATGTGAACTACTATGAACTTCAACCTGACGAAGTGGTTGCACTATGCCAAAAGCACCATAGTCCAGGCATCGCCTATACTTACACCGAGCCACTTACCTATATAGAATATATCACTGATACAGCCCGAAAAGCCCACGAAGCTGGACTCTGGAACATATTGGTTTCAGCTGGCAATGTTTGCCAGGAACCACTGAGCCATCTGCTACCTTATCTTGATGCCGCCAACGTAGATTTAAAATCGTTCAGCGACGAGATATACCAGCGTGTGAGTGGCGGCCATCTGCAACCTGTACTCGACACCATTCTGGCTATGCGTGATGCTGGCGTTTGGTTAGAGATAACCAATCTGGTGATTCCAGGCATCAACGACGATATGCAGATGATTAAAGAGATGTGCAAATGGTTGAAAGATAATGGCTTATCCAAAGCACCATTGCACTTCAGCCGATTCTTCCCTCGCTATAAGATGCAAGATACCCCACCTACCCCTCGTCAAACACTATATGCTGCCAAGCAGATAGCCGAAGAAGAGGGCATCAAGCATGTGTATTTGGGGAATATTTAGTTACAGAAAGTTAAATTTATCGTTTTTCGATAAGTTTTTATCGTTTTTATTTGGTTGTTATTGTTTTAATTTCTACTTTTGCATATCGATAAACGATAAATAAACAAATTAAAACGATAAATGTTATGAAAAAGAAACTGAATTGCTTCTGTATTTTGTTGCTGGTACTGATGGTGGCCAGTTTTGTATTGAGTTGTGTAGCTGGTGCAGACGATTTCCACCGAGGCTGGGAGGAAGGTGCAAACAACCACGAACCTATGGGCGGCTATGGCATATTGTGTATGTTTACAGTACTCATATGCTTTTTGGTTGGTTTATACGCCATCTCCTGCTTTATCCGTTTTATTCTTTGTGTGAATCAAGGCGAAGTGTTTACATGGGATAATGTATCGCTACTACGTATTGCAGGTTGGTGCAGCATTATTGTGCCTGCTGTATTAGCTGCTGTGATGACGCCAGAAACAGATAATCTGATTGAAACCTGGGGAAGTTGTATTACTATCGCAGCCGAGGGTATTTTTATCCTTATTATGGCCGAAGCCTTTGCCATCGGATTGAAATTGAAAGAGGAACAGGATTTAACGATTTAAGCCTATGGGACAAATAGTAGTAAACTTAGACGTTGAGATGGCTAAACGAAAAATGTCGCTCAGCGAACTGGCTGAGCGCGTAGGTCTGACCCTTGCCAACCTCTCGATACTGAAAACAGGCAAGGCCAAAGCCATCCGCTTCAGCACACTCGAAGCCATCTGCCGCGAGTTAGGTTGCCAGCCAGGCGACATCCTTGAATATAGAGACGAATAATCACAATTTTAATTTAATCAGTATGCTACACCCAATTATCCTCTGGGCCATTCATTTAGCCCTTACCACAATAATCGGCATAGTAACAAGCATCATCAAATGCCTGTAAGGTAAAAAACGTAAAAACGTTTTTGCATGAACTTAGAATACAGTATGTCACCTGAGTTAATTCAAAACCCCTCGTGAATTAATTCAATAGCCTTTTTGAATTAATTCAACGCACAAAAGGAGTTTATAAGCGAAGTAGGAATTGTCAACTATTTTTCTTTTCGGTAACAACGGTAACGATGTAGGCACTAATGAGCACCAAGGCACCAGCTACGGGCTTATCCCAGGTTATGACATCCTGTCCCAGAAGGATGGCCACAAACGAGGCGATAACGGGTTGCAGGTTGGTATAGATGCTTACCGTTGTGGCCTGCAGATACTTCATGGCAAAGGGAATGAGGAAGAAACCTAAGGCTGTGGCACCAATCACAATAAAGGCCATCTCGGCTACACCATCCCAGCCCCACGCTGGGGTATAGAGGGCGTTGGCAGAGAGTTCTGGCCAAGCGATAGGCACGGTAACGATGGCTGAAATAAGGAACACATACTTCATCTGGGTAACGGGTGAATACTTGGAGGCCACATTGCGGGTGATAATGAGATAGATGGCCCAGGTAAGTACACTCAGAATGGCAAGTACGATACCAATAAGATCGTTCTTACCCGACCCCATCGACTGACTCATTAACACCATCAACACAGCACCTGCTATACCCAACAACACGCCAAGCGATTTCATAGGCGTAATCTTCTCGCCAATGGTGAGTGCCGCACAAAGCATTACCGCAACAGGTGTAAGTGTGGCTATAAGCGAGAAGTAAACCGGACTGGTATAATCGAGCGACCAGGCAGTAAGGGTTTGTGAAACTACAAATCCAAGCAAACCGCCAAACAGTATGGTTATCAAGTCTTTACGTTCGACTTTCTCCTTAGGCAAAAAAGCCGCAATCGCCCAAAACACGATACAAGCTCCCAAAGAACGAGAGGCCATATACCCCATAGGGGTAACCCACTCATCGAGCAACAGTTTGGTTACAGGAACACCTAATCCGAAGATGGTGTTAGCTAAAAAAATAGCGCTATGCGCTTGTAGTTTTTTGTTCATACAATTTGATTCTTTCTTTGATTGACATTTTGGCGTATTGGCGCCATTCAGTAGCCTTGCCATTGGCCAGATAAGTAAGATCGTTCATGTGGCGATAGGCCTCCAGCTCGAAGGGATTCACCAGGTAAGCGCCATGCTTTAGCTGTCGATTGGCAGGCAGGGCCTTGAGCCAGTACCATATATATAATAGGTAGAAGCGCCACCACGAATCGCCACACGACTGGGCTTGGCGCAGATGAATCATCTCGTGGTTCTTCATCTCTTGATGATTTCCAAATAGATCGGCCTCAGCTTGCGACGGGGTAAGGATATGCCCAAAGAACGTGAGCCCCTCGAACCCCTTCCGCATCCAGAAAGAGTTTACCACAGCAGGCATATCAACCACCCTACTGGGACGAACAGCGTGCCACATGATGGGCACCACACGAAACATCATCCACATAACGATTGCAAAATTACACTATTTTTTTGGTTCGTACAAAAAAAAATAGTAAATTTGCAACCAATAATTATTTTTAATCATGGACGAAATTAAGCGTATTGAACAGCTCCGCAAAGAGCTGCACGAGCATAATTACAAATACTACGTGCTGAACCAGCCAACCATCGGTGACCAGGAGTTCGACTTTATGATGCACGAACTGCAGGACCTGGAGGCTAAGCACCCTGAGATGGCGGACCCAAATTCGCCCACCCAACGCGTGGGTAGCGACCTGAACGAGGAGTTCCGACAGGTGGAGCATAAATACCCCATGCTATCGCTGGCCAACACCTACAACGAACAGGATGTGGCCGACTGGTACGAGAGCGTGAAGAAAGGCCTGGCGGGCGAGGATTTTGAGGTGTGCTGCGAAATGAAATACGACGGACTGTCGATTTCACTTACCTACGTGGATGGCAAGCTGACACAGGCCGTGACACGCGGCGATGGTGTGCATGGCGATGATGTGACAGCGAATGTAAAAACGATACGCTCGATACCTTTGGTGCTGACACCACCAGCCTCAGACAACTTGTTCGCTGCCCCAGCCTACCCTCGCGAATTTGAGATTCGCGGCGAGATATTGATGCCCTGGAACGTGTTTGAGCGCCTGAACAAGGAGCGCGAAGAGGCCAAGGAGCCCTTGTTCGCCAACCCACGAAACGCAGCAAGCGGCACATTGAAGAGTCAGAAGTCGAGCTTGGTAGCAAGCCGCCAGCTGGATGCCTACTTGTATTATCTGCTAGGCGAAGAGTTGCCTGCCGAAGGTCACTATGAGAATTTGGAAGTGGCCCGCCAGTGGGGGTTCAAGATATCAGAGGGCATGAAGAAGGTAAAAACGCTGCAGCAGATTTACGACTTCATCAACTATTGGGATACTGAGCGCAAAAAACTGCCTGTAGCAACAGATGGTATTGTGCTGAAAGTAAACTCTATCCGTCAGCAACGTGCCTTAGGCTTTACAGCCAAGAGTCCACGTTGGGCCATCGCTTATAAGTTCAAGGCCGAGCGTGTTTGCACCCGACTGAACGAGGTTACCTATCAAGTGGGCCGTACTGGTGCCATCACCCCTGTGGCCAATATGGACCCAGTGCAGTTGGCTGGCACAACCGTAAAGCGCGCCACGCTGAACAACGAGGATTTTATCAAGAGTTTCGACCTGCATATTGGCGACTACGTATATGTAGAGAAAGGTGGCGAGATTATCCCAAAGATAGTGGGTGTGGATATCGATCAGCGCCCCATCATCGCCCAGCCCGTTGAGTTTATTAAGCGTTGCCCTGAATGCGGCACCCCATTGGTCCGCTACGAAGGCGAAGCAGCGTGGTATTGTCCAAATGATAGCGGTTGTCCGCCACAAATCAAGGGTCGTATCGAGCATTTTATTGCCCGCAAGGCCATGAATATCGATTCACTGGGTCCTGAGACGGTGGATGATTACTACCGTCACGGATTGATACATAACATTGCCGACCTATACGATATTGATGTACAGCAGATTAATGGCGACGGTAGCAGAACCAAGTCAGCCCAGCGCATTGTGAACGGCATTGCAGCCTCTAAGGAGGTACCTTTCGAGCGCGTGGTATTCGCTCTTGGCATCCGTTTTGTGGGTGAAACATCAGCCAAGCTGTTGGCACGCCATTTTAAGAATATAGATGCGCTGATGAATGCCGGCATTGAGGAGTTGCAGGAGATTGAGGGTATCGGCGAGGTGATGGCCAAGAGTATCATCACCTACTTCCATACCGAGGAAAACCTGAAGATTATCGAACGCCTCAGAAATTACGGTTTGCAGATGGAACTGGCAACGCAGAACTCTCAACTATCCACTAAACTTGAGGGCCAAAGCATTGTGATTAGTGGTGTGTTTACCCATCACAGTCGTGATGAGTACAAGATCATCATCGAGCAGAATGGTGGTAAAAACGTAGGTAGCATCAGCAGTAAAACATCGTTTATACTGGCTGGCGAGAATATGGGCCCCTCAAAACTGCAGAAGGCAGAAAAACTTGGAATAAAGATTGTAAGCGAAGAGGAATTCCTGGAGATGATAGGTTAATCCTCATCCCAATAACTGATAGTGCGTGTCTGGACGACTTCCATCGTCTGGGCACGCTGTCCTTTTAGCCAGTTGGTGATGTGGAGATTCGTTTTAGTCCAGTTGTCGTTGTCGTCGCGTTCCTGTATGTCGTATTTCATCGTTACGCTCATAATACACTCATTGGTCTTATCAAAAGCTTTCTGACTCTGTTGCACCATCTCGCCATCATCGTTCCACTTATATTCGGTAACCAGTTTCAAGCCCGAAACAGTATTGGTCTGAATGGTACGCTTCAGATTGCCCTCATCATTATATTCGTAGGCAATCAGCTTTTTCTCGCCACCCTCGGTGGTGGTAGCCGAAATCAGATAGCCCACCTGATTATACTTTCGTTCAGTGAGTTCTGCCGACTCTATCTTACCCGTCTCATCGAAATGTTCGATGGGGTTCTCCGCCACAGGATTCTCGGTGATGACCTCCTGCACAAAGCCCTTCAGTCCCATGTTCGACGCATCTTTATAATAAGGTGCCATATTCAGATAATAGTAGCTGATGGAGTGCGCCCCATTCTCGTGGAGCGTCACGCTTTGACGGATATAGCCGTATTCAGTCAGAATATAGAGCGAACCATCGCCTTTGGCCTTAAAGTTGCCCCATTCGCGCTGCAGTTTACCTAGCAGATACTTCTGATTGCGCTCGTAAAGTTCGCGGGTGCGATAAGGACCACAGGTTACAGTAGCCTCACTGAGCAGTTTGGTCTTATCGTTTACCGTTACCTCAAGACGGGCATCCTTAATACCATAAAAGTCGCCCGTAAAATGATAGGTACCCTCTTCTTCGTCGTCGTTCTCAACAGGTACAAATCCCACGCTTTTAAGTGCAGGTATAAACGCCGAATCGGTACCCTCCAAAGGTGCATCCATCATGGTGATACACTTAGGATCATAGATGGCTTGAGCACAAACCATCAGCGACGTCATAAACGATACAACCAATAATGCTATCCTATTCATAACTGCTGCAAAAATAAGTAGAAAAAGCGAAATCGCCAAATAATCAACATAATTTTTGTTATTTCTTAATTCTTATTTCTTAATTCTTAATTAAAATAATTATCTTTGCACCCATGAAAAAGGGACTGGTATTAGAAGGAGGCGCTATGCGCGGGCTGTTTACGGCAGGCATCATCGATGTGATGATGGAAGCCAGGATTGAGCCCGACGGACTGATTGGTGTCTCGGCAGGAGCAGCCTTTGGCTGTAATTACAAGAGTCGACAGCCAGGTCGAGGCATACGCTACAACAAGCAGTTTGCACGCGACAGTCGCTACTGCAGTTGGCAGTCGTGGCTGAAAACGGGCAACCTGTACAATGCAGAATTTGGCTATCATGTAATACCTACCCAATACGATATCTTCGACAACAAGGCCTTTAATGAGAACCCGATGGAGTTTTATGCCGTCTGCACAGACGTAGAAACAGGCAAGCCAGTCTATAAGCAGCTAACCGAAGCTACCCAGCTTACTTACGACTGGATTCGTGCTTCGGCCTCAATGCCACTGGCTTCGAAGGTGGTAGAACTGGAAGGCATGAAGGTGCTTGACGGTGGTGTGGCCGACTCCATCCCTTTGGAATATTTTGAAAGCATCGGCTACGAAAAGAATCTGGTGATACTCACCCAGCCCGACGGCTACGTGAAGGAGCACAACAAGCTGATGCCACTGATGCGCATAGCCCTCAGAAAATATCCGAAGATGATAGAGGCGATGGACCAGCGACACGTGATGTACAACCAGCAACTGTCGTATGTGTATCAGGCAGAGTCAACGGGACGAGCATTGGTGATACGTCCCGACGAGAAACTGCCCATCGGACATATCTCGCACAACCCTGATGAGATGCAGCATGTGTATGATATTGGCCGTCAAACAGGTATAAAATATATAGAACGAATTAAAGCATTTTATAGATGAGAATAGATATTATAACCGTACTGCCAGAAATGTTGGAAGGCTTTGTACACGAGTCGATTCTGGCAAGAGCAGAGAAGAAGGGACTGGCAGAAATCCGTTTGCACAACCTGAGAGACTACACACTTGACAAATGGCGCCGCGTGGATGATTACCCATACGGCGGCAGTGCAGGCATGGTGATGCAGTGCGAGCCTATCGACCGTTGTATCACAGCCCTGAAAGCTGAGCGCGACTATGATGAAGTGATCTATACATCGCCCGACGGTGAGCGTTTCGACCAGCACATGGCCAACGACCTCTCAATGAAGGGCAACCTGATTATATTGGCTGGCCACTATAAGGGTATCGACCAGCGTATCCGTGAGCACCTGATAACCAAAGAGATTTCTATCGGCGACTTTGTGCTGACGGGGGGCGAACTGGTGGCAGCAATGATTGCCGATGCCATTGTGCGTGTGGTGCCAGGCGTGATTGGTGACGAACAGAGTGCACTGAGCGATTGTTTCCAGGATGACATTCTGGCGGCTCCTATCTACACACGCCCAGCCGACTACAAAGGTTGGAAGGTGCCCGAGATACTGCTGAGCGGCAATGAGGCCAAGATCCGCGAATGGGAGTTTGAACAGGCCATGGAGCGTACACGCCGTCTCCGTCCCGACTTACTAAAAGAGAAATAAAAAAATGGTGCTCGAGTTGAGCACCATTTTTGTTTTTATTTTGCGAAACGTTCAGCTTGCTGACGGATTAGCTCGGCATCGTTAAAGTAATCGATACGCATGGCCTTACGAACCTCGTCCATCGTCTGGGCGCCTACCTCGCGGGCCTGCTCGGTACCTTTCTTCAGAATATTGTAAATCTCTGGGATATCCTTCTCAAACTCTGCACGACGCAGGCGCATTGGCTCCAGGAACTGGTTGAGCACCTGATTCAGGAACTTCTTGCACTTCATGTCGCCCAGACCGCCACGACGGTAGTGATCCTTCAGCTCGTCGAGATTCTGATACTCAGGCAGGAAGTTGGCAAAATCCTCATCGGTAGAAAAAGCGTCGAGATAAGTAAACACAGCGTTGCCCTCTACGTGACCAGGATCGTTCAGGTTCACGTGCTCAGGGTCGGTGTACATAGAGCGCACCTTCTGCCATACATCCTCAGCTGTATCAGAGAGGTAGATGCAGTTGCCCAGCGACTTCGACATCTTCTCCTTACCATCAGTACCAGGCAAGCGGCGTGCAGTCAGGTTCTCAGGCAGCATGATGTTAGGCTCAACCAATACAGGTGCATAAATTTGATTGAAACGGCGAACCAACTCGCGAGTTACCTCGAGCATAGGCTCCTGGTCCTCACCTGCAGGAACGGTGGTAGCCTTGAACAGAGTGATATCGGCAGCCTGTGATACAGGGTAGCAGAAGAATCCGAGAGGAATACTCTCGCCCTCGAAACCACGCATTTTTACCTCGGTCTTAACAGTTGGGTTGCGCTGTACACGACTAACCGAAACCAGGTTCATCAGATAGGTGGTAAGCTCGGCCAGCTCAGGAATCTGACTCTGGATAAAGAGCGTACACTTCTCAGGATCGAGACCTGCAGCCAGGTAGTCGAGTGCTACCTCGATGATATTCTGGCGAATTTTCTCAGGATTATCAGCATTATCAGTCAGAGCCTGCACATCGGCCATAAACACAAACATGCGATCAAAATCGCCCTGATTCTGCAATTGCACACGTCGGCGAAGTGAGCCAACATAGTGTCCTAAGTGAAGTTTACCAGTGGGACGGTCGCCCGTCAAAATTACTTTTCCCATATGTCTTTTAGTCTTATTTTTCAATTTTTGCGTGCAAAGGTACGAAATAAATTCTACTAATCTGCATAATTATTGTAAAAAATAGGGGTAAAGGGATGGCTTTTTGATAAATAATGTGTATCTTTGCCGACAAATTGATAAAATTAAACGTATTTTCGACAAATGTTTAGCATAGATACTTATATTAAGAGACGCGAAGAACTGAAGAAACTCGTAGGCGAAGGAGTTATTATTCTGTTTGGAAACAACGATGCACCGGTTAATTATCCGGCCAACGCTTATGCTCCTATGCGACAGGATTCTTCATTTCTTTACTACTTTGGACAGCACCGCGACGGACTGGTAGGTGTGATTGATATCGACAACAACGAAGAGATGATTTTTGGCGATGATATCGACGTAGAGGATATCGTATGGATGGGCTTTACACCATCGGTAGCCGATCTGGCTGCTGAGGTTGGTGTAAAGAAGACTGCTCCTATGAAGGAACTGGCTACATATATCCATCACCTCTCAACCAACACTAAATATCACTTCCTGCCCCCATACCGTTTCGATACCAAGATACAGATTATGGACCTGCTGGGCATTCATCCCAACCAGCAGAAGGAGCAGGCCTCGTTGCAGCTGATTAAGGCTGTAGTAAAAATGCGCGCCACCAAGGAGCCACAGGAGATTGATGCCATTGAGCGTGCCTGCGAGGTGGGCTATATGATGCATACCACAGCCCAGAAGCTGATTCGTCCAGGTGTAACCGAGCGTTATATCGGCGGACAGGTGGACGGTATCGCCCGCAGTTTGGCTCAAGGTACCAGCTTTGCAACTATCTTCAGTCAGCATGGCGAGATTATGCACGGCAACCCATCGGATGCTAAACTGGAAGCAGGCCGACTGGCTCTTTGCGATGCAGGATGCGAACTCGACGACTATTGCTCGGATCACACCCGCACCATGCCTGTTAACGGCAAGTTCAGTCAGCGCCAGTTGGAAATCTACTCGATTGTAGAGGCTTGTCACGACTATGCTATCGAGGTGGCTAAACCAGGCGTAAAATATATGGATGTGCACTTTGCAGTATGCCGACTGATGACAGAGCGTCTGAAGGAGCTCGGGTTGATGAAGGGTGATACCGACGAGGCCGTTCGTGCCGGCGCCCATGCCATGTTCCTGCCTCACGGACTGGGACACATGATGGGTATGGACGTTCACGACATGGAAGGACTGGGTCAGATTTACGTAGGTTTTGACGAGGAGACACGTCCTAACCTCGAGCAGTTTGGTACCAACTGTCTGCGTATGGGCCGCAAGCTTGAAGAGGGCTTTGTGATTACCGACGAGCCTGGTATCTACTTTATTCCACAGCTCATCGACGAGTGGAAGGCCAGCGGACACTGCAAGGAGTTCCTTAACTTCGACAAGCTCGAAACCTACAAGGACTTTGGCGGTATTCGCATTGAGGACGACATCCTAATAACCAAGGATGGTTGCCGATTCCTGGGCAAAAACAGAATTCCTTATCACCCCAAGGATGTTGAGGAGTTTATGGCAATGAATAATCAATAAATTAAAAATAAAAAACAAAATGAAGAAAATGACAACACTCGCACTCGTGGCTATCATGGCCTTGAGTGCTTCGGCAGCCAAGAAAAAGGCGCCCGCAAAGGATGCGAACAAGCCCGTGTTCACAACCATCAAAGAGAACCCCATCACAAGCATTAAGGACCAGAACCGTTCGGGTACGTGCTGGGACTACTCTACCCTCTCTTTCTTTGAGGCTGAGATCCTGAAGGCTACAGGTAAGAGCTATGACCTCGACGAGTCGTTCGTAGCCAACAAGACCTACATGGATCGTGCCATTCAGGTGGTTCGTTTCCATGGCGATTGCCAGTTCTCTCAGGGTGGAAGTGCTGAGGACGTGCTCCACACACTGAAGACCCACGGTATCGTGCCACAGGGCATCATGCCTTTCCCAGGCTCACTCTATGGCGACTCACTCAACAACTTCAACGAGTTCTTTGGCCAGCTTGAGCCATACGTTGCAGCTATTGCAAAGAGCAGCGCTCGCAAGATTTCTAACCAGTGGAAGGTTGGATTGCAGGGTATCCTGGATGCTTATCTGGGTAAGTGCCCTGAGAAATTCACTTTCGAGGGCAAGGAGTATACTCCAAAGAGCTTCATGGCTTCGTTAGGCATCAACCTCGACGATTATGTTAGCATTACCAGCTATACTCACCACCCCTTCTACTCTACTTTCGCTGTAGAGGTACAGGACAACTGGCGTTTCCCACAGAGCTACAACCTGCCTATGGACGAGATGATGCGCGTGATCGACAACGCTGTTGAGAACGGTTACACCATCGCATGGGGCGGCGACGTATCAGAAGAGGGATTCACACGTAACGGTCTGGCTTATGCAGTTGACGGTAAAGCTGCTCAGAGCCTCGCTGGTAGCGATATGGCTCGCTGGCTGAACCTGGCTCAGGACAAGAAGCGTAACATCATCGACTCACTGGGTTGCAAGGTGCCTGAGGTTAAGCCTACACAGGAGATGCGCCAGGAGCGTTTCGACAACTGGGAGCTGACCGACGACCACGGTATGCTGATTTACGGTGTTGCCAAGGATCAGTATGGTAAGGAGTATTATCTGGTGAAGAACTCTTGGGGTGAGACTGGTGCCTACAAGGGAATCTGGTATATGACAAAGGATTACATCGCTCTGAACACGATGGACTTCCTGATTAATAAGAATGCTATTCCTGCCGACATACGTAAAAAGTTAGGTATCTAATGCATTTTAAGTGGAATTACCAACCACCTACATCAGAACAACAGACGGCGGCTAAGGAGCTTGGAGAGAAAATCGGCATGAGTCCGATACTCGCCAATCTCCTTATCCAACGAGGCATCAAAACGGAGAGCGCTGCCAAGCGCTTCTTCCGTCCGATGCTCAACGAGCTGATAGATCCGTTCCTGATGAACGACATGGATGTGGCGGTAGACAGGCTCAACGATGCGATGGGGCGCAAAGAGCGTATCATGGTCTACGGCGACTACGATGTCGATGGATGTACGGCGGTTGCCTTGGTGTACAAATTCCTGCAGCAGTTCTATTCAAATATCGAATATTATATCCCCGACCGTTACGACGAAGGATATGGTATCAGTAAGAAAGCACTTGATTATGCTGCAGAAAAAGGCATCAAGCTCATTATAGTACTGGATTGCGGTATCAAGGCCATCGAAGAGATTGCCTATGCCAAGAGTCTGGGCATTGATTTCATCATTTGCGACCACCACGTGCCCGATGATGAGTTGCCCAATGCTGTCGCGATACTCAACCCCAAGCGCGAAGATTCCACCTACCCATTCAAAGACCTGTGTGGATGCGGTGTAGGTTTTAAATTTATGCAGGCATTTGCCAAGAACAATGGCATCCCATTCTCGCGACTGATACCTCTGCTCGATTTCTGTGCTGTAAGTATTGCAGCTGATATCGTGCCTATCATGGGCGAGAACCGTATTCTGGCCTACCACGGACTGAAGCAACTGAACCAGAGCCCGTCGGTAGGCTTAAAGGCTATTATTGATATCTGTGGCTTGACCGGACGCGAAATCACTATGAGTGATATCGTATTCAAGATTGGACCACGTATCAATGCATCAGGACGTATGCAGAATGGTACCGAGGCTGTCGACCTGCTGGTTGAGAAAGACCTGAACAAGGCGCTGGCCGAGGCTAACCATATCAATGAGTACAACGAACAGCGTAAGGATGTTGACAAGCAGATGACCGAAGAGGCCAACCAGATCGTAGAAAAGCTGGAGAGTCAGAAGCACCACGCCAGTATCGTGCTTTACGACGAGAACTGGAAAAAGGGTGTTATCGGTATTGTGGCTTCGCGACTCACCGAACTTTACTACCGCCCCACGGTAGTACTCACCAAGTTCAACGGTATTGCTACAGGTTCGGCCCGCAGTGTGGCTGGCTACGATGTGTATGATGCCATCAAGAGTTGTCGCGACTTGCTCGAGAACTTTGGCGGTCATACCTATGCTGTAGGTCTTTCGCTCAAGATCGAGAACATCCCTGAGTTCCGCAGCCGCTTCCAGAAATACGTCATGGAGCACATTCAGCCTGAACAGACTGAGGCTACACTCGATATCGATGCGGTTATCGACTTTAAGGATGTTACCAAACGTCTGCACAACGACCTGAAGAAGTTTGCACCTCATGGGCCCGATAATCCCAAACCATTGTTCTGTACACGCAATGTATACGATTACGGCACCTCGAAGGTTGTGGGTCGCCAGCAGGAGCACATCAAACTCGAGCTAGTTGATTCAAAGTCGAGCAACGTGCTCAATGGCATTGCCTTCGGACAGAGTGCATCGGCACGCTACATTAAATCAAAACGTTCGTTTGATATTGTCTACACGATTGAAGATAATATCTACAAGCGCACCGAAGTGCAGCTGCAGATCGAAGATATTCAGCCTTCGGAAGATTAATTGATAATTGAGAATTGACAATTGATAATTATAGGGAGATTCTCCATCGCTACTGGGGCTACGATGATTTCCGCGGTATTCAGCGCGAAATCATCGAGTCTATCGGTAGTGGCCACGATACATTAGGACTGATGCCTACAGGTGGTGGTAAATCCATTACCTTCCAGGTTCCAGCTTTGGCACACGAGGGCACTTGCATTGTAATTACCCCTCTGATAGCCCTGATGAAGGACCAGGTTGAGAATCTGCGCCGCAGAGGTATCAAAGCTGCCGCTATCTACAGCGGACTTACCCACGAAGAAATCATTGTAACACTCGAAAACGCCATCTTTGGCGCCATCAAGCTGCTCTACGTTTCACCTGAGCGACTTTCATCCGACTTATTCCAAACCAAGCTCCGCCACATGAAGGTGAGCTTTATTACGGTCGACGAAGCCCACTGTATCTCGCAATGGGGTTACGATTTCCGTCCCTCTTATCTGCAGATAGCTAAGATACGCAGTCTGGTGCCAGGTGTGCCCGTATTGGCACTTACCGCCACAGCAACCCCGCAGGTAGTTGACGATATCCAAGCAAAACTATCAGGCGACTTCTCTGTGTTCAAAATGAGTTTTGAGCGCAAGAATCTGGCTTATGTGGTAAGGCATGCTGAGGATAAGACTGAACAACTGATACACATTCTGAAACACGTGAAGGGCTCGGCTATTGTGTATGCCCGCAGTCGCCTGCGCACTAAGGAGTTTGCGCAGATTATCAGTGAGGCCGGTATCACAGCCACATTCTATCATGCAGGTCTTGATGCCAGCACGAAAGATGAGCGACAGCGCGAATGGCAGGAAAACAAGTATCGTGTAATGGTGGCCACCAACGCTTTTGGAATGGGTATCGACAAGCCCGATGTGCGTGTGGTGATACATATGGATTGCCCGGATAGTATCGAGGCCTATTTCCAGGAGGCAGGTCGTGCTGGTCGCGATGGTTTCAAGGCATATGCCGTGCTGCTGTATAACCGCCACGACGAAACCAAGCTGAAAAAGCGCATTTCCGACACCTTCCCTGATAAGGATTACATCCGCCAGGTTTATGAGCATCTGGCCTATTATTATCAGATAGGTGTAGGCTCGGGCTATAACCATACGTTCGAGTTTAATATCGATAAGTTCTGCCACAACTTCAACCACTTCCCTATCCGAGTTGATTCGGCCCTCAAGATTCTGCAGCGCGCAGGCTATCTGGAATATACAGAGGAGCAGGACAACAAGGCACGCGTTATGTTTACCGTGAGCCGTAACGACCTGTATCGTTTGGAAAACAACAGTCCGAACGAGGAGGCTATCATCACGGCCCTGCTGCGCAACTACGGCGGCCTGTTTACCGATTACAATTTTATCGACGAGGCTTTCCTGGCGCAGGCCACCAACTTAAAGCCACAGCAGGTTTACCTGGTACTCAAGAGCTTGTCGCAACGCCATATCCTGCACTTTATCCCACAAAAAAAGACACCTTACATCCGCTACACCCAGCGACGCGAGGACAAGGAATTTGTACAGCTGATGCCCGAGGTGTACGAAGAGCGCAAAGTGCAGTTCGAGGCCCACATCAAAGCAATGATCCGCTACGCTACCAACGATAAGGTGTGTCGTAGCCGACAGCTGTTACGTTATTTTGGCGAGGAGAACGATCATAATTGCGAGCAGTGCGATGTTTGTCTGGCTCATCGCGCTGAGGGCATGGTGGATGAAGACCGCCTAAATGCGGCTGCCCAGAAAATCCTGCAGCTGCTAAATGATGGCAAGCCCCACTTTATTACCGAATTAAAAAGCATCGAGCTGCCCGTAAGCGAACTCGATGCTGCAATTGAATATCTCACAGACGAAGAATATATCATCCGACTGGAGGATGGTTGTATCGCGAAGTCTTAAATTAGAAATCCAACTTAAGCTGACGATCGTCTTCCTTATCATGCTCGTGGCAGTAGCTGCTGCCATCAAAGCAGTGTGTGCAAACACGGCACTTATCCATACCAATGCTCTTAACCAAATCCTCGAGCTTAGCAAACTTCAGCGAGGTAAGGCCCAAACGCTTGGCAATCTCATCTACCATACGCTTGTACTCAGGCGAGTCGGTGGTAGCATACTTCTCCAGGTTCTTCTTATCGTCGCCCTCAAAGTCCTTGATGATACGGCGTGTAATCAACTCCATATCGCTCTTTGACGAGGTAAAGCCGATGAATGGACAACCATAAACCAATGGAGGACAAGAGATACGGCAGTGCACCTCTTTAGCGCCATACTCAAAGAAAGTCTTCACATTATCCTTGAGCTGTGTACCACGTACGATAGAGTCGTCGCAGAACACCACGCGCTGATCCTTCAGCAAGGCTGGGTTAGGTATAAGTTTCATCTTAGCCACCAGCGAACGGCGCTCCTGGTTACCAGGAGTAAACGAACGGGGCCAGGTTGGTGTGTACTTCAGCACGGCACGCTTGTAAGGTACACCCTTACCCTCGGCATAACCGAGTGCCATACCAACACCCGAATCGGGCACACCGCAAACGCAGTCAACCTCAGTCTCATCCTTCTCACCCATCATCTTACCATTGGTCTCACGTACATTTTCTACGTTGATACCATTATAATCTGATGCGGGGAAACCATAGTAAACCCAGAGGAACGAACAGATCTGTTCACGTTTCCAAGGCTCCTGCAGAACCTCGATCTTATCGGCAGTAAGATATACAATCTCACCAGGACCAAGGTCTCTTACACGCTTATAGTCGAGATTGGGGAAACTGGTAGTCTCGCTACTTACGGCATAGGCGCCATCCTTCTGACCAATCACGATAGGTGTGCGGCCCAGGAAGTCGCGGGCAGCAATAATACCCTTCTCGGTCAGAATCAGCATCGAGCACGATCCCTCAATCTTTTTGTACACCAGGTTGATACCCTCAACAAATGTGCGCCCCATATTGATAAGCAGGGCCACCAGCTCTGTCTGGTTGATGGTATTGGCCGAGTACTCACTAAAGTGCATGCGGCGATCCAGCAGCTCTTGTGCTATCTCCTCCAAGTTATTAATCTTTGCTACGGTAACTACTGCATAGCGACCTAAATGCGAGTTAACGAGTATGGGTTGTGGGTCGGTATCGCTAATAACGCCGATGCCCTGTTTTCCTGAAAACGAGTCGAGTTCATCCTCAAACTTAGAGCGGAAGTAATCACGCTCCAGGTTATGGATTTTACGACTAAAACCTTTCTCCTCATCGAAAGTTACCAGTCCTGCACGCTTGGTACCCAGGTGCGAATTATAATCGGTGCCGTAAAACAGATCGTTTACACAGCACTTTGTGGAAATGGTTCCAAAAAATCCACCCATACCTATTAATTAAAATAATACAGGAACGAAGCGATACCCTCGAGTGCGGGTTTGCGCTGTCCCTCGATTTCAATTCTGAACTCAATCTCTGCCTTACAGATACCACGCAGGTTCTGAATGTTGTGCAACTTGGTTACCAAACGTACCTTTGAGCCTGTGATAACTGGCTGTCCGAATCGCATCTTGTCCATTCCGTAGTTAACCAGCATCTTGATATTGTTCACCTCGATAATCTGGTCCCACATATAGGGCAACAGCGACAGGGTCAGATAGCCATGAGCGATAGTGCTCTGATACTGACTCTCCTTCTTGGCGCGCTCCACGTCAACGTGAATCCACTGATGGTCCAGTGTAGCGTCGGCAAAAAGATTAATACGGTCTTGGTCTACTTGCAGCCAGTCAGAAGCGCCGAGCTCCTCACCCAAGTGGGCTGCGAATTCATCGTACGAATTAATTACTAATTTTCCCATATCATATTTTAAAATGAATCACGGGGATGCGTGTGCACCCCCGTGATTGTAGTGTTATACGTCTTGGTTCTCAGGACGCAGCTTACGTACGGTCTCGCCAGCACGCCACATTTCCTGATTACGCATAGCCTCCAACTCTTTCTCCAGTCCAGCGCGGTAGTCGGGCTTCGAGTTAGCGTCGATGGTAATCTGTGCCTCGTTACCCGTCTGTACCGAGTAGTACAACCACTCCATAACGGGCTTGATAGCATCGTGGAATCGTGGAGCCCAGTCGAGTGCACCGCGCTGTGCGGTGGTCGAGCAGTTAGCATACATCCAGTCCATACCCTTAGCACCGAAGAGAGGGCCAAGGCTCTGGGTCAATTCCTCTACTGTTTCATTGAAAGCCTCTGAGGGAGAGTGTCCGTGCTCACGCAGTACCTCGTACTGAGCCAGCAGCAGTCCCTGAATGGCACCCATCAACGAACCACGCTCACCAGTCAAGTCTGATGTAGCCTCGCGCTCGAAGGTGGTCTCAAACATATATCCGGCACCAATACCGATACCAAAGGCCAGAGTCTTCTCCTTAGCCTTACCAGTAGCATCCTGGTAAACAGCATACGAGCAGTTCAAACCACGACCCTCGCAGAACATAGTGCGCAGGCTGGTACCACTACCCTTAGGTGCAACCATAATTACGTCAACATCCTTTGGAGGAACTACACCTGTACGATCGCTCCAGTTGATGGCGAAACCGTGGCTGTAATAAAGAGTCTTGCCAGGCTTCAGATACTGCTTGATGGTGGGCCACTGCTGAATCTGACCAGCATCAGAGAGCAGCATGCAAAGGATTGTACCCTTCTCAGCGGCTTCCTCGATTGAGAACAGAGTCTCGCCAGGAACCCAACCGTCGGCCACAGCCTTGTCGTAGGTCTTGCCAGGGCGCTGACCCACAATCACATTAAATCCGTTATCACGCAGGTTGCAGGCCTGACCTGGTCCCTGAACGCCATAACCGATTACAGCAATGGTTTCATTTTTCAATACTTCACGTGCTTTCTCAAGTGAGAACTCTTTGCTGGTGACAACAGTTTCTGTTACGCCACCGAAATTCATTTGTGCCATATAGCTTTAAATTTTTACTCGGCTCGCCAATAAGCTTGCCAAGGAGTTGTACTTAATCCCTGCGTTCCGTGCCAGCCCTACCCGAGAGCCGTCGTCTTGTCAGTTCGCTCCCACCCTACACGAGGATGCGACTTGGGCGTTAACTATTTAAATCGGGTGCAAATTTAAGCATTTCTGCCCACACTGCCAAAAATTTCTCTGCGTTTTTTTATTTTTTATTCGAACACCTTGACAATCTCTTCCAGCCACTGCTTGTCAACCTCATCGAATGTTGCTAAATCCTTGCTATCGATGTCGAGTACTGCTATAATTTCGCCTTCGGCCGATCTTACTGGCACAACAATTTCCGAACGCGACTCGCTGCTGCAAGCGATATGACCTGGGAACTGCTCTACATCGGGCACCACGATGGTCTCGCCCTGTTTCCACGAGCTTCCACACACACCCTTGCCATAGCCGATATGCATGCAGGCCACAGGCCCCTGGAATGGACCCAGTACCAACTCATCGTTCTGTACACGATAGAATCCTGTCCACCAGAATCCCATCTCCAAATGTATGGCAGCTGCCACATTAGCCATCACAGCCACCTGATCGGTCTCACCAGCGCTCAGCGCCTTAATCTGCTGCTGCAGCAACTGGTATTTCTCTACCTTATTCATTATTATATAGTTTAGTTTTAATTGAATTATAACTTGATTCTACGCCAGATGCATCTGGGTATTCTGCGCCAAACGGCAGTCAGGATGCGATATTTCCAGTCAATCACACGGATGTGCTTATGATGTTCGATAGCACTCACAATCTCGCGTGCAACAGCCTGTGGCTTCAGCATCATGGGATAGTGGAATGAGCCACTCAACAAGGCCGTATCCACAAAACCTGGACGGATATCGGTAAACCTGATGTCGAGCTTTCGTGCATTGGCCTGCTGCTCTAAGGCCTGCAAATACACATTCTGCATGGCTTTGGTAGCCGAATAGGCAGGTGCCGGACCAAGTCCCTTAGTACCAGCGATAGAGGTGATGGCTGCGATATGCCCCCTGCCCTGCTGGGCAAAAAAGCGATAGGCACAGCCTATCATACGGGTAAATCCCAAGCCGTTGGTTTCAACTGTAGCCAACTCGATATCGGGTGTCAATTCGCGGTTCTGCTTTCCTATACCCGAGGCATAGAAAAACAAATCCATTCCACCCAGGCGATCAACCAGCTGCATCAGCTTTTCGGGTGCATCAGCACTGGTCACATCAATCTGCTCCACATCGGCAGCACCAATGGTTTGCAACAGGTCTAAACGACGAGCGGCCACGCCTACCGTCCAGCCTCGCTGGATGAATAGACGGGCCACTTCGAGTCCTATACCTGATGAGGCGCCTACAATAATAGCTTTACTCATCGGGCAAGAACAATGGGTCCTCGGGCATTACCATAACCGGCTTGGTATTGTATGCCTTCAGCAACTTCTCCGATACATACTTTTTATTTACAACCAGTCGGAACATATACTCACGGAACCAGTCGGCTGTCATAATCAGGCAGCCCTGCTGGCCGTTAGTAGCCCCCCACGAGTTCTCAACCTTCCACTTAATGGGCTTACCCTGGTTATCCAGGTCGACAGCAGTCAATGTCATAGCGTGGGTAGAACCACTGTCAAAAGTAGAAATACGCTGAGCCTTATCCATCTTAAAGGTAGTTCCGAATACCGATCCGTAGTCGAAATTATCTAACGAAGCATAGCCGCGCTTACGATCCAGCAACTTGCCTACATCGTACGAGCTGTACATCTTACGACCGTCCTTCAGCGAAGCAATAGCCAACTGCTCAATCTCCTCCATAGGCAGGTTCAGATAGCGCCAGTTGCTGCCGTCGTAGGTGTGGCGATCATACTCAACCTCGTAGGTCTTGTAATACTCGCGGCGTGGGTCGTTCATCACCATAATGAAGGTGCCATTCAGCTCACCACCAACAACCTCCTGATAAAAACTCAGTGGGGTGTACTCCTTGGCCTCGCCCAGCTGGCGACCGTTCTTATCGTGGAAAGCGTAGGTGAACTTCTCAACGGGAACACCCAGTGTCAGCTTCAGCATACGATAAATCTGACCCAGCATCTCGGTCTTTGCCTTCTGGATATCGGCAGCACTCTTTTTCTTGGCTACCATATCACGCAGGTGGAGTCCGAACTCACGCAGCTTCGACGAAATCAGGCTGCGAGCCTTCGAGGTGTTCTCACTGGTAAAGCTCTCAGGCATAATCTCCGAGGGAACCAATCCGTATTTGGGTGCCAAGTCGGCCACACCGCAGAAAGTACCACCATCACCAATAGGCGAATGGAAGAAGAACTGCACACGCTGATCGTCCATAGGCTTCTTGGCGGTATCAATCACGCCCTGAAGCATCAGGTTCGACTTCTCCAGCTGATCCCAGAAGAAGAGATAAGCCTGCGAGAACTCGATGCTAACAGAATCGGCCTTAGCCATATAGTTTGAACGCAGCACGTTCAATCCGCTGAACATCCAGCAACGTCCAGATGATTTCTGGTCGGTAATCGACTGCTTACGGGTTTCAACCGAGAAATGAGTGTCGATAGGCAGAGCGGCCACCTTGTAGTTCTTGGCCAGCGCATCAATGCTCATACCATAGATGGCATTAGCGATAACACGCTCCTTGCCACACTGTTTCTGCTCCTTCTGGATTTCCTGTAACATCTGGGCAGAAATGCCTCCACCCTGTGTCTGCGCCTGTGCCATCATTGCGCAGGCAGCAAACGCGATAGTAATTGTACTTCTATTCATTTATTTCTTTTTTGTAGTTTTTTTAGTTGTAGTCTTTTTTGCGGTGGTTGTCTTCTTGGCCGTAGTGGTGGTCTTTGGCTTGTAGTACTTCTTAGCCTCGGGCAACCAACCCTGAATGTTCTTGATACGTGTAGCATCTGATGGGTGATCGCTCAGGAACTCAGATGTGTTGCTGGTGCTGGCCGAAGCCATACGCTGCCAGAAAGTAACAGCAGCCTCAGGATTATAACCTGCCATCGCAGCAAAAATCAGTCCCATGTAATCAGCCTCGCTCTCGTGGTTACGCGAATACTTGAGGTTAGCCAGATTCAAACCTGCCGATGCCATAGCCTGACCCAGAGAAATGGTATTGGTACCAACACCTAATACACTGGCCAGCGCACCTACACCCTGAATACCATACTGCTGCTTAATCTGGGTGCTCATCTGCTCGGCTGAGTGACGTGCCACAGCGTGGGCAATCTCATGTCCAAGCACGATAGCCAGCGAAGCCTCGTCCTGAGTGATAGGCAGGAGTCCCTCGTAAACCACAATCAGTCCGCCAGGCATACACCATGCGTTGGCCTGCTTATCGGCCACCAGGTTAAACTGCCACTTGTAGTTCTGCACATCGTTCTGCATACCGTTAGCATTCAGATAGCTTACCACAGCGTTGGCCAGATTCTGTCCCACGCGCTTAACCATAGCGGTTTTGGTGGCATCGGTAGACAGCTTGGCTGTTTTCATAAACTCCTGATACTGCTGGGTCGACAGGCTCAGCATCTCACCATCGCTAACCATCAGATTCTGCTTACGCCCCGTGATAGGTACAGTACTTGTGGTACCGCAGCTAACCAACAGAGCGGTAACCATCGACATGAGTAAAAACTTAATTTTCTTCATACCTTTTTATGCAATTATTTAGTTATTATCGTTTTCAGCGTGCAAAATAAGCAAAAAAAATCGACATTTGCAAATTTTAAGCATAAAAATAGAGACATTCCCGAAGGAATGCCTCTATAAAGAATGACCAATAATAACTAAAAAACTACGAATTTACTTGTTCAAACCACGGTTGTTGATAGTGGTGTTCAGCAGCAGCAGGTATGTACGCATCTGATCCTCGCTGAGTACGTAGCGCATACGCTTAACGTCGGTATCGATAGCGTGCTTAACCATAGCCTCGCGCTCGCTGTTGCTAGCCTGAGCTGCATATGAGATCTCAGTATTGAATACATTGTGGATGTTCTCAACAGCCTCGCGCTGGTCGATAGCCAGGTTCAGAACCTTTGAGAGCTTGTCCATGTTAACGTCCATCTTGTAAGCCTCAACGTTGTTTACAGCGTTAGTGTTCTCACCCTCAGCAAATGCAGTTGTCATGCTCAGCATTGCTACCAATGTCATCATCATCTTTTTCATCTTTTTACCCTTTCTTTTTTTTACTCGGTGGCTTTTTGCAGCCTACCTACTTTTTTACTTTAATTTGTTACCCTTTTGTCTTTTTGACGGTGCAAAGGTACGGCGATTTTTTGATACTCGCAATTATTTTTGCGTAATTGTGTGCGAACACAGCCCTTTTATTGATACATATCAAAGAAAGGCAGAAATAAGTATTTTTTTACTTTTTCCAATTAAACGTTCGTGTATTTGGCAGAAAATGCGTAACTTTGCAGGCTGAAACTAAATATATATAATAGGTATAATGGAAGAGACAAAAAACAGATTCATGTCGGTTGTATACCAGTTGTACAGCCTGAAGGATGGCAAGAGTGAGCTTGAGGAGCAGACTGGCGATGACCGTCCATTTGAGTTTATCACCGGATTCAGCGTAGCACTCGACGCCTTTGAGGAGAAGGTAAAGGGTCTTGAGAAGGGCAGCGACTTTGATTTCGAGCTGGCTCCTGCTCAGGCATTCGGCGAGTATGTAGCTGAGGGTGTTCACAAGGTTAGCCGCGAGGTATTTACCGTTAACGGTCATTTCGATCACGATAACATCTTCGAGGGTGCCGTTATCACTCTGATGGACAACGAGGACCATCAGTTCATGGCCAAGGTGGTAAAGATCGAGGAAGACGGTGTTACCGTTGACACCAACCACCCATTGGCTGGCAAGACCCTGAACTTCAAGGGTAAGGTGATTGAGAACCGCGAGGCTACCGACGAGGAGATTCAGCACCTGATTAAGCATATGACAGGCGGATGCGGCGGTTGTGGTGGCTGCGGTGGCGACCACGAGGGCTGCAATCACGAGGGCTGCGATCACGAGCATCACCACCACGACGATGGCTGTGGTTGCGGTTGCGGACACTGTCACTAATCCATCATAATAATCCCCTACCCACTATGCGCAACACATTTGGACACATATTCACACTCACTACCTTCGGCGAAAGTCATGGCGAGGCCGTTGGCGGCGTGATTGATGGCATGCCTGCCGGCATCGACATCGACATGGAGTTTATTCAGAGCGAACTGAATCGCCGTCGCCCTGGTCAGAGTGCTATCACCACCTCGCGACAGGAAGCCGACCGTGTAGAACTGCTGAGCGGTGTGTTTGAGGGCAAGTCGACAGGCTGTCCCATCGGATTCATCGTTCGTAACACCAATCAGCACTCCAACGATTACGAGAATATGCGTAACCTTTTCCGTCCATCGCATGCCGACTACACGTATTTCGAGAAGTACGGCATCCGCGATCATCGTGGTGGCGGCCGCTCGTCGGCACGTATCACCATCAGTCGTTGCGTGGGCGGCGCATTAGCCAAACTGGTATTGCGCCAGAAGGGAATCAGTATCCAGGCCTACACTTCACAGGTAGGCGATATTACACTTGATAAGGATTACAGCCGCTACGACCTTAGTCTTACCGAGACTAACGCCGTACGTTGCCCCGACCAGCAGAAAGCGGCCGAAATGGAGGCGCTGATAGCAAAGGTAAAGGCCGAGGGCGACACCATTGGCGGTATCATTACTTGTGTGATTAAGGGATGTCCCACAGGCTTAGGCGAGCCTGAGTTCGATAAGTTGCACGCCTCGTTAGGTCAGGCCATGCTCAGCATCAATGCCGTTAAAGGCTTTGAGTATGGCGATGGTTTCGACAGCGCTACTATGCGCGGCAGTCAGGTAAACGACGTGTTCGTACCATCACCTGACAACCAGCAGTCATCGCCCATCACCACCACTACCAATCACAGTGGCGGCATTCAGGGCGGCATCAGCAACGGGCAGGACATTTACTTCCGTGTGGCCTTTAAACCAGTAGCCACTATTCTTACCGAACAGCAAACGGTAGATAAGGAAGGAAATGCCACCACTTTCACTGCTCACGGGCGCCACGATCCGTGCGTTTTGCCCAGAGCAGTACCTGTTGTTGAATCGATGGCTGCAATGACAATTTTAGACTATATTTTACTGCGAAATGCGGTAATTTTATAGAAAAGAACACCCTAATTGCAAAAAATTGCAAAAAAGATTTGGTAGTTTAAAAAACTATGCGTATCTTTGCACCGCAATCAGGGATTTGGGAAAACCCCGGAATTGCTTTAGTTAAGTCTAGTTTAGTTTTTGTGTTGGTTGGGGGCTGCCGATTGGTAGCCCCCAAATTTTTTATCTATACGGCACAAAAAAAGGGGTTAAATAACCCCTATGATTTCGTTTACCGACTGGCAGCCGTGTGCATCAAGCCACTCGTTAATGCCGTCCCTCACCTTAATACTTACTGCCGGATCCAGGAAGTTGGCTGTACCAATCTCGATAGCCGTAGCACCAGCCATCAGGAACTCAATGGCATCCTTGGCACAGCTAATGCCTCCTAAACCTATTACAGGTATCTTCACGGCCTTAGCCACCTGCCACACCATACGCAGCGCCACAGGCTTTACACAAGGGCCGCTTAAACCGCCTGTATTGATGCTCAGCAGCGTTTTGCGCTTCTCGATATCAATAGCCATACCCATCAGCGTATTAATCAGCGATACACTATCAGCACCCTCGGCCTCTACAGCACGCGCAATCTCGGCAATATCAGTTACGTTTGGACTCAGCTTTACTATCAGCGTTTTGCGGTAACGCTGGCGCACAGCCTTTACCACACTGGCAGCACCAGCACAGGTAACACCAAAGGCCATACCTCCATCCTTTACGTTAGGACACGAGATATTCAGCTCGATGGCAGGGATTTTTTCTAATGCATCGATACGGGCAGCACACTCAGCATAATCCTCAGGACTCGATCCGCTCACGTTTACAATCATATTGGTATCTATATCCTTAATCTGCGGATAGATGTGTTCACAAAAGTAATCTACGCCTTTATTCTGCAGTCCTACACAGTTCAGCATACCGCTGGCTGTTTCGGCCATACGTGGATAGTCGTTTCCCTCACGTGGATTCAGGGTGGTTCCCTTCACAATAATACCACCGATACCATCCAGAGGCATCAGGTCGGCAAACTCCAATCCGTAACCAAAAGTACCCGATGCAGTCATCACAGGGTTCTTCAGCTCCAAGTCAGCAATCTTTACATTTAGTCTTGCCATAACAGTTTCTTAATATTAAACACGGGTCCATCCTTACAAACACACAAATTGCCCTCGGTAGTCTTCTCTACGCAGCACAGACAAGCACCCAGTCCGCAAGCCATCAGGTTCTCTAACGAGGCCTCACAGTCGATGCTATTCTGACGGGCATAACGAGCCACAGCCTTCATCATCGGCGTAGGGCCGCAGGTACTGATACGATCGAAACGCTCCTCGTTCAGCAGCGAGTGATTAGTTACAAAGCCCTTCTCGCCCATCGATCCGTCCTCGGTTGTTACGTACACGCGCCCGAACATATTAAATATAGGCAGCATCAGCAGATCGTTGGCCGTACGCGCTCCTAGCAGGAAGGTAGGCTCAATGCCCTGCCGCTTCATCTCGGCACCCATATACAGCAATGGGGCCACTCCCACGCCACCACCAACCAGCAGCACCTTCTCGCCAGTCTTGGCAGGTGTAAAACCGTTGCCTAATGGCAGCACACAGTTAAGCGTATCGCCAGGTTGTAGTTTAGCTAATGTACGGGTTCCGTCGCCAACGGTAGCTACTAACAGCCAAAGCTCGTTGGCGTTGCGATCAACAAAGTTAATGGAAATGGGGCGGCGTAAAAAGGTAGATGTTGAACCATCTACACGCACCTCGACAAACTGACCGGGCAGCATATCGGGCAGAGGTTTATCATCAGTTAGTTTTATAAGCACATAACGCTGATGAATCTGCTCTACCTGCTTCACCTTGAGGTCAAGTATATACTTCTTCATACTTCAAATTTTTAATTCGGGTACAAAGGTACTATTATTTTTTGAAACCACAAAACTTTATTTCTTCGCAGGTACAAAAGTATCCCAGGTCTGATCATCGTAAAACACACGAATCTCGATAACCTTACGCTGCGGTTTGTCAACGAATTTTACCTCCTCACGAACGATTTCTGGGTGTGTATTACGTACACTATTGTAATTTTGGGGCTGCTGAGCCACATTTTGAGGGGCCTGTACAGGTGCATCTTCAAAATTCAACATCAGATTTTGCTCGATAGGGTGGGTACCAGGGGTACCTTCAGCCTCCGAAAACAGATCCTGATCGGGGGTGTTTTGGGGCAGATACATATCACCAGAGCCAAACATCAACCAATCGGTATTGATGTTAGGAATTTTCTTTTTGATGGCTTCAACGATGTTTAAGGTAGGACGGGTACGACCGTTGAAGATGCTACTAAGGGTAGCTGGACTCTGACCGATGTAGTCGGCGAAGAGCTGCTGAGTCATGTGCTGGCTCTCCATAATTTGCCTGATTCTATCTTTCATTGCAGTAACTAAGTGCTTAATAGGGCTATCAGCCCCTGTTTTCTTTCAGTTTACAAAGGTAAAACAAAAAATTGAAATATACAACAAATGTAGATACAATTTAAGATTTTATAATTTTAGTTTATAGTTTTATATTTGTAAATCAAAAGATATTTAAGGGTAAAATTGGACTTTATATTTTTAAACCTAAATTCGTGATTATAAATCTGTACAAAGGCTTATTTTAATATTTTAAACTAACTAATTGGGTATAAATAAGGTAGTTACGTAATATTTATACTTTCAAAGCCTATTTTACAGCTTTTGGTTTAATAGGGTATTAATTTCTACAAGAAGTTTGTAACTAATCTACATAACTAATTGATATTCTGATACTTAAATATGTCACAATCAGAGTGCATAAATATCAATATACAAAATAGAATCTTAATATTTAGATATTAATACCCAAATCTAAATACCTAATTTATAGTTTTAATTTTTAAAATCAACAGCCATAAACCAATATTTTCCTAAATAAGTATTCGGATTTAAGAATTTGAATCAACGGAATTAAATCCTAATAAATGTGAAGACCGAATTCGTCGAGCTCCAAAAATTGCGATTTTGCCATTTCTCGCGTATTCTGAACCATCGGCCGAAAAGCTGGAAATACGCGAGTTTTGAGAGGGTACAAAATGCCGTAACTCCCCTATTTTACAGACATTTAGGCACAAAAAAGGCGCTCATCAAAAGCGCCATTTTTATAAATTCTAGAATAACATTTTGCCCTAAATTAGTGCAAAATGTAAAAAATCAGTTCTTTCATAAGCTCTCCAGCAGGTGTATTTGGGTTATCCAGACCCTTACTTTTGGCGTCAATCTCTCGCATTTTCGAAATGATCTGCATCACCTTCATTCCAGAGTAGTTTCGCATACCCGTCATATAGTCCTTGGCTTGCCATGGATTTTTGAATTCCAGCCACTCTGCAACGCCCTCCTGACTCTTATTATTTGGCGCGTAAAACGCAATCATTAAATTCTGGAAGTAATTAAAGAGCAAAGGGAGAAACGAGTAGATGGAACCAGCCTTTGGATTTTCGTCAAAATATTTTATTATCTGATTTGCCTTAAACACATTTCGGTTCACAATGGCATCGCGAAGCTCAAATCCATTAAACTCTTTGCTCACACCAATCTGCTCCTCAACCACCTGCGGGGTCACTACCCTATTCTCCTCGGGCAACGAAATAATCACTTTATCCAGCTCGCCCACCAGTCGACTCAAATCGGCGCCAATATTCTCGGCTATCATCTGAACCGATTTGGCATCAATCTTCACACGACGCGTTCTCAGGTAGTTTTCTATAAAACCAGGCAGTTCTCTATCCTTGAGTTTCATACTCTCAAACAGTATGCCGTGTGATTTGATCGCCTTCACGTAGCCCGATTTTCTACCGTCAACCTTGCCGTTCTTGTGGCACATCACCAAAACCGTACTGGCCATAGGCTGCGCAAAATAGCGCTCAAGCGCCTCCGTATTCTTAATATTCTGCGCCTCTTTTACTATCACCACCTGGCGCTCGGCCATCATAGGATAGCGACGCGCCAGATCGGCAATCTGCGACGCATTCACGTCCGATCCGAACACCACAGTCTGGTTAAAATCACGTTCTTCAGGGCGTAATGCATGGTCGGCTATATAATCGGCAATCTTGTCGATATAATACGATTCGTCGCCCATCAGATAATAGACGGGCGCAAATTTTCCAGCCTCCAAATCGCGCATAATGCTCTCAAAACTCACATTTTTTGCCTCAGCCATGTTGCTATTTCATTTATTATTTGTAATTTTGCCTGCAAATTTACAAAAATGTTTCGATTAAACCTCCCTACATACGAAATAAAAATAGCCCAGCAGGGCAATAAACAGGTAATTTTCGACTTTTTACGCCGAAAATACGTAGCGCTGACACCCGAGGAGTGGGTTCGCCAGCATTTTGTACATTATCTGGTTGAACACAAGGGTTACCCAGCCGGACTGATGGGCAACGAGATTGAACTGAGCGTGGGCGAAAAACGTCTGCGTTGCGATACCGTATTATATAATAAGGTGGCAGCCCCACAGATGATTATCGAGTACAAAGCCCCACAAATAAAACTTCAGCAAAAGACGTTCAACCAAATATCGGCTTACAATCTTTTGCTGAAGGTAGATTATCTGATAGTTAGCAACGGCATGCAGCACATTTGCTGTAAGATGGATTATGCCAACCAAAAATATTACTTTTTAGAGGATATCCCCGACTATCAGAATTTATAACATTTCCGATTATTCCATATCGTTGGCATCGGTCGACTTCTTCGAGGTCGAAGTCTTGCGGATAGAGCGCTTTGCACGACCCTTCTTCTCCTCGGTAGCACCTGTTGCCTTGTCGATCTTAACGCCTGCCAGCTCTGGGTCGATCATGATACGTCCGCAGTACTCGCAAACAATAATCTTCTTGTGCATCTTGATATCCAACTGGCGCTGGGGTGGAATCTTGTTAAAGCAACCACCGCAGGCATCACGCTGTACATAAACGATACCCAGACCGTTGCGAGCGTTTCTACGGATGCGCTTGAACGAAGTAAGCAAACGGCCCTCGATCTTAGCCTCGAGTGTCTTAACCTGCTCCTTCAGCTTCTCCTCCTCTACGCGAGTCTCTTCCATAATCTCCTCAAGCTCGTTCTTCTTAACCTCCAAGTCGCTCTGGCGCTCTGCAATCAGAGCCTCGCTGCTTTCCTGCTCACGCTGCTTGTCGGCAATCTTGTTATTAGCCTCGCGAATTTTCTTATTACACAGTTCAATTTCCAGTGTCTGGAACTCAATCTCCTTCGAGAGTGTGTCGTATTCACGGTTGTTCTTAACCTCATCCAGCTGAGCCTTATAGCGCTCTACGCTGGCCTCGGCATCGGCAATCTCGCCCTTCTTCTGGCTGATAGCTCTCTGGTAGTCCGCAATCTCGTTTGCAATCTTCTCAACACGAGTGGTCAAACCCTCAATCTCGTCTTCCAGGTCTTGTACTTCCAGGGGCAGCTCACCGCGCAACATACGCTTCTCGTCGATAGCCGAGAGGGCGGTCTGCAACTGATACAGCGTCTTCAGGCGCTCTTCAACTGACAGTTCTGATGGATCTTTCTTTGCCATAATTCTACTAATTTATTTAAATATACAATATTGGATTCGTACATGTTTCGGCTATGCAGGTTTTTACGCCGGGGCACTCCTTCTGGATAATCTCCTCAAAGATTTCGGCAGTGTACTGTTCGCTCTGATAGTGACCTATCACGCAAATCTGTATCTGCTGCTCATAGCCAAAGTACTGATGGTAGTGCATCTCGCCAGTAATAAATGCATCGGCCTGATTCTTAATGGCCTCGTCGAGCAGGAAATCGCCCGCACCACCGCAGATGGCCACGTGCTTAATGGGACGGCGCAGCAACTCGTTGCACATCGCACACTCCACACCAAAGGCATTCTTCACACCAATAATAAAGTCGTCGGCAGCCATAGCTTCGGGCAACTCGCCCACTACCCCACTGCCAGCCTCAATGCCGTCAACCTGCTTCTGCGCGAAAAACGCCACATTCTGCAGACCCAGCTTCTGGGCTATCTTAAAGTTCACGCCGCCACGGGCATTATCCATATTGGTATGCATCGATACCACCGCTATGCCCTGCTTAATAGCATGCATCACGGTGCGCTGAACGTCGGTCAGATCGCTGATGGTTTTCAAACCACGAAACAACAACGGATGGTGGCTTACAATCAGATTGCAACCCTTCGTCATAGCCTCGTCAACGATACGTTCGTTCACGTCCAGACACAATAATGCCCCTGAAACCTCCGTCTCTGTCAGTCCCAGTTGCAAGCCAGCATTATCCCAACTTTCCTGCAAGGGCAGAGGCGCGAAACGTTCAAGGGCGCTCAGCACTTCTTTTATCTTCACGGCTGCAAAATTACAAAGAATAATTGAAACGCGCGCGAGCGGCCTCTCTTTGTTATACATTTTTAACCAAAAACTAAATTTTTATAAAAAACTACATCAAATGTTTGGTAGATTAAAAAAATCTCCGTACCTTTGCACCCGCAATTCAGAAATGGTGCCCGTAGTTCAGTTGGTTAGAGCGTCAGATTGTGGTTCTGAATGTCGTGGGTTCGAGTCCCACCGGGCACCCAAAGAGTTTAAAACTCACGTAAGTCCCTGTAAGTAAACAACTTACGGGGGCTTTCTTTTTTACCCTCATTTTTGAAATATTTCAACGTTGGGTGTACGTTGGGTGTACACTTTGAATTTAGCATTTTACTTGGTCTATTTCTTTGCAGGATTTACTTTATTATAATCCTGCAGAATTATAGAAATTGGAGTGTTGTCAAGTTCTAACGTTGACAAGTTTAAAAACATTAGGGCAATTCAACCTTCAACCCACATTTTTATTCTGCAGGATCTATTCTCGTCCATGAACGAATCGCATCATCAATCAGTTTACGTAGTTCATCGATGAAGGGACGGACATTTTCTCTGGTGGTACCATCATACTCTAATCCAGCAAGCAGCTGTTGCCAAAAAGCCACATCAACACTCGTATCTTGATTCTTAATTCGAATAACAATATACCCATTCGCTCTGAATACTGCATCACGATACATATCTCGCCTTTGATGTAATATATGATAGCCACCATCAATCTCTATACAAATCTTTTCATTGCGAAGAAGCATATCTGGGGAAAATGCAACGTTACAGTTCTTGAAGGCAACGACCGAATTCCGTTCAACTTTCTCCTTCATGCTCTTAGGCAGCAATCGATATGCAACCATCTCGCACTGGGTTCTTGTCTTTTCCAGTCCCTTTGCTTTCACAACCTCATCTGGTGCCAAGTCTCTATAAATACTATCCATATGCTATAATCTCTAAATTAACCCCTCCCCCCACCAACGGGAAGTAAGGGCGTCTACCTAAATTTCGAGGCTAATTTACGAGAATGGGCAGGCTTTAGTGCAAGGTTTCATACGAAAATACTACCCGTAGGTGTGGAGATTTTCGAGATGAACCGCAGGCATAACCTTGAACATAAGCAAGCCACTCGTAACTTTGCAGAGAAATTTGATAGACGCACTACAACCCGGTGGGTCGGGTACGACCTTCCGTGTCAAATCATGATAACTCCATTATCATGCAAAATAAAGAAGATTAAAAATCTTTGATGGCTGACTTTAATAGGCCTTAAAACATCTGGTCAAAGCTCGAGCTTCAGTTTCTGCATCAATTTATACAGGCAGATGATAAACCAGCGATTTAACTGCACTATTCATTCAAAGTACCTATTTTTAAAATATTCGAATGGGGCCTTATCCTCATCGGGGCATACCTCTAAAGTCTTGGTTATAAAATCTTCGAGAGAAATAGCAGAAATCTTATTCTGAAATTCAGGTTTAAGTTCATTCCGTAATGATGCAACCTCTTTTTCTGTAGTTGGATGCTGTGCGGGGGCGAGCACAACGGAATAGCATCTGTGTGCACCCTGTTTGATACCATAGCATTCAGCAAGAAGGAAATTGCGATATATTTGCGTCACAACTTTCATGCCATCTAACTTCTTATTCTTATCCTTGGCTGCCTCTGCACTCTTAAGCAGTTCTGCTTCAGTTTCAGGTTTGAACATACCTATCCTCTTAATCCATTCATCATATCGAACGTCGCCTTTTCTGCTGGTATTTTCGCCTAACACATCAGTATATTTTGTTTCTATAGCGATAAAGGCTGGTTTGCCATCTGTATCCTTATAGCGCACGATAGCATCCATGGCTGTATTATCGTTCAGATAGTTTTCAATTTTTGTTTCCAGATACTCCAATCCCACCTTTGAAACCTCGCTTATATATTTATCTGGAAATATGTTCTGAAAGATATTGCTTACGATGTCGCCCCTACCCTGTTCCAGCATTTGAATGAATGGGCAAAAGAGGTTAAATGCCATTGGCTGGCTGGACAACATATTATTGAAGAGTCGATATTCGTCAATCGTCTCATGAAGTTGTTTTTTTTCTACTCTACCCTTGGCATAATTAAAAGTAAACTCGTTCACAAAGTTCTTGCCAGTCTTATCGCCATCAACCAACATATTTATTTGTGGTGTACCATTCTTAAGGTGTGGCCCAACTCCCATTGGCTCGCCCATACGTTCGCGATACTTGCCCTGCTGTTCTCTGCACTTCTGAGTGAATTCTCTAATCGTCATCATAATCTTCATTTAGTATTACTCCAAGCAAACAATTCAATTTCATCCATTAAGTCAATCACCTCTCCTGTTTTTAAGGTAATTCTCAATCCATGCTCTATGTTTTCTTCATTTATAATGTCCCTGCCAATATAAGCAAGGCGTTTCTCTGATCCACACTCTACGTGATTAATCAAGCCTTTCTTTTCTCTTATGGCCTGACGAATCACGTTTGCCAGTTGCAGGATTGAGGGACGGATACCTTCAAAAGTTAAAACATCATTCAGTTCTGCCACAGAAAAATCGTCAAAGGTGCATTTTGCGTAGGCAATCATCTGCTCGTCTGAAAACGAGTCGATAGTTATTGGGGTGATTGGCGGATAAGATAGCTTCTCGCCCGAAGTAAACTTCCACTGCTTTGCATTAAAGTATTCAGCAAAAGCTATTGGATAATCATAGTTTTTGGCATGATTTACTATATTCTCGAACCATCTGACGTATTCTGCATCAGTACCTTTAGCCAATGCCACGTAGCTACCATACTCCTTTATGAAATCATCGGCGCCAATCAATGGCCTCTTGGGATTTGGACGATCATCGGCTGTAGAACCATGTGGACATTCGAAGGGTAAGCTGTCGTGATTATGTTCACAATACAAGTTATCGCCTATCAGCACCTTAGGATAAACCATCCACCTCCAGCTGCCTCCTGATGGAGACAAGCCTGGGAAAAGTCTTAATTGCTCATAACCTCGCTTATGAAGCTCATGAACTATCATCACAATCTCGTATGCGCTACACTCGTCTATCATAGTACTTAATACTTATCTGTCCACGAAAAATCGTCAAATGGGATATGCCTTGCATAAAGCTCGTTTATATAAAGAATCATACCAAACTGTTCTGGTGTAAACTTGCTGGCAAACTGTTTTGTTTGGTCGCTTGCGTTTTTTAGGATCTCTTTACCCTTAAGTTTCCACTCTCCTTCCTTATTGCGAGCTACTATGTTTTTAACGAACATCATTTCTCCATCCCAAAAACGGTTTCGAATGTCATCGGGTGGATATGGGTTTTCGACTTCTCGATTATAGTATTTGTAAGACAGACCATACTGATTAAAGTACCATTTGCCTAATTGCCACAGGTATTGATCAATCTGCTTAATATCAAACGGCATTAGCCCATAGTATTGCCTAAAATCTTCGATAGCTTTCATAAATTCGCTATAAGTCCGTAGCTCTTCATTTTTGACAGCAGAGAAGTGGTCTCTTTTATTCAATGATATCAAGACCTTTTCGACATAGCTGTCATATATAGCGTACTTTTTAGGTTGATGATGGCTACAATACTTAGTAGCAAACGAATAGAAGGTATGAACTATATTCCCTTTTTCTACATGCGAAATATCATCCACCAATGAAAGATCGCCTTGCCTCAATCGTCCATCAATCCTTAACGACAATATATGCTGCGCAATAGTGTGTATATCGAAGATGTTGGTACTATAAAAGTCATTCAATGACGAACATTTGATTAAAACATCTTCTATTGTATTATTCTCTGGGCACAGCTTATGGAAGAGTTTTTCCAAAGCATTTTCTTGGTTGGAATAATTAGGTAATTGCATCCAGTAGTCAAGAAACCACTGAGCATCTTTTACTGATGGCCTATAGCCTTTGGGCAGATCTTTCTTTTTCATAGCTCAATGAATTAAAACAGCTTCTTCAAAAAGTGATATATGGCTGCAGCAGTAAGAGTGCGCTTGATGAATCCGGGGCGTTCTGGCTTATAATAATTTGGTGTATATGATGCAGCCCTGCTTTGCTCAAGATATTCGTTTGCTCTTTCTTGTCTATCGAGTTCCCTTTCCAGTCTTTCAAACTCTCTATCTTCCCTTTCCATCTGACGATCAAACTCTGCCTGTTCCTTTTGCCATTCCAGGTCCTCCTTCTCAAACTCGTATTGAGACTGTATTTCTTCCTTTTTGCTGTTGCGAATACTATTATGTTGCTCGATAATCATACGTTTCTCTTCGTCCGTATATACATCGTTATTCATAATGTACTCGTTCTCTCTATCCCAATACTCGTCAACTTCAGACAAGTCACTTTCATAACTGTCCTCAATCATCTGTGCTTCGAATTCGAAATCGTTATACACGTCAGCATCCAGATCATCTAAATCATCCAAATAAGGATCATAGTCATCATAATCGTCATACATAAGCACTTCCTCCTATATTATAGATTAATCCCCGCCTTTACATCCTACCCTCTTTATATTTTCGGATGACATCCTGCATGATGTCATAATGGTCAAATGCCAGATGTGGCAAGTCAGACAGCGGGAACCACTCTGCCTTAGCAGCATCATCCTGACCAATAACAGTTGCAGGCTTATCAATGACAGCCAAATAAGCCACTGTAATTGTTCTTCCTCTTGGGTCACGGTCAACCTTAGAGTATGCCCCAATCTGGCGAACCTCCGACACTCTAAGCCCAGTTTCTTCCTCCAACTCACGGATAGCACACTGCTCTGTAGTTTCATCCATATTCATGAATCCTCCAGGAAATGCCCATGCTCCTTTGAATGGGTCTGCACCTCTTTGAATAAGCAGCACCTTAGGGGCTGCCTCTTTAGTCATAACGATGCAATCAGCCGTTACTGCTGGTCTTGGATACTTATACGTGTATTCCATAATTCTTCGATCTTTTTGTAAAATTGAGCTATCACCTCTTTCATTGTATATTCAATATTAATTATTATATTTGCACTCGTTAACAACATCAAGGATGTGGAATAAGGCCGTCCTTTCATTCGTCATAAGACAGTAAGATATGTTCCGCCCCCACTCCTTAACATCCGAATCCGGACAGTTCACTGGGCATTGACCCCGCATTTGCAATGATGGCTCCAAGATGTTTCGATGTTGCATATTATTTAAAATGTTATTGTTATGACTTACATTGGTATTGACGTCAGCAAGGACTCTTTCGTCGTCGCTTACTCTCCAGACAAGAACAGCAAGACGAAGACATTCAAGAACACCACTAAGGGGATTCATGAGTTCATCAGGACTATCTCCAAGGAGGAGCACCATTGCGTCATGGAAGCGACAGGAAATTACAGTGCTCTGCTTGTCTATCTGCTTTCAGAGGCAGGTATAACGACAAGTTTGGAGAATCCGCTCAAAGTGAAGAACTTTGCTCGTGCAATGCTATCTACCGTCAAAACGGATGAGATAGATGCCCGTCTGATTGCTCTCTATGGAGAGAAAATGCAACCTGCGCCATACAAGCTCCGCAGTGATGCCATTCTCACCTTAAAGCAGAAGCGTACAGTCATCCGTCAGCTCAAGAAACAACTCATTGCCACAAGGAACCTCAAAGGCTCCATGGAGGTGCTGCCGTTCTTTGATGCCAAGTGCAAGAAGTCTATTGACAAGACCATTGCTTTCCTTGAGAAGCAGATCAAAGACCTAGAAGAAGATCTTACATCTCTTGCCAAATCTGAATACAAGAAGCAGATGGATTTACTCACCTCTGTAAAAGGCATAGGTATAACGCTTGCAGCTGCACTCATCATGGCCACTGGCGGCTTCACTTACTTTGATAATGCCAAGCAACTCACCCGTCATTTGGGATTGTCGCCGACTTATCAGCAGTCCGGTACTTCAGTCAATTTCAAAGGTCACATCAACCGCAACGGGGACTCTTCTTTAAGGAGTCAGCTCTATGTGGCAGCATTCGCATCTCTGAGATGCAACACTGAATGCAGAGCCTGTTATGACCGTTTGCGGTCTAATGGCAAGCCTGGAAAAGTCGCTGTCATAGCTGTGGCTAACAAACTCATCCGTCAGGCTTTTGCCGTTGTCACTCAGGAGAAACCCTATGTTGATGGTTACATATCTTCAAAAAAGTAACTCCTGCATTTTTCCAAAGTGTATCAGGTTGGAAAATCTAATACCTGAAAACACCGCGGGGTGTGGGGGCGAGAAGCCCCCATGAGAGGGTACTAATCAGCACTAAGTGCTAATTATCGTTAACTATATTCATTTTCTTTATTACAGTTCATATCTTCAGGAAGATAGGTAAGAATCTTCTGTTTCATTTCTTCTGGTATTCCCCAAATCGCTTCGGCGATACTGCCGACAATGGCTCCAAGCGTATCTGCATCAGCACCCAGACTAACTGCCTTGCGCACAGCATCCTCAAACGACGTACTTTCGCCTATTATCCAAAGTGCAACAGGAACCGTACCTTGGCAAGTTTCATCAAACTTGTTCTGTACATCTTTTCTGTTTATCTCAATATCATAACCCGAAAGAGCCGTACATCTGCTTAAGATGTAGTCGATGTCATTTTCTCCCAATTTGTCTTTACCTTTACGGAGTTCAAGTGCTGTATAAATGGCAAGTGCCACTGTTTTTGCACCTTTAATACCCTCAATGTGGTTATGCGAGGGCTTTGCCGTATCCTCTGCAGCCTGCAACATTTGATTCTCTTCGTCATACCAATATGCCACAGGGCTTACTCTCATGGCCGATCCATTACCAAAGGAGTTATATGGCTGAGGATTCTTACTACGTACCCATTGCGCAAAACGCCCACCATAGCTCCCCATCGGATGTGGATAGCGGTTACACCAGTCGTGAATGCTCGCGCCAAAGTTGCGTCCTTTTAGTAGAGCATCGGCCACAGCCACCGTACAGATGGTGTCATCTGTAAATCCATTCTTATCAGTCAACCATTCAAAGTTGTAGTCGTTTGTTGGATTGAACTCCCAGCGGCTACCAACTATATCTCCAATTATTGCTCCTATCATACTTATTGTTCCTATATCTATCTTAATCCCAACCTTCTTCGTCATTATTCTCCATATAGCGGCTCATGCCATTATCTTCCATATCATCCTCAGATGCAGGGTCAAAACCACGCATATTGTCATAACGGTTTGACTTATGAGAATGCGAAGAAGATGAGGAAGAAGAGAAAACTGATGATGGGTTATTTTCTTCATTCACGCTATTATTTGTAACATTTGCAGACATTGCAACAGTGTCAGGCTGTTCTACTACAGGGGAATTATAATTATCAACAGACTCAGTCTGTCGAATCTTCTTTCCACATGCGATGAATATTAACATGAGAAATATTATAGCCCCAATATATCTTACCCTATTCATTGTTTATTGCGGATTACTCCTTTTTGCAAGGACTACCATGTACCTCCATAGACCTTTACTATATATTGCATGCAAATATACTGCATTTTATTATATTATAAACCAATTGAATACCTTTTTTTCATAAAAGGGTAATTTTATGGGTTATTTAGCTACTTTTTTCATTTGAACCTATACCCTAACCTCCTTTAAATAGCTTTCTATAATCTCTGACTTAAGTGCTCTTTGCACCACGTCGCGGGTAAATGGGCAACCGTCTACATAGTCTGTAGGATAGGCGTTTGCCATCTCAAGTAGTCCATTGTACAATTCGCGTACCACATCTTTGCATCGTGCAAACCCGCTAAAAGGCAAGCGATCCTTGCTTACTTGGCTATTAGGTGTTACTGTGATATCCATCATATCGCCCACCTTCTTTAGTTCAATCTTAGTAGGTTCCTCATCTTCGCCCAGTTCGATAACAGTCCTGGGATGATTCACTATTCTCTCCAGACAAGTACGAATGTAACTCCACTCTATGCCCAGGTCTTCTATGGAATCTGTCATAATCATTGTTCCCAAGCTGATGCGATAATCTATGCATTTCCAATCGTTGCTATCATGATGCAAATAGTTGAATGCGAACAACTGCGGCTCTAAGTTTTCAATATTCAGGCTATCACCTTCCACATCTTTGTACGCCTGTTTACACCACTCCAATCTCTCCTGCATGTGGTCGCGTAGATAAACAGGCGACTTTACTACAAGCCGGTCGCCATAGAACATCAGTTCCTGTATCAGTTCGTAGTTTACCATCACATCCAGCGTCACTTTGATATTTCTGTCACCCTCTATCTCAAGCTTTTGTGTTTCGCTGATGGGATACGAGTAAAGATAAGGATATAGTGATATATCTGCCCACAACTCGATATGCTCCACTGTAGTTTCAGGCGGAACAGTCACACCTACCAGATGCTTGAAATACTGTTTGAACGATGTCTTGGTCGGCTTGAATTTCACCTCGTTGTTTGCCTTTACCGCACTCATACATATCAGCGGATAAGCTTCTATCCTATCTTTGCCTTCCTGTTGGGCCATCAGATACCAACGGCGCCAGTACTGCTTCAGAAAATAAGGGTGCAAGGTTATCGATTCAGCATCTCTAAAGTCCTTTCTATACTCTACGTCAACCACCTGTCGATTGCGTATAGCCTTGAATAGTGGCATCAGGAACTCTGCATCCCATGGTGTTCCGCCTTCAAATCGTGCTATTTCCTTCTGCTTGCTCATGATGTTCTGGTCAAGACGAGTAAGCATCTGGTCGATCCAGCCAAATTCTGACATGCCTTTGAATCCCTGCAGCAGGCTTCGCACCTCCTGCAGCTTCTCTATTTCATTCTCAGTCAACTCACGATTATATATCGAGTCGAATCCGTCGCGATAGCGGTAATAGCGCTTCTTGTGTCTATCTTCCCAGACTATACCCTCCTGACCAAATACCTTGAAGAACTTGGCGTTCATCTCGGTAATATCCTGGCTAAAGGTAGTTCTCGACTGGATAGGCAGCATTCCTCTATCCTCCAGCTTTCTGTTTACGATAGCCATCAGCTGTTCGCGGGTGTATTCACGCCCAGTACCAAAGCACTGATCGTAAATCATTTCTCGCATTGCATAGTCCTTAGTATTTGCCATATCGCGTAATATTTTTAGTTATGGTGCAAAGATACAAAACATCTGTTCACTTAAAGCGAACAGATGTTTTTTTTTCTAATTACATTCAAAATTAAAACTACATACACACATATTCTGCCCATTCTTCTGGACTATCATATATATTACTGATGTGTTCTATATGATCAACACTCATCTTGTCAATAATATCCCTTGCATCTTTTTCAGAATAAGCTTTTTCCCCAGTCGCCTCATTCGTGACTGCAACCAACGCGTTGTATAATTCATCTTTTGTCATCATATTCATTTCTACATTGTGTTAAATTCCGCCAATTCTTCCGGAGTATGAGACTGCATGTCGTATGCAAGTGAATCATCAGAATAACTATCAACGATTCCCTTAGCTTGTTCTTTTGTAAGATACGGTTTGCCCTTTTCTTTGATATTAAGCAGCGCATTATAAAAATCTTCTCGATAATGGCCGATGATTTCCGTAGTATAAGGATACTCCCTGGCGCTATAGTATAGCCTCTTGAATTCCTCTACTTTATAGTTGCGACCATCCTTGCACGACATAGCACAAGCCTTGGGGAATGTGCACCAGCGTTTCAACTCAAGGTTGACCAGAAGAGCCTTCTGTCCTTCAATCCGATCTACGCAAGTAAATCCCTTATCAGCAAGATATTGAATAAACTCTCCAAGCTCATTCATATCCTTACATATCACAGAGTAAGGAAGAATCTTACGGCCCTTACCTTCAGCACTCTTGTCTAAACTTTTATAATAAACTTCTTCCCACATAATTATCTATATTTAAAATAGACAGGACTCGCGCCCTCATATTGGGCATTGCGAGCCCTGCCTGTCTAACCCTTTCAAAGAAAAGAAGGAAACCAAGCGGCAGAATCGAACTGCTACTGAAAGCCTTACGGCTTGCCCACCTTTACCATGCATCGTGGCTCTACCTGGCAATCCTTCTCCAACAAGACTCACTCCCTCAATAACGGGCATGCGAAGTCCTGATATAATCTCCACGACCTCTGTCATTGCCATTGTGGAGTAAGCGGATTGGCTAAGGAGTTGAACCTTGCAATATACTGCCATTACAGGAAGCCCCGCTAACGATGCGACCATCAATCCGCTATTTAAAATAAACAGGACTCGCGCCCTTACATTGGGCATTGCGATGCCCTGCCTGTCTAACCCTATTTTTTGCAAAGGTACCGTTTATATGTTCAGCCAAAGCGAACATAATGAAAAAATTATCGTCTTCTGCACCAACTTGCAAGATATCTCAGGAGAGGATACGTTTCTATGGTAACATCATTCGCATAATACTCCTTCTTAATACCACCTTTGGTTATTGTTATATCATAACTGTACCCATCCAGCACCATCATACCAGATTCATTAGGTATCTCATCCTTTGACAGGATCTTATTGATAGCACTCTCCGTGAAAGCCTTCAACACACGTTTAGGGATAGGTCGCACCTCTTTTTGATTCCCCATAAGGTCTTCACATTTCACCTTATAGTTCTTTCCCTTTTCATCCAAAGTCATGTCCACAACCACGCTGCCAGAAACTATGAGACTGTGCTGGGCAGAAAACTTTATTTTTATCTTTTCCATATAAATGCTATTTAGGCAAGTCAATACCAGTCAAATCTACTTTATGCGCAGCTGGCAAACTACTTTCATCATATCCCTCAGTATTGTAGAAATATGGAGTAGCTTTGTTCTTACCATATATATACTCGTCAAGTTCATGTGCATTTTCAAGTACATACTTGATGCCATTATGACCTCTACCCCATACAGATTTAACGGGATCAAATGTAACATTAACAATGTCTACATATCCTATTATACACTTCTGTGGTAATTTATCATATGAAGGTAATTTGCCTGCTTTTTCAAGACTCGTGAGAATGTCCTTTACCATATCATCGAGTTCATTCCACGGAACTTTTGAGCCGCTGGCAGCAACGAATATCTTTCGGCATTTTGTAGGCATAGACTCCCTGCATTCAATATCTTTAACGCCACATGCGATAAGCGATGCCCAAGGTTGACGTATTGCCAGAGTCTTCATGAATGGCACATCTGATTTCTCTTTTACTTTCTCAGGTTCAGCTTTTTCTATTAGCTCTTCAATGGATGAAACATCACGTTCTTTAAAAATAGACTCCATATCTATTTTCCTGTATACTTCCTCTGGTAGTAACTTAATAAACTCCGGAGACAAATGATATGGATGAACAGATAACTCTCCTTCAATTTTCATCTTACGTGCCATCTTGTAAGCACCATCCATAATTGCATCTTTAATTTTTTCGAACACATTAACAGGTAGGTCCTCTATTTCACCCGTGAAGTGTCCATCGGCAATAAAGTTACTGCTTTCTTTGATCTGTTTATCCGACAAATTTGCATACACAACAAATGTGTCAACATAATTGTCGTCAGAAAAAATAGCGTAATCAAAAGGAATTTTGTGTATCATAATTATAAAGTTTTAAGTTATTATTTGCCTGCGTACTTTTCTTTGTTTAAATCGTGCTTTGCGTGCTGATACACATAGTTTATTGCCTTCTTCAGCACATCTGCATCATTGCTCATCAGGTCGTCGTACACATCATCTTCAGGAACATACTTTATTATATTCCCTTTGTAACCGACCATAAAATACAATCCACTAAGATCATAAACAGGATGGAAAATACCCTGATAGCATGAAAACTCAAAAGTTACTTCACCATTTTCGTTCTCAATGCGCTTACGAGAGAATATCTGACCTTTCGATGTTGAAATCTCAAGACCATAAACCTTTTCAAAATCAATTATACCATTCTTTTCCATAACTTAAATTTAGAATTTTCGGCAAAGATAGCAACTATCTGTTCAGTCAAAGTGAACACAAGCACCTTTATGTAATAATATCATTAGTTTTTTACTATTTTTGATGCAAATATACGAAAAAACAAGTAACACCCAAAACATTTTTAGATTTTTCCAAAACAAAAATCGTTATACGTATAATATAAGGGTCCTTACCAATAATAATTACTACTTTTGCACCATCAAACATTAAATAATAGTATATGGCAAACTTTTTAGAGATTAAGATTCCTGTTAGAAAAGAAGAGGGTTGGAACGAATGGGCAAAAGAGATGCGCTCAAAGATTAAGGCAGCTGGCATTCCTGTAAGATGGCAGATGTTTCATTATCACATGACCATGTTGTTTCTCGACGATGACAACTGTGTAGAGGAACTTAACCAAGAATTTGAACAATGCATGTCCGTATTCCACTCTCTGCCTATAACCATCGACAAACTGGACGCTTTCACTACTGGTGATGGTGCCAGCCATATCATTTACCTGACATCGACTCAGGTGCCCTCTCCTATCCTTACTCTTGCAGAGGATGTCAGAACTCTGGCTGATAGCTTGAATGCGAACTACGACAAACGTCCATTTAGACCCCATATTACTTTGGGCAGGGTATCAGCAGACAAGGTATCGCTGGAACAATTACAATCCGCCATTCACATAATCGCACAACCTATGTTCAGATGTATTCTCAATGAGGCGGAACATCGATACTTTAGGGGCGATAAGATTAAAACCTGGAAATTATTATAGTACAAGCTATGTTATACGGTATATCATAACCTTAACTCTCGTCTAAAATGACTAATTTTGCACCCAGAAATCATAATTAATAATTATTTAAATATAATAAAGGTATGAGTAAAGAAATGAATCTTCCCCGCCCTACAGTCGATCAGTTGAATGAGTACGACCACCTCTCTGCAATGCTGAAGAATCCAGACCTTCGTGGTGCCGCTTACGACGACACTATCGATCGTATCAACCAACTCGTCTCGTCATACGATTGGAATAACTACGAGTTCACTGATTCCACCACAGGTCTCAAGGGCGTCAAGAATGCTGCAGGCCAAATATTGGTACCTGCCCAGTTTGAGGGTTTCACCATCCTGGGCGACCATCACGTATTCGACTTCAAACACCTGGCAGCCAAGAAGAACGGCAAGTTCGGCGTAGTCAAAGCAGACGGTACAGGCGAAACACTCTGCGACTTCCGCTTCGATGTTCTCATCTGGGATGCCTATACTGGTCTCTACCATGGCTGTTGGGATGGTGTCAAGGGCAAGTTCGGCTATGTCACCATCGATGGCAAGGTGTTCATTCCCAACGTCATCTCCAAGTTCTATGAGCCTTGGAACGATTTCATCCTTCTTGAGGCCGACGGTAAGTTTGGTGCCCTCGATTGCAGCACCATGTGCTTCGTTCTCCCTCAGTACGACAAGGTCGACTGTGAGCCTGATACTGATGCCGTCTTCTATAAGGATGGAGTAGCTGGCTACGTAGTCGAGGATACTGGCGAATTCGTCCCTGTAGACCAGTTCGAGGACAATGAGAAGTACGACAACGCCTACGTCTTCAACACCAATATCAACATCTGATAATAGTTTTTCTCCTCAAATCCTTGGCGGTTTGGGGAGAAAAACCTATCTTTGCAGTGTAATTATTATCCTAAAACAAATAATAGCTTATGTGGATTCCTTGTCAATGTTGCGGTCAGCAGTATCCCCAGGACTGGCGCTGGTTTGTATGCGATACCTGTGGTTATCGCATTTGTCCCTCATGTTTGGGCCGTCATAGCGGCACTTATGGCTCTGGTTACAAGTGTAGCCAATGTGCGTTTGGACATATGAAAGAAAAGACACGTTAACAATGACTCAAGAAGAACTTGTAAAGAAATCGAGAGAGGATATCCTTGCTTTATTGCAGGGAATCAATCGACCAGGTGTTGATAATGTAATTAAGTACCTACTGGAGAGTACATACTTTACTGCACGTTGTCATTCACATCACCAGTTCGTTGGTGGCTTGGCAGTACATTCATTAGGAGTATATAAGGAGTTTGAGCAGCTGAATAGCGGTTTACCAGAAGATTCGATTCGTATCGTGTCTTTGTTACATGATGTATGCAAAGCTCATCATCCCAAATACGACCATATTGGTAAAGGTCATCATGGGTTTCGCTCAGTTAAGCTTCTTAGTTCATTAGGGTTTAAATTCAATATTGGCGAATATTATGCCATCGAAAAGCATATGCATCGCATTAAGCATACGCCGGCCGATGGTATATATGGCATTCGTGATATGATACGCCATTATCTTCATCAGGCAGACCATCGCGATGCATGCACATTCCCTAAAGGGTTTGATAGTTATACAACCACAAGAAATTCAAAGTATATCGTCGACACCTATATTTATACTACGTGTAAAGAAGGGAAGGAAGTTTTGATTGACGACCTTCACAATAATCATAGTGAATTCTATTCGGCATTTTATAAACTTATACCTTAAACAACGCATAATCCAAAGTAATATGACAGATTTAAAAATTCGTGATTTAAACTACGACGAGGCAAAAAAGATCTCTCGTACAGATGGCGATTTGCTCGTTACTGAATGGTATCAGAAGGTCAGTCAGATGGAAAAAATTAATAAACCATATCAAAAATTGATTGATAGGTTAAAGCAAGATGCTCCAGAATTGCTGGGAGTCAGCAATGAAGCCCCATTAGAGCCATTAAAAGATTTGCTTGAGAAAATACAGGTTAGTAAACTCGCATATTTTACTGATGATAACCATAAAAAGCTGGTGTGTAAAGAAACTATGCCAGATCGTAAAATCTACACACTTTGGGATCTTCATCAATGGAAGAAGCCAGCCGGGCCAAAGAAAAGATTTATTGATGACTTTATGTATTTTAAAAATCTTCTCGAAAATCAATGTGCCGAATTATTAGAGCGTATTGCAGCTATCGAAAAAGAGTATTATTTACCTGCACATTATAATGAAAATGATAGCCTATATAGTAATATCAGGCAGGCTATGGCAGAGCTTATCGAATTAAAAATCGATGGCAAAGCTGTAAAGTTAGGTAACGATACACTAACTCAAGTTCTTTATAGCCATTTCGTTGAAAAGTTGCCTTGGGCTGACGTTGTTAACAAATTAGGTAATAAGGATTTTTATCTCAAAGATATTGAGAGGTCTTTTGTCTTGAACATGTTGCATGGCAATAAGTTAAATGGCAATATTAGCCTACACAAGAAGATAATCAATAAATTCTTATATTTTGAAGAGAATTGTGTTTTTGAGTCAGAAACCAAAGTGTTATCTGTAACTGGTAATGTTGAACCAGAACTTTTGAGTCTCGCTAAATGCGACATAATAGAATTAAAGGATGGTATCAGGTTTTTCGTTCCTGACAGTAATAAGGGAATCTATAGCGAGGTTTGGAAAAGTATCTGGAATGCTTTAAACAAGAATGCAATCATCCCAGTTCAGCGAGATGATATATTCGACATGGTTGAGGAAGAACTAAGTTCAAGCAATATTTCTTATGATATTAGTTTTATCAATAATATTCTTACATGTGACGAGATTGTTGATCTCCTGCCAAACGACATGATACAGCTTGCGGATAGTTTCTTGGATGATACAAAAAGGGTGGCAAGGCTACTTTATCAAAACGCTCCCAGCCAATATGATAAAAAACATCTGGAGGCGATTTTTAAGGAAAACTATCATCGCATTCCTTCGTGTACATACTCAAGACTATCTGAATTCGGAGTTTCATGTACAGGGCAAATGTGGTACTATGGCACCCCAATGGAGCCAATCAAAAACAAGATTGAAGAGTTCGCCTTAGATAAAAAGCATTTTTACTACGCAGATTTAGAGAAGTATCTCATCAGCGAGAACTATACTATCCCAAAATCTATCAGAAATAAGATAACAGAAATCTGTCAGGTAGACACCAAGGATAATATGCATTTCTGCCACAAAGATTTTGTTGACGATTTTTCCTCAGATTATACATGGCGTAAAACTACAAATACAGGCCTTGCCAATTGGGTACTCAATCAGACAAATAATCTACTACAGGGCAAAGATTCTGTCTTGTTATCCGATGTTATAGATTATATAGAAACGCAAGCAAAGGACACTGAAAATGAATATCGTATCAGAGAACGTTGTAGCAATTATCTAAAACAGTATAGTGGGGACAATCAGCCTTTCCTGATAGATGGTAGTTCGTTGAAACGAAATCCCAAATGTTACGATAGTACGGATTTTGAGACTATTGGTCGGCGAGGCAACTACCCGTTCTATAAGCAAATTCGCTCCTTTATCGCTTACGAAATAAAGAAGGCCCAAGATGGTAAAATGCTCTTGACTGATGTTGTTAGTCTGGCAGAGAAGTCTTTTGGTACGGATAATGTGAATAGAAGGACAGTAGAACGTGCTCTCGAAAATCAGTATCTACAGCCAATAGACATAGAACTGGTTAATGAAAAAGGCAATAAGTATGTTGTTTGGACTGCATCTGATGTTAAGGCCGAACCTACTTATCAGGTTGTTGCTTCTCAGAGTAGCCAGGATGTAGAAGTTGTGAAGCAAGTTGTTGACCCCCAACCTCGTCGCAGCATACAGTACCGTGAAGAAATTGATTGGGGTAAACTATCTACAAGTTTGAAGTCTGAGCTTTATTTCTATGACGTATGGATGGGACGCGAAGGCTATAATATTGATAAAGGTGTTGATAAATTCTTGGCGTTTATAAAGCGATCCTCAAATAAAAATCTTAGTAGAGTGCTTCCTCAAAATCTGTACGAATATTGGTTTGCTGGTACTGATGCTTTTGATCGTGAAAACTATGTTCGTAACCTGTCAATCTTCTATGAGGCATTGTTGGCTGATATGTATTTGCGTAAATATGATAAGAAGATACACAAGAAGGGCTTGTACGATTGGGCCGATGAGTTCGATATGGCACACAAATTGTCTTTCTACAATAACAGCAAGGGATTTGATCGTATATTAACCAACTTGTACCACATGCGCAACAAGTTGGCTCATGGCGATGGCTCATGGCGATGCTATAGAATTAAGTTCGCGCGATACAGCAAACACAATTGCCGACTATGTTGCACTTTACGTTTATACAATAGCCAAGTATTACGATTAGAATTACAGCATATATTATTTCAAGAAAGCGCCCAGTCGTGATGATTCGGCGCTATTGGTTAAAATGCATCTTCAGTTTCCTTCGAAATTTCCCAATACACATCTATTGGGTCAGCAAAATCCGGCTCATTTTTCTTAACCAGATCATTCAGCGCATTAATGGCTGGAACATTAATTTTCTCAAACAGTCCTTCATGTCCATCCCATTTCGAATTCCAATTATTGAGACGGCTCCCGTTGTCAAACCACACATGATACAGTTCCTCATAGAGCTCGTCTTCAAGTTCTATTTCAAACCAATACCTGTGACATACGTTAGCCTCGCCTGCTTCAAGCAGCCAATCAACCCAAAATTTCGCTTTTTCCATATTTTATCTAATCAATACTTGATACAACTTCGTTTTGTTGTATACAAAGTCAGTGGTACCATCCTCAAGTTCCAAAATTAGTTTTTCTAAACCATTTGGGGTCGTTTTTATTTCTTTAACTCTTCCTATTTTCTTGTCAGATTTTCTCATGATAAGGTCGCCAACAATTGCTTTATCATTTGATGATGCAAAATTATCATCCTCATGAGCATTGTCTATATCGACATCATTATCTTCTTTGTTTTTTTCGGTTGTTTCCGTAACCACATCAATCATTTTTGAGTCAAATTGCTCTTCATCTTTAATTTCCTCAATAGTGCTGCCATTTTTTCTGGCTTCATCAAATAAGGCTTTCATCGTAGGATTCTTATAAGTAAGCTTACGTATAGTAAGCTCCGCCGCCTTGTCATTTGCAAGACGGAGGTGGTATTCGGATGACATGAGGTTAGCTTTTACATTTTGTAGCTCTCCAATAGAGTTGTCTATGGCATCGATGGCTTTTTTGAATTTGTCACTGGCCAAACGATAATCTCTTCCAAACTTATTCTTAAAATCATCCAACTTATTTTCAAATGTTGTTATGTCAACAGATAAGCTTTTAGCTTGTATAAGTTCTTTTTGCAAAACCACGTTCTTTTTCGCCATTTGTATTAATAGGGTAATGAGGGGAATAAAGAATTGTGGACGGATTACGTACATCTTAGGATAGCGATGGCTTACGTCTACGATACCACCATTGTAAAGTTCACTGTCTGGCTCCAGGAGCGACACGAGAACAGCATATTCGCATCTTTTCTTGTTGCGATCATCATTCAATTTTTTAAAGAAATCCTCATTCTTGTGCTTTACAGCAGTCGATTCCATCTCATTCTTCATCTCAAACATGATTGAGATATACTCAAATCCATCATCGTAATCTCTAAAGATAAAATCGCCTTTTGAGCCACCAGAAGCATCATTGTCTTTTTCAAAGTATGCACTTGGCAGAACTGAGCGCAAGTTGGCATTATATTGATCACTACAATGGGTCTCAAGCGACTCTCCTATCATTTTTGTGGATAGTCTGGCTCTAAAATCCTTGTATTGCTCAACCATCTCTTGCATCTGTTTCAGTTGTAATTCGTAGGTTTGGCGAATTCCTTGTTCACGACGTAGAGCATCCGTTTTCTCCGATTCAAGTTTGTTTTTCCATGTAGCTATTTCATTCTCTTTCTGAAGAATCACTTCGTTTGCCTTATTCTTTTCTTCCAAAACGGCTACTTGAGTCTGGCTTTTGCTTTGATCTACAGCACCTTGCAAACGTAACAATTCTGCATCTTTCTCTGCGAGTATTCTATCAAATTCGGCTTGCTTATCTTTCGCGATACCCTTCATTTTCTCTTCCAAACGAGCTATCTCCGTGTCCTTCTCTGCAAGTTGCTTTTCGTGCTCCAGTTGCTCTGTCTTTACAGCTCCTTGCGCTTTCTCTTTCAGTTGAGCAATTTCTATTTCCTTGTCTGAAAGAAGCTTTTCAAATTCTGCCTGCTTAGAGATTGCAACACTCTTTACCTGTTCTTCCAAACGGGCAATATCAGCATTACGTTTCTCAATCTCCTGGTCTTTGGCATTCAGTTTTTGTTGGAAAGCCTGTTCAGAGATGAGTTTATCTGACTGTTGTTTCAATTGTTGCTGCTTTTCTATTTCAGCAACACGGCGTCGAATTTCGTCTTCGAACTCTTTCGTTCTTACCTGATTAACTACAGAGGCATAGCTTGCCTCATCAACAGAAAAGACCTTTCCGCATTCAGGACATTTTATTTCGTTCATCTGGGTATACTTTTTAGATTAAATGCGACACTTTAATTTTCTTCCATTTCTTGCCGATGCCCAAAATGTCTGCAGTGTTATCTTTGATAACCAACTCACCTTTTTGCAAACCAGAAATCGCTGCTTTCAGATCAAGGAATTCTTTGCCTGAAACACCAAAGATATCTTTCAGCACACCATCAGAGATGCTTTGCTGCTTCATAATCAGTGGATACTGAGCATTTGCATAGAAATCAAATGACTTGCTCTTAAAATCATCCATATTCTGAGTCGCAAGAATAATGCTCAGTCCCTTATTACGTCCAACAGCAATCAGATTACGAAGAGGACGGTTGTCAAAGCTTAACATATAATGAGCCTCGTCAATAATAGTAAAGTGGCGAATCTCTACATAGTCTTCGCTAACAGCTTGTTTCTCCAGTTTCTCGTAAATATTGTTAAGCTTGGAAATAACAAAATAGACTATTGCTTTGGCTATGGGCCCATCCTTTGGATAAGAGTCCATCTTGACGATAAACGAGTCTTTCACTAAATCGACTTTATCTTCTTCAGCGAATAGATGCGCCCTGTCGAGTTGTTTCAGAACAGATGTTACGCTATCGTCTTTATCTGGATTTGGCATTATATCCTGATACTTCTCCAACATCAGGTGGAATGATATCGGCGCTCCCTTTGTACTCTTATATGCATCACTAATGGCTTCACTTAATCTGTTGCTCATGTTTGCGCTAATCGTTGCCCTGTCAAGAGCACATAGTGCATTAGCCATTTCTGTTGAATACAAATTAATCTCTTGTATTGAACGATCCCTGAAGTCTTTGAAAGGAGTAAAGGGAAGCGGAGACAGAATTGGATCAAGAATACAACTTCTGTTAACCTCAAACAAGTTCAGCCAGTGGTTGTTGGCAGGGTCAGAGAATTCTCCCTTATAGTCGAACAAAAGGAAGTTCACTGGATAAGGCGATTCAATAGATAACAGCCTGAGTTGATTGATAAGTACCGCCAATAAATTGGTTTTACCGGAGCCAGTTGTTCCCGCTACCAAGATCTGCGTGTTTGAAATCTCACGGCTATTGATATCCAATGTGGCCTCCATGTCCTCATCATACTGACCAATAATAAGTTCAAGTTTGGGTATACCACCTGTCCGGTTTCTTCCGTTAGCAGTCTGTGCCATCATAAATGTATCAAGGTTGTCGCCTTGCAACAAGTAGTCTCTTCCACGATACATCTCTGCTGCAATGATTCTGGATACAGTAGGACTGTCTTGCCAGTTTATCTCAAAATCTTTATAGCGCATTTTTAGTAATGCACCAAACAAATCTTTCAGCTCTAAATAAGTGAAGAAGCTGGAAGGGATACGGATACTTGACTTAGAAAGTTGTATTTCTGTCAAACAGTTCAAATCGCGCTGACCAGTTTGGTAAAGTCCAACAATCAGACAGATACGCATTATCTTGTTACCTGTCAACGATACTTTCTTCTCGTCAGCAGCCTGGTGCTGCAAGTTTATGCTTTGCTCGAGTTTTTCTTTTATCTCGTTCAAATTATCTATGATGCCTTCTGCTTGTCGCAGATTATCAAATGAAATGTCCATAGTTCTTTCCTTTATTTATAAAGTGGTATTCCGAAATAACCCTCAGTAACAGTCGTATTCTGCTCCTCAACGTTTCTGATAAGGGTATATGTCTTTGAAATGAAAGGCTCCAGTTTCTGATAGTCGCTCTCTTTACGTATTTCCGATGTCGTACAAAGTAAGATTGTTTGCTCTGCCAGTTCTGGGAAGTACTCTTCCATCAACACGTCACGTCCTTCTTCGTCAATAACACCCATCACAGTATCAATCATTACAGGTGGGTTATAATCACCAAGATTTCTCAATACCTTTAAAAGAACCTGAATGAAAATCTGCTTTGATGCCGCATTGAGCTGATTGAGTGAAATCTCATTTCCTGCAGTATGGTAGATGCGGATAGAGAAATTGTCGAGCTTATCAGATAGCTCCACTCGTCCAATGTGTCCTTTGTACGAAAGCAACATCTTGTCTAACTGTTCTCTTATCTGTTCCTCTATCAAAGCTTTTTTGTTTGCCAAGAGTGTGTTGGCCACATCTTCGAAGAAAGGAACCAGTTTCACCAAAGTATCGTATTTTACATCTGGCTCTTGCTGTATCTGAACGTCATAGCCATGAATATCTCTATCCAACTTCTTGATTTCTTCATTGATTCTTTCTACATCTTTCTTCAGACGTTCCAGTTCGCGTTTCTTTTCTTCATATTCCTTGATGATATTTCCGCTTCCTTGTGTCAATGTACCTTTCAGGCTGTCGCGTTGTATTCTAAGGTTTGGCAATTCTGTAATAGCATCGTCAAGACTTCTGCGTTGACCGTCCAACTGAATAAAGCCATTAACTGCATTCAGTTTTTTTAGAGTCTTTAGGGCTTCAAGGTCTATATCGTCAAGAAACGCATAATTGTCCTCTGCAACAATATCCTGTTGCGTTGCCATAATGTGGCTTGCAACATTCTGTGGATTTACATCCGAAGCTATTAGTGCGAAATCCTTCAGATAGGTAATCACCTTATTGGTAATGTCTTCTATTTCTTCAGCAGAATACCTCTGATCCATAGCCTTTTTCATCTCTTCCTTCGATCTCATAATGGCTTCGATCTCTGGCGACATGCTGGAAGAAAGCCTTGGTAGAAATACATTTAATTCAATGGTATTGATGAAATCCTTGACATTTTCCACATATTCAGCGGCTTTCTTTTCTGTATCCTTTATCGTACTCTCAAGCTGTTGTACCTGTAGGCGGATATGTTCCTGATCTTCTGCCCCCTGTTTGGCTTTGTCATAGGTGGCTTTCATCGAAGTGAGATATTTGTAGAGCACATCCTGATTAGCTTCATTATCTCCCAACTCTTTTTCCAGATTCTTCTTGGTTTCGCAGAGTTTATTGTATTCCTCAATTTCCTGCTGAGCCTTGAGTCTTTGCTTAGAACGTTCTTGAAGCAACTTTTCTGCCGACTTTTTAAGCTGCAGATATTTATTGAACCCCAGCACATTCTGGAAGTTATCACGAATAATCTGTGCAAACACATTATCCTTTAGCAGTTCACTCGATTGCATGGCATCAAACAGGAAATATTGGCTCAGCTCCTGCGGCAGATTTGCCTTTATAATCTTATTTACCTGTTGTTCACTCATAGCTCTCTGGGCTGCAGGTGTAGCGGTACCATAGGTAAATACACTACCATTCATATTTAGATAAACAGACTCGACAGGCTTCTCTGCTTTGTTAAGAATGTATGTTCTACGCAGTATGTACTTTTGCGTCTGATGAAGTACTTGACCTGTAAACACCAATTCCAGTTCTATCTTGGGTTCCGTTTTACCAAATGCACCATTATTTAGAAGTTCTTCAAAATTCTTCTTGTTCTTGATGTTCAGACCATAAAGTGCACCATAGATAGCTTCGAAAAGTGTAGTTTTACCTCCACCATTCAAACCACCTATTAATATAATAGGGCATTCGTCTTCTACTTGCAAATCCAAATCCAGACTCAGATAGGTCTTGAAGTTTGTTGCTTTTATCTTTTGTATCTGCATAATCTCTTTCTCCTATCTTATGTTCTGCAAAGCCTTGTTGATGACACTCTCGGTGGTAGAATCGTCCATTTCAATTCTATCTACTTTCTCCTTATGATACTGGCTGAGCAACTGATCTTTTACCCAGTCGGCATTCAACTCATGCTTTTCGCAGAGTTCTGTTATCACTTCCAAATCAGGTTTTCTGATGCCATATTCCAGAAATGCCCTGTCGAGTCCTTTCTTCATATTGTTAATCTTTAGGGTTCTACATTGATGTCTTCAAGTCGGAGGGCATCCCAGCCTCTAAGGTCCGAAGTATTATCAATATTCATCGTGCTGTAATACCAGTTGTCATTTTGCTCAATGATAACGCCTCCCATCAGCCGTTTGTGATTCTTCTCATTCTCTGTTTTAATATAATCAAGCAAGGCGTTATGCTTCATTGGTGCATTGGGATCGCTGTCTTTCGACTTTGTATCAAACAAGCAAACGGTACCATTCTTCAGTCTGATAATATAGTCTACATAGAAGCAGCGAGGCACACCATCCTTATCTGTATATGGTACAGCAAAGTGCATGTGTCCACTATCAGCATTCTTATACCACCAGTCTATCACTTCGTTGTTCTTATCCAGCATACGGCTGAACTTATATTCGGGCTCCGACACTCTGTTCTCTTCAAAGAAAGGCATCAGGGCGTGATGGTAGATATCTTCACAATGATGACTCACTTCCGAATTGTACATTCGAGTATCAGGCAATTCCCACTTGAACTGTACATATTCCTCCGGGTTACGCTCCTGTTCACGCTTTTCGTAGTCTCTGGCATATACAGCCTCTGCCTTTGCCAGATAAGCTTCGAACTTTGGTTTGTTTAGATAATAGAGCACCACCTTGATGGCATCATTCTGATTGATGCCCAGATACTCTTCGAAGAATTCATAGATAGCCGAACGTATCATCTCGGAACTTTGTCCTGGCTCATAGTCGCCCACGTTCTTCCTGCAAAAATGATAGAACGATAGCAACAATTCATCTTGGGTTCGTGCAAATCGGGCATTCTCTTCAATATTTATACGGCCAACCTCTCCTGTAATTAACAAGTCCTTAGGTATCTTTACCATAATTCTGGCCACATCAGTACGTACACCATGCCTGTTAGCCTTACGCTTGTTTTCGGTGAAGGTGAACTCTGTTTCTTCTTCTGATTTTTCTTCACCACTTCCAAGATCATCCCAGCCTCCATCAGCTCCAAACAGCTCTGTCTGTGGCAAATCCCATTCTTCTGAAACCACACGTTTAAAAAATTCTTTGAACGGCGACATCAGTACATGTGGAGTCTTGCGACGGTTCTGATAGACTGCGTTCAACTCAATACGTCTCACATCTTCACGCTTCTTGGCATATAGGGTTGAGATATAGTTCATATCATCAGCAACAATCTCAATCATGTCGGCACTCAGGTTTGTATATACGTAGCCATAGTTCAAGGCCTCATTCTGATAATGGTGTTGCTGTGGCATACGTAGTATGCGGCCAACAGTCTGAGCTGTAAAGGTTTTACTCTTGATATCTCTATAAATAAGGAGAACAGAGGCTCTGGGGCAGTCCCACCCTAATGCAATTGCCTGTTTAAAGAGTAGAACTTCAACCATGTTATTGCTCTTCTCTATCTCGTGCAGATTTTCGTGGCGATCACTCAGCCATACAGCCAATTTGCCATTGGCCACATTGATATCCTTGTTAACGTCCAGATACTGCTCAATCTCCTTTACCAGCGTCCTCTCTTCTGTATCCAGCGTATCTTTTGAGTCGTTGGGCAGCTGAATCAGCAATAGTGGGTTGATGTCATACTCCCTATAGGCTCTTGCCAGGTTGTTTCTCCGCTCCAAGGCTTGCTCCAGCAGTTGCTCGTCCATTTTGATTTCGTTCGAGCCTTTCAACTGGGGGTTCAGTTCTATGCCCTTCTTAATCATCTCCTCAGCAATGACCTTTTGTCTGGGCACCTCAATTGTTGGACAGCCGCCAGTGATGGGGGTTGCCGAAACGCGTAACTCAATCTTGGGGTTGATGTTCTGCAATACCAGCTCGCTCTTTTTGGCATTCTTGCCACCAAACATATGCTCCTCGTCTATCACAACGATAATGGGGAATCCGTTCTGTTGGGTGCGACGTGTCAGTTGGTACAGATTGCGATTTTGCTCGTTATCGCGTATCAGCACGGCATTCTCCTTGTTGATACTCTCCCAGTTCAGGAATAGCACCTGGCCTGGACGCAAGCCTTCTGCAGGGTTTGCTTCGTCGAACATCACTGGACGCAGAGAACGAGTTTCGCTAAAGAAGTTGCGGAACGACATGTAACTTTGTATATGTAGCTTGTTGGGGGCAATCCAGATATAGGCACAGTCCATAAATTTTGCCTCCAAATCTCTCTTTAGCTCATCAAGCAATGCAGAGGTCATCACTGTTTTTCCGCTGCCGGTTGGCGCTTTAAAAACAATCTTCTGGCGCATACTGTCCAAACTGAGCATATCCATCATGCGCTCTTTCAGCTGCTTGATGGCAGATTTCTGATAGTCTTTCAGTTCAATCATATCTTAGTCCTCATTCTTTTCATTATTCTCGGCCTCAATAGCTTCGGCCATCATCTCTTTCTGTTCGTCACTGGTCAGCTCGGTATCGTCAACCTTTGTCACGTCCTGATCTGGTAGCACATCTTTTATGGCTCTATGATAGGCGTATGGCATTGGTATCAACGACACTTTATCTATCACGCTCGCAAAATCATCTGCGTATGGATAGGCACCATCTGCAAAAATGTAAATTTTCAGCGGCTGATCCTTTATATCCATCTTTTCTATTTCCTTCGTTATGAAAGGTATAACTCGTGTATCATATACCATTAGCATTCCACGGCCGGTCTCTGCAAAGTAGCGAAGCATTTGCTCCTTTCCTGATAACGACAGGGCTCCGAACTGATTTTGTTCTCTGTAAATGCCTTCTTTAATGCAAAGCGCATCTTTCAAGTTCATTGCCAGATCTCGGTTGCTCTGGTGGCTCTGCTTACGCTCTTTAAAATCTACTTTGTAATAACGCAGATTATTCGCCTTCAATCCTTCAACATAGTTACCTTTCGGAGTCTTATACCCCTCGATTACTCGTTTGTTTCGCTCATAGGTAACATTCTCGCAAATGCCATTCTCGTTGTTAGTCACAAGAATACATTGACGATGACCTCCATCTTCAGCATTAAGTTGCATAGTTGCATGCATGGTAGTTCCAGAACCAGCGAAGAAATCTAAGATAGTGAGATCATTCTTACCTATGAGAAACATTATTCTTTTAATGAGTTCCACTGGCTTGGGATTTGAGAATACCTTCTCACCATTAAAAATAGATTGGAGTAATTGGGTGCCATTTGTTGTCGTTTCAATATCATTCCATATACTTGTGGGCGTTTCTCCCTTGGCCATAGCAAAATCCAGGAAACGTTTCAATTGGGGTTTTGATGTTCCCTTCTTTCCAAATACAATTCTGTTATCTGCAAGGAATTCTTTATATTGTTCTTCTGTTGTTCTCCAACATCTACCTTTTGGAGGCCAATATTCTTCTCCTGTATTGGGGTTGATAATAGCATAAGTAAGATTTGGTCTTAAATTTGGTGCATCAAAAGGATCTGCTACCCATGGTCCGCGAGGATCATTATCTCTATTCTCAAAATCATCGGTATTTGCAGGTAACCTAAACTCTTCTTTATCCCAAAGGTCAATATTCTTTGCATAAACAAGAGTATAATTGTGGTTCTGAGATACAAAAGTGTCACTTGAAACAGATTTACGTGATTGCCAAATAATGTCAGAGACCTTGTTCTTATTCATAAAGATCTCGTCGCACAGGAGTTTAAGTTGTGCATCTTCATTATCATCAATAGAAATGAAAATCATTCCTCTTGGTGAAAGTAATTCTTTTGCAATCCTTAGTCTTTTATCCATGAAGGATAGCCATTTGCTATGCTTAAATGAATCCTCTGAGTCAACATATGAATCATTATATGTAAAATCTTTATGCCCAGTGTTATATGGTGGATCGATGTATATTACATCTATCATTCCCCCGTGTGTATAGGTCAAAGCAACAAGTGTTTGAAGATTCTCACCTTCAATCAGAATATGGTTGGGATAGTGCTCAGACTCTGTATCATTTACAATTTGGCGATCCTTAACCTCACGAAGAATCGGCAATTGAGTCTTCAGTTGTTCGAAAGCATCTTCTGTCGAGTCCTCCCACACCAGTCCATAGGTCTTTTTCTCGTTAAGCAATCCGAGCAAGGCCGACTTGTCGTCATTGCTCAGACCTTCAGCCTCACGGATCTTTCTGATTAGTTCTTCTTTATCAAACTTCATAATATGATGTTTTTAGTTGTTTTCTTCTTCAAATAATTCAAATTCCTCTACGTCCTCATCAGATTCTGGCATCTGAATGACCTCCTTCTTTTCATTTGCACAGCACACATTCTGGATAGTTGTTAGTATGGCAGTTCCGCGTAATGAAACGAACTCTTTAAAATTATCAGCCTTTGCAGCAGCAAATGCCTTTTCATCGATGAAATGTGTGAGCAGGCATTTCAAAATGTCAGAATTATCTTGTTCGTAATTCTTCAAATAAACGCTGGGAAACTTCGCACTAATCTGCTGATTCAAGCGTTTTGTAATAAAGGCAAAGTTCAGCACAGAGTTAGCTTCGTCCTGTGAAATACCTAATTTATTCCGCAAAGCATAAGGGAAGAAATGATGATTCTCCTTAGAATTGGAACGCGAAGCATTGGTCTTGTCCAGTGTTACGATAGCCCCATTATCAAAGTCCAATGGTCCATTCAAAGCCATCAGGCAGAGAATACCATTCTTAATAACAGAACGCAAGTTCATTCTTACTCGCAACAAATCGTCAACTGTTAACTTTACAGAGAAAAGCCTTGGTGAACGCTCACCCTTTGTTAAGGCATTAATCCACAATACGTCTTCGTTCATACGGGTTAACGTAGAGCTGGAATAGCGTTGTGAGAAAGTAACCGTCCAGAACCAGCCTGCAATCAGATTCTTTACCTCTGCATTGATGTATTTCTCGCCAGAAAGGAAGAAATAATGCTGGATAACTGCCAATATGCTGTTATAAGGAATGATGGATATTTGTTGTACTCCCAGGTTCTTCACAAAATCAATTGCAAGTCGGATACATTCCGTTGTCTTCTTCCAGTTGGCCTTACATTTTTCATATGTAAGATTCAACTGGTGTCTGTTCGTACAGTCGCCTGAGACATTAAGTGCAAGTGACTGAGTGAATATTTCAGAATCTAAAGTACCAAAAATCTTAATGACAGGATCGCTATTAAATTCTGCTATCTTATTTCGCAAATCAAAATCCTCCGACCATACAGATGCATGAACAAGGTCAAACAGCGAGAGCCTCTTTCCTCCTTGATTGATTCGCTCAAAGATGGTAACAACCTCATCCAGCTCCATATTCATCGATTTGATGATGCTTACTGGATAGTTGATCAGCAATTCATGGCAATCTTTGATGATATTACCAAACTCTATTCTGCCAGAACCGTAATACTCCTGCAACAAGTTTCCGTATTCCTGATCATTATAGATTTTCCAAACTGGAATGTTGTTTTGCTCAGTCTTAAGTTTGGGTACTTTGAATACTCGTTGGTCAAGATTAAAGCAAATCTTACCATATTCCACCTCGTTCAATGTCTTACCTCGCAAAGCTACATACAAAGAAGTTATGCGCTGCTGCCCATCAAGGATGAAAGAAAATTTACTGGCCTCAGGTTTCTTTGGGAATCCCAAATCTGTAATATCCCTACAAAACCCATCCATCTTCATGTCCGTATCCCAAAGGAAGAAAGATCCAATAGGATATTGCTTGTATATGCTGTTTAACAGACTCACAATCTTTGTACGCTCCCAAACATAAGCTCTCTGGAATCTGGGAATGCGCATATTGCCATTCTCCAGCTCCTGAAAGATACGTGGTAGTGTCCAATTATTGATAATCTCTATTTTTTGTCCCATTATTCATATTTTATTTGCCCACAAAGATAGTAAAATAAATCCTAAATAAGGTCGACAAAACCAAAAAACTGGCAAAAAACAGCATTTTTAATCGTTTTTGCTATCTTTTTGAATCAAAACAATGATCATTACATTACTAATGTTGAGAAATTCCCGACTTGGGAATAAATTATTCCCTCGTTGGGAACAAAACATTCCTAAACTGGGAATGAGATACATACAACAATGCTGACTATTTCAGATATTTATCTGCATATTCTTTAGCATACTTCTTCAACTCATCGCCTTCAAGTATCCGGATGTGTTCAGCCAAGCCAATGTAGAAGCGTCCTATACCTACCATGCTACAGACTTCGGTAGTGAAGTACCAGATATTTTCGTCCCCCTTATGTCCAGTAATAAAGTCTTTTGCACGGGGAAATTCCTCTACGAGTAAGTTCTTGGCCATCAAGTCAAGTTGTAGCGATATGCGTGTGGTTGTGTCACCATTCATGTGGAACACATCCACCTTTACATCCTTATGAAAATTGGTGCGATGCCATGGTTCGTCGGCCTTTATCTCGACATAGCCTATGCGATTGATGCTGAACACACGAGTGCACATCTTATCGAGATCGAAACAGATAACAAGTCCATCTTCTGGGCGGATATCATAGGCTTCTACATGACGATCGCTCACGCTTCCGCCATTGTTAGATGCATAGTTGTGCAGAACCACACAACGTTTCTGAGTGCAAGCATGTTGCAGCATAGATATGGCAGCTGCGCGTCCTTTGTTTGTAAACACCTTACGGTCGATAAGTTCCTGACGCATTTCCTCGGGCATTGTTCTCGATTCTGCATTCACACGCAGATAGGCAGTACCATTGAGTTCAACCACTCGATATGGATGAGGTTCAACATGTATGCCTACCACTTTGTTATCATATAGGGCTTCGATACGCAGATAAGGTAGCGCATCAACACCAAAGTGTTTAGATGCCACGTCTTGTACATAACGCATATATGCATCGATGCTCTGAGTTTTAAGATAGGTCATATCGCTGTTAATGCCCACTACATAACCCTGATCGTTAACTCCTAAATAAAGTGTGCCACCAGTAGTGCTATTGAGGAAGGCACAGATGCCTCTCATCACATTCATATTCTGAGCATATTCGTCGGGTTGCATATTGTTATCAGGCGGATAAACGATAGAAGTTTTGAACTCAAGTGTACCACTCTCCACACCAAGATAGGTACCCTTGTCGGCCTCAAGGTCAGCATCATTCTCGGTTTCGATAGATAGAGTGCGGATAATCTCGCGCCGAATCACGTTGAGTGCAGAGCCCGATAGGGTGTCCTGCATAGAGTTGGCAGTCTGGATAAGTCGGGCCAATCGAGCCAACTGGGGCATATCTTCTTCGAAATCGCTAATGGTCTTTGCCAATTTTTCTGAGTTATCCTTACGCCCATATTCCTTTAACAGGTCAACTATTGACAAGCGTATCAGAGTAGCTTTTGCATCAAGATATTCTGCATCAGGTTCAAGTGTTATGGCGTTAATCTTCTCGCCATTAACAAACTGAATGAGTGCACGCAGGTAGGTACGGGCAAAGCTGATATATGATGATGTTAGTTCGTCGCCTACCATCTCAGCCATCACATTGGCATTGGCCAAGCAACGGAATCGGTCAGATGGTTTCAGGAGTGATTTTTGATACTCATAGAGCAAACGAGACAACAGGCGGAGTAGTACCGGACTGAGTTCTGCTGTATCTTCTTCGGGGCGCTGATAAACAGGAGGCTCGGTTTGCTCAGCAAATGCACGGATACAGTCGTGACGGGCGGCTTTCTCGTCGAAGGTATCGTTGAGGTTCCGGGATTTATCTTCGCGAACGTAACCAATCATCATACCATATGCCTTGCCTGTGCAGTACTCCTTAATAGAAATGAAGGCAAAATCGCCATGACGATATTCGCCAGTGTTGTCAGTACGTACCGCCACACCGCTCTCTGTGAGCCAGGCATAAGATCTTGGTTGTTCATCAATCAGGGTTGCCAGCATGTAGCTGTTATCGTCATCCATCGTCTCGCGGGTATCTTCTACAAAGAAACGTACAAGCTGCTCCTCGATATTGAATTCGCCGTGGAATGGATCGCTGATGGTGGCAGTTAGATAATCGCCGATGTGGAAGTCTTTGTAGAGTTCGTCAGTATAATAGTATACCAAACTACGCCGAACGTATTTGATTACACCCTCAACCTTTTGATAATCAGGATCGATGGTTTCAACATGTACAACGCGGTCGATGCTTGTTACGCGTACGATGGCTTCGTCGCCAAAATCGTAAACTTTCATGGGCTTACGTTGAACTGATTTGTCCTGGGTTTTGAATTGGGCCAGAATAAAGTCCTTGGTGTATTCGTCCATGTCGACAACACTATCCGACAGGCTCTGTTTGAGTTTCTTGTCGGATGAGGTACGGAGTGTTATGCCAAGTCCCGTATCGAGCGAGTTTGCTCCTTCCTTAACAAGCTTTTTCGAGTCAGCCTTGTTGTCGTGAGTAAGCATTAACGCATCTGCTGTAAGCATGGCAGTACCATACTTACTGAATGTTTGCGGTTTGGATATCAGAGTATCGAACTTGGCTTGCTTGCAGGCATTGTGTACAAAGAGCTCTGTGCCGAGCTTTTCCAGGTCATTCCATCCGAAACCGAGATTGGTAACCTTCTCGAAGCGTATACGCTGCATGATGGTTTTCACTATCAGATCGCTGAGTCGAGGATTCATCTGGCGCAACTCGTTCATAAAGGCTACGTATGCAGGCAGAGCCAGTTGATGGTTGCCGTCGGCCAGCAGATAGGTGGCCAGCATGCTAACATTAGCAGCCAACTGTTGACGTTCCTGCTCGTCGGCATATACAGGACGTTCCGAAAGATCGCGCAACAAATCGCTAACGCGTTCGCGGAAGAGTTCTATAGTAGTATTATAGAATGCATCTTTAGTACCATGCTCTGCACAGTCGCGCAGATATGACTGTAACTTGGCGAAGTTATCGTCAATATACTCCTTTTTCAAGTCGAGCCATAGAGGCGTCTTATCTGTTGTAGCCATGTCACTTATTGTTTTTATCCAATTTATGTTACTTTACAATCGTAAAACAAATGAATTAACGCTCAAAAGCAATCAGGGTTTTCTTCTTGTTCATCAATTTGCCATCAACGTAGGAGAACAACTTGCAAGAGTCACGAACAATTAATTGTTTAATATACTGGTTATTTTTAGCAGCATTAATATGACGACGCTGAACATCATCAGGGAGTACCAGTGTGGCCACTTTGATACTGGAGATAAATCTCAGTAGAATGTCAACCTCACGTGTACCACTATTTCCATAAACCGGCCCAGAATGGCTCATTCCCAAAAACTGAGACCATTCTTCCATCTCTGAGCCAAAAGTAGCTTCTGACACATCTAAATAGTCATATATGCGGGAGGACATGGTCTCAATATCTTCAAGATGGAAGTCGCCCGTGATTTTTGTTTTCTTCCCGAGTTTCAAGGCATACCCCTTCTCATCAACACTTACCTCCGCTATCAATTCTGAATCAGCATCAGCACCAGATTCCAACTCTTTAAGAGAATAAACATCGAACTTTTCAATGGCAGTTCCTTTAAATCCAAATATGAACAACTGCTCAGGAACATAAACTTTACATTTCTTCTTATCTATATCATCAAAGGTGTTCCAATTGAGGTCGATAAGATTACAAAGAAGTTTCATGGTGGCAAGTCCCTTGCATCCATCGAAGATGTTTTGACCTATTTCAGTAACACTCTCTGGGATGGTAATCGACTGAAGCCTTCCACATCCCTTGAATGCGTAATCAGAAATCCTTTTAACGCCATCAGGAATCACATATTCCTGTATTTGGGCTTTACGAGGCATTTTTATCAGTTCCGTACCATCCTTATCATAGAGAACTCCATCCTTCACCTGATACAACTTGAATTTCTCACCAACAATGATACTATCCAAATTAACCAGGTCATTACTAAAAATATTAACAGGGAAAGATTCCATAGCATCATTTAGCCTTATACTCTCGATGCCAATACATTTGTGGAAAGCATCTTTAGATACCGATAAAACACTATCAGGAATTCTGAAGTCTTTGATGTTTGAGCTACTTGGGACGCTAATGAGCTCTGTCATGTCCTTATTATACAGCGCCCCTTCAAAAGAAGCATAATAAGGATTTGCAGGGTCTACTATTATCATCGACAACTGGTCACAGCCCCTAAAGGCATTTGGGTCAATCTTCTTCACGCTTGATGGTATGAATATCTCTGGAATCGACACTTTTTCAAAAATTCCAAACCCAAGCCTTCTGACTCCCTCTGGTAAAATCTTACTGGTTACTGAACTACACTCTGCAAATGCAAAATTCTGTATCTCACGAAGACTACTTGGAAGGGACAGTTCTTTTAGGCTACGACATTTCCTAAACGCCCCAATCTCTATAGTTTCTATTGTCTCTGGAAACGAAATGTGTTCAAGAGAACAACAATCCTCAAATGCATGTTTGCCTATAATGCAAACTCCCTCTGGAATATCAAGACAGATTAAATATTGCTTATAAACATCTTTTACTTGTATGAGAGTCTTACCATCAGGACTAAGCTCGACCATATCTATTGGGGAGATTCCAGTTTCTTCTTGCTTCTCTTCTTGAATATTGGGGAATATAGCAAAAGCTGGATGTTTCCTATAATCATCAGCACACCCTTTTGGTACATATAGGGTACAGAGTGATGTATACACCCCATGAAATGCATTTTTGTCAACAGGTGCTCCCTTAATATCTTGTATGTGAATATGGATGGCAGTCAGAGATGGACACTTCGAGATTATATTCTCTGCTAAATCAGCATAATTTGGAATATACAGCTCTTTGAGATTCTTACAATTAGTGAATACCCCATTACCTAAACTGGTAATTGTGGAAGGAATGGTGAACGTTTCATCGGGATGTGCGGAGGGATAGCATATAATTTTACACATATCCTTACTATACAACACTCCGTTAACAGAAACGTAGTCTTTGTTATTGGGATCCACTTCTATTCTTTCCAATGAATCACATCCATCGAAACCACCAACTATTACAGATACATTTCGAGGTAACGAGATTCTGCGTAATGCCGAACAGCCATCAAAAGCTTTCATGAGAATAAACGAGAGACTCTCTGGAAGTGTTATTTCCTCAAGAGAACTACAACCAGAAAGGAAAAAGAATGGTATTTCTGTAGTACCTTCTGGAATGTTGATCTTCCTAAGATTTTTGCAATCTTCGAATGTATAATCATTAAATTTAGTAATGCTACTTGGTATGACTATACTTTGAATTGTCTGGCATCCCCTGAAAGCACCTTTCTCAATCTTTTTCACCTTCTTATCTATGACAAGATCAGAAATCTTAACCTTTGCAGGCACCATGTAAAGGATACTTTTCCTACTGTTATAGATGATGCCATCAACAGAGCAATACTTACTATTGGCTGGCGAGATAATAAACTCCTCCAACTGTTTGCAGTCAATGAATCCCGTCAAAGCAATTGAAGTAACATACTCTTGTATAGTTACTCTTCGAAGGGATGTACATCCTGTGAAGACATTGGCATCAATCGAAGTAAGGTTTTGTGGTAAAACGATTTCCTTCAGTGACGAACAATCCATAAAGGCACTTGCCCCTATAGTTTCTACTGATTCAGGTATCTTAACTGCCTTAAGCCTCTTGCATCCCTTGAAAGAATTAGGTTTGATTGAAACTACGCCGTCAGGGATGACAATTTCAGTCACCTCATTGTCGACGACACCATATACTTGGTTCAACCCGTTTATCTTTAGTTTTGTATCCATAGGGCCTTTTAAAGTAATTATTATATTCTAAGTTTAAAATTTAGATACAAAGATATAAACAAATGTGCATATAATGCTATTTCTATAACATTTATTAATCAGAAATGATGGTTCTGGTGGTAAAATCAGAGTAAACTATGATTTGAACTCCTTTTTCGTTGGGGCGACAGGGACGACCAGATAGGTTGTAACGAGCTACTTCATTGACATCACCATCAGAGTAATCCCTTTCAACAGTCCTAACAGCAGACGTTGTGCTCTCTCCATAGTAGATGCCTTGGAGGGAGGTACAACCTGCGAAGGCATCCTCACCAATAAAACTTACTGTTTCTGGAAGGAATATTTCTTGGAGATAGGCGGCTCCTTCGAAGGCTCCACGGGCTATTCGACGGCAGTTTGCGTGAACAGTATAGGTAGTGCTCCGACTACCTGCTGGATAGCGTACCAGGATCCAGTCCTTGGTTCCCTCATAGCCGACAGCATAGAGCACGCCATCGATGGTTTTGTACTTGTTCATGTAGGTGCCGTTGATGTAACCTGACGTAAACTTGTCAACCTTCTCAATCTCTTGGGCTTTGATTGCTGTACTCATAATCAGAGTGAACAGCAGAAACATAATTCTCATCATCTCCGCACTTATTTACGCTTAGCTAATGTATAATGTCCAAAGGAATCTCTCAGATATAATTCAGGGAACAAATACCCCTCGATAGTCAAGGAGATATTGCTCCCGCTTCTGGAGAATCGCAGAGTATTGCCATAGTAGGCATAGTTGTAGGTCTCTGTGTACCACTCGGTGTCATTGGGCTTGTCCATAGTGATATCGGCTCTGCCATCAGACATAAACAGAATCTGCTTAAACTCCACACCACCAATAACCATAGGGTAATAGCACTGCCAGGTACCAAGTAACACATCAGCATAGAACACATCGCCAGCGATATTGGTTTTACGCTGCTGAGCACGGTTCAATTCATCCTGATAAGGGCATTCACATGATACCAATATCAAGGCGAATAGGGTAAAAAGTAGTTTCGTCATTCTCATATTATTTATCTCTTACAACAATTATTCCACCTTTTCCAAAGATAGTATCACCAATTTTACGGACTGAACGAGGAATGGAAAGTTCAAGGTAGTTACGGCAAGACAGGAATGCGAATTCCTCAATCTCCTCTACCCCATCAGGCACTTCATAATGGTCTGCGTCAAAGGTGTAACGGCAAAACTTCAGTACCTTACCATCTTCAGAATATGCAACACCCATATTATCAACGATGTAAGGTTCCTCCTCCACATCGTAATCATCTTCATCAGGAGTCCCATCGTAATGAGTGTCCCACTTTTTAATCATTAAGCCCTTTGGATATTCCTTCAATGTGTTTTCGTCGAACATCATATACATAGGGATGTCCAGCTTCTGCAAGTTTGAGCAATGGCGGGCAGCCATTGGTGAGATGCAGAATGTTCCCTCCTTGATAGCATAATGCTCCACATCGGGTATTTGCAAGATATATGATCCCGAAGGGGAATAGATAGCATCCTTCTCTGTCAGACTTGCATCGACTGGACACATGATGGACTCCAGATTGACAGACTGGTAATCAAGGGCATGTATGAGCGAAGCCATATCGTACAGATCGGTAGCACGGAAACACACTCGTGGAGTACTATTCGTTGTATCCACTACAAAGCCATAGAGTTCATAGAAATTTTCGCACTCCTCGCGGAACAACTTCAATCGTTCAGGAGTAGGGTTGTCAATGGTATAGGAGAGTTCGATGAGAGTAACCTCACCGTTAAGCAACTCATAAGAGAGTTGAGGACACACCTGAATATCCCCACCATAGTCTTGACGGTAACACACAACGAGCTTAAAGTCCACTCTATCGTGAATTGCTTCTGTAGTCCAGGGGGCATCATGCCTCCCGTCCAAGAGTCCTTTGGTACTAATAATTTTCTTCATACTGTATACTGTTTATGATGTAAAACCTATGCGACGACCGTTCTTACTGGCGAGAACTTCTGAACGACAGTAGCCTTCTATCTCGTCGAACGAGGCATACTTGCCAGAGAGGATGTAGTCAACTGTACGCTTGCGGGCGATATTCTCAATTTGGCCACCAGAGAAGTCGAAGTGAGAGGCCAGCTGACGGGCATCATCAACACTGATATCCTTCAGCATAGAGCACCAAATCTTGGTTTTCACGTCCGTATCGGGCTTATGAAACTCCACCTTGTAGAGGAAACGACGCTCAAAAGCCTTGTCGAGATTACTCGTCAGGTTGGTGGTGGCAATGAGGATGCCGTCGAGGTCTTCTATCTCCTGCAAGATAATGTTCTGCATGGCATTGTCCATCTTATCGACAGAGTGCTCCACGTTCTCTGTACGCTTGTTGATGATAGCATCAGCCTCGTTGAAGAACAGAATGGGCATCACCTCGCTGTTCTGACACAGCCTGCGATAGCGCGCAAACACCTCCTTGATATTCTTCTCACTCTCCCCTACCCACTTGTCGCGCAGTCCGGCGATGTCAACCTGCATAAGGTCACGCCCCGTCTGACGAGCTATCTGGAGGACAGTTTCGGTCTTGCCTGTACCAGGAGCACCATAGAACAGGCAGGCAAAACCCTTACGCATACCCTGCTCTTCGAGTCGCTGCTGGATAGAAGGCAGGTTCTCTATGCTAAGCAGACTGGTGAGTCGCTCTATCTGTTCTCGCTCTGATGTATTGAAGAACAATGATTTCTCCCTGATCGCTTCATGACTTTTCAAGAATCGGTCATCGGTTCTCATTCTTCTACACTTAGAATGGCTTGGAGTATAGGCAGACAGTAATTCAGTCTTAGCCTTGCGAGTAAGCATATACTGCTCTGTATCGGCCTGACCTTCATTGCACTTATGCTCAATATATCCGCATTGAATCAGGGGATGTATACCATCTCTCAATCTTTGGCGCATTAGGCCACATTCATATTCTTCAGGATAAAGGCCATCGATGGTCTGAAATGTGAGGCCCTCGCCTTCTGAACCTTCCCACTGGGCATAATCAACTACTATCAAAAGTAGAAGCGACTGAATGTGAATATCATCGAACTTCAATATCTCATGGCATAAAGGAAGATGTGAGTTAGCCTTGACAAGTTGTAGCATCCATTCCTCGTCATCATTAAAAACGGCATTGCGGTCGTTCATGTTCTTATCAACATGACTCTCCAGCTTATCCACAAACTGCTGCTCGTTGAGACCATCAATTTTCTCTGGAACGAATGGCTTGTTATGGCGAAGAGCCGTGACAACTCCATGGGCCAGTCCGAATCCTTCGTAGCTACCACCAATTTCATGAACAGCCTTTCGAACGCACCATCGCTTAGCGAGTAGATCCTCTATCTCCTCAGAATAGAGCATTATTGTAAGTCGAGAGCAACCGAGATAGTTACCGAGACGCTTCCAAGATACAGCATCACCAAGTTCGGCCATAATAGCCAACAGAACAATCTGCATGTTGGTAAGTCCAAGTTTCTGGCGCAGGTATGCCAGAGGGGCCTTGCAGGTTTTCCAAAATTCGTCCGACAACTTGCAGTCCTGGGCAAGATCCAGGACTCTGTTCAGAGCACTGATGACTGTCCATGTTTCTTTTTCTTTATTCATACTCAATCATTTTAAAATTCTGCTGTAAAGGTATCCATTTATACTTAATCTAAGGGGTCTGTTATACCTATAAATACTTAAAATATTATCACAACTACTGACTCTGAGATATAATCTCAGAGCGCAAGATGTCAATTATTTGGCTGGGGGAAGTGACACACTGATGGTCAGGGTCTACTATCATTTGGTTAATATCCTCGGCTTTGGCCCCCCAAAGACAATGATAGGCTTTGATGCCTGCATTGCCAGCAGCCTGTGCATCGCACATTTCATTACCAAAAGCGAGGACGTTTGTTGGTGTTTCTTCGAGTTGCTTCAGTGCATATTCAAAAAGAAGCGGGTTACCACCATGTTTTCTGATTCTGCGACCTGTGGCATCTTTACAGCCAATACGATTGATTTTGTCTTTTGGAAAAATATCCTGTAGACCATAATGACGAACAGCCACATTCAGTACTTCACGATTGTTGCCAGAAACGATGGCAGCCTGGATGTTGTTGGCTTTAATGTATTCAAACACCTGCAGCCAACCGTCGTACAGAGGACACTGTTTGATATGCTCCAGATATTCTTTACGTGCTTGTACCCATTCAGGAGAGAACCTGCGCAGTTTTTTCTGCCTACCCACGTATTGGTCAGCTTCAGCAGTGTTGAACAAGGTGCCGTCGAAGTCGAAAAGCACCGTTTTGAAGTTGCGATTGATTGTTTTTTGCTTTGTCATATATCACTAATTTGTGGTTTGCGACGGCAAAATTATACAATCTTTTCCAAGCTTGGCTTTTCGATATACGTATAAGCAAACACAATTGAAGGGAAGTACAACTACCTCCCTTCTGAAATTATTAATAATCGTCTGTTTAACTACAAAATGCCTGTTTAGCTACGATAGTTCCCATCCGTAGAAATCCTCTACATCTTCATAGTCTTCACCTTCTGATTTCTCATGTTCAGTATTATCGAAGACCGCACACAGTAGTTTATAAGCTTCTAACTTTTCAATCTCTTCATCAGAAATACACACCTTTTTAGTAATACCATTGCCGATAAGATTCAATTCAAGTTCATGCTCACCTGTAATTTTCAATCTTTCAACTTGCCAATATTCGTTATTAAGCGATATTGTAGGCAACTTATCAGGATTACTTGTGTCAAAACTTAACTCTTTACCAGTGTATTCTTCGTCATGAAGAAGAAAAGCTATACCCAAGAAACATTCGCCTGTATCTCGGTCGTCCCAATATGAGTGGAAGTTTTCTTGGATTGTTTTAATGTCTGTCTTTTTATTCATATCTACCAAATATTAATTCTCAATTCATTTTTAATTTAACGACACAGCCCATAACAGAATAGTAGATGAGAGTGTCTCTTACAGTTACTCCGGCACTGACGAGCACATCGTGGTAAGCCTTAAGCTGGGAAGCATACTTGCCAGCATAATGCCTATTAGACTCACCTGGTGTGGTAATGATAGCCTTTTTGCCTGGGTAGTTCTTGAAGTCGACAAGTATGCACTCCTGGGCATTGAGATACCATAGGAGGTCTATCTCACCACGAACTATTTGTCCAGGAAGTGGTTGCGTGAAGGGAACCTCATGTTTAATAGCATAAGGTGCGCCATAAGTATTCTCCAACCAAGCATAAAGTTGTTCAATGGAGATGACAACCTTCTCAATATCAGGGATGACCTCATACATCATATTGCCATTGCGAATGCGAGTAGCCTTTTGCACATTCTCCTCATGAGAAAGAGCTGGATCATAGACAGCGAAGATGTTATGTATGCAGGTGCCTGCAGCAGCCTCGTTTACCCCATCCGGTTTGAAAGGATCAATGCGGCAATCCAGGTCGGCCAGTATCTGGATATTCTCCTGTGCAAATGCTATCTCAGGCAGTTTACTGGGTGAGAGATACTTAGGTTCCTGACAGAGTATTGGGTTGTCTGGATACTGATAATGCTTATATTCTGTTGCCTCAGGAATAGTCGCCTCCTGACAGTTTGTGATATCTTCGTAGACAGGCTTCAAGGCTTCATATTGCCAGAGATTGGCGGCATTACCAGTAAGGACACCATCAGAGATGCCTGTATTTTTAATCCATGAGAGAATTGGCAGTTTATCCTTTGAAGTCTGCTTACTGAGGGTAGTGAGATAGTCGCGTGCTCTGGTTACTCCTACATAGAGCAGATGGCGCAGCTCGTTACGTTCTTTATCCAATAACGGTTTGAAAGTAGACAACTCCTTGCACTTGTCGATTATGGGTTGTGGCAGGTTAGTCTTTGGAGTGCTGTTGATTCGTGGCAGGAACTGTACGACATAGGCATACTGTTCGTTGGGCTCAGGGTGACGCAGTTCACGAACGCCCCAGAAATCCTTTCTCATGAACTCCTTTTCTTCAAGAGAGTCATCTTCCAACGACGAGAGAATGACATAGTACCATTCCAACCCCTTTGAACCATGATAGGTAAGTACCTTAACTGCATTGGCTGCATTGTCAATTTTAGTATCAATCTCGGCATAGGACAGGTAGGTGAGCAATCCACCTACAGAGGCTCCGATGCCCATCTGAAGACAATGCTCATCATATTTCTTTGCCAGCGAACAAAGGCTTTGAAGGTTCTGACGACGATTATCAGCATCACCCCATTTTGCCACTACCTGAGGAAGGCAAAGGCCATAGATAATGCTTTCAAGGAGATCGCTGACAGAGAGATTACGTACGGTCTGCTCGAAGGCTCTAAGCTTCTGTATCAACGGATTACCATCGTCGAGCCAAAGATCTTTTGCGGTATCCTCGTCATTGGCTTTAAGACTCATTATATAGTCAAGACGACTCTGAAGAATCACTTGTGTGGGTTTATCCTCCAGAAGGTGCAGTAGATCAGCCCTAACATGCTTGTTAGAGGAGTTTACCATAAACTTGAGGAGTGTGAAGACCAGTTGTACCTCTATCTGCTGAAGAATATCATTGTTTACATAGGATACCGGTATTCCCTTCTTGATGAGCGCCTCGGCAAAGTTCTTGCATTCACTGTGCCTTCGACAAAGGATAGCCATGTTGCCATACTGCAAGGGGCGAACTTTTTGGGTATCCTTATCTAAAACTGTAGGGCGGTTGGTCATCAACAATGCGATGCGATCAGCCACCTTGTCGTGGAAAGAGTATTGCGCTCCTTTAGAGGGAACATAGCAGTTCCAATGATATAAAGAACTAGAAAACTCTGGAACCTCCTTGCGAGCTGCATCGAGTTCAACATTCTCTTTGCTTATAACTCCTTCAAAGGCCCTGGTAAAGCTGTCGTTAGTAAGTTTTACCAAAGGCTCTCTTGTGCGCCATGAGTTGGGCAGATTGTCATGTGTAAGATTGAGTTGGGGATCTCCCTTCTTATCGAGGAACTGCTGAGTAAGTTCATTAACCAACTCAACATCGGCACCACGGAAACCATAAATACTCTGTTTGGGGTCGCCTACCCAATAGCTCTTCTGCATCAGGTCGGAGAGAAGCTTAAATATCTCCAACTGTACAGGGCTGGAATCCTGGAACTCGTCAACCATCATCAGTTTGTAGGTGCCTTTGATCTCGTTAACTACCTGTGGTATACTGAGTAATTTGAGGAACAAGCGTTCCATATCGTTATAGTCGATGATATGACGCTGAGCCTTGAAGGCATTAAAGTCATCCTTCCACTCCTTGGCTATGTCGAAGAGGATGGTAATCATCTGCTTCATCATACCGCCAGGAGTGTTGTCGCCACCAGATGACATTTGGACATCCTTGAGGTTGTCGACAAGAGCATCATATTGGCAAAAACTCTGCTTTAGATTATTCCTGTTAGTTTTCCCTATGTATTTATCTTCTGATGTCAGTTCCTTATAAAGCGAGGAAATTATAGCATACGTACATTTCTTTGCTTTAAGTCCATCTAATAATGTTCGAATACTCTTTTTTACAGAGTCACTGTATGATTCAGACTCAGAGAGGAACAAAACAACAAAAGCATTTAGTAATTCATTATTGAGTAAAGTCTTACTACTGAAGATACGCTCTACAACAGCACAACTATCCGTTTTGCTGCGTTCAATATCAACTGCGTAGTTGTTCGCCTTTTCGATGATGGTAAGCAAATGTTCTTTCCAGAAGTCATAATCAGCCTTCGATTGAGCATCCTTGATGTCGAAGTAGGCTCGATAGGAATTAAAGAACTGAATATGTTCGCTGGTAACATAGTGCCCCAACGACTCACTGATATATACTTGTAGATCGTCTTCCGACATGACCTTCATATCAGGTGAAACACCAATAAGATACCAATAGCGCTGGATGAAGTTCAATGCCACAGCGTGTACTGTGCCAATGGTAGCAGAATCCAGTTCTGCTGCTATGTCAGGATGGCCATCCTTGAAGAGTTGGTGGCGCGATTTCTCTCTGAACTCAGAAGCTGCCAGTTCAGTAAACGTGGTGAGGATAACCTCTGAAGGTTTGATCCGATTATCGGTATTGCTCAACTGCTCAGAAAGAATCTGAGTGAGTTTTGTGGTCTTGCCAGAGCCTGCTCCGGCATTGATATATTGGATATTCTTCATACAAGTCTGCCTTTTAAGATGGGGTGCGTAGTCTTAATTTCCTTAGGATTGCTTTTGGACTTTTCAAACGAAGTCTTCTTTGAGAAAGCTGGTTTGTCTTTCTTGACGTAAGGACAACTTTTGAGGCCATCAAGCTTATAAGCCTCATTGAGTGGATAGCGTGGGGTATCTGCGGTATCCGTAGTATACTCCAAATTGGCTATTTCCGTTACCTCACCATCTTCGATATGTCCACGATTCAATTCGTTGCGACGAAATTTATAGGCATTCTGCACTTCTTTAAGTATATTCCTATTCTCAACTTCTGTCTTTACCTTTATATGGCGAATATGGCTGGACTCTGGGAAATAGGTGGTAAATAGAGTCTTAAGCGGGAAGAGATAATAGGCCACACCAACAATCTTTGAACCATAGTGTTTCTGAGCAGCCTCGGCATAAAGTTCCAACTGCATGGCTTTTCGCTCTTCCAAGTCTGTCTTGTAGTGTTTGGCCTCCGACCATTTGAAGTCGAAGATGACCAAATCGTCATTATCATTCTTCAAAACCATATCGATGCTACCATTGAAGGCTCCAATGGATTCAAGGTTGACATTAAATTCGACTTCGCTTCCAACGGGCTTCAAGTGGAGATTTTGTATGATGTTAGTGAGAACAGTAACACTCTCTTTCAGAATGCTCTCAAACTGTTGACGTTCCAACTTATATTCTGGCAGCAATAGTACAGCACCTTTCTGCTGGATAACCTCATACACCAGTTTTTGGATGGCATCCGAGGCCAGCTTCTGATATTCTTCAGCCATCTTCTCACCATATAATTCGAACAGTTTTTGAACAAAGAGGTGCGCTACCAAACCTTCTGTTGTGTCAAGGTCTGGCAACTGCCCTACCTGTGGCTCATTGAGTTTGAGCAGGTGAGTCATGGTGTAGTCAAACGGATGTTGGATGAGCGTATCGATGCTGGAGTAACTCTCTTTGTCGCGCTTTAGATTCGCCAAATCCGAAGAGAGATTGTAGTAAGTCTGCATTTCCAACTTATGAATATTATCAGACTTTTCAATGAGGTTGGGAACTGCATCTTTTGTAACGCAATTTTCCCAATCATCTTTATGGGTGTGTTTCAGTTCGGTAATCAACGAATGTTCCTCCTGACGCGCGTTATTGTCGAAATCCCATGTTACGAGAATGAGCTGGCTGACATGTTTCAACGCATCCATTTCCAGTTGATGATACCGTGTATAGAATGCTGGTTTGCTGGGAATCATAATATCCTGGGCATGTAACATGTCAAGTTCTGTTGTATTGAGGAAATCGAATGGGTAGGCGGGTAAAGTTGCTCCTACACACCCCAGCCAGCATACTTTCTCTGCATCATCAGCCAACTGGGCAATGGAAGTGATGGTGTCGGGAGAATACTGTCGAGCCTTCATATGAGTGAAAGACTGAGGCCGGTAAATACCATCAATGTGAGCCTTTAAGACTTCTGAAGTAATGTAACCATCTGCAGGCAGAATCTCATGAAGCGACCTGCAAAAAGAAGCTAATACAACGAGTTGTTCTTTGCGCTCATCATCCACCTTATCACTGCGCAACGACTGGTCGCACCAATGCGCCAGTTTGCCAGCATACCCTTTAACATCATCTACCAGAATCTTTTCGGCATCATAGTCTTTGTTGATCATCTCGATGAAAGCAAGTTTATCAGAGCGTTTATCCTTACCTTCATCATCCGTGAAATCATATTCGTCAATGACCTTCTGCCACTCTTCATTGATACCACCCTCATTAGCCAGGACCCGTGCAAGCTGATATGAAACACCGCCTAACGGATTGCCAGGTATCTGTAGATAGGACAAGAGGTTATAGACGTTCAATGGACGGGCAAAAAGAGACATACCCAATTTGAACAATTGAAGGAGCTGAGGATTACTGTTCGTCGCTGTAGAATTGACAACCGGCTGTCCCATGGCTATTGCCATGTCATTGAGTATACAGTTGTCGCTACTGATAGTGACATCAGTGTTCTGTAATACTTCAGGCTTGGAGAGATACCATTGATAGGCTTCAGTTCGTGTTTTAAACTGATAGACTTTAAAATCATCAGGTATGTTACCTTGAGAGACAGTATAGCTTACGGTGGTTTGTTTGGCCAGTTCATCAAGGGCTCTCCTGATTACAGCAGGGATATGCTCTTTATCGTGGACTTCAATATAGTCATCCTCCATGAGAATACGATGACTCTTAAGGTGACTGGTCAATTCATGCCAGCGTGTAGAAATTGGTTTAACCTTAACTCCCTTAACTATTTTCGCAAGGTCTCTCAGTTTGTCAGTTTCAACGGCAGATTCTGGAGTCCATCCTTCCATCAACAGACTGTTGCTCCATGCCATCAGTTGACGGGAAACACCCACTTCGTCACTCCTAAACGATTGCTCAAAGATGGTGCCAGTGACATTCTCACTCAACACCTCATGAAAGGCAATTAGCTGCTCAGGCTCTGAAAGCTCCTGTGATACGATTCCTGCCCTCAGTTCCAATTCTGACAGGAGTTCTCTTGAGCCACAAACCTTAAGTCCAAGCAGACTTTCCTTGCGTTTCTTTAGGTCAACGTAGTAACTCCCACTATAATAAGGACTATACACTATTCTCATCTTCTCACATTTTTAGTTATTTCGGGCAAAAATACAAATTTAAATTCAAACCACAACACAAAATTTAAAAATATTACATATTATATTAGGTATAGGAAGGGACTAATGATGAATTAGTCCCTTAGCGCCGATATACGAAACACTCTCAGAAGCGACTCGCTGAGCATACATCAGGCAGTCCTCAAGTACAGAAACACATAAGTCAGAAACATGAGGTAGGCCTTTCTGGCCGAGTGCATGGATGAAGGTGGAAGAAGTCCAGTCACCAGCGCCTTCGCCGTCGATGGCATCAGGATTCCAAACGGGATCGAGTTTCTTCCATTCAGCATCCCTCAGGCGATAGCGTAGCCCCTCCTGATTCAGTGTCTGGATGAACAGCTTGTCATCATAAGCATCTGAGAAAGAGACGTCTGGATGACGTTCGTTTGAGAATTTCACAATATCGCTGGCTGCAACGGCACGAAGGAAGTTGCGGTCTACGGGCTCGTTCGGCTCGTAATACACCAGCACTCCGCGTTCATGGAATAGCTGAGCCAGCAGGATGTTGCCAGGAGCACAGCGGTCAAAGAAGAACACGTCGGGCATCTCTTTCAGCGAATCAAAGAGTTCCTGTGCCTGTTTCAACGTCCAGAAACGGTGATTCACAAAGCGTCCACCACGAGGAGAATGAGCCATATAGGCAGTCTTGGGTTTACCGTCACGACCAGTCTTATGGATGATGTCGAGGATTGTGGTACCACCATCAGGTGCATTGCTAACGAGGCGTGTGTCACAGCCATAAGCCTCCATATCAGCCTTCAGCTGGAAGCCCACCTCAGAATCATCGAGACGAGCAGCAGGCAAAGTATGCCAGCCGTACCAAGCGAGGATGGTCATAACATTGCCAGCAGTACCACCCACATGCTGGTAGATGACATTCACGTCCTTACCATTCTTCTCCTGAAGATTGTCAAGCGGGAAAGTACCCGCACCGAGGCATGTCAGCCCAAATTTCTCATTCATCTTATTCATATCACCATTAAAAATTTAAATTCGTCGGCAAAGGTATGGTATTTTGCCCATATAAGGGGTTTAGATATAGGTATAACGGTTATTTCTCTAAGCAGAGAATCTCCCGCAGTTCGAGCGGGAGTTTCTCGTAAGCAAACGTGGCAAGAGATGGCGGCACGGGCATGGTGGCGGCAGCGATGTTGCCAGCGATACAGGCCATCGTGTCGGTATCGCCCCCCAGGGAGATGGCACGGATCACGGCGTCTTCGAACGATTTGGCTTCAAGGAAACAGATGATGGATTCTGGCACACTCTTGTCACAGGCAGTCTCGAAGGTATAGTTTGGACGTATCTCATCGGTAGAGCGATGGAGGTTGTAGCCGAATGTCTGCTCGATGTATGAACGAATGTCAGTTTTTGACGAGCCTGTGCGGTTGAGATAGATGGCAGCTGCAACGGCCTGGGCACCACGGATGCCCTCGGGAGAGTTATGAGTTACTTCGGCAGTAATTTTGGCGAGTGCCAGACACTCGTCGAGCGAATGGGCGTACCAGGCTACAGGAGCAACACGCATGGCACTGCCGTTGCTGCCAGCCCCGTACGGTTCGCGGCTGTCAGAGCGGACCCAGGCACGAAAGTTTTTTCCGAACGAGTAAGATACGTATCTACGTGCGAAGCGTTTGTAGAGGTCGATGAGCTTCTGTTTCTGGTGTTCAGGATCGTCCATGAGCCACTTGGCGGTAGCAAGGGTAAGCACGGTATCATCGGTATATGTCATGCTGACAAGGGGCTTGATGTGATCCTGGCCGGCAAGATTCTTGACCTTCTGTTTGTCTTTCTCGAGTTCGTATTTTGAGCCGAGCACCTCACCTACGATACCACCGATAAGTCCATGATTGGGGAGAGATATTGGTGTGGATGGACTGACAGCAGAAACGTTCAGCAAACCATCGGGTTGAGGACAAAAACGGAGGGTATAGCCCAGCCAGTTGATGTATGCATCGTTGAGGATGTCTGCATCGGCAGGTTGCCCCAAAAGGTATTTTTTCCACTCATCGCACCACTGGTAACCAGGTTTCTCGAACTCCAGTGCTCTACGGCATTTTACGTGGAAACGATCCTCGAGGAAGTCGCGACGTATGCGCTCTGGATTGTTGAGATAGCCCTTTTCGGGATTAAGGATAGTCTGCTGTGTTTTCAGTGCATCGCGGCTATCATCGAAGGCGGCCATAAGGTATGGAACTTCGATGTCGGAGAAATGCAACCCGAGCAGGTTGATGCTGGTGTGTTCTGATTTGATTTGGAGTCGGTCAGTATATGAAACGTGGGGTGCGTTGAGTGCGAGAGCACCGTAGAGGGAGAAATCATCCTGAAAACGGACGAGGTCGCGGAACGCACCCTTGCTGAAGCCACCGAGGTTTTCGGGATCGTTGGGATTGGAGTGGCGGTATTTTTCGCCAAAATCGCTGGTGAATATGCTCATCTTGTAGAGCAGGTCGATGCTTCCCAGAGGCGTATCGATGTCAGTACGGATGATTACAACGGGGAGATGGCCTGGCAGACGATCAAGCAGGTTGCGACATAGTGACTCTTCACGCGGAGTGACCAACAGAACGAGGGCACAGTCGGTCTGGGAGTGCTTGGGGCTGCTGATGAAATTGGAGAGTGCGAGGAAACGTCCATGGCATTCGTCACGGTAGTCGGAGATAACGCATGAGGCCAGTCCTGCTTCAGTCATGTTGCTCTCCAACTTGTGTGCTACGGGCTCTCCGTAAGAACCGAACAGAACAGTGAATTGGGTAATGGTTCTAAGGTCTGGCGGAGTGGTGGTGCCATCCACGCAGCGGTAAACGTAATTTTCGGCAGAGTCAACCGACATCGCAAGTCGGCGCGAGAAATCAGCATCGCCTGTGAAGGCCTTGTATAATAACGCAAAGTACGCGAAGGTTCCGTTGACGCTGATGAATCCATCAGGGATGTCGAAGTAATGGTTGGTGACTCCGTTGGGACAGGATTTCTTCACCCGACGGATGTTCGCGTTGTCATCCTCCGTGGGATTCATCGTTACGACGCAGCTATGTTCGGGATTGACAGCGGTCATGCGTTGTGAGACGTACACGACATCCTGATTCTTCAGTGATTTGCTAATAAGGAGAAGTTTCGAGTTCTTCAGAGTCTCGTCAGAAAGTGAGTTGGCCTGGTACGGTGTTATTGCCCTACCCAGTCCACAGTTGGTTCCGTAAAGGAGTGCAGCATATGCAGCCGAAGAATGAGAACCGCCATGTCCCATCGCAATGAGAGGACGCTCAGGATTGTTGAGCAAGAACTGGCGCAGTGGTTCTACGTCGGTTTGTTCCGCCTGTTCGATGTACATGCGGGTTTCTGTCAGCAACTCGCTCATGAGCTTCTTTCCGCCCCGAGCTTTCGGTTTCTGTTGGTTTGTCTGTTTTGTTGTCATGCTACTGTGATTTTATTTTCGCGGTGCAAAGGTCGCAAAATAAAAGCACAGTAGCCGTTTGGATATACGTATAAGGAATTAACGCAGATACGAGATGAAAGCAAAAGCATCATCTGGCAATCTGTATTCCAATTTGCCATTGTCGCGTAGTTCCATGAGCAGGCGACCTAAAAGGTTAGGGCCTACATAACTATCGCCTTGAGTCTTGACACCCCATGTGTCGGGTGACTTTTTGCTAAAACTGTCTTGGTCTTCGACGATGAACTTGCCTATGGATCGTTCCAGTTCCTTACGAAACTCCTCGCTTTGTTCGTATTTCTGTGTCAGACAGAATTTCATAGCATCTACTATCATCTGTCCCCAGTCGGCACGGCGATGAGTCTTTTCCCAATGTTTGGTAGTGTATTTGGGATTGCCTGCCTGATAGATTGCCTTCACAGGTTCCGCATCCTTGAACTTCATCAGCTGGAACAATTGCTCAGAATTCTTGAACGTGACATCCTTATATATAATAGGTGTACGACCAAAATTGCCAAGAATACCCCAAGGCTCTTCTACCTTGCGAATGGTTACGCACTTGTCCTTGGGATAGGTTTCGATGGAATAGTACTCTGGGTAGAACTCCCTGATAAATGGGGCTATGCTGTAGAAACTCATATTCGTTACGATTTAGAAACTATCAAATGGGATTTCTTTCTCGGAACCAGGGACAAGCTGGAAGTGCTTGGGATCGAGTTCCACCTTGTCGATACGGACAATACGAATCTTGTCGATGTTTAGAACAACACGGTTAGTAAGACCATCAGGCTTTGACTGGGCCTGAGGCCATGCGAAATACTCTAACCCAATTTCACTGAAGAACTTGGCTGCTGCTTTCTCAGCATCGAGATCGGCCTTGTTTGTGAGTTGCTTGATTGTGCCAGTCTTGCCAATGAGTTTGTTGCCTACATACTTGCGGAAGAGTTTACCCACCTGACGCGCTTCGTCGGGTACATGTTCGCCAAGCGCCTTTTCTGTACGCTCGATAATGGAAAGATGGACAGGGCAGACTGAAAAGAGGTGGTTCTCCTCCGTCATATCGGGAATCTCAAGAGTATACACGTAATAGCTCTTGTTTTCTGGACGCTTCTTGTTATAGGCATAGTGAGCTGCCGAGGTGTACGATTCGGTGACATATGTTCCAAAACCGAACTTTGCTTTGCCGTCGCCTTCAAGGGCGTGGGCAATGTCGAACTGCTTGAAAAGCACTGATGTGCCATGGTAGAATGTTTCCATATGTTCTAATATTGTTATGCAAATATACACATTATATCAATTATACCTATATATTAAAGTCTCATTTTCGCTTTTTTTAGTATTTTTGCAGCGTAAAACCAATAATTATCAGTATGATAGAAGTTATTAAATCCCCTACTCCAGTTGCTGAGAAAACTCAGTGGACAGTTTTTCTTGCCGGTCCAATGAACGGTGCCCCCTCCTGGCAAGTTCAGGCTCCAAAAGCGGCAGCTAACGTAGGCATTAACGGTGTAACATTTCTGAACCCGCGCAAGACCGAAAGGTTTGTTACAGGTACTTATCAGGTGAATTGGGAAACCTTCGGACTCCGTATGTGCGACGTCATCCTGTTCTGGATTCCGCCTCAGGCTCGTCCTATGAAACCATGGCGCTACTATGCCATCACCACGAGATTGGAAATGGCCGAGAATCTGGCACGCGGGCATAAGGTAATCATCGGCATTGACCCAGAGTTTAAGAATGAGAAAGGTGAAGATATGGCTGGTATTCACCATCTGAGGCGTATGGCGAAGTATTACGGAGTGGAGAATATCCATACTTCGCTGGAAGACTGTATGAAGGAACTAAAGGAGTGGATGGAACGTCCGCGTAAGGCAGAAGAGAAGGTACACCATATGGATGGTCCAGCATTTGAGCCGATGGACAAACTGAGCAGGACGATAAAACCGAGTACAAGTCGCAACGAAACGCTGATGGAGCACTGGAACCAGACCGTTTCTCCAGGCGATACAGTATATATAAACGGAGATTTCGGAGCCGAAGAATGGAGGCTTTTTCTGAACGGAACCATTATACAGCAATAAGCCGAATGGATTAATCCTTCGGCTTTATCAATATAGGCTCAGTATAAGTATAGGTAACTCTGAAACCGATGTATGTGCATTTATCTCCATGTACCTCATCGGCTGTTTTAGGCATCTTACATAATTTGGTATTAACGAGCCATTCTACATTTATCCCCTTTCGCCATAGAGGCCGCAGGTCACCATGGAATAGCTTCCACATATCAAGTGCATACCAGGTCAGTAAGAATCCTAATAGGAAGTCTCGTATGAATTTCAATACATTCTTCATATGATATCAACATAAGTGTCTAAGAAGCACACTTGACTTACTACTTTTACGCATCTTGTCGATACCACGTTCACGAATCTGACGGACACGTTCACGAGAAAGCCCCATGTCGTAACCGATGTCATCAAGAGTTCTTTCCTGGCAACCTATGCCAAAGCTCTGAATAACAATAGTCATTTCTCTATCGTTAAGTACAGAGCAAAGCACCTGCATAAGGTCGCTACACATCGAATCATAGTTAACTTTTCGGTCGGTAGCATACTCTGCTGATGAAGACAACATATCAGCCATGGTAGATCCCTCTCCTTCTGTGATAGGAGCATCAATACTGGATACGTGAGCTTCAGTCTGTATGGCTTTCTCAATCTTCTCTATTTCTATGGAAATAATATCACACAGTTCCTCTGCAGAAGGATTACGTTGATACTTCTGAAGGAATATATTCGTAGCATTCTTGATTTTGTTACTGATGGCTATTTGGCTTTGAGGCCTACGAACTATATTACTATAATCAGCTATTGACTGAAGGATGCTTTGGCGAATCCACCAAATGGCATAAGAGATAAACTTGAATCCACGTGTCTCATCAAACTTCTCTGCAGCAGTGATTAGTCCGATGTTTCCTTCACTAACCAGATCAATAAATGGAACACCCTGATTCTGATACTGCTTTGCAACAGATACCACAAAACGCAGATTGGCTTTAACAAGCTTGTCTTTGGCATCAGCACCTTTTTTACCTCCACCATGAATGGCTTGGGCAAGTGCCACTTCCTCGTCAGTAGATATCATAGGTATTCTACTAATCTCAGTAAGATACTTGTCGAGAGACTCCTCAGAACGAGGGGTAATGCTTTTGTTAATTTTGAATTGTCTCATATTTGATCTCATTTGATATTTCAGGTGCAAAGGTAGGGAAATTAGACGATAGTAGCCTTCCAGATATACCTATAACGAAATACCCATAATCTTTATGTCGTTGCATAAGATTAACAAGCCAAAGATGTTAAATCAATGTTATAACTAAATAATCATTTGGAGGTTTTAAACCTTTTTCATACCTTTGCATACATATTAATATAAAGACCTATGACAATTATCGAGTGTATTCAGAAGGAACTGGCATTGAATCTCAACCCCTATCAGATTTTCATATTTGAGAATGAAAAACTCAAATCAGGTAATGATTGGATTAAAAAAAGAAAAATGTGGAGGGATTATGATATTGTATTTATCCCATTTGATGTGGAAAAACAATTTCAGACCAGTCTTGGCAATGACATAGACCCTTTGTTGTATTTTTCGATAACTCATGCAGATATAGTGGCAAGAGTTATGCCACGTAAGTCTGGCGAATATAGATATGCAACAGAAATCCTGACTTCTGACGATTTGTCAAGTAGGGAAAAGTTTGCTCATAAACTCGATACATTCGTAGATGTGTTGGACAAAGAAAAGAGCAAGAGTTTTGTGAATACCGTTCGACGTTTCTTCCAATATGGGAATGATGATTTTGCCGATTTGGTATTGAATGCTTATGATGGTAATGTTACCAAACTAATAGCCATGTCCCAACGCTATACAAGCATTGTCTGTTCAGCAGTGATGACATCAGCAGAAATCTTTTTGACTGATTTCATTAATAATCTGCCAGAGGAAAAGCAACTCCAGTTGGGAGCATTGGTTAAAGAGTCTTTGAGTTATTCTAATGAGGTAGAATCAATTCAAATTCTCAAAGACTTTTTGAGTTATAATTATGATGACATAGATTCAAGTTCCATATCTATACCTTCTGCAAAGACAAATGTTCCCAGATTGTATAAACCAGATTTTACCATCTGTATTTCATATGCCAAGAAAGACATTCTTTCAGAAAAAGACAAAGATGGTGACTATGAGATTACCTTTAGGCGAGATAATGGAGAATCATTTGATTTTGTTTTTGGACATAGAGGTGACAAGATGCTCTATTTGCTAACTCTTCTATGCCAAAAATACAATGGAGGTTTGCCTACAAGTTATTTCAAAGACAAAAGGTCAAAACGAATTTTGGAGAAGGTGTTTAATAAAGTATACCGCTCTGGCGGATGTGATTGGGTTGAAAAATGTTCTTCTGATAATCATAACATTTATATGTATCGTTCTCATGCAAAAGAAGTAATAGAAAAGGACAAAAGACTAAAACCACAAGAAGCATACTATTGCAATTTTGAAAACGAGATCCTTCGGATTGGCCCAAAGGCAAAAACGCTTGAAGTTCGCAAAATAAGACTTCCTGAAGACAGAATAATAATAAATGATAATATGTTGGATGATTATTCTTTTGACGATTTGTTTAAAGAAATGCCTTCGTTCTACAGACTGTTTGATAATAAAGAACTTAAAAAAGCGCTATTTGAGATCCATAAGAATATGGTTTATGGTGCTGATCAACGCGAAGATGATGGCAACTTCAAGTTATATGGAAAAGCAAAGCACATTTTCTAAAAAGTAACATATTTCGGTCGTTATACCTATATCTAAAAAGCTCATATGGGCAAAATCCCGTACTTTTGCCCCCAGAAATCTGAGGATTCACCAAGGATATTAACTAAAGGGAGCTATTATGACTATAGGAAAGAAAATGAGGAAGCCACTTCGTAGGCTGAAGATACAGGAACAAACTGAGATGGAATTGCAGCCAGACTTCATAGATGACGGACAAGAACTAACAATGTTGTCTGCCATCAACAGCATTGTGACTTTGGCAGAGGATTCTAAACTAAGCACTTTGTTCTTTGAACAGGCAGATAGATTTATAACCTACCTTTCTGAGCGACAGGGTATCTCAAAGATGCAAGCTGTTCTATTATCAATATTTATAGAGTCGAGCGCGTCTGGCAATAAAGCAGACTTTTCCGACATTGCCCGCTATCTCGATTGTAACAACGTACAAGTGTTGCAATACAAGGGCGAAGTAGATAGCCTTGTTAGGATGGGAATCATCCGTATGATTAAAAACAATATGAATGGTGACTATGATTATGCCGTGGCTTCTACACTACTGGAAAGTCTATCTAACAATCAGCCATTTCAGCGTAAATCGTATAAGGGTGCGACAGAAATTCAATTCTTCCAGCATTTCTATGACATTACTCATCTTCGTTATGAAGAGGAACTTTCGACGGAATTGATGTTGGAAGAGATTAAACGACTGATGGATGAGAATCCTGAATTGTCATATGTTAAATCACTTTGTTGCATTGAGATGTCAGAAATCAGTCGTGCGGTCATTACCCATATGTGCCGTCATTTGGTGCTGACAGGAACAACAAGCATTCCCATGAATCATCTGGTTTTTCTCTTCGACGCACAACATCAAAAGTATGATTTTGATCGAATGATGTCTGAGGGAAAACATTTCCTGATTCGAGAAGGATGGGTAGAGAACGCATTTTCTGAAGGTTTTAAGGACAAGGATGAGTATCAGCTAACAGCTAAAGCATGCGAGTTTCTTCTAAAGGATTATAACATCAAACCCACGGAAAACAAGGGATGTGATGTGATGCAGAGTAACGAGATAGCTATAAAGCAGTTGTTTTTCGCTAATGATGTACAGCGACAACTCGAGAGTCTCACAGAATTACTAAGCGAAGAGAAATATCTCGGAATCTGCAACCGGCTTAAGGAGCGTGGACTGCGCCAAGGTTTCGCATGTCTGTTCTACGGTGAACCTGGTACTGGAAAGACAGAAAGTGTGTTACAGATAGCAAGAAGAACTAATCGTGACATCATGCAAGTGAATATCTCTGAGGTGAAAAGTATGTGGGTTGGCGAAAGCGAGAAAAACATCAAAGCAATCTTTGATCGTTATCGTGCAGTAGCCAAACACTCAAAGCACATCCCTATCCTTCTCTTCAATGAGGCCGATGCAATCATTGGTAAGCGTAAGGAGGGTGCAGAGCGTTCGGTTGACAAAATGGAGAATTCTATCCAAAACATCATCCTGCAGGAGATGGAATCATTGGAGGGCATTATGATTGCTACAACGAACCTTGTACAGAATATGGATTCTGCTTTTGAGCGTCGTTTCCTCTACAAAGTAAAGTTTGAAAAGCCAGAATTGGCTCAACGTACAAAAATATGGCAATCAATGATGCCACGTCTTTCAGCTAATACTGCAGAAAAACTTGCTTCATCTTTTGACTTCAGCGGTGGTCAGATAGAAAACATCACACGCAAGTGCGACATCGAAAGCATCCTCTATGGTGAGGACTACATAACTGACGAAAAGATTATGCAGTACTGTCATGAGGAGAAGATTGTGAAGAAAGGCTGTGCTCGTATAGGTTTTGTATAATGAGGATAATCGTGTTACAAAAGGGCTTCTATCTGCATATTGAGATAGAAGCCCTTAATATGTTATTTATCATCAGGGATGGTAAACGGATTATCAAAGCCATGATCCCTAAAATATATCACAAGTTAATAAGATATCCAAACTTTAGAAAATATATTCTGATTCATCAGTCTGTGGCATATCAGCTTCCATAAACATTACGAAATATACAGGCATATAAGTAATCTTACCGTCTTGATATACTTCACGCTCATTAGAAATGACAGTCGCAGCAAGTACATTGTACTCAGGAACATTAAGGAGGTTATTGAGAGCACTATGTACCGTATAATCCTTACCCGACTTAACCTCTATCGGATGAGCACTCATCGTCTGGTAGTTGTCAACCAAATAATCTACCTCACCCTGCTTGCGGTTGTCGTAGTAGAAAAGCTTATGACCATGTGCACGCAGTTCCTGAGCAACGACACTTTCATAGACAGAACCAAGATTGATACTGCAGATATCGTCAAGCACAGGACGGATATTGTTTCGATAAAGCACTCCTGTAAGTAAACCCACATCATTCAGATAGAGCTTCAGCAGATTCTTCTGTAGAGACTCGCTCAATGGGAAATGAGGATTGGATATAGCATTAACAGCCAAAGATATGCCGGAAGAGATAAGATACTCGAACTCTTCCTTATACTGATCGAAACGATCGCCCTTTTTCCCACGTATATCCTGAGCCACCACGCGTTTCTTCTTATTCTCCATCTGCGAGGGAATCATCTCATAGATACGGCGTATAAGCAGTTTCTTGTTATGCTCCATCTCATACTTAGAAGCGTCGCTGGCATAAAGACTTCGGATGCTATCTTGTACCTCACGAACTTTCACAATATTGTGTGTATCAAGGTAAGTATTGACAGCATCGGGCAGTCCGCCTACCAGGAGATAACGGCGGAACAAATCAAGCACATGGTTATGATGTTCCTCAGAAAGACTCTGTCGATTCTCGTAAGCCTGCCGCAACATAGCAATAGCCTCTGTACCAAAGCCATTAGCAATCAAGAATTCCTCAAAATCGAGTTGGTACATTTCCTTTACGGTAATACTCCCTACAGGAATGGAGGTTGTATCTTGCAGGGTGATACCTAACAGACTACCACTGGCAATATAACGATAGCGTTTATCCTCACGTAAAAACTTTAGCATTGTGAGGTATTGGGGATAATGCTGAACCTCGTCGAGAAACACCAAAGTATCATCACGATTGTTAAGCTTGTCGCCAGCGACCATGCTAAGGGTCAGATAGAAATCCTCCTTCTTGTGGATATTCTTGAACAACTGTTCACCCTCATCGTCCTCCACAAAGTTAATTTCTACGAAATTGGTATACAGGCGTGTACCCACCTCGCGAATACTGAATGACTTACCTATCTGACGAGCTCCCTCCAGTATCAGGATCTTGTCATTATCAGACTTCAAATAGTCTTCGATGTATGATGTAATCTTTCTATACAGCATGACGTATTTACACTTTTCAATAAGTTTTGACGGCCAAAAACTACACTTTTCAATGAGTTTTAATATCCAAAAACTACACTTTTCAATAATATTTCGTACTGCAAAAATACACTTTTCAATTAAAACCGCCAAACAAATCACAAAAAAAATGCGAAAAAAAACTGTTTCGCAGTCAAATTTCAGACTATATACCGTCAAAATCAGGTCACGCCAAGTTAATAAACAACAAAATTGTTAAATGTGGGTCTGTATTATGTTTAGATAAAGAAAATTTATTTTCTATAAATCAAAGAAAGAGTGTTAAAATCCTGAGGCTCAAATTTTGATGATATTTATTTATGCATTATCTTTGCCGACGAGAATAAAAATGAATTCGGATTAACTTAAAAATTCAACAATATGACTTTTATTATTTTCATGATGATTCTATGTGCTATCTTCGATGACCACGACAAGAAGCCGTGTCGTAAGAAGAAGAAGTCGTACCGCCGATACAAGAAGGATAATTCTTGGCTCGATAATGCCTGGTTTCACGACCATGGTCAACACATTTAGTTAAAAAAGGAAGTTTTTATGAGTAAAATTGAATTTCAGTACACCAGACTTTACCTAAAGAAGTATCTCATTGATAACGATAATCCAAAAGCAGATAATGCCGATTTCATCAACAATCGTGGAGCTGCAGCCGAGGATGCCTACGAAAAGGCTTTTCGTAGTGGCCTTACTCCCAATCAGGCACGTGAAGTGGCAATGCATGTACTAATGGAAGGATTTGAATGATAAGTCACTAAAGATTGTAGGGTAATTCACCAATCCCATGAAAGGTGATCACCCTACAATTCTATTATCGTCTAAAGCCCCTACGGGGAGACATCGATGGACGCATCATCTTTCTGCCCATGATGCAGCACCGGTGCATAAACTCCAAATCATCCTCATCTTTTCGGCGGCCCCAATCAGAATCAGGGCTACAACCACCGCCACCATTATCACGGGCAAATGACGTTGCCTGATCCAAGAAACCGAGATAAAGCGCACAGGCCACACATGAGATTTCATCAGCCCTTTCAGACATGTCTTCAATCCAAGAAATTCCTTTCACGTTTTCATAGAGTTCTCTTTGAGTTGGTGTTAAGCTATCAACCAACCTATTCCATTTAGGAGATAACTGTTTACAATTATAAGCAACCTCACGCCAGAGGGTACCATTAATGTTTCTCTGTACCTTCTCATAATAGACATCTTTTTCCTTGTTTATTTCTCGCCTCAAATCGTCATATTCACTCTGAACTTTAACCATCCTTAGACCAAGTTTTTCGAGTTGTTCAGCAACATCTTCAAGCATTTTTCTTTTGTCAGATAATTTTTCTTCAAGTTCTGCTATTTTGTCACTTAATTCCTGCTGTTTCTTTTCATATCTCTCATTCCCCTCATCATATTCGCAATCAAGAGCAGCAACCTGTGCTTCGAGAGTCTCCTTTGCGGCTTCCATATTATTAATCATCGTTATAAAACTCTTCATCTTCTTCTCGGCCTTTTTTTTCTCATCATTGAAGCCATTGATTTGCTGTTTTTGTTGGGCAATGATATCATTTTTATCAGAAATAGCTTTATCTATTTCTTCAAGGATACTTCCGTTTTTGACTATCATTTCACGCATCCACTGGAGATAAGATTTATGTCGTGCACCAGTCATAAGCATATCATCACCTCGGGCCAAACCATATTTCTCGCTAATCTTTGAAGCCTCGTCCCAAAGTTCTTTGGTTCGTTGAGAGTACTCATATTTACTCTTGCCAACAAAGACCTCTTTATAGGACAGTTTTCCTCTCTTCGAAATTGGCACTACGACACAGTGTGCATGAGGTGTTGTCTCATCTAAATGAACAATAAATGCCGCAATATGACTCTCCCCGTATTTGTCTGCAATAAATTTATACATATCCTTTGCCCACTTTTCAATATCTTCCTGACGCTGCAGGTGGGAATTATCAGCATTAGGTTCAAAAGATATTTGCTGGTTTCCGAAAGCAAGTTTTGTCATCGTATCGTGAGATCCATGAAGTATCAAACTCGCATAAGTTCGAATCCCCTTTCCTTTTTGCATCAAGATATCATTCGACAAACCTTTATTAGGATCTTCAATATTATAAGATTGGAGTATGGCTTTAATTCGCTTAGGAATAGAAACCTTTCTATCTATCTCTTTAATCACACCTCCCTTTCCGACCTCAAAATCAAGATGAATACGCGACTCATCAAGAGTTCCTGCGACCTTCGCTGACCATGCCGTAGATGCGCCGATACGAAGGTTCTCATTTGAGAGTGCAACAGCCATACGTTTTCCTGCAAGTAAGTTAATTGCTTGTTTTTGATTTTTTTCCATAGAATAAAATATTATTAGTGAATAAATAAAGACGGATTCTTAGGGTGAAACCCTGAGCCTATGAAACCACCAAGCTTGCTTGTTTAAGTGTGGTTTCCCTCTCTGCGGCATTTATGTCGTAAGGGGGGTAATAGGCTACCACTATGGCGGCATTATGCCGCACCTCAAGCGCAAGCGCTTTGAAATATGCTTTTACTCTATAATAGTTCTGTAAGAGGAAAAAGCTGACTACAAGCGTTACATATACAATAACCACAGGATTACATTGCTTTGTCATAACAAAGAAAATTATAATCCGCTGGGCCGGTCCGATAGGGGCAGGCAAGCCGAAGGATGAGAAGATTCGTTTAACGTATTCAAAGTCTCGACAGAGCACTTTAGAGTATAAGATGCTCTGTATTCATTCTGGCCAACCATAAGAAGGCCAAACTCAGTAAGTTGAGAGAGGAATCGAGAAACAGTTTCACGATCCCATCGCCAAGCCATTGCTAACTCACGAATACTTCCATTTATATAAAGTTCATCCGTTTGATTCATGATGGTAGTTTGCCTTTTTATAAGATCATAAAAGGCTTCACAGCGCGTGAACTTTGGGGCCAGCTTATTCCCCTTCAACAAATAGTCCCAAAGAAGTATGTTGGTTGGAACAACCATCATTTTTTTTTGTGTCAGAATTTCATTTTTTGTCTTCAACATAGAAAATTATTTTTTACATTACACACTTAAATAATCACACTCCACTTGACCCTAAATGCCGCCATAAAATTTAAGCAAGAATATCGCAACGACAGTGTAGTCTCGTGGCGTTTGGAGGGCAAAATTAGGAATAAAGTTCGACAAAAAAGAAAAGTATAAGAACTAAAGTCTTGTTTTAACTATAACGAGACTTTTGAAGTAGAATGAATATGGGAATAGACATTAGATTTCAGTTTACATAAATCACCAGCACATAATATGATTACTATATGTTGAGTGAGTTTTCTCAGCTATTAAAACGACAAAGAAAGTACATCAGCAGAAGTCCTTTCAAGGAGACATTCAATCCTTATAAGTCAAATATAAAAAACGATTTTTGTACCAACGTCTCCAACCCCATCATAATCGGCAGCAATTGAGAATTGGCAGCACAGTTCACTAACGACATCATCATCAAGAGCTATAGTCAATTCAAGCTCTATTGCCGACCTATTTTCATTAAAACTCAGATTCCATATACACTCACCTAAGAACGCATTGACGACTGTTCTTATTTCATCCTGAGCACGCCATATAAAGTCAAAATCTTTCATCGAATTATTTTGGCTTTTTGAAGATTATCAAAGTCATCCCAAAAGGCAGACTCGTCTGAGTCGCTGAAACCGTCATTCGACAATTCATGAAGAATGGCATCCAGAAGCTGCACCTTTGAGATATTCAAATCAGAATCAATATCAATAGGGTACGTAACGATGTCGCCCAATGAACCGACGTGAACATTGGTAATGGCAACCTTACCATTTACCAACTTTACCTGAATATGCCTATTTGAACCATACTCAGGCTTAATCTTACGCAGTTCCTGGTACAACGCAGAATCGTTGTATTGTTCAGGATCAACAGAAAGAACAAGTTCGCGTAGAGTCATGTTACTATCTTTATGTATTATAATCGTGGGTGCAAAGGTACGAATAAAAAATGATATTGGGAGTTTTCCCTATTATCTTTTCGGGAAAATCCCCCTCCATATTATGATTTTTCCTTTGTAAATACCGAGAAAAATGCCGTACTTTGCACCGTGAACAAGAAACAAAATGTCAAACTCTAAAGTATAGGAGATAACGATATGAAGAAGATGATGATACTGGCAATGATGATGGTCATGACTATCTCGGCCAACGCAATGAGCTATAACGCAGCAAAGCACGAGGCTCTGTTCCTGAGCGACAAGATGGCTTACGAGCTAAACCTCACTGCTGCACAGTATGAGGCTGTCTACGAGATCAATCTCGATTACTTAATGAGCCTGAACGGACACAGTGATGTCTTCGGAATCTGGTGGGATCGCCGCAACGCTGACCTCCGCTTCGTGCTTAACAGCTGGCAGTTCGACAAGTATATGAGCCTGGCTCACTTCTATCGTCCTGTAGCTTGGAAGGCTGGCGGCTGGACATTCGCAGTATACTCTCACTATAACAGAGGTCATTTCTACAACGCACACCCCAAGGTATTCGTTACCTACAGGGGCGGCAATAACCACAAGCACGATCGCTTCTACGCTGAACGTCACATGTCAAAGCCAGCTGTGCATCATCCTGCACCTGCCGTGCATCATAAGGCACCAGCACCGGCTCCGCACAACGAGAAGCGCGATATGGCACATAACGACCGTCGTGGTTCTGACCGTCACATGGCTATGAACACCAATCGCGGAAACGGTGGTCACTTTAGCGGACGTAGATAATTTCCGGAAACTCTCTATATGCCTCGAAAGAGGACTTGCGAGAAATCTCAGAAATGAGGTTTCTCGTTTTGTTTATGGATTGACATGTTCGAGATAACTCGCCTTATTTCTTCCATGCATTTACAACTTCACCGATATACATGGAGTGGATGCCTGCAGGAAAGTTTGCATACATTTTCTTGGGCACATCACTCTTGAAATACTGAGGGTCAAAGGGGGCAGCATACATGATTTTGCATTCTATCACCATTGCAGCCTCAGTATAGTAAGGCGTTCCGTTGGCAGTATAGGCCGTATGAAGCCCAAGAGCCTGAGCCTTGTCACCGTCGCGGCCACTCTTAGTACCCATGTAGTTCAAAACCTTACTTTGCTCTACATCGAAGGCCATCACGGTAAAGTATTCAGCCTTGTCCATAAACTCCTTGGTGTAGCGTTTCTCGGCTACATAGACAGTTAGGGCTGTACGCCCCCAAAGTGTACCGATGCCACCCCACCCGATGGTCATGGCATTGCTTTTCTCCTTGTCGCCTGCTGCAAGTAGTTCAGCGTCGTGGAACCATTGGAAACCGTTCTCCGTGAAGTCCTCCCTCACGTTGAATTTCTTGAAGCCATGCTCTTCCTGTGCAAATGCAGGAGTCACTGCCATCATCAAAATGGCTGTAAATGCTGAGATAATAGTGCTTTTCTTCATAAACTATCCTAATTGTGAGGGCAAAAATACGAATTTAATCCTGAAAATAACTATCTTTGCCGTAGCTTTTAATATGTTTTGTGAAATGACAGACCAAATTATATGAAGAAAATAATAAACCCTTGGCGCAACCATGAGGGGTATAATTGTTTCGGTTGCAGTCCAGACAATCCTATTGGACTCCACATGGAGTTCTACGAGGATGGTGACTATATCGTGAGCACCTGGCATCCTGAGCACAATTATCAGGGCTGGGTAGATACCATGCACGGCGGTATTCTGAGTACGCTGATAGACGAAGTATGCGGATGGGTGGTAACTCGAAAGCTCCAGACCAGCGGCTATACCGTTCAGTTGAATGTAAAGTTTCGCAAGGCAATTCCTACGACTGAACCAGAGTTGACCATACGTGCTAAAGTAACAAAACAAGTAAGGAATCTTGCCTATATCAGCGCAGAAATAACGAACTCGAAAGGTGAACTCTGCAACGAGGGCGAGGCCATCTACTTCCTGATGAACGAGGAAAAGGCTAAAGAAATGGGATTCCTGCATTGTGAGGTAGAAAAATAAATATGAGTATTTATGAAGACTGAGAAAGAAAAGATGTTGGCAGGCGAGGTGTATTCCGCTGTTGACCCGCAACTGATTGAAGAACTGACGGAAGTGAAGGAGATAATTCACGACTATAATCTGCTGCGCCCGTCGGAGAAACAAAAAGCAAGGGAGATTCTGAGAGGTCTATTGGGACACATCGCCGACGATGAGATATTAATTATCCAACCCTTCTACTGCGATTACGGCAAGCAGATTAGTGTAGGCAAACGGTTCTTTGCTAACTTCAACTTCACAGTACTTGACGAAGCACCAGTCACCATTGGCGACGACTGTTTTATAGGTCCGAATGTCAGCATCTACACAGCTTGCCACAGCACAGATCCTGTGGAACGCAACAGCCGCAGAGAATGGGCAGAACCTGTAAGCATCGGCAATAACGTTTGGATTGGCGGCAGTGTCACCATACTACCAGGTGTAACCATTGGCGATAACGTAACCATCGGCGCAGGAAGCGTAGTGACAAAAGATATTCCCTCGAATTCCATTGCGGTTGGCAACCCGTGTAAAGTGATAAAAAGTTAGAACAAAGCAAGTCCCCCCAAAATACAGTAACAATGAAGAAACGGAAGATCAAGTATTCTGCAATATTCTTTCTCTGCTGGTTCGCCCTTTGGGTCGTGCTGGTGGATGGAGTCCTGAAGTTCCAATCACTGGTTGATTATTGTGGGTCGTATGCATTTGTAGAGGTTGCATTACTGCTATTGATTATCCTACCAACATTGGCTGTTTACAGATATACAAAAGACAAAAGTAATGACTGAAACGTTGTTATATTATTTTGTAGGCATAAACGTAGTGACCTTCTTCGTTTTTGGCATAGACAAGTGGAAAGCAAAGCAAGGGAGTTGGCGCATTTCTGAGACCACGTTGCTATTGTTGGCCGTTATCGGAGGTAGCATCGGCGCCTGGCTTGGCATGAAAGTCTGGCGACATAAGACAATGCACAAGAAGTTCAAGTATGGTATACCATTAATCTTAATTGCACAGATTGCTATGCTCTTCCTAACCGCATGTGCTACGAAAAAGCAGGTAACAACAATCGAGTCTGCAAATCAGACACCAATTCATAAACGCCAGCCAATTCAGGATCATTCACCAAATGTATTCTTAGTGATGTACGATGCAGAAATTGGAAAGCAATACCTACTCGAAGCCATCAAAGAATATGGAGCCGACATTAAATACGACTATAAAATCATAAACGGGATGGCAATAGAGAAACCTAAGAATAAAACACTCGAAGAAACCATGCAATATTTCAAAGAAGTGAAAGGTGTAACTACTGTCGAGTATGACCATATCATCCGACTTACGGATCCCGTCAAACCAAGAATAGAAATCCAATAATCAATGAATATAGAAGACTATCGTGAATTCTGCCTGTCATTAGGCGCTGACGTGGAAGAGAAACTGCCGTTCCAGAAGTTCAAAAGCGGCGAAGGAGTATTGGTATTCTACGTCATGGGGCATATGTTCTCATTCTTCGACTGCAATGACTTCTCCGTTATTTCAATGAAATGCCAACCGGAGCGCATTGAAGACTTGAAAGCACAGTATGACTGTATTGGCAATCCATACAATGAATCACCCAAGCATTGGATTGGCATTAATCCCAGTACTGCACCAAATGATTTGCTACAGGAACTGACACGAAACTCATATGAGATAGTAAAGGAGAAATATACGAAATGATCCGGGATTTTATTGCTATCGATTTCGAGACAGCCAATCGGGAGCCGTCAAGTGTCTGCTCAGTTGGAGTGGTTATGGTACGTGGCGGGCAAGTGGTTGACAGTTTTTATAGTCTAATCCAGCCCGAGCCCAACTACTATAATTATTGGTGCCAACGAGTTCATGGGCTGAGCCAGCAAGATACAGATGATGCACCCGTATTCTCAAAAGTATGGCAACAATTGGAGGAGCGGATTGCAGAAGTCTACTCATGTCCAATTGCTACCCTACCCTTCGTGGCTCACAATGCCCGCTTTGACGAAGGATGTCTGAAAGCAGTTTTCAAAGTCTATCAGATGGACTATCCTGACTATCGTTTCTACGACACCCTCACAGCAGCCCGCAGACAATTCGGTTATTCGCTACCCAATCACCAGCTCCACACCGTTGCAGCCGCCTGTGGCTACGACCTGCAGAACCACCACCACGCACTGGCAGATGCCGAAGCTTGCGCTGCTATAGCACTATATATCCTGTGATTAGGGTTCAGTGTAAAGTTACGAACCACACAACTTACCCTGCAACATATCTGCTATAGCCTCTATGTGTCTGTTTTTATGCTGGGCCAGGTCATCAAGTATCAAGTCTGCAATATCGATTTTGGCCATTCGCTCTTCTGCTGTGGCAAACAATTCCAGATAATCACTTACTTGGATATTCCAACCTGCTGCATTTAGTTCTCTGGCCCGCTTCCACCATTGCCTGTATGTTTGACCATCAACATCAGTGTCGGGGAAAAGCAGCACCTTACTATTCTTCACTGCACTCAATCGTTCGTCCTGTAGGTTACCCTTCGAACCTGTTGCCATCCACAGAACACTCTGAAAGCATAACGAACAAACTACAACTGTCTTTTCGCTTTCGACTATGCATATTGTCTTATTGGCATTTTGAGGATTACGAAGCAAATGCTCACCAAAGAGCGTTTTTCTCAGAACATAGTAAGTGGGCAACTTTCCTCTTTTTGCCAATTCTTTAGGAATACTCAAAGGCGTTGAAGATTTGTCTCGCCTACCGTCAGAATTATAGGACATCACCTTCCCCATTCTTACTATATTCCCCTCATCCACATACCAATATATAATGTGTCCAGCCCTTGTTATACCCAACTGATACGTATTGACAATTTCAACAATTGCATCATCATTGGCAACTACTCGCTTTAGAAAAGACACAAAATCAGAACAACAATATCTATCAAGGCTTCGCTTTACATACTCATATGGGATATTTACATAAGACTCTTTCTTTGTTTTTGGGGTAGCAATGTTCGCAACAGGTTGAGCACATTCAACTCCATCCTTTACGTAGAATCTATTTGTATCAATTCCATATTCTCGGCACATATATATAAAAGAAGCCAGACCAACTGTTTTACCTGTGTGTAATGCGTTGGAGAACTTCCGGTTATTTTCTGCCTCATTGTATTTACTGCTTAGTTTCGAGATACTTTTGAACAGGGGGCGTCCATCCTCTCCAAGAGTGGAGAGGGCGAACGCTCCTTTCGTCCAGTTGTCAAAATTATCAAACATATTGATATTTCGAAACACGACCTCGTTAACCAAAGCTTGATAATCAAACTTGTCCATTACACACATTTCTTCTTTTCAAATCTTTGAATTAGTTTTGTCACACTCGATTTATCTGTGTAACCAAGTTGCTTGGCAATCTGTTCATAAGTCAAGCCTTCTTCCTTCAATTGCTTAGCCAATTTATATTTGGCCTCTCGTTCTGTATCAACTGGCACAAGCTCCTCAAACGGCACTCGTTCGCCAGTTTCTGCAAAGGTGAGGTGTTCAGAAAACATCAGCTTGATGGATTCAGACTTGTAGTCAGCCGACAAATAATTACCTTTCACACAGCAAAGATGTTTATAATTCACATCCCTCAAGTCAGTACGCAATTCAAGCACCAAGCGCATTTTTGCTTCAAATGCCTGACTACCAAGCAGGTTATGTTTTGACGGTGCAAACATTTCTGTACGCTTGCCACAGTGGTGCAAGAACATAATAAGACATTTGTGCTTGCAGGCCAATAATGAGTATTTTACCAAGAATTGACGAACCTGATTACCTTCGTTCATACTGCCAGTGTACAAGTCTGAGAAACAGTCTACCACAACTAAATCTGCTGGTTGATCCGCTAAACATTTGTCAAGATCCGCAATAACGTCCTCACTATCAAAGATGAAACGAAGCCCCCTTAGGGATTGTGCCTCAAGTTGCAAATCGCCATTTTGCCGTCCAACCAAATAGGCACTGGCAGTCTCGTCGTCCTCTGTGGAGACATAGATTGCGCTCCGGTGCTCTGTATGGAGACTCATTCCAAGGAAAGAGTCCAATCCTGCAGAGACAGCCATCGCCAGTTGACGAAGGAAAGCAGACTTGCCCGTATCAGAACTACCAGCAATGCAAACGAGACCAGATTTTGGCAATAGTGGCTCCAATAAAGTAGGAACTTCACTGACACCCTTATTCAGCAGGGTTTCTCCTGTAATATAATTCTTCAACATATTACTTCCTCCTACTAAATTTGGCAAGTTTGCCTGATTCAACCAACTTCTGAACATCCTGCTTAGAATAGAGCTTTTTACCACCAATGTGATGACATTTCAATACGCCATCATTCTCTCGGCGCCATAAACTCGTCATAGAGATATGCAGCATATCGCATAGTTCAACGCTATCGAGATATCCTTCTGCATCAGGATTCTGCCCCTTCACATTATTGGCTAATCTCACATCGACGAATTGATTAATCACTTCATAGCAGACCTCTCTGAGTTTCTGCTTCAACACAGCGTCAGATAGCTTTTCGTCGATAGAACTTCCGACCGCTGTTTTTATAATATCAGTGAGCATTGAATGCTCATAATTCTTATAAGTCATTTTTATATTATTTGGTTTAACAATAATCCTTTGAGCTCTCGGATTTCGGTCTGCAAAATTATATCAACGTTTCATAACCACCAAAACATTTCCCAACAAAAGTCTCGTTTTAACTATAACAAGACTTTTGAACCCCTCTAAAAGTCTTGTTATGGCTTAAACAAGACTTTTTACGCCATTTTGCTGTAAAATAAATGCTTGCTTAGAGTCTTTCATGTTACTCCCAAATAACAGAAAAAAGGAACCATATTAAATGGTCCCCTTCATACATTACTTATATAATAATAGGTGTTGTACCAACCAAATCATTTTGCGTTGATAGTTGAAATGCGCTTAATGTTTTCAATTTGTCAACCTATCATATCAAATTGTAACGCTTCCAATTTTTTTGCAATACGATCAGCCATTTCATCTTCTGATGTCTCAATATAACACTCAAAATTCCTTTCAGTTCTATGACCACTAATAGCCATCATTTCACGGGTATCAAATACACCTAATTTATATAGATTAGTGATTGTAGAGCGACGAGCAGTATGGCTACTAACAATCTCAAATTTCCGTTTCCAAACCGTCCCGTTCTTATCGCGTTTGAATAATGGAGAGCCATTATGCTCTTCTGCATATTTTTGTGACTCTCTAAACTGCTTACGCTTATCCGGACTGAGTTTTTCGCCATCAGCAACCATTTTACACATTTTCAAATAGCTTTTTTCCCTCCTTAGTTCTGCACTCGTCAACTTCGTAGGATATTCTTCAAGCAAAGATGGCACTGATTCTGCAAGCTTTTCCAATATTCTTTTGATTCTTCTGTTAAAATCACGAGGCTTTACATCAGGGAAATCAAAGTCATACTTACGAATTAGCTCAAGAATACGCTTCTTATTCAGGAAAGGAACCTTAACCCCATTATCGGTCTTAATTTGATCTAATGATATGATATCAGTACCTTTTGCAGTTGTTGTGAAGTTACTCTCATCCAGAGTAGAATAATCAGATACTCTTTGGGCACTGAGAATTCCCAAATAGAATACATCGCGAACTTCTTCATCAGTACCGCTCAACTTCATATTATACAATGCATCCAATTCATCAGTGGTCAGATATATAGCTGCTCGTTTATCTTTCTTGTGGACAGTCTTCTCTTTCCAAACCATAAGACTTACAGCATTTGTATTTACCCTTTCTATGGTTGCATACCTACACAGCTTTCTGAAACAACCAACATATTTATTGATTGTAGTTTCCATAACAGGGATATTTTCCAAATACAGTCTAAACTTATCTGCAAATGGTTGGGAAATATCATCAAATGACATATCCATGGGACAATAAGCATGAAGATGGGTTCCAAAATCTCTCCATATCCTTACAGTTTCTGGTTTATACACATTACCACTACCATGACGTATGCTTTTGTCCGTAATACCATTTAGGAAGTACTCATAGAAGTTCCAGATATACTTTTTCTCCTGAATTCTCTTCTGTTCAGCAAGTTCTTTTAGGCGTTTTTCGCGCTCTTCCATTTCTTCCCTTTCTCTTATTGCCTCATTGTTTGCAATTAGTAACAATGCATTTTCAAGCACAGGTTTGTCAGCATTACACATAATCTTACCTTCTGCAAATAGCAAGTCTATGGTTTGCGACACCTTATTAAGCTTCTCATTAATCTCTTTACCCTCACCTTGAACATACTTATTCCATGCTGATATTGATTTATGCGCTTTCTCCCACGACTCAATATCAACATAAATACCAGTTCGGATGTGGTTCCAAACAATTTTGGGGTTACGCTTACAGACTCTCGTATAAAGCGGAGCCTTTCCCGTGTTAACTTTAGATCTAACGAAATATTCTGCCATAATACAATTATTTAAAAATTAAACAAAAAAAACTGGCAGCAAAGGTATATAATCTTTTCTAAAAGTTGGGTGTACTTTGGGTGTACATTATGAACATTTTTGAAATATTAAGAAATAGAAATATAGATTAATTTTTATTATAACACATTGCTTTTCAGCTATTTGCAATGTTTTGAAAATTATTGGAATATAATGAAATATATTGTCACAAGTTCGAGTCCCACCGGGCACCCTCCAAGAGACATCGCCTAAACGATGTCTCTTTTTTTGTGTTTATCATACATACCACCATTTTAAGTGGGGTACGTACCACCTTTTATGACGTTTTTTACACTTTTCAATAGGTTTTGGAGGCCAAAAACTACACTTTTCAATAATTATTCTTGCTGCGAAAATACACTTTTCAAATTAAACCACCAAATAAATCACAAAAAAATGAGAAAAAGAGCCTGTTTCGCAGTCACGACGTTTTTATTGTGACGATGTTCAGCGAATATGCGGGCACGGTTAGCATCACGTGGTCATCAGCTGTCGAGAGTTGTTGCTCTACGGGATGAATGGTTGTGGGCTGCTGGAGCGTATTCTCCTCCATACCGTCGTTGGCTGCCAACCTCACTACTCGGGCTTCGCTTGGCGCAAAGTTCTTCAGACTAATACGAGCTGTGGTGGCAGCATCATCGTTGTTCACCACTTTTACAATAATCTCGCCAGTGGCGTCGTTGATGGTGGCCGATGAGTAGATGCCCTTGGTGTGGTCGCGCTTGAGCAAAGTATCAAACAGCTGCTCATTGTCGAGCCATACCTTCACACTGTCGCCTGCCACCTGCAGGGTAACATCATACCAGCGTCCTGCCTCAATGCGCCCACGCTTACTGTCGGTCAGCAGTTTGCCGCCATTGCTAATCTGCTCGATGGCATGCTGCGAGTTGGTCCATCCGCCAAGGTTCACCCAACAGTAGTTCTTGTCATCCACATAGTTAAAGATGACGATAAAGCCCTCGGCCCCTTCGTCTTTGCGACAGCGGAACTTACAGGTATAGTGATCGCCGTCTATGACATCCTTCTGAATGCAGCGCGTGGCATCCTTATGTCCAGTCTGGTGCAGCATGCCACCCTCTATCTGCCAGTCGCCATACATGCAGTCCACCTCTTTATCACATTGGAAAGTGGCGCGTGTGTTCCATGTACCATACCCCACTCTACTCTGCTTTGGCGTAATCTGTTTCACCACCTTATCTTTATAAGGATTAGTTTGCTGCACTTTCAGCACCTGCGTGCCCAGATGCTGTGGCATGAGCTGTTGCACGTAGTAGCTCGGAGTACCCATCGCACGACTGCTGCTGAAGCGTATCATATCCGGGCGCCAACGGGCATCATTCTCGTTGACGAAGATAGGGGCATAAGATGCCAGTTCCACCACGTCGGCATTGTTCTCCATACCCATCATATAGATGGCCTCGCCCAGTGCAGCATTCATATTGCCCAGCGTGCCGTAGCCATTGGTCACGGCATATTCACCCACATACACCTTAGGTCCTTGGCGGTCGTAGCTGTCGTATTTGTGGAAAGCATCAGCAAACCAGTCGGGCGAGCGGTAATAATGCTCGTCCAACAAATCCACGGGCAGACTGCTGCCCCATTTCGGATTATCATCGCCCCAAGCCACCACATTGCCTATGATTTTCATATCGGGATATTTGGCCTTGATAGCATTGTAGAACTGTTCGTAACGCTCGTAATAGTGATCGCTCTGCTGCCGCGGATCGGGCTGGTTGTTCTCATTACCCACCTCAAGATATTCTATTCCGAAGGGTTCTGGATGACCGTTTTTGGCACGCATGGCTCCATACTTGGAACTGACGGGACCGTTGGCATACTCCAGCGCATTCAAGCACTCGTCTATCCATGGTTGGATACTATCGTAAGGTGTTTGTCCGCCGTGCCATATCCCCACGTTCACCACGTAGAGCGGTTTGGCTCCCAGATCCTCAGCCAACTGCAGATACTCATGATACCCCAGTCCGTCGGTGGTACGGTAGCCCCAGTTCACATTCCAGTGGCCTTCACGCTCTTCGACAGGACCGATGGTGCGCTGCCAGCGGAAGGCATTGTCGGGACTCTCCTGCCCCTCCACGAAACAACCACCAGGGAATCGCATAAACTTAGGATGCAACTGCCACAGCATGTTGGCCAAATCAGGACGCATACCGTTCTCACGATTGCGGAATGTGGGTGGGAAGAGGCTCACCATATCCAGCTGCACCTGTCCTACACCATCGAACACAAGCGCGAACTGCGCCTGGGCATCATTGTCAAGAGCGGTCAGCGTGGCCTCGTATTTTGTCCACCCCCGCTTTTTAGCAGCGGCGAATACAGCCACCTGCTGCTGAGCGTACACCTGTTTTCCGTCGGCCGAGCGCAGTTCTGCCTTCACGGTGCCCCTATAGGCTGGCGCCTTGGCCCAGAACGACAGGCGATAGGTGCGTCCCTGCACGGCGTTAATCCCCCAGTAGCCCTCGTTAATCAGACTTACAGGCGCAGCTGGTGATGCCTTGACATCCAACTGCAGGGCATGGTGCTGGGCACTATTGAGCAGAGGCGTTTTCTTCGAGTCTTGAATGAGACGGGCGGCCAACACAGAAGGCTCTGCAGCCACGGTAGCCCACCCCTGCATGTCGGCAGGAGCACCAAAGCGCGGTCCATCCTCAAACGAGCGGTTTCTGATCAGTTCGGCATAGATGCCTCCATCAGCGGCATGGTTGATATCCTCATAAAAGATTCCATAAAGCATGGGGCTCACCTTAGGGCCTCGCTGCTGTGCATCGATATCAATGGTTATCTGAGCCTGTGCAGTGGCAGCCATAGCAGCCCAGCAGGCCATAAAGAGCGATTTTTTACAGTTCATAATAGTTCCAAAATAGTAACGTTTTAAAAAGATAGTAATAATCATATCAGGTGCAAATATACAAAAGTTTTTGAAGATATTTCCTTCCCAAGCAACTTTTTCTGAATTTCACTTGCATTTTTACGCTATAATTCATTACCTTTGCATCCTCAAAGAATTAATGACACAATAATAATGAAGGAATCAAGATTTTACCTCTTAGGCATTTTCGCCACAGCGTCTATCAGCGTTTGCGCTCAGACCACCAAGCGCGTGTTTGTCTATAGCCCAGGTGAGCACGCCGGCTTGCATGTAGCACAATTCACCCCCAACGGTTGGCAGGAGATGGGTCAGCTGTGCTCGTCCGACTATGGCACATGGGGAGCCGAGAAGCGCATGTACCACCCCTCAGTGGCCCGCGCTGCCGATGGCACCTGGCGCCTGGTGTTTCAGGTCAACGACAGTTCACCACTCTTTGCCGCAGCCTATAGCCGCAACTTGGTAACCTGGCGCCCACAAGACTATCCTGTGATGTCAACGCCACAGTGCCTCAAGCCGGTAGTCTTTGCCAATGACAATGGCACCTTCGACATCTATTATCAGACGAAGACCGGCGACAAGCGCTGGGTATCTGCATCGGGCAACTTCCGTCAATTCAGCAAAGACCAGAAGAGCCTGATCGATCAGGCTGCCTGGACGCGCGACACCGCCACCATAGCAGGCAAGTTGCACGAGGGCAACACCTTCGACATCACAGCGCAGGAGCTCAGCACCATCACTAGTCACTTCCAACAGTTGCAGGCCGACGCACGTCTCAGCAGTGAGCGCATGCACGACGATGCCAAGAATTCCCTGCTGTCCCATCAGCCTGTGACAGCCACACTTCACGTGAGCAACAGCGAGAAGACCATCAGCGACAAACTGATAGGTATCTTCTTCGAAGACATCAGCTATGCTGCCGATGGCGGTCTGTATGCCGAACTGATTCAGAACCGCGACTTCGAATACAACGCAAAAGATCGTCGCGAGTGGAACGCCACCACCGCCTGGCACTCAGCCAGTCCTATCGATATTTCCACCCAGCACCCACTCAGCAGCAACAATCACCACTATGCTGTGATTGCTGCCGACACACTGTGGAACGAGGGTTGGGATGGCATCGCCGTAGAGGCCGGCCATAAGTACAACTTCTCGATGTATGTTCTGGCCGACGGTCAGAAGCAGAACTTCACGATTCAGCTAATAGGCACCGATGGCACCATACTTGCCAGCAGCAAACTCAAAACCCAGGGCACCGATTGGCAACAGTACACCTGCGTGCTCAGCACCAAGAAGAGCTGCACCAAGGCCCGTCTGGCCATCATTCCGCAGAAGTCCGTCCGTGTGGGACTCGATATGATTTCGCTCTTTCCACAAGAAACATTTATGAACCGTCCTAACGGTCTGCGTCGCGACTTAGCTCAGGTCATCGCCGACCTGAAGCCCAAGTTCGTCCGTTTCCCAGGCGGTTGCATGAGCCATGGTCAGGGCCTCGACAATATCTACCATTGGAACCACACCGTAGGTCCACTTCAGGACCGCAAACCCGACTTCAATATCTGGGGCTATCATCAGACACGCGGACTGGGATTCTTCGAGTATTTCCAGTTCTGCGAAGACATCGGTGCCGAGCCACTCCCAGTGCTTGCAGCAGGCGTTCCATGCCAGAACTCAGCCGCCAACGCCCAGGGTATAGGCGGTCAGCAGTGCGGCATCCCTATGGATCAGATGCCAGCTTACATCCAGGAGCTGCTCGACCTGATTGAGTGGGCCAATGGCGATCCCGCCACCTCCAAGTGGGCCAAGCTTCGCGCTGATGCCGGTCACCCCGCCCCATTCAACCTTAAATATATAGGTATAGGCAACGAGGACATCATCGGCACCGTGTTCGAAGAGCGCTACGAGATGATCTGCAAGGCCATCCGTCAGAAACATCCCGAGATTAAGATTTGTGGCACCGTAGGACCTTTCCACGCCCCAAGTGCCGATTACGTCGAAGGATGGGACTTCACCAAGCGCCATCCCGAGCTGCAGTATATGGTTGATGAGCACTACTACGAGTCAACCGGTTGGTTCATGCACCATCGCAACTATTACGACGGTTACGATCGCACCATGCCTAAGGTTTATCTTGGCGAATATGCAGCCTCAACCAATGTCAAGCGTCCCAATATCGAGACCGCACTGGCCGAAGCCCTCTATCTCACCGATGTTGAGCGCAATGGCGACGTGGTAGAGATGACCAGCTACGCCCCGATGCTGGCCAAGGATAAGCACCACAACTGGGATCCCGACATGATCTACTTCTCTAACACCGAAGTCCGCCCCACCCCTGCCTACCATGTTCAGCGCATGTTCTCGGTATATGGTGGCGACAAGTACGTGAGCACCGACATCCAGATTGCCCCCGAACTTAAACATCGCGTAGGCGTCAGTCTGGTTCGCCACAGTGCCACCGGCCGTCGCTATCTCAAGTTGGTAAACGCCCTGCCCGTAGAGCTCACCATCAAAGCCAACGGCCTCACTATCCCAGCCGACAGCAAGACCGAGGAGTTCAGCGGTCAGCCCACCGACCAGACGCTTGAGATGAAGCAAGGAGTAGCAGGCCCCAACGCCCTCACGCTACCCCCTTACACTTTCCGTGTGATAGAGTTATAAAAACAAGTTTATATAAAAGTTAGGCAATAATATAGCAGTTGGCACAGATGATTTAGGTAGTGCAATTTAACAGATATATTCTGATTCATCTGTCTGTGACATATCAGCTTCCGTACGCTCGGCTCAGCCGTTTGGTTTCGCCAGCAACCATTTTACTCTTCATTGTCTTAGCCGATGCTCTTTCCTAAATCAAAAGCCTCCTGCAGTTTCGGATTGCCCTCAATCTCACGAGGGTCATTCACACCTCCGCAGAAAAGCGTTCCTGCCAGGCGACTCTTGGGATAGCAGTCTATCCAGCCCGTCAACCCCGTCTCTGCACGCTTCGGAGTCTCGGTTTCATCCTCTGCAGCCGTAGTCAGCAGATAGACATCACGAAACGCATAATCCTGTTCATACATCGCATTCATGCGGTCTATGAGGGTCTTCATCTGGCCGCTCATCTCGTAATAGTAGATAGGTGTTGCCCAGCAGATAACATCAGCCTTCAGCACCTTGGCCATGATGTCGTTCACATCATCATTGATGACACAACGCCCTAACTTTTGGCAACCCAGACAACCCTTGCAGAACTGGATGTTCTTGCCAACGAGAGAAATTTTCTCCACCTCGTTTCCTGCAGACTTGACGCCTTCCACAAACTGGTCGGCGAGTATGTCGCTGTTTGAGCCATGACGTAGGCTCGTAGAAATAACAATAACCTTTTTCATATTTTATTCTTCTATCTTTTTAATCACCTTTGCTGGCACACCTCCAACAATCGTATTCGGTTCAACATCTTTTGTGACTACAGCACCTGCAGCAACCACAGCTCCATCACCAATGGTCACGCCTGCCAACGACGGGTTTGCCCGATGCCATGTAATCACGAAATTCTTGTATTGTCATTGTCTCTGATTCATCTGATAAAGTTCATGCCTTGCCACTCTTCGCGTTCAGGATAATCGGGATTACCATTGGCGTGAATCTTCTTCAGTAACCAGGCCATGTTGTCGGCAAGCACTCGCATGGTCTGCATTCCCTCTGTGTCCTGTATTACTTCACCGGGTGCCAAGCCGTAGGCGATGTTCCAATATTGCGAAGTAACCACAGGCATGTTCTTCATCTCGAATATCATGTTCATCGTCTGGTATGCAGCCGTAGCACCACCACGACGGCAGATAGCTACCGCTGCCGCAGGCTTGTTCTGTACTTGGGCACCTGAGAAGAAGGCACGTTGCAGAACTGCCATTACAGCACCGTTGGGCTGACCATAATAGACAGGCGAACCCACGATGAGCGCATCGGCCTCATTGAGCTTTTCAACGATACGGTTGCAGATGTCGTCATCAAAGACACAATGCCCTAATTGCTTCGCCTTACATTGTCCGCAGGCAATGCAACCACGTACAGGCTTGTTGCCCATTTGCATGATTTCCGACTCTACACCATTCTTCTCCAATTGACGGGCTATCTCCGATAGTGCAGTAAAAGTGTTGCCATTCTTGTTGGCACTTCCGTTTAATAACAATACTTTCATCATGTTATTGTTTTTTGTTTAACCTAAATGTTAATTTAATAGTTACTCTATTTTATAGTTCGCTAAATTGGAATTTACCTAATCTCTCACTTGTGAAAACAGCCACTTTATTCTTTTTGTCGAAAAGGCATTGTCACACGCATTGCGATGTTTCTGCCCAAACAGAACGTCAAACTTTACGTTTCCTCCTGCTTTGCGGATTTCTGTAGTTAACCATTTCAGGGCATTATAACTCCTTTCTTCCGAGCCTACAGTCACATATAAAGGGGTGTCCGTATAGTCAGAAGGCTTTTCATGTTGGGCCTGACCTGAAGCGATTAAAGCAGCTGCAAATAGTTTGGGATTATCCTTCAAGATTTTCCATGTGCCACATGCACCCATAGATGCGCCGCATATATAAATCCTGTTCATATCAATATCTTTTGTCTTCAGATAAAAGGTTACCAAATCCACCACTTTGTCTGTGTAGCCAGAATTGCCGTTCCGTCCGTCCCACTCATAGTCCTCTGGACATTGTGGAACAAGAAAGTAGGCTGGAATAGCGTTCTTCCGTAGGTATTTGTCTATCTCTTGGACACCAGCCTGAGACAGTTGCTTCTGATTGTCGTTTCCACTGGCATGTCTGCCATGAAGGTAGATGACCAAAGGAATCTTGCCCTTTACGTCATTACAGAAAACCAATTCTTGATAGAGCAGCCCATTATGCTCCATCGGCTTGAAATCCTGAGCCATTGCAAAATGACTAATGACAAGGGCTGTGAGTAATACTATATATCTTTTCATAACTGAGGCGTAAATTCAGATTTATCTGTTTGTCTTTTAGAAATTTATTTCTTGCTCTGCCTGAACAGCCAATCCCTGACGGCTGCAATCTTATAGCCGTAGTCAAAAGATGCCATGTGCTCCATACCCTTGCCTGATTCAGGGAGTACACTGCCTGCCTCCCACTTGATGAAGTTGATATTGCCGCCCTTGGCTATCAGTTCCTCGGCCAATCGTTCCTGTTCTTCGCTTGGAAGCTTTGCACTCCATGATGTGGAGTCAACACGGGCATTGTTCTCCTTCATCACCTCAGCCAAATCTTTCATGCCACCCGATGCTTTCTGGTCGCCGCCAGCCACGATATAGAAGAAATGCTTCTTGCCGAAGTCCTGCATCTTCGAGGTGTCCCACTGGCTGCTGACAAACAATGAGGCTGCAAAGAGTTCAGGATGCGTGATATTGAAATAGAACGACATCATGCCTCCCATAGACTGTCCTGTGGTGTATAGTCGGTTGGTATCTACATTGTATTCCTTGCAGACGGTCTGAAGCAGTCGGATTGTCATCTCCACCTCGTCGGTGGTGCTCCAGTCGTCTTGTACGGCCCAGTCGGTATATTGTGGCACCAGCACGAAAGAGGGATGCTTCTGCTGGTCTCTATTTGAAGCGAACTCCAAGGCACCATACCCTTGCGTGAGCGGAGCCGTCACTTCCTTTCCTGCAGTACTGGCATCAGCCATGAAGAGCACTAAGGGGAGTTTCTGACCTGCCTCGGCACCTTCGGGAACCAGCAGATTATACTCCATTGTCTTGCCTGTCTGTTTGTCGTTGTACGTCAGTTGCTTGAACTTTCCTAGTGTCTCTTGCTTCAATGCCGCGAAAACACTGTCAGAATCTTTGTTAATCACCATGTGGCCACCTTGGCGAGGACCACGTTCACCGCCCTTCTTCTGGGCGCAGGCTGTCAGGCACATCACTCCTACTGCCAGCAAAAACATTACTTTCTTCATATTTTCTTGGAGTGTTTCGAGTCACGGCTCTGGTCTCTACCAAGACCTTTTAAAATTAACTGTTATTCAGTTCCAACAGATAAATTGGAATTTAACCGATTATGTATTTACTGCCCGGTATCAGCGAGATAATTTTTGTGGTAACTGCACAGCACAGGAATGTAAGCAGTCCGATAACGGGAATGGCAAACCATACGGGCAGTATAGGGTTGGCAACATCGCCGCTGATGATCCATTCTGCGATAAAAGTCAGGAAGAAAATGTGCATCAGATACATACCAAAGGTGAGTTTGGCAAGGCTGTTAATCCATCGGGGAGCCTTCTGGATGCAGCTGAACAGCAGGAAGGATCCGAAGGTGGCAAGCAACACATTGGGTGTGCAGAACTCCCACGACCATTCCATCATCGGCGTTTCCATCTGCAAGCCGGGCACGGCCTTCCACCAGAAGCTCCATGCAGTAAACAGACCGCCTATGACAAAGCTGATTGCCCCAATGGTCAACTTTTTCTGCTTACTCCACTTCAAGTGTACTCGGATATAGTGAGCCAATACGAGATAGCCTAAATAACCAGAGCAGTACCACAGGGCAGAATACTGATTCCAGAAGCACTCACCCCAAAGTTCGGGCGACACAAAGCGATGCAGCCAAGGGATGAGCGTGGAGAAGGCAAAGATGCCGAGGAATATCCGTTCGTCTTTCGCGCTGGACTTTTCGAGCCAGGGCGACACCACGGGTATGATGAGGTAGATACTAATGAGCGGGTACATGAACCACAGATGACCGCCCCATAGTGGGAAGTTGAAGGGCACCATCTTCAGTTGCTCGATAGCATCATCCCATGTCAATCCGCCCCAAGTGGCTGGCAATAGGGCATACAGCACCAAGAAACAAATAAAGGGGGGAAGGATGCGTAGGAAACGACGATGATAGAATTGGCTCATTGTCATACCTGGCTTCATCGGCACCAGCAAGAAGGCCGAGACTATCATGAACAGCGGTACGGATATGCGCCCGAAGAAGCCGTCATAGATAGATACCCAAAGACGGTTGTCCTCATTGACTACCTGGGATATCGGTCCCATGTTATAAAACTGCTCACTGGCGTGTACTACCATTACCAGCAGGCAGGCAATGACGCGGATGTAATCAACAAATGCTATTCGCTCTTTCATGTTGTTTTGTATTTTCTATTTATTTTTTCTTTGGCTTCTGCTCCACGCATTGCACTCTGAAGCATGTCAGCAGTGTTCTTGTTCTTTCGCGGACTACCATTGAAGAACATCGCTTTTAATTTCTTTTCTTCCATAATAATATGTTTAAGTTTATTCTGCCTATACTTCGTGCCTCAGCGCATCCGAGGGCCATCCCGTGACATTCCTGCCAGTGTCAAGCAAGCGGATCTCTTGGAGGTCATCATCTGTCAGGTTGAAGTCAAAGAGATTGATGTTCTCAACCATCCTTTCCTTGTGGGTTGTCTTTGGGATAATGACAATGCCGTTCTGAATCAGGAACTTCAAGGCCACCTGTGCAGATGTCTTGCCGTATTTCTCGCCGATATTCGTCAGCGTTTTGTTCCTGAAGATGCCGTGCTTCCCCTCTGCCAGCGGACTCCATGCTTCCAATGCCGTGTTGTACGGCTTCAGGTATTCCAGCATCTTCCTTTGCTGATAGAGCACATGGGTCTCGCATTGGTTCACAACAGGCATCACCTTTGCATCATTTACAATCTTGGGGAACGTATTGGGATAGAAGTTTGACACACCAATGGCTTTGAACACGCCTTGCTCATAGAGTTCTTCGAGCGTATGCCACATGACGGTTGGATTTCCGACAGGCCAGTGAATCAGCATCAAATCCACATAGTCAAGTCCCAACTGCTTCATGGAATGGCGGGCTGTGCGCAGTGTTTCCTCCCTCGTATAGCAGGAATCGCATATCTTGGTCGTGATGAACAGTTCTTTACGGGGAACTCCACATGCCCGAACTGCATCACCAACGCCTTTCTCGTTGTAGTACATAGCAGCAGTGTCGATACTCCTATAGCCTACCGACACGGCATTTTCCACTACTCGCTGGGTTTCCCCATCGGAGATATTATAGACCCCAAGCCCGACCATCGGCATCCTCAGGCCATTATTCAAAACCTTATATTCCATCATCTGTTTACGCCTCTATCTTTTTTATCACCTTGGCAGGTACACCGCCAACGACGGGAATAGCACTCGCCTACGTTGAAGCATCCATAGACATCGCCCTGCTCAGCGGCTTTCATATACCATTCGAAAGCCAGTTCAAGGCTGACTTTTACGCCTGTGCCACGCTCATAGCAGACCCCAAGGTTGTTCATTGCCTTGGTGTCACCCTCGTAAGCCTTCTCACGATAGCCGTCTGCCTTGTTTCGTTCCTTTGGCATAGGTATTAAATTTCCTCCATCTCACTTGCTACACGGGCCTCACAGTCCCTCATGGCATCAAGGGTCTTTTGCAGCACCTCGTCCAACGGCCATCCCAGCATTTCTGCTCCCTGTTCAATAACCTCGCGAGAGCAGCCTGCGGCAAAGCCCTTTGACTTGTACTTCTTCTTGAGCGACTTCAGTTCCATGTCCTGAACGCTCTTCGAAGGGCGCATCAGGGCAGCAGCCCATATCAGTCCCGTCAGTTCATCGGTAGCAAAGAGTACCTTTTCCATCAGGTGCTCTGGCTTCACGTCTACGGTTATGCCATAACCGTGGCTGCAGATGGCATGGATCATTTCTTCGCCAACGCCACCTTCACGCAGCAGTTCTGGGGCTTTGATACAATGCTCCTCGGGATATAGTTCAAAGTCAATGTCATGCAGCAGCCCGACCATTCCCCAGAAGTCCACTTCACTGGCAAACCCAAGCTGCTCGGCATACCAGCGCATGACACCTTCCACTGTCAGCGCATGCTGCAGGTGAAACGGGTCTTTGTTATACTTTCTCAGCAGCTCCCAGGCTGCCTCTCTCGTGATGATACTTTCCATAATCCTTAATAGTTATTTTATCGATTCAGATATTTCCAGAGCTCGATGGAATCGTCGTGATACCGTAGTTTCTCGACAATCGAGACGAGCTTCTTCTGAATGGCTTTCTGAGTGGTCCCCATCTGTTGGGCAAGACTCTTTACGGAGCGTTGCTTACAGCCCATGCCGAGCGTCTGGCGAAGCAGCAGGTTCTCATCCTCAGTGAGTGCATGACTCAGAAGACTGTCGATCTTCTCAGACAGTTCAAACCTTGGCGCACCTTCAAGGGTGAACGGGTCATGGGTATCGACAATCGCATCCAGACTGCCGTAGTTCTCCCATCTGTCCTGAAGCTGAACCAGCAGGTTTTCTTCGTCATGTAACTCAGTTACGTCCATTCCTTTTTGCACTTTTGCCTAAATTCATTTAAATATGGTGGCAAATTTACCAATAATCAGCGTAAAATCGCTATCTTTGCCATCAGTTTTAACAAAAGTTGAATCTCGTCACGACTCAGCCAATCATGCAAGCATATTGGCGTTCGCTGCTCCGAGAATTAAGAATAATTAGGATTTATACATGGGTAACCACAGCAGGAGTTTAATATGTTGATGCTCTGGCATTGGTGAACATCCACTGACCGTTACGTTTAACTAACTGGAACGTGAGTTGCAGATGCCAAGTATGACGTCCGCCTCCGAAAACAGCTGCAGTAACTCGGCTGCGACCTGTCAGCGTAGCATGATTGCCGCTGACTTTGATCTCCATCTGCTCATGTTCTGCAGAAAAATAGTTTAGTGTACCATTGGTGATCGCCTTGATGTATTCCTGCTTCGACTGGTGCATCCCTGTCATGTGAGTCAGCACAAAATTATCGGCATGGACACGGTTTAGTACCACCGTGTCCTTTGCCACCATAGCCTCGTACATGTCTCGATAGAGAGTTTCTATCTGTTCTTTGTCCGTCTTTGCTTGCATGGTGATTGTTGTTATTCCCAAAAACAATATCGTAATAAGGCGGTTCATTAATGTGTCGCTTTTAGATATTGCAGGTCACCATACCAATAGGAAGCTGTGCAGCCTCCGTCAATCAGGAAGTCGGCACCGCTGATGAAACGTCCGCGCGAGGACATTAGGAACTCAGCCATATCGCCCACTTCGTCTGGCGTTCCTGCACGACGGGCTGGCATGCCCTCTATCATCTTCAGATAACCATCCTTGCGCGGGCCATGCAGTTCATCGTTAGCCAATGGCGTGATGATGATACCTGGTGAGATAGAGTTAATGGTAGCTCCACGACGCCCCCAGCGGGTAGCCTCAAACATCACCCGGAGCACATTGCAACGCTTCGAGTATTGGTATGCTTTCAGCGTGTCGTTGATTTCCTTTAGGAATGGCAAATCTAACAGTTCATCCACGGGAGTTGTTGCCAATGCGTCGTTTTGCTCCTGTGGCAAAGCAGGAAGACGATGACCGCTCTGTGATGAGATAATCACTCCTGAGCCACCCTCTGCGATCACCTTACCGAACTCTTCCAACAGGACACTTGTTCCATAGAGGTCTACGCGTAGTATTTCTTCCACAGGAGCCTGTGACGGCGATACACCAGCAGCATTGACAACATTTGTCACGTCTCCCTTGTTGGTGGCAAACTCCACCAACTTCAAAATGTCCTCTTTTGAGCCGAGGTCGCATTGGATAGTTGAACACTCAAAGCCTGCATCCTCCAGCGTCTTTGCTGCTCGCTGAGCATTCTCTATGGAGTAGTCTGCCAGCACGATGTGCTTACCAGCCGACACACGACGGATAATAGCCTGTCCGATACTGCCAGCACCCACTAATACTGATACCTGTTTCATCATCCGTATGTCTTTATCAAGTACTTCACAAACTGCGGGTCACCGAAATCTCTGGTGCCTGCATCGTGCTGGTTCATCTTGGCTATCTGAGCCATATCATCCTCACTCAGCGAGAAGTCGAAGACGTCGAAGTTTTGCGCCATACGCTCCTTATGACTCGACTTGGGAATAGCTACGATGCCGCGCTGGGTGAGCCAGCGGAGGGCAACCTGGGCAGCTGTTTTATTGTACTTAGCACCTATAGCTGCCAGCAGTTCACTCTTCACGATGCCGTCAGTACCTTGTCCACCGAGTGGATACCATGCCATCATCTTGGTGCCAAACTCGCCATGAATCGGCTCGATGCCTGTCTGCTGAGAGAGGGTGTTACACTCCAACTGGTTCACCATCGGCTTTAGCTCCACATAGTGGGCGAAGTCGAAGAAACGGCCAGCCTGGAAGTTGCTCACACCGATGGCACGAACCTTGCCAGCACGATAGGCTTTCTCCATCGCCCGCCAAGTACCGAACACGTCGCCGTAGGCTTGATGGATGAGCAGCAGGTCGATATACTCCGTCTGCAATTTGCGCAGACTCTCATCGATACTCTTGGCGGCCTTTTCCTCGCCGTTGTTCGAAATCCAGACCTTTGTTACAAGGAACAGATCCTCGCGCTTCAGTCCAGCCTTGCGCCAGGCATTGCCAACGCCCTCCTCATTCTGGTAGGCCTGTGCCGTATCAATCAGGCGATAGCCTACACTTAATGCATCACTCACGCAACGCTCACACTCTTCAGGGCTTACAAGAAACACACCGTAGCCCAATGTCGGCATCTGAACACCATTGTATAGTTTTATGTATTCCATATTATTCGTCGTTAATATCCTAAACCATTCAACCACTTCTCGACCTTTTTCTTTTCCGTACGCACTTCGTGACCATAGATGCTGAAGCCCTTGGTAACATTTGCCCCAGGGAATGCTTCCTTCACATCCTCCACACAGTTGGCCAATCCAGAACCTTCATGAGTGGTGAAAGGAATGACGGTCTTACCCTTCAGGTCGTTAGCATGCTTCTTGAAGAAGGTGAACATCACTTGCGGATAGGTGCCCCACCATACAGGTCCACCAATGAACACCGTATCGTACTTTGACAAATCAATGTCGCCCTCATACTCTGGCAATTCGCCTTTCTTGGTCTCTTCCTTCGCCAGATTGATGAGTGGTGTATAAGCCATCCCGTCGTACTTATGCGTAACGATTTCAAACTGCTCTGCACCGGTCAATTCCGTGATGTAGTCGGCCACTATCTTCGTGTTGCCCACCTCAATGTTTCCTACTGCATAGTTGTCTCCCGCATGTGAGAAGAACACTACTAATGCCTTTCCGTCCTTTGCCATAACTTTCTCCTGTTTTGCGCCACCGCTGCAAGCTGTGGAAATCAGCAATGCTATGGCGGCTGTGATGATACTTTTGAAATTCATTTTAAATATACTTTTGAATTTGGGTGCAAAGTTACGACGATTTCCTGATACTTTTGTTTCACAAATTACTTCACAATTTTCACTTTTTGCCTAAATCGTTCTTTTATATATAAAATAATGTGTATTTTTGCAGCAAAAGGCAAGATATGAGTACTGATTTTCAATATTCCACAGACTTCTACGGGATGAATGCCCGTGAGTTGAGCCACACCTGCATGCATCTGCTTTGCTTGGCAGGTGAGGCAAGTTTTGTGTTCAACGAGCATTGCTATCACATCGTGAAAAACGACCTGGTTGTGATACCGATGCCCGATCGTATCAGCAACCTGGCGGCACATGCAGACTTGCAGGTAGAATGGTTTGCTGCCGATTACAAGTTTCTACAGAACCTGCTGCCGTCGAACAACTACAGCATCGGAGGCAGTATCTCGCTGAACCAAGACCCCGTCATCAAACTGACAGATGAACAGGCACGACATCTGCAGGATGACTTCCATCGTCTTCGTGACCGCAAGGACGACAGCCATTTGCAGTTCTATCGCGAACTGATGGGCAGTCTCTGCCTGACGATGATGTACGACATCTTCGAGGCCCATGCTGGGCGTGATGCAACAGACACCCATACCGACCGCACAGCCTACATCGTGAAACAACTGATGGCTCTGCTTGCCACCGGCATCAGCCGAACGGAGCGTGATGTGAGCTACTACGCAGAGCGACTAAACGTATCGCCAAAGTATCTCTCGGCCACCATCAAGCGCGTGACAGGACACAGTGTCACCTCATACATCGACCGACACACCGTACCTATATTAAAAGAATATCTGAATGATGAACGCCTGTCCCTCACCCAGATAGCCGATGCGATGAATTTTACATCGCTCTCATACTTCAGCCGTTACTGCACCAAGCATCTTGGCCTGTCGCCCAGCGAGTATCGCCAGAGTCTTCAGCCGAAATAAAGTGAAAAGGTACAAATAAAGGGACTTGTCAAATTGGAATTTACTCGTCAGGCTGTTGACCATCGTGAGCCTGCCAGGCACATTCGGTAATCTTCATATCGGAGAAAATGGCTGTGAATGAGGACTCCTCGGGCGAGCAGGCATAAATGCCGAAGCTGATTTCATCGGCGGCAGCAGGCATGTGGCAGACACGCATCTGACTGAACGTCTGTCCGTCGGAAGAGCACTCAATGCAGTAGTCATCCTCGCGGCGGGAGAAGCGATACCACATGGTTTTCACGTTTGCGGGAATAGCCGTCGTGGCCCAGTCGGAGTAGCCATTGTTCGTCACTACGCTACCCAGATGCTGAAACTCATCGTTCTCGTATTCCACCGAGCCTTTCAGCCAGTTCTCGCTGCCAAGATACATCACGATACCACACTGGTCAAAGCGATGGTGACTGCCTGTGAAGTCGGTCTTCACCACGAAACTGAAGAATTTCTCACGGGTCTTCATCTGCAGAACGGGGGCGTTGTCGTTCTGGAAGTGATAGTAAGTGCGCTGCCAGAGGTCGGTCTTTGGTGCGGTGGTGATAAGGATGGTGTCGCCCTTTACCTCGTAGCCCTTTGGCTCACGTGTCCATTGAAGGCTGTTTAAATCAATGCGCCCGCTGTCGGCGAGTGCTGTCTGAACATCATCTGTGAAGTCCATTGTCGTTTCATTTTTGTTCTGCTGTCCGCATGCTGTCAGTATGAGGCCAATGCATAATATTGAGAATTGTTTCTTTTTCATATGACGTTTTTATTTCAACTGTTTGCCGTCTGCAAATGCGTTACCTATGGACTTACCTAGCTGGATGTAAGTGTGATGAACTGGGTCGAACGTGATCAACTTCATCTTCTCCACATCGGGCTTTCCGTCTTCTGCCAGGTAGTTTTCATCACAGAGGATGTTCACGATTTCAGCTACGAGGAAATAGCCGGTCTCACTCTCGTCAATTTTCTGCTTTACACGGCATTCAAGCGTCATAGGAAACTCCTTGAATACAGGTGCATTCACATTGGGAGCCTTCTCGATAGTCCACCCCGCTTTCTGCATATTGTCAGGGGTGTTCCTGCCACTGGCGATGCCCACATAGTCAGATGCTACTAAAGTGTCAGCAGTTGCGAAGGTAACTGTGAACTCAGGATTAACGGCAAGGTTGTCCGTAGTCTGATGCGAACCAAGTGAGATCATAATCTCATGCATATCCCACTGACCTCCCCAAGCAGCATTCATGGCATTGGGCTTTCCTTCTTTATCGTAAGTGCCGATAATCAGCACTGGTTGTGGCAGTAGCCACGCTGTAGACTTAAAACTCTTCATAATATTTGTTTTTAAATTCTCTTTTGCATAAATACATTTAAATATGGTGGCAAAGATGGTGCAAATCGAATGCAGAAAGCTTGCTTTTTGCTGAGATGCAGCCCATTTTCGCAACTTTTGTTGCAAATTTACCAATAATCAGCGTAAAATCGCTATCTTTGCCATCAGTTTTAACAAAAGTTGAATCTCGTCACGACTCAGCCAATCATGCAAGCATATTGGCGTTCGCTGCTCCGAGAATTGAGAATAATTAGGATTTATAGATGGGTAACATCAAGATAGTGAGAGGTGTGTGTTCGACACCAAGTTGGAACTGGAACATGCTGGTGTAGCAGCAGGATTTCCCAGTCCGGCTGATGATTATAGGCATGAGACGCAGGACTTCAACCGTGACTATATCCGTCATCCTGAAGCCTCGTTCTATGGTGACGTGGAGGGTGATTCAACGAGGCTAAGAAGATGGGCATCAAGGAAGGTACACCGTATTTTCATACAGGATTTGCTCCACGCCTTCGGAGAAAGCCACGTATCGGCTGATGCCTTGTGTAGTCAGCTGGGGATAATCGCGGTTGAAGCGGACAAGCGTGGTGTCTGGGAATCGTGCAGCCATCTGTTCGAATGGGAAACGGATGATGACGGGCGTGTTGAAACCTACACCAAACTCCAGTAATAGCATCCGCTTGTCGTGAGCCATGCTGACGAAATCGCTGTAACGCTGTGCCTGCTCATGCCAAGTCAACATTGAGCGGTGTCAGCCTCACTATTCCCATTACTGACGGACGCTTGAATCTGGGAACCTGGCAGGGCATCTACTTCTGCGAGTACCGCAATTATGGTGGTTCCAGGGAGTTGGTAGTGACAATCATAGGCGAATAAGAATATAAAAAATCCGCAACCTTATTGAGATTGCGGATTTTTTTACTGTCCTGGAGCAGGAATCACCCCAAGTTGCATTAGGAGTGAGAACATATCAGGTAAGCCATGCTCACGGATAATCTTTCCGTCCTTGAATTCATAGATGTTCATGGCCGTTACACAGATTTTCTTGCCTGTGGCGGGCATGCCCATCAGTGGTTGCGTCTGTGTGCCTGTCATTGTGTAGCGCACTAGAATCTTGTCACCCTCGGAAATGGTTTCCTCTATCTTCCATTGAATATCAGGCATTGCGCCACGCATCATAGCCAGCACACTCATATACCCCTCAAAGCCCTTCATTGGCTCTGGTGAAGTAGGAGCGTAGAAGATAACGTCGTCACTAATAATCGGTTTGCCAATGGTAGCATCACCTGTGTTGATAAACTGAAGAAATTGCTCAATGAGTTGTCTGTTTGTATTCATATCTTGAATCATTAAAAGTGAAATAATTAATTGTTCTTGAATTTTTCGCCTACGAAACCTTGTCCAACCTCGCCTGCAATGAGGTCGAAATGCTGGAATACGGGCGGTGTCGGAGATAAATCGTAATAGTCCATCTCTGCTATTGGCAGACAGAAATATTCCATCTGGTCATAGCTCGTATAAAGACGGGGCAGTACGGGATTGTTCTCGTATATCCATCGCTTTACATCATCCTCCACATTGAAGTTCACCATCCCTGAACATCTAACGGATATATTATCTGCGTAGGCCAGTATCTCAACATTGGGATTCTGGCGTAACTCCCGATAGACAGCCTTCTTTGCAGAAGTAGCGAAGTAGAGCACATGCCCTTCCTGCTTCATAATCTGGAAGATGCGCAACTTAGGCAAATTGCCCTCGCTGGTAGCGAAGGCAATCTCTTTGTGGTCTTTCAGGAACTGAATTGCTTTGTCGAACATCTCGCTTACCATTTCAGTTCTTCCTGCAGAATTACACCGTCGGTCATAGGGCTGTCAGCCTCAGTGAAGGCATTGGCCTTGTACTGGATGCAGAGCATAGTCAGGTTCTCGCTGCCAGTATTCTTCAGCGCACGCTTGCCATCGGGAGCGACACGGATGATGGTGCCCTCGCTGACGGGGAATACCTCACCATCCACCTGATACTGGCCTTCACCCTTCAGGATAATGTAAAGTTCCTCGTGAGTCTTGTGGGTGTGCAGGAAACCGCTGTCCTGACCAGGAATGAGTGTCTGGAAACTCAGTTCGCTACCAGTTGCACCTACGGCCTGACCTGCGAACACCTTGCCCTGAATGGTTACGTTCGGTCCCATGGGGAGCACGTGCTCGATAATCTCACTCATCTTACCTACGCTTACTGCGCTGAAGTTCTTTCCACTCTTAATTGTCTCAATCTGTTTCATAATTCTTATTCGTTTAAAATGTTATTTGTTCGTTTTGACGCTGCAAAGGTACAGCGAAAAAATCATTCCCACAAGAAGGCACTTTTTGGTGAGATAGTTACCAAAAAGTAGGAATTGTGATGTTATCGGGCTTCTGCGAAGGTGACATTAACTTAGATTAACTAAGTGTAATTTGGTAATTCAGTAACTATTGGTTACCTTTGCACTAAAATCATGAATTATGGCAGATATCAAAGCAGAGTATTTAGCCTGTCCTATCAGGCAAGTAGTGAGTCGTTTCGGCGACAAGTGGTCTATGCTGGTGCTCTATATGCTCCATACCAGCGAGACAGGGGTATTGCGGTTTAATGAGATTCGTCGCCTGATGACGGACTGTTCCCAGAAGATGCTCTCGCAGACGCTGAAGAACCTGGAGCAGAGCCATCTGGTACATCGTGAGGTCTATCCGGAGGTCCCTCCCCGAGTGGAATATTCCCTGACAGAGACAGGCAAATCGCTGATGCCAGCACTTACGGCTCTGATAGCTTGGGGCAAGGAACATTTCAATGAAGTGGTAACCGATTGAAGGTATGGCACTCCCCAAGTTCATCATCACAATGGATGGCGTGTTTCGCCTCGGCATGGTCAATCAGCATAAAGACCTGCTGAAACCTGGCGATCAATGCATCGGTGGCGGCTATTATCATTTCGACTATACTACCAACCGCATCCTGCTCGACAGGGAATCATACGATTTTGGTCGGCCCAAATGGCATCTGCTTGAGGTATTGAAAGTCCCTTCAACCTATCGTGGTATGCGTATCATCTATAACTATGACGATGGCTTTCATGATGATTTCAATGTCAGCGAGGAACTGAAGATTGAGTATTATGACTGATTCTGAATCCTAGGCACGATACACTTCATGTCGAGGTTTTGCTAAAAGAATCCGTGCCAGAATGACAATCGCTGAAGTCAAACTGGCACGGATTTAAACTCGCTAAACTATGCTGACAATCCATTAAACTCAGTTAAGCATTCTTATGTTTCCTCGCCAGATATTCTATTGCCCATACAGGCCATAGAGGCACCTTGCGTATGTTGGTTCTCACAGCAGGAATATCGCACAACAAGAAGATGGACGCCAGGAGCAGGGCAAACCAGATGACGTAGCCATAGACCTGCTTGATGGCTACGAGCATCATAGAATGCAAATAACTATTGCCCATGAACGCCCCGAAATCAAATTGTGAGAGGTCGAGGTTTGTGAGTGTCAGCTGACGACCATAGTTCATCATGTCCTCATTCAGGAAATGCGAGAAAATGGTGGTATAGAATCCATAGCCCATAGCACCACCAAGATACATGTGCGGGATGTTGAACACGAACAGTCCCATAAAGAACATCTCAAGACTGGGTACCGATTCATCCAAAGCCCACATCAGGGTTGGTGCAAGAACACCATAACCAAAGCCGCGGAGCATGATTGACAGTTGGTATTGCTCGATGTTCACCGCCATACCCAACGTGGAATACATCAGCAAGGCGTAAGCGCTAATGGAGAGGAAGGCTATACCTATCAGTTTCCATATCTTCCACTTCTGAACCTTCAGCCAGTAGAGATCGAGCGCTATACCCAGAAACATGCCTGGCAATGCCCACATATATTGACTCTCCTTGGTGAGTTCTTCCAGTCCGACAACTTCTGTATAGAGTATCTCCTCCAGTGTATGCTCGGCACCGAAAGCCAGTTCTGCCAATATGGTGACGATGAGTATGGGTACCACGTTGCGGCATTTCAACAGTCGCAGCTCGACGTATGGATAGCGATTGTGAATCAGTCTGTATAGGGTAAGTCCTGCAAAGATGAGTGCAAATGCCCCCACCATTCTGATATACCGGTTTGCGAACCACCTGTAGTGATCACCATAGACAAAGATGTACGAGAACAGAAGCATCGTGACGCAGATGAGCAGTGCGCCCTGCCAGTCAGTCCCCTTCAGCGAGAACCTGTTGGGCATAGGACAGAACGGACGACACAGAACCATCTGTGTCAGCAGCACGAACGACATGGTGCCTACGGTAAAGGTGTGCATCATCTGCCATGTAAAATGATGCCCCATCCAAGCAGCAAGCCAGCCACCGCCTTCAATGGCTGTGAGAAGTATGATGTGGAGCACAGGGAAGAACACGGCGAAGTCGCGCTTTGGCGTAATCCACAACTGGATGTTGCTCATACACTCGAATGTTCCTTGTATCTTGGCAATGCCTGCAATGAAGCAGGCCACCATGAGGACTGGCATCGACTGGCTATGCATGGTGATAACGTTGCAGATGCCCATCACGATGGCCGAGGTGCATAGCAACTGCTGATTGGTGAAGCGAAACTTCATCCTGAACAGCATCGGGAACCACACGGCCATGCCTGCCAGCGTGGCATAGAGCAGGAACATCACATCCTCAATCATGAAGTTGGTGGTGCCACGAATCTCGTCGAGAGCACCCAGATATATACCTCCCGAGAATTGGAAGCACAGAGCCGTAAGGACGTAAATCCAAGGCTGCAACTTGCGAGGCACCCACCCTTTCATCATCGGCATAGCGAAACCCATGCCTGCTGGTGGCGGTGGTGCCTTCATCAAAAACTCAGTCAGCTTTCCCATTACTCTTCTACTTTGCAAACCACGTTATAGCCGCCATGCAGCTTGTTCACCTCATCGCAGGCATCAATCCGTACACGTACCGTCACGCGCTGCTCTACCTTAACAAAATTGCCAGTTGCATTGTCGATAGGAATCAACGAGAACGCACTGCCTGTAGCATCGCTGATACGCTCTACCACACCTGTATATTCCACATCAGGAACAGCATCGGCAGTAAAACGCACTTTATCGCCCACCTTGATATTTGGCATCTGCGACTCCTGATAGTTGGCCTCCACCCATTTCTCATGTTTGTCAACGATGCTCACCATTGTCTGACCGGGATTAACCAGCTGCCCCACATGAATATCCTTGCTACCCACCACACCATCGCAAGTGGCAATGATGTAGCAATACGAGAGGTTCAGTCGGGCTATCTCCACCTGTGCACGAGCCAGTTCGATGGCAGCTTCTGAAGCTGAGAGGTGATGTCCTTGCTCTGCCACAACGGCCGTCTGTGTGTTGCGCGAACGAAGTGCCTGCTCATATCCGGCCTTGGCACTCAGATAACCCGTGTGGACATTGTCATACTGCTGCTGTGTTACAGCATCCTGTTCCAGCAGTTTCTGAAAACGCGCATCCTCTCTCTTTGCATTCTCCATCTGCACACGAGCAGCTTCAATGCCTGCTTCGGTCACGCCGATACTGGTCTTAGTGGTATGGATACTGCTTGCTGTACCCTGCGAACCACGCTCAGCACGGGTCAAATCGGCTTCTGCCTGAGCCAGACGAAGTCGGAACTCGGCATCCTCAATGACAACCAGCGTATCGCCCTTCTTCACCTCCTGAAACTCATTGAAGCGCACCTCGCGGATAAAACCCTGCACGCGGCAGTTCTGTGGCACGATATTCTGGCACACACGGGCATTATCCGTCACCTCGCCACCACCGAAATACATAAACTGACTGGCTGCATAAACAGCGCCGCCTACGATACAAAGTATCACAATCGCATTATAAATATAAGTCGTAATCTTATTCTTTTCCATCTTTATAGTGTATTTGTTATATATTTAAGTTTGAAATAGTTGTATAGCATGTTGATGCGCGCATTCACCAGCGCCATATCGGCAGAGAGCTTCATGTTTGAGGCATCAAGCATGTCGGTGAGCAAGGCCAGGTCATTATCGTAACGGTTCTTCACCACCGTATAGTTCTGATTGGCCAGCTCCACCTGTTTCTCCTGAGTGCTCACCTCTACCGAGCTGGTCAGCAGATTGGTATAGTTAGCCTGTACACCATTCTCTACGCCTTCGCGTGCCAACTGCACACTTTGGCGAGCCTGAGTGTTTTCATGCTTCGCCTTCCGGATGTCATGCTTGTTCTTCCAAAGACTTGACAGATTGTATTTCACACCAATGCCAACAAACCACACGTTGACATTGGCATTCTTTGGAATCAGGTCGGAGGTGTATGGACCTGCCAGGTTGTTCTCGGCAACCACAGCCACCGATGGCAGTGAAGCCGCACGCGTGTTTCTGATTTTCTGTTCCGACATCTCTGTGGCCAGCGAAGCCTGACGAATGCCAATGTTGTTTTCAGCTGCAGTCTGTTGCCACACGCCTTCAGAGGTGAGTGTTTTGAGTGCCCTACTCTCCTGCTCTAACGACTGCGTATCCACATCGAAATCCTCACCCTCAGGCAGATGGATGGCTGTGCTTATCTGATGACGGATAATCTTCTGTGCATCATCAATCTGTGTCTTTGTAAGCAGAAGACTTTGCAGCTGCAGTTCGTATCGTGTGATGTCGTTCTTCAACACCGTCCCCTGTTCTCTGCGCGCCTTCATCTGTTCGATGACCTTCTCAGTCAGTTCTATGTTTTTCGCTATCACCTGCAGCTGGTTCTGCAGTTTGTAGAGGTCAAGATAATAACCGGTTAGCAAGAAACGTACCTCCTGACGATTCTTCTCCACATCAAGCTCTGCCAACTGGCGTCCCAGCTTTGCCATTTCAATGCCTGAGCTGATGGCCCCACCAGTATAGATCACCTGACTTGCCTGAGCGGTGAAGCTGTTGCCCCAATGTGGTGTGGGCTGCTTGCCATTCTGCACCTGTTGAGGGCCCAACCCAGGAACGATATACTCCGTGGTGCCACTGGTAGAGAAACCTCTTGACATCAGGAATGCATTGCCCGTATAAGAGCCTTGCAAGCTAAATTCAACACTTGGCAGCATGGCTGATTTTGCCGATACCACCCCTTCTTCTGCAGCCTTCAATGCCGCTTCGCTCACCTTAATGCGCTGATTCTGACGGTCAGCCAGGTCAAAAAGCGACTGAAGACTCATCTTGTGCTGTGCATACGTAGGTACACAGCAACCTGCTCCGACTATCATCGAGACTGTCAGAGCACAAAAATACTTGTGACTACTCATTACAAAGAAATTTTTTCTCTTATAATTCATTACTCGTACTAAAAATATTCCTTCCCTCGGAAATACGAATAATGAACCTTCATGGTTCGGACAAACCTCCCGTTTGCCACAATGCGCTACAAACTTCTCGGATTAGGGAACAAATCCAGAGAAGAATTTCGAGCACTATTAATTACGAAATCCTAAAAACGGCTGCAAAGGTACAAAAAAAACGTTAAACACAATACACTTTTCATCTTAAAAAATCGAAAAAGTGATGCTCTGTAGCGTTCGTAAAATCGACTTTTTTTATTAATTTTGTGCTTGGAATTATACTTCAAAAGTATCATTAACAACTTCATTTTTAGATTTATGTCAAAGACAACAGAAATTCAAATTGAGAAGTCGCGCAACCTCATTGAGGGCCTGCGTCGTCATGTGAGAGAAATGGGTGAAAGAGGTGTCTCTAACAACGAGATTAACGAGATGGACAAGACTGTGGCAATGCTTTCTGAAGCCAATGCCGAAGTGGATCGTCTGCGTGAGGAGTTGACTCCTAAGGTAAAGAAAATGAATGACCTAATGACCCTCGTCAAAGCATCTTACGCCGAGTCAAAAAAGACCCTAAAGGGCTACTATCCACAGGAACGCTGGCCAGACTATGGCATTCCCGACAAACGATAAAAGTGTGATAAGAGCAATTTGTAAGGAGCGACACAATTGCCGCTCCTTTTTGATATCATTTTTACATATCCTCCTTAGTGAGTAAGCCGATTGAATGGTCATCTTTGCGATAGTTCCGTCTTACCGACACGTCTGCGCCCCATGAGGACAGTCATTCGCGCCTCACGTTTACTTTGATCCAAAACCTCTTTGAGCAGTTGCTGCTCTGACTCTCTATCATAGAACTTCATAACCCGAAATGATAATGGTCATTATAATAATGACGGTTATTATTTTGCAAAATTAGATTATTTAGCCCCTACGGCTTAAAGCCCGTCTGCCACACAGCCTTGGCACCCTCGCAGAAATCGTAGAGGATACGACCGTTTTTGGTCCCTTTACCGATGTTGATGCGGCTGCCTGCTGGCAGGAAACCACACACGATTCGCTTGATATGTCTGCCTATATTAAACTGCTTGGGTTCTTCTACACCAATACTCTCAACGCGTAGACTGAAGCGGCCTATACCTTCGATGACCACCGTCTGACCATTGGCTAGGCGATGTTTCATCATATCCTGAAGTTCAGTTACTCCCCTGACAAAAGCACCTTTCGAGATTCCACTGTTGATGGCGGCTTCTTCGGCCAACTCGCTCATCGTTACTTCGCCCTGACTCACTGCTTTGGCGAAATACTTGCCGTAGGAACTGCTACGCTTAATATTGTTTCTTATCAGTCTTATATGTACTGCCATTTTCTTTTTGCTATTTTATTATAAGATGCACTATTGTTCGTAATATATTAAATATCAGTTTATTACACCGAGTGTACCTTTTTATAAAAGATACACTATCACACACCTCTACAAAACAAGTTGTTTTGTACTCTCAAACCTATTCTTTTTAATTGAAAGATAATGCACTTTGCATAACAAAACAACTTGTTTTGTAGTCGTAAACTACTTGGTTTTCACCCTAAAAGCTGAACCTTTGTTACGCCGTTTGTTATCATACCCCATCTTGCAAAGCCTGCGTCCCAACTCCATATCGGTACTTTTGCCTATAGTAAACGTAGGGAACGATTTCTCCAGGTGTTTCATGATGTCCTGTAGAAGCACAAACTTCGCATCATCCGGTGTCTCCTCGGGGGCCAGGTAAGTCAGAGCTATCATCTGCTCGTAGCTGTTCACCTGCTGAAACGGTTCGTTCTGCTGCATGATACGTTCGTTGTCCTCGTCCTCAAACCAGTAGTGGCGTCCCTGCTGCAGTTCGGTATAGAGCTGGGCGTATAGCATGTCGTAGTTAATTAGTCCCGAGTTGTCAATCTCCTCAGCATAGATGCAGACAAAACGGCGCGAGCCTGTGGGGTCGGTCAGCGGGCGCAGGTTGTTAGTCGTAGCAATAAACGAGGCAAACCTCTGGCGCTCTTCCATCACCTTGCCGTATGGCGGACGGAACTTGATGTCGTTTTTCGATATCAGGTACTTCAGAATAGGCTGCTGACTTTTCGACATGGCATCAAACTCGTCGAGATTAATCAGCGCATAGCCCGACATGGCAAGGAAGATATCATTGTCGTTTTTCATCGACAGTCGGTCGTTATAATATATCTGCAGATAATCAGGCAGCAGCCTTCGGCAGAAGGTGCTTTTACCCGATCCCTGCGGTCCGATGAGCAGGGGCACGATAGCATTACCATGCTGGCGGTCCTTCCCCACCCACTGGGCCACCATCGACAGCATCCACGTGTGGAAATCGCTCTCCCAGTGCTTGTTGTCGGTCTTCACCCGTCGGGCCAGTTCGCCCACATAGTCGTGCTTGCCATTCCATTTAGGCAGGTGGCGCAGATAGTCCTCCATAGGATAATACTTGGGGATGAGATTCGAGTCGATATAGCGGTTCAGGTCCTTATCCCACGATTCCACCCCCGCCTTCAGTGCCTTGATGGCCATGGTGTTGCGGGCAGCCTGGTCGAGCGGCTGAAAACCATAGCCAATGGCATTCATGCGGTATTCGGGCGCGCCAGTCATCACGTTAAGGCGCAGGGTATAATGCTCCTTCATATACGCTTCGGTTTTAAAAGCCAACAGCGCCGATGGACGGGTGAACTTCATCGGGACGTTTTTTAGCGAATCACGCAGATAAGCCGTCTTAAAGGCCGACGCTATCGCATCACTACCGAGACTATCGGATAGCAGGGGGATATACGAAGCCACACGCACACACCATGCCTGAGGCAGTCCCATCACCCGACAACCGTCGGCCAACTGCTCCAATACGATGATGGCAAACTCCTCGTCGTTCTGCAAGTCGCTGTTTTTCTCGATAGCCGCATCCAGACAATCATGAAACCTTCGCATCCGACTGTCGCGCACGCTAAGCCCCGGAATCTCCTCAGGATAATTATAGTCGCTGATATGCTCCTGTATCGTTCGGAACTCGGGCGTTGTTTCGGGTTCCGACGAAACAGTTATGGGTATAGCCGATGGATGATAGAATGGCTGCGGGTCGTAGCTCACCTTACAGCTAGTTTCAAAGCTAGGCTCGTGCTCAGCCAGCGGCGTTCCCAACTGCGACGAATAGATGTAATGCAGTTTACGGAAAGCGTTGAGCATTGACTGACCATTAGTGGAACCTTCGGAAACAGCGTATGGACATACGATGTGTAGCGAATGACCGTCGTGCCCCATAAAGCAAAGCAAGGTATAAGGCTGTAGGGTGGCCAGTCGCTTGTATTCCTCCACGGTGCTCATGTCGCGCAGGTTTTCCAGCGACAGCAGTACCAAACTGTTGTAGCTCTTAGCCTTCAGCATTCCACTCTGTTTCACCCATTCAGCCGCAAAGCACACCTCCTTGGAATAGTCGCTGATATACTGCTGGCGATAGATGCCATCCTTCAACTGCGCCACAAACTCATCAAGTTCCTCGCGCGCAAACCTCTTTTCATTTTTATCCAGATTGATAATAGTTATTCTCATTGTTATTATTGATTAATTATACCTGCAAATATACAAAATATTTAAGCCAAATGCAAGCTTTTTACCAAAAAATTTGCATTTATGCCTAAAAAGTGATAGTAAAACCACAACCTTCACTACATTTATCTTATTGATTATAAATTAGTTACATCAAAAAGTGATACTTTTCAAATTTATGTACCCATTGAGAACAAAATTGCCTATTTGATAAAGTTACTTGTTCTAGTAGAAATTAGCATGGAACCTATCAAACGTGAATTGGTGCTCGTGGTGGAGTATCTTTATTCATCTGGGCAGGGGGCGAAGGGGAGTTCTAGCTCTATCCATTGGGGACCTTTTTGTGGTGTTGAAGTGACCAGATTGGACACACCCAAGCCTAACAAACGGATGGGATGCGAGTGAAACTCTACTCCTTGCATCAGTTGTTTGGCCAATGGCAGAATATCATCTTTTGTGCAAAGAACATGATCCACAGTCATGCTGCGGGTGATTTGTTTAAAATCCAGAAACTTGACTTTCAATGTTAGCGTACGGCCCTCAAAATCGTTTTTCTCGATACGGCGCACCAGTTCCAGAACCGTGTGATATAGGTGGATGGTAACAGCTGCATTCTCACTGATATCCGCCTCAAAAGTCTGTTCGCAGCTCACGCTTTTCCGCTCCCACTCGCTGATGACAGGACGGTTATCAATGCCTCGCGCAAAATCGTAAAACACCTGTCCCATCTTGCCAAAGTCCTGAGTCAATCGTGATAGCGACGTGTTCCTCAGATCCTGGCCCGTAAAAATGCCCATACGATGCATCTTTTCAGCAGTCTTCTGCCCTACTCCCCAAATCTTCTCCACCTTCAGCTGGGCAATAAAGTCGAGTGCTCTGTCAGGGTGAATCACCGTTAGTCCATCGGGCTTGCGCCAGTCAGAGGCAATCTTAGCCAGGAACTTACAGTAGCTCACACCTGCCGATGCCGTCAGTCCGGTAGTCTCACGTATGCGCTGCTTTATTTCGCGTGCAATATCCACACCCAGCTCTATTCCCCGCTTATTCTCCGTTACATCCAGAAAAGCCTCGTCCAGCGATATCGGCTCAATCAGGTCGGTATAATCGTGAAATATCTCGTGTAGCTGCATCGACACCTCTTTATAACGCTGATAATGCGGCTCAACGATGATTAGTTGCGTACACAGACGCTTAGCCAACTGTATAGATTGCGCCGAATGCACCCCGAACCGTCGGGCCTCATAGCTGGCCGTCGACACCACGCCACGTTCCACGTCGTGCCCCACCGCTATCGCCTTGCCCTTCAGTTCCGGATTATCGCGCTGCTCTACAGCCGCGAAAAACTGGTCCATATCCACATGAATAATCTTCATTCCTACTCAGTTACCGTTGAATCTGTATCAACATTCTTAATCAGCTCGCTCACCATGCTACCTACGGCAAACACGATTACAAACATAATAAATGCACCTTCCATAACAATAATCATTTTTTAGTTCGACAATTAAGTTATCGGGTGCAAAATAAACCGGAGGGTGTCCCAGAACGCAGGACACCCCTCCGAATTTTAATACCTTTTAAGCGTTCTAGCTACAATTTCACACATTTTTACACGAATTTCCTGTGGTTCCAGCACTTCTATGCCGTCGCCGTGACGCAACAGCTCACCCAAAAAGTCGGATGTTGGTCGGATATCGAATGCAAAATCCGTATAATCGGGTGTCGAATCCAGCTCACGCTGCGAGTGGTGCAGGGGCAACGTGCGCAGATAGTTAGGCATCCACTTATGGGCACGCACCACCACGTGCGCCATCGGCGTATTATCCGTCAGCACACCATAGTATTCAGCAAAATACGCCTGCGACGAGAAATTGGCGGGCATCTCAAAGGTCTCGTCAGTTATTTCCATCATCGTCATACGGTCCAGGGCGTATATACGCATCTGCTCCTCATCGTTAAGTGCCAACAAGTACCAGCGCTGGTGAAACAACTTCAAGGCATAGGGACAAACCAGCTTCTCGTACCCCTCAGCCTCAAACTTCTTATAGCCCATACGCAGGCGACGATTCGTGTGGATGGCTTGGATAATCACGTCGAGATATTCCTCGCCAGCAGGTGCATTTTCAAGCACCAATCTATCCTTCACAGCAGCACTATCAGCCAGCACGCCATGCACTGCGAGCGTAGAGAATATCCAACGCTCTATACTGTCATCGTTGAGCGCCTCGTTATTGCTGATATAATATTTATAGGTACGTGGCTCGCATTCTATCACAATGCCAAAAATATTCAGGATGGCATCGCGATGGCGGTTGAACGACGAACGCTGCAACGGATTTCCATCTATTACGCCATCATTCATCCACTTCTGGTTCAGTTCCTCCAGGGTCAATTTGCGACAGGCCCTAAGCGTATTAATAATCCAGATGTACTGGTGAAATATCTGAGCTTGTTTCATGCCTGCAAAAATACAAATTCTTTTCGAAATAAAAGCATAATCAAGATGTATTTACACATTATAAAATAAAAGGTACATATTAACAAAAGCTATCTATCAGATAAACAATGGCGCAGCAGATGGCGGCTACGGGGAAGAGGCCTAGGCGGCGCCAGGCGGCGATGATGCCGATGATGAGGGCGATGGTGCCTGAGAGGGGTGTGAGGGTGGTTTGGATGATGCTGGGGAAGGTCATCACAGCGAGGGTTACGTAGGGTACGTAATACAGGAAACTGCGCACAAAACGGTTGCTTATCTGTCCCTTAATAAGCAGCATGGGCACCACACGGATCAGGTTGGTGGTGATGATGCCCAACAGTATGCAGATGATGATGCTACGGTTATCCATGGGCCTCGACAGATTTAATGGGTTTTAACCAGGCTGCAACAGCCGAGATAAGGATGGTGAGCACGATGGTACGGGTGCCACTACTCCAACCACTCACTACAGGAGCTACAGCGCAGAGACCACTGAGCACAAAACTGGCCACCACTGCATACAGCACATTACGATCGGAGCGCGCAGGGGGCATGATAATGGCCAGGAACATGCCGTAGAGAGCCACACTGAGGGCAGCTACGATGTTAGCAGGCAGCATGCCACCAGCCACAATGCCAGCCGCACAGCCCGACGCCCAGAACAGCGTAGAGATAAGGGCTGCGGAATAGGTGTAAGCGGGTGGGCAGTAAGGTTGACGGGCGATGGAGATGCCGAAAATCTCGTCGGTTACGCAGCTGGCCATCAGCACACGATGCAGCCACGAGGTGCCAGGGGCGATTTTCTGTGAGAGTGCGGCACTCATCAACATATATCGCAGATTAACCACCAAACACATGGCTACAATCTCAGCATAGGCGGCCTGGGCAGCCACCAACGTATAAACACCATACTCGCCAGCAGAGGCACGGGTAAAGAAACTACTAACAAAGCCGATAACAGCCGACAAGCCTGCCTGCTTGGCAATGATGCCCAGCGAGAAAGCAACGGCAAAATAGCCTAAGGCTATGGGGATGCCGTCGCGAAAGCCTTGCATGATTTCTTTACGACGCATAACAGTTTCGGGGTGCAAAAATACGCTTTTAGATTTAAACCACCAAACAAAATGATGATAATAGTGCGCCAAAAGCCAAATTTTTAGTAACTTTGCACCCAAAATTTGAGCATATGAAAGTTAAGATTGAAACTACATTGGGCGATATCATCGTTCGCCTGTACGACGAGACTCCTATCCACCGCGACAACTTTGTAAAACTGGTAAAAGAGGGGTATTATGATGGCACCTTGTTCCATCGTGTGATTAAGGACTTTATGATTCAGGGCGGCGATCCCAACTCGAAGGGTGCGCCTGCCGGCAAGATGCTGGGCGTGGGCGGTCCTGACTACACACTGGAGGCAGAGATTAAGGACAACCTGTACCACAAGCGTGGCGCGCTGGCTGCAGCACGACAGGGCGACGAGGTTAACCCCGAGCGCCGTAGCAGCGGCTCGCAGTTCTACATTGTATGGGGACAGGTGTATAAGGAGAATCAGCTGAACCAGCTGGGTAAGCAGATACGTATGCAGAAGGTGCAGGATGCGTTTAACGACCTGGCCAAAGCCCGTCGCGAAGAAATTATGCAGATGCGCCGCGAGCGCAACCGTGCAGGATTGCAGGAGCTGCAGGACCAGCTGATAGCCGAAGCTGAGAACAAGGTTGGCAAGCAGGGACTGACCGACGAGCAGATGCAGCTGTACTCTACCGTAGGCGGCACACCCCATCTTGACGGACAGTACACCGTGTTTGGCGAGGTTGAGGAAGGATTAAACGTGGTAGAGCAGATTCAGAACACAGCTACAGGCCGTGCCGATCGTCCTACCAACGATATCGACATGCGCATGACCATCATTGATTAATGATGACATGACATAAAATAAGGAGGGCCTGACGTAAGAATCAGGCCCTCCGACATTTTTGACTAAAACTTTAACCAACTAAATCCTATCACAAACCAATTGTATTAAAACTAATAGTACAAAAACGTTTTGAATTTTACTCATATCGTCTAGAGTTGTTGTTATCATTTAACTACCAGGAATAAGTTCAACCTTGGTAATGGTGAAGCCTACACCCTGGAAACGCAAACCGATAGATTTCAGTTCGTCGACAGCCGAAGCTGGAACAGGAGCCTCAAAATAGTCGTCGGTATCAACCTTATTGCTCTGGATATCAGTCCAGTCGCTCCAATCATCGTGCTTATAGATGGGGTTATAATCGCCAGTTTTATCCTTGATGTAAACACGAATAATATCGTCCTCTTGCACATCGGCAAACTGATCGGCGCCAATTACAAAGCTTACGCTCCAGCCATCGAATACGGTTTCGGTATCCCAGATAGTTGCGGTTGTACGTGCTCCACCACCGCCACCAGTAGGACGAGCATACATGGTAAGTTCGACCTTGGTAATAGTGAATCCTACACCCTGGAATCGCAGTCCCTTAGTCTGCAACTCATCGATAATAGCTGCAGATACAGTAGACTCGAAGTAGCCATCGCCATCAACCTTGATGCTCTGCAGCTCAGTCCAGTCGCTCCAGTCATCATGCTTGAAGATTGGGTTGTAGTCGCCGCCCTTATCCTTAATATAAACGCGGATGAGGTCGCCCTCCTGGAGATCGGCAAACTGCTCAGGACCAATAAGGAAGCTTACACTCCAGCCATCGAATACTGTCTCGGTATCCCAGATAGTAGAAACGATATCGGCAACGCCTCCACCAGGAATCCACACATTCTGAATCAGGGTAACCTTGGTGATTGTGAATCCTACACCCTGGAATCGCAGACCCTTAGTCTGCAGCTCGTCGATAATAGCAGCAGTAACAGTCGACTCGAAGTAGCCATCGCCCTCAACCTTAATGCTCTGCAATTCATTCCAATCGCTCCAGTCATCGTGCTTGAAGATTGGGTTGTAGTCGCCGCCCTTATCCTTAATATAAACGCGGATGATATCACCCTCCTGAACATTGGCGAACTGCTCTGGACCGATAAGGAAGCTTACGCTCCAGCCATCGAATACAGTCTCGGTATCCCAGATTGTGTTCTCCTGAGTCTCCCAATGGCCACCACCGGTATTTGGCTCATAAGCAAACTCTGGCATGGTAAAGCTCTGTCCGTCGTAGGTATAAACTTTACCAGCGAAAGTGCCCTTATAGATGTTTTTAAGCGGCACGCGGAACGCCAGGTTATCAGTACCTTTGCGATAAAAGTCGTTATGGTCGATGAACTGTGTGTTGCCGTCGGCATCCAGCAGTTCGAGACCATTAATAAACTCAAGATCGGTACCAAATATGGTAATCAGTTCGCCGCCTTCGGCCTTCTCACCTTCCTGCTTTGAATAGCCAGAAATCTTGGTATGGCCAAGCGTAAGTGGCAGAGTGGATTCGGCCTCATCGTCGGCTGTACGTACCTTTATCGTACCACCATCCGAAGCGATACCAGCAGGCGCATTAACACGAATCATCTCGTTACTTACAATCTCAAAATCGGTTACTTTGGTGCCGCCAGGGAATTCAATCTCCTTTACCCCATCGAAACCAGAACCATTGATGGTCATCGGTTGGTTAGCAACTACCTTCGTAGGGAAGAAGGTTTTAATGCCCAAGCCCAAGTTAGCCGAACCATTATCGTCGTCTTCAGAGCAAGCTGCGAATGTGGCACCCATGAGAACCACCGCCAGCAGCGCGCCTAAATATTTGAATAAATGTTTCATAATTCTTTTATTTTCAAATTCTTCAAAACTTTGATTCATTACCATCCAGGATTCTGAGTAAGATTAGGATTCTTTTTCAGTTCCGACTGTGGAATAGGATAGAAATTAAACTTCTCGTCCCACTGGCGATTAACAACAGAACGCGAAAGCTGCAGATTGCTGCTGATGCTGGCCACTTGGATGTTTTTGAAGTACTGAGCACCCTTTTTCCAACGGCGCACATCCCAGAAGCGATGGTTCTCGAATGCCAATTCAACCAGGCGCTCGCGCTCGTAGCGTACCACCCATGCATCGCCATCTTCCTTGAATTTTGGCATACCGATGTCGGCACGTGTACGCAACACGTTGACAGCATCATTGGCTGTCATGCCAAAGGTATCATCGTTGGCGCTACCTGTTGCATTAAACGCAGCTTCGGCAAAATCGAGATAGAACTCGCCCAAACGGAACACAATCCAAGTATGGCGGGTACGTGTCTGGTTGTCGGCTGTGGTAACACACGAACCATCAACAAACTTCCGCAGATAGTAGCTAGTTGGGGTTGCACCATACTTAGGTGCTGCATTAAATCCGCCACTGAAGGTTTCGATAGTCTTCTTCTGCGCACCGTTAGTGGGCCACTGGTCGCCATTCTTTACTACGGTAAGTGCAAAGCGTGGATCAAGGCCATCGTATGGATCAACCGTATTCAAGTCGATAGAGCCTGGATAGCGATCGCCAAAGGTCTGACCGTTGCTCTGATACTCATACTGATCGATCAGACTCTGACTTGGACAGTTGCCCGAAGCACCATTTTCGATACCAACAGGATAATTGGCCATCTCGAAGGCGTTGCTCTCGCCGCGACCTACACCAAAGATGATTTCGGTATTGAAGAAGGCATCCTGCCCCCACAAAGCACCATACTTACTCAGGTTCAGGCCCCATGCCGACGCATTGTCGATAATGTACTTGCTGGCCTGGGCAGCTTTGGTCCATTTGGTCTTATCACCCGTTGGATTGTGCAGAGGCGAGGCGGCATAAAGTAGTGTGCGGGCCTTGAGAGCAAATGCAGCCACACGTGTGGCACGTCCAATCTCGGAAGCAACCTCGGTTAAGTACGAAACAGGCAGATAAGGTGCCACAGCATCGCATTCATCAACGATAAACTTCACAATCTGGTCGGCAGGCGTACGCTTAATGTTGTTGGCCTGTGCATTTGTGAGCGTAGTGGTTACCAGGGGCACATCGCCATAAGCTTTAAACAGTTCGAAGTAGAAGTAAGCTCTCAGGAATCGCAACTCATAGGGGAACAACTCCATCTGGGCTATCCAACTTTGATAGTCGTTGTTATACTGCCAATCGGAAATATCGGTTTTATCTATCTTTTCCAGATAGGTATTGATTTCGGCAATAGCAGTATAAGCCTTGGTCCAAGTATTCGAATATGGATTGGCCGGGCTCCAACCACCGTTAACATAGTTATTTACAGCACCTGTTTCGAGAGCATACTGGGCCTCATCGGTGGCACTGGCAAGGAAATAGGCACTGTTTGATTCGAACTCATTATTATATATCTGAGCATAAACATCCCAAACCATGCCCTTGATACCTTGCGCAAAATAATTGTAGGTCCACTCCTCGTCGCGTCCGGTCTCCTCGGTATAATCCAAATTGGCACACGAAATACCGAGCACACAAAGCAGACTGAGGACACAGAGCTTACCAAAATATTGTTTTATCTTCATTGTCTTCATATTCTTAAATGCTTAATTATCAATTAGAATGTAACGTTAAGACCAATATTAACACTCTTCATCACAGGATAACCTGTATTGAGGTTCTCGGCATCCATAGCGTCGATATTGTCGAACGACAACAAGTTCTGACCCTGAACGAAAATACGTGCACCTGTAATCTTGAGTGGCTCGATTACCTTGGCCGGCAATTTGTAGTAGAGTTCGCAGTCGCGCATCTTAAGCCAGCTTACGTTACGATACCAAATGGTAGAGTTCTGGGCATTGTTGGCCACATTCTCGGTTGACAAACGCGGATAGAGTGCATTAGCACCAGCTACGTCGTAACAGTTATCGTAATACTCCTTAGAGATGTTACGAAGTGTGGGGTTATCGGCAGTTGCAGAAAGAACACCCCAAACACCATCTACATAAAGCAGATTTTTTACCTGATGGGCAGCACCCTGGAAGGTGGCATTGATACCAAAGCCCTTATACTCAGCACCCAGACTGAATGCATAGTTAAGTGCTGGGAAAGCATTGCCGTAATCCTGAGCCACAAAGTCGTTCTCGTTAATCACGTCGTCGCCATTCACATCCTTATACTTGATGTCGCCCACTTTAACCTGTCCGAACTGCTGAACTGGGCTAGCATCGATCTCGGCCTGATTCTGGAAGAAACCGATAGCAACCAATCCACGCTCATCGTCGGCAGGGCCCTTCACTCTCGAGAGGTTTGGATAAGCCGGTGTCTCAATCCACTCCAGCACCTCACTCTTTACGGTTGAGAACGATGCGCCGGCATTCAGGTTCAAACCATTGCTAAAGGTCTTGGCATAACGCAATCCAAGCTCTATGCCATAGCTAGCAATACGCCCCTTATCATCGTACGACGACTGAATACCAACAACATCCGAATTAAGAGAAGCAGCGCTAACCAGGATGTTACGACGCTGCTGATAGAAAGCATCGAATGTTACATCGAGTTGGTTAAACAGGCGCAAGTCGGCACCGATATTTGCCTTGTAAGCAGTTTCCTGAGTAAAGTCGCTGGTTGGGAAACGTGTCTGGAACGAACCGGCCGAACTTGTAAAGTTGGTGCCGTACCAGTAGTTACCATGCGACCATCCCCACTGCTCAAGCCACAGGCCAGCTGCAGGCACATAGTCGGTGTGCTGAATACCACCTGAGAGACGAACCTTACCAAAGTTAAGGAAGCTGCTCTCCTGATTGTTGGCAAAGATATAACCCAAACCTAATGTTGGCGAGAATGCCCACTTGGCAGGATAGCTGCGGTTTGAACCGTTAGCTGCAAGTACTACGTCGGCCATGAAGCGGTTAGCATGATCGTAGTGCATGGCCAACTGCCAGTTGGCGCGATACCAGGTGTTGTTTCGGTTATCACGAATCTCGCTCTTCATATTATAGTTAGCATTGGCAACGATATTATCACCATTGTTAAGCTGTGTAGCATACTTGAATCCTGCGTTAAAGGTTGCAATACGCCACTGCGAGTCAACCCAGTTGTTAAACTGCAGTTTATCCTCGATAGTACCCATCACATGCTCGCTGCCATCAGCCTCGTGCCAGCCGTACTGATAACCCTTCGTACGATTCTCGATCGTGTTAGAAGAGTTGTCGTACGAGGCACCAACATAGAACTTCAGCCCCTTAGTAATAAAGTCGAGATCCTGCTCAAGGGTCATGTTTGCCCAAATCTGGCGCTGGTGCGTTTTCATAAATCCAGCTCCCTGCGACTTGGCCAGCAGGTTATAATCACCAAAGGTCTGGCTTCCACCCCACACACCACTCTGGGTACGGATGGGGAATGCCAGTGCAGGCACCTTATACAAGTGCCACCAGGCATCGCTAGAGTTGAGGTTTGGCACACCATTAGTCTCCATCAGGATACCCAACAGGTTGGCACTTACGCGGGTGGTTGCGCTGACCTCGAAATCAACATTTGCACGGATATTAGCCTTTGAATACTTGAGCTGTGAATTAAAATCGCCCTGATTGGGATTCTTATAGAGTCCGCGAGCATCGGTATAATCAAGATGGGCATAATACTGCACCTTCTCTGTACCACCGAAGAACGACAGATATGCGTTCGACTCATGAGCCGTTTTCTTGAACGTCTCATCCTTCCAATTCACATTAGGATAAATCAGCGGACTACTACCATCCTGGAACTTCTGCAGTTCAGAATCCGAATAAGCGGGTGACAAACCATCGTTGGCACGAGCCGTATTCAAGGCACGACCATAATTGTAGGCATCGAGCATATCGGCCGACTGAGGGTCGAACTGGATTTTGTGCGAAACACCTGCTTTAAAATGGTATTTTCCGTCCTTATTACCATGTTTGGTTTTTACATAAAGCACACCATTAATAGCCTCGTGACCATAAAGCGCTACAGCTGCGGCATCCTTCAGCACCGTTACACTCTCAACCTCCTCAACTGTCAAGCGGTCGATAGGACGCTCAACACCGTCAACAAGTATCAAGATGTCTCTTTCGCCTGTGGTTTGGACGCCACGGATATTGAATGTGGCACCACGGCCTTCTTCGCCTTTAAAACCAGTGTTCTGATAAGCATTCAATCCGAGAATCTTACCATACAAGGCATCTGCTAAGCTGATGGCTGATGTACGGCGCAATTCTTCAGCGGTAATAGTGGTGACTGCAGCGGTAGTAAGAAGCTCTGACTGCTGAACACCATAGCCTAAATCTACCTTTTGCGAAGCCTTATCACTAAGCTTCAACTGGGCATTCATCGCCATAGGAACGCTGCAGAGCCCCGCCAAGGTATATATAAATATATTCTTAATTTTCATAATCTTCAAATTTTCATTTTTCAATTCTTCAATTTTTCGATACTTAAAGAATTACCAACCAGGATTCTGAGTAAGTCCATATCCCTTTTGAATCTCACGGCGAGATACAGGATCAAGATACCACTTGTTGGTCCAATAACCAGGATCCCACCAGCGGCGATGGCCTATTGCAATTTCGGGCTTCTCGTATTCGAACTTAGGCCATGGGGTAGATTTATCCCACTTGGTGTCGGTTTCCATACGGTTACCATTTGAGTCGAGGCGATAGATACGAATCTCATGAAGCGGCTTGGTAAACAGGTCCTGACGCATGCGGCGAACCATATCGTACAAACGGTCGCCACACTCGGCACCAATCTCACAGTTGCGCTCACGCAAGATCTCATTAATCAGGTTTTCCTTATTGCTGGTAAGATTCAGTTCTGGATTCATGGTCTCCAGACGGCCCAGTCCTACGCGACTGCGAACCACATGGATATCATCCAAAGCGCCTTTCAGGTCACCAGTCTCAGCCTTAGCCTCGGCACGGATAAGATACATCTCGGCCATACGAATATAAGATACACCAATGTACTCATCATTCATCTTGTTCTGATCATAGTCGAGCATCCACTTAAACTTACCATAACCCGACTTGAAGTCGTCGCTATTGGTACGGTCCACATAGTTACCGTCGCCAGTATTAAATCTGTTGGCACCTTCCCAACAGTCGATATAGTCGTCGTTATGATAGCCACCAACAACAGCAGCTGGGAACGACTGGCGTGGTACTGTTACCGTTTCATACAAGCGAGGATCGCGCTCGGCAAAGATATCGATACCAGTAGGATTCTTACCGGCACCATAAATATCGGTATATGGGAAAACGCGACCATCGGCCATTCCGAAGCACTCTACCAACTCGGTGGTTGGTACAGCACCACCCTGACGATAGCAGTCCATAGCAAATCCTGGCCATCCCCAACCCCAGCGATTATCGCGAGAGCCATCAGGCAGAACGGCATCTGTAAGATACTGTGAAGGATGAACATCGAAGATTTTTTCGTGACGTGTAGAATTATTACGATAGCGGTATGCCTGACGATAAGCCATACGGTAACCGCCTTCATCCTGTGTTGCAGGCTGTATCAGCTGGTAATAATCGCCATTAGCGGCATTATCGGCAAAGAACTCTTCACAAGCCGACAAACAGCGGCTCCATAGTGTAGGATCTTTCTTGCCAAACCATACATGCAGCTCACTCTCCAAACCTGTAGGAGTTTTGCTATATGTCATATAAGGCTGATCGTTGTTAAACAAAGGTGATGCAGCAAACATCCATACCTTGGCACGAAGTGCACGGGCTGCAGCACGTGTTAAGCGACCAGACCACTGACCTATATCTGCATCGGGAATACTCCAGATATAACCAGGCTCCTTGATGGCGCAATCAATCAGCGAGTCGATAAACTCAACAGTCTGAAAAGCTGTAGAGCGACCCTCGGTAAACTCTTCGCCAACAGGATAAGCCTTCTTTATCAGGCACAGACCACCAAAATTACGGAAAGCGTCGAAGTAGCGGCTGGCCATAATGGTATAAGCCTCGCCACGTAAACGACTCTTCTCGGCATCGGCCATATCGGGCACTCGCTCGATATTCTCAATCAGCTGCCAGCACTTACGTACGGTTTCGTAAATGGATATACGACCACCTGCATCCGATGTAAGACCACCCTCGAATGTAGAATACGAGAACTTACCCTGATAGTTACCATCCTCGGTATCCTGAGCATCCTCGGTCAGTCCACCTGGATAATAACTCTGAATAGGTCCACCCCATCCGCAATAGCAATGATACGAGTCAGAAAGCACGTCGATAGGCGCACCATTCATCATATTTCCTGAGGTGTAGGTACAATACAGTTGTCCGTAGGCACTCCACAGGAAGTTGCGGGTATATTCAGCCTTCGAGAATACCGTATCGATATTTACATCTACACCTGGCGCTTTCTCCAGAAAAGCATTACCCACATTGATATCATCGACACAGGCCGAGAAGATACCAGTGGATATCCCCAGAGCCATCATGTAATTAAATATCTTTTTCATAATCTTCAATATTACAATTCATTAGAAGTTAACTTGTACACCAAAGTTATACACACGCGTCATAGGATAGCGTACACCATAATCAAGACCTGAACCAGGAGCCTCAGGGTCGTTACCCTTAAAGTCGGCAAATGTCAGCAGGTTCTGGCCCGATGCATAGAATCTTACGTAGTTAAGCAGTGGTAAGAACTTGGGCTTATTGATAGTATAACCAATCTCCACGTTCTTCAGGCGTACATACTTAGAGTCAACAACCCATGCACGCGAATTACGGGTGTTATGCACACGGTTGGTCATTGAGATACGTGGCAGGATGGCATCAGGATTATCCTCGGTCCAAGAATTGTCGGCTACCCACTGTGCTAAAGCAGAGGTGTTGGTTGAGCCGAACTGCGGACGGAAGTAGCCATCGAGTGTGCGACTTACATGGTCGGCACCTACCCACAGCATCGAGAAGTCGAGTCCCTTCCAGTTCAGACTCGCATTTACACTCCATGTAATCTCAGGGTTATCAGTATAGCCCAGAGGCTTCTGATCGTTCTGGTCAATCACACCGTCGTCGTTCAGGTCAACGTAAACGGCATCACCATATTTCAGTTCAATCATCTGGTCAGGCATATCTACGCCATAGGCCTCCTTATAACGGGCCTCGGTTCCTGGCTGATAGAACTCAAACAGATCGTAACCGAAGCGCTGTCCCACTGGCAGACCGATTCTGCTCAGATAGTCGTACATGGGTGGAACCTCGTACATATCAATTACCTTATTCTTTACGTAGGCAAAGCTTGGCGAAATCTGATAGCGCACATCACCAATATTATCGGCCCATTTCAGTGTAATCTCATAACCATGATTCTTTACACGACCATGGTTAACATAGCTGGCTACAAGACTTGTAATAGCAGGCAGTGTGCTGGCATTACTCTCAAGGATGTCCTTACGGTCCTCCCAGAAGAAGTCGAGATTCAAACTCAGGCGGTCGTTAATGAATGCAGCATCCAAACCAAGGTTTATCTTAGTAGCAGTCTCCCATGTTACGTTGGGGTTACCAGCAGTTAACTCATATACACCCTTAAGCCATGTATTACCAGTTTGGCCAAAGTTTGCGCCACGCAAACGTGTATTACCAGTCATAGAGCCCTGATAGAACGTCCATGCACCTGGCAGATACAGGAAACGGTGACCATTGGTATTGTCGTTACCAACCTTACCCCACGAACCACGCAGTTTAAGGTAGCCAAAATATTTCTTCAGAGGTTCCCAGAATTTCTCGCTTGAAGGAATCCATCCTAACGAGAACGATGGGAATGTACCATAGCGTTTGCCCTCGGCAAAGTTCTCCGATCCGTTGTAACCGATATTAAAGTCGATCATATAACGAGTATCGTAATCGTAGGTTACACGTCCAACCAGTCCCACATAACCCTTTGGAATCGACTGGTAAATGCTACCATCAGAGTCCCAAGGATAGTAAGTTTTGCTCTGGTTGTAAAGCAACAATGCACCTACGTTGTGTTTACCAAACTTACGAGCGTAGTTTAAGCTGGCCTCGGCATACCAGTTACGGCTACCCCATTTTGCCTCGCTATAAGGTAATGGCCAAGTAATATTCTCCTTGCGCAGCACCTCCTGGCCGTCAACAATCGTAGCCACATAAGTTACACCTGTACCATATCCGTTCTGGCGGTTCTTACGCGCAGTATATTCTGTATTATATGAACCCTTAATCTTAAAGTCGAGACCTGGGGTGATAAAGCTCATGTCGAGCTTGTACTGCAAGTCGAGGTTAAGCACATTTGTACTTTCGTTCTGATAACCCAGATCATAGTAGTTCGACAGGGCATCACGATCGTACGGACCAACAAAGTTCTCATCAGCTACAATATGGCGCCCCTGGTCGTCAACACCAATACCAGCATAAGGTGTGGCACCCTGCAGGTAGCGGAATAAGAAACCTTCGCCCTGTCCCATCGTAGTACGGTTCTGAACGCGACCACCCAATGTAAGAGCCAACTGACTGTACTTTGATACGTTGATATCAAGATTTGCACGATAGTTAAAGCGATTGTACTTAAAGGTCTCGTCCTTATTATTAGAGAAGGTCTTGAACAGCGAGTTCTGGTTCAGGAAACCAGTTGATACAAAGTATCTTACCTTTTCAGTACCACCATTCACGTTCACGTTTACCTGCTCCTGCCAAGCAGCATCGTTCATAATATAACCAATCCAGTCGGTGCTTGGGAAGGTAACAGGCATGTCGCCTGTACGGAAATGCTCCATCACATCCTGACTGAAACGGATACCAGCATCGGCATAAGGTGTGTAATCCTTAATATTGGCAGTGCCAGGCCACTGACTCATAGGCAGGGCATCGGTAATAGCCATATAGTTCCACATCTTACCATAGGTATAAGAATCAGCAAAATCTACGAATTTGGCAATCTGCTGTACGGCAGCACTAGCAGATACCGAAACCGAAGCCTTACCTGCAGTACCACGCTTGGTAGTAACCAGGATAACACCATTAGCACCACGTACACCAAATACGGCTGTGGCCGAAGCATCCTTCAGAATTGAGATGTCCTGAATCTCATTTGGGTCGAGTTGACCGAACGAACGCTCTACACCATCCACCAGCACCAGTGGCTCAGCACTGTTCAGCGAACCCGTACCACGCACACGAATCACGGGTTCATCGGCACCAGGCATACCTGATGGCTGAACAACCGAGATACCTGGCAGCTTACCCTGTAGGGCGTTACCCACGTTGGCAACCGGCGACTTAAGCAGTTCATCTCCTCCTACAGCTGATACAGATCCGGTAATAGTTACCTTCTTCTGCTGTCCGTAGGCAATAACTACCACTTCCTCAAGGGTCTTGGTGTCGGGTTGCATTACTACGTTCATGTGGCCAACCCTTGCCTTATGGCTCTGGGTAAGATAGCCCACATACGAAAACTCGAGTGTTGCTCCCTGACTAACAGATGGAATACGGAAGTTACCATCAAAATCGGTGATGGCACCTGTTCCCTTGCCTTGAACAATAATAGAAACACCAATGAGCGGTTCTCCCGTCTCATCCTTTACTGTTCCTTCCACCGTCAGACTTTGGGCAAACACCTTAGCAGGCATAAGGCACAATAGTGCCAAGATACCTAATAGATAACATTTACTTTTCTTCATCTGGTTATTAGTTAAAAGAAAAAAATTAATTTGTTAGTTAAATATATGATTCATACAGTTTACAGTGTTGCAAAGATAAGTAATATGTGCTACCGAATTATTTGTTTATGTATCCGATACTATCTCATTTGTATCTTGGATACATTTGGGGCGTCATCAGATACATTTGGGATAAAAATAGTTAAAAAAACCTATCGCACATCGATAAACTAGATTATTATTATTGCATATCGAACTATTTTTAATACTTTTGCATCTACTAAACAAAATGAATATTACTTATGTTCCGATCCATAATCCTGACAATAAGCATGTTGTTTGCGTGGCAAACGGCTCAGGCAAGAGAATGGCTGTTCAATACGGTTGACGTAAAAAGCGGACTGGCAGATAACTATGTACGCGACATAACAACCGACAGCGAAGGCTATATGTGGCTATCAACCATTAACGGTTTGAGCCGCTACGATGGCTACCGATTCATGAATTTCCAACCACAGAAGTGGGGAGCCTGGTCGGGCGATGTGGATATGGTGCGCGAAACTGCCGACAGCACCCTGTGGATGATTGCCTCAGGAATGATTTTCATCTTCGAACGCAACGAGCTGGCATGGCGAAACAACGGACTTAGCCAACTGCAACGTATGGGCATTGAGGGCGAGAAAATCAGATTATTCTATGTGGACGACGAACGTAACCTATGGGTGGTATCCGAACGCGGACTATACCATTACAACTACGGCAACGAGCGGTTAAGCCATATCGACTGCCGACGTATGTCGCCCATATTACACATCGCATCAAAAAACGGGGCAACACTCGTGGTTACCACCGACTATAAAATATATAAGGTAAGCGGCGATTATAACCGGCTTATCTATCTTACCCAGCACCCTCGCTATGCTGTTGACAGCCGCGACAGCCGCGCCATGATGGACAGTCGCATGAATCTGTGGATATATCACGGGCACGAACCCATAGGCTCGCTGTGGCGCTATTCGTTGGATAGTGGCCAGTGGCAGCAGTCACAGTTTCTGCTAAACCTGGGCAGCGGCGTTACTGTAAACGCCATAGCTGAGGACCGCGAGGGCCGCTTGTGGGTAGGCACCGGCAATCACGGTGTATATGTAATGGCTGGTCATGGGCAAGTTATACGCGTAAGTGCGTTCCGCCCCACCAGCAGCCACATTACCTGCCTTTACGTCGACCCCAACAACACTATTTGGGCCGGTTCGGCCAAACTTGGTGCTGCATATGCCGATTTAAACAGTCCGGAGTTTATCCACATATCTACCGACAACCACGAGGATGTTAGTGCCCTGATGGAGGATGCCCAAGGACAATTGTGGATAGGTTTTGATGGCGGCGGTATTATGAGGGGTAACACCAGTTACACGGCCAAGCAAGGCCTACTACCATCCGATAACGTTACAGCCCTTATCAGCAATGCGCAAGGCAACATTTTGGCAGGCACGTATGGTGGTGGCATTTCGCAGTTTAACGGACAGCGTTTTGTACGTCTGTTTCCCGAATACGATCGTCTGCGCTATGTAAAGGCCATTGCCACCGATCGTCATGGCGCACTTTGGGTAGCTACAGTAGATCAGGGCGTGGTACGTATTACAGCCGATAAAAAGATTACCAACTACACAGCTGGCAACTCGACATTACGTTCCGATGGCATACTGTGCCTTACCTACGACACCAAAACCGATCGCTTATACATAGGCACATCGGTAGGTCTTGCAGCCTACGATTGCCAGCACAACTCGTTTGTTAACGACCGTTTGCTCGACAGTCTGCAGCATGTTAATGCCACCACGCTCTTGGTTGATAACAACGGAAGGCTGTGGATAGGCAGCCGCGATGGTTTGTGGATAAAAGACAAGAAGCTTACGCATATCACCTCAGAACAAGGCTTAACCAACAATGTAGTGCGTGCACTGGCTACTACAGGTGGCACAATCTGGGCCAGTACCGACAACGGACTTACATCCATCAGCACCATCAACGGCGAGTATAAGTGCCGTCCATACTTCGATTCGGATGGTTTGCACAATATTATCTTCTCAAATAATGCAGCTCTTACTACCAAAGGTGGCAACGTACTGTTAGGTAGTCTTACTGGCTACATCAACATTCCAGCCAATTCAAACCAGATGTTTAGCCACAATTCCTATTCGCCGCCCCTACCCCATGTCATGTTTACTGAGTTCCGTATTAACGGCAATCCTGTGGTAAAATCGCCCCACAACCTTACCATCGACTATGGCGAGCGTCTAGGTGTATCCATATCAATGATGGTGCCCGTACTTAGCCATAAGGCACGCTATCTGTACCGCTTTAAGGGCGACAAGGAGTGGATGCGTGCGCCCAGTAACATGCTGTATTTTGCATCACTCATACCTGGCACCCATGTGCTACAGGTAAAAGCCGAACTGCCTGGCATGGCTGTTACCGAGGTGAGCGAACTAACCTTTAAGGTTCTACCACCCATTTGGCTATCACAACCACTCATACTGTGCTATCTGCTATTCTTGATAGTTGCCATCTATCTGGCATGGCGCGCCATGCGTCGTCGCCAAAAGCGCGAACTGGCCATAAAACAGATGGAACTGAATCACAAGAAGTACGAGATGGAGGAACAGAAAATCAGCTTCTTTACCAACATCAGCCACGATATTAAAACGCCACTCACCATGGTAATGGCACCACTCGAGAAGATTCGCGATGCCAGTCTGCCTGCTGCTGTACGAACAGAAATTGATGTGGCGTGGCAAAATGCCCACCAGCTCTACGATTTAGTACTCGAACTACTCGACTTCCGCCGCCTCGACGAGGGCAAGGAAAAACTGAAGCTGAGTCATGGCGAACTGGTAAACTTTGTGCGCCAAACCGTTCATGGTTTCGACTACTATGCCGCCCGCAAGCAAATAAAAATAGAGTTACAACTGCCCGAAGACCCCATCGAGATGGCATTCGACGAGAATAAGATGCGCCGCATTATCACCAACCTGCTGTCGAATGCCTGCAAGTATAATGTCGAGGACGGCAGCATTGTTATCAGTATGACTCGAAACGGCAGTCAGATTACGCTTAATGTGGCCGATACTGGCATTGGTATCAAGAATAAACGCAGCATTTTCAACCGATTTGTACAGGAAACGCACGGACAAGAGCAAGAGGGCAGCGGGTTGGGACTGCACATTGTACGCCTGTATGTAGAGATGATGGGCGGCAGCATCCAGGTGACCGACAACAAACCTGTAGGCACCATATTTACCATCAAACTGCCATACACCGAGCCCACAGCTGCAAGTTCCAGCCAGAACGAGGATTTTCCTGCTTTGTCTACCATCCCCACCCCACAAACAGTAAGCGATTCACCCAAACAACTCACCATTCTGGTAGTTGAGGACAATTCGGATGCGCGCCTGTTTCTACAGCGCAGTTTGAGCGACGAGTACCAAGTGCTTTTAGCAGCCAACGGCAAGGAGGCATTAGAACAGCTGGCCAAGAACGATAGTGTTAGCATGATTATAAGCGATGTGATGATGCCTGTAATGGATGGTATGGAACTGGTACAACACATACGCAAAAACATCCGTTATTCGCACATACCCGTTATCCTGCTCACAGCCAAGAGCAGCGAGGAGGATATCGTAGCAGGACTGCAGGAAGGCGTGGCCGACTATCTTACCAAGCCTTTCAGTCTTAATGTGCTAAAGTTACGTATCAGCAAGATTCTGGAGTGGACACAACATGTACACCAGCAGGTGGCTACGGGTATCGACATCACCCCAAGCGAGATTACCGTCAGCTCGCTCGACGAAGAGCTTATCAGTCATGTTTTGACAGAGGTAGAGGCCAACATCAGCAATCCGGCCTACTCGGTAGTACAGCTTAGTAGCAATCTGGGCATGACACGCGGCACACTCTACAAAAAACTAATGGCCATCGTGGGCAAGTCGCCAATAGAGTTTATCCGAACCATCCGCATCAAGCGTGGCAAGAGCCTCCTGGACCAGGGGCGCACCAATATTTCTGAGGTGGCCAACATGGTGGGACTCTCGCCAAAGATGTTTGCTCAATACTTCCGTGATACCTACGGCACCTCGCCCAGCGATTATCTGAAACACCAATAGGTGCTGATTAATCTTTGAGCGAATAGGTAATGGTGGTTACCACGCGCAGTTTCTTGATGTAAGGTGTGTTTTGATCGCGATCCTCGATCTCGAACTGGCCCTGACCGGCTGTCTGAATCTGTCCCAGCTCGCTATTGCTGGCCTCAGCAAACTGCACGGCGGTTTTCTGAGCATTCTTAATAGCTTCGGCCATCATCTCAGGCTTCATCTGCTGGAACGAGGCATACTCGTACTGCGGATTGCTGTTCTCGATAGCCACACCCTGCTTCAGTAGTTCGGCCTGCTTAAAGATGGCCTTATTAACCTCGGTTACCTTGTTGGTGGCCACAGTAATAGTGGTATTAACAATGTAGCGGAAGTTCTTCTGGTTGTCGCCCCACTCGCGTGCCTCCAAGTCGCTGATGGTAGGCGGATTCACCGTTATCTCCTTCTCTTCGAGTCCGTTCTGGGTCAGGAACTTCTTAATCTTGTTGGTTTGCAGGTTAATGTTCTCGTACAGCAGGGGCAGGTCGTTACCAGTAACCTTGGTGCCAATGCTCCATGTAACCTTATCGGCAGGCACCTCGCGCTCGGCCAGGCCCTTAACCGTTACCTTACGATCCTTGTTGGCAAAGTTATCAATACCAGCCTTGATAAACACACCCAAAAGCACGATGCCTATAGCTATCAGTGCCGATGCAATCAGTCGATTCTCTTTCATACGCTTTAATGTTTTGATTGATTCAACGGTGCAAAGATGCGAAAATTTTCGATACGACGGATAGGAAAATCCCTATTTCTTTGAGGAATTTACGAAAAAGTTGTACCTTTGTGGCCAGAAACTTGAAACTTTAACGCAGGATGAAGAATCTGTTGACACGAAAATACCCCTTTGGGCAAAGCAAACACTGGTTGAGAGACAGTGTGATATACGGTGTGATTATCTGGGCCATACTCTACTTACTGCAACCATTCGGATTCAGTCAGTATCAGGGCAACAAATGCCTGGTGGCAGCCGCTTTCGGCTTGGTAACGATGGTGTGCTACATAGTGTACGGCTACACGGTGATGCAAAACTTACCCAAACTGGTTAATACCCTGCGCGTATGGCACGATGCTGCAGCGGTGTTAGGACTGATACTGTTTATTGCCATCGGCAATTTCATGCTGTTGGTACTGATGTTCAGCGTGCCCTTCAGTGCGGGCGTGTTCCTTCAGTTCCTGTGGTGGACATTGATTATAGGCGCCGCCATCACAGCCATATCGGTAGGCATAGAGTACAACCGCTATCTGAAGCACCAGATGGAAGCACTGCTAAGTAATACCACCGAGGAACAGCGCGACATTACTATCACGATACACGACCAGAACGTGCGTGGCAACGATCTGGAGCTGCCCATTAATAACCTATTATATATTGAGGCGCAGAAAAACAATATTGCCGTGTGTTACCTGCGCGACAACAAGCCAACCACCGTTGAACTGCACACCACCCTATCGGCAGCCATCGACGAGTTGCGACAGTACGAGAATATCTTTCAGTGCCACCGATCGTTTGTGGTAAACGTGAATAATATCACCCAGGCCAAGGGCAACAGCAACGGTTACCAGTTGCGCCTTACAAACAGCTATACCACCATACCTGTATCGCGCCAATACGTACCCCGGCTGAAGGATTTTATTGCTTAGTCATTCGTCCTCAAAACGCGTCATTCGTCAGCGCAGCTAGCTTTCCGTCAGTAGTTTTAGCTGATGGTCAGCAAAATTTGGAACTATGAAAAACGTGCCGTACATTTGCGGCATGAAACAGAAGTTTGCACATATCATCATCGGTTTGCTCTGGGCCTGCAACCTGGCCGCACAAACCACCGTAACGGGAACAGTTACTGACGGACGCGCCCCCCTGCCCGCCGCCAATGTATTTATTGTAGGTACGATAGACGGATGTCTGACCGATACCTTAGGTCGATTCAGTTTTAAGACCACCCAGACGGGCGACGTAACACTGAAGGTGACCTATATGGGTTACGACGACTACACCCGCACCGCCCCTGTAAGCACACTGAAGGATATAAATGTACGCCTGCAGGAACGTGCCACAGCCATCAGCGAGGTGGTGGTAACAGCCAGCACCTACAGCTTTGGCAAGAGCGACGGTTTTAAAACGATGGACGCGCTGGATGTGGTGATGAGTGGCAACTCATGTGGCGACGTGGTAGCCGCCCTGCAGTCGCTGCCCGGCACCCAGAAGGTGGGCGAAGACGGCAAGCTGTACGTACGTGGTGGCGAAAGCGACGAGTGCCAGACATTTGTTAACGGCATGCACGTGCTGGTGCCCTACAGCACCAATACCGAGAATACCGCCGTGCGTGGCCGCTTTTCACCATTTCTGTTTAAGGGCATCAATTTTACTTTAGGTGGCTACAACGGCGAGTACGGACAGGCGCTGAGTGCCGTGCTGCCAATGGAGACTACCGATATGGCTACCAGCGATAAGTTGGGTGTAAGTGCCTCGCTGGTAGATTGGAATATAGGCGGTACCAAAACCTTTACCAACAGCGCCCTATCGTTTAACGCCACTTATACCAGCATGGCCCTGTACGACCGATTGTTTACCCAGCGCCAGGATTTTACCCGACCTTATCGCAAGCTTTCGGGCGAAGCGCAATATAAAAAGGAATATACACGTGGCGGCGTGCTGAAATCGTACGTGGGTTACGACCTGACTTCGGTAGGATTGCACGAGGACGATCGCCATCTGAGTCTGAAGGAGCATAACATCTATGCCAACCTGACTTACAAGGCACCTATCGCTCGCGGCACCACGCTGTTTGCAGGCATAGCCAACTCGAGTGTTTGGAACCATATCGACGATGCCGTAAGCGCTGGTGACCACTACCGCAACCATCGCAACGAGGTACACCTGAAAGCCGAACTGCGCAAGGTGGTAAACGACCGCTTGAAGCTGTCGACAGGTATTGAAGACTACCTGCGCCACAGCACGCTGGACTTCATGCCTTATCAGTACACCCTTGATTACAACATATTTGGTGCCCATGCCGATGCCCAGTTGCGTGTGATGCCAAAGGTATTTGTAAACCTCTCGGCCCGTGCCGAACTGATGCGCACCCGTTGGCAGCTGATGCCACGCGCCACGCTAAGCTATATACCCAACAAGCAGTGGCAGGTATCGCTGGTGGCAGGCCGATACAGTCAGACACCTAACGACGACCAGCTGGCCCAGAGCGATTACACCTTAGGGCAGAGCACAGCCGACCACCTGATACTGAGCATGCAGTACAAAGGCACATCGAGCCTGCTGCGTATCGAGCCTTATTACAAGCGTTATCGCCATCTGCCTTTATGGCAGCAGAACCAGTGGCAGGCCGAGGGTTACGGCACCAGCAAGGGTGTAGATATCTATGTAGAAGATCACTCCATCTCGCCACGCCTGACTACCACCCTGGCCTACTCGCTGAACGATTCGGAGCGCTTGTATCAGGATTATACCGAACTGTGCACACCCAGCTTTGCCTCGCGACACAACCTACGCCTGTCAGCAAAATACAGCATTGGCAAATGTATCTTAGGTGTGGCCGAGAGCTATGCCACAGGGCGCCATTTTGCCCAGGGCACCACCCCGCATTACAACAGCGTAGATGTAAACCTGACGTATCTGCTCAGTCCCAAGGTGATTATCTACACCTCGCTGAACAACGTGTTGGGCCGCACCAACATTCATCGTTACGATGCCCAGGGAAGGGGCATCATCTCCAATCGCGACAGATTTTTTTATATAACAGTTTTAGTTTCACTTAAAAACAATAAAGCTTATGATGTATCAAATTTCTAAGCACGTAGTTGCTACAGTAGTGTTAGTTTTTGCAAGCGTGATGAACCTGAATGCCCAACAGGCACAGCAGCCATCGGCCGATGAGATGCTGAACCAGATTGGCATGCTGAAGCGCCTGGAGGCCATGCAGCCCGACAGCGTGGCACCTAAGTACAAGTTGGCTTTGGCCAGTTTGAATTTCGCCATCACCAACCCGCATGCAGCCCAGACAGAGCCGATGCTGGCACAGGCCGAACAGACCATCGAGCAGATGGCACAGATGGAAGGTACTGACCAGTCGGATCTATGTACCCTGCGTGGTTTCCTGTACATGACGCGTATTGTGCAGAACCCATCCCAAAACGGACAGAAGTACTATCTGGATGTGCTGCAGAACTTTGAGAAAGCACTCAAATTAAATCCCCACAACCTACTGGCCGCACAGTTACAAGCCAAGTTTGTTGAGGGGATGAAACAAGCCACCGCGCAATAAACAGCGCAGCCGCATAGATTTTATTTGCGAACAATCACGCTTCCGCTTGCCTGATGGGTAGCCAGAATCAGCACTTCGGCTATCTGCACGTGAGCGGGAGCGTTTGCAGCGTAAACAGCTACATCGGCAATATCGTCGCCGGTAAGAGGTTTGATACCTTTATATACATTGGCAGCGCGCTCCTCGTCGCCGTGGAAACGGATGTTGCTGAAGTTGGTCTCTACCAGTCCGGGCTTCAGGTTGGTTACACGTACGGCGGTGTTAGCCACATCGATACGCAGTCCATCGCTCAGCGCCTTAACGGCAGCCTTGGTAGCACAGTACACGTTACCGCCAGCGTAGGCAGCATCACCAGCTACCGAACCCATATTAATCACATGTCCGCGATCACGTGCCACCATACCAGGCACAATCAGGCGGGTCATAGTCAGAAGTCCCTTTACGTTGGTATCAATCATACCGTCCCAATCATCGCTGTTACCCTCGAATTCGGGCTCCAGACCTAAGGCCAGTCCGGCGTTGTTCACCAGCACGTCGATCTCCTGCCACTCAGCAGGCAGACTCTCGATAGCCTGACGGGCAGCCTCACGGTCGCGCACGTCAAACATCAAGGTAAGCACCTCGGCACCCTGGGCCTTCAGCTCGTCGGCAATCACAGTCATACGGGCCTGATTACGTCCAGTCAAAATCACCTTGTCGCCATTCTGGGCAAACTTGCGGGCACAAGCCTCACCAATGCCACTTGTGGCACCTGTAATCAATACAATCTTTTTCATAATTTTTGTGTTAATTATTCCATTGTGATATTCTCAATCTTAAGCTTCACCATACCAGCGGGCACACGTACCTCTACCACATCGCCAACCTTCTTATTCAGCAGGGCCTGAGCGATAGGCGACTTGATACTGATTTTACCCTCGCGCAGGTTTGCCTCGTGGGGACTGGCGATGGTGTAAGTCATCTTAGCATTGTTATTTAAATTGGTCATCTCAACCTTACTCAGAAGTCCCACGCAATCCTTACCCAACAGCGAGGTATCAATCACGCGTGCATTCTCGAGCACCTTCTGCAGAAAGCTGATACGACCCAACAGGCGGCCCTGCTCGCGCTTGGCTGCATGATACTCAAAGTTCTCGCTCAGGTCGCCCTTATCACGCGCCTCGCTGATGGCATCCTTACAAGCAGGTAAATCTACCGTCTCCAGTTGTTTCAATTCGGCTACGAGCTTGTCCCAGCCTTCTTGCGACATATATTCCATAATGATACAATTTCGTGTTATTTACTATCAATTCGGCTGCAAAATTAGCAAAAAAAACGCATATTTTACGATTTAGAGCACTATTTTTGGCAAAGTTTAGATATTTATTCAAATTTCGGCAGTTTTTACAATCTTTTTATTTATCTTTGCACCTTGAATTTTATAGGTAAAAAAATAAAGATGTAGAGATGGAAACAACAGCAATTCTGCTACTCCACTGCCCCGATCAGCAGGGCATTATTTCGGAAGTAACTAAGTTTATCACCGATAATAAGGGAAATATCGTTTACCTGGATCAGTATGTTGACAAGGTGGACGGCATGTTTTTTATGCGTATTGAGTGGGAACTGGAAGGATTTATGATTCCTCGCGACAAGATTTACGAGTACATCACCACCCTTTATGCGCAGCGTTACCAAATGAAATTCAGCTTGTACTTCAGCGATAAGCGTCCACGTATGGCTATCTTCGTTAGTAAGATGAGTCACTGTCTGTACGACTTGCTGGCACGTTGGAAGGCTGGCGAGTTTAAGTGCGACATTCCTTGTATCGTATCTAATCACGAGGATTTGCGCTACGTAGCCGAGCAGTTTGGCATACCTTACTACGTGTGGAGCATTAAGAAAGACCACAGTAACAAGGAGGAGGTAGAGAAGGCCGAGATGGAGCTGCTGAAGAAAGAGGATATCTCGTTTATCGTGCTGGCCCGCTATATGCAGATTATCAGCGACGAGATGATAGCCGAGTATCCGCATCATATCATCAACATCCACCACTCGTTCCTGCCTGCCTTTATCGGTGCCAAGCCCTATCATCAGGCTTACGAGCGCGGTGTAAAGATTATCGGTGCCACCAGCCACTATGTTACAGCCGAGCTGGATGCCGGTCCAATCATCGAGCAGGATGTTACCCGCATTACCCACAAGGACACCCCCGAGAGCTTAGTGCTGAAGGGTAAGGACTTGGAGAAAATCGTGCTCTCACACGCTGTGAGCAAGCACATCCAGCGCAAAATCCTCACATACAAGAACAAGACGATTATTTTCTCATGAATGTAGCAATAGTAAAATATAACGCAGGAAATATCTATTCGGTGGTGAACGCACTGAAGCGCCTGGGTATAGAACCCACGCTGACCGACGATGCCGAACTGCTGATGAAGGCCGATAAGGTGCTGTTTCCTGGACAGGGTCATGCTGGCGAAGCGATGGACTATCTGCGTGCCCGCAAGCTCGACCTGCTGATACGCGACCTGAAGCAGCCCGTTTTCGGCATCTGCGTAGGTCAGCAACTATTATGTCGCCACTCTGAGGAGGGCGATACCGAGTGTATAGGCATTTTTGATGCCGAAGTAAAACGTTTCCAGCCCCAGCGCCATGAGGATAAGGTACCTTGCATGGGATGGCAGGAGTTGCGGGTAAGCGATAACCCGATTCTAAAAAATTTAGGCCAGCACCCTTACGTTTACTTTGTACACTCCTACTATGTGCCTGTGTGTAACGAGACCATCGCTACGGCAGACTACATTCTGCCCTACTCGGCCTCTATGCACAAGGATAATTTCTATACCTGCCAGTTCCACCCCGAAAAAAGTGGTAAGGTGGGTGAACAAATCATTAAAAACTTCATCGATTTATGATTGAACTGATTCCCGCTATCGACATTATTGCTGGTAAGTGTGTACGACTGACCAAGGGCGACTACGACCAGAAAACCGAGTACGGCGAGCCATTAGAGATGGCCCGCGAGTTTGAACGCATCGGCTTTAAGCGTCTGCACATGGTAGATCTTGATGGCGCCAAATCAAAACATATTGTTAACAGCAAGGTGCTCACTCAGGTCACGTCAGAAACATCACTCGAAGTAGATTTCGGTGGTGGAATTAAGACCCATACCGATATCGAGGCTGCCTTTGATGCTGGCGCACAGATGGTAACCGTTGGTTCTATTGCTGTTACCCAGCCCAACCTGTTTACCTGGTGGCTACAGAAATACGGTCCCGACCGCATGATTCTGGGTGCCGATGTGCGCAATGGCAAAATCAGCATCAACGGCTGGAAGGAGGATTCGGAAGAAGACCTGCTGCCTTTCCTCAAGAAATACGTGAATGCTGGTGTGAAGAACGTATTGTGCACAGAGATTTCGAAAGACGGCACCCTCGGCGGTCCAGCCTTCGAGCTCTACGCTAGTGTAATGAAAGAGTATCCCGATTTGCACTTGATTGCCAGTGGCGGTGTATCGTGTATCGAAGATATCAAGGCCCTCGAAGCTATCGGCGTACCAGCCGTTGTGTTCGGCAAGGCCATTTACGAAGGTAAGATTGACCTTCGCGAACTGATCAAACTAAATAAATGATTATGGGATTAGCAAAACGAATCATACCCTGTTTGGATGTAAAAGACGGTGAGACCGTTAAAGGCACCAACTTTGTAAACCTGCGCTCGGCTGGCGACCCGGTTGAACTGGGTAAGGCCTACAGCGAGCAAGGTGCCGACGAGCTCTGCTTCCTGGATATCACCGCCAGCTTCGAGGGCCGCAAAACGTTTACCGATATGGTAACACGTGTGGCCAAAGAGATAAATATCCCCTTTACTGTGGGTGGTGGCATTAACGAGTTGGCTGATGTTGAGCGCCTGTTATATGCCGGAGCAGATAAGGTGAGCGTGAACAGCGCTGCCATCCGCCGCCCCGAACTGATTAGCGAGATTACCAGTCGTTTTGGTTCGCAGGTATGCGTTGTGGCCATCGATGCCCGTTTTGATGCCGATGGCTGGCATTGCTACCTGAAAGGCGGACGCGAGCGTACTGAGCGCGGCCTGTTTGAATGGGCACACGAGGCCCAGGAGCGTGGTGCAGGCGAGATACTGTTTACCAGTATGGATCACGACGGTGTGAAAGAAGGCTATGCCAACGAGGCTCTGCGCGAGTTGGCCGACAACCTCTCAATCCCCATCATCGCCAGCGGTGGTGCAGGCAAAAAAGAGCATTTCCGCGATACCTTTATCGATGGTCATGCCGATGCCGCCCTCGCCGCCAGTGTGTTCCACTTCGGCGAGATTCCCATCCCCGAACTGAAAGCCTACCTGAAGGCTGAAGGCATCAACGTAAGAATGTAAAAATGCAAAAATGTAAAAATTAAAAAATGAAGATAGATTTTGAAAAGAGCGGAGGCCTAGTGCCCGCTATTATCCAGGATGCCCAGACTAAGAACGTGCTAATGCTGGGCTATATGAACGAGGAAGCCTACCAGAAAACCATCGATACCAAGAAGGTTACATTCTGGAGTCGCAGTCGTAACTGCCTTTGGACCAAAGGCGAGACCAGCGGCAACTTCCTGCATCTGGTAGATATCAAAGTGGACTGCGATAACGATACCCTGCTGGTGAAGGCAACCCCCGACGGACCAACCTGTCACACAGGTACCGACACTTGTTGGGGCGAGACCAACGACAGCGGTGTTACATTCCTGACCGAGTTGCAGGACTTTATCGACAAGCGCCATCAGGAGATGCCCGAGGGCAGCTATACCACCAAACTGTTTAAGGATGGTATCAACAAGATTGCCCAGAAGGTGGGCGAAGAGGCTTTGGAGACAGTGATCGAGGCTACTAACGGTACCGACGAGCACCTGGTTTACGAGGCCAGCGACCTGCTGTATCACCTCACCGTACTGCTCACCAGCAAGGGTTTGCGTATAGAGCAGGTGGCCGACGAGCTGCACAAGCGCCACGATCCCAACTGGGACAAGCAGCGCCGCGAAGCTAAAGCTGCAGGCAAGATGAAATAACATTATACATTAAACATTAAAGATTAAACATTAAGCATTAGGTATGCTGATATCGTATAAGAATGTAAACGTTTACCAGGATTCGGGCATTAAGGTGCTCGAGGGGGTGAACCTTGAGGTTAACGAGGGCGAGATGGTTTACGTGATTGGTCGCGTAGGCTCGGGTAAAAGCTCGCTCCTGAAGACACTCTACGGCGAACTGGATGTCGACGAAGCCGACGAGGCTATTGTGCTGGAGCGCGACCTGAAGACCATCCGTCGAAAAGATATTCCAGGCTTGCGCCGCGACCTGGGCGTGGTGTTCCAGAACTTCCAACTGCTCAGCGACCGCACCGTATATAAGAACCTGCGCTTTGTGCTCAAGGCCACAGGTTGGAAAGATAACGATGCCATCAACAACCGCATCAGCGAGGTGATGGAGCAGATAGGACTGGACGAGAAGCTGTTTAAGATGCCCAACGAACTGTCGGGTGGCGAGCAGCAGCGTGTGGCCATCGCCCGCGCCATCTTGAACCATCCTAAGCTCATCATCGCCGACGAGCCTACAGGCAATCTGGACAAGGAGACTGCCGACAGCATTATGCAGCTGCTGAAGAGCATCGCCGAAACAGGTACTGCCGTTATCATGTCGACCCACAACATCGGCTTGGTAAACAAGTACCCAGGCAAAGCCTTCCAGTGCCAGGATGGCAAAATGGAACAGGTGATTATCAAGCCAAAGGCATGAGATCATTGAACATTGAACATTGAAGATTGAACATTGAAAAATATATAAGGCTTATGAAAGTAATGAAATTCGGCGGAACATCCGTCGGCTCACCAGAGAGAATGAAGGAGGTAACAGCACTTGTTACCAAGTTTAACGAACCCGTTTTCGTAGTGCTCTCAGCTATGTCGGGCACCACCAACAGTCTTGTCGAGATTTCCGACTATCTCTACAAGAAGAACCCCGATGGTGCTAACGAGGTGATTAACCGCTTGGAGCAGAAGTACGACAAGCATGTTGACGAGCTTTACAGCAAGGACGAGACCAAGGCCGCAACCCGCGAGTTCCTGAAGAGCGAGTTCGACTACCTGCGCTCGTTCACCAAGGAGCTCTTTACTTCTTTCGAGGAGAAGAGTATTGTGGCTCAGGGCGAGATGATGTCGACCAACATGGTGGTTAACTACATGAACGAGATTGGTATCAAGGCCGTACTGCTGAATGCACTCGACTTTATGCGTACTGATAAGAATGCCGAGCCCGATCCTGTTTATATCAAGGAGAAGCTGGCTGCGCTGATGCAGGAGCACGAGGGTGTTCAGGTATTCCTTACCCAGGGTTTTATCTGCCGCAACGCTTATGGCGAGATTGATAACCTGCAGCGTGGTGGTAGCGACTACACAGCCTCGCTGATTGGTGCTGCTATCGGTGCTGATGAGATTCAGATCTGGACCGATATCGACGGTATGCACAACAACGACCCACGTGTGGTTGACGGCACAGAGCCTGTACACCAGCTGCACTTTGAGGAGGCAGCCGAGCTGGCTTACTTTGGTGCAAAGATTCTGCACCCCACCTGCGTGCAGCCTGCCAAATATGCAGGTATCCCCGTTCGCTTGCTCAACACCATGGATCCTGAGGCTGAGGGTACCACCATCAGCAACAAGACCGAGTATGGCAAGATTAAGGCCATCGCTGCTAAGGACAATATCACCGCAATCAAAATCAAGTCTTCTCGCATGCTGCTGGCTACAGGTTTCCTGCGTAAGGTATTCGAGATTTTCGAGAGCTATCAGACTCCTATCGACATGGTTTGTACCTCAGAGGTTGGTGTATCGATGAGTATCGACAACAGCGCTCACCTGGGCGAGATTGTGGATGAGTTGAAGAAGTACGGTACCGTTACCGTTGATACCAACATGTGCATTATCTGTGTGGTTGGCGACCTGGATTGGAGCAATGTTGGCTTCGAGACTATCGCCCTCGACGCGCTGAAGGATATCCCCGTTCGCATGGTAAGCTACGGTGGTTCTAACTACAACATCTCGTTCCTGATTCGCGAGGAGGATAAGAAGCGTGCCCTGCAGAAGCTGAGCGACACCATCTTTAAAAAGTAAAGATGTAAAAATTAAAAAATGTAAGAATTGAAATTAGAAAGAGACAAACAAGACAATGGCTAAAGGAATATTCCCAGTAGAGAGGTTCAACGAGATGGAGACACCTTTCTACTACTACGACACATCTCTGCTGCGCCAGACACTACAAACGATTAACAACGAAGCCAGCAAGCACGAAGGCTTTGTAGTGCACTATGCCGTGAAGGCAAATGCCAACCCACGCATTCTGCGCATCATACGCGAAGCCGGACTGGGTGCCGATTGCGTGAGCGGCGGTGAGGTTGAAGCATCAATCAAGGCAGGCTTCCCCAAGGAGAAAATCGTTTATGCTGGTGTAGGTAAGAGCGATTGGGAAATCAAACTTGGACTGGACAACGACATCTTCTGTTTTAACGTAGAGAGCATCCCCGAGCTCGAGGTTATCAACGAGCTGGCAGCCCAGAAGGGCAAGGTGGCTCGCGTGGCTTTCCGTTTGAATCCCAATGTGGGTGCCCACACCCACGCTAACATCACCACCGGACTGGCCGAGAATAAGTTCGGCATCGCTATGGGCGATATGGTAAAGGTGATTCGCGAGGCCGAGAAGATGGAGAACGTAAAATTTGTAGGCTTGCACTTCCATATTGGTTCGCAGATATTGGATATGGGCGATTTCGAGGCACTCTGCAATCGCGTAAACGAGTTGCAGCAGGAGCTTATCAGTCATCGCATCCGTGTTGAGCATATCAACGTGGGTGGTGGACTGGGTATCGACTATGCGCACCCCAACCGTGTGCCCATTCCCGATTTCAAGGCTTACTTCGACACCTATGCCAAGAAGCTGAAACTGCAGCCCGGACAAACCCTGCACTTTGAGCTGGGACGTGCCGTTGTGGCTCAGTGCGGTAGCCTTATCACACGTACCTTATATATTAAGGAAGGTGCAGTTAAGAAGTTTGCCATTGTCGATGCAGGCTTCACCGACCTCATCCGCCCGGCACTCTACCAGGCATACCATAAGATCGAGAATATCACCAGCGACGAAGCACCCGAGGCCTATGATGTGGTAGGTCCTATCTGCGAGAGCACCGACGTGTTTGCTAAGCAGATCGACCTGAACAAGGCTAAGCGCGGCGATTTGCTGGCCATCCGATCGGCTGGTGCCTATGGCGAGATTATGGCGTCGCAGTACAACTGTCGCCGCCTGCCAAAGGGCTACATGAGCGATGAGCTGTAAGCAAAATGTAAAAATGTAAAAATTATACAATGAATAAAGACGAACGGAGATTCTCTGTTATCATGACCGTGTACGACCAGGCGTACGAGCTGCAGGAAAACCTAACGGCCTTCCTCACGCAGCAGTACCAGCCTGGCTACGAGGTTGTGGTGGTAGATGAGTCTTCTACCGACGAGACGCCTGATATACTCAAGCTTCTCAAAAAAGATTACCCCAACCTCTATACCACCTTTCTGCCAAAATCCGAAGGTCATGCCATCAGCAAGAAGCAGGCCTACAACATTGGCATCAAGGCAGCTAAAAACGATTGGCTAATCTTTGCCAACGCCAGTCATGCGCCCGTCAACGAAACTATCCTGCAGGGCATCAACGACAACCTGAGTGATACGGCCGACCTGACGTTAGGCTATCTTACCAAGAAAGGCATTAAACTGCAGGCGTTCTACGATGTAGATGATGCCAGTGACCATGTTACACGCATAGAGCGCCGACTCAAGAAGGTGAGAACCCGAAAGCGCCACCACTACCGCTGGGGGCGTTACGATTTTATCGTTATCAAGAAATCGGCAGCCTTCGATGTGCTGAAGTACTTCGAGCTCAAGCCATCGTTTGTTCAGCGTCAGGCTTTGCGTTGGCGCATTTTCTGGAAAAACCAGTTCTGCAGATATGAATATATTACATATCTACCCAAAGAATAACGAGCTGATACAACGTCATGTACAGCTGTTGGTAGAGGGATTACGACAGAGTGCCACCGTGGTAGTGGCCGATAACAGCAAATCCTTCTACCAACAGGCTCGCGACGTGCAGGCCGATATCATCCACATTCACGGTGCCAACCAAATGGTGCAGACCAAAGCCATGCGCTGCGCCAGAAAGTTGAACATACGCACCGTAGTAACACCTCACGGACAGCTGCAGCCTTTTGCCTTGCAGATGCTGCCCGCCCAGCAGCGTGCCGCTATGACGCTGGTACAGAGCGAGTTTATCGAGGGCGCCTATGCCGTGATCACCATGGGCAAGATGGAGCGACTGGGGTTTATGGCCCTTGGGTGGAACCCACGTGTAGAAGAGGTTCACAACGCCGTAACCACCAACACCATCAGTACAGCCGAGATGGCTGCCCAAACATTTGCCATCTATCAGAAGATACTCGACTCGAACACCCTCGAACTGATGGACGATCTCACCCGTCGTGCCCTGAAGGTGATTATCAAGGCTGGTATTCTGGGCGATAAGCGCTGGGTGGAGCAAGAGGCCAAGGAGGTGGATGCACGCCTGATTGACTGGCGCCGCCTGCTGATATATGCCGAGCACGAGAACATCAGCAACTACACCGACTACGGCATCCGTATACTCGACTACTCATCGCCACTCCTCGATGTTGCGAGGATTGCAGCCTATTTTCCCAAGAAATATCATCGCCCCCAGCCTATCAAGGAACTGATTGGCGATTATCAGGGCGACGAGACCGATTACCTGATGCGTATCATCCGTCAGGTGCTCAAATCCCCTACCCTGTTGAACATGATGGAGCTGACACGCGAGCTGTATCGCGACAACGTGAACGACGACCAGCTGGCCGAAGCACTCGAAGATGCCAATCTTACCAAACGTGCCGCCCGGTTGATTCAGGTTCTGAAGGAACAAGTTCTTTTAGACGAGGGCTACATGCCCATCGACCCGCTCGACGATAAACAGACCGACGTATTACGTAACAATCTGAAAAACCATCTTAAGATATGAAACATCTTACCGACAATGAAACTGATCTGCACTACTTGCAACTGTTAGCACAATCGTTCCCCACGGTTGCCGACGCCTCAACCGAGATTATCAACCTCGAGGCTATCATGGCGCTGCCTAAGGGCACAGAGCACTTCCTGGCCGATATTCACGGCGAGAGCGAGGCTTTCCGCCATATCCTGAAGAACGCCTCGGGTAACATCAAGCGTAAGGTAAACGAGCTGTTTGGCAACGATATCCGTGAGAGCGAGAAGAAAGAGTTGTGCACCCTGATATACTACCCCGAAGAGAAACTGGAGCTGATTAAGGCCCAGGAAAAAGATATAGAGGACTGGTACCGCATTACCATCCACCAACTGGTAAAAGTGTGCCGCGACGTGAGCAGTAAGTACACCCGCTCGAAGGTGCGCAAATCGCTGCCACAGGATTTTGCCTACATTATCGAGGAGCTGCTGCACGAGAGTCTGAGCGACAACGATAAGGCCGCCTACGTGAGCGTGATTGTAAACACCATCATCTCTACAGGTCGTGCTGATGATTTTATCTGCGCCATCTGTAATGTGATCCAGCGCCTGGCCATCGACCAGCTGCATATTCTTGGCGACATCTACGACCGCGGTCCTGGTGCCCACATCATCATGGACACCCTGCGCCAATACCACTCGTGGGACATCCAGTGGGGCAATCACGATGTGCTGTGGATGGGTGCTTCGGCTGGTAACGACGCCTGTATCTGCAATGTGTTGCGCCTCTGTCTGCGCTATGCCAATCTCTCTACCATCGAGGAGTACGGCATCAACTTAGTGCCGCTGGCCACTTTTGCGCTCGACGTATATGGCGACGACCCCTGCCTGGAGTTCCAGCCCAAGCTGCTGCCAGGCAACACGATGGACGAGAAGACCCAGCAGCTCACCGCCAAGATGCACAAGGCCATTGCTGTATTGCAGTTCAAGACCGAGGCCGAGATATTCGGCCGTCGCCCCGAGTGGCAGATGCAGGATCGCTGCATGCTCAGTAGAGTTGATTACGAGAGGGGCAACTGCACCATTGATCGCAAGGAGTACGAGATGAAGAGCTGCAACTTCCCCACCGTTGATCCCGCGCATCCCTTCAAGCTTACCGCCGAGGAGGCCGACCTGATGCACAAGCTGCACCACTCGTTCCGCATCAGCGAAAAGCTGCACAAGCATATCAACACGCTGCTGTCGCACGGCTGCATGTACACCATCAGCAACAGCAACCTGCTGTTCCACGCCGCCATCCCGCTTAACGACGATGGTTCGCTCAAGGAGATAGAGATCTATCCAGGCAGGAAATACTCGGGCAAGGAGCTGATGCACAATATCGGCATGATGATCCGCGAGGCCTTCCAGAACGATTCGGATGATAAGGATTACGCCCGCGACTACTTCCTGTACCTGTGGTGCGGTAAGGATTCGCCCCTGTTCTGTAAGTCGAAGATGGCCACTTTCGAACGCTATTTCCTGGTTGATAAGGATACCTATAAGGAGGAAAAAGGCAATTACTTTAAGCTGCGTGATAGCGAGGAGGTTTGCGACCGTATTCTGGATGCCTTTGGCGTAAAGGGTAACAACCGCCATATTATCAACGGTCACGTGCCCGTACATGCCGGTAGCGGCGAGAATCCTATCAAGGCAGGCGGCAAGCTCATGGTGATTGATGGTGGATTCTCCGAGGCCTATCACAAGGAGACTGGTATTGCCGGCTACACCCTGGTATATCACTCGCGCGGTTTCCAACTGGTTCAGCACGAGCCGTTCACCTCGGCCCGCGATGCTATAGCACGCGAAATAGATATTAAATCTACCACACAGATTATCGAGATGTCGGCCCATCGCATGCTGGTGGCCGATACGGATAAGGGCGAGGAGCTGCGCTCACAGATTGCCGATCTGAAGGAGCTGCTTTACGCCTATCGTCACGGAATTATTACTGAGCGCCGCCGATGATTGTCCGCTGCCTGTTAGCCCTGCTGTGGCTGCTGCCATTAGCCGCACAAGCCGAGAACCGCATTAACCAGCCCAACATTAAGACGCTGGTTACGATGGTGAACCAGAACTGGCTGAATGCCCCTGTGATGCGCCTGCATAGCGACGATGTGCTGACGGTAGAGTTCGACGAACTCTCGCACGACTACCATCGCTACGTGTATCGCCTGGAGCATTGCGAGGCCGACTGGACACCAAGCGAAGAGCTGTTCGAGAGCGACTGGCTTTCAGGCTTCAACGGCAACCCCATCGAGGATTACGCACACTCCATAAACACCATCGTACCCTACACCCACTACCAGCTGCAGCTGCCCAACGACCGCTGCCAGCTGCTGATGAGTGGCAACTACCGCCTGTATATTCTGGACGAGGACGACGACAACCGCGAGGTATTGGTAACCGAGTTTATGGTTACCGAGCAGAGTATGCGCCTGAGCCTGAGCAGCACCCCTAACACCGATATCGACACCCGTGTGAGTCACCAGCAGGTAACGATGGCGCTCGACTATGGCAGCCTGCCCGTTACCAACCCCGATACGCAGATTTACGCCGTAGTGATGCAGAACCACCAGCAGCGCAATATGCGCCAGGGCATAAAGCCCAACATCACCACCCGCAACGGTCTGGAGTGGAGCCACAACCGCGAGCTCATCTTCGATGCGGGCAACGAGTATCGTAAGTTCGAGGTGCTGGATGTGAGTCATCCCACCATGGGTATCGACCACATTACCTGGGATGGCGAGAACTATCAGGCCTACACCTTTGTAGATGCCCCCCGCCCCAACTACCTGTACGACGAGGATGCCAACGGCGCCTTCTGTATCCGCAACAGCGACTACCACGAGGTAAGCACCACTGGCCAGTATGTGTGGGTAAACTACCGCCTGCGTGTACCACGCCAGGGACCTATCTACATCAGCGGCCGCTGGACTACTGCTACAGGTGCCGACGACTACATGCTGTATTACGACCCCGTGAACGAGCTGTACACAGCCAGCATCCTACAGAAGCAAGGCTATTACAACTACCAGTACACCACAGCCGATGGGCAACAGTTAGCCAGCGAGGGCAACTATTACCAAACCGAAAATCAATATCAAGCTTTAGTTTATTACAAGGGCACTACCGACCGCACTTGGCGCCTTAGCGCTTTCTGCGATACTGGTCGGGAGTAACGCGGTAAACCTGGAAGAACTGCGATATCAGGAAGTTTACCGAAATAAATCCGCACTTATCAGCTATCACCTCAAGCGGCTCCTTGGTGTTACGCAGCATGCGCTCGGCCTGCTGCAGTCGGGCCTGTTTAATCAGTGGTCGCGGACTCTTGAATATATTGGTGGTAATCACCTGATAGAATGTCTTGGCATCCATACCGGCAGCATTGCTCAGTCGGCGCATGGTCATCTTTTTCTTCTTGCGCTCAAGCTCTACCACAGGGGCAATCTTCTTATATATCTTCAGGAAGTCGGCATCCAGTTCTACCTGCGGGTCGAGCTGTGACGAAGTGTATTCCTCAACCACAGGCTCCAGTACCTCGGCGCTGGTGTTACAACGGTCCACAAAAGCGTAGATACGGTTAATCAGGCCAATCTCCTCGCTGTTACGCATAGCACGCAGGTTGGCATTCTTCATATAGTAGAACAGGTTAATACCCGCCATCACTACCAGCACAAAGGCCAACAGTCCGAACAGACCTACCGAACGCCACCAAGGCTCGTTCACGTCGATGGTCCACTCGTAAGGCCTGGTATCCCATACATCGGGGGCTAACGATGCTTGTACCTGTATGGTGTAGTGTCCTGGGCGCAGCGCTATCAGCGGCAGGTGCAGCAGGCCATCCTTGTCAACCATATCCGAACTGAATGGCGACAGTACGCGCCACTCCTCGTCGAGCCCCAGCACACGCACGCGATAGAACGTCTGTTGCGGACGGAAGTAGTTCAAAGCCGAGAACACCAGCGTCAACGAGTTCTGATTGTAATTCAGATCCAGGCCCCAGACACGACTCAGGGCACGATTCAGTATACGTTTACCGTCAATCTCGGTTGTTGGGGTCACATCTATACCGTTAACCATCAGCTTTATCAGCTTAGGATAAATCTTAAACGGATAATTGTTGTCGAGTGTCGACATCTTGGTAGGATCAAACAGCACCACATGGTCGAGCGACTGCATGGCTATCTGCCCGTCGGGCAGCAGCATGGCCTTACCGTTCACAAACACCTCGTTAGGCACATGGTCGTACTCGTTGTAGCTGTTGATAAAGTGTACCTTGCCATCCTCGTCAAACAGCACTACCGATATACCATAGCTGGTAGCCACCCAGATGTGGTGGGCTTGGTCTTCTACTATCGAGTGTACAATATTGTTGTACAAGCCATCCTTGGTGGTGTAAACCTGTGGCAGCAGGTCGCTTTCGCGGCGATACACCTGCAAGCCCTGCGATGTGCCCACCCACGTCCAGCCTCGCGAATCCTTAAACACGCAGTTCACGGTGCGGTCGCGGAATTTTGGCCACTGGTTTACGTTACTCATCATAGAGCCCAGCTGGTTAGCTGTAGGTGTTCCCCAGGCATAGGGTATAAATGGCGGTTTGTAGGGCCTTGAGTAAAGTATACCGCGACTCTCGGTACCGGCCCACATACCACCCTGGCGGTCGAAGGCAATCACGTTGATATCGGTTTCGAGCGGCTGCCCGGACACAATACTCAGTGCCTCGATATGGTTAGTCTCGTAGCTGCTCTCGTGTACTGTCCAATAACCGTATTCGCAAGGCACATACAGCAGCGAGTCGTGCTTCACCAAACTGTTCAGGTGGTAAGGTGTGCGCAGCAGTTCGGTCCACTCCTTGCGTGGCACGTCGTACTGCATCAGTATGGCATCCTTGGCACCGTTACGTATCTGGTACACCTTGGTGCTGTCCATCATTACCAGCGACGAAGCCGAATAGTGGCGGGCCATATCATCGTTATAGGGTCGGTTCTCAGCCAAACGCTTGCCCTTGGCAATATCGTACATCTCCATCAGTCCGTTCTCGTAGAACAGCATCAGGAACTTGTCCTTATACACCTCCAGGTCCTGCAGGTTCAAGCCCGCACGCGGCTTAATATACTGTTTGGTTGCAACCGAATACAAGCCGTTAGCCGTCAGCAGCCAAACCACACCCGTACGGTCCACAAACAAGTCCATCACGCGCTCTTTCACACCAAACTCGGCAAACACATCCTCAATGCTCGGCACAAAGCGTTCGGTAATCAGCTCTACACAAGTAACGCTACCCGTGTTCTTCAGCCAGATGTGGTGATACTTGTCGAAGTACAGATGGTAATTACCACGATAATCCGACAGGGCGTAGATGTTCTCATCCAGCGGGTCGATATACGAGAACGAGGCGCCGTCGTAGAAGTTAATCTGACCTGCGGTGGTAATCACCAGTCGGCCAGTCTTGGTGCAAAGAATGGTTTGGGCACCGTTATCGGCCAAACCGTTAGCTGCGGTATAATTACGGAAGATACGCGGTGATACATTAACAGCCCCTGCAGTCAATATCGACAGCAGCACTGTTAGTAGTATTATCGCGTATCTTCTAGTCATTGGTTCTTATTTTTTTAGATTACTTCAATTCCTTGTTCCTCACATAGTTTCAGGCTCATCTCCTTTAGTTTGAATTTCTGGATCTTACCTGATCCCGTGAGCGGGAATTCTTTGATAAAGAACACGTACTTCGGAATTTTGTATCGGGCTATCTTACCTCGGCAGAACAGCTGCACATCCTCGGGCGTCATCTCCACACCCTCTTCCAGGATGATAAAGGCACCCACGGCCTCGCCATATTTCTTTGATGGCACAGCAGCCACCTGTACATCGCGAATGCCAGGCATGTGATACAGGAACTCCTCAATCTCGCGTGGGTAGATGTTCTCACCACCACGAATAATCATATCCTTGATACGACCCGTAATCTTGTAGAAGCCCTGCTCGTCTTTCACACCCAGGTCGCCTGAGTGCAGATAGCCATTCTTGTCGATCACCTCGGCCGTAGCCTGTGGATTCTTATAGTAACCCTTCATCACGTTAAAGCCCTTACAGCACATCTCACCCTGTACGCCAACGGGGCATTCCTCGCCGGTCTCTGGGTCGAGCACCTTCACATCTACAAATGGGAAATCGCGTCCCACAGTAGTACAACGCTGCTCAAAAGTGTCGTTCAGGCAGGTCTGCGTCATACCAGGCGAGCTCTCGGTCAGTCCGTACACGCTGGTAATCGTCATATACATCTTTTCAGATACCTGCTTCATCAGCTCGATAGGACAGAGCGATCCGGCCATGATACCTGTACGCAGACAGCTCAGGTCGAACATGTCGAACATCGGGTGGTTCAGCTCGGCTATGAACATCGTAGGCACACCGTAAACGGCGGTACAACGCTCTTTGTGTATCGAGGCCAGCACTACCAGTGGGTCGAATTTCTCAACCATCACCTCGGTACAGCCGTGCGTCAGACAGTTCATCGTGGCCAGCACCACACCGAAGCAGTGGAACAAGGGCACGCATACACACAGCTTATCGTCCTGTGTAAAGCCCATATTCTCGCCCGTAAAGTAACCATCGTTCGAAATGCCGTAGTGAGTCAGCATCACACCCTTGGGGAAACCTGTGGTACCGCTGGTGTACTGCATGTTGCACACATCGTAGCAACTCACCTGCTTCTTCATCGTGTTCAGCGTCTCGTCGTCGATATTCTGACCCAACAGCAGCAGCTCGGCGGTGTTATACATACCGCGATACTTCTCCATACCTATATATACTACGTTCTTCAGGTAGGGGAATCGCTCGCTGTTCAGATGTCCGCGCTCGCAGGTCTTCAACTCAGGCAGCATGGTGTAGGTCATATCCACATAGTTACAATCCCATGTACCATCGGTAATGCACAGCACTTCCATATCCGAGTCCTTACACAGATACTCCAGCTCGTTCTGCTTGTAGTTGGTGTTAACCGTTACCAGCACGGCACCAATCTTAGCAGTAGCATACAGGAAGGTGAGCCAGTCGGGCACATTTGTAGCCCAGATACCCACATTCGAGCCCTTCTTAACGCCGATAGATATCAGGCCCTTGGCCAGATTATCCACACGCTCGTTAAACTTGCTCCAAGTAAAGCGCAGGTCTCTATCCGAATATACTATGTATTCCTTATCAGGAGTAGTCTCAGCCCAGTACTCCAGCCATTCACCCAGAGTTCTTTCCCACAGCTTGTATCCCTCCGAGCCGGTCTCGGCTGGATAAGTTCTATCAGGCAGCGGTCTGCCCGCCATATCGTATTTTACATCACTCATCTTAATCTTTAATCTTTAATGTTTAATGTTTAAAGTATTAAAATGGTATGTAAACTACTGCCAGAATCTTTGCACTCTTGCCAGGGGCACCGTGTACGTGGTGCTTTACAATCGAGTCATAGAAAATGCTGTCGCCCTCTTTCAGGGTGTAGGTCTCCTTACCATACACAATCTCTACTTCACCCTGCATCACGTAGATAAACTCCTCACCCTCGTGGTCGCTCAACTGGAAGTTGGGGTTCTCCTCGGGGTTAATGTCAATTACGAATGGCTCCATGTGGCGACCAGCCTTCTGCTGTGCCAATGGGTGATACTCCATGTGCTTACGTGCATCAGTAGCGCCGTTGCTAAAGCTGATGCTGCTATCCTTCTCACGATCTTCGGCGCGACAAACAATAGGTCCAAGGGCATCGTTATCATCCATAAAGGTACCTAGGCGAACACCTAAAGCACGAGCGATCTTAATCAGTGGACCCAGCGATGGCAGGTTCACATCATTCTCAATACTCTCTATCTGCTCTACGGTAAGTCCGCTGCGCTCAGCTATCACGTCGATGCTGAGATTCTTGGTTTCTCTAAGGCCCTTGATTTTTGCGCCTACAACTGAATGATTATTCATCTTACTTACAAATATTTATTTACCTATTATTTCATGGGCAAAAGTACATATTTTAATCTGAAAATCAGCGTATTTTAATAGATTTTAACACGATTTTGTATCACTCTGCTAAAAATGTTGTACCTTTGCAGTCATGAAACGCATTTGTAACTTCATAGCCCGTTGGATGGGCGCATTGGTATTGGTGGTGGCAGCAGTAGCCCTGCTGGTGCCCCAGAGTCTTAACTGGATAAGCACCTATACTATTAATCCCATGTTAGGTGTCATCATGTTCGGCATGGGTCTTACCCTATCGCCAGCCGACTTCCGTATCGTGCTCAGTCGCCCCAAGGACATCCTGTTAGGCTGCCTGGCCCAGTTCACCGTTATGCCGCTGTTGGCATTCCTTATTTCGTGGGCATTGCAGCTACCCAACGAGTTGGCTTTAGGTGTTATCCTCGTAGGCTGTTGTCCTGGTGGTACCGCCTCGAATGTCATCACCTATCTGGCCAAGGGCGATCTGGCCCTGTCGGTAGGCATGACCGCCTGCTCTACCCTCCTGGCGCCTGTGCTCACCCCATTGCTGGTATGGCTCATGGCGGGCACCATGGTCAATGTAGATACCATCGGTATGCTCACCAGTATTATATATGTGGTTATCGCACCTATCGTGGCAGGTCTGTTGTGCCAGCGTTTCATGCCCCGTGCCACCCGCAGCGTCACCCCCTATCTGCCCGCCCTCTCGTCGGTGGTTATCGCCTTGGTAGTAGGCATCATCGTCAGCCATAATGCCAGTCGCCTGCTGTTAGGAGGCGCCATTGTAGTAGCAGCCGTGGTGCTGCATAATCTGTTAGGTCTCAGTGTAGGCTATGCCATCGGCCGCCTGCTACGCCTGCCCCATCCCAAGCGTGTTGCCCTCAGCATCGAGGTAGGCATGCAAAACAGCGGTCTGGCCTCATCCTTAGCCGTACTCCATTTTGCCGCCTACCCCCTGGCCACCATCCCCGGTGCCATCTTCAGCGTATGGCACAACATCAGCGGCGCCCTCGCCGCAAAACTCTATAGCAGATAGCGTGCTTAAGCTACACCACCAAGTGGGGTGATCACTTTGGACTTTGGACATTGGACATTAAGGTTTTTGCTTTTGCATTGGATGCCTATTATATAGATTATTGTAGATTTTGATATTGAATTATTAATATTATATATATTAAATATATATAATATCTTATATGGCAGTATTTATATTTGATAAATTAAAATGTCCAATGTCCAAAGTCCAAAGTCCAAAGTTAAAAAAATCAGAAAATAATTGCCAAAATATTTGCGCAATTCAATTATTTTTTGTACCTTTGCAATGTTGTTGAAAGGCAACAAAAAAGAGCGTTCAAGCCATAGAAAAATTTTTAGTAGGCCTACCAGAAAATTTCAGATGGCTACACCCGTTCAAACACGACTAAGGAAGAGGTTTTAAGAAAAAGGAAAGATTTTAACAAACCCTTTAATTTAAAACAAAATTATGGCACTTAAAGTAAAGGCAGTTGAATGTGAACGACGTAAAGGCTGGTCTGATTACCACTCGTCGTATCATCTTTACGCCAACTGTTGCTCTGAAGGAAGAGCTGGCTAACACAGCTATCCAGATTACCTGTATCGACCGCAACGGCAAGGAGGTGAAGCGTGTAACCAGTGGCGACAGCGGCGATATCGAGGACAATGAGAATGGTGGCGGCAATCAGCCAAGCAATGGCGGTAACGGTGGAAACACCGGAGGCAACCAGGGCGGCAACACCGGAGGTGGTGGTGATGAAGATGAGTCGTACGGCGATTAAGAGAAGGGTGTGCGTAATGTTGGCACACCCTCGATTTAGTTAAGAAAAACCCGCGCTTACTTACCAGTCAAAAATGCTTCGAGCTTGGCCTTGATGCCGGCATCGGTAAAGCCATACGGTGTTGTACACACAATTCGCAAATCGTAATTATTGAAGAGCTCTTTGCTGCAGTTCTGAATATCCTGTTCACTCACTTCATACTTGAAATAATTGTATGGTGGAACGTCTTTAAAAAGAGGTTTGGAATACAAGAAGTTGGCCTTGATACTGGAATGGGTATCCACAACAAAACTGTGATGAATATTGTTTAATTCCTGCCGCTGGAGTTCCTTTTGCTTTTCAATTGGTAATGGGGCGATATGCTCCTGGAAACCGTTACGTATGACATCATCCAACTTTTTGGTAACACCATCTATAAAATCACTGAGCTGCTGATCGTCGGCATATAGGTCTAAATTTTTCACAAAGTGTAATGCATAAACGGGGCGTCTAAAAAATGGGGCACTTTCATCGATCGACGTCACAACCTGTGCATGAAGCGAAGAACCAAGCATCTCGCCAATGCGGGTATATACCGCTGCTTTTCTGAGATAGTCAAGATCCTCTGAGCTGGATAGCGCCACACAAGGTTTTATGAAATAGAATTGAATAGAAAAAATAGGACCTTCTCGTTTAGTCATCAACAACTTCTGGTTGCTCAGCTCGTTCACGCTTCTTTCGGGAGCAGGCATACTGGGGCGGCTGCCGAATTTCTGCTTGATGATATCAGCGATATTGCTGGGCGCTTTGCCATACACATACAGGCACTGATTTTGTGGCACATACCAGCGCTGGTAGTAGGCTTCGAGCTGCTGGAGCGTAATGCTGCGGATGCTATTAATTTGCTTATCCAGCAGTTCATCGAGCGAACATCCATCCACGAATGTAGCCTTCTGGTAGTTGTCATGTTTTTTTGCAAGATCGTATCTACTGTTAGTGATTTCATTCACCAAAAACTCTTTCTGACGTTCCAACTCCGAAGCCGAGAATCGTGCATGACCTGCTATCTCAGCCAACAGTCCAACACACGACGCTGCATAGGCTCGCTCATTCTTTAAACGAAACAGATTATACTCTGTACACCCGTTATCAATCTCCGAACTGTAGGTAGAGATATCGGGAACAAGACCATTAACGGCACGGAATTGGGAAAATCGTTGCAGTTGCAGTTCATCGAGTTTATCCTTAAGCACACCGCATGTACCCGCAATAAGGTTTTCAGAGCAAAGCATTCTTCTTAATAAGAGCGATATGCCGGGGGTACCCTCGTCGTCGCCAGTTCCAGATTTCTGGATAAGTCGCATTTCCAGCTTGCTATCAGGAAAAAAGTTATTGCATAAATAATAGCGGAAGCCATTGTCGAGTACACCTGGAGTAATGTTCAAAGGATTTGTGATAAAGTCCTCGTACTTAACATCCCCTGACTGTGCCGATGCTTGGATGGTGAAAGCACAAGCAATCATAAAAAATAATAGTTTTGTTTTCATTACTATATCAATATTAGTGCCTCAGAAGAGCATTCAGTTTTTCGGTTATTTCTTTTTCAGGATAGTCATACGGAAGCACGCATTCTATCGTGATTTTTGACTTGTTGATGAAATTCTTGCAGTAATCAGAGATATCCTTGCCGCTGAGCACGAACGTCCAGTAGGCATCAGAATTCTCCTGCTTATATAACGGTAAGGAATAAATGAAACATACATCGGGCGGTAAAACTCTATCGATAGTATTGCCTTCGCCATTGCCCTCCTGCAGCCTTTTCATAATCTGAGCGCAGCGCAGTGCCACCTCGCCTTTCTTGAGCGTGTCCTTTGGCATTTCTATCTTAACGCCATTACTTCTGACATTGTTTACCAAAGCTGCCACACTATCCACAAAAGCCTGCAAGCCACCGCCAGGTAGTTCTTCATTGAGGTCGCACGTAAAGGTTGCAGTCAACATCAAGCGCTCTGCAACTTGATAACGAGTAACGAAGTTGCTTGCAAATTTTCGCTCCCTTATCTTTTCATTGAGGGCGTGATTGATTTGTTTCAAAGCAAAGTAATCTCTGAAGAAGTTAGGACTCGTCTTTTCTGCCTGTGTCAGAATAGGCAGCGCAAAATTCAGCGTCAACGAACATGCTGTACTTCCCCATCTCTCGATAAGCATATTCTTATCAGTGAAATCTAAGATGGTGGGCGATGGGGCAGGCACACGTGGGTGGCTGCCGAATTTACGCTTTATGATCTTCTCAATACCGTCGGGAACATTACCAGTAACCAGCAGGCACTGATTCTGAGGATGGTACCATTTACGATAGAATGCCTCAAGTTGCGACAGTGTAATCTTCTTGGCACTGTTTAATTGAACTTCACGCCATTCGGCAGGATCATATCCAAATCTGAAAACACCCAAGTTAGCATCTGCCTGTCGTGCATTTAAAACGTATTTTCGATTAGCAACCTCGTTGATCATCCTTGTCCTCTGCCTTTCCAGATCCTCGGCACAGATCTTAGAACCCTCGGCAATCTCAGATAATATCTCCATACACGAATCGGCATAGGCCAGTTCACTCTTTAGTTGATATAAGTCGAATTTCATATAATTAGCCCCTGTGAAAGCGTTGAACCCTGAGCCGTATTCCTTGCCAAGCTTTTTCAGATATTGTATTAAGGTATCTCCTGTAGCAATCGGTCGATTAGCGGTGGCCAACATATGCTCCAGGAGATGTGATATCTCTGGGGTTTCGCCATCATCATGAAACCCAGTCTTCTGCAGCAGACTCATCTGAAAAGGCTGATGTACCTCTTTAACGATGTAATACTGAAAACCATTGTCGAGCGTTCCATGAATAACATGGGAGGTATCTCTCAGCAGGAAATCCTCAAACCTGAGAGTTCCTGATTTTGCTAACGCTTGCATTCCTAGAACGCAGGCGAATAAGACTAAAAAACTTTTTAGTTTAACCATTATTGTTGTAAAATTATAGATAATATTCAGTATTTTAAGCTTTTGCAGGTGCAAAGGTATATCAAACTGGGAATATACCCTAGTCATATAGCTGTTTGTATAATGGATTATTTCCATTATCAAACAACATCAAATTCAAATATATCTGATAATCAAGAATTTACAGACTCAGCCATTAGCAGTTGTACCTGTCATTGTATCAAGACTGTATAAGGCGGGTTTGCTTGCGGGCGGCGCGCCAACGGGGGAAATACTGATCCATGAGGGCGTGGAAACGGGCGTTGTGAGTGGGCTCTAACAAATGACAGAGCTCGTGAGCTACAACATGCTCGATACACCACTCGGGGAGCAACAGGGTGTAGATAGAGAAACAGATGGCATGGGTTTTGATGTTGCACATGCCCCAACGGGATATCATGGCCTTGTAGGTGATGGCGGATGGGGTGACACCCATCTGCTGGGAATAACGCTCTACCATGGGCTCAACAATAGCTTTAAGGCGGGCAATGGCCTCGGCCCTATCCTTGCGGGTTTTAAGTGGCAGCTGACCGTAGAAGGCGGCGCGCTGCTGCTGGCGCTGGAGGGTGCGCTTACGGGCCTGCTCAATCCAGTCGAGATGCTCGGCAATGAACTTCTCGACGGTCTTCTTGGGCAGTCCGATAGGTGCAGAAACATGCACATCGCCATTTTTGGCGATGCGCATGGATAATCGGCTTGTAAACCTATATGTAAGCTTTACTTGCATGTATTACTGCTGCTTGCTCTTATCCTTGGCCTGCTTGGCAAACTTAAAGAGCTCGAGGGGCAGGTGGCAGTAGCCATCGGGATTCTTATCCAGGTAGTCCTGATGATACTCCTCGGCCGAATAGAACTTCTGCAAAGGCAGTTTTTCTACAGCCAATGGCTCTGTGTACTGGGCCTGCTGCTCGGCATAAACCTTCTCGATGACAGGCAGATCATTGGCATCCTGATAGTAGATGCCTGTACGATAGCGGGTACCCTCGTCGTGGCCCTGCTTATTCAGACTGGTAGGATCGATGGCCTTGAAGAACATCTGCAACAGGAACTCGAGACCAACTACCTCGTCGTTGTACTTGATACGAACGGTTTCGGCGTGGCCTGTGGTATCGGTATAAACCTCCTTATAGGTTGGGTTCTCGGTGTGGCCGTTGGCAAAGCCCACTTCGGTCTCAATCACACCTTCTATCTGCTTAAAGAAGTGCTCTGTACCCCAGAAGCAACCTCCAGCCAGGTAAATCTCTTTTTCCATTTTTATTATGCTTTTGTTAAATCCGGGTGCAAAGATACTACTTATTTCTGAGAAAACAAAAAAAACCGCCAGCAAAAATTGCTAGCGGTTAAACCATTTTTGTTTTGGTCGAGGTGACAGGACTCGAACCTGCGACAGCCTGGTCCCAAACCAGGAACGCTACCAACTGCGCTACACCTCGTTTTTGTTTTGCGGGTGCAAAGGTACAAAGAAAATTTGGAATACAAAAATATCAAAGCCAAAAAGTGGTATTTATTTACGTATTTTAACAAATAAGCCATTTTCACCCCCCAAAACACAAAAAAGCCTCCCAATTTGGGAGGCTAATTATAGAATTTCAATTTTCAATTCTCAATTATCAATTATTTGATAATGCCCTGCTCTACGAAAATCTTCTTCAGAGCAACTACCGAACGGTCAACCTGTTCTTTAGTGTGAGTTGCCATCAGAGCGTAGCGCACCAGTGTATCCTGAGGTGCACATGCAGGAGGAATCACGGGGTTGATAAACACACCAGCCTTGAAAGCCAGAGCGGTTACCAGGAATGTCTTATTTACATCGCGCACGTAAAGAGGAATAATAGGACTCTCGGTCTCACCAATCTCGAATCCTTCCTCGCGGAAACGCTTCAGGGCATAGTTTGTAACATCCCACAGAGCCTGGATGCGCTCGGGTTCCTGCTGAATGATGTGCAGAGCCTCGAGAGCTGCAGCTGTAGCAGCAGGTGTGTTAGATGCCGAGAAGATATAAGTGCGGCAAGTGTGACGCAGATAGTTGATGGTATCCCAATCAGCAGCGATGAAACCACCGATAGAAGCCAGACTCTTAGAGAATGTACCCATGATCAGGTCAACCTCGTCAGTAAGTCCGAAATGGTCGCAAACACCACGTCCCTGCTTACCGAATACGCCGATACCATGAGCCTCGTCAACCATGATAGAGCAGTTGTACTTGTGCTTGAGCTCAACGATAGCAGGCAGGTTAGCCAGGTCGCCCTCCATAGAGAACACGCCATCAACCACAATCAGCTTAACAGCCTCCTGAGGCAGCTTCTGAAGCACGCGCTCCAAGTCGGCCATATCGTTGTGCTTGTAGTGCAACTGACGGGCGAATGCCAAACGACGTCCGTCAACGATAGATGCGTGGTCGCGATCATCGCAGATAACGTAATCGTCCTTACTCAACAGAGCAGGGATAACACCCTGGTTTACTGAGAAACCTGTTGACAGGCACAGACAATCGTCCTTACCAATAAACTTTGAGATTTCCTTTTCGAGCTTAACATGCAGATCGAGTGTACCATTAAGGAATCGGCTTCCGGCACAACCAGAGCCATACTTGTCGAGTGCAGCCTTAGCAGCATCAATAATACGCTGGTCGCCAGTCAAGCCTGTATAGGCATTAGAGCCGAACATCAGCACCTTGTGGCCACCCATCTCAACTTCCGTTCCCTGCTTTCCTTCAATCTCGCGGAAATAGGGATATACGTCAGCCTCCATAAACTTCTGTGGCTCACGATAATGCTTGAATCTTTCTTGTAACTGTCCCATTCCGATATAGGTATAGTCTATTATTTTCTAAATTTCAGGGTGCAAAGATACACATTTTTCGGTAAAACGTGCAAGTTTTTACCAAGAAATAGTTAGTTTTTGCTATTTTTCTTGTCTTTAGGGGTATTTTTTCGCCCAAATTTCGTAAATTTGCACCATAATTATGACGAAGAAGAGAAAAATTACATTTATTTTGAACCCCAAATCGGGAACCACTTCAAAGGCCGAGGTTCCTGCTCTGATAGGACAGATTATCGACAAAGATCTGTTCGACACCGAAATATGCTTTACTGAATACCGAGGACACGCTGCTGAGATAGCAAAACGTAAGGCCGAAGAAGGCGTTGACGTAGTAGTTGCCGTGGGTGGCGACGGCACCGTAAACGAGGTGGCACGATCGCTGGTACACACCAATACAGCCCTGGGCATCGTACCCTGCGGCAGCGGCAACGGACTGGCCCGACACCTGTGTGTGCCCATGGACATCAAGAAAGCCATCGGCATGATTAACAGTTGTAAGATTGATTCGTTTGATTATGGCGTGATTAACGGCATGCCCTTCTTCTGTACTTGCGGCATGGGGTTCGACGCCTTTATATCGCTGAAGTTTGCCGAAGCTGGCAAGCGCGGTCCCATCACTTACGTTGAAACCGTGCTGAAAGAGGGACTGAAATACAAGCCCGAGACATACGAGGTGAGCGACGACACCGGAGCACGCAAGTACAAGGCATATCTGATAGCCTGCGCCAACGCCTCGCAGTATGGCAATAATGCCTATATAGCCCCAGGAGCCACCATGAAGGATGGCGAGATGGACGTGATTATCATGGAACCATTTACAGCACTCGACGCACCACAGATTGCCGCCGACCTGTTTATGAAAACCATGCACAACAACTCGAAAATAAAAACTTTCCGCACCAAAACACTGCATATCACCCGTAAGCAGCCAGGTGCCATACACTACGATGGCGACCCGATTATGACGGATGCCGAGATTGATGTGCACATTGAGCCACAGGGTATCAAGATTCTGACTAACCCTGAGGCTGAAGAGGATGCCGGACAGCCCAACGCAGTGCTGAATGCCTTTAGCGACTTCTTTAATAATATAAATAATGTACGCGAGGACATTGAGCGACAAGGGCACCGAATCCAGGTAATCAACAAGGTGCTTTTGCGTAAGCTTACCAAATTATGATGCAGCAGATTGTTGTTTATTTCATCTTAGCTTGTGCGATTGGTTATGCCGCGTGGTGGGTTTACCAGCGGCTACAAAACACCAATGATCCGTGCGAAGGTTGCGACGGATGCCAGCTAAAAGAGCTGAAAGAACACGCAAAACAGTGCAAGAAACAGAAAAAAAGCGGTTGCTGCGCGAAAAAGTAGCTAAAAAATTTGGTAGTCTCAGAAAATCTCAGTACCTTTGCACCCGCATTTGAGAAAATGTCAGTCATTCTTTTTACCTGGTGCCTTGGATGAGTGGCTTAGTCAACGGTCTGCAAAACCGTCTACGGCGGTTCGAATCCGCCAGGCACCTCTGAAAAATCCTCAGCAAACGCTGAGGATTTTTTGTTGTCCTGATGTTTAATCTTCAGGTGCGAGAATATCGCCAATCTCTTCGATTTCTTCCTCGTCGAACCAACGGCTAAGCTTACTCTTGGCCTGCTCAACGATTTCGGGATCGATACCTGTCCACACCTTCTTCAGCACGTACAGCAGCACAGCCAAGTCGTCGGTAAGTCCGGCTATGGGGATGGCATCGGGAATCACATCGAGCGGACTGATCATGTAACCCAGAGCACCAATGATGATAGCCTTATCGGCCTTGCTCACCTTGTCGCTCTGCAGGGTGTAATAAAGTATCAGTGCCGCATAAACCAGTTTGGCACCAGCGCGCTTAGCAATACGCGCAATCTTCTCGGCAAATTCTGTCTGCGAAAACTTGTTCGCATAACTCATAAAATCGGGTAATTCCATCTTTTACTCTCCTTTGGTTAAGTTACTATTTTATTTTGTTATTCTGATAATTCTGATTCCAGTATGCGAGGGATGCTTTTTAAGATACTGATAGAGCGTCATGGGCTCTAACACCACCTTGTGATGCAGCTGCGAGGCATTCAGCAGATGCAGTCCGTCGGCACGCCATACGGCAAAGCCTAAGTGGGCGATATCAAGTCCGGCCTTATTGCAGGTAATGGCAATAATATCACCATCCTTGATAGCCTTACGCAACAGCTGACTCTTCCCCACCAGTTTTTTAGGAATATAGCGGTACTTGGCACCCGACACCTGACGCTCCTGCTTGGCGATAGCGCTTACATACTCAGGATGCTCCTTCAGGGCTTGATAGCTCTTAGGATGGGTACTCATATAGTTAACCTTGACGGTTTGTACAGCAGTAAAGGGTGGATTGGGGGCCTGCACCTCACTTACTACCCCAGCCTTGGTATTATCGGTAATCCACTCGGTAAAATAATGCAACCTGCTGGGATAGCCATTAATTACCCCACCACGATAGCGCAAACCTACTAACGCCTGCTGATAGGCCAACCACGAGTAATCCTTGCGCTGAGCACAGAGGGTAAGGGCTGTAACGGTTTCGACCAGCGTGGTGCAATCCAACTGACGGGTGTTTACCACCAAGCGTTCCTGCATATCGCCTTCGAGGGTATGTGCCACATAGGGGATACCCACAAACTTCTGGGCAAAAAACAGCGGCATACAGGTTGATGCAGGCTGCTTTTTAGCCTCGGCCAGCAAGCGACAGATAGTGGCGCTATCCTGAGGCAACGCTTTTACACTGCCCAAACCTGCGGCATACGACGTAAGGCAGGCAGTAATACCTATTATGATATATAAGATACGTTTCATGTTTTACGATATTTCTTTTTTAACATAAAATTATAGCCGATATAGGCATTGAACGAGCCAAAGATATTATTAGCCGTGAATCGCGACGTACGATAGTTGTTGGTGCGCAGGATAGCACTCCAACCGGCATACCATCGCGTATTATTGTAGACCATACCAAATCGGCCAATACCATCCATATTCACCTTATCAAAGCTGAACCCCTTCTTCTCGTCGGCTATTTCGCCATAGCTCGACTTATAGCAGAGGGCAAGCTGGGCACTGGCACAGAACAGCCAGTTTTTGGCAAACACCCAGTTATAGGCGTAGCCACCCGATATCATGAAATCGCTGTACTTGATGTCGCTGAACATCAAGCCCGAATCGAGCTGCAGTTCCTGACTACGATCCATGCGCGACTTGAGTGTGGTCTGCAGTTTATCGTAGTCCATATCGAGTGTATTCTTGGTATAGCCGATACCCGCCATCCAGGAGCCACAACTAATCTTCTGACAGGTACTCTGACTGAAGGCCGCAGGATAAGAGAACCGCCCGTGATTGAAGATGTAATAGGCGCTGGCACCGGTGATGCCCACATTCACACCATCAAAAGGCACACCCTCGAACAAGTCGCCATTCATGCCGTAGCCCAGGCGCACATCGCGGATTTTGTAATCGTTGCCTGTGCGGCGATAGAAGATATCGATACCCACCTGCGACGAATAGATACTCAGATCAAACTCCTTACGCAAGCCATTCTGACTAAAGCCGATATTCTTGATATCGAACGTATAGCCCAGGAAGAACCAACGCCAACCAAAGTAAGGACCGATTTTGGTAAGTCCGTCGGGCGACAGTTTAATCTGCTGCCCGTTGCTGCTCAAAACAAAACTCTCGTAAGTGCGGGTAATCTGTCCCATCACCGTAAACTCGTAGTGCTGGGGTTCGATATATTCATCGTTCAGTCGGTCGAACTCGCGTACGGTTCGGCGAATCAGGCCCAACTCACCTTTGGTACCGACGGTATCAACGGATAGTGTGTCGGGCTCAGCAGCCAAAGCGCTCAGCCTCACCATCATCCATAACAACACCATCAGTCCCTTCTTCATATAGCCAAAAAACAATCAAAATTTGCCCAGAATACGGTCCATCACCCAGTTAACAGGCGTGGCCGACACGCTGGTACACTCGCAAACGCCAAGGCCCTGCAAATGCTCAATCATATTCTTAATAAGCGGATATTGCACGTAAGGCGGATTGGGTACCGTGATGCGCTCTTCGCCCTGATTGGTTTGCAAGCGGATGGGGGTATAATCGAACACAGAGAAGCTTACCTGACCCTCGGTTCCGATAATCTCGATACAATCCTCGCGAGCCGACTCGTGGGCCACATAACACCACGAACCGCTACCCGGCAAACCATTCTCAAACTGGAAACAAGCACTCACTGAATCCTCGGCCTTGTACAGTCCACCACGATTGCTACAGATACCTCGCGCCTCAAGAATCACACCAAACATATCCTGCAACAGGTCGAGCTGATGGGGTGCCATATCGTAGAAATAACCACCACCCGCAATGTCGGGCTGCAAGCGCCAAGGCAACGGCTCGTGATTGGCAATCGCATCCAGATCGGCCTGACGAGGGGGTTCGGTATAGCGTATCTGTACGTTAATAATCTTTCCTATCCTACCACTTTCAACAATTTCCTTAACTTTCTGAAAATAAGGTAGATATCTGCGATAATAAGCTACAAAACAGGGCACACCGGTCTGCTCACTAATGCGGTTGATACGGGCACAATCCTCGTAACTGGCTGCCAGCGGTTTCTCAACATAAACAGGCTTGCCGGCCTTCATGGCCATAATGGCATAAGTGGCATGACTAGAGGGTGGTGTGGCTACATAAATAGCATTCACATCAGGATCATCAATCATCTCCTGCGCATCGGTGTACCATTTGGCGATACCATGCTGAACGGCATAAGTACGTGCATGCTTCTCGGTGCGACTCATCACAGCCACCACACTCGAGCCTTCAACCTCGCTGAAAGCGGGACCGCTCTTCTTCTCGGTCACTTCGCCACAGCCTATAAAACCCCATCTTAATAACTTCATTATTAAAAAATTTGCTGCAAAGATAAAAAAAATCCGTGTAATCCGTGCAATCCGTGCCTAAAAATTACTATCTTTGCACGCGAAAAAATGATATTTGCAATGGATACAGAGAAAAAAGAGATAGAAATGAAGGTGCGTAGCAGTCAGGCTTGCATTCGCGACGGCTACCAGTTGTACAGTGCTAACTTCCGAAAGATATTCCGCGCCACCTGGTGGCTGGCCATCGGCTTTGCACTCCTGGCGGCTGTGGCTCAGGCTTTGCCTGTACTGATTTCACCTACCCTACTCTTACCCGCCTCGATACTAGCTATAGTAGCCGTAGGCCTCTGGCTGGCTGCAGCCAAATGGCGCCTGAAGAAACTGCAGATGCTGCCCCCGGTAACCCTGCGCTACGGCTCGTGGCTGACACACGTAGGCAAACTGCTGTTAGTGAGCATTGTGTGTCTGGTTATCGTTGCTGTTCTGGCACTATTAACCACCCTGCCAACCGTGATACTGATTACCGCCAACTGGCAATCGCAGGTAGGTATGCTTTACGGCGACCCATCGGGTATGCCCGAGAACGTGAAATGGCTGAGCATCGCGGTATTCGCCATAGCAGGCTTTATTCAGGCTTACGTATGGCTGACAATGGTGCTGCCCATGTATCTGGTTAAGATTTCAATGTACATGCAGGACAAAGAGAAAGAAGAATTCAACAAAAAAACAATATGAAAAAGATTTTATTTATCGACCGCGACGGAACGCTGATTGAGGAGCCTGCCGATGAGCAGATAGACAGCTTTGAGAAGCTGAAGTTTGTAAAAGGAATGATACGCAACCTTGCCTTTATCCGCGAGAAACTGGACTTTGAGTTTGTGATGGTTAGTAATCAGGATGGCTTAGGAACAAAGAGTTTCCCCGAAGACACATTCTGGCCCGTACATAACTTTATCCTACAAACACTTGAGGGCGAAGGCATTACCTTCGACGAGATACTGATAGACCCTCACTTCCCCGAAGACAATGCACCAACCCGTAAGCCAAATATCGGATTGGTAGAAAAATATATTAACAATCCCGACTACGATATCGCCAACTCGTATGTGATTGGCGATCGCGAAACCGACCGACAGTTCGCACAGAACATAGGCTGCAAATCGCTGATTCTGAGCGACGAGGGTATTACCTGGGCAAAGATTGCCGAACTGCTGTTTGCCGGTGAGCGTACAGCCGAGGTGAAACGCACCACGAAGGAGACCGACATCTGGGTAAAAGTAAACCTTGACGGATCGGGTAAGTGCGACATCAGCACGGGTCTGGGATTCTTCGACCACATGCTGGAGCAGATTGGTAAGCATGGTATGATAGACCTGACCATCCACACCAAAGGTGATCTGGAGGTTGACGAACACCACACCATCGAGGATACTGCCATCGCCTTAGGCGAATGTATCCTGCAGGCTCTGGGCGATAAGCGTGGTATTGAGCGCTATGGTTACTGCTTGCCAATGGACGACTGCCTGTGCTCAGCCTGTCTGGATTTCGGCGGTCGCCCCTGGCTGGTTTGGGATGCCGAATTCCATCGCGAAAAAATCGGCGAAATGCCTACCGAAATGTTCCTGCACTTCTTCAAGAGTCTGAGCGACGCATCTAAGATGAACCTGAACATCAAGGCCGAAGGACAGAACGAGCATCACAAGATCGAAGGCATATTCAAAGCCCTGGCAAGAGCACTGAAAATGGCTGTACGCCGCGACATTTATCACTACGAACTCCCTTCAACGAAGGGAATGTTGTAGAAACAAAAAAAATCCCAGTCCAAATTTTCTGGACTGGGATTTTCCTTTTACAGGTTCTGTATCACTCCCCTGCCTATCCCCGTTAGTTTTTCAAGTTGTCGTATCGATGCCCCCTTCTTTCTCAAGTCCGCCAGCGTCTTCAGTTGTTCCGCCCTTGTAAGCCCTAAAAACTCTATCATACTGGTAGTTTTAGTCATATCATATAGCATCACCAGCACCTGGTCGTCCTTAGGTCGTCGCATCTCATCCGTCAACGGACCTATACATGCCGCCTGCCGGGGCACTGGTGCCGATAGCATCCGCACCACATCCTCTTGGGATAGATGCTGATAGTTAGCTGGTATCTCGCAAATACGCGGCAGTTCACTCTCCTCCCCGGCATACTCATGCCAACTGCTATACGGATAGTGCTCGGCATCCCACACCTTCATGCGCTCCGGCGACTGACTGATATATCTCAGCACCGTGTTCCATCGCTCCTCATTTTCCACCGGTTCGCTTGCAAACCTCGCCCTGTAGATGGCGCCGTCGCGGTCGTATTTATCATTAAAGTAGTGTGCGTAGGCCGCCGCTATGCGTCCCATCGTCACACTCACGGTATCCGCCTCCTCCTTCAGCATCAGGTGAAAGTGGTCCGGCAGCAAACAATACGCATACACAGTAAAGTAGCGCTCCTCACCATCCTTCGACTTCTGTAACCTCTCCAGTATCTCCACAAACGTCCGGTAGTCCTCATCATCTATGTAGATGTCACGGTGCCTCACGCCCTGCATCAGCACATGATACACCCCCGAACGTGCCCTCACTCTCGGTTTCCTAGCCATAAAAAATCCTCAAAAACTATTAGGAGTGCCAAGCCCCAAAGCCTTGCACTCCCTTATTATTTACGCCCCAATCAGGGTTTTAGAAAAAATCAATTTTGAAAAATAATCCACAGAATATTTTGTATTTCCAATAAATATTTGTAACTTAGCCGCCAAATATTAAATATAACAATATGGAAGCAGTAAAATTTAGCCCCGCCCAAATGCATCTGGTCACTTTGATGTCACACATCAAGTCGACTGCCGCGTTAGACCAGCTTAAAGATCAGTTGGCAGATTTCTATGCCCGCCAGGTCGATGAAGAAATGGAACAACTATGGGAGTCTGGCGAGTGGAACGAACAAAAGCTCCAGAGCCTTGAGGATGCCCATTTCCGTACACATTATAAATAATGGTGCAAATGCGACACGTTGTCATAGACACCAATTGTCTTATACAGATAATTTCCCTGCACAGTCCATATCGTCCAATATGGAATGCCTTTTTGGCGGGGAAATTCCAATTATGTATTTCCAATGAGATACTTGAAGAATACCAAGAAATCATCGGGCAGCAAACTACAGCACGTATCGCAGAGAATGTCATTTTGCTTATACTGAACAGGAGAAATGTCACCTTTGTTGATCCCCATTTCCGCATGGGACTAATAACAGAAGACCCTGATGACAACAAATTCGTCGACTGCGCTTTTGCGGCAAATGCAGAATACCTTGTATCCAACGACAACCATTTCAAGGTATTAAACCATACACCTTTTCCCCAGCTGAACCTCGTAAAATTGGCAGACTTTCTTCCCATCGTTTCTACTCTGTAGTCATTGGTTACTACACACCCCAAGTCTTACACTCCCCTATCGTAAATATGTAAAAATGACGTATACACTCAAAAGGACACCTTTGGGACACCAAATCGAGTTTTCTTCGACAAGCGAAGCGACAACCCCAACTGGTCCGAAAGACGCATATCGACATGCTCAACAAGGTGCAGATATAATATCTCCCTCCTGCAATGGTTCATACTTTCCGTTCTTCATTCGCGAAACAGGAACCTGTCACGGTGTTTCAGGGATTCATTTACAATAAAAAGCCTTATACCATTGGGCAAAAGCTCTCAATCCCTCCCTTAACGTTATTTTGGGGGTGAATCCAAAATCGCGTTCTAGGGCTGTGGCATCGGCGTAGGTGGTGGGGACGTCGCCGGGTTGCATCGCAACCAATTCTTTGTGGGCCTCGAAGTCGAAGTCTGCGGGAAGGACACCTGCTCGCACCAGTTCCTCTTGCAGAATCTGCACAAAATCCAGTAGGTTCTCTGGCTGACCGCCTCCGATGTTATATACTGCGTATGGAGGGATGGGCAGGCCATCTTCACCCTTCTTACGTTCTGGTGCGCCTTGCATCACACGATATACGCCCTCTACGATGTCATCTACATACGTAAAGTCACGACGGCAGTTGCCATAGTTGAATATCTGGATGGTTTCACCCTTCAGTAGTTTGTTGGTAAAGCCGAAGTACGCCATATCAGGACGACCAGCGGGGCCATACACCGTAAAGAAGCGCAAGCCCGTGGTTGGAATGTCATACAACTTTGAATAGCAGTGAGCAAAAAGCTCATTGCTCTTCTTCGTAGCTGCATACAGTGACACAGGATTATCCACACGGTCATCTGTACTGAATGGGACCTTCTTGTTGCCACCATACACGGAACTTGAAGAAGCATATACCAGATGCTCTACAGGATTATGCCTGCACGCCTCCAAGATGTTATAGAACCCAATCATATTGCTCTGAATATAGGCATCAGGATTGGTGATGCTATATCGCACACCAGCCTGTGCAGCCAGATTCACCACCAACTGCGGTTTATACTCCTCAAAGATGCTGTCAATGGTCTGCTTGTCTGCGATATCTCCCTTGACAAACTTCCATGTAGAGCCTTCAGTAACTGCGGTGTTCAACTCATTCAAGCGATACTCCTTCAGTGCCACATCATAGTAGTCGTTCATATTGTCGATACCAATGATGGTAGCACCCTTCACGTCCTTAAAGAGCCGCTTCACCAGGTTCGATCCAATAAACCCAGCAGCCCCTGTTACAAATATCGTTTTATTATTCAGTTCAATTTTCTCCATAATTATATTTATTTTCCCCTGCTTGGCAAGTTCGCAAGCTTCGTAATATGTATCGAGACTGCCAATATCAAATCGTCCGGCACTCATGGGCCAGGCATGCATCGTGGTATGCTCCACCATATAATGCGCCAGATTCCCCGGTGCATCCTTACCACAGCCATTCTCTACTGAGTGGCGCACCAAATCGAGGTCTTTCTTCTGATAGATATAGAATGGTGGCACAGCCCAGTGACTCTTTGGCACCTGAGGCTTCTCCTCCATGCCCAGCACCCGATAATTCTCATCCAACTCCACGACTCCCGTCCTTTGCAGTTTCTCTATTGAAGGCTGCTCATGACACATGATGCAACTCGTTCCCTTCTCACGAGCAAAGTCCACAAACTCTTGGAACGAGAAAAACAGCAGATTATCAGCAGCCACTACCAGCAAATCATCATCGATGTGGAGTTTATCCATTGCAAACAACAAATCGCATACAGCTCCTAGGCGAGTGTCATTAGTCTCTGTCCCATCATCAACGATGGTAATAGGCTTGCTATAATGCAAATCCTTCTTCCAGTCCTCGAAAATACTAGCAAACTTATGATTTGTAATAATGATATGTTCATCTATCTCAGGAATTCTGTCGATATCGTCCAGCATCCTTTCCAAAATGGTATTCTCTCCTATCTTCAACAATGGCTTCGGGAAATTCTTCGTCAACTCTCCTAACCTCGTGGCGTAACCTGCCGCTATAACTATATTCTTCACGTTTTACCTTTTTACTCTTTTACCGTTATTGGAATCTCGCTCCGTCATCACTCTTGCAGAAATACACCTTGAAGGTATTCTTATACTGTGGGAACTTGGCTAGGTATTTCTCTGTGATTTCCTTTTCAATCTGCTCCTTCTTCGTTGGATCCACAATCGCAATACATGCCCCTTTGAATCCCGCACCAGAGAATCTTCCCCCATAGATACCATCCGTGGTCAGCATCGCATTATAGATAGCTATCAATTCCGGACTTCCACATTCGTAATTGTGGATACTGCTCTCGCATGACGCTTTACTCAGGCTTCCGAACCACTCCAAGTTACCTGTTTCCCATGCCGTGATTCCCTCTCTCACACGCTTATGCTCTGAGAAGAAGTGCTCCGCACGCCTTGCAAACCTCGGTGGCATCTTGTCACGGTGAATCTTAAACATGCTCTCGCTTACATCGCGCAAGAACGTCTTGCTCTGTTCTTTCAGCGGAATATTCTCGTATGCCTCAACCAGCCAAGCAGCCGTCTTACACTCTGCTACACGCAGGTTATAATCACTGCTCATCAATGAACGCGTCAATCCACTGAAGAAAATCCCCAGTTCAAACTCCGGCATGTTGGCAGCCTTCGGTATCAAGCGATATTCATTGCTCTCGCAGTCCAGCATCAGCAGGTGGTCTTTCTTACCAAGGGCAATGCAAGCCTGATCCAATAAGCCGTTATTCAGCCCTATGTATTCACGCTCAGCCTCCGAAGCAATCTTCATCACCTCAAAAGCCTCCATCTGTATGCCATTCGCCTTAGCAAACGCCATCACGTAGGCAATAAGCACGGCCGCAGAAGAACTCAAACCACCTACGGGAATAGAACCTCTGATGGTTCCCGTGATACCTTTCAGAAGTTTAAAGCGCTTTTGCAGAGCGAACTTAGCGCCTCGGGCGTAATCGCCCCAATCCCCTTGCTTCACCAAGGAAGGCATCGCAATGTCAAACTCCACATGACCAGTGAAAGTTTCACTGTCCAAAACCACATTGCTATCTTCACGAATATCAAAAAAAAGATCCACGCCTTTGTCGATGGCAAAACCAGTCACCAATCCATGTTGATGATCAACATGCGCTCCCAACGTACACACCCGATACGGGCTAAATATATGATATTGGTAATCCTTCATAAACATTATTCCTTACATCATACATCTTACTTCCTTCATCACTTGCGCCCCCATTGTGGAACAAACAGGTAACCACAGAATTGCCATACAGCTTTCAAAAAAGATATCATCCAACGATCGCCTCTTTGATACTCTCCACGATATATTTCACATCATCATCGCTCACATACGGGCCGGCGGGGAGGCAGAAGCCTACCTTAAACAGTTCCTCTTCTATGCCATTGGTATAAACAGGGGCGCCGGCATATACGGGCTGCTTGTGCATAGGTTTCCAAGTGGGGCGTGCCTCAATCTTCTTGCCCAACATAAACACACGCAGAGCCTCCACATTCTCATTGGGCTGGCACTCTGTAGTAGCGCAGTCCACCTGATGTATCACACCAGCAGCACCACCCACGGCAGTCTTGATCACTTCCTTATAGGCATTCTCCTGTCCCTGAATACGAACCTCAGGATCCAGCGTTGCAGCACACAGCCAGAAGTTCGCATCATAACGAGGGTCCGCAGGCTGCTTGTGGATATGAACTCCAGGGACATCCTTCAGCAACTCTTCGTACAGAGCCTGCACGTGCTTATGGTGGGCGATATGCGCATCAATCACCTTCATCTGTCCGCGACCGATACCCGCACACACGTTACTCATGCGGTAGTTGTATCCGACGGCTGTATGCTGATAATAAGGATACGCATCGCGAGCCTGGGTGGCATACCACATAATCTCGTTAGCCTCCTCAGCCGAGCGACAAATCAACGCACCGCCACCGCTAGTGGTTATCATCTTATTCCCGTTGAACGAAAGCACGCCATACTTACCAAAGGTTCCAAGCACCTGCCCGTTATAACGCGAGCCCATGCCTTCAGCAGCGTCCTCCACCACAGGTATTCCATATTTATCCGCAATAGCCATAATCTGGTCAATCTTATACGGCATACCATAGAGTGCTACCGGCACGATAGCCTTCGGATACTTACCCGTTTTCTCTTTTCGGTCGATAATCGCTTTCTCCAACAGCACAGGATCCATATTCCACGTCTCGCCTTCAGAGCCAACAAAAACAGGTTTAGCCCCAAGATAAGTTATCGGATGGCTCGAAGCACAAAACGTATAACTCTGCACCAGTACCTCATCGCCAGGGCCCACGCCACAAGCCAGCAAAGCCAGATGTACCGCAGCCGTACCAGCCGAAAGGCACACCACCTTACGATCCAGTTCTTCGCTATCTTTATGGTTTACAAAGTCTGCTAGATCCTGTTCAAACGCATTCACATTGGGGCCCATTGGCACCACCCAATTAGTATCAAACGCTTCCTTAACGTATTTCTGTTCCCATTCCTCCTCGCTCATGTGAGCCAAGCAGAGGTAAATTGTTTTTCTTTCCATATCGTTATATCAACTCATGATTATACTCCATTTTCTTTCCTAGCACTGTGCAACACATCATCTGTATGTCCTTCATAAAGGAGTAATGATGATAGTAATAGTAGTTCAGGCGTACTTTATCGGGATAGATTACCGTGTCGTTGTACTCAACGGCTATTTCTTGGGCATCACGCTTATCACCCTCAGCCTGTTTCTTGGCCACATAGTCTGCTATCATCTCGTCCTCTAGGCGGTATTTCAATGTGGCAGGGCCTGTAATGCCTGGTCTTAACTTCAGCACATCCCTGTCGTCCCTCTTCAATTGGTCAGCATAGCCAGGCACATCAGGTCTTGGGCCCACAAAGCTCATGTTTCCGATAAGCACATCCCATAGCCCAGGCAGCTCATCCAGCTTATAATGCCTCAACTTTGCCCCTAATGGCGTAATCCTTGAATCCCCCGCCACCGAAACCGTCGAACCATTATGCTTCACAGTCATCGTCCTGAACTTATGGCAATCAAACAACTTGCCATCCTTACCCACTCGCTTCTGTACAAATAACGCAGGTCCTCCTGGCATTTTCACTTTCACCAGTATCGCCACTACCAGCAACACCGGCCACAAAATCAAAAGACCGATCAGCGCCATCAGTCTGTCAAATATCCATTTCAGCACCATATCACTCTTTCATTATCTCCAAATACAATTCATTATGCGGCATTTTTTTTACCACTTTTACATTACTGGCGCTCATGGCCGAACGATACGAGGGTACGTTATCTTCCGATACTGTTTCAAACAGTCGCAGACCTATGCCAAAGCCTACCTCATTCAGAATCTTATTCATAGCTGTACCCAGGCCTTTGCCGCGATAGTCGATATCCACCATCCTGCCGCGGAACCCCTGTCCATGAAAAAAGCATCTGTTAAAGCAATACCCAGCTATCTGCCCATTCAACCTGTCACACAGCACATAGCCCAGAAAAGCCCTGTTCCGCTGCAGCATCTTTATACTGCCAGTGTCAAACCCATGCGGTTTAAAATACTTAAATGCCTCTTCTGGCTGGCGAGCAAAAAACTCCACCATCCTATCTGTCGGGATATCCCTGATTTCTACTATCTCATACCCCTTAGGCACTGCCGAAAACGAAAAGCCCTTAAGCTTACAACCATACCTCATATGGAATATCACGCCATTCATCCACTCGATGACATTCCACAGCCAGCTCAATTTATCTCTTAATATGTGCGCTATTTTGTATAACATTACTTATCCAGTTCCTCGTAAATTGAATTGTTGCTCTTGTATTCCGGCACTATTTCTTTCATTTTTGCTACAGTCTTCATATTATCGTACTGCTTCGAGATGGCAATCAACTCGTCGATATCCTTACTTACCGCAGCATAATCATACTGTCGTACCTCTGCAATGCGTATCTTCTCGTGGAACGAAGGTTTGGTACCTTCCAATTCATTCAGTACCTCCTCGTAAAGTTTCTCTCCTTCACGCAGGCCTGTAATTTTTATCTCCACGTTTTTGGCACCAGATAGTGCTATCATTCGCTTGGCCAAGTCGATTATCTTCACAGGTTTACCCATGTCAAACACAAATATCTCGCCGCCATTGCCTTTGGTGCCAGCCTCCAGTACCAACTTACATGCCTCTGGTATCAACATAAAGAATCTCACAATTCTTTCGTCGGTCACAGTCACGGGGCCTCCATTCTTTATCTGTTCTTTAAACAGTGGTATCACGCTACCATTACTTCCTAGTACATTGCCAAAGCGCGTTGTCACAAACTGGCAAACCTTCTGCGTGTTATTCAGGCTTTGCACATAAATCTCGCAGATACGCTTACTGCACCCCATCACATTGGTTGGGTTCACTGCCTTATCTGTTGATACCATCACGAATTTCTTCACGCCATACTTCACGCTCAGGTCTGCAATCACCTTTGTTCCATAGATGTTGTTCATCACCGCCTCGCTTGGATTCGGTTCCATCATCGGCACATGCTTATAAGCGGCAGCATGGAACACATAGTCAGGTTTAAAAGTGCTAAAGATAGCCTCCATCCTCGTCACGCGGCTGATACTTGTCACCACAATCTCTGCATCAATTTCAGGGTAATCCTTTTTCATCATCAGCAGGATATCGTGCTGCGGTGTTTCAGCCTGATCGATAAGCATCATCTTTGCAGGCTTATAGATGGCTATTTGGCGCACCATCTCCGAACCAATGCTACCAGCCGATCCTGTAATCAGTACCCGCTTTCCTGTTAGCATTGCACCTACAGAGTCCATATCCACCTTTATCTCTTGGCGAGGCAGCAAATCTTCAACGCTCACTTCCTTAAGCTGCATCCCTGCAAAATCCTCTTCACTCAGTTCGCCATTTTTTATGTTAGCCTCCTTGGCCTGCTGAGCAAATAAAATCTTCACACCTGCATGTAGCAACTCATCTTGTATTCTCTGGTTGTTACGGAAATCATCCAACCTAAGCGGAGATACCAACACCGCCTGAATCTTTTCTTTCTCTATTACCTCGGCGATATCATCATCCACATTATAAACCTTCTCGCCAAGAAGCATCATATTCTTGGCACGCTTATCATGCGAAATAAAGCCACGCAACAGGTATTTTGCAGGTTTCTGTGTTCTGATATTCTTGGCGATACCTATACCACCCGTCATAGCGCCATAAATCAACACTCTCGTCAAAGGTTGATCGTTATGTGTCACATCGTGCAGCGTTTTTACCACCACTCTCATCGCCCACATCAGCAATGTAGCAACTAAAAACGTGATGATGATTTCTGTCTTTGTAAAAGCACATAGAGCAGCTATACCAAAGTGTTCTAACACCAACGACACTACAAGCACTATCACTGTAGATAACGTGTTTGCATATGCCACTTTCATCAAATCTACGAATGATGAATAGCGCACCACGCCTAAGTACGTTTTAAACAGCCTCCACCCTATCCAACTGATAGCTACATATAGCAATGCTGAATATAGCACCTCAAAGCGGTGGTAAAACATCTCCAACGTCTTGTTTTCAGCCCAAAAGGTTAACAGGCCAGAAACAAGTACAATCATACTGTCAGCAAGAAACAAGCACCAATAAGGCAACGATTTCTTACTGAAATACCAATTTAGTAGTTTATTTATCAGATTCATTCTTATACAAGTATTTCCTTATAAAACTTCAGCCATGCTTCACTGATAGGCTTCACATTAAAATCGTGCAGTGCTCTTTCTCTCGAGCGTTTACCCATGTTCATGCGCATATCCGCATTATCATGCATCTTTTTCATGCACTGGTAAAGCGATTCTGCATCACCCACCTTACACTGCAGTCCCGTTTCGCCATCAATGTAGGCATCCAATACGCCATACGCATCCGAACAGATGCATGGCAACCCGATACAAGCAGCTTCAAGCACACTCGATCCGAAACCTTCTCTATACGTAGGTAGCACAAACACATCGCCAGCGTTCAGCACACGCTCAGGCTGTTTTGTTAATCCATAGTAGCTAAAGTTCTTTCCATCCTGTATATGCTTGTAATCTGGCAATTTCTCTATATAGCCCTCTTCATCCATACCCACAAGTAGCAGGTAAACATCCTTTTCTTCTGCAGCTAGCCGGTTATACGCCTCATAAAGCTCACCTATGCCCTTATCATGATTCAGTCGGCCCAAGAAAATGTATGTTAGCATATCATCCTTTATGCCCATCTTTTCACGCTCTTCTTTCCTTGCCACGGCATCAGGCACAAATCTTTCTGAGTTTACACCTGCAATCGATCCTTTGCAAAACACCAAAGCCTTTCCTGATTTGAGTACGCCCTCCTTTTCAAGGAAAGCCCTCTGCGACTTGCCATCCACCATAATATGATTATCGCACTTCGCTATTATCTTATCTATCGATTTCAGCATTTGGCGCATCAGGCCAGTTCGCGTAGCCCATACTTGGCCTGTAAAAATATGTGTGCGATGCTTTATGCCAGCCAGTTTGCCTGCCAGTGCTGTCACAAGGCCTGCCTTAGGTGTTACCGAATGTACGGCATCAAATTTCATTTCTGCGAAATAACTCTTTAGCTGAGCAACAGCCTTCAGGTCCTTCGTCAGTGAGATGCCACGTTCTATATCAATGCTCTTCCATCCTTTGATGGCCAAGCCCTTTACCTCCTCTTCCGATTTAATATTGGCCACCAGATAGATGTCATACACCTCACATAGCACTCTGATATGATCTCTCAAAAACGTATGAGCCGTCATTGGTATTGCCACAACAAAACATATTTTCTTCTTCATATAATCTATAAGCTATTATCTATTATCATAAGGCTACAGTTCTCCTCATTCCTTCCTCAAACGGAACAACCACGTAATCCATTCCCTCAATATCCGACAACGCTTTTGCATACTCCACACCGCCATACGCTTTATTAACAAGCGGGATAAAACGCAACAAGCGCACGCCAAGTCCTAACAGCCTTGAAGAGCGATACTTACGCCCTATGCCTTCAGCTATTACGCGCAATAGTTCATTAGCGCTCACGGCTTTATCATCCTGTGGGCAGAACACACCAAACTTATTCTTTTCAATTATTAGTCTCACGAGTTCCGAGAGATTATCAATATAGATAAAACTCTGTTTCACATTCTCGTATGCACGTGGAATCATCGGTAACCTTCTTGCTATGGATGCAAATCCAGTGATATAACCACCCCTGCACCCTTTACCATATACACTAGGCGGGCGCACAAAAGCCACCTGAAATGCCTCATCCTGCAATTCGCGCAATCCAACTTCTGCCATCAGTTTGCTTTTTCCATACATTCCTGCAGGGGCTAATGGTGTATTCTCATCTACTATAGTTGGTTTTAGCCTTTTACCTATGCCATACACCCCCATCGTGCTAAAGAATACATATTGCTTCACACCAGCCTTTTTCGCCATTGTAGCGATAGCTATGGGCATATCCGTATTCACCCGCTTGTATAGCTCCCAATCCTGGCAATCTGGCCGATGAACAATCCCTGCCACATGTACGATAGCATCGTATGGCGAATAGTCGAATGTCTTCCATTCGTCCGTCAACACATCAAGTTGTACCACTTGATGACCTTGTGTTGTCAACCATTCATCAATATGATTGCCAATATAGCTATCTTTCCCGATAATTAGTATTTTCATTATAATTGTCTAATAATTTTTGCAGGAACACCTGCCACAACACAGTTATCAGGAACATCTTTAGTTACTACAGACCCAGCACCTATGATAACATTGTTACCTATCCTGATGCCCCCCACTACGATGGCATTCGCCCCAAATGTCACATTGTCACCAATAGCAGGGTGAGTATCCATACCACCATGGCCATTAGAACCCACTGTTACGCCCTGACGAAGGTAAATATGCTTTCCACATTCTCGTGGAAAGAATGTTATCCCCCCAAAATGCGCAATCACAAAATCTTCCGGCAAGTTTAATGTCCATGCGGTTTGTATGCCAAATGTATATGTAAGGTGTTTAAGATAGAGCCATTGTATAACGAAAAATGGAAAAAACACTTTCTTTTGCCATAAATAATAGCAAAGCCTGTGATGAAAAGTATATTTGAAACCAGGTATAAATAATACGCTTTTCCAAAAAGGTTCTGCATAACGAGGAAGGTCTGATTTTACGAGTCTAACAAATTCTCGAAAAGATTGTTTCTCCATAGTTTCTAATATTATCTTTTTATTGCGTTTAAAATATATGAAATTGATTTAAAGCCGCTTATAATGATTAATATATAAGCGACCCTATATACTAAGTTCTTCGCATCCCAAAGGACATGCTTGTCAGCTTTCAAAAGAGGGGCCGCAATTTGCTTTTCTGAAGGACTTAATCTCCCATAATTATAAAGTGCAATCATGTAAGCATATGCCAGGTATTGCGTAATACTCAGCAGTCTATCACTTTTCTTATACCATTGTTCAACAGCATAGTGTATGCCCAAAATTCCAGAAACATGAGCTTTTGAGGTAACGGAGCCATCCCTATTAATAACATAAATATATAGTTTATTATTAACAGCACCTATTGTTTTCGCATAATACAGAAGGGATGATTGCCAATAGAAATCCTCAGCCGACACATCAACAGGAAATCTTATGCAATGTTCTTCTATCAGTTCTCTCTTTGCCGTAAATATCCATGCAGAACCTGGAAAGTTATTTGTTTTTATTAGATAATTTAGAGTTTCTATTTTGTTACCATTGGTTATCAGTTCTAAGTCATACTCCCCCCTATGTTTTATTTTCTTATTAGTGACATAATCAAGAGTATGGCCTTCATACAAGACAACATCTTCATGACGGTCATTTATACGGTCTGCTATCATCTGAAGACCATCAGAGTTTTCCCAATAATCATCGCTATCTACAAATATGATATATTCCCCATTCAACGGACAGTCTAGAGCCCTATTACGAGCCCTAGCCTGTCCACCATTTTCAAAATGGTATACTGTCAAACGGCTGTCGCCTTTTGCGTATTCTTCACATATAGCACCACTCCGATCTGGAGAACCGTCATCTACCAGAATCATTTCCCAGTCCTTACAAGACTGATTTATGACACTTTCAATACAACGTCCAACATATTTTTCAACCTTAAAAACTGGTATTATAATACTAAATAAAACAGCCATTTGATTATTCATTTTTAGAATACTACTTATATGAGTTATTTTTATGAGACACAACCCTTTTAATATGCAGGTATAGCATATATCCGAGCGGAGCTACTAGTAGTGTAGCAAGGGGCATCGGCGACTTTTTCAACCATCTCTCATCCTTGGTCATGATACATGATGACACATAATGCACTGCATGTCGCAAACGATACTTATATGATTCAATGGGATTCCCCATATGTAAGCGCCTCAACTCTTTGAAACTATTAGGGCTTTGATAATACTGATATACAATATTCTTGGACATACTATTATTAGCATCCTGATAATCAACAATGCAGAAAACATCATTAACTATCAGCATAGGCAACATCATATCTACTTTAATGAACAAATAAATAGGATTGAAAAACTTCTCCCCGGGGAACACTTCCATCGGTGCCACTTTCTTCAGAAGTTCTGTACGATGTACCATTTTCACATCCCCCTGATGCCATTTAGGCAGATGCACAATATGAGCAGTCTTCAAGTCCTCTGGAAATAGGCCTCCTATTGGTAATCCTTTTTCTGAACAATCCAAACCAATAATACCGGCATACTTATCGGAACCTCGATCTTTCCATACAGACAATATTTTCTCTACCGCATCATCCGGCATCCAGTCATCCGAGTCTATACAAACACATAGCTCCGTATCCATCAATTCTATAGCCTTATTATAGCCCGTATGAAGGCCTCCATTCTCTTTGTAAGCGTACTGTATTTCAAAACCATTCTCTATTTTCCTCCACCCTTCCACCAAATCACGGGTGTTGTCAGTAGAGCCATCGTCAACGACAAGCCATTTAAAGTTCTTACTTGTCTGTCTACAAAGGCTTTCGTAAGTTCTACCTATCGTATTTGCACGATTATAAGTGCACGTAAATACTGTAATTATACTGTCTTTATTCATTGAAATTTGTATATATCAAAAAATTATCTAACATAATTACTACATTTTAGTAGAAATTCGTCATCAATATTGTAAAAAGCAAGTGCCCAAACAATATTAAAACAGTTTTCTGATTATGATTCTTTTTGAAAACAGGAAACTTTAATAATGGATATGCTAATACAATGGGATACAAAAACCAGGAGAGATAGGCAAAGCGATTTGAGCTCACGGCGTATATTACCATTACCCAAAAAGAATTGGCATAAATATATGTAGACAACAAAATATAATATGTTTCATCCATATAGCGTCGTTTAAAAACGGTATACCAACCTAACAAAATAGGCATAAAGCTATAGAGCAAGAAATCCCATCGAAACCCTATGCTACTAAAGAAATGGGCGTATTCTGCAATTGACTCCTCACTTGTATTATTTGCCATTCTGTCATCAAAGCCCAAAGTTCCAAAGAAAGATCCAATAGAATTTCCACCTATCAAAGAAATAACTATAGATACAAACCAAAAATAAAACATTACATGTGTTTTACGATAGTAATAAGCAAAGACTGCACATACAAAAGGTAAAAAAGTAGATTTATGAAGTCCTATAGCAATAATCGACAATAAAATGAAAAACAGTTTATCTTTCTTGTTTCCTATTATATAGGTTAATGCCCATAATAAGATGCTACAAGCAAGACCATTTCTAATACCATTAACTGCATAAACATAAAAAGACATGGCACTTATAGAAAAGACCAGAAGAATATCTGTATTTTTTTTTGTCATTCTCTTACATGAAGCCCAAATAGGAACAATGTATCCGACAGTGATCAAAAAGAAAAAAACACTGACATCAAAGTATTGCGACGAAAATCTTTGGAACACTCCGAACAGCCAGTCATCTTCGAATGCTGTAGGAATATTGTATAAATTTCTATAAATGACTGTATCTCCAAAAATTGGATGAATAGGTCTAAAGCCTAAAAAGAATATCAAAAATATCAAGACTATATGGACAATTGGTAGAGTTACATTCGTTTTTATCAGCCCAAATGAGTTCTTGATAGAAAGTATTTTCCCCCCTGCTATAAGGGTTAAGATTATTACCAATCCTATATAAACATATGAATAACTTTCTGCAGACATATACAAATAAATTTATTTTAATATCCCTATACGAAAAAGAGATTGGTTAATAAAATTTTTCAATAGATGTAGTTTAAAACGCAAAGTGTTTCTGTCCATCCAGGACGAATCATAATGGTGTATCGAAACAGTATTATCCGTAATCCTTACAATTCCTGTTGTTGAATCCATCGGACAGAAAACATCTGCAGGATATATCCAAACATCTCCGACATGTTGAAGTTCCAAGGAGTTATCCATCCCCATTTCATATAACTTGTATGTTGTATATTCAACTATTGTAGCTGTGTTCAACGTGCCGTCATCAAGAAGAAAAGGTAAGGAAGCGTAATGATCGAGCATATCCTTATAAAAAATTTGTCCCTTTTGAGCACCCATACCCAAACCAGGCGCCACCATAGGTGCTCCATTAAGGGATGCTCCTTGCTCAATACCTAAGAATGCCCCCCTATCTAGGATTGCATTCATAGGCTTTATCACCTCCACATCTGTGTCAAAGTACACGCCCCCATAATGATACAATATCCAAAACCTGGCATAGTCACTCACAAAAGCATACTTTTTCGCCTCGTATGCCTCCTTGGTATATGGAATGATATTCACATCAAAGTTGTCCTCATTCCATTCCTTTATTTCGTAATCAGGAAGATACTTCTTCCACGATGCAATACATTTCTGTGCTGACACAGGCAATGGATTTCGCCCGAACCAACAATAGTGAATTACTTTTGGGATCATTTTTTCTTTCTATTTGTAAATCCAATAATATAATCAGAAAAGGGAAGATAAGAGATTAACCAAGTCAACACAAAACTGATTATCAATGTAAACAACCAAGACGTCAACAACTGTCCTACCCATCCTAGTCCATAAGTCAAAAAATCAATATTCCACAAAAATCTTCGCATCACAAAGATGTGCATCAGGTATATACCAAAGCAAGCTTTACTGAACTCTGTCAACAAACGATTTTCATGAATTTGAAAATATCCAGTCACCTTTTGCACTCCTGTAAACCATGCAATGCACAAAGTTGCTACCGTAATACTTAAATACCAGAACAAATCATAGAAATCTCCATTAAAACCATAATACCTATGGATGAATAGTAATATAAGCGGTATCACAATCATTACAACCAATATGAATGGTCTGATATTGGCTTTGTATTTATGCAAGTAATAGCCTAAGACAAAATAGCCGACATACCCAGTGAAATAGTATAGAACTCCTGTTGTTGTACTATTGACATCTAAAATCAGTGATAGGAGCGGTAAACATAAAGTAACAACCCACAATAGCAGATAGAACCTTATTTCTAGTCTACTTGCTTTTACCAGAAAAGCAGAGATAATGGGTGATAAAAGATATAGTCCAGCCAATGTATACATAAACCACAATACTCCATGACCTTGAGCTGAGAATGGAATAGACAATACTGCTAGCGGAATTTCATGTACAGTCATTTCTCCCATCAACAAATTTACACCTATATAAAATAGCGTCCAAAACAGTAAAGGGCCAACTATTTTCCCCATTCTTCGCTTTAGAAAAGCACCTGTCTCCATCTTTACAGGCAATAATAGAGCACCACTCACCATGAAGAAAAGCCCAATTCCTGCAGCCGTCAGGAAATATAGGGGTACTTGTACGTATCCTGGCACTGATGCATGAGGGGCATGCATTAGCACTATCATACAACATGCCACCGCCCTTATAATGTCAAGATAAACAATTCTTTTTACCATCGTTTCTGTCTTCGTTTCCGTTACTACGGTATCAATTTATATAGTTTCTCTATTTCACTCTCATTCCCGTAATCATGAGTTTGGAGATAATCAACAATATCATTTTGCAACTCCTTGTCGAGGATAAACTCTGCCAGCCCCCTTGCACACCCCTCGTTATCCATCGGAACAATACAACCGTCCACACCATCCTTTATCTGAGATGCTGCTGTTGCATAATTAGTAACCGCAACTGGCTTACCAAGCATCTGAGCTTCGCGTACCGTCACGCTTTTGCCTTCATAACGCGATGGCTGCACATAAATGTCACAGGCTTTGATATATGGATAAGGATTTGAACGTTTACCAAGAATAATCACGTTTTTTTCCATTCCGGACTCAGCAATCTTCTGGTGAATCAATGACTCGTCACCATATCCAATGATATACCATTTTACTGATAATGAAGTATTGAGATCAAATAGCAAAGCGTTAACACGTTTGCAAATATCTGGAACATTGTCATAGTTTTTTGCTTCACTGAAACGTCCAACAGAGAGTAATCGAACTAAATTATCTTCACGAGGCATTTCTTTTTCCACCTCGCTTTGTAACATCAACTCTGAACGTCCCAAAACAAACCTAGGAGAAAGGATATTTTCCATTATCATTACTTTTGAAGATAATGATGGGAACACCTTCAAGAATGCCTTTGATGCTTCTGAGGATATACTCATAATATGATCATACCCTAACCAGATAGGCAATTCCAGTTCGGTATCGACATCTATCGTCGAATAGTCTGTATGTATCCAGCAGATCTTTTTCTTTGCCTTCACCTTACTCAGCACATAGTTATGCGGATGCAAGAAACTAACAGCCAAGTCATATTCGCCATAGTCGTATAGACTCGTCAGATAAGGCTCAATATTTCTTGCCACATACTGCAAGGCGGCAGAACCATCTTTTGGATTTTTTCTTTTCAGATATCCTACAAATTGCCATTTTGCCATTAAACGGCCATATACAATTTTCCATTCGCCATTGCGTAGCGCATCAGTTAAGGGCCTCTCAATGTACGAATAACTTTTTATTTCAGGCAGCAAGTTTACCTCTTTAGGTATAAATTGCATCAATTCACCTTGATGAGAATGGATGAATAAATCTACATCATATAGTGAATAATCGATAGCCTGCAATAAACCTATTAGGCTTATTTCTGCACCTCCTATCTCCATATAGTGCATGGAGATGAATATCCTTTTCTTCTTACTCATTGTTTACAGGTAAAGGCCACCTATTCCCCACAAAATGGCCAGGGTTATTATAATGCAATACCTTTGCAGGTACACCTACAACTGTAGCTTTGGAAGGGACATCATGAGTTACAACTGCTCCTGTGCCCACTGTACTGTTACTTCCTATATGCACATCATTGACTAACGATATCATGGGAGATAAGCTAACATTGTCTCCAATAATGGCAGCTTTTTCTTTACTAGTTCCAATCTGCGTAAACTGGCTGACGTTCACATTGTTGCCTATTATAGTAGCCGGATTGATAACAACACAAATAGAGTGTTGCAAACAAAATCCGTAACCAATCTTCATACTAGGATAAACCTGCATTGAATATTTCACTGAGTAATGGCGATGCATAATTTTAGCAAACCAATACCAATAGCCTCTTATTTGAGCCAATCGCAACCAAAAGGTCAATGCGAAGGGGGGTGATGAGAATGTTTTGAGAATCATCTTCCCAAAAGAGCTAACATGACCGAAATAGCGATAGTAGTCGCTCCTTATCAATTCTATACAATCAGCATAGCACACAGGTATAGGTATGGTAATTGTCTCGCCTGTTCGTAATGTATATGTTTCTGTTTCCATCATCTTAATACACTATGTTTCACCTTCCTAAGTCCAGAAAAAAAAGTCGAAGCAAAAGACAATAAGCCAATCGACCTTTTCCTATAGGCATTCAAATAAATGTTATTCTCAAAACCTTCCACGTTCTCTCTCGCCCATTCTATTGCTTCTATAGTGTACTTATGATTAAGCACCCTCTCCATTTCTCCTTTCTTTTTTCTACGATTCCATGGGCAATCCGGGTGTAGCATATTAAAACGAAGGGACTGGTCAACACATCCATAAAAACGCAGTTGGAGATAATTTTCGAATCTTGAATTATTTATTGACCAATCTTTACGCAATGTTTCAAAGTGCTCTCTGATACTCACGTAAATATCAAAACGATTTGAAATAAAGCGAGAACGATTATTACCCGTATTATATATGTAATAGTCATATAAAATAACAGGTGACAGATACAATCTTTCAATGTAATGATAGCACTTTAGATTAAAAACCTCGTCCTGTTGTATCTGTTGGTTCTCAAAACATAATCTGTTCTTTTCAAGAAATGAGCGGCGATAGAACTTATTCCATGCGAACCCATTACCATTTCTAACAAATAGAATATCATCCAAGAACGCATCCCGTAACTGTTTCTGCCCTTCTATCATACGCTCATTCAGATGAACATCCTCCTGTACTCCCAACGAAGGTGTAATCGCCCGAAAGCTAAATTGCAGCATATCGAGTTCATGGCTCTCCATTTGCTGCACACTATATTCCAACAGATTGGGCTTAGCCTCATCATCCACATCATAGAACCATACGTAATCGCCTTGTGCAGCATCGAGTCCTACATTTCGAGCACTACCCAATCCGCCATTTTCTTTATGGACAACCTTAATACGTTCATCTGAAGAAGCCAGCTCGTCACACAATTGGCCAGAATCATCCGTTGAGCCATCGTCCACGAGGATGAGTTCCCAATCGTTATAGGTCTGACCAAATATGCAACTCAGAGACTTTTCCCTAAGGAAACGTGACACATTAAATATTCCAACAATGATACTAACCATGTTTTCTTTTGACATTCATAAGTTTTTTCGTAGCGCGATCTATCATTATCGCTAACAAAAAGGTAATACTTACGGGGATGAATAACCACAGCATATTATGAATTCCTGTAGGAACAAAATAATACATAAGACTATAACCTATATTTTGATGAACAAGATACCAAGCATAAGAAACTCCTCCAACATACACAAAAAATGGGTTTCCAAGTAATTTATCAATTATCTGTTCTGCCTTGCTTTTAAATGGATAAACAGCCAATATAAATATAGCAAGATAAACGAAATAAAGATAATTAAGGTGAACAAGCCATAGCGACAAAACTAAAGCAATTATCTTAAATAACATATTACGTTCAAAGCACCTAAGACAGATTCCTAACACCACCCCCTGCAGACCATAGCTAAACCAATAAGCCTCTAAAGGAAGAGAACTGACAAAAAGAGCATAACTCATCAATGCAACCAATATAAAAAAAAATGTTACAACGACTATCACAAGTCGTCTTTCAGCATTTTGAACAACATTAGAAAGCGATAATAACAACTGTATTTCAACTAACACAGCAATATACCAATGTGCGCCATCAACGTATGAGATTCCAGGATGACTGATAAATGCCATGTTACAAAGGATTACTGATAATGAAACCACTCTACCAGGAAGTGGCATAATGAGCATCCACCCCACTATTATGATGATTGCAAGTATATAGCTTTTATATAACCGCCAATACCGATTTATAAAGGTAGAAAAGACGGCTCCACCAGTAAGAATCTTGCCCACCATAAGATATCCTGCAATAACAAAGAACATAGTAACTCCAACCACATTACCATTATTAAATTCAATTGGGAACTGTATTGGGCGATCAACATATACATTGTACATTGTTGTGTAATGGAATAGTACTATCCAAAGCATCAACAAACCACGCAAGCCTTCCAGCTTTTTATTTTTCATCATATCACTCTTGCAATAACCTGGTCTTTTTATTTACCTCATTAACATATTTCTCCGGGATTAGGACTTCATCAGTAGCCTCCCTTATTTGAATTTCTGAAAGAATATTTGCTTGTACAAAAGGTATTTTAGATAGTAATAATAGGGATTAGTGAATCTAAGGGAGTATAATGCGTACGTCTTTATGGAAGGATAGAACTCCTTATCATATCGCGATTTTCCATATAGCCAAAGCATCCAGCTAATATCTCTCATTTGGGAGAGGAAATACTTTGAAGCGATAATCCTGCTCTCCGTCATTTTATGGTAATTAGATGACTTCCTGGTCTGAGACAAAGCATTAGGATTTACCCTATATTGTACTGTTGTAACATTTGTATATTGAAGAGAGCAGCCTGCCCATATTGCTTTTACCCAGAAAGGTTTATCTTCCATAAATGCAATCGTCTCGTCATACCCACCCAAACGATTATAGACTTCACGACGCATAAAGCATGCAGGTGCTGGCAGACCAGAATAAACGAGATTCCACAATTTGAATTGTTTTTTTGTAAAATAATGAAAAAAGACGGCAGGACTAATGATGTTTGTCCCGTCCTGTCCCTGTCCAAACACCTTCATATCTGAAAACAACAAATCAGTATTTTTATGCTCGAGCATATAGTTAACATTATCCTCAAGGCAATTGGGTAACAATTTGTCATCACCAGCTAATAACTTGATATATTCGCCTGTTCCCTTTCTAATACCTCTATTACTATTTGCAGACACACCCGTATTATTCGATGATGTAACAACTTCTGCATGGGCAAAACGATTAGCATGTTCCGACATCCACTTCTTGCACACTTCCACAGTATTGTCCTTCGAGCAATCATCAGAAACAATCAGTTCTATATTTTGATAGGTCTGCTCAAAAACACTATCAAGAGCCTCGACAATAAACTCGGACGAGTTGTAAGTAACTATACAAACCGTGACTAAAGGCTTTTTTATTTCTTGATTCGACATAATATTGCGTTTACAAAACCTGTTTTATCATTTAATGATTTTAAAAAACACACACACACAACCATTGTTGCAACACTGCCAATGGAATAATACCATACTTTGGGCAACAAGTAAGATATTACCAAGAATAGGCACATTAGCAATACGGATAATAGTATCAATTTGTTAACACTATTAGAAGCCTGATATCCATACCTTTTGGAGTCAACCACTCTTACTACAATGTAGTAAAGAAAAAAATGACATACAAAGGACCATGCCAGACCTGACAGCCCCCATAAATAATACATTATTACAGAAAACATCAAGTTAGAGAAATTTCCATATACTCCCTCCAATAAAAAATAAACCTTTCTGTCACCTTTTGCAAACGACGCATAACCTAAAGCATAACTTGCCGCACGAAGCAACATCCCAAGGCATAGCACACGGACGAAACTCGTAACAGGAAGAAACTCCTCACTAAGCAGGATACGAACAACTAATGGTGAGAATAACATAAACACTAACAATATTGGCACCGATAGCAAAAGAACAACTTCAGTCTGTTCGTTCATGGTCTGATTCATACGAACCTTATCATTCATTACTCCCGAAAGACGAGGAAAATAGTCACTTCCCATGGAAGCAAAGACCATTGTTAGAGTCTGAATCGTAATAGCAAAGCCTGCACCATATAGCCCCAAATCGGACAAGGAACCATAACGAGTGATAGATAGATTTATTAGATAATTAACAAGGCTAGCCAGCAACGAAGAAACAACCATTGCAAAGCCAAGAGTTATTAGAGGCCATGAAAGACTCCACCACTCCTTCATAGATTGAAAAACTTTTACCATCTCAACCTTTCTGGCAAAGATATAAGTCACAACATAATTTCCCATTGCAGAGAATACAATGCCAGGCACAACTCCTTCCAATCTCATAAAATAAAAGAAGGGTATAGAGACAAGCAGAGAGACAATGGAACCAATCAAAGTACAAGTTGCAACCGATTTGATGCGTCGAGAGGATACCAGTACTGCCGTATTTCCCTGCGAAAGAAGGGTGAAGAAAAGTAAAAAAGATAAAGCACAGAAAGAAAAAACGTGTTTTCTATCGCCAAATGACCATTCACTAAGCAATGGAGAAAACAACATGACAAAAACTGTACCTGCAATACTTAGAACAAATAAAAGACGTCGAAAGGCTATCGTTATAATGGCATACCTTTGCCAGTCATTTTGCTCGTAAGCATTACTCAAATCCTTTACTACACTCATATTGACACCCATCCCAAATATCGTAATGAAAACCCACAGAGAAGAAGTATAAATGGAATTCAAGCCCATTCCAACTGTCCCTATGAGTAGAGCGACAAATTTGGAGCGCACCAGTCCAACCAGAATCTGTATGAATTGTGTGCCTCCAAAGATTGATGTAGCTTTAAGTATGCTTTGATACTGTGAAGACATTATTACTCTACTTTAATAATTGATCTTTAAGATATTTAGATGATGGTTTCTCAACACATTCATGCAAAAAAATTGAAATGTTTACACAAATTACAAATGAAACAATTATGCGCATAATATTATTGTCTATGCCTATCCAATTGTTTATGATATGATAGCTTATAGACCAAACGAAAAACTGTGAAAGAAAGAATGCATAGCTCAACGCACTGGAGTAAGAAACTAAACGATTTTCTCCGACTGTGTCAAACCGCACGTTTCCCAGAATCAAGAATATCATAATAAAACAAGGTAAAGCCATCCAGTTCATCAACATAAAATCACGAAATCCGGTTAGATAAAAATCAGCTACACTTATCCCTAAAATTAGAAAAAAAATTACCATCACTAAAATTTCCTTACTGCGGAGGATATACGTAATATTATTCTTAAGCATATCATTATTTACTGATGCGGCTATGATACCCAATGAAAATTCCATTGCCCGAAAAAACGGATTGTCATAAATACTTGCAACATTAAAATGACGTTGGACAAGTGGTGCAAGAAATAAAAGGAATAAAAATACCCCCCCCCAGTATTACCTTCTCTTTAACTTTTAACCTTATTATTATCCATTGTAATAATGGGTATAATAGATAACATATAGTCAGACATGATATAAACCAAGTTCCTCCATTATGAGATATCTTACTCAATGAGGTAAAGCATGACTGAAGCCCTAATGCCTCGAACGGGAATAATAAGGCTAAAGACTGAAATGATTCACTTCCAAGCAATATGATAAAAGCTAATGCGACAAAGTAGTAAAGCGGATAAATGCTTATAAACCGTTTCAACAGGAAGTTCTTAAGACTACCGATATCCGTCAAGATTACTTTGCTCGATAAGCTAAGCGCATAGCCAGATAGCATAAAGAATCCCGTCATAGCAATAGCACCATATCTTGCAAAGTGATCAAACACTCCGTAATGGCAATCGAAATGCATATTGGAATGAAACATGAATATCAGCAACGCCAAAGAAATGCGAAGCAAATCAAGCCCCACATTCCGTTCTTTCCTTGGAGTTTGTTGTTTGTTCATTTGAAACGATTTATCAGTCCAATAACAAAATCTACTTCGTCCATCGTGATAGAAGGACCAATCGGCAGGCTCAGCTCCTCATCAGCCAATTGCTCTGTAATGGGCAGGCTCAACAGTGGAACGTTCCATGCTTCCTTTGCATAGCACTCCTGCTTATGGGGGGCAATGGGATAATGGCATACCGTACCCACACCATTCTCTTCGAGATGATCATGAAGGCTATCGCGATTCTCCTTACCTTTCACGATGATTGGGAACAGGTGATACGCATTCTGTTCATCGGGCAACAGATCAGGTAGAGTTATCAGTGGATTATTAATACATTCATAGTAGCGGTGAGCAACCTCCTTACGATGCCTGTTATCCTCAATTAGATACTTCAATTTTACATCCAGTACAGCAGCCTGAATCTCATCCAAACGGCTGTTACGACCAGCATACTTGAATACATACTTTTTCTGGCTTCCATAATTAGCCAATGCACGAACAGCAGCTGCCAGTTCAGGGTCGTTAGTAGTCACAGCACCACCATCGCCAAGAGCACCAAGATTCTTGCCAGGATAGAAGCTATGGCCTGCGGCATCACCAATGCTACCAGTAACGCGACCATCTGTATGCTTACAGCCATGAGCCTGAGCATTGTCTTCAACCAGTTTCAAATTGTACTTCTTACATAAAGCACCAATCTTGTAGGTATACGCATTTCGCCCATACAGGTGAACAATAGCAATGGCCTTAGTCTTAGGCGTAATGGCGCCCTCAATAAGATTATCATCTATCTCCAACGTATTAAGCTTAGGCTCTACAAGTACAGGTCTCAGACCATTCTCAGTGATTGCCAGAATGGTGGCGATATAGGTATTTGCTGGTACAATCACCTCATCACCCGGCTTCATCACGCCCATCTCAACGTATGCACGGAAGATCCAAATGAGGGCATCCAGACCATTAGCGCAACCTACGCAATATTTTGTTCCAATAAACTGTGCATAGTCTGCCTCAAACTTCTCGTTCTCCTTACCTTGGAGATACCAACCGTTATTCACCACGCGGGTTACGGCCTCGTTGATTTCTGCACCATGAAGAGCAGTAACATCTTTGAGTGACAAAAATGGGATATTCATATCTTAAAAATCTACTATTTTATAAAACTTAGCGGGATTCCCAATCCACAATTCTCTAGCAGGCACGTCTTTAGTTACGACAGAACCAGCACCTACCATAGCACCCTCTCCTATCGTTATGCCAGGCAGAATGGTAGAGCCAGCACCAATAGTAGCTCCACGACAAACTTTTGTTCTAAGCATCGTCCAAGTTTTATTCTTCGAACGCGGATACATGTCGTTAGTAAAGGTAACATTGCTACCTATCATTACATTGTCTTCCAACTCAATGCCATCCCAGATTTGAACGCCACACTTGATAGTGACATTATTACCTATCTTCACATCGTTCTCAACAAAACAATGCGAACAGATATTTACATTCTCGCCAATCTGTGCTCCAGGTAAAACAACACAATATTGCCAGATATTCGAGTTATCAGGGATACACTTATTCTGGCAGTCGGATAAAGGGTGTATCATTTTTGTTTCCTATAGTTTAAGAATTCATCATAATCACGAATATAGTCCTCTGCTTGATAAACTTCAGAGGCCAAAACCAAGCATACAGCTCCAGAAGAAAAATCATCCAGGTCTCGCCAGACACCTGGTTTGACATACAAAGCCTGATAGGGACGATTCAGCATAAAACTACGCTTCACCTTACCATCATCAAGGGTCACACGGAAAGAACCACTTGCAGCGATAATCAGCTGACTCAATTCCTTATGGGCATGAGAGCCACGGCTCTCACCTCCAGGCACATCATAAAGGTAATACACTCTTCTGACATCAAATGGAACTGTGTCACCGTTCTGAACAACAGAAATATTGCCTTTACGGTCACTATGATGCTTGTCAAGCTCAATCATCGTACAATCATAAACACTATATCTTGCCATCTTTCTTCAGTATTAAGAATTCATCATAGTCCCGAATATAGTCATCTATATCATACTCCGTCGAGGAAAGAACCATTGCTAACGAATTGGTCGAAAAGTTTTCCATCTCACGCCACAGTCCTTGGGGGACATACAATCCATAATAAGATCTGTTTAGCGTAAATATCTTTTTCTCTAGACCATCATCTATCACAACGTCAAAGCTACCCGAAAGAGCTACGATAAACTCTTGATTCTCACGGTATGCATGACCTCCACGACACTCTCCTCCAGGCACATCATATAGCCAATATGTTCGTCGTATTACAAACGGTATATGGTTCAATTGCTCCACAAAAGAAAGGTTACCACGGGAATCGAGGAACTTGGGGAGTTGGATAATTTTAGGTAGTATCAAATTCATTGTATTATCTATTAGCATATTAGTTTAATAAATTCATTCGCTTAATATCATTTGACAATTGCAGTGTAAAGATATCTGCACCTCTTTTATTTAAATGTGCTGCATTGTAAAAGTATAAGGTATCATTACAAATGGATTCATGCGTATAATCCAGTATCGGAATATTGTAGTCAGCGGCAATCTCACCATATATTTGATACATCCTTCCTATCCCCTTAAACTTTTGCAAGAATTCTGTACAGACCGGACTATAAACAAAGATTACATTTTTTCCTTTCACATGCATATCCTGAATATAAGCCTTAAAAATCGTCAGAGCCTCTTCGGTATAAGTAAACTCCAACGAATCACCACTGAGCACTAAATCATCCTCATATTTCATACGGTTATTTTTAAAACCTTTATAAAATGGTTCTTTCTCTTCAGGATTGGTTAGGACATCATAAACATGAAAATCCAAGAAGCAGGTACAATAACGCCAAAAGGGAACATATTTATCAAGTAGTGAAAAATGCTGATACTTATCAAAAGCCTCCATTAATTCACGATCCGTGAAGAAATACGGGTAGAACTGTTCCTTCTCAAAATTTGTTGTTATACCAGCAATCGTACCATAGTCAATACTATAAATGATGGTGTTTGGCTCCCAGTTCTGAATACGACAATAGGCATAATAACGCTCAACCTGGCGATTGACCCTAGAAGCGTTGTAGCCTAAGTTATAAGAATTAACATTTAACACGCTGTCTATAATCCGTGGGTTGAAATGTACAAAGGCACGTGAAGAGCCCATTATGACCACATCATTTCTTAACTCCTGATTATAGATATTGTTCCATGCTTGGAATTCAATGATATTTGATTGCCTTAATCTCTGAGAAAGAAATATATCAGCAACAGTAAAGACTACCAAGATTATGCCTGCATAAATGGCTAATTTAATAATGAATTGTTTCATCTCAGAATTGGAAATATATAAATGTTGCTGGGTTACCTGCTCCTGCTATCGTAATGAAGAACACCAAGAAGTAGATGAGAAACCTCAATATTGGTGATTTGATAGAAATGTCGAGACCGTGTTCTTTCTCACGTTGGAACCACTCAATGACAGCTAACAAAGTGCAGAATATCAGAAGTTTTATCAATGTCAGAAAATCGAAAGGGATTGAAAGCATAGAGCTGTCAAACAATCTAATGATATACCCAATAGCCTGATGAATATCCGATGCTCTAAAAATAATCCAACCAATGACAACAAGTATGAATGTTGTGCCTATCTGGAGGACTTCTTTCAAGGATGGGAATTTCTTTCCTTCTGCCACAACACCTGTGAACTTTTTATTATCGCCGGTAAGAATCAATGGCACGAATAAGAGGGCATGGTAAGCGCCCCAAACCACATAAGTCCAGTTTGCTCCATGCCAAAGTCCACTTGTCAGGAAGATGATAATGGTATTGCGGATCTTCTTCCATTTCCCATTTCTGCCCCCCCCAAGTGGTATATAGAGGTAATCCACGAACCATGTATTGAGCGAGATGTGCCAACGTTTCCAGAACTCAGCCACATTTCTGGACAGATAAGGAACGTTGAAATTTCTCTTTAGCCGAATGCCAAACAACTTTGCTGTACCGATGGCAATATCTGAATAGCCGGAGAAGTCACCATAGATCTGAAAAGTAAACATCAGTGCGCCAAACAATAAGGTACTTGCTGAGTAATTTATATAGTCGGGAAAAACCATATCCACATATACTGCACAATTATCTGCAATTAATACTTTCTTGAAAAAACCCCATAGGATTTGACGGCATCCATCAACGGCCTCATCATACTTGAACACACGGGGCCTAAGGATTTGCGGGAGCAGATTAGTAGCTCTCTCTATAGGACCAGCGACCAACTGCGGAAAGAAGCTGACATAGGCAAAAAATGCCACGGCATCTCTTGTAGCCTCAATCTTTTTCTTATACACGTCAATACTATAGCTAAGTGCCTGAAAGGTATAGAAGCTAATACCAACTGGAAGTATGAGCTTGAGCGTAGAAGAATGGAGCATCACACCAAAAGATGCAAATAAATCAACAAAACTCTGGACAAAGAAATTATAATACTTAAAGGCTCCAAGAATCAACAGGTTTATTACTATATTTGACCAAAGAAAAAATTTGGCTAACCGTATCTTTCCATCATTGTTAGTCCTGTCTATCAGCAAGCCACTACTCCAGCTACAGAAAGAGGTAAAGGCGATAAGAATAAGAAATCGCCAATCCCACCATCCGTAGAAAACATAGCTCGCTAATACGATAAATGCATTCTGCCAGCGCAAGTTCCTTCCAAATACTCCCCAATAAAGGGTAAAGACAATCGGAAGAAATAGTAGAAATTCTATTGAATTGAAAAGCATTGTTATCTATTTGAGCACATATCAATTACGAGTGTCATCACCGACCGTATTGATTTTTAAGCATATGGTTTGACATAAACACTGACTTCTCATTAATACGGGAACCGAAACATGTTAACAAAACTACTTTCATACGAAAGTCATAAGAATAGATTTTAATTATATCCATTTGGATTATTCTTCTGCCAATTCCAACTATCTCGGCACATGTCCTCAATGCCAAATTTGGCCTCCCAGCCAAGTTCTGCTTTAGCTTTTGCTGGATTGCAATAGCAGGTAGCAATATCTCCTGGTCTGCGTGGCTTGATAACATATGGTACATTAACACCGTTAACTTTCATAAAAGCATTTACAACGTCAAGTACGCTATAGCCATGACCTGTACCAAGATTATATATAGCTAAGCCGCATTTATTATCGATGGCCTTTAAAGCTGCCACATGACCTGAGGCCAAATCGCAGACGTGGATATAATCACGTACTCCTGTACCATCAGGGGTATCGTAGTCATTTCCAAAGATTCCTAACTCTTTACGAATGCCAACAGCTGTCTGGGTGATATATGGCATCAAGTTATTGGGTATGCCATTGGGGTTCTCACCTATCATGCCGCTCTGATGAGCACCAATAGGGTTGAAATAGCGCAACAGTACCACATTCCATTCTGGGTCGGCTTTCTGCACATCCATCAGTACCTCTTCGAGCATGCTCTTGGTTTGACCATAAGGATTGGTGCAATGGCCCTTGGGACATTCCTCGGTGATAGGTATTATTGCAGGATCGCCATATACCGTAGCAGAGCTACTGAAAATGATGTTCTTACACTGATGCTGGCGCATTACATCCAAGAGGATGAAGGTGCCTGTCATGTTGTTGTGATAGTACTCCAAAGGTTTTGCTACAGATTCACCTACAGCCTTAAGGCCTGCAAAATGAATAACAGCATCAAACTTATTTTCATCAAAAACCTTAGAGAGTGCTTCCTTATCTCGCACGTCAACCTCATAGAAAGGTATTTCATTTCCAATAATCTTTGCAACGCGTCGCAGAGATTCTGGGTTACTATTCACAAGGTTGTCTACCACAACCACACTGTGTCCAGCCTTATCTAATTCTATAATGGTGTGGCTACCGATATAACCGGCTCCGCCTGTTAGAAGTATGTTCATTGAAGTAAATATGGAAAAATGACGTAAACGTTAAAAATCATTTAAAGCGTCCCCACGAGGACAAATATTTTGTTGTTTCATTACAATTTCATACCTTTGCGAGGTTAAAATGAACAGTAATAATTAAAAAAATGCATCCAAAATATTTAACAAAGCACAAACCTATCAAGGTTGTTTTACTTCATGCCGGCGAATCAATCACGGCATCGGGCCTTCTGAAGCAATATTCTCATCCCTTCTTAACCCCCTCTCTATATAGTCCCCACCCTCTCTCTAAAGAGAGGTGGGGCTATAGTAAGAGGGGTGTAAGGGATAGGGATATTTTCCTTATTGGTTTTCATCGAAAAACAAGTTGATTAGCAATCATAACCAAGTTAGTTTTGCCTCAAAATCAATTTGATTTTTCATCGTAAATCTTTAGGCCTCGAAATGCGGTGAATTAATTCAAAAGGGGCAATGAATTAATTCATTAGGGGTTTTGAATTAATTGACGGTATTTTAGGGGTTATTTATTTGCATGGAGAAAGAGTGGAAGTTGGAACCTGAAAATGGATGGGATCCGAACTGGTGGCACAGTGGTGGCAGATGGGAGTTGCACAATAGGCTGTAGCCCCCCTTTCTGAGGTAACAGAAACCTTGACACACTCGAATTCTGCTAAAGGTACCATTCGAAAGCAACTGCAGCAACAGGATATATTACCACTAAAGGTATTGCCCGTTTGATGCTTCCACTCCTGAATGCTGCAAGGAGCTGGGGTGCCAACTTGTTTACAAACAATCTTACTGTCGGTATGAGTGGCATTGTACTGCAGAATATCTACTGGCTGATACTTACAGGTTATCTCAAAGCGACACTCATCCATCTCATCATACAAGAAAACCACCATACGCCAGTCGCCATCGAAGGGAACCACAAGCGACGCATGGCACTCGTCTATCTCATCAGCACTGACTCGCAACAAGAAACTGTCGTCATCACGATTCACAGTCAACTGAAAGTCGCGCTCGGTAATGAGAGCAATGTCGCAAGGGACATTATAACTGACAGTAATTGCATCGCCAGCATGACACTTGGAAAAAGACTTTATGTAGTCGTAAGTCATACTTAGAAAAATGACTATTTATATTTGGCGAGATGGCTGGCGGGGAGGCGGAGCTTGAAACAGCCGATGCCATCGAGAATGACGGTGGCGTATTTACGGCCAGAGGTCATGGTCACCTCGCCTTTTACATCCTTGAATAGTTTGCCCTTAGACAGTTGCCCGCCGATAATTTTCACTTTATCGTGTAGCTGAGGCACCACGTCACAATACTCTACAGGTCCATCGGCCAATGATAATAGTTGACGAAGTTGCTGAATCTGCAAATCGGGTACACGGGCAAAATCGGTAAAATCGTTAACCGTACGATTAAGTGAGGCATCTTTAACAAAACACTTGAGATAAGGACAACCCTTTAACAAATCGATACGATGGGATTTGTCGGCAACACGAATAAAAACCTTGCCGTGTATAATCAACTTTTCTTTTACAGCTTTAAGTTCATCGGTAGCAACTATTCTTCGAAGCAACAAGGCCTGTGTGGCAGCATAAGCCTCGACTGGAAAGGCGAACTTGCCTGGCGCATTGAGCATATCACGGCACTTCAGCTCTGAGTAACGTTTCACCTCAGCCACATACCAAGCGGTAGGATCGAAAGTTTTTTCAGCGTTGGCTGCCGTAACCGTGAGGCGAACTCGACCATCTTTAGTGCTGCGAAGGCGACGAATTACACCCGCATTTTTCTTTACGGCTCCGCCGCAAGGCCCCTCTTTTGCAATTAGGGTCTCGACATGGTTTTCAATTACTGACGAGTCTTTTTTCATACTCATAAAATCTGGCACAAAACCAGAAACATCAGGAATCAGCAAAACACAAAAAAAGCGTGAACTCTTTCTGCCCATCTGTAACTCAGGTCGTAGGAAACCTCCATAATAGACAGACAGAATGACGCTCACGCCGAGGGAATATAATACACCCGTAAAGTGTGCTCGAGGCTGATTAGGCCTCTGCACACTAACGGGGATAGTTATACCTCACCCGTAGCATCTACTCTGCAATGTTTCTGATTATGGGTATTCGAATTTCCTACGTTCGAGTCACCAAAAACAAGGCGTTGTATGACGCTGTTCCAATAAATATTTGCCCACACCTAACCGTCCTCTCAGGGACGTCTGCGGCGCGAACTTGGGCGCAAAAGTACTATGATTTTTTGAAAGAGCCAAATAAAACCTGCAAATATTGCCGTTTTTTTTATTGTTTCTTGGTATTTCGGGATTTTTTTTATAACTTTGCCGCCCAAATAATATAATAGGTTTAAGAAGTTAAGATGATTACAGTTACAAATCTGGCAATCCAGTTTGGAAAGAAGGTTCTCTACAAGGATGTGAACCTGAAGTTTACAAGTGGTAACATTTACGGTATTATCGGCGCAAACGGTGCTGGTAAGTCAACCCTTCTGCGTGCCATCAGCGGCGAGCTCGAGGCCAACAAGGGTACCATCGAGATGCAGCCAGGCGAGCGCCTGAGCGTGCTGGAGCAGGACCACTTTAAGTATGATGAGTTTTCAGTGATGAACACTGTGCTGATGGGACATCAGCCACTTTGGGAAAACATGAAAGAGCGTGAGGCTCTGTATGCAAAACCCGAAATGAGCGAGGAAGACGGTGTTCGTGCCGCTGACCTTGAGATGGCTTTTGCAGAGATGAACGGCTGGGAGGCCGAAAGCGAGGCAGCACAGCTGCTGCAGAACCTGGGCGTTGCCGAGAGTCAGCACTATAAGCAGATGAGCGAGATTTCGAACAACGAGAAGGTACGTGTGATGCTGGCAAAGGCTCTGTTCGGACACCCCGACAACCTGTTGCTCGACGAGCCTACCAACGACCTCGACCTGGACACCGTTCAGTGGTTAGAGGAATACCTGAGTAATCTGGAACAGTGCGTGCTGGTTGTATCACACGACCGTCACTTCCTGGATGCCGTTTCTACACAGACCGTAGATATCGACTTTGGTAAGGTAACCCTGTTCTCGGGTAACTACTCGTTCTGGTACGAGAGTTCGCAGCTGGCTCTGCGTCAGGCTCAGAACCAAAAGATGAAGGCCGAGGAGAAGAAGAAGCAGCTGGAGGAGTTTATCCGTCGATTCTCGGCTAACGTAGCAAAATCAAAGCAGACCACATCGCGTAAGAAGATGCTGGAGAAGCTGAATGTAGAAGAGATTACACCATCAACACGTAAATACCCAGGTATCATCTTCCAGATGGAGCGTGAGCCTGGAACACAGATCCTGGAGGTAGAGGGACTGAAGGCTGTTGACAGCGACGGTACAGTACTGTTCGACAACGTGAACTTCACCATCGAGAAGGGACAGAAGACCGTATTCCTCTCGCACAATCCAAAGGCTATGACCGCCTTGTTCGAGATTATCAACGGTAACCGTCAGGCCGATGCCGGTACCTACAAGTGGGGTGTTACCATCACCACCGCCTATCTGCCATTGGATAACACCGAGTTCTTCCAGAGCGAAATGAATCTGGTTGACTGGCTGAGCCAGTGGGGACCAGGTAACGAGGTAACCATGAAGTCGTTCCTGGGACGAATGCTGTTTAAGGAAGAGGACGTACTGAAGCATGTAAACGTACTGTCAGGAGGTGAGAAGATGCGTTGTATGATTGCTCGTATGCAGCTGAAGAATGCCAACTGTCTGATTCTGGATACCCCAACCAACCACTTGGATCTGGAAAGTATTCAGGCATTCAACAACAACCTGATTAACTTTAAGGGTAACATTCTGTTTGCATCGCACGACCATGAGTTTATCAATACTGTGGCCGACCGCATTATCGAGCTCACTCCAAAGGGCACCATCGATAAGCTGACAACTTACGACGAATACATCTACGACGAGACCATCAAGGCTCAGAAGGAGAAGATGTACGTGTAATTGGCACGCATTTTGCTATGCAGTAAGCAGAAACTTTAAACAACGCTATTATGACAGAAAAAGATATCAACATCGAAAACGAGGAGAACCTGAACGAGGCTCCCGTTGAAGACACTGAAAAAGAGACAGCAGAGGCAACCGAGAACCAGGAGGCTGCTGCCGACGAGGCTGCTAAAGAAGAAGAGGTTGACCCTCTGACAAAAGCCCAACAGGAGATTGAGGAACTGAAAACACAGTTGCTCTACAAGGCTGCCGAATTTGAGAATTACCGCAAGCGCACCCTGAAGGAGCGTGCTGAACTGATTCTGAACGGTGGCGAAAAGGTCATCTCAGCCATTCTGCCTGTACTCGATGATATGGAGCGTGCCATTGCCAATGGCGCCAAGACCGACGACCCACAGGTACTGCGCGAGGGTGTGGAACTGATTTACAACAAGTTCGTAAAGACTCTCGAAGGTCAGGGCGTTAGCAAGATTGAGACCAAGGATGCCGACTTTGACACCGACCTGCACGAGGCCGTAGCGATGGTTCCTGGTATGGGCGACGACAAGAAAGGTAAGGTTATCGACTGCCTGCAGGAGGGATATAAACTGAACGACAAAGTAATCCGCCACGCCAAAGTGGCAGTTGGACAATAATACAATATGGCACAAAAAAGAGACTACTACGAGGTGCTGGGCGTACAAAAAAGCGCCACAGAAGACGAAATTAAGAAAGCGTATCGTAAGATAGCCATTAAGTACCACCCCGACCGTAATCCTGGCGACAAGGAAGCCGAGGAAAAATTTAAGGAGGCGGCCGAGGCATACAATGTGCTGCACGACCCAAAGACACGTCAGCAGTACGACCAGTTCGGATTTGACGGACCTAATATGGGCGGCGGATTCGGCGGTTTCAGTGGCTTCGAGACCAATATGAACATGGACGATATCTTCTCGATGTTCGGCGATATCTTCGGCGGTCACGGCTTTGGTGGCTTTGGCGGTGGACAGCGTCGCCCACAGCAGCATCGCGGCAGCGACCTGCGCCTGAAAGTGAAACTTACACTCGAGGAGATTAATACTGGTGTTACCAAGAAGTTCAAGGTTCGCAAGGATATCCCTTGTCCACATTGTAGCGGTACTGGTGCCGAGGCTGGCAGTCAGAAGGAGCAGTGCCCCACCTGTCACGGTCAGGGGTACATCACTCATACCACCCAGAGCATCTTCGGTATGATGCAGCAGCAGAGCGTTTGTCCCACTTGCGGTGGCGAAGGCATGGTGATTAAGAACAAGTGTAAGCACTGCGGCGGCACAGGCGTTGAGAAGGGCGAAGAGGTTGTAGAGATTAACATCCCAGCTGGCGTAGCCGAGGGTATGGTTGTAAACGTGCCTGGCAAGGGTAATGCCGGCAAGCACAACGGTACATCGGGCGACATACAGGTGTTTATCGCCGAGGAACCACACGAGACTTTTATCCGTGATGGTAACGACTTGATTTACAACCTGTTGCTCGACTTCCCAACAGCTGCACTTGGAGGCGAGATTGAGATTCCTACCATCGAGGGAACCAAGCTCAAGGTAAAACTCGAGAATGGTACCCAGCCTGGTAAGACCTTGCGTTTGCGCGGTAAGGGACTGCCCGCAGTTCAGGGCTATGGTAGCGGTCGTGGCGACCTGGTGGTTAACATCAGCGTTTACGTGCCTAAGACCTTGAGCAAGGAAGAGAAGCAGGCCATTGAGCAGTTCAAGGGCAGCGACAACTTCAAGGGCGACAAGCAGACACGCGACTCGATCTTCCAGAAATTCAAGAATTACTTTAATTAATATATAATAAGGTATAAAGCTATGACTTATCAGGAAACGTGTGAATACCTTTACAGTCAGCTACCCATGTTCGAGCGTCAGGGAGCAGGCGGGTATAAGGAAGGACTGGAAAACAGTCATGCACTCGACAGACATTTCGGTCATCCACATCAAAAGTATGTTACTATTCATGTGGCTGGTACTAACGGAAAGGGGTCGTGTGCTCACACGCTTTCTGCTATTTTACAGATGTGCGGCTATCGTGTAGGTTTGTACACATCGCCACATCTGGTTGACTTCAGCGAGCGCATCCGCGTTAACGGTCAGCCCATCAGCGAGGACTACGTCATAGACTTTGTGGAAAAGGAGAAGAGTTTCTTCGAGCCCATCAAGCCCTCGTTCTTTGAGCTTACCACTGCACTGGCTTTTAAGTATTTTGCCGAGATGAAGGTGGATATCGCCGTGATCGAGGTTGGATTAGGCGGCCGATTAGACTGCACCAACATCATCACCCCTGCCCTATCCGTAATTACCAATATCGGTATGGACCACACGCAGTTCCTGGGCAATTCGCTCGAACAGATTGCCATGGAGAAAGCAGGTATCATCAAGAAGGATGTGCCCGTAGTTATTGGCGAGACAACCCCCGAAACACGTATGGTATTCGAGACTGTTGCCGTTGAGAACCACGCCCCCATCGTATTTGCCGAGGAGCACAACCAGATTATCTCGGCTTCGAACAGTACTGCTGGCTTTGAGTACAACACCAAGGACTTTGGAATTATCAAGGGCGAGTTGGGCGGCAGCTATCAGGAAAAGAACACCAATACCATCCTGTGCGCTGTACAGCAGCTGGAGGCTTTGGGTTATATGCACGCCTGCCCATGCGAGGCTAACAAGCCCAGCATGAACCGCGAGGTACGACAGGGATTCCTGCATGTTTGCAGCCTGACAGGTTTGAAGGGACGCTGGCAGAAGATCAGCGAGGCACCGCTTACCATCTGCGATACCGGTCATAATGTACCTGGTTGGACTTATCTGAGCGAACAGCTCAAGTCGGTAAAGTGCAATCATATGCACATTGTATTCGGTATGGTTGACGATAAAGACATACAGGGTGTGTTGGCATTACTACCCAAGAATGCTACCTATTATTTTACAAAAGCAAACAATAAACGTGCCGTTTCGGAGAACGTTCTGAAGCTTTATGCCCAGACCATGGAGCTGCAAGGCGAGGCCTATCCCGATGTAAAATCGGCTTACGAAGCAGCCAAAGCAGCAGCCGATAATAACGACTTTGTGTTCGTTGGAGGTAGCAGTTATGTGGTAGCAGACCTGCTAAAGAACTGTATTTAGAATTTTTTAAGACTGCAAAAACTTTTTTTTCGCCGAAACGTTCGTTAGTTTGATTTTTTTTCTGTTACTTTGCAGAAAATTAATTTTTAACTAATAAACATATTCATATGGCGAACACTACAGAGACAGTGAATCTGTGCGGTCTGAAGCGTGAGAACTTCCAGGCCACAATCAACGGTAAAAAAACCGACTTGTATATTCTTAGAAACCGTAAAGGATTCGAAGTTGCCATCTCAAACTATGGCGGTGCCATTTGTGCTATTATGGTTCCCGGCAAGGATGGTAAAGTAGCTAACGTTATCCAGGGTCACGACAGCATCGAGCAGCTGACCAGCGGAAACGAGCCTTATCTGTCGACTCTGATCGGCCGTTGGGGTAACCGTATCTGCAAAGGCCAGTTCATTCTGAACGGCAAGGAGTACCAGCTGGCTCTTAACGATGGACCTAACCACCTGCACGGCGGTTCAGTAGGTTTCAACGCTAAGGTTTGGGATGCCCGTCAGATGGGTCCTCGCTCTTTGGCTCTACACCGCATTTCATCTTATGGTGAGGAAGGCTTCACAGGCGAGCTGGATGTAACAGTAGAATTTACCTTTACCGACAACAACGAACTGGTAATTGAGTATCTGGCTACTACCAACAAGAAGACTATCGTTAATCTGACACACCACGCCTTCTTCTCACTGGCTGGTACTGCCGATCCAACACCAAGTATCGACGATCAGATTTGCGAGATCAATGCCGACTTCTATCTGCCTACCGATGCAACTGCTATCCCAACAGGTGAGATCCTGAAGGTTGAGGGTACTCCATTCGACTTCCGCAAGCCAAAGGCATTCGGACAGGACATCAACGCCGACCACGAGCAGATTAAGTTCGGACACGGTTTCGACCACAACTACGTATTGAACAAGCAGGAAGAGGGCGAGCTCTCATTCGCTGCCAAGGTTACCGATCCAAAGAGCGGCCGTACTATGGAGGTTTACACCACCGAACCAGGCTTGCAGCTTTACACAGGTAACTTCCTGAGCGGCTATAAGGGCGCTAATGGTTGTACCTTCCCACATCGTTCAGCTGTCTGCTTCGAGGCACAGCACTTCCCCGATTCACCTAACCGTCCATACTTCCCAAGTGTGGTTCTGAATCCAGGACAGCGTTACAAGCAGAAGACCGTATACCGCTTTGGAGTGGTAGAGTAGAAATTATCCAACATTTTAAATAAATAGACGACAAATATGACTGAAACAAACAAGAATGGCAAGGTGATTGCCATTATCACTATGTGCTTCATCTTCGCGATGATCAGCTTTGTAACTAACATGGGCGCTCCCTTTGGCAACATCTGGGGTTTCGAGTATCCTTTTGCCAAAGCTTGGGGTAACCTGATGAATTTTGCGGCTTACCTGTTTATGGGAATACCTGCAGGTAAAATGCTTACGAAATACGGATACAAAAAGACAGCCCTGATCGCTCTGATCGTGGGTATCGTTGGTTTGTGTTTCCAGTATCTCTCAAGCCTTGTAGGCGCAGGTACTTACGTATTCACATACGATAGCATTCCTGTAGCCCTCAACTTGGTAATTTACCTGCTTGGTGCATTCATCTGCGGTTTCTGCGTATGTATGCTGAACACCGTAGTTAACCCTATGCTGAACCTTCTTGGAGGTGGCGGTAACAAGGGAAATCAGCTCATTCAGGTGGGAGGTACTCTTAACTCACTCACCGGTACACTCACCCCGCTGTTGGCAGGTATCCTGGTAGGTACAGTTACTGCCGAGACCAGCATGAGCGATGTTGCTCCACTGTTGTTCATCGGTATGGCCGTATTCGCCATTTCGTTTGTTATCATCAGCCGTGTTAGCATTCCAGAGCCCACACTCGGAAAGGTATCTCCTAAGTACGAGCGCAGTCCTTTGGCTTTCCGCCACTGCGTGCTGGGTGTTATCGCTATCTTCTTTTATGTAGGTATCGAGATTGGAATTCCTATGGAGCTGAACTTCTACGTAACCGATCTTGGTTTCGAAGGTGCAGCCGCCATCGGTGGTACACTGGCTGCAGCCTACTGGTTGCTCATGATGATTGGTCGTGCTTGTTCGAGTGCAATCTCTGGTAAGGTTTCTACCAAGCTGCAGTTGTCAACAGTTAGTGCTGTTGCTATCCTGCTGCTCGTAATTGCTATCTTTATGCCTGAGAGCGTAACCATCTCGTTCAGCGGACACGACGTACCTGCCAAGGCATTCCTGATTCCTGCTTGCGGTCTCTGCACCTCAATCATGTGGGGTGGAATCTTCAACCTCTCAGTTGAGGGACTGGGCAAGTATACTGAGGCAGCCTCAGGTATCTTCATGACAATGGTTGTTGGTGGTGGTGTAATGCCTCTCATTCAGGAGGCTATCGCCAAGTCAGCCGGTCCTATCTTTAGCTACTGGCTCGTCATCGCTATGTTGGCCTATATTCTGTTCTACGCCCTCGTAGGTTGCAAGAACGTGAATCAGGACATCAAAGTCGATTAATATTAACCCTTTAAATTTTAAAGCTTATGGACATTGAATTTGTAAGAAGCCGCTTCATCAAGCACTTTGATGGAAAGACTGGTAACGTATATGCATCTCCCGGACGTATTAACCTGATTGGTGAGCACACCGACTACAATGGTGGTTTTGTGTTCCCAGGTGCCGTTGACAAAGGTATTGTAGCCGAAATGCGTGCTAATGGTACCGACGACACCGTGATGGCTTACGCTATCGACCTAAAGGACCGCGTTGACTTCAAGCTCTCTGACCCTGCAGGTCCCAAGGCCTCTTGGGCTCGTTATATCTATGGTATCGCTCTGGAGATGAAGAAGCTGGGCGTTCCCGTTAAGGGCTTCAATATCGCTTTTGCCGGCGACGTTCCCCTTGGTGCTGGTATGTCATCATCAGCCGCTATGGAGAGTTGCTTTGCCTGTGGTTTGAACGATATCTTCGGCGACAACAAGGTTTCGCAGTGGGATATGGTACTGGCCGGTCAGGCTACTGAGCATAACTACTGCGGTGTTAACTGCGGTATCATGGACCAGTTTGCCTCAGTATTCGGTAAGGCAGGTTGCCTGATGCGTCTCGACTGCCGCAGCCGCGAGTTTGAGTATTTCCCATTCAAACCCGATGGCTATCGTCTGGTACTGCTCGACTCTGTAGTTAAGCACCAGCTGGCTGGTTCGCCTTACAACGATCGCCGCAACAGCTGCGAGAACGTAGTAAAGCACATTCAGGCTAAGCACCCAGAGGGTAAGTTCGAGACCCTGCGCGACTGCACATGGGAGCAGCTGGATGAGGTTCGTGCCGAGGTAGGCGAAGAGGACTACAAGCGCGCTAAGTTCGTTCTCGGCGAAAAAGACCGCGTACTGGCAGTTTGCGACGCACTGAACGAGGGTGACTACGAGAAGGTTGGTGAGCTGATGTATCAGACTCACGCTGGCCTGTCGAAGGATTACGAGGTATCATGCGAGGAGCTCGACTTCCTGAACGATATCGCTAAGGAGAACGGTGTAACAGGTTCACGTATCATGGGTGGTGGCTTTGGTGGCTGCACCATCAACCTGGTTCGCAACGACCTCTACAAGAAGTTCATCGACGACGCTAAGGCAAAATTCAACGCTAAGTACGGACATGAGCCAAAGGTTTACGATGTAGTCATCGGCGATGGTTCACGCAGAATTTGCTAACTCCGAACCAACAAAAAACACATTTTTGTGTTTATAAAGGTTAAAAATTGGGAGTAAGGTGTGTTATTTACACCTTACTCCTATTTTTTTTTCTTAATTTGTTTGTCAGTTCAAATTATAATTGTAATTTTACACCCAAATTAGCATTAACAATAACGTAATAATTAAAAACAAGTAAAACAATGAAAGCATTGAAAGCAACATTGATGGGAGTTGGTGCAGCCGCACTGATGCTCTCATGTGCAGGTAGCCAGCAGGCTCCACAGCTCACGGTATCGGGTCTTAACCCAGCCAAGTTCGACACTACTATTCAGGCAAAGCCAGTAAAGCTTTACACACTGAAGAACGAGAATGGTATGGAGGTTTGCATCACTAACTATGGTGCCCGTATCGTATCGTTGGTAGTTCCCGACAAGGATGGTAAGCCAACCGACGTTGTTCTGGGATTCGACAACATCGCCCAGTATGCTGATACCATCAACACTCCATCTGATTACGGCTCAAGCGTAGGTCGTTATGCTAATCGCATCAAGAACGGACAGTTCCTGCTGAAGGGCGACACCGTTAAGCTGCGTACCAACGACGGTCCTAACTCACTTCACGGTGGTGGCAACACAGGTTGGATGCACCAGGTTTACGAGGCCGAGCAGATTGGCGACTCAATCCTGAAGCTCACTATCGTAGCTGCTGATGGCGAGAACGGATTCCCCGGCAAAGTAATGGCTGTTACCACCTACAAGCTTACAGCTGACAATGTGCTGGATATGACTTGGGAGGCTGAGACCGACAAGCCAACTATCATTAACCAGACCAACCACAACTACTACAACCTGAGCGGCGACTTTACACAGCCCGCTTACGACATGGTACTGTATGTAAACGCTGATAACTTTACTCCCAGCGACAAGCTTTATATCCCCACAGGCGAGATCAAGTCGGTTGAGGGTACTCCAATGGACTTCCGTCAGCCACACGCTCTGGGCGACAGCATCAACTCGCAGTTCGACCAGATTCAGAACGCTACCGGATACGACCACAACTACTGTCTGAACACCTTCAAGGACGGTAAGGGCGACGACACACAGGTATGCGCCAGCCTCTACAGCCCCAAGACAGGTATCCTGATGGAAATGTTTACCAACGAGCCAGGTGTACAGGTTTACAGCGGTAACTTTCAGGGTGTTGGTGCCGATAAGGACATCGCCCGCAAACATGGTATCACCTATCCTAAGCACGTGAGTGTTTGCTTGGAGAGCCAGAAGTATCCCGACTCACCTAACCATCCTGAGTGGGTACAGCCAACCCTGAACCCAGGCGAGAAGTACTACAGCCACGCTGCTTACAAATTCTCAATCAAGTAATACGGAGTTCCTAATTATTAACTAATATCAAATATTAAAAAATGGCATTATTAGACTGGATTGTCATCGGTGCGTTCTGTTGTGCACTGATTGGCATTGTACTTTGGGTTATTTCACAGAAGAACAATAACTCAGCAGATTATTTCTTGGGAGGTAAGGACGCGACATGGATTGCTATCGGTGCGTCGATCTTTGCTTCAAACATCGGTTCAGAGCACCTGATTGGTTTGGCTGGAGCCGGTGCCTCATCAGGTATGGCTATGGCCCACTGGGAGATTCAGGGTTGGATGATCCTGATTCTGGGTTGGGTATTCGTACCATTCTACACCCGTTCGATGGTTTACACCATGCCTGAGTTCCTGGAGCGCCGCTACAACACTCAGAGCCGCACCATCCTCTCGGTAATCTCTCTGATCAGCTATGTACTCACCAAGGTTGCCGTTACGGTTTATGCCGGTGGTCTGGTATTCCAGCAGGTATTCGGTATCGAGCAGCTCTGGGGTATCGACTTCTTCTGGATTGCTGCTATCGGTCTGGTAGTTATCACAGCTATCTACACCATCTTCGGTGGTATGAAGAGTGTGCTCTACACCTCTGTTCTGCAGACTCCTATCCTGCTGCTCGGTTCACTCATCATCCTGGTACTTGGTTTCAAGGCCCTGGGCGGATGGGACGAGATGATGGCTGTTTGCGGTGCTGTTGATGCTAACGAGTATGGCGACAAGATGACTTCGCTGATTCGCGACAACCGCGATGCCAACTATCCTTGGTTGGGTGCCCTTATCGGTTCAGCTGTTATCGGTTTCTGGTACTGGTGTACCGACCAGTACATCGTTCAGCGTGTACTCTCTGGTAAGGATGAGAAAGAGGCTCGTCGTGGTACCATCTTCGGTGCTTACCTGAAGCTGCTGCCCGTATTCCTGTTCCTGATTCCTGGTATGATTGCCTTCGCTATGAGCACCAAGGGTATCACCCTGCCAAACGGCGAGGTATTTGTACTGAGCACTCCCGACGCAGCCTTCCCCACCCTCGTAGCTAAGTTGCTGCCTGCAGGTGTTAAGGGGCTGGTAGTTTGTGGTATCCTCGCAGCCCTGATGTCATCGCTGGCATCACTGTTCAATTCTTCAGCTATGCTGTTCACTATCGACTTCTGGAAGCGTCTGCGCCCAGAGACTCCTGAGAAGCAGCTGGTTCGTATTGGACAGATTGCAACTGTAGTTATCGTAATTCTGGGTATCCTGTGGATTCCCATCATGCGTTCGGTAGGTAACGTTCTTTACAACTACCTGCAGGACGTACAGTCGGTACTGGCTCCTGGTATCGCAGCCGCCTTCCTGCTGGGTATCTGCTGGAAGCGTGCTACAGCCAAGGGTGGTCAGTGGGGCTTGCTCTCTGGTATCATCATCGGTTTGACCCGTCTGGGTGCTAAGGTTTACTATAGCAATGCTACCGATGCTGCCGACAGCTGGTTCAAGGCTGTGTTCTACGACTTCAACTGGTTGTTCTTCTGTGGTGTCATGCTGATTGTTTGCTGTCTGGTTGTAATTGTTGTATCGCTCTGCACCGAGGCTCCCGACGAGCAGAAGATTCAGGGTCTGGTATTCGGTACATCAACACCCGAGCAGATCGAGGCTACCCGTAATAGCTGGAATAAGTGGGATGTATTCCATACCATCGTTATTCTGGGCTTCACAGTAGCTTTCTATATCTATTTCTGGTAATAAAAAGTTAGAATATGACGTTTTATAACGAACATTCCAAGGTCTGGTTGTCGGTCGACTGCATCATCTTCGGTTTCGATGAAAAGAAACTGAAGGTGTTGATCGGTCGCCGCAAGATGGACCCGGGACGTGGCGAATGGAGCCTCTACGGAGGCTTCGTTGGCGCCACCGAAAGTGTGGACGAAGCTGCTTCGCGTACACTTTTTGAGCTGACAGGCTTGCGTAACATCTACATGCGCCAGATTGGTGCCTTTGGTAAGGTGGACCGCGACCCAGGCGAGCGCGTAGTATCAATTTCGTACTACGCCCTGATTAATGTGATGGATTACGACGACAAGCTGCGCCAGGAGCATGGAGCCGAGTGGATCGACGTTGAAGAGATTCCACAGCTTTATTCCGACCACAACGAGATGGTAAGCAAGGCTCGCAAGCTGGTTCAGCAGAAAATGTCGCACGAACCCGTAGGCTTCAATCTGCTGCCCGATCTGTTCACACTCACCCAGTTGCAGACGCTCTACGAGGCCGTTTATGGCACCGAGCTCGACAAGCGCAACTTCCGCAAGCGTGTCAAGGAGATGGACTTCATTGAGAAGACCGAACTGATTGACAAGAAAAGTTCAAAACGCGGCGCTTATCTCTATCGTTTTAATAAGCGCGCTTATAACGAAGATTCAAATTTCAAACTGTAAGAACAATGTTAGAAGAACTGAAAGAAAAAGTATTCAAGGCAAATCTCGACCTTGTAAAGCAGAACCTGGTAATCTTTACCTGGGGTAATGTCTCAGGTATCGACCGTGAAAAAGGACTTGTTGTTATCAAGCCCTCTGGTGTTGACTACGATGTAATGAAAGCCAGCGACATGGTTGTTGTTGATCTCGAGAGTGGTAAGGTAGTTGAAGGCGATCTCAACCCTTCGTCTGACACCCCTACACACCTTGTATTATATAAGGCATTCCCCAACATCCAGGGCGTGGTTCACACCCACTCTACCTATGCCACAGCTTTTGCGCAGGCTGGTAAGGATATCCCCAACATCGGTACAACGCATGCCGACTACTTCTACAAGGATATCCCTTGCACCCGCGATATGACCGAGGCTGAGGTTAAGGGCAACTACGAGTTAGAGACAGGTAACGTGATTGTAGATGAGATTCTGAACATCCGTAAGATTAACCCCGATCACACACCCGCTGTGCTGGTAAAGAATCACGGTCCTTTCTCATGGGGAACCTCACCCGACAATGCCGTTTACAATGCTAAGGTGATGGAGCAGTGTGCCAAGATGGCCTTTGTAGCCTTCTCGGTTAATCCGAATCTCACCATGAATCCGCTGCTTGTTGAGAAGCACTACATGCGCAAGCACGGACCAAACGCCTACTACGGACAGAAGGGACAGAAACATTAATAATTAACTAAGAAACAATTATACGAAAATGAAAGCATTTGAGAACTACGAAATTTGGTGGGTAACAGGCGCACAGCTCCTGTACGGAGGCGACGCTGTAGTTGCCGTTGACAGTCACTCTAAGGAGATGGTCGAGGGTTTGAACGCCTCAGGTAACATCCCCGTTAAGATTGTATATAAAGGTACAGCCAACAGCTCTAAGGAAGTAGAGCAGGTAATGCTGGCTGCCAACAACGACGAGAAGTGCGTAGGTATCATTACCTGGATGCACACCTTCTCGCCAGCAAAGATGTGGATCAAGGGTCTGCAGCAGTTGCAGAAGCCTCTGTGCCACTTCCACACACAATATAATGCCGAAATCCCCTGGAGCGAGATCGACATGGACTTCATGAACCTGAACCAGAGTGCTCACGGCGATATCGAGTTCGGACACATCTGCACTCGTATGCGTGTAGCCCGCAAGGTGGTTTGCGGTTACTGGAAGGATCAGAAGGCTCAGAAGCAGATTGCCGTTTGGGCTCGTGTAGCTGCTGGTGTAGCCGATGCTCATAACGTACGCTGCCTGATGTTCGGTATGAACATGAATAACGTAGCAGTTACCGATGGCGACCGTGTAGAGTTTGAGCAGCGCCTGGGTTACCACGTAGATTACTACCCCGTAAGCTCGCTGATGGAGTACTTCAAGAAAGTTACCGATGCCGAGGCCGACGCCCTGGTTGAGGAGTACAAGAAGCTCTACACCATCAAGATCGACGAGAGCGGTGAGCAGGTTTACTGGGAGAAGGTAAAGAACGCAGCCAAGGCCGAGATTGCCCTGCGCCGCGTACTGAAGGACGAGGGCGCTACTGCCTTCACCACCAACTTCGACGACCTTGGTGATGCTAACATCGACGATCCTAACTTCTGCGGTTTCGACCAGATTCCTGGTCTGGCTTCACAGCGCCTGATGCAGGAGGGATATGGTTTCGGTGCCGAGGGCGACTGGAAGACAGCCTGTCTGTATCGCACACTGTGGGTCATCCAGCAGGGCATGCCTACTGGTTGCTCATTCCTCGAGGACTACACACTGAACTTCGCTGGCGACCGCAGCTCTTGTCTGCAGAGCCACATGCTCGAGGTTTGTCCTCTGATTGCAACTGATAAGCCAAAGCTCGAGGTTCACTTCCTGGGCATCGGTATCCGCAAGCAGCAGACAGCCCGTTTGGTATTCACCTCAAAGACTGGCGCTGGTATCAAGGCTACCGTAGTTGATCTGGGTAACCGTTTCCGTCTGATCAGTCAGGAGGTTGAGTGCATCGAGCCACAGCCCATGCCAAAGCTGCCAGTAGCTTCAGCACTCTGGGTTCCACAGCCCACCTTCGAGATTGGTGCTGCAGCCTGGATTCTGGCCGGTGGTACTCACCACAGTGCCTTCTCTTACGACATCACCGAGGAATACTGGGAGGATTTCGCCGAGATGACTGGCATCGAGTATGTTCGCATCAACAAGCAGACAAACATTGCCGACTTCAAGCAGACTCTCCGCAACAACGAGGTTTACTTCATGCTTAACAAGGCACTTCGTTAATTGAAAATTGATAATTGACAATTATGACAGCAAAAGAAACTATTCAGGCAGGTAAGGCCGTTCTCGGTATCGAGTTTGGCTCAACCCGCATAAAGGCCGTCCTCATCGACGAGGACAACGAGCCCATCGCACAGGGTTCACACGAGTGGGAAAACCAGTTGGTAGATGGTCTGTGGACCTACTCTACCGAGGCTGTATGGTACGGTCTGCAGGACTGCTATGCCGAGCTCCGCAAGGATGTTCTGAAGCAGTACGACTGTGAGATTGAAGCCCTGGCCGCCATCGGTTTCAGCGCTATGATGCACGGCTATATGGCCTTCAACAAGGACCAGCAGATTCTGGTTCCTTTCCGCACTTGGCGTAACACCAACACAGGTAAGGCAGCTGCCGAGCTCTCTCAGCTCTTCAACTACAACATCCCCCTGCGTTGGAGTATCTCGCACCTGTATCAGTGCATTCTCGACAACGAGGAGCACGTAGCCGACATCAAGTACCTCACCACCCTGGCTGGTTATGTTCACTGGCAGGTAACAGGCGAGTTTGTACTGGGCGTAGGCGATGCTTCAGGTATGATTCCTGTTGATCCCGCTACCAAGACCTACGATGCCGAGATGGTTCGTAAGTTCGACGAGCTGATTGCACCAAAGGGCTTCTCATGGAAGTTGCTCGACATTCTGCCTAAGTCACTCAACGCTGGCGAGAACGCCGGTTTCCTCACTCCCGAGGGTGCTAAGAAACTCGACGTATCAGGCCACCTGAAGCCAGGCTGCCCCGTATGTCCTCCTGAGGGCGACGCCGGTACTGGTATGGTTGCCACCAACGCCGTTAAGCAGCGCACAGGTAACGTTTCAGCCGGAACCTCATCATTCTCAATGATTGTGCTCGAGAAGCCACTCTCTAAGCCTTACGAGATGATTGATATGGTTACCACACCTGATGGTAGCCTCGTAGCTATGGTACACTGTAACAACTGCACCAGCGACATCAACGCATGGGTAGGTTTGTTCAAGGAGTATCAGCAGCTGTTGGGGATCGAGGTTGATATGAACGAGCTCTACGGCAAACTGTTTAACAAGGCCCTCGAGGGCGAGACCGACTGCGGTGGTCTGATGGCTTACAACTACGTATCAGGCGAGCCTGTAACAGGTCTGGCCGAGGGTCGTCCTATGTTCGTTCGCTCTGCTGGCGACAAGTTCAACCTGGCTAACTTTATGCGTGCCCACCTGTATGGCGCTATCGGCGTGCTGAAGATTGGTAACGACATCCTGCTGAAGGAAGAGAAGATTAAGGTGGATCGTATCACCGGTCATGGTGGTTACTTCAAGACACCAGTTGTAGGTCAGCGCATGCTGGCTGCAGCCCTCAACTCACCTATCTCGGTGATGGAGACCGCTGGCGAAGGTGGTGCATGGGGTATCGCCCTGCTGGCTGCTTACCTGATTAAGAAGAATGGTAAGAACCTGGCCGACTACCTCGAGGATGTAGTATTTGCCGGTAACACCGGTACCTCTGTAGCTCCTACCGCCGAGGATGTAGCTGGTTTCGAGAAGTATATCGAGAACTACAAGCGCTGTCTGCCTATCGAGCAGGCCGCTGTAGATAACAAGTAATTTTTATCAACCACATGAAAAAGTTTATTTTTACCGCGACTATCGCACTGGCTTTTGCCACATCGGCATCAGCCGCTGAAAATGTGAAAGCTACGGTTCATGCCGATCAGGCTGGAGCCAAGATCAACAAGGAGATCTACGGTCAGTTCTCCGAGCACCTGGGTAGCTGTATCTACGGTGGCCTCTGGGTTGGCGAGAACTCTCAGATTCCTAACATCAACGGTTATCGTAAGGATGTGTTCGAGGCTCTGAAGGCTCTGCAGATTCCTGTACTGCGCTGGCCAGGCGGTTGCTTTGCCGACGACTATCACTGGATGGACGGTATCGGTCCAAAGTCAGAGCGCCCCTCTTTGCGTAACAACAACTGGGGTGGCACCATCGAGGACAACTCGTTTGGTACCCACGAGTTCCTGAACCTGTGCGAGATGCTGGGTTGCGAGCCTTACATCTCGGGTAACGTAGGTTCTGGTACCGTTAAGGAGATGGCACAGTGGGTTGAGTATATGACCAGCGATGGCGATACTCCAATGGCTCGTCTGCGCCGTGCTAACGGCCGTGAAAAAGCCTGGAAGGTAAAGTACTTCGGAATTGGTAACGAGGCCTGGGGCTGCGGTGGTAACATGAGTCCTGAGTACTACAGCGACGAGTTCCGTAAGTTCAACACCTACCTGCGCGATCAGGGTGGCAACCGTTTGTATCGTATTGCATCGGGTGCCAGCGACTATGATTACAACTGGACCAAGGTTTGTATGGATAAGATTGGTGCCCGCATGCAGGGTATCTCTCTGCACTACTACACCTGCACCGGTTGGAATGGTCCTAAGGGTTCGGCCATCAACTTCGATAACGATCAGTACTACTGGGCACTGGGTAAGTGTTTGGAGATTGAGGAGGTAATCAAGAAGCACAAGGCCATCATGGACGAGAAGGATCCTCAGAACAACATCGGCCTGCTGGTTGATGAGTGGGGAACCTGGTGGGACGAGGAGCCCGGCACTATCCCTGGCCACCTGTACCAGCAGAACGCCCTGCGCGATGCCTTCGTAGCAGCTCTGAGTCTGAATGTGTTCCATAAGTACACCGACCGTGTAAAGATGGCTAACATCGCTCAGGTGGTTAACGTGCTGCAGTCGATGATTCTGACTGATCAGGAGGGCACAGGCCACATGGTTCTCACCCCAACCTATCACGTATTCCAGATGTACACCCCATTCCAGGAGGCTACTTATCTGCCTGTTGATCTGCAGAGCGAGACTGTACAGTGCAGCACCGAGTACTGGAAGGAGAAGCAGAAGACCAGCGACAACACCACACGTCCTTGCCCACTGCTCTCTGCATCGGCAGCTAAGACCAAGGATGGCAGCATCGTTCTGGCCATCACAAACGTAAGTCTGGATAAGGATCAGACCGTAGATTTCAACTTCGCTGGTTTCAATGCCAAGCAGGTTAGCGGTCGCATCCTCACCTCAAAGAACGTAGCCGACTACAACGACTTTAATCATCCTAACGTGGTTGCTCCAAAGGAGTACAAGGACGCTAAGATTAAGAAGGGCGTGCTTACCATGAAGGTGCCAGCTAAGTCGATTGTTGTGGTAACGCTGAAATAAAAAATTGCCTCGCACTTAAAATGTGCAAGGCAATGTAAGCAACTGATAGTAAAGGGTACGGGCCAAGCGCTCGTGCCCTTTATCATTGGGATGCAGGCGGTCGTCCTCGGCACTCTTAAAGTACTGCGCGTGCTCGTCCATCAGCGGGTACAGACCACTCATAGCGCCCCAGTCAATCACAGGCAGCGCCCAAATCTCACCAGCCTGTTTTACCGACTGCACGTAGGCATCCACATACTCACCACACTGGTTGGTATAATCCTCGGTAGGCTGCCAGTTCTTGTCGTTGGCATAAAAGCCCGCACGGTGGATAGGTGTCAGCAGTATGATCTGCTTGGTGGGATACATACGCTTTACCTTATTTAATGCGATGTTGATACGTCCGCGATACGTACTGTCGGTCATCACCGGATAACGGTGCAAACGGTCCACGGGGTGCTTCTGCTCGTGTATGCCAGCCACAACCTTTTCGGGTTTCTGGGTAAACCATTCGCCTATGGGCACACCCGCATTGTAATCGTTGGTACCAATAAAAATCATAATGGCATCAATGCTGTCGCCATGCTCCTCAAAGCATTTGTCAGCCTGTCGTGGGATATCATTCCACTGGCGCCCGCTCACACCATACACGTAAGGCTTGATATCCAACCAATCAGCCAGATAGCCCCAGTATTTTATCTTCGAGCCACTGTTACGCGGGTCGGTAATCGAGTCGCCAAAGTAAGCCACACGCTTACCCTGCCAAGGATGTGTAAAAACGGTTTGCGACAAAGCCTGGATGGCAAAAGCAGCACACAGCAGCACCACCATCAATCGTAGTTGTAGATTAATTTTGTTGTACATCGTTATTAATTTGTTTTTATTATTCGCCGCAAAGGTAATACATTTTGCCAACTTTTTTGTACCTTTGCCCCAAAATTTTTAATTAAAACCCATTTATGAAACTAAAAAGACTACTTGTAGGAGCCCTGCTGCTCCTCTCTGGGCTGCACGTTACGGCTCAGGACACCAAAATGAATGATTTTATCAGCCAGCTGATGGCCAGGATGACCGTCGAGGAGAAGTTAGGACAGATGAACCTGCTGCCAGGCACATCGGCAACCACAGGCGAACTGAAGAACAGTCCGCTGATGCAACTGATAGCCCAGGGCAAGCTGGGCACCATCCTGAATCAGAAAGGTGTGGATGGCATCCGTCAGCTACAGGATGCCGCCGTCAAGAAGAGCCGTCTGGGTATTCCCCTGCTGGTGGGTATGGACGTGATTCATGGCTACGAAACCATTTTTCCTATTCCCCTGGGCATGTCGTGCAGTTGGGACCTGGCTGCCATCGAGCAGGCTGCACGCATCGCAGCCAAGGAAGCCACAGCCGATGGCATCTGCTGGACCTACAGCCCCATGGTGGATATCGCCCTCGATGCCCGCTGGGGCCGTATTGCCGAGGGTAATGGCGAGGACCCGTTCTTAGGCTCACGCATTGCCGAGGCATTGGTACGCGGCTATCAGGGCAACTATGGTCCTGAGAACATGATGGCCTGCGTAAAGCACTACGCCCTGTACGGCGGTGCCGAAGCCGGTCGCGACTACAACACCGTAGATATGAGTCACATACGCATGTACAACCAGTTCTTCCCACCCTACCAGGCAGCCGCCAAGGCAGGGGCTGGCTCGTTCATGACATCGTTTAATATCGTAGATTACACCCCTGCCACAGCCAACCGCTGGCTTATCGACGATGTGCTGCGCAAGCAGTGGCAGTGGGATGGCTTTGTAGTTACCGACTACGGCGCCATCGCCGAGATGATGAAACACGGTCTGGGCAATCTCCCACAGGTATCGGCACTGGCCCTGAAGGCAGGCACCGATATGGATATGTGTGCCGAGGGATTCATCGGTACCTTAGAGCAGTCGCTCAAGGAGGGTAAGGTCACTATGGCCGAGATCGACCAGGCCTGCCGTCGTGTGCTGGAGGCGAAATACAAGTTAGGACTGTTCCAGAATCCCTACCGTTTCCTTGATAAGAAACGCCGCGCCACCGACATCTATACCACCGAACACAAGCAGGCAGCCCGCAATCTGGCAGCCGAGAGTTTTGTGCTGCTTAAGAACCAGGACCAGCTGCTACCACTCAAGAAACAAGGCAAGATAGCTCTTATCGGTCCGATGGCCCACAACCGTGCCAACATGGCTGGCACCTGGGCACCTACAGCCGACAACAGCAAGTACATCACCCTGAAAGAGGCTATGGAGCAGGCGCTGGCAGGTAAGGCCACCGTGAGCTATGCCCAGGGCTGCAACTTTACCAGCGACTCTACGCTGCAGAAGGATGGTGGTTTTTATCGCGCCACCCCGTTCAAGGATAGCGAACTGTTGAAGCGCGAGGCACTGGCCATAGCCAAGGATGCCGACGTGATTGTGTGCGCTATGGGCGAGAGTGCCGAGATGAGTGGCGAGAGCAGCAGCCGCGCCACACTCGAGATGTTTGATGTGCAGCGCGAACTGCTCCAGGCCCTGCTGCAACTGGACAAGCCCGTAGTGGTACTCAACTTTGCAGGCCGCCCCACCGTGCTCAGCTGGGAGCAGGCCCATGTGCCCGCCATCCTGCAGGTATGGTTTGGTGGCAGCGAGGCAGGCGATGCCATCTGCGACGTACTGTTTGGTGATAAGGTGCCCAGCGGCAAGCTCACCACCTCTATGCCTCAGGTCACAGGTCAGGAGCCACTCTACTACAACTATCTACCCACCGGTCGCCCTGTAGGCGAGGATCGCAAGGAGTTCCAGAAGTTCGGCAGCAACTACTTCGATGTACGTAACGACCCACTCTACCCCTTCGGCTACGGTCTGAGCTATACCACCTTTGCTTATAGCGATGTAACGCTTAACGGCCGCACTGCACAGGTAACGGTTACCAATACCGGCAACTACGATGCCGACGAGATTGTGCAGCTGTACATCCACGATGTGGTGGCCAGCATCACCCGCCCCGTAAAAGAGCTGAAGGGCTTTGAGCGCATTCACCTGAAGAAGGGCGAAAGCAAGGTAGTGAAGTTCGAGATTACCGACGACCTGCTGAAATTCTACAACAGCCAGTTGGAATATGTGCTGGAACCAGGCGACTTTGAGATTATGATTGGTCCCGACAGCAGTCTGAAACATCTGAAGAAAGCCGTACTTACCATACAATAAAAAGAGAAGCGCGACACCTTTTTGCAGGTGCCGCGCTTAATCTTTAAGTGTACCATATAGATGGCATTTGTTTCGGTGTACTGGTCTCGACTAACTTATCGTCGATCTGCAATTTCTCGTCTTTTGTTTCGTTCTTAGTTGTCATAAGCATTCCTTTTTGGTGATTTTTAGTTGGTACAAATATAGGCAATTTTCCCGTTCATTGCTCTTCCAACCGCATTAATTTAGTACTTATTAACTATAAGAACGCTGTTTGTAGTATTTACATTCAGATTTTATTCAGCAAGCCTCCTTACGAATCCAGCCAGCGCTTCACGGTGGCCACTTTATCCTTACTCACGATGATTTCGGTATCGGGGAAAGCAGCTACGTGTACACGCATTTTTCCTAAAAAGTAAGTAGAAAGTTTACTCACGGCAGCGGCGCTGACGATGAACTGACGGTTCACACGCATAAAGCGCTGCGGGTCCAACTGGCTCTCGGCTTCTTCAAGCGTCATGTTCAAGGTGTGCGTTTTGCCATTCATCGTACACAGGCGCACCACCCCATCGCGAATAGTAATATGACTCACCTCACTTACAGGTACGATCAAGAATTCATCAGCCCGATGCGGTATCAGAAAGCGTTCGCGATAGCGTATGGTACAACTATTCATCGAGGCCAATAACTGCGCAATCGCATCCGTGGACGTACTTTGAACTTTGAACTTTGAGCTTTGAACTTTCTCTAAGGCAGCATGCAGCTCCTCGCTATCGATGGGTTTCAGCAGATAGTCGAAACTATTGAATTGGAAAGCCTGCACGGCGTACTGGTCGTAGGCAGTGGTGAAAATCACGGGGATTGACGTAGGCACAGCCTTCAGCGACTCGAAGCTCAAGCCATCACCTAACTGGATATCGCTCAATATCAGGTCGATATCAGCATGCGCCCCATCAGCAAAATACGCCCTTACCTCGGCATTGCTGGCACACACACCTGCAATCTCGTGCTCACCCTCCAGCATGCGCCTCAATCGGTCGGCATTACTCTGTTCGTCCTCTATGATTAGTATTCTCATTGTCAATTATCAATTGTCAATTATCAATTAATAAGTGGTATTGTTACGCAGTACTCATCAGTCGTATCGCTGATAATCACCTTCTGGTCGGTCAGCAGGCGGTAGCGTTCTGCTATGTTGTGCTGCCCCACTAGGGTGCTCTCGGCTGTTGTGATAGGCTGCTTACGATTGCTCACACTAATGTGACCCTCATCGCTGGTCACAAAAATATGTAACGGCCGTGCCGTGGTATGCTCGTTATGCTTAATGGCATTTTCTATCAGCATCTGCAGGGCAGCAGGTGGTAAGGCACCTTGGCGCTGGGTTACGTCGGGTCGTATTTCCACCACAATACCATCGCCAAAACGCTGCTGCAACAAAGCCAGATAGCGCTGCAGGAACTCCAGTTCCTCCTGTAGCGAAACCGTACTATGATCCAAGTGCTGCAACGTATAGCGATACACCTTCGACAGGTTCATCAGATACGCCGATGCCCGCTTGGGATCTACCTCTATCAGATCGGCCAGTATGCTGAAGTTATTAAACACAAAGTGCGGACTCAACTGGTTTTCCAGTGCCTGTAGGCGAAACTTGTCGCGCTCACGCTCTGCCTTTTCGCGGCTTCGCCAATAGTACAGCGTTATCAACGTAGTAAGCAGACAGCAGGCCGCATAGTCAAGCAATATCATGCCCGATGTAAAGGGCCATCCCTGTTTCAACATGTCCCTAAACTCCTCGTCGGTAATCAGCCACATCAGGTAAGAGAACAGCAGTCCTATCACCGACAGACCCAGTACCAGCAGTACCCCGTGTAAAATTCGCTTTACCTTCATTCCGTTGCAAATTTACAAATTAATTTGATAATAAATACCAAAACCTGAACGTGTAACATATTAATTATTATTTTTTAATTCTCCACACCACTACAGGTGGCTTTGTAGAGATTGATGAGTCCTTGCTGATATTGCAGCCAGTCGGCTGTTTGCTCGAGCTGGGCATTGAGATAGCTGCTTTGGGCAGTGAGCACATCAAGATAGGTAACATCGGATGAGTACGTCATCAGATCGATGCTGGTTTCGTAGGCCTTGCGGCTGGTGTCCACCTGAGTTTGACGGGCTTGTTGTTTGGCCAAGCTTTGCTGGCACTCAGCGAGGGCATCTTTCACCTCGCCACCGGCTGTAAGCAGGGCCTTCTCGAAAGCTATCTGCGCCTGCTCGCGCTGGGCTTTTGCCACTTTGAGGTTGGCACGCAGCTTACCCTTCTGGAAGAGTGGTTGGGTGAGCGAGCCCACGGCATTGAGCAGGAACTGAGCGGGGTTTACAATCTGTCCCACGTTGTTGGTCCAGCCGGCATTGGCGCTGATGCTGAGCGATGGATAGAAGGCCGAGCGGGCCACCTTGACATTGCTAAAAGCAGCGCGCAACTGATATTCGGCAGCCAACACATCGGGGCGCTGGGCCAGCTGCTGGATATCAACAGGCAGAGAGGCGTTGAGCGAAATGCCTTTCACATCGCCCCACGAAGAGCGCTGCAAGCTACCAGGCTGACGGTTGAGCAACAGGCATAGACTGTTTTCGGCTTTTTCAACCTGCAGCTGCAGATCGCTCTCCGAGGCGATGGTGCTTTGCAGCGATGCCTGCGCCTGACTGACTGCCAACTCGTTCTGATCGCCCACCTCTTTAAGGGCACGGATGGCATCCAGATTGGCCTGCTGATTCTTTACACTCTCCTTGGTAATGGCCAACTGACGATCTAACATCACCAGCGTATAATAGGCATTGGCCACTGCTGCCACCAGTTGCACCTGGGCATACTGAAGCTGGCTCTCGGCACTCATCCATTGCGCCTTCTGGGCATTCTTCTCGTGTGTAAATCCACCTGCCAGATTAACCTCCCACGACATGGTGAGCGGCAGCGAGTAGTCCTTAGTAGCCGACTGGTGCTGATACTTGCTGAGTGTGCCTTGTGGGGCCAGCGCAATGGCGGGCAGATAAGCCAACTTGGCGCTACTCAACTGCGCCTGAGCCTGCACCACGTTTAACCTTGCCGTACGAACATCGCTGTTGGCTGCTAACGCCTCGTTAATCATCGCGCTAAGTGCTGCGTCGGGGAATAGTTGCTGGAGCGACTGCCCACTAACAGGCAGTGCTCCCAGCAACATGACGAATATAAAAGAGAATAGTGTCTTCATACGTTTTTATACTTTCTGTTTCTTTTCTTCTGAATTTTTCTCAATCAGTTTCAGCTCGTCGATAATCATCGGGTCGGTAGGCTCGACGAATGTGATGGGCTTGAAACGCTCCTGTATCTTCTGGAAGATGACAAAGAGAGCGGGAGTGATGCACAGCAGCGCCAACGTTCCGAAGAACATTCCGCCTACTACACCAACACCGATGGTACGGCTACCATTAGCACCGGCACCTGTGGCTACCAACAGCGGCAGCATACCGAATATCATGGTGAGCGACGTCATCAGAATAGGACGCATACGCACCTTAGCGGCAAAGAAGGCGGCCTGTTTGAGCGACATACCTGCCTGGCGACACTGGGTGGCATATTCGGTAAGCAGGATGGCAGTTTTACAAAGCAAGCCCACCAGCATGATAAGTCCTACCTGCAGATAGATATTATTCTCGACGCCAAACAGCAGGGCGAAGGCGAAGCTACCAGCCAGTCCGAACGGCACAGCCAAGATAACTGCCATCGGGATGAACAGACTCTCGTAGAGGGCCACCATCACCAGATATACAAAGAGGATGCTGATGGCGAAGATAATCAGGATATTCGATCCCGTCTCACTCTCCTCGCGGGTCACGCCGCTAAACTCAACACTATAGCCCTTGGGCAGTTCTTTGGCGGCCACCTCCTTGATGGCACGGATGGCATTACCCGAGCTGGCACCTGTAGCCATATTACCCGAGAGGTCGATGCTGTTAAACAGGTTGAAAGCGCCTATCGACTGCGGCCTATACTCCTTGGTAAGTGTAATAAACTGACTTACGGGCTGCATCTCACCGGCATCCGATCGCACAAAGATTTTATCGAGCGACTCCATGCGGTTGCGGTCCTCAGGGCGCAGCTGCATGGTTACCTGGTACACCTTATTATATTTATTGATGTTCGACACGTAATTACTACCTAAATACGAACTCATGACATCGAGCACGGCTGAGGGCGACACACACATCTTTTTACAGCGCGACACATCGAGATCCATCTTATACTGTGGATAATCGATTTTGTAGCTGTTGAACACTTCGCCAATCTCAGGGCGCTCCATCAGCTTGGCCACATAGTTCTGTGTTACATCATAGAACTTCTTGATGTCCTCGCCATTGCGATTCTGTACACTGAACTCAAAGTCGCCACCATTGCCGTAGCCATCAATCATACCTGGTGCCATGGCAAACGATGTGGCCTCATGCTCTTCCCACAGCACACCATTTACCATATTGGTAATGTTGTCGATACTGCACTCGGCACCACCACGCTCGTCCCAGTTCTTCAACTGAATCATAATCATCGCCTGGTTGTTACCCGATCCGCCCATCAACGAGAAACCTGCCACACCACCAACGGCATCCATGCCTGGCAACTGACGGAGCTTCTGGATATTGCGGTCCATAATGGCTTTGGTGCGTTCAACGGTGTAGCCTGTAGGTGCCTGCATGCTCACAATAAGCGAGCCGGTATCCTCCTGGGGAATGAATCCCGTTGGTGTAACCTTCATCAATACAGCCAGCAGTACCGAAGCCACCACAATGCATGAGGTTACTATCCATTTGCGGCGGATAAAGAACATGGCAATGCCGGTGTAGCGCTTCATCAGGGCATGGTAGGTGGCATTATAGGCCTTACGCACGCGGGATGCCAACGAGCCGTCGTCGTCCTTGGTAGGTTTCAGCACCAGGGCACAGAGGGCTGGCGACATGGTGATGGCATTGATGAACGAGATGCCCACGCTGACTGCCATAGTGAGACCGAACTGGCGATAGAACACACCTGTGGTGCCACCCAGGAACGATACGGGGATGAAGATAACCATAAACACCAACGAGGTGGTGAAGAGGGCAGCAGTAAGTCCGTGCATGGCATCGACAGCTGCCTTATGGGCCGACTTGTAACCTGCATCAAAGCGCTGCTGAACAGCCTCGACTACTACAATCGAGTCATCTACCACCGTACCGATAACCAGCACAAGGGCAAACAGCGTAAGCAGGTTGATAGAGAATCCTGCCGCCTGCATAAAGGCAAACGTACCGATAAGCGACACGATGATGCCTACCGCCGGAATGAGTGTGGCGCGGAAGTTCTGCAAGAAAAAGTAAACCACTACCAGCACCAGCAGGATGGCGATAACCAGTGTCTCGATAACCTCGTGCATAGATGCAAAGAGGAAGTCGTTGGTATTGTTGAACGACAGAATCGCTATATCCTTCGGAAGGGTCTGCTTTACCTCCTCCAGCAGTTTGTCGATGTTCTTATTAATCTGCGTGGCATTCGAGCCTGCTGTCTGACTAACCTGTCCCATCACGCCAGGATGACCATTCACACTACCCTGGTAGATATAGTCGGCCTGTCCCAGTTCGATATCAGCCACATCCTTCAGGCGTAGCTCCTCGCCGGTAGCCTTCGACGAGATAATCAGGTTCTCGTACTCACTAATCTCGTTCTTTCTACCCGTATAGCGCAAGGTGTACTGGTAAACATTATCAGAGTTTGCGCCCAGCGAACCTACACTGGCCTCAACGTTCTGCTCCTGAAATACCTGCTGGATATCGGCAGGCACCAGCTTGTGGCGCGCCATCACATCGGGCTTGAGCCAGATGCGCAAAGCATACGGCGAACCGAACACCTCGACCTTACCCACACCCTGAATACGCAGGATGGCGGGCTTTAGGTTGTTTAAGAAGTAGTTGCTCAGAAAGTTCTCGTCGTACGTACCGTTAGGACTCACCAGCGCCAGCATGCGCAACATACCGGGCTGCTGTTTCTCGGTGGTTACACCTATCTTCAATACCTCAGAGGGCAGCTGTGCCTGTGCCTGCGTTACGCGGTTCTGCACGTTTACGGCAGCCATGTCGGCATTACAGCCCTGCTTAAAGAATATGGTGATTGAGCCACTACCGTTATCGGCAGTCGATTTCATGTAAGTCATATTCTCAACACCGTTAATAGCCTCTTCGAGTGGGGCTACCACACTTTTCTGTACCGCCTCGGCACTGGCACCAGGATAGCTGGCCCAAACATTGATAGTGGGCGGTGCAATATCGGGATACTTCTCGATGGGCAGCGATACAAGTGATATCGCACCCAGTACCACGATGATAACGCTAATTACCATCGACAGAAGCGGACGATCTATAAATGTTCTGATACTCATAACACTCGTTTTTACCTTTTTACTTTTTTACCTTCACTTGGGTTCCTTCCTGAACCAATCCGGCACCTTTGGCAATAATCACATCGCCTGGCTTCAGGCCATCGGTTACCACATACTCCTTACCGTTGTGCTGTCTCTCAACACTTACGATAGTAGCCACAGTATGGCCATCAACCACCTTCATCACATATACCATATTAAGAATCTCGTAGGTAGCCTCCTGTGGAATAACGATGGCTTTCGACTTGACTGCAGGCAGAATAATCTGACCTGTACCACCGCTCAGCAGCAGTCCGTTGGCATTATCAAACACTGCACGAACCGATACGGCACCCGTCTGCTCATCTACCACACCACTCACACTCTCCACCTGTCCATACTGGCTGTAGGTCTGACCGCTGGCCATCTGCAAACTCAGCTGTGGCATGTGCTTGATAGCTTCGTCCATCGACTGATATTTAGCCAGATATTCCATCACGCGGCGCTCGGTCATCGAGAAGTACACATACATCTTCTGATTATCGGCCACCACCGTTAAACCATCCTGTATGGTGGTGCCTACATAATCGCCCTTGCGATAGGGTATCTTACCTATAACACCATCCGACGGACTGTGCAGCACCGTGAAACTCAGGTTATTCTGGGCAATAGTCAGCTGAGCTTTGGCAGCAGCCAAATTTGCCTTTGCCACAGCCAGATCGTGCTTGGCATCGGTAAAGGTAGCATCAGATACCACCTTCTTATCAAGCAGCGACTTCTTGTTGTCGAAGTTCTGCTGGGCTTTAGCCAGGAGAGCCGACATCTGCTCAACATTGGCGCGAGCCTGCTCTACGGCAGCACGATACTGCACGGCATCAAGGGTAAAAAGTATCTGTCCTTTACGAACCTTTTCACCCTCTTTCACATGGATGCCCTGCAAATAGCCATCTACGCGGGGAATAATCTTGATATCCTGTCTACCCTTAATAGAGGCTGGATAGGTGTTTTTGATAGCATAATCCTGTTGTTTGATGGTTAGCAGTTCAAACTCCTGTGCTCCCATCTCTTCGCCTGCCTGATTGTTGCCACATCCCGTGAGCAAAAAGGCAGAAATAACATACATAATAGACCTTATTCGCATACAATTACAAGTTATATTAGTAAAAAAATCGGGTGCAAAGGTACAACCTTTACAACCAAAATATAACTTGAAAGTAGGTGAAACGGGAAAAATGGCGCGTGAAACGGAAACAAAAAAAGAGGGCTGAGTTACTCCATCGTCTATGATATAGAGAATTTCGAAGTGTAAGCAAAAAGCGTAAAAAACTATTTTTTTTGTTAAATATTAATTGATTTCCGAGAAATAATGACTATCTTTGCAGAAAAATTGACCAATAATGAAAGCAAAATCTAATCTTTCCTTACTATTCGTTGCCATTTGTTTGTTGGCGATAACATCCTGTAACAAGCAGCAGACTTATGTCCCCAAGACAACACTTGCCGATAGTCTGATTTATGCAGCTACCAGTGTACAGGACCTTGATCGCGCCGTTTTCCTTTCCGACAGTTTACTGGCAACTGGCGACATTTCTATATTCAGGCATTGCTACATGAAAGGAAGTATCTTTATCCGAACAGGAAAAACGCATGATGCCGAAGCTATCCTGAAGCATGCCTTAGCTATAAAGCCCCAAAATGCCTACGACAGTTTGTTCTATTTCCAGTGCGTCAAGGCGATGGTGGAATATAATAGACAGAAAAATGATGAAGAGGGTTTGCTACGCATCGCTTTGCCAGCCTATGAAGGCCTTTACGACTTAGTATCTAAACCCGAATACGCTAGTGAAGCCTATGATATCCTAGCAGAGATTTTGCAGTATGTGGGTGTGAGCCAGCTTAATCAAGGCTTGACTACCGAAGCAGGGAAATACTTCGATAAATGTTATGATTGCATCCTGAAAGTCAAGGCGTTAGACAAGTCATGGAAGCACGATTACTATGCCACTGTGTGCCTGTACAACATCGCCAGTTTGTATTCATTTAAGAATGATTACCATACGGCCGAAAAATGGCTGAACTACACCGAGCCTATCATTAAGGAAATGGCAAACAAAGATAATGTTCCTGCCGTTATTGCCGACATGTCGTGGTGCACCTATTACCTCGATCGCGCTACAGTCTATCATGGTTTGGGTAAACAAAAAGAGGCCGACCAGGCCTTTGAAGCGTTTAAACGCACACAATATGCCAAGACTGATATTGCAAAAATCCATGAGGGCGAATATCTGATGAAAACTAAGCGTTACGCCCAAGCTGCCGATGCTTTTGCTGTAACATATCGGTATCTGGCCGAATCTGGTTCGGAGCGTACACTCGATAATGTAGGATACCTGATAAAGAAATTCGAAGCCAACTACAAAGCCGGGCGTAACGACTCGGCATTAAGCGTAGCAGCTTACACCTTCGAGAACCTCGACTCTGCCATTACTCTTGAAAAGAAGAATCAGGCAATCGAACTGGCCACTATCTATCAGACACAGCAGAAAGACGCCGAGATTGCCGAGCAGAAGGCCAAGCTGTTACAAACACGTGTGCTGGCTTTGCTGGTTGCTCTTGTGCTGGCTATGACTTTCTTTATGATTTATGCTGTAATCCGTCGCCGTCAGCGCATCAGTTTGGAGGAGAAGAACCAGCAGCTGATGATTGCCAACGCCCGTGCCGAGGAATCGTTGCGCATGAAGACCAAGTTTATCCAGCAGATATCTCACGAAATCCGTACGCCACTGAATATCCTTTCGGGTTATGCGCAGGTGATTACCGCCCCGGATATGGAGATTGATAATGAAACGCGCAATGATGCTAACCAGCAGATTCTGGAGAATACCGACCGCATCACCGGTTTGGTTAATAAGATGCTCGAACTTTCTGATGTAAGCAGTCGTACCGTTATCGAACTTACCGATCAGGTTCCTGCCGTTCAGATAGCCAACCAGGCTGTGCATTCGTCGGGTATAGAGGATGCTGCGCATCTTGATTTCCAACTGCAGGATACCGATGGAGCAGGGATTGCGGTGCTTACCACCAATCAGCAGGCCGCTGTACGCGTATTGTCATTGCTGCTTGATAATGCCATGAAGTTTACCGCTCCAGCCGAAGCCTATGGACATCACTCCGCCGCTGATAATAAGCGTGCCACGCTCACGATTACAAAGCACGATTATGGCATACAGTTTATAGTTGAGGATACTGGTATTGGTGTGCCTGCCGCCGAGGCTGAGCATATCTTTGATGAGTTTGTGCAACTTGATGAGTACTATAATGGGACAGGCATCGGACTCACTGTTGCCCGTAGCCTGTCCCGTCGTTTAGGCGGCGATGTGGTTCTCGACACCACCTACACCGCAGGTGCTCGCTTTGTGTTTACACTCCCATGCAACTGGTAGTGCCCAGTGCCGTTACAATCGCTGTGGCGATACTTGCAATCATCTGGATGATGAACTTTAGTGTTTCCTTCTTACTCATAACTCACCTCCTCTTTTAATCGCCGTACGACTCATCGTCGTCACCGTTGCCGCCGGTGTTACCGCCCTGGTTGCCTCCGGTGTTTCCACCGTTACCGCCATTGCTTGGCTGATTGCCGCCCTGATTGGTGTTACCACCATTCTCGTTCTCAGGATCCTCTACCTCGCCAGCGGTACTGGTTACGCGCTTCACCTCCTTGCCGTTGCGGTCGTAGCAGGTAATCACGATGGCAGTTGATGCCAGCTCATCCTTCAGGTCAACGCTTGGGGTGAAGATGATGCGACGGCTCTCAATCAGACCTGCCTTCACGTCGTTCACGTTCTCCACAGCCTTACTGCGCAATCCGAATCGCATGCTACCCAATCCGGGCAGAGCCACGCTGTGACCCTCGGTAGCCCATGCCTTGATTACTTCTCCAGCTGCATCCCAACAGGCCTTCATCACGCCCTGACTCACACCACTGCGCAGAGCAGCCTCCTTGATTACCTTTGCCTGGGTGAGCGTTGAGTACATCTCAGGCTTCATCACATAGCGGTAAACACCAGGATCATTTGGTTTGTTTGTAAACTTCAGCAGTCTCTCTACTGCCTTTACTCTAAGTGCCATAAAAATTAAAATTTTAAGGGTGTAAAAACTTTTCCTCTTCCTTAAAACCTCTTCCTTATTCCTTGTTTTTGCTGCTAAGCCATACAGAATTTACTAGTAAACTATGGAAAATTTTCTGCATAGCCATGCCGCAATTTTTAGACGCTTATGTCCTTTTGTATCTATGATGCAAAGGTACGAAATTTTCCTGATATATACAAATTTTTAAGCAATTATTTTTCAATTTTCAATTATCAATTATCAATTTTCAATTTGTCGTAGGGTTACTCACTTACAACTTACTCACTTCGGACATCTGCATTCTGAGAATTTCTTCAAGCGGATATTTTATCTAATATATAATATATATATTATATATTAGATAATTGTAATTATTTTAAATTCTTCCTTTTAATCACTCCTGCCACACTAGCAATTTTGAAAACCCAAATGTCCGAAGTGAGTAAGTTGTAAGTGAGTAAGTTTATTAATAGAAAAGTGGTGAAAAGTTTGGAGTTTTGTTGATTTTTCTTTATCTTTGCACGTAATTTTATCAATAACACTTAATGAGAAAGAGCAGATATATCATTATATTGACAGCTATTGTCACCTTGGTAGCCTTGATGATGGGCTGCACGAAACCTGATCGCAGTGAGGAGGCAATCAATCTTCAGGAAGAAATAACGGAATTGGGAGTCGGGAATCCAGAACGGGCAGTGGAGCGCGTTGACAGTGCCGAGCAGGCGGGAGTATTCACGGCAGCACGTGCCAACTATGTCAAGGCTGTCATCTATGAGAATGCCGACCAACAGCGACTGGCTGCCTATTACGCCGAGAAAGCGATTGCCGCACAGGAGGGGGAGACAGTCGCCACATCCACCGACAGCAGTCTTTATTGTACGTCGCGCTGGATACTTTCAGACTGTCAATACTCCAATGGCGAGTTTGGCAAGTCCATCTCGCTAGCCAAAGAAATCCTTGCTTTTGTGGGCGACGGAACAAGTCCTAAGAACGTGACCATGAAATGCAGGGCTTTGTCGCAGATAGCAGAGTGTGAAAGCGAACTGAACCATGTGTCCGAATCCGAAAGACTGTTCCTGCAATGCATCGAGATGCTGATGGAGAGTACTCAGCATGTCACCAATTATGGGGATATTGATCCGCTTATCTACACGCTACTAACGCTCAACGACCTATATATCGACAACAAGATGCCCGAAAAGGCGTTACCCCTCATCGCAAAGATGGACACAGCCATCAACCGTTTAGCACGGTGTGCTAACGATGCTGACTGGGTATTGCAGAAACGCCGTAACCACGTAACCATCAGTAAGGCGATGGTCTATGCCGCCAACGGGCAGCGCGAGCAGGCCGAAGCACTCTTCCAGGAGCACCGCAAGATGCAAGGTCTGAATCCTGCCGACATGACGGCTGAAGGTATCTATCTAACCATTATGGGGCGTTATGACGAGGCTCTCAGTCTGTTCGACGAGGCCGATTCGATGATACATGCCAGTGGCGAACTCATCACCGACATCTACGTCAAGACCTTTCTTGTAAACAAGTACACTACGCTGCAAAAGGCGGGACGTGATAAAGAGGCAATGGCTTTGGGCGACTACATGCGACAACTGACGGATTCACTACGCCAGCAGGAGCGTCAGACCGATGTGGAGCAGTTGCAGGAAATCAAGCGTCAGGAAAACGAAATCACCAGCAAGCAACAGTCACTTGTCGTCCACCGCATTATCCTAGCTAGCATCTTCCTCGTCTGCCTACTCATCGTTTATCTGCTTTGGCGTTCCTATAAATATAATAAGGTGTTGACGGAGAAGAACCGCAAACTTTATGAAGAGATAGAGCAGCGCCGACAGGAACAGCAACATGAGATGGAACAGTTGCAGGCCGCTCCTAAGGAACAACTCACCTCCGAGCAGCAACTCTACCGCCGTCTCTGCACACTGATGGACGAACAGAAACCTTATACCGATGCCGAACTGAACCGCAACATGTTGGCACAGCTTCTAGGCACCAACGAGAAGTATGTGGAGCAGGCCATCCGCCAGTGCTCAAAGGGTGAGACGGTCAGCGATTTCATCAACCGCTATCGTCTGGAGCACGTTGCCCGTCTGCTGAAGACCACCAACGACCCCATTGCTATTATTGGCGAACTCTCTGGTATCCCCAGCCGCGTTACCCTCGCCCGCCTTTTCCGTAACGCCTATGGCATGACGCCTACCGAATACCGCAAGATATAGGCACTTCCCCCCCGATGAAACAGGGGAAAAATGCACTTTTCCTAATTTGAAACATATTTTTCCGCCAGTGAAACATCGTTTTCGCTGGCGGTTCGTAATTTTGCAACCGAGATCTAAAAACAGAAGCGTATGGAAGTATCACTCATTCTCACCGTCGCCCTCGCCGCAGCCTTCATCGTGGTAGTACTGGCATTGGTTGCCGTCATCGTGTTCCAGCGATGGCGCATCAGCGACAACAATGCCCACCTCAAGGAGTTCATTGACGAGAACCTGGAAATGCGCGACAAACTGCGAAGGTATAAAGAACAATAAACATTATAAACCCTTAAAACATTACAAACATGAAAAAGAATCTTATGACGCTCGCAGCCGTCCTTTGCTGCGCAATGGCAATGGCGGTATTCTCCGCTTGTACAGGTGACAACTACGACAATCCTGGTTACAATGAGCAGGTATGGAATCCCAAGGAGAATGTGTTTCCCTATAGCTACAAAGGACATACGCTGTACTATAGGCTCAAGACCGACTCTCTTACCAGCCAGACGTATGCTATCTGCAGCTATCCTACATTAACCCCTACTACCACAGAAACCTTATGGGACGGCTACAGAAAGCCTGTGGGTGATGTGGAGATACCCGGCACCGTAAAGCATAAAGGACATAGCTATCCCGTTCTTGACATAGGTCGCTGTGCATTTATCTATTGCGACGAAATAACCAACGCCACCGTACCCGAAGGAGTGTTCAAACTGGGCAACGGAGTTTTTGCTTATTGCACTGGTCTGCAGTCGGTTAGCCTTCCAAGCACGATCGAAACGATTGATTATAGTGCTTTCAATGGCTGTACCAACCTGACATCTGTCAACCTGCCTGCAGGCATCCAGACCATCCAAAGATTGACGTTCTACCAATGCGAAAACCTCGCCTCTATCGTTATTCCCGAGGGTGTCAAGAGCATTGAGAAATCAGCCTTTGCCTATTGCAAAAAACTACACTCGGTTTCGTTGCCAAGCACACTGACAAGTCTCGGAGACTATGCTTTCTATCATGATTCCCTGCTAACCGAGATTACCATCCCCCAGAACGTCAAGACCTTCGGCCACAGTGCGTTCAGAACCTGTACCGGTCTGGCCTCCATTACGCTGCCCGATGAGATGGCTTCCATTGGTGATTGGTGCTTTGCCGACGACTCCCTGCTGACAACTATCACCCTGCCCGCCGGCATCGATTCTATTGGCGAAGGTACCTTCTATAACTGCAAAGGACTCACCTCCATCACCGTTCCCGAAGGAGTCAAGAAAATAGGCAACACTGCTTTCACATATTGTCCTAAACTGAAAACCATCAAGTTGCCAAAGAGCCTGACAGAAATAGGCGAGTTCGTTTTTTACGGCAGCGACGACATCGAGGCCATTACCCTGGCTTGCACTACGCCACCCGCTGTCCTAAAAACCCCCTTCTCTAACTACAATGCCACCCTCTATGTTCCCGTTGGCACATCCGAGGCCTACCGCCAGCATGCCGTCTGGGGTAAGTTCACCAACATTGTTGAAGGAACTAACTGATATTGTATATAAAGGTAAGAAGCATATTCTCAAATAAATTGCGATTATGAAAAAGATTCTGATGACACTCGCAGCCGTCCTTTGCTGCTGGGTGACAATGGCGGTATTCTCAGCTTGTACAAGCGACAGCATCGACAATCCTGTGCCCCCCGAAGAGCCTACGGAGACGGCCTATGACTTCTCAGCTGTTTCGCCCAGCGGCCACACGCTGTATTACAACATCGATGGCAGTCATGTAAAAGTTGTTTCCGAACTTGGAGATGTCTTATTCAGCGATGTGTACGAAACGCTCCCAACAGGTGACTTGGTGATTCCCGAGAGTGTTACTCACGACGGAGTGACCTATCCAGTGACGACTATCGGTTATTGTGCTTTCTTGAATTGTCTGGGACTGACGAGTGTGTCTATTCCTGCCACGGTTACCACCATTGAGACGGGTGCCTTAGCCGGATGTTCAGGCATCAAAAACCTGGTGGTCCCCGCCACAGTTACTACTATAGATGACAACGCTTTCCGTGATGTTCGTCATGTTGAGTACAATGGCCCGGCAACGGATGACTTTAAATGGAATGCACTTTCGTTGAACGGTGTTGTGGATGGTAACTTTGCCTATCCCGATGAGAGCAAGACCCAGTTGGACGCCTGTCTGGACACCGACGCCGACGGTACGGTGACTATCCCTGCATCTGTGAAGGTGATATCAAGATATGCGTTCATTGAGTTTCATAGCTTGATTTCGATAGATGTTCCTAATACGGTAGATTCGATTGGAGTAGGAGCATTCTATGGATGTGAGAACTTGGTCTCCGCTACTTTACCAGAGGGTCTCAGAATGATTGACGCCTACCTCTTTTGCGACTGTACAAGTCTGAAATCTTTTGTCGTACCCAATTCGGTTAAGAATATTAGATTATTTGCTTTTTTAAACTGCTCCGCGCTCTCTGAGGTTACCTTTGGATACTCGACAGAAAAGATTGTAGCGAAGTCTTTCCGTAATTGCAAAAACCTCAAGAAAATACACTCACTGGCACCTGTAGCACCGGAATTACTAAATGGCGATCCGTTCGAAAATGTGCCGAAGGATGAGGTAGTCGTCACCGTCCCTAGCGGCAGCATAGACTCATACAGGGAGATATGGGCCTGTTTTAGCAACATCAAAGAAGAATTTCATTAAATAAACTACGATTATGAAAAAGATTATAATGAAGCTCGCAGCCGTCCTTTGCTGCTGGGTGACATAAAGTGATTACGTGGCATCTACAGATCCCATACCTACAATAGGTGTGGGATTTTTGTAATTATGATCTTTGCAGGGTGGTAATCAGCCGTTCATTCTGGAATATATCACTACCGTTTCTTTATAAATGTTAAAATTATGTTTTACCAAATGTTTACCCACCCTAAAAAATGTGAAGAAGATACCCTTTGGGAAGTCCTTTTCTTATCTAATGACCCCCAAAAATGAACCCATGACCCCAATGGGATCACAACCCAAGTCCCTCTTCTAAAAAAACTTAATGGCCTTATTTTTTTCAACGGAAAGTCATCGAAAGATTCTCTTTTTTTTATTACCTTTGCAAACAGATTTCTGGAATTTGAATCATTTACACCTTTCTTTTTCTGGATTACTTAAAATACAATAACAAAATAATAACCAATATAAAAAAACAAAAACGAATAAGATGAAAAAATACATTTTAGAAATGTCTGAAGACGGTAAGGAAGTATCGATTATGGAGCCTGACAGGGAAAAAAGCCTATCTGCAGGAGAGCAGGTAGGCGAACAACTGACAAGGAGGTCAAGAAGGGCTAATCCCATCCATACCCTTCCTGATAATAACGTTTCGGCAGTATTTAAGAAGAAACGTGATGATGTCAAGACACTAAGGACGGAGATTGCCTCGTTAAAAGGTAAAATAGCGGAGTTGGAGGAACAAGCTAAATTAGACCAGATGTATATCGATGATTGTAGTGCAGAGATAGACAGACTGAATGGAGATTTTGAAACTGCCGACGCAAGAGTCACGATGTGGATGTCGAAGTATGAGGAGGCAGAAGAACTCAGAAAGAAAGCCGAACACGAACGCGACTTGCTAAAGGAGATGATGCATGACATACCTTCAAAGAAAAAATACAAGGTACGTCAGATAGCCATCATTGCGCTTGCCCTTTGTCGTAAGGCCCTGGTGGTTCCCAAGAATAAAAAGAAAATAGCCGTGTTGTTCAGTCACATGACGGGAGTATCACAAAACACCATCAGCCAAAACCTTTGTGACACCTATAACGACCAAGAAATCCTAGATATTGCTGAGCCATTGAAAGAGTCAATGCCGGAATTAGCTGAGTATCTATTAGAGAATAGATTTGCTGGGTAGATAAAAAAGTAACCCCTTACCTGGAATAGAAGTAACCCCTTACCAGAACTGACTTATTATTATAATAGGTATCTTTGCACCGCAACTTGCCGCAGGAGTCGGCAGTTGTGGTGCATTTTCGTAATGTAGCTACGTTTCTACGAGAAGCACCGGGCAGCCCACTATTACTCCCAACTCTCTAAAAAAGTTGGAAGAAAATGAGGGTTATATTAGAATCTGGCGATAAACCTGAAATGAAAGCCGTAATTTATAATCTACAGAAATGTGGACTAGACTTTGTAATCGTTGAAGAAGATACCAAGCAGGTGCATCGCCTGGTGAGTGATAATGAGTTAAGAACAGCTATCAGCAAGGTATTGACAAGTTTTACAGTTGGTACCCAATGGGTGGCAGTTTACAGAATACTTGTGGACTTTTATGGTTTCCCAGAAGCTTATGATGCATTTTGTACCAAAATTAAAAATCTAATGAAAGGGATAAACCTAACATACCCCTGCGATTATCAAACAATACAAAAGCCATTATCATCACATGCTATTCTACAAAAACATTACAACCAATGGAAAGAGTATAAAGCCAAGAAAGACGATAGGTTTTTTCCTCGCCAGAAAAAGATTGCAGATAAGCTTTTTAAGTTACTTCAAGAGGCTTAATATACGATGGAATACCCCAAATATACTTTGTATTATACGTTGTAAAGTAATTAGGTGTGCATATAATGAGTTCTGCCTACTTTTGCATCGAGTTCTTTGACATGTTTACATTATGACGCAAGAAGAAAAGCAGATGATGCAGCCTACGCAGGAATTTATTCGCAAGCTGCAACGTAAACGCAATGCGGGCACTGAGAACTGTATGCTCTCTTCCGACTTGGCAAGAGAGATGGGTATCACTGCCCCGGATCTACACCACTATCTGATAGATGTGGGGTTTCTCTTTCGTGAGCGATCAACTTACGAACTGAAGCTCAGTAAAGATTATGCTGGGCTTGGATATGCTAAAACTCGAAGTCATTTTCGCTACAACAAGAAGGGCGATTTGGTTGAGACACGCTTTCCGGTTTGGACTGTGAAAGGACAAGAGTACATTATGAATTTGATTAAAGGAAAAGGCAAAAAGGAAAAGGCGACAAGGAAAATGTAAAAATGAAAAAAAGTAATAATTAAAATGGAAAGAATCGTTAGAATTTTGAATCAGAGCGGATTGCAAACCCGCCAGTACATGGACCGCAAAACGGGCGAACAGAGGGTGATCAATACGGTAGTGCTGAAGTTGACCGACGGTACCGACACCTTCCTGGGTGAGATAACCGGCGAACGTGCCGTGAACTGTCCAAAGTTCGACCCACAGTACATCTACAAGGTGCAGTGCTCGATGATGGTACGTGAGTGGAACTCGCAGCAAACGGGTGAGGCCATGCAGGCAACAACAATCTATGTGGATAAAATCGGCTTGATGTAAAATGGAAGACATAAAGAAACGTAAGTGCATCAGAAGTTTCAAATCGAACACCCGAGTGTTTGATGATGATTCGATTGAGGTAACACCACAGGAGAAGGGAGCACCCGCTCAGAAGGATGTGAAGAAAGTGGGTCGCAGTAAGCGTTATGCTACCACTGGTAAGAACCCGCTGACGTGTATTGAACTGAAATGTCCGGATGAAGTGGCTGACAAGGCTGCCTATTTCCATAAGGAGTTGGCTAAGCTGACGAAGGACATCGAGATTACAGAACCTACCTTGCCGAAAGGCGAGTATCTGGTTAACAACGACAACTTGAAGGTTTGTCTTGTTAAAGGTGAGCACCCACAGCTGATGGCTTGGCTCACATTCGAGGTTGAAGGAGCATTGAATGTAAGGAAGCAGTTGTACAATTTAACAAGCGAAATAGATAAATGTTTTGTTATCAACGAAGCTTCGGTTTACCAACCGAAATAGTTACAGCCGAACAGTTCAGGGCGCTCATCAGGGCGCCCCGAACTCAGGCTCTTGTAAAAGAGGCCCGCGAGGCGCTGGAACGAGGCGATAAGAATACCTACGACAAGAAAAAGAAAGCTTTGCCGTTTGTGATATTCGTTGCCACGTACGACGAGTCGACAAAGATATTTGAAAGTAATCTCACTGGCGAGCAAACTGCCAAAATGGGCATGTGGAGAAAGCAGGAGAAGTGTCGGCTGAATGGTTTGTGCGTTATCGACTTTGACCATATCGAGGGCGATGTGCGCCAGGTTTGGGAGGAAGCTTATGCCAAGCTATCTGACGAGGATAAGGCAAGGATTCTGTTTGTGTATGTTACACCATCGGGGCATGGATTGAAGGTTGTGTTTATGGCAGATGTAAACATAGGTAACCTGATAGACAACCAGATAGTGTTCTCTAAAAAGCTGGGACTGAACCCTGATGAGGCCTGCAAGGATGCCTCAAGGGGTGCGTTCCTGACTACAAGTGAAGATATTATTTTTATTGACGAAGAAAAATTGATTACGTATGAAAACGAAGAATTTGGTAAAAGATTTAACGATGAATACCATGCTGGTCATAGCCAGCCTACTATTAACGTTGCTAAGAATAGTGCTGTTAGTGTTGATATGGCCGCTGTGGAAAGTGCTGGAGAAAACCAACCTGCTTTATCAGCTGGCGATGGAGACTACCAGCGGATTGCTGAGCTTCTGACGTACAATGGCATGCCGTTACTCTCGATAATCGCAGCATGGTGGAAAAAACGATCTACCAGTAGCGATGAGGTTTCGCGCCATGAGGCCAGCGTGGTGCTGGCTCGCGACCTGTATATCATGACCGACCGCGACAAGGCTAAGACACTGGCCCTGCTGATGGTGCAGCCGTGGGTGCAGGAGATGATAGCAGAGCGCGGCGAGGATGTGAAGCGTACCGTGAATAATGCTGCCGATTACGTAACGGCGCAGGAAAACGAGAATGCCAAGAAAGGTAAGGCCTGGTTGCCAAAAATCTCAAAAGAGATGAAGGCGGTTTTAGAGGTTGGGACAGAAGTGGAAAAAGAGGAGAGGAGTACGGAGGCTGATGATGTTTACTCGCAATTGCCGCTGGATAAGTGGGCTGAAGAGTTGCAGGAGATGGCCGATGTTTACCCTTGTATGAAGGAACTGTTTGTGAATGTGCATCCCTATAAACTGCCTGCGGTATTGTTCTCGTCGGCGGCGCTTTTCGGAACGCTGATGACTCGAGCCTGGTATCACTTCTGGTTTGCACCAAAGATTGTTCGCAGGCTGAATTACTGCATCTTTATTATCGGCGATCCTGGTGCGGGAAAGCATATGATTGAGGAGTTTTACAAGCAGATAGCCGACCCGATGATTCAAGCCGATAGCTGTTTGATAGATGCTGTGAACCGCTATAAGGAGGGACGTACGGAGCGCACCACCAGCACCAAAGCCCAGAAGGGCGAGGCATTGAAACGTCCTGCTGTAGGCATCCGCGTACATCCTGCACGTACGGCTACCGGTGAGTTTATCCGCCACATGAATGCCGCCATCGAAACGATTGATGGCAAGCCGCTGAACCTGCACATGTTCTCGTTCGATTCGGAACTCGACAACGTTACCAAAAATAATAAAGGTGGCGATTGGAAAGACCGTGAGATACTGGAACTGAAAGCCTTCCACAACGAGGAGGACGGACAGATGTATGCCAATCAGGAGAGTGTTACAGGTATGTTCAACGTGTATTGGAACTTTATCTATACCGGCACGCCATATGCCCTGCATCGCAAGGTGAACCAGCGTAACTTTGGAACAGGTATGAGCACCCGACTGGCTGTGATTCCTCTGCCCGATAAAGGCAAGGTGGAGCGTTACCAACAGGTGATAGAGAGTAGCGAAGAAACGTTGAAGAAGTGGGCCTACCGATTGGATAAGGTGGCTGGTGAGATTCCCATTGAACCGCTGAACGACGAAACTTATGAGTGGCAGACCGATAAGATGGAGATAGCCGAGTTTAACGGCGACAAGGCCGACCGCATGTTGCTAAAGCGTATTCCGTATTACGGCATCGGCATCTCGTTGCCCTTTATCCTGATGCGCCATTGGGACGAGTGGCAGGAGCACCACACGCTATCCATGGATGAGACAGATAAGCGTTTCTGTCGTGTGGTGATGGACATTCAGTATCAGTCTCAGAAGTTTTTCTTTGGCGAGATGGCATTCAACTATTTTGCCGATCAGAACAAGGAGTTTGTGGTAAGGAAGCGCTGCACCCGTTACGATGAGTGTTTTCGTAGGCTACCCGAAGAATTCAAGACGCAGCAGTTTGTGGAGGTATTCGGTATTTCACAACAAGCAGCTTCGCGTGCCATCACCCGATTCCGAAACGATGGGGTGATTGAGGTAGTGAAGTATGGTGTATATAAAAAGGTAGTGAGTGAGTTGCCGTAAGGCACCCACTTACTCACTTACAACTTACTCACTTCGGACATTTAGAAAAATGTAACAATTAAACAATTAAAAAATATGTTACCAAGAGGAATTAGAAACAATAATCCACTGAACATTCGCCGCAGCAAGGACCAGTGGAAAGGTTTGGCAGAGGCACAGACTGACCGCGCCTTTGTACAGTTTAAAACGCTGGAGTATGGTTGGCGGGCAGCCTTCTACCTGCTTACCCGCACGTACTATCATAAGTACCGATTGTACACCATCCGCACCATCATCCGCAGGTGGGCACCGTCGAACGAGAACGACACCAATGCCTATATCGCTAACGTGTCGAAACTCACAGGCATCGATCCCGATGAACCCATCGGCATCCCATCCGAAAGTCCTACCCGCTGGATAGCCCTTGGCGCCGCCATGGCCATCCAAGAAAATGGCTCCAATAGTCTCGACTATTTTGCTATGCTACGAGGCTGGGAGATGTGTAGGGGCTGACAGCAATGTCAGCCCTCTTTTGGGGGTTTGATTTTCTGCGAGATGTAGCGGAAAAACATTTTGTAGCCGGGGCATAGGTAGTTGCGGCGTTCGGGGCCGTTAAGGGTGATGCGCTCTACCAGACGATCCTTGGGGCAGCCACCGAAACAGAGATGGGCTACATCGCAATGCAGACAGGCGGAGGGCAGGCTGTCGAGTTTATACTCGCCAAACTTGCGGTTGGTTTGCATCATATCGTGGAGCGAACCCTGCAGGATATTGCCAATGCGATACTCGGGAAACACATAGCGATCGCAACGGTACAGGTCGCCATTCTTCTCAACCACACCACAATGGCCGCAAACAGATTCGTGAACACACAAACCGGCTGGGCGGTGCGTAAGGTTGCCAATGGCTGCCTCGATAACCTGCACAAACTTCCGCCCTACATCACGGCGGCTCCACTCATCGAAAACGGTACAGAGGAACTTGCCGTAGGCTTCGGGTTGAACCGAGAAGGGGGCCAGTTTGCGAGGCTGACGGCTATAGATGCCTGGAGGCAAAGCCACATTCTTATGGCTATCATCCTGCGGCAGGCTCTCGACAACTGGCAAAAACTGCATGTAGTTGCTAAAACCTCGCAGAAACTGATACACCTCGGCAGCATGCGTGGCGTTGGCGGCATTAACGGTGGTAAGGGTATTAAACTCAACACCATGTTTCAACAGCAGATCGAGACCGTGCATGGTGCGACTATAGGTGCCCTCGCCCCGTGCATCCTTGCGATAGATGTTGTGCAGATGCTCGGGACCATCGATGCTGATGCCGATACGGAACTGGTGATTGCGGAAGAACTGGCACCACTCGTCGGTAAGCAGCGTGCCGTTGGTTTGCAGCGTGTTCAGTATGTGGCGGCCCTCGCCGTATTTCTGTTGCAGCGCCATGGCCCGCTCAAAAAAAGGAATGCCACACATAGTGGGCTCGCCACCATGCCAGGCAAACTCTATCTCGGCATAACGTCCGTGGATATCAATCACCTGACGGATATAGTTCTCGAGCACCTCATCCGTCATAAGCGAAGGGCCTGCGGCATGGCCACCACCCTTCGCTAAATAATAACAGTACTGGCATCGCAGGTTGCAAGCCGCACCAATGGGCTTTACCTCGATGGCATAGTGTCGCAAGTCGTCACTACTGGGCATACTTATTCTTATCGTACATTTCTACACCGCCTTTATAGCCTTTCTTGGTTTCGCTACCATCGTCGGTACCAATCTCGCGCTGTATCAGGGCGTTCAGCTTCTGGTTCATCAGTTCTACCAGTTGCTGGTTGGCGTTATGATCCTTAGGCCATGCTAAGTTCTCGGTCTCGTCGGTACCGCACATCAACAGCTCTACGTCGTTGTCGGCCCACAAGGCTTCGTAATCGGCTGGTGTGTTGAACTTAACAGGTGCAAAGTAACGGGCAAACTTATAATCGGGGGTGATGATGCCTCGTACAAAGCCACGCTTGTTCATATCGGCACGATAGGCAGGCTTCAGGTTGGGATTCATCACGTAGTCGCCATCAATCATAGATATCATCTCGAAACAGAACAGGGCACCCTCGCTGTTGCGGATGTCGGTAGCGGGATTCTTTACAGCAGGCATGAGCGAGTGGCCGTGGAGCTCCTGGGTGATAGCACTAAACTGCGTTTCGTTGCCAGCAGTAGCTATATCAACAAATGTTGGCGCCAGGTCGAGATGCGAGGTAAGGTTGTAACAATGGCGACCGCCTTTCATCTCGGGATGATAGATAATCAGAGGCACGTGGATGTTGTTCTCGTAGATATTACCGCCCTTACCCTTCAGGCCGTGTTCGCCCTGCATCTCACCATGATCGCTGGTATAGATAACGATGGTATTATTGAGCAGTCCGGCTTTCTCCAGATAGTTGAGCAGCTCCAGCATGTGGTTGTCTTCGTCCTGGATGGTGTTAAAGTAATAGTCGCGGAAGGTGTGCCAGCCTAGCGAATCGGTGGGCGATGGACCTACCCAGTCCTGCCACTGCTTGTTGTACTCCTTATGTGCAGCAGGGCGGCCTGGTTTGTCGAACGACTCGTTCCACGATTTTGGAACAGCCACATGATAGCTCTTTTTATAAACAGGATCGTCGGGTGCAGGTGTAGCCTCGCCTGCGATGTACTTACCCGGTGTTTCGTTAAAGTACATGATATCATGTGGGTTCAGGAAGTTTACTGCCAGGAAGAAACTCTGACCGTCGTTGTTCAGCTGTTTGCCCTTGGTATCCAACCAACTGATGGCATGGTCGGCAATGGTGCCATCCTCTTTGTAGCCCTCCCAAACCGAGCCATACATATCGCCCTCGGTCCAGTCGCTAAAGCCGTACTCCTCCAGCGACTCGGTATCCTCGGAGATGTGCCACTTACCCTTAAAGGCGGTATAGTAGCCGGCATCGCGCAACAAATCGCCCACGGTAGGCAGATCGCGCGACATATCGTTTACAAAGGCGTAGTTGGTGTTATCCAGCATACAGGTTTCGGTGATGTGGCGGCCGGTATAGATTACCGAGCGGCTTGATGTGGAAACATTGGCACAGGCGTAGTGCTTCTCGAATGTGGTACCCAGCTCGCGCAGGCGTTCGCGAGCAGCATAGTCGCTACCGGCAGGATAATGCTCCATATAGGCTTCCTGATCGGTAGTGATAAAGATGATGTTGTACTTGCCGTCGGCATTAGGCTTTGGCGTGATTTTGTTTGCAGGGTTGTCGGTCGCATCCAAACAACCAGCCAGGAGTGCACTCGTAGGTAGCAGCACCAGCGTTTTCTGAATGTTTTGTTTGTTCATTATCTATAGTTTTTTAGAGGTTAAATCATGGCGATCTTTAGGATTGAAAAAACTGTTTACCTTATATAAAAGGTAAAACACGATAACGGCGGTAACGCCGAACAGTACGTAAAGTATAATCTCTAAAGCCATCATACGCGTAATAATTATTATTAGCGGATGCAAAGATACACACGATAGCCGCAAACGACCTTTCCCCTCATCAAAAATATGCTGAGAGGAAAGCAGAAATACGCTAAAAGGAAAGAAATACGCCGAAAGGAAAGCCCCCTACCCTTGTTGGCGATAGGCCGAAGGCGACTGCTTGCCTAACTGCTTGAAGGCCTTGGTCATTGATGCCGGCGAAGAGAAACCACACTCTTCGGCTATCACCAGCAGGCGCTCATCGGGCTTGGCAGTAATCAAACTGATGGCATGGCGCACACGATGCTGGCAAATCATATCGTAGAACGACTGGTAACCGCTGCGGCGTATCACCTCCGACAGATAGGTGGCATTGGTACCCAGGCGTGCCGTAAGCGTATCGCTGGTGATATGCTGCTCGGTAAAAATCCGATCCTTGGTAAGCAGCTGGTCGAGTTTCTCGCTCAACTGTTCAAAGCGTTCATCAGTTAAACGGAAGTTGCCAGCGGCAGGTGCTGTTTCGTCCTCATCGTCGGCAGCGGGGCGGGCTGTGCGCTCGGATGGGGCCGCGTAAGGCTGTCGCCAGGGGTTAAGGGTAAAGATACAGAACCAGATGTTCATACCCGTAAAAAACACGTCGCGTACGGCTTTCACGATGGCATTATCGGCATAGAAGTTGATGGCCATCAGCACACAGATAAACGTGGGTAGCCACTGGACGTACTGCGCAAAGCGCACAGGGAAATCATCGCTATCGGCATAGGTATCCTCGTTGGCGCGGCGCACCGCCTGACCTATCTTGAGTGCCATACGGACCGACAGGACGAAATAGGCAGCAAACACCACGCTGACAGCCACAAACGCCAAAGGACGATAACCATCGGGCAGCTTCACCATGCCCAGGGCCTGTAGCAACAGGGGGGCCAGCACGATGGCTGCCGGCATAAACAGCCAGTACCATTTGTGATCCAGCACGCTGGCACGGGCCGCATTTCGCGCCGCAAAGAAATAGCCGTGGCACATCACCAGCATCTGCAGCGAGAAGAACAGCACGGCAAAGGCGTTTACATACAGCAGGGCATCGGCGTCGCCCACCTGCAACAGGTAGGGCAGCTCCATAATCTGCATCAGGTACAGCACTCCTACCGACCGCTGGGCAGGAAACAGCTCGTGGAAATGCGCGTTGTAGGCTTTGGGGCGATAGTACCACTTAAGAATCCATCCGTACAGGTTGGTGAGGATAAACGCCAGGTTGACTGCAAACAGTAGTAAATATTGAGTTGTAGGCATAAGGTTATGAGTTTTGTTTGTTATTGTACGATTTTAAACTTTTCCTTTATTAATAATGTATATACCTGCCGTGGTTAGGGTGGCGGCCAGGATGTACTTAGGCAGGAAGGGCTCGCCCAGACAGAGGCACGATGTAACGGCACCTACCACAGGGATGAGCGAATTCCAGATGGCTATCTTACCAACGGGATTGCAGGTAAGCAGCTTGTTGTAGAGGGCAAAGCCGATGGTTGAGATGCCGATGAGCATGAGCAGATAGAACAGTCCGAGCAGGGTTACATGGGGCAGCGTGCCACCCAGCAGCAAGCCGGGGATGATGAGCAGGGCACCACCGATGCCCAGACTGTAGCCCGTACCCACAAACACATCAACACGTTTGTTTACGCCTCGCGTCATCAGTCCCGCAAAGGCACCGCACAGAGCATTGAGTATAATCATACCATCGCCCAGCAGGGTGAACTGGCCACTACCCTCGCCCCCTAAGTTGAGCGAAAGGATACCACCAAAGCCGATGGTACAACCCAGGATTTTACGGGTGGTAAGTTTATCGCTCTTAAAAAACATACAGGCCAGTAGCACCAGCGTAAACACGCTGAGCGAATTAAGGATGGCGGCACGACTGCCCTGACTATGCGACAGGCCGATATAGAAGGCGGCGTAATGCAGCGTAGTATTAAGTAAGGTGAAACCCAACAGAAACAAAGCACTACCGATGAGATTTGGTTTGGCGGCCTCCTTGAACTGGAACGAGCGATGGGTGAAACGGGCTATCGAAAGGATGATGAGTCCCGAGATACAGAAGCGGATGCCGGCAAACAGCATCTTACTGCCCGTCATGTCGGCAGCAATCTCGAACTCGGCAAAGCCCAGTTTGATAAACGGGTAAGCCCATCCCCACAGAAACGCCGCGGTAAAGGCCATGAGAGCAGCCCAAACAGGACGCTGGAATATACTTTGTTTAGTCATAGGTTGCAAAGATAACGTTTTTTTGGCACGAATGATACGATTTTCGCGAAAAAGTTGTATTTTTGTCGCGAAATTAGAATGATTGCAATGAATAAACAGGATACAGAAACAAGCACAAAGCATGATGTGGCTCTGGTACTATCGAGTGGTGGTGCCCGCGGGCTGGCACATATCGGTGCCATCGAGGAACTGCTTAACGAGGGGTATCATATCACCTCGATAGCAGGCTGCTCGATGGGTGCGCTGATAGGCGGTGTATATGCAGCAGGCAAGCTGGAGGACTTCAGAGAGTGGATGAAAACCATCGACCGCAAAAAGATGTTGGAACTGACTGATTTCTCGTTCAGTCTGAACCATCTGGTGAAAGGCAGCCGTATTATCGAAGCCATCATGGAGTTTGTGCCCGATGTGCCGATCGAGGAGCTGCCTATACCCTACTGCGCCGTGGCTACCGACTGGATTTCGGGTAAGGAGGTGGTGTTTCGCAAAGGCAGTTTGTTCGAAGCCATCCGCGCCTCGATCTCGCTACCCACCTTTTACGAGCCTGTGCGCCGCGACGGTATGATACTGATTGATGGTGGCGTTACCAACCCTATACCCCTTAACCGTGTGGAGCGCCACGAGGGCGACCTGCTGGTAGGCATCGACGTGAGCGGTCATGATTACAAGGCACAATGGGAGATACAACAGGAAATAACCGAGAAACGCAAACGCAGCACCTCGCTGTCGCAACAGATACTGAACCGATTGCTGCCCGACCACCTCGACTTTAACTATTACACCATGCTGTCGCGTGTAAGCTCGCTGATGATTCGTCAGAACTCGCTGCTGATGGCCCAGCTTACCAAGCCCGATGTGCTGGTGGATATACAGATGGCCCGTTACGGCGGATTCGACTACGACAAATCGGAAAAGCTGATAGCCATAGGCCGACAAAAAACACGCCAAACTTTGCTTTCGGTTTAAACCTTTTGCCCCGCGCTACGTCAATAAATAAACCTGAATATAAAAGGAACCATTAGTTATTATCAACAAAACCAATAATTATGAGAAAACTATTTATGTCTCTCCTGCTCTTTGTAGCAGCGTCTGCAGGTGCTGCAGAAAACCCAGTTCTAACAATCGAAGGTGGCAAGGTGCAAGGCATCCTGGCCGACGATCATCCCGAAGTTTTTGTGTATCGTGGCATTCCTTATGCTGCACCTCCTATCAAGGAGAACCGTTGGAAAGCACCACAGCCCATCGTTCCCTGGAAGGGTGTGAAGGTTTGCGACACCTTCGGTCGCCCCAGCTATCAGGCCATCCAGTATACCGGTGGCTACTACACCGAGTGGGGTTATGGTAAGGAGGCAGCCTTTAGCGAGGACTGCCTGTACCTGAACGTATGGACCAAGGCCCCTGGCGATGTTAACAAGAAGTTGCCCGTAGCCCTGTGGATTCACGGTGGTGGCTATCGCGAGGGTTTCGGTTCGGAACCTGAGTTCGACGGACAGGAATGGGGTGCCAAAGATGTGGTATTGGTATCTATCAACTACCGCCTGGGTGTATTCGGATTCCTCACCCACCCTGCACTGGCAGCCGAGAACCCCAACCACGTATCGGGTAACTATGGTATCCTCGACCAGATTGAGGCCCTGAAGTGGATTAAGAAGAATATCGCCCAGTTTGGTGGCGACCCCAATAACGTAACTATCTTCGGACAGAGCGCCGGTGGTGGTAGCGTACGTACACTGTGCGAGAGCCCTCTGGCTCGCGGCCTGTTCCACAAGGCTGTGATTATGAGTGCCCAGGGACTGAGCATTCCCGATGCCAACGGCAACATGATGGGTGGTCGCTACAGTGGCGGTACTGTACAGGAGGCCGAGGCTAACGCCAAAAAGGTGTTCGATTGGGCCGGACTGACCGACCTGCAGAAGATGCGCGCCGCCAGCACCGAGACTATCTTTGCCCTGCCCACCCTGTACTATCAGGTGAACAACGACGGACAGCAGCAGGCTGGCGCTTTCCCATTTATGCGCGGACTGCCATTCATGCCTATGATTGATGGCTACGTAAGCGAGAAGAGCTTTGATGATGCCACCCGCCAGGGCACACTGGCCGACGTACCTTATATGATTGGCTTTACACTGGACGATATGGGTAACATGGCACCCAACATTGCCGAGTTCTGTAAAGTTCGCGAGCAGAAGGGCGGTAAGGCTTGGGCCTACCAGTTTGCACGTCCATTGCCCGATGATGGCAGTCATCCCGAAGTAACCCAGCGCCTGAAGGGTGCTTTCCACTCAAGCGATCTGTGGTTTGTATTCAAGAGCCTGAAGCACTGCTGGCGCCCCTGGACTAAGGGCGACTGGGATCTGAGCGAGAAGATGCTTACTGCATGGACCAACTTTGTAAAGTACAGCGATCCTAACGGTCCCAAGGGTGGTGCCTGGACTCCTTGCACCGCTAAGAGCACCAAGTTTATGGTATTCAAGCTTGACGAGAAGGATGCCGAGGCTTCGTTCTTAGGCCAGCCCGAGAAGTCGAAGCTGCCCGCATTCAGCTTCGGTCCTGCTCCTGCACGTCCATCTACAACTGCTAAATAAAGTATTAAGTATTAACAAACAGAGAGTCCGTCTGCATTCGTAGGCGGACTTTTTGTATCTATCGTTGACCTGAATCAATAACATGATTTGTATCAATAAAAGCGCTGTGTTCGCGCACAATTAAATAAAAATGCTTGTTTAATTCAAAAAGTCGCCATACCTTTGCACCGTCAAAAAGAAACAAAGGATAACAAAAATGTTTAAAGTAGGCCGACCGTGAAAGGCCGACTGAGTAAAATTAAGAAAGGGTAAAAAGATGAAAAAGATGATTATGATGATGGTAGCAATGTTGAGTATGACAACCGCATTTGCTGAGGATGAGAACACAAACGCAGTAGCCAACGTAGAGGCTTATAAGATGGATATCAATATCAATAAGCTGGCTGATGCTCTGAACCTGGGCGACAATCAGAAGGCTGCTGTTGAGAACATTCACCACGTGTTCAGCACCGAGATGACTTACGCTGCACAGTATGGTAATGCTAATCGCGATGCAATGGTTAAGGACGCTATCAACACCGACGTTAAGCGTATGAGCCGCGTTCTGAATGCTGAGCAGATGAAGAAGTACCTGATGCTGTTGAACATCACACTCAACAACCGCGGTCTGAACAAGTAAAAAGAGAGATTTATATAATTCTAATCCATGGGATAGTAGGACATCCATCCGGTAACGGAGGGTGTCCTTTTTTTATGTCCTGAAAGTTACGGCATCTGCAGCGGACCGTTACCACGACCGATTCGGATAGCTGCCGACTTGCGGATAGCCTCGGTAATAAACTGCTTGGCCTGCCCCACCGCATCGGGTAGCTGATGCCCCAAGGCTAAGTTCGAGGCAATAGCCGATGAGAGTGTGCAACCCGTACCGTGCAGATTGCTGGTAGCGATACGTTCGGTGGCAAAAGTGCTCACGTTGCCATCGCACTCAAACAGCAGATCCACCATCTGTGGCGAATCAGCATGGCCGCCCTTCAGCAGAAAAGCGCAACCAAAATATCGCGAGAGAGTTTCGCCAGCCACCTGCACAAACGATGACGGGATGGGCTTTCCGATCAGTTGCAGCAAACGGTTAGTTTCGGGCAGGTTGGGAGTGATGAGTGTGCAGAGGGGGAACAGCTTGCTGACCACCAACTGTATGGCCTCGGGTGCCATCAGCGGATAACCGCTGGTGGATACCATCACCGGATCGTAAACCACTGGCACGGGGTGCTGCGCCAGATAGGTGCGCAGTTCGTCGGCTACCACCTGAGCCACCTCGGCATCAGGCAGCATTCCTATCTTGATGGCTTTAGGCTCCAGATCGGAAAGTACAGCACGCAGCTGCTGGCCCACTACTTCGGGCGGCACGGGCATAGCTGCTTGTACGCCTAACGTGTTTTGTGCGGTGACAGATGTAATCACCGTAGCCCCATAACAGCCATGAGCCGTGATGGTTTTAAGATCCTGCTGAATGCCGGCACCTGCCGATGGGTCGCTACCGGCTATTGATAATACTACCTCCATGCGTCGCCGAGGATCATGGCTCCTCCAAAGCCCATTTTTTCAACTTCAGTTATTTTATCGAATGTAATGCCGCCCAGTGCCATCACCCGTTCATCTATCAGGCCTGCCTTGTGGGCTGCAGCGATGACGTCGGGGGTAAACGTAGAGTAATAGCCCCGCTTAGAAATGCTATCGAAGATAGGACTCAGACTCATGTAGGCATAAGGCTTTCGGCGGCACTCTGACAGCTCGCTCAGCGTGTGGCACGAAATGCTTACTGCCCCACTCCACCCTGCTGGCGGCTCGGGGTTACGACTGTTAAGATGCACCCCTCGCAAGCCATACTTGATGGCCAGCGAGTGATGATCGTGTAATACCAGACGCGAGTAGAGCTCTGTGGGAATGGAAAATAATAGCTGCTCTACCTCGCTCTGGCTGGCTCTAGGTTTACGTATATGTACCAGATCGGCCCTGCCGCTTTGCAGCAGCTGGGCAATCTTTTCGGCTTCGCCCTCGAAGAAATCAGGGCGCGTAATGACGATAATCATACACACTTCTTACACATGTCGAACGAAGCATCCCAATCCTTCCAAACGGGTTCGCGACCCAGTTCCTTCAAACGGGTGTTTATCACCTTAGCCGTACGCTCATCGCTTACCGTAAACTGCTCCAAAGCCTGTGGATAGGTGTGGTAGCCACCAGGATTCACATGGCTCTCGGCCGACATGGTGGTAACACCTAAGGTACACATGTTGTCGCGGATGTAAGCGGGTTCGCGGGTACTGTACGAGATGTCGACATCGTGGTCGAAGATACGCATAGCAAACGTGGCTTGCGCCAGTTCGCGATCGGTCATAAAGCAGTTGGGCTGGAATCCTTCGTTCTGGGCTGGGCGCATGCGGGGGAAGTTAATGCTGTACTTGGTGCGCCAGTAGTGCTTCTGCAGATAGCGCAGATGGTGGGCCATCATGGTTACATCGGTGCGCCACTCTTTCTCCAGTCCAATCAGCACACCCATACCGATAGAGTGTACGCCAGCCTGACCCATACGGTCGAACCCGTCGCAGCGCCATTCAAAACGGCTCTTCATGCCACGTGGGTGGTACAGCTGGTAGTGCTCGCGGTTGTAGGTTTCCTGAAAGCAGATCACACCGTTAAGTCCGTGGTGGGTCAGCTCGCGGTATTCCTCCATCTTCAGCGGCATCACCTCGATCTTGATGTTCGAGAAGTAGCGCTTGGCAATATCGATGGCTTTTGCCAGATAAGGCACTCCCGCCTTGGCTGGATTCTCGCCTGTTACCAACAGGATGTTCTCGAAAGGTGCCAACTGCTTGATGGCACGGTACTCGTCCTCAATCTGTTCGGGTGTCAGGATGGTGCGTGCCATAGGGTTTTCGCGATGAAAGCCGCAGTACACACACGAGTTAGAACACGAGTTGGTGATATACAGCGGGATAAACATCGACATGGTGCGCCCGAAACGCTCCTCGGTGTATTTACGCGAGAGTCGGGCCATCTGCTCTAAGTAAGGTTCGGCTGCAGGCGACAGCAGGGCCATAAAGTCGTTCACATCGCAACGACTCTTGCCTAAGGCACGGCGCACATCGGCATCGGTCATGCTGGCTATGCGCTCGGTGGTTTCCTGCCAACTAATGTTTTTAAGTTCGTCACTAAACATCTTTTCGTTTATTTTGATTTACAGGGTTTGAAAGCATACTCCTTCAACTGGTGTATCGAAGGATGAGTGCCACAGAGTTCGCAGCTTTCACGCTTGCCAAAGTCAAAGCGCTGCCACTGCATGCTGAGGGCATCGAAAGTTAGCATACTGTTGGTGAGCAACTGGCCCACCCCAGCTAAGTATTTCAAGCACTCGGTGGCCTGCACGGTGCCTAACATGCCGGCTATCGAACCTAACACACCCACCATAGCGCAGGTCTCCACATCCTGCTTGGCAGGGGGCTCAGGGAACAGACAACGGTAACAGGCCGAACCTGGCACGTGGGTCATCAGCTGTCCGCTATACTTGCTGATACCACCCATGGTAAAGGCCTTGCCCTGCATCACACAGGCATCGTTTACCAGATACTTGGTGGCAAAGTTGTCGGTTCCGTCGATGACGAAATCGTAGGGATGTATCAGTTCCATGGCGTTGGTCTCGCTCAGATAGGTTTCGTAGGTTTCAACGCACACATCGGGGTTGATGGTCTGCATACGCTCCTTAGCCACAACAACTTTTGGTCTGCCCACATCGGGCGTGCTATGTAGTACTTGTCGCTGCAGGTTGGTGATACTCACGGTATCGCCATCCACCACACCGATGGTGCCTACGCCAGCTGCTGCCAGGTACAGGGCAACCGGCGATCCTAAGCCTCCAGCACCCACCAGCAGCACCTTGGCCTGCAGCAACTTGTTTTGTGCCTCAGGTCCGAAACCTTCCAATATCAGGTGGCGGTTATAACGCCTGCGTTGTTCGCTCGTTAGTTCCATCAAAGTTTAATGTTTAATCTTTAATGTTTAATGTTTAATCTTCCTCAGGTCGTGCGTCAGTTTGGCAGCGCAGAAGTTTGGTCCGCACATCGTGCAGTACTCGCCATCGGTATGTCCTGCCTCGGTAAAATACTGCAGCGCCAGTTCGGGATCCAACGACAGGTGGAACTGATCGCGCCAACGGAACTCGAAACGGGCTTTCGACAGGGCGTTATCGCGAATGGTGGCACCGGGGTGTCCCTTTGCCAGGTCGGCAGCATGGGCAGCTATCTTATAGGCAATGATACCTGCGCGTACATCATCCTTATTAGGCAGAGCCAGATGCTCCTTGGGGGTTACGTAGCAAAGCATGGCAGTTCCCAGCCAGGCTATCTGCGCACCACCGATGGCACTGGTAATATGATCGTAGCCAGGAGCGATATCAGTAACAATGGGTCCGAGAGTATAAAAGGGTGCCTCGTGGCACTTCTCCAACTGTCGCTCCATGTTCTCCTTGATTTTATGCATGGGAACATGACCGGGCCCCTCGATAAAGGCCTGCACGTTCTTCTCCCAGGCACGTACCACCAGCTCACCCATGGTGTCGAGCTCAGCAAACTGGGCGGCATCGTTGGCATCGGCTGTACAACCTGGGCGCAAGCCATCGCCCAGCGACAGGGCTACATCGTACCTGGCCACAATATCGCAGATATCATCAAAGTGCTCATACAAAAAACTCTCCTTATCGTGCAGCAGGCACCACTTACTCATAATGCTACCGCCACGACTCACGATACCACACAAACGGCTATCAGCCAGATGCACGTTGTGGCGACGGATGCCGGCATGGATGGTAAAGTAATCCACACCCTGCTCGCACTGCTCAATCAGCGTGTCGCGATATACCTCCCACGAGAGGTCTTCAACCTTGCCATCCACCTTTTCCAAAGCCTGATAGATGGGCACGGTGCCTACGGGTACAGGACAGTTACGCAGAATCCACTCGCGGGTTTCGTGAATGTTGTTACCCGTTGAGAGGTCCATCAGCGTATCGCCACCCCACTTGCACGACCATACGGCTTTATCCACCTCTTCGTCGATGCTGGATGTAGTAGCCGAGTTACCGATGTTGGTATTGATTTTCACCGCAAAGTTGCGTCCGATAATCATCGGCTCGCTCTCGGGGTGATGGATGTTAGCGGGGATAACGGCACGTCCGCGTGCCACCTCCTGGCGTACATATTCGGGGGTGATATGACTCTCGATACCCAGTGCCTGGCAGTTCATGTTTTCGCGGATGGCCACATACTCCATCTCGGGAGTGATGATGCCCGCCTTGGCACACGCCATCTGGGTGATGCCCTGTCCCTTCTGAGCTCGATCGGCTATCCACTGCTGGCGCATGGGGGGCAGCCCCTTCTTCAGGTCAACCGTATAGTTGGGGTCGGTATAAGGACCACTGGTATCGTAGATATACACTGGTTCGTTCTTCTCTACGTGAGTTTTGCCATCGGCATCCTTCGTCACCGTTGGTGTCAGGTTCACCTTGGTCATACCCACCTTTACATCAGGATACAAATTTCCTTGCATATAGGCCTTCTCTCTCTGAGCATAGGCCTTGTGATCATTAATCATTAAACATTAAAGATTAAACATTAAACATTAAGAAAAGCAGTTAATGGGCTTGATGCTTCGGCGCAATCGGCAATGGCACCTAAGCCTGCCTCGTAGGCCTGGCGACCGGCGATGACAGCCTGACGGAAGGCATCGGCCATTTTTACTGGATCGCCTGCTACGGCAATGGCGGTATTCACCAGCACACAGTCGGCACCCATCTCCATCGCCTCGGCAGCATGACTGGGAGCGCCGATACCTGCATCAACCACTACGGGCACAGTGGCCTGGTCGATGATAATCTGCAGAAAATCCTTCATTCTCAAACCCTTGTTGGTACCGATGGGGGCAGCCAGTGGCATCACTGTAGCCGCACCAGCCTCTTCCAAATGCTTACACAGCGTAGGGTCGGCCTGGCAGTATGGCAGCACTACAAAGCCCAGCTTTACCAAATGCTCGGTGGCCTTCAGGGTCTCAACCGAGTCGGGCAACAAGTAGCGTGGGTCGGGGTGTATCTCCAACTTCAACCAGTTGGTGCCAAAGGCCTCGCGAGCCATCTGGGCAGCAAACACCGCCTCTTCAGCATTACGCACACCCGATGTGTTGGGCAACAGCTGTATGTTGGGATTCTGGGTGATGTGTGTCAGCAAATCGTCGTTCTTATCGTCGAGTTCCACACGTTTCATGGCAACGGTAACCATCTCCGATCCCGAAGCCTCGATAGCCTGAGCCATCAGCGCATTGTTGTTGAACTTGCCTGTGCCCAGAAACAAACGAGAGTTAAACTCCCGTCCTGCAATTACTAATTTACTCATGATTAACTATGTTTGTTAAGTGTTTCATTTCTTCAATGGGGTTCGCAGCCCTCAGCACCGTACCGCTCAGGGCAATGCCGGTGATGCCGGTAGCCAGTATGGCGGGGATATCATCCTTGGTAATGCCGCCGATAGCTACAATGGGTATATCGATATGCGCCGCACGCATCTCGATAATAATCCGTCGGTAGCCATCCAGTCCTAATACCGGCGACAGCTTCTGCTTGGTGGTGGTAAAACGGAAGGGTCCGCAACCGATATAATCGGCACCAGCCGCATAGTGGCCCTTTACATCCCAGATGGTGTTAGCTGTTCCACCTATGATATAATCGGGACCTAACTGGCGGCGTGCCTCGCTAATGGGCATATCGTTCTTACCCAGATGCACACCATCGGCCTGCAACTCCTTTACTAATGCCACGCGATCGTCGATAATAAACGTAGCGCCATACTGCTTACATAGCTTCTGGGCCTCAATCGCAACGGGGCGCACCTCATCGTCGGTAGCGTCCTTCATGCGCAGCTGTATCCATCGGCAACCACCCTGCAAGGCAAGGCAGATGCTGTCCAAATAGCTATACTTATCGGTGTAGTGAGATATAAACTGTAACATAGCCCTTACCCCCCGCATGCAGCTTTGATAATAGTGATAGTGGCGCCCTCTTGCAGGATGGTGTCATCCCAAGTAGTGCGCGGTTTCAACTCATTATCGATGGCTATTGCCACACCTTTGGCGGGCAACTGCAATTGGGCGGCAAGCTCGGATACAGTTTTGGCTTGCGTCTCGTGTTGTTTGTTGTTAATCCTTACTTTCATATTGCATTCCTCCGACGGCATTACCCGTATCAGGTTCTATGGGTATTTTCTCAGCTTTGGCACATGCCTCAGCACCCCGAATATTTAATTTTGCGCTGCAAAAGTAATGTTTTTATTTCTTTCTGACAAATAAAACGGGATTTTTTTTGCTATTTGCTATCAAATTACTACTTTTGCACTACAATGGAAAGGAATAAAGAGATATATAAGGTAACAATGGCGGGAGGCGCGGTAAATGTGGTGCTCCTGCTGTTTAAGTTTGTGGCGGGCATTGTGGGACATAGTGCGGCAATGATTGCTGATGCGGTGCACTCGCTGTCCGACTTTGTAACAGATATCATTGTGCTGGTCTTTGTACGCATCAGCGGCAAACCTACCGATAAGTCGCACGATTACGGGCATGGCAAATACGAAACGCTGGCCACTACGCTGATTGGTGTAGCCCTATTAGCGGTAGCCATCGGTATTGTGTATAGCGGAACAACAAAAATTATCCATTGGGCACAGGGCGGAACCTTAGAGGCACCAGGCATGCTGGCACTCTGGGCAGCACTGCTGTCAATCGTACTGAAGGAGGCGGTGTTCCGTTACTCGATGGTGGTGGCCCGCCAGCTCAACTCGCAGGCGGTAGAGGCCAACGCCTGGCATCACCGTAGCGATGCCCTGTCGAGTATAGGCACAGCAATCGGCATTGGCGGCGCCATTTTCTTAGGCGAACGATGGACGGTGCTCGATCCCGTTGCAGGTATCATCGTAGGCTTATTTATTATTAAGGTGTCGATTGATCTGCTGCGCAATGGTATTGGCGATTTGATGGAGCAGTCGCTCCCCGACGAGGTGGAGAACGAAATCCTGCAGCTGGCAGGCTCGATACCAGGGGTAACCGAACCACACGCCCTGCGCACGCGCCGTTTGGGTAACCACTACGCCATAGAACTGCACATACTGATGGATGACGACATCAGTTTGCGCGAGGCTCACAACAAGAGCGAGGAGGTAGAAAAGATTCTACGCGAGCACTATGGCGCCGACACACACATAGCGGTACACGTAGAACCTAAAAGCATCAGAGAACATTAAACTTGTCGGCATCGTCCAGCACAGGGAACTTCTTGCGGAAACGCTGCAGCTGTTCCATGTCGAGTTCAACGGTAGCTATACCCTCCTCACCATCGGCACACTGGGCGATGGTGCGGCCATAGGCATCAATCACCACCGAACCACCAATATACTTACAAGCAGCATCGCTACCCACACGGTTCACACCTATCACATAGCACTGGTTCTCGATGGCACGTGCCTTCAGCAGGGTTTGCCATACATCCTGACGCTGTTCGGGCCAGTTGGCTACGTAGATGATGGCATCGTAATCGCCACGCGAACGCGAAAAAACAGGGAATCGCAAATCGTAGCACACCTGCAGCAGGAAACGCACACCACACCACTCTACTACCACACGGCGATCGCCTGGCACATAATCCTTTGTTTCGCCAGCATACGTAAACAAATGGCGCTTATCGTAATAGTCGTACTTGCCATCAGGATGCATAAAAATCAAGCGGTTACGCAGCAATCCCTCTGTATCTTTTTTGGCCACACTACCTACTATGGCGGCATTATGCAGCATGGCCTGGTACGCCATCCACTGCAACATAAAGTGAGCCTGAGCACCCACCCCACCTACATAGCCCTCGGCCATAAAACCTGTGGCAAAGGTTTCTGGCAACACATACATATCGGCACCCGGCTGCTGATTTAACAACGGATTCAGACGGTCCATATTATTTAAAAAATTGCTACTGGGTATATCGTGTTGTACAATAGCTATCTTCATCTTATTCATACCTTATTAATATAATATGCCGGCAAAGATACAAAAAAACTAAAAAAAAGCAACACCATAAAGAAAAATAATGTATATTTGCGCCGCAAATCAACTATTCAAAACAGTTTATGAAGAATGAAGATAGCAATTGACTTAGGTGGTACCAACATGCGTGTTGGACTGACCGATGGTGCCACGGTGGTTGATACCGTGATAGAGCCCTGCCCCGCACAGGAGCCCGAGGAGGTGGTGCTTGCCCAACTGAAGCGCCAGATAGCCCAACTGATGCGCCCCGAGGTAACGGGCATTGGTGTGGGCGTGCCCTCGGTGGTAGACTGTCAGCAGGGCATCGTATATAATGTGGCTAATATCCCCTCGTGGCAGGAGGTACACCTGAAGGAGATTCTCGAAAGCGAGTTTGGTGTGCCCGTAGCCGTGAACAACGATGCCAACTGCTTTGCCTTAGGTGCCTGGCGCTATGGCGAGGGCAAGGGCACGCAGAATATGGTGGGCCTGACGATAGGTACCGGCATTGGCGCAGGTATCATTATCGATGGCAAGCTGTATAACGGTGTGAACACGGGGGCTGGCGAGATTGGTTCGCTGCCTTACCTGGATGCCGACTACGAGTTTTATTGCAGTAGCCGGTTCTTCAGCAAGCTGCATGGCGACACGGGAGCCAACTTTGCCAAGCTGGCTTTGGCTGGCGACAAAGAGGCACAGGCTGTGTGGCAGGAGTTTGGCACGCACGTGGGTAACCTGATGAAGGCGGTGCTGTTTACCTATGCCCCCGAAGCCATCATCATCGGTGGCGGCATAGCCAACGCATTCGCACTTTACGAAGCGCCCATGCGCCAGCAACTGAGCACCTTCCCCTATCCCGAGAACGTAGCTGCCACACGCATCGAGCCATCAACCTTAGCGAATGCTGCCATGCTGGGAGCCTCCATCTTACATTAAACATTAAAATATGAAATTTAAAACTATTTTGGCGGCGGGGATGCTGGCAGTACTGGCTGCTGCATGTACCGAGCATAAGACATTGGATATGAACTGGGAGGTAGAAACACCCGATGGTTGGATACCAGCCCAAGTACCTGGCACCCTGATGGGTACGCTGACTGCCAACGGCATAGAACCCGAAGCGCTGACAGCCGACGACTATGCCAGAATTAACAAAACACAGTTTGATAAAAGCTGGAAGTACCGCACCACTTTCGATCTGCAACCACTCAACGAGGGCGAACATGCGGTGCTGAACTTCGATGGTATCAGCTACCGCGCCAACGTATGGTTGAACGGCAAGCAGATAGCCAACAGCAAGGAGATGTACGGCCCGTTCCGACAGTTTGAATTTGATGTAACCAACGAGGTTGCCAAACAGAACAAGCTGGAGGTTGAGGTGTTCCGTGCACAGCCCGGCGAACCCAACATAGGTTTTGCCGACTGGAATCCGCGCCCTGCCGACGAAAACATGGGTATCTACCGCGAGGTGCGCATAAAAACCTGCGGCAATGTGGCCCTGTCGCACTCAGCCGTACGTTCTCGCGTAAACACCGAAACGCTGAACGAGGCCTGGCTCACCATCGCCACCGAACTACGTAACCTGTCGGACAAGCCCGTCGAAGGCACCGTGCAGGGTACTGCCGACGGACAGAAGTTCAACTACCGCGTAAGTCTGGCTCCTGGCGAGAAGAAACGCTTTGTGAGTCCTACCGAGATACATATCAAAAACCCAAAATTGTGGTGGTGCCACAACATGGGCAAGCCCGAACTGTGTGATTTGCACATTGAGTTTGCCGAGGACCACAAAATTTCGGATTTTGAGGATGTGCGATTTGGTATTCGCGAGATAAAAAGCTACCTCACCGACGAGGGTTACCGCGCCTTTTCGCTGAATGGGAAGCCCGTGCTGCTGCGTGGTGCCGGTTGGACCGACGATATCTACCTGCGCGACACACCCGAGAGCAATCGCCAGCAACTGGAATATGTGCGCGACATGAATATGAACACCGTGCGCCTAGAAGGTTTTTGGGGCACCTCGCAAAACCTGTACGACCTGTGCGACGAGCTGGGACTCTTTATCCTGGTGGGCTGGAGCTGCCACTGGGAGTGGGAAGACTACCTCGGTTCACCCTGCGACGAGTTGTACGGCGGCATACTGAGCCCAGAGAATATCGACCTGATAGCCCGTTCGTTCGAAGACCAGGTGATGTGGCTGCGCTACCACCCATCCATCATCGGTTGGTTTGTAGGTAGCGACATGCTGCCCAAGCCCGAACTGGAGAAAAAGTATCAGCAGTTCCTGAGCACCGAGGACGATCGCCAATACCTGATATCGGCCAAGGACCAGACGAGCGAGATTTCAGGTCCGTCGGGAACCAAGATGGCTGGTCCGTACGAGTATGTGGGTCCCAGCTACTGGTATCTGCCAGATGCTCCAGGAGGCGCATTCGGATTCAACACCGAAACAGGTATCGGCGCCCAGCTACCTGTGAAAGAGTCGCTCCAGAAGATGTTAGGCCCCGACCTCTTCCCCATCGACCAGCGCTGGAATATTCTGTGTACCGCATCGGCCAGCGACATGAACTCGCTGAAACAGCTGAACGAGGTGATTCGCAACCGCTTTAACGAAGCCAAGGATATCGACGAATACCTGCGCCGCGCCGACATGCTGAACTACGAGAGCACCAAGGCTATGTTCGAGAGTTTCCGAGTAAGATTGCCCCACACCACAGGCATCATCCAGTGGATGCTGAACGGCTCACGCCCAGGCATTTACTGGCAGCTTTACGACTACTACAAGCAGCCCAACGCCGCCTACTACGGTGTAAAGAAAGCCAACGCCCCCGTGCAGCTGATTTACGACTACTACACCAAAGCCGTGTATGCCGTTAACGAGACGCTGCACCCCGCCAAGGCCACAGCCCGCATGCAACTGCTGAGAGGCGACAAGAGCACCGACGACAGCCAGGAGATTGAGATAGCCCCTGGCATGGTAACCAAGGTGTTTGATATCGATATGGCCCAGGCCCCAGCCGCCTTCCTGCTGCTGAAGCTGGGCGACGACATCACCAACGAGTATTTTATTGTAAGCGAGAAGGATACGTACGACTGGAGCAAGACCACCTGGGTACACACCCCCATCACTAAGTACGCCTCGTATGCCATGCTCGACAGCCTGTGTACCACCGATGTGGAGCTTACCACCACTCCCACCAACGATGGCTACCAGGTAAAAGTAAGCAATCCTACCGACAAGGTGGCATTTATGATTCGCTTAACAGCCAAGAACCAGGGCGAGCTGATTTGCCCAGCCTACTGGAGCGACAACTACCTGACTCTGGCCCCAGGCGAAACACGCACCGTTACCTGTCGCATACCTTACTTGACTGACAAAACTAAGGTTAAGATAGAAGTTTCCAAGCAATAAGTGTAAAATTACAATAATTTTTTGCTCTAAACCAAATAATTATTCCGAAACCGTGATTAGTTTCGGAATAATTTTGTATCTTTGCCCCCAAAATTAACGTTTTTCAATTAATTATTCATTATGAACGACAACAAAGTTATGAACATGGCAGCGGATAATATCCGTATCCTTGCTGCTTCGATGGTTGAGAAGGCTAAGTCGGGACACCCCGGCGGTGCTATGGGTGGTGCTGATTTCATCAACACCCTTTACAGTGAGTTCCTGGTTTACGACCCCGAGAATCCCGCATGGGAGGGTCGCGACCGTTTCTTCCTCGATCCTGGTCACATGGCTCCAATGCTGTACAGCCAGCTCGCCTTGATCGGCAAGTACACACTCGAGGATTTGAAGAACCTGCGCCAGTGGGGCTCAGTAACTCCAGGTCACCCCGAGCGCGAGATTGAGCGCGGCATCGAGAACACCTCTGGTCCTCTCGGTCAGGGTCACTGTTTCGCAGTAGGTGCAGCCATCGCCGCTAAGTTCCTGAAGGCTCGTCTGGGCAACGTGATGAACCAGACTATCTACGCCTACATCTCTGACGGTGGTGTACAGGAGGAGATTTCACAGGGTGCTGGTCGTATCGCTGGTAACCTGGGACTCGACAACCTCATCATGTTCTACGACGCTAACGATATTCAGCTCTCTACCAAGACCGAGGTGGTTACCTGCGAGGATACTGCCAAGAAGTACGAGGCATGGGGCTGGTTTGTACAGAAGATCAACGGTAACGATGTTGACCAGATTCGCGAGGCCATCAAGAAGGCTCAGGCCGAGAAGGATCGCCCATCACTCATCATCGGTCACTGTGTAATGGGTAAGGGTGCCCGTAAGGCTGACAACAGCTCATACGAGAGCAACTGCGCTACTCACGGTGCTCCTCTCGGTGGCGATGCTTACATCAACACCATGAAGAACCTGGGTGCCGATCCCGAGAACCCATTCCAGATCTTCCCCGAGGTTCAGGAGATGTACGCAAAGCGTGCCGAGGAGCTGAAGAAGATTGTAGCTGAGCGCTATGCCGAGAAGGCTGAGTGGGCAAAGGGTCACCCCGAGCAGGCCAAGCAGCTCGAGGAGTGGTTCAGCGGCAAGGCTCCTGTTATCGACTGGAGCAAGGTTGAGCAGAAGGCAGGTGCTGCTACACGTGGTGCCAGCGCTACTGTTCTGTCAGCTCTGGCTGAGCAGGTTCCCAACATGATTTGTGCTTCGGCCGACCTTTCTAACTCAGATAAGACCGACGGCTTCCTGAAGAAGACTCACGACCTGGTTCGTGGCGACTTCAGCGGTGCCTTCTTCGAGGCTGGTGTAGCCGAGCTCACTATGGCTTGCTGCTGCATTGGTATGGCTCTGCACGGTGGTGTTATCCCCGCTTGCGGTACCTTCTTTGTATTCTCTGATTACATGAAGCCCGCCGTACGTATGGCTGCCCTCATGGAGCTGCCTGTTAAGTTCATCTGGACTCATGATGCCTTCCGTGTAGGTGAGGATGGTCCTACCCACGAGCCTGTTGAGCAGGAGGCACAGATCCGCCTGATGGAGAAGCTGAAGAACCACCACGGTAAGAACTCTGTATTGGTAGTTCGTCCTGCCGATGCCGAGGAGACCACCGTTTGCTGGCGCATGGCTATGGAGAATGTTGATACTCCTACAGCCCTGATCTTCTCTCGTCAGAATATCGACATGCTGCCCGAGGGCAACGACTACAACCAGGCTACCAAGGGTGCTTACGTTGTAGCTGGTTCAGACGAGAACTTCGATGTTATCCTGCTGGCTTCAGGTTCTGAGGTTTCTACTCTCGAGGCTGGTGCTAAACTGCTCCGCGAGGACGGCGTTAAGGTTCGCGTGGTTAGCGTTCCTTCTGAGGGTCTGTTCCGCAGCCAGAGCAAGGAGTATCAGCAGAGCGTACTGCCCGCAGGTGTTAAGAAGTTCGGTCTCACCGCTGGTCTGCCCGTAAACCTCGAGGGTCTGGTAGGTGCCGACGGTACCGTATGGGGTCTGGAGAGCTTCGGTTTCTCTGCTCCTTACAAGGTGCTCGACGAGAAGCTCGGCTTCACCGGTGAGAATGTGTACAAGCAGGTTAAAGCCCTTCTTGGATAAATAATTTGGCACGGATTACACGGATTTCACGGATTTTCTCACGAATATAATTAATCCGTGTTAATCTGCGTAATCCGTGCCTCTTAAAATATAACGACTATGGAAGTAAAGACAGTTGGAGTTGCTTGCGATCACGCAGGCTTCGCTTTAAAGCAGTTTGTACTCCAGTATCTGGAGGAGAAGGGTTACCCCGTTAAGGACTATGGTACATGGAGTGATGCGAGTGTAGATTATCCCGATTTCGGACACGCACTGGCCGAGGGTATCGAGAGTGGCGAGGTTTATCCCGGTATTGCCATCTGTGGCAGTGGCGAGGGTATCTCAATCACCCTGAACAAGCACCAGCAGGTGCGCGCCGGTCTGTGCTGGATTCCTGAGATTGCACATCTCATCCGTCAGCACAACGATGCCAACGTACTGGTAATGCCAGGCCGTTTCATCGACAACAACATGGCTCGCAAGATTATGGACGAGTTCTTCACCGCCAGCTTCGAAGGTGGCCGCCACCAGAAGCGCGTGGACAAGATTCCCGTACAGAAATAGTTTTTATTTTGGCACGAATTTCGCGAATTAACACGAATTATTTTACTCATTGCTAGCAAAATTCGTGTAATTCGTGTAATTCGTGCCTAATTTTTAATATCGTATTTGCTTTTTCGCTGTTCAGCTTTGCGCGGTGTACCCGTGCCGTGGAATCCCATGTGAGGCGTTTTCACACCCTGATAGCCCGCATGGCGCTGACGGATACGCTGCACGTAATCCACCGTCTCCGAACCACGCATGTAACCATATTTTACAATCGGGTCGTTATAATAACGCGGCTGACTCAGCTTCAGCACATAAGGTGCCACCTCGCTCCAGCGGTGCGGATTCCTGCCGTCGCGCTTAGCCAGGTTCATCGCATCGCGGATATGATGCGCACCACCGTTATAGCTGGCCAGCACAAAATTGGTTCGCTCGTACTGGTCGCGCACATCCGAGAACGTGTTCTGCAGCTGTCCGATATATTTCACCGCAGCACGTATGTTAGCTTCGGGCTCGTACAACTGACTGCGTGGCACTCCCAGATGGTCGGCTGTGCCAGGCATAATCTGCATCAGTCCCTTAGCCCCCACAAACGATACGGCACGCGGGTCGAAGGTCGACTCCTGATAACACTGGGCAGCCAGCAGTCGCCAGTCCCAGCGTATGTCGCGGGCATACGTCATGAAATAGCCGTCGTAATGCGAGATAATGCCGCCCTTAGCATCCAGCATGGGCGAGAAGATGCGGCGATGCACCTTGCGCACCGTCAGCAGGTCGTTCTCCTCCTTCTGCACAGCAGCTATCAACTCTGGGCGATACCAGCCCTGCAGCTCCTTAGCCAGATCGTTCTTAGCCGTATCGGCACTGATATGTCCCGGTGTGGGCCATGCCACAATGTCCACCTCGCCATCAGCAAAACGTTTTACCAACTCCATACTGTCGCGGCACACTTCTACACGCAGGCGCACACCCAGCGAATCAGCGAATCGCTGACAAATCAGGAACTGCGTGCCCAGACTCTTACCGTGATACTCGTAATAGGTATGCGGTCCGCTCACCGTGGCCATAATCAACTCGCCACTGGTCTGGATATCGTGCAGGTCGAACTCGTCGGATACCGAAACGGTATCATCTATCACGCCCCAGGGTGCCACAATGGGTTCGTGCTTCTTTTCGAAACACGACGCCAGCGATAGCAAAACCGCCCCAAAACCGACATATTTATACCATTTTTGCATCAATCTGCACCATTTTGTTAGTAAAAACGGTGCAAAGGTACTACTTTTTGGTCAGTAATGACACTTATTTCGCGAAAAAGTTGTAATTTTGCACCCGATATTTTTTAGATTTAACGATATGTTAAGAATTGCAGTACAATCAAAAGGACGTCTGTTCGAGGACACCATGAACCTGTTGTCAGAGGCTGACATCAAGGTTAGTGCCTCAAAACGCACCTTGCTGGTGCAGTCGTCCAACTTTCCGCTGGAGGTTCTTTACCTCCGCGATGATGACATCCCACAGAGTGTAGCCAGTGGAGTGGCTGACATCGGTGTAGTGGGCGAAAACGAGTTTGTTGAGCGTGGCGAAGATGCTGATATCATCTCACGTCTCGGCTTCTCAAAATGCCGCCTCTCGCTGGCCATTCCCAAAGAGATCGACTACAAGGGAGTAGAGTGGTTCAACGGCAAGAAGATTGCCACCAGCTACCCCGGAATCCTTCGACATTTCCTTGAGCAGCATCATATCCATGCCGAAATCCATGTCATCACAGGTAGCGTAGAAATCAGCCCGGGCATTGGTCTGGCCGATGCTATCTTTGATATCGTATCATCAGGCTCTACCCTGGTGAGCAATAATCTGCGCGAAGTTGAGATTGTAATGCAGAGTGAGGCTCTGCTGATTGGCAACAAGCAGATGAGCGACGAGAAGAAAGCCATCCTCGAGCAGATGCTGTTCCGCTTTAAGGCCGTAAAGGATGCCGAGGACAAGAAGTATGTACGTATGAACGCCCCCAAGGCCCGCCTGCAGGAGATTATCAACGTGCTGCCAGGCCTGAAGAGCCCCACCATCATCCCTCTGGCCGACGACGAGTGGTGCTCGGTTCACACCGTACTCGACCAGAAGCAGTTCTGGGAGATTATTGGCAAACTGAAGGAAATGGGCGCCCAGGGCATCCTGGTTACCCCCATCGAAAAAATGATATTATGATCATAATTCGTAATCCACAACGTAACGAGTGGGCAAAGATTGTAGAGCGTCCGCACTTGGATGTTTCGCAGCTCAACGACACCGTAGCATCGGTATTGGCCGACGTCAAGAAGCGCGGCGATGATGCCGTAAAGGGCTACGAGCTGAAGTTCGACCATGTTGATCTGCCCACACTGGCTGTATCCGAAGCCGAGATGAACGAAGCGGAAGCGCTGGTAAGCCCTGAGTTGAAAGCAGCCATTCAGGTAGCTCACTACAATATCAAGACCTTCCACGAGTCGCAGCAGTTCAAGGGCAAGAAAATCGAGACACAGCCCGGCGTGGTTTGCTGGCAGAAGAGTGTAGCCATCCAGAAGGTTGGTTTGTACATTCCTGGCGGCACCGCCCCACTCTTCTCTACCGTACTGATGCTGGCCACACCTGCCAAGATAGCAGGCTGCGAGGAGATTGTGCTCTGCACCCCTCCAGGTCGCGATGGTAAGGTAAACCCCGCCATTCTGGTGGCCGCCCGCATTGCAGGTGTTAGCAAGATATTCAAGGCAGGTGGCGTACAGGCCATCGGCGCTATGGCCTATGGTACCCAGAGTGTGCCCAAGGTATATAAAATCTTCGGTCCCGGCAACCAGTATGTGATGGCCGCCAAGCAGCAGGTTAGCCTGCACGACGTGGCTATCGACATGCCCGCAGGTCCTTCCGAGGTGTGCGTCATCGCCGATAAGCATGCCAACATCGAGTTTGTAGCTGCCGACTTGCTGTCGCAGGCCGAGCATGGTATCGACTCGCAGGTATTCCTTATCACCACCTCCGAGCAGGTGATTCTCGACGTACAGGCCGAGGTCAACCGTCAGCTGGATCTGCTGCCCCGTAAGGAGATGGCAGCCAAGGCACTCGACAACAGCCGCCTGGTACTGGTAGGCAGCATGCAGGAGGCCATCGACCTCTCGAATGCCTACGCCCCCGAGCACCTCATTCTGCAGGTAAAGGATTATGCCAAGGTGGCCAATAAGGTAGTAAATGCAGGTAGCGTGTTCCTGGGCGAGTATGCCTGTGAGAGCGCAGGCGACTATGCCAGCGGCACCAATCACACCCTGCCCACCCATGGTTATGCCACTGCCTACAGCGGTGTAAACCTGGATAGCTACTGCCGTAAGATTACCTTCCAGCATCTTACCGAGGATGGTATCCGCAGCATCGGTCGCGCCGTAGAACTCATGGCCGAAGCCGAACAGCTGGAGGCACACGCTAACGCGATGCGCGTACGCATGCGCTCAGTTGATAATTGATAATTGACAATTATGAAATCGCTTCAAGAATTAACAAGAAAGAATATATGGAACCTGGCGCCTTACAGCAGTGCTCGCAATGAGTATGCCGGTAGAGAGGCACGCGTATTTCTCGATGCCAACGAGAATCCATACAACGCGCCTTATAACCGCTACCCCGACCCCTTGCAGCTGGAGCTCAAGGAGGCCATCGCCAAAGTAAAAGGCGTGCCTGCCCAGTGCATCTTCCTGGGCAACGGTAGCGACGAGGCCATCGACCTGCCCTATCGCTGTTTCTGCGAGCCAGGCGTGGATAACGTGGTGGCCATCGAGCCCACCTATGGCATGTACAAGGTGTGCGCCGATATCAACAACGTAGAGTATCGCACCGTATTGCTCGACGAGCATTTCCAGGTAACTGCCGACGCACTGTTGGCAGCCACCGATGCCCATACCAAGATTATCTGGCTGTGCACCCCAAACAACCCCACCGGCAACTGCCTGGTGCGCGAAGAGGTGATAAAGGTAATAGAGAATTTCGACGGTTTGGTGATTGTCGACGAAGCCTACAGCGATTTCTCATCGCAGACGTCATTCCGTCAATGGTCAATGGTTAATGGTCAATGGTCTCGTCCCAACCTGATTGTGCTCAACACCATGTCGAAGGCATGGGGCTGTGCCGCTATCCGTTTGGGCATGGCTTTCGCATCAGAAGGCATCATCGACATTTTTAATAAGGTGAAGTATCCCTACAATGTCAACCTGCTCACCCAGCAGCAGGCACTCAAGGCATTGCAGGACCCATTCGAAGTAGATGGTTGGGTAAAGATTCTGAAGGAGGAGCGCGGCCGCGTGATGCAGGCATTCAGCATACTCCCTATCTGCGAGAAGATTTATCCTACGGATGCCAACTTCTTCCTGGCCAAGATGACCGATGCCACCGGTATCTACAACTATCTGGTGGATCAGGGCATCATCGTTCGCAACCGCAACCGCGTGCAGCTCTGCCAGAACTGCCTGCGCATCACCATCGGCACCAAGACCGAAAACAGCGAGTTGATTGCCGCCCTGCGTCAGTACTAGTATCAGGCCGCGGCCCTCTAAATAGCAAAACACCCCGCCTCAACAAATTGAAGCAGGGTGTTTTTTATTTGCATTACGCTTGGATAAACGCAACCTTGCGGCGATTGCTGAATGGGCGCACGGCGAAGTGCAGCACCCACAGTTCTACAACCGCCGCTATATGTTCAAGATTCTCGCCGGTAAGGAGTGATCAGTACTGCTCTTCGTGATCGTAGTTAGATGGGATGTGGCGGATGAGCTTGTGGGCGGCAGCCTGGGCCATGGCCTCGTAGGCACGCTCGCTGGGGTGCAGGTGGTCGCCACTATCAAAACCATCGGCAAAGGCCTTGGGATTGGTGGCACAGCGCACGGCGGCATCGAAATCGATACAGCCATCGAACACGGGCGAGGTGCGTAACCACTCATTAAACTCCTGTCGCATGGCGTCGCGCTTCTCGTTATAGGTACGCCAGCCATAGATGGGCAGCAGGGTACCACTCCACACCTTGAGGCCCATGGCCTTGGCGGGCTTTACGTAGATATCCTCTACGCCGCGCTGCATCTCCTCGACGGTAGGCAGGTCGCTCCAGGGGCGGAAGGGGTTCACATCCTCGCCCACAGGGTGGATGATATCGTTGATGCCGTGCTGGATAATTACATCGGTGGCACCGGCCACACGCATCTCGATGGGGAAACGGGTGGCACCTTTCAAACCGTAGGCCTGATAGGTAATGCAATCATACTGGCGCAGAATGCGGGTACCGCTAACGGCACGGCGGATGATGGCCACGTTGGTGCCAAAGGCGAGCTGGGCCAGATAGTCGGGCCACGACTGGGCGGTGATAGAGTCGCCATAGCACACTACGGCGTGGTTATCGGGCGATGTAAGTACATCGATGGTGTTGAGGAAATAGAACCAGTTGGTATGGCGGGTAAGGTCGAGAGGCAGCTCGTCGGCCTCGGCAAAATCGCCATAGGCATAGAATCCTTTCGACAGCGGACCGGTGATAAGTGTGCCGCTATTCATCTGGGTGTAATCGGCCAGATACATGCTTACATCGATGGTATCGCCACGATGAACGGCATAGCTGATGGCATCGCTCTCAACCTCGTTACCAGGCTGCAGGGTAACGCTGATGGCACCACCAAAGGTAATGGGGGTGTGACCTACAAACACCTTGGTGAGTGTTACGGGTTCGGTGCCTGTGAGATTGGAGAAACGGAAACGCAAGGCGCTACCGGCAAACGGCATGCGAACAGGATAACGCAAGGTGAGATTCTTGGCATAAACGGCCTCGCGACGGTCGGTAATCGAGGTGGCATTACCCCAGCAGGCCACCCACTTTAAATCGGTATTATTCATATCAGTATGATTTGTAATCACTTAACCAAGTTTCGACAAAAAACGCTCGCGATCCACTACGAATCGCAGATGACTCCCCTCGCCTATCAGCACATCACCCGAATAGGCCGAAACCTTAAACTCTATCTTCTTGCCATCTACCTTCACCACTTCGGCGGTAGCGGTAACAGTATCGCCCACCTTCGAGGGTTTGAGGTGCGACGAGGCAATATGTCCGCCAACGGTAGTACAGCCCTCGGGCAGCTCATCGGCCACAGCCAGCATGGCCGCATTCTCCATCAACGCCATCATAGCGGGGGTGGCCAGCACAGCCATATCGCCCGAACCTATCTTTACGGCGGTAACATCGTCGGTTACCACCAGAGTACTTGTATGTTTTAATCCTACTTGTAACATGACTACTAAACTTTTGTTAATCTTTGGTGCAAAAGTAGTAAAATTACATTAGAATAGTGTATCTTTGCAGTCCATTTTAATAAGAATTGTGAATTAGACTTAGAAGGAAACTACAAACATGAGTAAAATTGAAAGAGAAAAGCAGACCGTAAGAAAGATGATTGAGCTGTATTGTCGCCATCATCTGCATCAGGAAACAATGACAGAAGAATACCAGCATCTGGCCGACTATGCGTGCCAACGACTGGACCACTGCCGATTCGGCGAAAAGAAAACGGTGTGCAAGCGATGCCCCATTCACTGCTACGCCCCACAGGAGCGCGAAGCCATACGTAAGGTGATGCGCTGGACGGGCCCCAGAATGATGATATACGCACCCAAAGCAGCTATCATACACACTTATTATATGTTGAAAAGATAATAAAATGGAACCGACTACGTCCAGAACTCTTTTTCGCCAGTCGGTTCCATTTCACCATTACACTTGGGGCAGGTGTGCTTATTCCACACCCTGATTTTATCACTGCCGCATTGCAGGCACAGGCGCCCCACCTCACTGCGGTACGACGGAGCCACATCGGCTATGATGCCACCCACCACCAGGTTCTGGATAGTGTGGCAGTCGGGGCATGATACGGCCGTAATTTCCTGACGGAAGAGTCCGCGCCCCTCGTACACCTCGGCCTCGTAGCCGCATTGCTTACAGCGATATTTCAGTTTCCAAGCCATAATTTCATGGCAAAAATTGCTAGACGAACTATTTCTTAAGGTAATCAAATAAGTTGATGGTTCCGGCTTCCTCCTCAACATTAAGGGTTGGCACTTTCTCAATCATTTTGATGACGCCACTTGCCTTATCTACATAGAAATGTACAAATGCGCCGGTATAACTGCGGAATACCACTTCATATGCGGAGTCAGTCTCTTCGCCCATCTGCAGATACATGATGTCGGGATTATCCTTTGCTGCACTCCAGTCATATTCCTTATGGCAATAGTTGTTCACACCCTCGAAAGCCGTTTCTTTCGTAATTGTTCTCTGTGTATCTTCTGTTTGCGCATCAGAGGGCAGCGGTGCGCCTGCCTGGTTATTATGGCATGAGCATAAAAACAAGGAAAAAAACACGAATGTTAAAGCAATGTACTTCATCTTTATATTACAAAACATACTGATTTCATTGCAAAGATACATTTTTCTCCACTTTTTTTCGTACTTTTGCAACCAAGTTTACAATACTTTAAGAAAGGAAATGGTACAGCAAATCGAAATAACTCTGAATCCCAAACGTCGTGGATTCCACTTGGTAACGAGCGAGATAGTAAGTCAGCTGCCCAAATTGCCAAAGACGGGCATTGTGAACATCTTTACCAAGCATACCAGCTGCGGACTGAGCATCAATGAGAATTGTGATCCAGATGTTCGCATGGATATGGAAACCATCTTCAATCGTTTGGTTCCAGAGAATCGTCCTGAGTACGAGCATACGTTGGAGGGTGCCGATGATATGCCTGCCCACGCTAAGTCGACACTGAGCGGCGTCAGCATCACCATCCCCATCACCGATGGTCGCTTGAACCTCGGTACCTGGCAGGGCATCTACTTCTGCGAGTACAGAAATTACGGTGGTGCAAGAGAGTTGGTAGTAACAATTATCGGAGAGTGAATTGCTAAATGAATAAGATAATGCAATGAAACAAGTAGAAGCAGAACTGCATAAGAAAACGTTCCAGGAACTAACCACAGACGAGTTGTACGAACTACTTAGAGTGCGTAGCGAGGTATTCGTGGTTGAACAGAACTGCGTTTATCAGGATTTGGACGGAGATGATCAGGCATCCATTCACTTGTGGCTGACAGTAGCCGACAAGGTTGTAGCTTTGGCTCGTGTATGCCCCGCCGGTACTCACATGAAGGAGATATCCATTGGCAGAGTCATCACCACTGAGCGTGGTAAAAGCTATGGCAAGCAAATCATGCTCCACGCCATTGAAGCAGCTGTAAAGCATTTCGGCGCAACACTTATCGACATAGAGGCACAGGAATATGCCAAAGGATTCTATGAAGGCGTAGGTTTCAAGCAGTCGTCCGACACCTTCATACTCGACGGCATCCCTCACATTAAAATGACGTGGAAGTCACCATTTAAAAGAAGATATATGAGAAAAGCTAGTCGGCAAATGGATGCCACATTCGCATTGGAGGTATTTGATAAGGCTCCATACGTTACAGTAAGCATGACGCGTCCTGATGGAAGTCCATACGGATTACCACTTTCGTTGGCACGGACTGATGAGAAAACATTTTATTTCCATTGTGCCTTGGAGGGCGACAAATTGGACTGCATAGCACATAACCCGACGGTATTCCTGTCGACTGTTACAAAATGTGCCCCCACTGTTGGTCCGAAAGATGGATGTTTTACGCTACAATTCAAGTCAGCAACAGCAGTTGGAAAAGCAGAGATAGTGACTGACCGCGAAGAGAAAATTGCTGGTCTGCGAGCCATCTGCCAGCGATTCCTTCCTCACCACATGGATGCTTTTGATGAAGCCATTGCCCGCAGCCTAGAACGTACAGCCGTGGTACGCATAACCTTGACAGAACCTCCTGTTGGTAAACGCAAGCAGTATGATAAAGAGGGAGAAGAATTAAAAAATTAGTATTTATGAAGACTGCTTCATATAACTAATATGAAACTATTATTTGAAAAGAGTCCTTATATCCATTGAGAGGAACTCTTCAGCGCTTATACCACCATCACCCACGATAAATGCCGATTTTGGTTTGAACTTATCTCTAAACTCATTAAGTCCTTTCGAATTCTTTTCTGCATTACTCTTCACCTCGATGGCAACGACCGTCCCCTTCTTACGAAGAATGAAATCAACCTCGTCGGCAAGTTCACGCCAATAGAACACTTCAATACGATGAACAAAGGCCTGACTGACTATCCAAGCGCCAATACCCGACTCAAAGATACGCCCCCACTCTTTTCGATCCATAATAGCCTGATCGAACGTATGAGGATTATACACCATCTTCAGGGCATTGTTATAAACCTGAAATTTAGGGATACTGGCTCGACGTCGGGCTGTATCGTTACTATACTTCTGAAGTCCGCAAAGCAAACCACTCTCATCAAGCAGATTGATATAACCAGCCAACGTAACGGTATTTCCTGCGTCTTGCAATGAACCAAGCATCTTATTGAGAGACAGGAGTTCACCAGAGTAAGAAGCACCAAGTTCGAAAGTCTGACGAAGAAGAGCAGGCTTACTGATAGGTGTATTCATCAGAATATCCTTGTTGATTGTAGCATCAATGATTGCCGACTGTATATACTGCTCCCAACGGTCAGACTCATTTATCAGGCCTGCAGCACCAGGATAACCTCCGAAGAAAAGATACTGGTCGAGTGTAAAGCCAAAACACTCTTTCATTTCTGGATAACTCCAATGAGTCATTCGTATTTCTTCGAAACGCCCGCCTAACGACTCAGAAAGTCCTTTTTCTAAAAGTACACGACTACTACCGAGCAGCAGCACCTTAATGTTGCGATCGTGCAAGGTATCATCATCCCACTCCTTCTTTACAACCTCACTCCAATTTGATATCTTCTGAATTTCATCGATAACAAGAATGATACTATCAAGGCCTTTGCTCTCTTTCAGACTTCTAACAGCAGCCCAACAGTTAGATACCCAAGCAGTATTTGAGGCAGGCACATTATCGGCAGAGAACTGCTGATAAGGCAAATCCAAGTCTTGAAGCACCTGCTTAACAACTGTAGATTTACCCACCTGACGTGGCCCCATTACAACCTGAATGAACTTTCTCGGCTCTTTCAGCCTACTTGTAATTACCTGATATTCAGCTCTTTTATACATAATTAAAAATTTTACTCAGTGGAGTGAGTATTTTTACTCAGTGCAAAGATATAAATAATGAATAGAACCACCAAACATTTTCGAAAAAAAAAACAGTTTTACCTTCATACCACCTTTTTAGGTGGGGTACTTACCACCTTTATCACTCATATTATTACTCTTCAACTGCAGCGAGTGCTAATATGCCCTCAATTTGCACTTCTCACAATTATCTGCCATATTGATAAATCATAAAGTATTGTAAAGATGGATGCAAATGTACAAATAATCAATTATAAATCAGTACCTTTGCAGTGATAATTAATATGTTTTTTGAAATTATGATGAAGAAAATAATAAACCCTTGGCGTAACCATGAGGGGTATAACTGTTTCGGTTGCAGTCCAGACAATCCTATTGGGCTCCACATGGAGTTCTACGAGGATGGTGACTATATCGTGAGCACCTGGCATCCTGAGCACAATTATCAGGGCTGGGTAGATACCATGCACGGTGGTATTCTGAGTACTTTGATCGATGAAGTGTGCGGTTGGGTAGTCACTCGCAAGTTACAGACAAGCGGCTATACCGTTCAGCTGAATGTAAAGTTCCGCAAGGCGGTTCCTACGACTGAGCCCGAACTGACTATCAGGGCAAAGGTTACGAAGCAGGTTCGTAATCTTGCCTATATCAGCGCAGAAATAACGAACTCGAAAGGTGAACTCTGCAACGAGGGCGAGGCTATCTACTTTCTTATGAACGAAGAAAAGGCCAAAGAAATGGGATTCATGCATTGTGATGTTGAAGAATAAATATGAGTATTTATGAAGACTGAGAAAGAAAAGATGTTGATAGGCGAGATGTATTCCGCTGTTGACCCACAACTGATTGAAGAACTGACGGAAGTGAAGGAAATAATTCACGACTATAATCTGCTGCGCCCGTCGGAGCAACAAAAAGCAAGGGAGATTCTGAGAGGTTTATTGGGACACATCGCCGACGATGATATATTAATTAACCAGCCCTTCTACTGCGATTACGGCAAGCAGATTAGTGTGGGCAAACGATTCTTTGCAAACTTCAACTTCACTGTACTTGACGAAGCACCAGTCACCATTGGCGACGACTGTTTTATAGGGCCGAATGTAAGCATATACACAGCCTGTCACAGTACCGATCCTGTGGAACGCAACAGTCGCAGAGAATGGGCAGAACCTGTAAGCATCGGCAATAACGTATGGATTGGCGGCAGTGTCACCATACTACCAGGTGTAACCATTGGCGATAACGTAACCATCGGCGCAGGAAGCGTAGTGGCAAAAGATATTCCCTCGAATTCCATTGCAGTGGGCAATCCCTGCAAAGTCATAAAGAAGTTGGAATCTGCTCTATGACTATTGTGAAAATCAAAAGAAAAGGCAATGGCAGAAACGTTGTTATATTATCTGATAGCAATAAACATTGTGACCTTCATTGTTTATGGTATTGACAAAGTCAAAGCCATGAAGGGCAAGTGGCGCATTCCTGAGGCAACGTTGCTATTGTTGGCCATTATCGGAGGTAGCGTCGGCGCCTGGCTTGGCATGAAAACATGGCATCATAAAACCATGCACAAAAAGTTCAAGTATGGACTTCCGTTGATACTATTGGCTCAAATAGCACTCATCGCTCTGACATCATCCGGCTTACAGATCCCGTAAAACCAAGGTTGGAAATAGAATAACAAAAAATAGAATTAAATAGAACGTTATGTTAGAACATATTGCAGATTTTACCGCTTGGCCAATACTCACAGGTATTTTCATCGGCTACATTGCCAACCGCATTATGAGCGGTGAGGGCAAAGGATGTTGCATGAACTTCGTCATAGGCATCGTTGGCAGTTATGTAGGAACATTCATCAGCCACCTACTGAACATAGAATTACTTGGTAAAGGCTATCTCACCAATTTCGTATTCTGCGTTGTTGGTGCCGTAACATTTTTGTGGATTTGGAAGAAACTGTTTGATTGAGTATGATAACCATCGACACAACAAATATGTGTTCGCATCTACAGCGAAAGCTATTCGAAGAGGATGGCCAATATCATTCTCTATGGATAGCCATGCAGGATGATTCAGAACTGACTGCCGTAGTCCGTTCTCGCCAGTTACATATTTATCGCAATGGAAAGAAAGTGCTAATACTGGCAGGTAAGTCCGCACCAAAGATTATCAAAGATGACCCGATTTGCAATCTGTTACAGCATCAATGGATAAAGACGAAAAGAGACTGCTACAAAGAAAACGTCTGATGGACAATAAAGTCTATCAGACGATGAATGATATCTAGAATTTTACTCAGTGCATAATAAAATTGGGTGTACCCCCTCTGCGGAAGTTACACCCAAAATATTTAGTATTAAGAATAATCAGATTACTCTTCAACAGCGGCCTGAGCGGCGGCGAGGCGGGCGATGGGCACGCGGAATGGAGAGCAGCTAGCGTAGTTCATGCCAATCTTAGCGCAGAACTTAACTGAGCTGGGCTCACCACCATGCTCACCACAGATACCGCAACGCAGGTCAGGACGAACCTCACGACCCTCCTTAACGGCGAACTTGATGAGACGGCCTACACCCTCCTGGTCGAGTACCTGGAATGGGTCAACCTTCAGGATCTTCTTGTCGAGGTATACAGGCAGGAACGATGCGATATCGTCGCGGCTGTAACCGAAGGTCATCTGAGTCAGGTCGTTAGTACCGAATGAGAAGTACTGAGCCTCTGAAGCGATCAGATCAGCTGTCAGGGCAGCACGTGGAATCTCAATCATTGTACCAATCTCGAACTCAACCTCGATACCATACTCAGCAAATACCTCCTTAGCGGCATACTGGATAACCTCCTTCTGCTGCTTGAGCTCGTTGATAGTACCAATCAGAGGAACCATGATCTCAGGCATTGGGTTCTTACCCTCCTTCTTCAGCTCACAAGCTGCAGAGAGGATAGCCTTGGTCTGCATAGCGGTAATCTCAGGGAATGTGATACCCAGACGGCAACCACGGTGACCCAGCATTGGGTTGTTCTCAGCAAGTGAGTCAACACGGCGCTGGATTTCCTCCAAGCTTACGCCCATCTCCTTAGCCATGGTCTGCTGACCAGCCAGATCGTGGGGAACGAACTCGTGGAGAGGGGGATCGAGCAGACGGATGTTAACTGGCAGACCGTCCATAGCCTCGAGGATACCCTTGAAGTCGGCCTTCTGATAAGGCAGCAGCTTAGCAAGAGCCTTCTCACGTCCGGCAACGCTGTCGGCCAGAATCATCTCACGCATAGCAACAATCTTCTGGTCCTCGAAGAACATGTGCTCAGTACGTGTAAGACCGATACCCTTAGCACCGAAAGCGCGAGCTACCTGTGCATCGTGTGGAGTATCAGCATTGGTACGAACCTGCAGCTTGGTGTACTTGTCGCAGAGGTCCATCAGCTCCTTGAAGTCGCCAGAGAGCTCGGCAGCCTTTGTTGGAACCTCGCCAGCATATACCTGACCAGTTGTACCGTTCAGAGAGATGAAGTCGCCCTCCTTATATGTTACACCGTCGATCTCAACAGTCTTATCCTTATAGCTTACATTCAGAGCACCTACACCCGATACGCAGCACTTACCCATACCACGAGCCACAACGGCAGCGTGAGAGGTCATACCACCACGAGCGGTCAGGATACCCTCGGCAGCAGCCATACCAGCCAGATCCTCAGGTGAGGTCTCGATACGTACGAGTACTACCTTATGTCCATTCTCGTGCCACTCCTTAGCGTCGTCAGCGTGGAATACAATCTGACCGCAAGCAGCACCTGGCGAAGCGGGCAGACCCTGAGCAATTACCTTAGCGGCAGCCAGAGCCTTCTTATCGAATACGGGGTGCAACAGCTCGTCGAGCTTCTGAGGCTCGCAGCGCTGGATGGCAGTCTTCTCGTCAATCATACCCTCGTGAAGCAGGTCGATAGCAATCTTAACCATAGCAGCACCAGTACGCTTACCATTACGTGTCTGCAGGAACCAGAGCTTGCCCTCCTGTACGGTGAACTCCATATCCTGCATATCGTGATAGTGGTGCTCCAGCTTGTCCTGGATACCATTCAGCTCAGCATAGATCTCAGGCATAGCCTCCTCCATCGAAGGATACTTGGCTACGCGCTCCTCCTCAGAGATACCAGCGCGCTCAGCCCAGCGCTGAGAACCAATCTTGGTAATCTGCTGTGGTGTGCGGATACCGGCAACCACGTCCTCACCCTGAGCGTTAACCAGATACTCACCGTTGAACAGGTTTTCACCGTTAGCAGCATCGCGGCTGAAGCATACACCAGTAGCTGATGTGTCGCCCATGTTACCGAATACCATGGCCATTACTGATACGGCTGTACCCCACTCGTCGGGGATTCCCTCCATCTTACGATACAGGATAGCGCGCTCGTTCATCCATGAACGGAACACAGCGCAGATAGCACCCCAAAGCTGCTCGATAGGATCGTTGGGGAAGTCCTTACCTGTGCGCTCCTTGATGGCAGCCTTGAACAGCTGAACCAGCTTCTTCAGGTCCTCAACAGAGAGGTCCTTATCCAGAACAACACCGCTCTCCTTCTTAACCTTCTCGATAATCTCCTCGAATGGATCGATATCAGTTTTATTTACGGGCTTCATCTCGAGTACAACATCGCCGTACATCTGTACGAAACGACGATAAGAGTCGTACACGAAGTGAGGATTATTTGTCTTCTTAGCCATACCCTCGGCAACCTCGTCGTTCAAACCAAGGTTCAGGATGGTGTCCATCATACCAGGCATTGAGGCGCGGGCACCAGAACGAACAGATACCAACAGAGGATTCTGGGCATCGCCGAACTTACAGTTCATCAAATTTTCAATGTGCTTCACGGCAGCCATCACGTCATCGTTCAGCAATTCCATAATCTTCTGCTGACCAACCTGATAGTACTCATTACAACAATCTGTGGTGATTGTGAAACCTGGAGGAACAGGCACACCAATGTGGTTCATTTCAGCAAGGTTAGCACCCTTACCGCCAAGCTCCTCACGCATCTTTGCGTTTCCTTCGGCCTTTCCATTACCGAAGAGGTAAACTCTTTTCTGACTCATACGTAATATTTATTATTTGTTGATGATAAATTATTTTTGATTAGATTCTGCAAAGATATTAAAATTCCATCACATACACAAGAAAAAATGGCAAAAATTGCAAACTCCACCTTACATTTTTGTTTTTTTAGCCTATAACGCATGAATAAATTTGGTTTTTCGCTCGATTTACACTACCTTTGCACCCGAAAAAGAGAATAATATGGCAAGAAACAAGAAACCATTACCGCTCCTTGAGGGCGTGGTGATTGAAGCTGTGGCTGCCGAAGGCAAGTGTTTGTTCCACTGGAACGATCTGGTGGTATTTGTGCCTTTCTGTGTGCCTGGCGACGTGTGCGATGTACAGATTCGCCGCAAAAAACACTCCTTTGCCGAGGGCGAGGTTGTTAGATTTATAGAATTAAGTAAGGTACGCGCGACCCCCTTCTGCGCCCACTTCGGTGTGTGCGGCGGTTGTAAATGGCAGAACCTGCCTTACGAAGAGCAGCTTAAGTTTAAGCAGCAGCAGGTGTACGACCAGCTGCACCGCATAGGCAAGATAGAGTTGCCCGAGTTTATGCCTATCTTAGGTAGCGTTCACACTCAGGAGTATCGCAACAAACTCGATTTCGGATGCGCCAACAAGCGCTATCTCACCAAGGAACAGATTCAGACACTGCCTAATGACGAGTCTCAGAGTCTGAAGGATGTGCCTGCTATCGGATTCCATATCACAGGTGCTTTCGATAAGATTCTGCCTATCGAGAAATGCTGGCTGATGGACAACCTGCAGAACGAGATCCGTAACGAGGCACGCGACTATGCGATGGCCAACGGCTTATCATTCTTCGACCTGCGTGCACAGGTAGGACTGCTGCGCGATATCATCATCCGCAACTCGGCCAGTGGCGAGTGGATGGTTATCTTCCAGTTCCACTACGACCGCACATCGGCCGAAACTCTCGCCCAGAGCGAGGAACAGGCCAAGGCTCTGCTGCAGCATATCGCCGACAAGTTCCCACAGATTACCTCGCTGATGTATCTCGACAATCAGAAGTGCAACGATACCATCGGCGACCAGGAGATATTGGTATTCAAGGGTATCGACCACATCTACGAGTTGATGGAGGATCTGAAGTTCAAGGTTGGTCCCAAGAGTTTCTACCAGACCAATACCGAACAGGCCTACCACCTGTACTCGGTAGCCCGCAATTTTGCCGGTCTTACCGGTAACGAACTGGTTTATGATCTCTATACCGGCACAGGCACCATTGCCAACTTTGTAGCCAAGAAGGCACGCAAGGTAATCGGTATCGAGTATGTGCCCGAAGCTATCGAGGATGCTAAGATCAACTCTGAAGTAAACAAGATTGGCAACACCCTGTTCTATGCAGGCGACATGAAGGATATTCTGACCGAAGAATTCATTGCCGAACACGGACGTCCGGATGTGATTATTACCGACCCGCCACGTGCCGGTATGCATCCCGATGTGGTTAAAACCATTCTCGGAGCGGCCCCCAAGCGCATTGTCTACGTAAGTTGCAACCCTGCCACTCAGGCTCGTGATCTGCACGATCTCGACGTAGATTATCGCGTGGCAGCTGTTCAACCCGTTGATATGTTCCCCCACACACCACACGTTGAGAACGTGGTGCTGCTGGAGCGTAGATAATAAAATTTGGGGCAAATACTTGGAAGTTTCAATATTTTTTCATATATTTGCCCCAAGTTTAACTAAAAACATTTTTAACGAGCAACTACATTACTAATTTTTAAACTCATATTACAATGAAAAAGGTATTTTGGATGATGGCGCTTATGGCATCGATGGCAATCAATGCCAACGCAGAGACTCTGCCCGAAGTAGAGGAGATAGAGTCATCACAGGAGAAGGCTACCGTCGAGGTTCCTGCCTGGGTAAAGAACATCAAATTCAGTGGCTACGGCATGCTGCAATATCAAGGACAAGATCGAGAGGATAATCATTCTAACACTTTCAATCTGCGTCTGGCTCGTTTCATTCTGGATGGTAAGATTGGCGACTTCGACTGGCGCGCCCAAATTCAGGGAACCAACCTGAAGGGTCCAGCCGAGCCTACAGTACAGTTGGTTGACCTTTATGCTGAATGGCGTAAATACCCAGAGTTCAAGGTTCGTGCAGGTCAGTTCAAGCGTGCCTTCACTTACGAGAACCCCACCAACCCCATCACTCAGGGCTGGCGCGCCTATGCTGATGTAATCAACAATCTGTCAGGTTTCGGCGATCGTACTGGTGAGAAATCTTCAGGTGGTCGTGATATCGGTATTCAGGTTTCAGGTGACTTGTTCCCCAATGCCAATGGTCGCCGTGTGTTCCACTATCAGGTAGGTGTTTATAACGGCGAGGGTATAAACCAGAAAGATAAGGACAATAAGAAGGATATTATTGGCGGTGTATGGGTTATGCCTATTAAGGGACTTCGCATTGGTGCTTTTGGTTGGACTGGTACTCGTGGCGAGTTGGCAACAACCTATATAGATGCTAAAGGAGTAAAGCAGAACGTAACTATTATGAGCGCTCGTAAAAACCGTTATGCCCTTTCTGCTGAATACAGCACTGGTGAATACATGTTCCGCTCTGAGTATCTGCACTCACAGGGTTACGGTTCAAACCTCGACGATGGCGACAAGGCTGATGGTTGGTACGTATTCGGTATCGTACCTCTTATCAAAGGTAAATTGCACGGCAAGGCTCGTTATCAGACCTATCGCGTAGCCAAGGAGTGGAGCTCAGCCAAGACATCATATGAGTGCGGTTTGAACTATTATTTCACAAAGAACCTCGAACTCCACGCCGAATATGCTCGCATCAACGATAAGAGCTTAGCTACACCAAAGCACAGTTACAACATGGTTACCTGCGAGCTCGACTTCAGATTCTGAAACGCATAAAGCGCACTCGCCGCGATAGCCACCAATTCTACTACCCAGTAGACGATGCCATCCAGAAAGATGGTGCAGGCATAGGCGAGGAATCCGAACAAAAGCAATACGATTGCATATCGATATACGGCTGCCGACATACGGTAGCCGTATTTTTTATAGGCATAACCATTAATCATCAGGCACTCGAACACATGCGCCAGCGTGATGGCGATACCAGTACCCAGCAAGCCCCAATATTGATAGCCAAGCACTATCAACAGCACAAACACCACAAAATAAGCAGTCTCCAGCATCAGGTAGGTCATCGAATAGCCACGAGCCAATGTGATGTAAGCCACAGGCATCGTCAGCACCTTGAAAAACATGGCCAAGGCAGCCACCTGCGCCATAGGCACCACGGGCACAAACTCGCTGGTGAAAAGATACGGAATAAGTATCGGCAACAAAGCAATGAGGGCTGTAAGCATAGGGGCTACGATTAGCAGCGACACCTCCATCTGTCGATTCACCGTCAGGTTGGTTGCTGCCACATCATGGTTAACAGCCGAGAGGCGCGGATAATAATCGGTATCCATAGCCGAGAACACCATACCGGCATAGGTAATGGTAAGCATATAGCCGGCATTATACAAGCCCAGCACCTCCAGATTGCCCACCACATTCAGATACGAGCGCACAAACATCTCGGCCCCGCTCCCCACAATGCCAGCCAACGTAAACGCCACACCCAGACGAACCATCTCCATACCCTCGCCCAGAATGCCTCGCGTACCTCGAAGCTGCAATGGGAAGATGCGCCACGAAAACCATAACGTGGCACTCATGGTAGCAAATGCCATCAGCACTATCACCGGTACGATACCAGCCTGGCCAAACATATAATAGATGGGGATGGCGATGGCTAACGACGCCAAGGCGGCCACAATCTGTACCAGAGCCAAGGCCCCCAGCTTACGCACACCTTTCAGGATAGCCGTTTCGCCACCCGTAACAGCCAGCATACCAATGGCAGGTGCTAACAGTACAAAGTGCAAGGTGTGATTGCCCCACGAGAAGGTGGCATTACTGAAAAACGGACCTAAAACCACGCATACCAGCATGCCCAGCAAAGCGGTAAGCAAGCACCAGCCACGCACCACTTTCACATAGTGGGCAGTACGCTCGGTATCGCCGGCATCGTAGTATTCCGATATATGGCGCACCGCACTCATGGCAATACCAAAGTTGGTGGCCTGCGATATCAGCTGCACCGTGGTATTAAAGAGCGACACCAAGCCCATGCCACCAGGCCCAAGCAGCATGGCCACGAACTTATTGCGCACAAGACCTATCAACACATTCAGGCCTTGCACCCCGCCAAATACACCCGTGTATTTCAGCACGTGACTATAACTCTCGTCGCGCTCTTCGTTCATAATTCCTTAAAAACAAACGCAAAAGTAAGCAAATTATTACGATTATCCAAATAAATTTGTAACTTTGTGCCCATGAAACTGAGTATCATCATCCCTGTTTATCGCACAGAAGCCACGCTCCACAAATGTGTTGAGAGCGTGCTTAACCAGAATCTCGACGATTTTGAGGTGATACTCGTTGACGACGGATCGCCCGACAACAGCCCGCAGATATGCGACGACTGGGCAGCGAAAGATGCACATATCCGGGTTATCCACAAGCCGAACGGAGGCTTGAGCAATGCACGTAATGCAGGGTTGGATAAGGCCCAGGGTGATTATATCACCTTTGTAGATTCTGATGATTACATCGCAGCCAACACCTATGCCCCTTTACTTCAGTATATGGAGGATGCCGACCTGTTGGAATACTCTATTGCCAACCGCCTGTCGCTCCCCGACTGCATTTATACAGATGCTCAGAAATACTGGCTCCAAGGTCAAGCCTATCGTCACACCTACGCTTGTAACAAAATCTATAAGAAATCGCTTTTCTGCAATATAAGATATCCTGAAGATAAGGTATTCGAGGATGTTTACACGCTCCCCCATCTGCTCGAGGCTGCAAAGACAATCAGAACCTGCAGCCAAGGATACTATCACTATTGTTATAATCCGCAGAGCATTACAGCAAATGCCAATGGCAAACAATTGGAGATGCTATTGGATGCACACTTGAATAGCGGAATGCCAATAGACGACAGCTACTACCTATACCTGCTGAATATCCAGATCGACGTATGGGAACGACTTGGAGGCGACATCAAACTACCTTTCAGGAACGTCCATCACCAAGCATTCAGAGGTACCCAAAAGCTAAAAGCGATAACTAACAATATATTGGGAATAAAAATAATATGCATCATCAGCAAATTCATACATCAGTTCAGGCAGCCCAGCCGTTGGTAACCTTCATTGTTACCTATTACAATCTGCCAGTTCAGATGTTGTGCGAGTGTGTCGACAGCATCTTGGCATTATCGTTGTCTGAAAGCGAACGTGAGATCATCATCATCGACGACGGCTCAGAAGTCAGTCCTATGAATGCACTGATGAAGTATGGCGACGATATCGTCTATATCCGCCAGCATCATCAAGGTGTAAGTGTGGCCCGTAACACAGCCCTGCATATGGCTAAAGGAGCGTTTATCCAGATTGTTGATGGCGACGATGTTCTGATAAAAGAGCCCTATGAGCAATGTTTAGATATTGCCAGGAGCCATCCCGACGCAGAAATCATCGTGTTCGACTTCAGCACCACGCCCACTATGGCCACTGTTTCCAAAGATGATGTCAAGCTGCTTTCGGGAGTCGCCTATCTTAGCAACCACAACATTCAAGGTTCCATCTGGTGTAAGCTTTTCCGACAATCGGTACGAAGTCAGTTAGAGTTTACGCCTGGCATCTGTTATGGCGAAGACGAGGAATTCACTCCCCAGTTGATATTAAGGGCCGAGGTGGTTTATCTCACACCTTACAAGGCTTACTACTACCGCCAGCATAAGGATTCTGCCATCCAGCAACACGACGAGAGCAGCAAGGAAAAGCGTCTGAACGATAATCTTCAAGTAATACGTCATCTGCAGTTGCTGGCCGACCGCATGCCTTACAACGATCGTCTTGCCATGAATCGCCGTGTGGCCCAACTCACGATGGATTATATCTATAACGTCATCATGTTATACCATTCACCAAAGGTACTCAACACTACTGTCAATACCCTGCGCCAATACGGGCTCTTCCCCTTACCCGATCACGACTACACCACCAAATACACTTGGTTCCGCAGGATCACCAGCACCAGTATTGGGCGCACTTTGCTATTGCACACCCTGCCTTTAATCAATAAAGAACGATGAAGATACTACTGGTTGGCGAATATAGCAATGTTCACGCCACGCTGGCCGAAGCACTGCGGCAGTTGGGGCATCAGGTCACCGTTATATCCAATGGCGACTTCTTCAAGGATTACCCGCGCGATATCGATGTGGCACGCAAACCCGGCAAACTCGGAGGCATTCAGTTGATGCTAAAACTCTACGCCCTGCTCCCCCAATTGCAAGGCTACGATGTGGTGCAGCTCATCAACCCGATGTTCTTCGAACTGAAGGCCGAACGCCTCTTCTGGTTCTACCGCTATCTGCGCAAGCACAACAAGCGCCTGTTCCTTGGTGCCTTTGGTATGGATTATTATTGGGTTCACACATGTACATACGAAAAGCCGCTACGCTATAGCGACTTCAATATCGGCGACAAGGTGCGTACCGATGCCGAGGCCACTTACTATCAGCACGATTGGCTTGGCACATCCAAAGAGCGGCTCAACAAGATGATAGCCCAAGATTGCGACGGCATCATTGCTGGTCTCTACGAATATTGGGCCTGCTACCAGCCCCAGTTTGCCGATAAAACATGCTTCATCCCCTTCCCTATCCGCATGCCTGCGGAGAGTTGCACGGTCAGATGTGATACATCAAAAACCATCATCTTTATCGGCATTAATCGCCAGCGCTCTGCCTATAAGGGCACCGACATCATGCTCCAGGCAGCCATCGATGTCACAACGAAACATCCCGATAAGATGAAGTTGGTAAAGGTAGAATCGGTTCCATTTGCACAATACCAGAAACTGATGGAAGGCAGCGATGCCATACTCGACCAGCTCTATGCTTACACCCCATCCATGAACCCCTTATTGGCCATGTCGAAGGGCATTATCTGCATTGGTGGTGGTGAGCCCGAGAACTACGGGATTATCAACGAAAACGAACTACGTCCTATCATCAACGTAGCCCCTACTTACGATAGTGTTTTTCACGAGCTTGAAAAATTGGTACTTAACCCCGATCGCATTCCCGAACTGAAACGCCAAAGCGTGGAATACGTGCGTAAGCACCACGATTACCTGAAAGTAGCCCGCCAATACCTTGATTTCTGGACAAAATAAAAAAGCTCCACATTTCTGTGGAGCTCATTTTTTGTCTTCTGCTATTATCAAGCTTATGCCTCAGCAGGAGCCTCCTCAGTAGCGGGAGCCTCAGCAGCGGCAGCAGCAGCCTCGGCCTCAGCCTTAGCAGCAGCCTCAGCAGCCTTCTTGTCAGCTACCTTCTTAGCAATTGCCTCGTTAACAGCCTTCTCAGCCTTCAAAGCGTTAGCAGCAGCGTCCTTCTTAGCCTTAGCCTCAGCCTCAGCGATCTTGTTCAGACCGTTCTGCTTGTCAGCCTTCCAGGCATCGAACTTCTTCTGGCATGTAGCCTCGTCGAAAGCGCCCTTCTTTACGCCACCCTTCAGGTGCTTCATCAGGTAAACGCCCTCACGGCTCAGGATGTTACGTACAGTGTCAGTGGGCTGAGCACCAGTCTCTACCCAGTACAGTGCACGCTCGAAATTCAGGTCTACTGTGGCAGGATTGGTGTTAGGGTTGTAAGTACCAATCTTTTCAGTGAAACGACCATCACGTGGTGCACGAGCGTCGGCGATTACGATGCTGTAGAAAGCATAACCTTTGCGACCACCGCGCTGCAATCTGATTTTTGTTGCCATTTTTTAAATCTTTAATTTTTTGTTAATAATTTGAATTTCATGCTCTTAACTCGTAAAAGCGGGTGCAAAATTACAACTTTTCCGTCAATCCACAAAATATTTTCATCTTTTTTTGTATTTTTGCACTCAGAAATGAGTCAACAAGCATTATCAATATTAATTCCAACCTATAATACGGTGTGCGTTAAGCTAGTCGAAGTCCTGTCGCAACAGGCTCAGGCGCTTAACGTTAGCTACGAGATTATCGTATCCGACGATGCCTCGCCTAATAGCGAAACCGTGGCTGCCAACCAGGCTATCAACCTTCTGCCCCAGGCCCGTTTCATAGCCCGAACCACCAATATCGGCAGTGCTGCCAATCGCAACTACTTAGCTTCCATCAGCCAGTATCCCTGGTTGCTGTTCATCGATTGCGATGTAAGCATCCTTAATCCACAGTTCCTATATACCTATTATATATATATGGCGCAACAGGCTGATGTGATTAATGGAGGAATTGCTGTTGCCACCCTACCCGAGATGGCCCTCAACCTGCGCTACCAGTACGAAAAGCAGGCCGAGCCAGCACATAGTGCCGCCATGCGCCAGCAAAACAAGTATCAGGAGTTCCGCTCAACCAATTTTATGATCCGTAGCAAAGCTTTTGCCAAATGTCCGTTCGACGAGCGCTTCACCAAGAGCGGCTACGAGGATGTGCTGTTTGGCAAGCAGCTCAAACAGCAACACATGGCCGTACTGCATATCGATAACCCGGTAGTGATGACCGAGTTTGAACCGAACCCGGACTATATAGCCAAAACCGAACGCAACCTGCGCACGCTCTTTCAGTTCCGTAATGATCTACGTGGCTATTCGCGCTTGCTCACATTGGTTCAGGGCATTCATATCCCCGCCATCCTGTGGCTCATCCGCCTGTGGCACCGACTGTTTGGAGCAGCAGAAAGGCGGAACCTTTGTGGATCCCGCCCTCTACTCTCTCTTTACCAATTATACCGTTTAGGGTATTATCTTTCTTTACTCAAGCACCGAGAAGGTTAATTTCTCGTAACCTTCAAAGTCGTCGAACTGAATCTGGAAGTCGGCATACTGGTAGTAGTTACCGCCAGTGTTATGCGTATCCTTCAGTGAGTTACTCTTTGCCAGTGTATTCAGAATCTGATTGTAAACCACCTTATCGTTGTTGTCATCAGCAATCTGAATAGCCATTGATGTAACGATGCCACCTACTACTTTATAGGTATAATCACCTGCAGCATAGAGCTGGAACTCATCTGTTTCCAGAATAGTCTCCAATTCACCAACCTTCTCTACGAGCTCATCGTATGTCAAGTTAACATGTGTAATAGGCACGCGATTCTCGTCGAGCTTAATATAAGTGGTGTCACACTCGCTGGTGACCTGAGCATCCTCTGCATAGCTAACGATCGGACCCATCATCAGGGCGATCAGTAAAACTGTAACTTTTTCTCTCATCTTCATATCAATCCATCTTTGTTTCACGGTGCAAAGGTAATAATTTAAAAGGTACCCTCCAAGCGTTTTTGGCTAAAAATTCATAAAATAACCGCCTGCGGGCTACTTTTTGACCGAAATCAAGCCGCAGGCGGTTACACTTTGCTATTTAAACGCTTAAAATGCGCTCATTTTATTTTTTCACTGGTCGGATAGCGAATGTAAAGTCATAATCCTTATACTCCATCATGTACTCTTTTCTAGGCCATGCACCCCATGAGTTCACGCATCCCAGTCCCATCTGGCGCTGCTGGATATGCACCTGAGTCAGTGGGCGCTCAACCAGGTCACCAGAGTGGCGTCCTATCTTCTTGTCCTTCACAGCACCGTCGTCCAGATCCTCTGTCAGGAACTTCAGCGCGCTGGCCTCCATAGGTGCATTGCTGTAGAACTCCAGACCGTTGCCCTCAGCATTCACCACGCGGAACCAACGTACATCGGTGTGGTTACCAGCCTCCTGGGGACGGATATATGGGAAGTACTCATTCGAAACCTTATTTTCGTACACGCCGATAAACTCGCTCGAATTGCGGTCGATATAGTTCTCAACAGGTCCGCGACCATAGTAGCAGATAGCATCAAACTCCTGAGGCATCTGCAGCTGCACACCATAGCGGAACATAGGAGCCACCTTGGCCTCCTTATCAGCAGCCAGCTGCTCACGTACAATCACCTCACCTTCAGCAGTCAGTGTATAGGTCATGGTGAGTGTTGCCTTCACGGCAGGCATCTCAAATACCGATACCACGGTGTTACCATCAACCTTGCACTCCTTCAGTTTCATCTCAGGGTTCTTCCATACGCCGAAACGGTTCTGCAATCCAGCACCGTAGTCGTTATCAGTTGGTGCACGCCAGAACTCGGGCACGATGCTCTCGCGATCCTCAAGCATAGCCTTACCATCTACATCCAGATAGTCAATCCATCCACTCCACTTACCAATGGTCAGTGTAGTACCGGCAGCCTCCATCTTCACGTAGCTCTCAGTTTCCTCAGTTGTAACGCTGACTTTCTCGGCTTTCAGTTCTGGGAACTGATAGTTGCTCAACGCAAACTGCTGACGCGCCATCACCTGTCCCTTCTCCACCAGTGGCTGAGCCTCCTTGGCCTTGAACTGGAAGATCACAAAAATCTCCTGATCGCCGTGGTGACCTAACACACGCTCGATAGTCTTTTTCATAGCCTCGTTGGTAATCACCTTACGCTACTGTGGCGCAATACCGCTCACGTCAATCTTACCACCGTGTCCGAAGGTCATACCCTCTGGACGGTTGCCATCGTGATGATGGGCGCCTGCACCACCAACAAACCACTCCAGTTCCATATCGTCGAGAGTCTTGAAGAAGTTCTCGTTGTAAACCTCAAAGCGTCCTTCCTTCAGGCCCTTATCCGTAATCCATGCATTCTGGTAGTAGTAGCGAACCTCGTAGGCATGTGGGTTCAGTCGGCGGTCGGGGGCGATAATACCGTTACAGTTAAAGTTGTAGTCGCTGGCAGGATAGCGGCCATAGTCGCCACCGTAAGTAAATATTTCCTTACCTGTAACCTTGCTCTTATCGCGCATACCCTGATCCACAAAGTCCCAGATGTAACCACCCTGGTAGTGAGGCTCCTTACGAATCAGGTCCCAGTACTCTTTAAAGCCACCCATCGAGTTACCCATAGCGTGGGCATATTCGCACTGAATCAGTGGCTTCTCAACCTTTCCGCCTGTCACTTCGCCCTTCGAGTATTTCTCGCTCCAGTTGTAATCGGCATACATAGGGCAGTAGATATCTGTAGCACCCTCAATGCCTGCACGCTCATACTGGCAGGGACGGGTCTTATCGTAAGCCTTTACCCAAGCATAAGCCTTCTCAAAGTTGGCCCCATAGCCAGCCTCGTTACCCAAGCTCCACACAATAATGCTGGGGTGGTTCTTATAGGTAATCATGTTACCCTCCTGACGCTCAATGTGAGCCTTCTCAAAATCAGGACGGATAGCCAGTGTCTTCTCATTGTAACCCATACCATGACTCTCCAGGTTGCTCTCGGCAGTCAGGTAGATACCATACTCATCGCACAGGTCATACCAACGTGGATCGTCGGGATAGTGGCAGGTACGTACGGCATTAATGTTCAGCTGCTTCATAATCTTGATATCCTGAATCATGCGGTCCACACTTACGATGTAACCACCATCAGGATCCAGCTCGTGGCGGTCGGCACCCTTAATCAGGATAGCCTTGCCGTTCACCAGCAGCTGGCCGCCCTTAATCTCAATATGGCGGAAACCAATCTTCTTCTTGATCACCTCCAGTGTCTTGTTGCCCTGCTTCAGATATATATATAAGGTGTACAGGTTAGGCGTCTCAGCCGTCCAAGCCTTGGCATTTGCCACTGTAGCCTGCAAGCCCTCGGCCACCTGGTTGCCAGCAGCATCAAACAGCTTGGCCTCAACGGTAGCCTTACCAGCCAGTTTCACATCCACATTCAGCACGCCGTTACCCTGCACGTAGTCCTGTCCGATGGTAATATCCTTGATGTGTACCTTTGGTGTAGCATACAGATACACCTCGCGGGCGATACCTGTAAAGCGCCAGAAGTCCTGATCCTCCAGATAGCTACCGTCGCACCAGCGCATAATCTGCATCGCAATCAGGTTCTTTCCAGGCTTCAGATACTTGGTGATGTTAAACTCGGCAGCCACCTTCGAATCCTCCGAGTAGCCCACGTACTTACCGTTCACCCAAACAGCCAGGTTGCTGGTAGCTGAGCCTACATGGAAGTAAACCTCCTGCCCCTTCCAGTTCTGTGGCAGGTCAAAGGTGCGGCGATACGAACCAGTATAGTTGTTGGTCTCGCCAATATATGGAGGATCGTTCTTAAAGGTTGTGCACCAGGCATAACCCATGTTCTTATAGGTCTTGTCGCCATAGCCCTCAATCTCAAACAAACCGGGAACAGGAAAATCCACCCATTTAGAGTCGTCGTACTTCAGGGCATAGAATCCCTTAGGCGCATCCTGATGGTTCTTTACGAAATTGAACTTCCACTTACCCTCCATCGAGAGGTAGCGATCGCTCTGTTTTTTGTCGCCCTTAGCCTTGTCCTCATTCTCAAAGGCAAAGAAGTGTGCCCTACGCGGTTCGCGGTTCTGCTGGTTCACACTGGCATCTCTCCACACGGGTGTTTTCTGTGCACTCGCCATCGTGAATGCACCACACACACATAATAAAACTAGTTTTCTTATCATATCGGTCGATTTAGAAATGAATATTCTGATAATCCGTGCAAAGATAACAAGAATTCATCAAAATGCCAAGCAAAACACCGAAATTTTAACATCCTCTTACAGGTTCTGTATCACGCCTCGGCCGATACCCGTTAGTTTTTCAAGTTGTCTAATCGATGCCCCTTTCTTTCTCAAGTCCGCCAGTGTTTGCAGCTGTTCCGCCCTCGGCAGTCCTAAGAAATCCATCATGCTGGCGGTTTTTGTCATGTCATGTAGCATCACCAGCACCTGGTCGTCCTTAGGTCGTCGCATCTCCTCCGTCAGCGGCCCTATACATGCCGCCTGCCTGGGCACTGGCGCTGCCAGCATCCGCTCCATCTCCTCTTGGGACATCTGCTGATAGCTAGCAGGTATCTCGCAAACGCGCGGCAGTTCACTCTCCTGCCCTGCGTACTCATGCCAACTGCTATATGGATAGTGTTCGGCATCCCACACCTTCATGCGCTCCGGCGCCTGACTGATATGTCTCAGCACCGTGTTCCACCGCTCCTCGTTCTCCACTGGTTCGCTCACAAACCTCGCCCTGTATATGGCGCCGTCGCGGTCGTACTTATCATTAAAGTAGTGTGCGTAGGCAGCTGCTATGCGCCCCATCGTTACACTCACCGTGTCCGCCTCCTCTTTCAGCATCAGGTGGAAGTGGTCGGGCAGCAGACAGTACGCATACACCGTAAAGTAGCGCTCCTCGCCATCCTTCGCCGTTTGTAACCTCTCCAGTATTTCAATAAACGTCCGGTAATCTTCATCATCCACATAGATGTCGCGGTGCCTCACGCCCTGCATCAGCACATGATACACCCCCGAACGTGCCCTCACTCTCGGTTTCCTAGCCATAAAAATCTTCAAAAACTATTAGGAGTGCAAAGCCCCAAAGCTTCGCACTCCCCTATTATTCAGCAAATATAATTATCCTTATTCTGATATCTGCCAGTCTTCAATTGTACGCGTATCGGCGTTAAACTTAACGCCCACCTTCACTACGCGCTTGTTTTCTGTTTGATAAGGGATAGCATACCCCTTCTCATCTATCTGCTCAAGTGCCTCCTTGGCAGTTCCGTTCACTTTCAATTCAAACACATAAACAGCATCAGGCATCCATACCACCATATCCGTTCTACCGCCAGCGCACTTCACCTGGGTACGCACATAAAAGTTCAGCATCGAAAAAATCAGATACATGGTATATTCATAGAACCCTTCGGCAGTAGCTACCTCATGCAATTTCTGCTTAAATCCCTCTACATACGGAATACTGGCCAAATAAGCCTGCATTTCCTTCATGGCCAGGTTGGCATCATGCTGTTTAAGTGCGCGCCAGAACTTCAGGGCAAAACATGCTTTCACATCACGAGCTGCGAGCCCTGTATATACAGGTAGCAAACCATCTATATACCCAACACGAACCTCCTGATTAGGAATCGCCAATGTATAAAGTTGCGAATCGCGATCATAGTCCTTAATGGTAAGATACCCACTCTGATAAAGCAGAGGCAGAGCATCCTTCATATTTTCTGTTGGCTGATCAAAGTCCGAAGAGAACACCTCAAGACTATCCAGCGAAGTAATATCCGTTTTGAAAAATCTCAATTGATTAATCAGAAAGGTAGGAGTTCCACTCTCAAACCAGTAGTTATTTAGCTCTCTCTGTTGAAAAGCCTTTAGCAAACTGAATGGGTTATATATATCAGTTGAATCCTTGGTAAAGTGATAGCCATCATATTTCTGCTTCAACTGTTCATGCATAACATCTGCAGTTGTACCATTGAGTTGCGCCAATCGCTCAACATCTTCTTTCAGTACTGTTGCCAGTTCGTTTTCCGTAATACCACAAATATTGGCAAACATGGAATCCATCGTAACATTGGTAAGATTGTTGATGGTCGAGAAGATGCTTAACTGCGAAAATTTAGTAATACCCGTAATAAAGCAGAACTTAACAATCCGCTCGTTAGCTTTCAGGGGCTGATAAAATTCCTGCATCACCATTCGTTTATCAGCGAGTGTATCTTCTTCGTGCAACACCTCCAAAAGTGGCGCATCATACTCATCTACGATAACCACCACCTGCTTACCAGTCTGCTCATAGGCACGCTGCATAATGCCATTCAGCACTTTTCCAGGACTGAACTCATCTTCACACTTTCCGTACAGTTCTGTAAATGGACGCAGCAACCACATCAGGGTGGCCTTCAAATCTTCTGCAGAACCTTGTCCTTTTGCCAAACTCAAATCAAGACGAACCACGGGATACTGCTCCCAGTCCTTTTCCATTTCCACTATTTTCAGGCCTTCAAAAAGATCCTTCTTTCCTTGGAAATAGGATTCGAGTGTAGAGGTAAGCAACGATTTTCCGAATCTGCGCGGGCGACTCATAAAGATAAACTTTGCATAATGAGCCAATTGCCAAACCAAATCAGTTTTATCCACATACAAATACCCCTCTCGAATAATTTCCGAGAACGTCTGAATACCTATCGGATATCGTCTTTCTGCCATCATATCGTTGCTATTTGGCGACAAAGGTAGCACTTTCTTTTGAAAAATGCAAGCATTTTTATGTAAATATGTTAGAAAGAATACGTCTTTCTTTCACGCTTACGGCTCAGATTTTCCAATCTTCATTTACGAAACAGGAACCTGTCCCGGTGTTTCCGTCCCAATCTGGGTTTTAGTTCGTTATTTTTCTAGTACCTTTTTACAATTGGACTACTTCCAGATTTTCATATTCACCATTATCCCAGCGATCCTGAATCTTTTGGAGTCTCTGAGCTTTCTCTTCGCCAATCTGCCTCATTTTTTTCAGCACCTTGTTCGAAGCATTTTTTATAGTAACATATTCAATCTGTTTCATATGCATATCATTATTCCGCTGCAAAGATAATCATTTTTCTAATACGATAGCATTTTTAATGCCAAAAATTGCTTTTATTTCAATTAATTAATTGATTTGAGTCTTCTTCGCATCCCCCACAATTCACTCCATCGCCTCCTTGATACTCTCCACGATGTACTTTACATCATCATCACTCACATACGGTCCAGCAGGCAGACAGAAGCCTACCTTAAACAACTCCTCTTCTATGCCATTGGTGTAAACAGGCGCATCGGCATATACGGGCTGTTTGTGCATGGGTTTCCATGTGGGTCGAGCCTCAATCTTCTTGTCAAGCATCCACACGCGCAGAGCCTCCACGTTCTCGTTGGGCTGGCAGTCGGTAGTAGCACTGTCCACCTGATGTATCACACCAGCAGCACCACCCACGGCAGTCTTAATCACCTCCTTATAGGCGTTCTCCTGTCCCTTAATCTTCACTTCAGGGTCAAGCGTGGCAGCACACAGCCAGAAGTTAGCATCATAGCGAGGGTCAGCAGGCTGTTTGTGTATATGCACGCCCTTCACGTCCTTCAGCAGTTCCTCGTAGAGCGCCTGCACATGCTTGTGGTGAGCGATATGCGCATCAATCACCTTCATCTGTCCGCGACCGATACCCGCACACACGTTACTCATGCGGTAGTTGTATCCGATGGCTGTATGCTGATAATAAGGATACGCATCGCGAGCCTGGGTGGCATACCACATAATCTCGTTAGCCTCCTCAGCCGAGCGACAAATCAACGCACCGCCACCGCTAGTGGTTATCATCTTATTCCCGTTGAACGAAAGCACGCCATACTTACCAAAGGTTCCAAGCACCTGACCGTTATAACGCGAGCCCATGCCCTCAGCAGCGTCCTCCACCACAGGTATTCCATATTTATCCGCAATAGCCATAATCTCGTCAATACGGTACGGCATACCATACAGTGCTACCGGCACGATAGCCTTCGGATACTTACCCGTTTTCCCTTTACGGTCGATAATCGCTTTCTCCAACAGCACAGGATCCATATTCCACGTCTCGCCTTCAGAGCCAACAAAAACAGGTTTAGCCCCAAGATAAGTTATCGGATGGCTCGAAGCACAAAACGTATAACTCTGCACCAGTACCTCATCGCCAGGGCCCACGCCACAAGCCAGCAAAGCCAGATGTACCGCAGCCGTACCAGCCGAAAGGCACACCACCTTACGATCCAGTTCTTCGCTATCTTTATGGTTTACAAAGTCTGCTAGATCCTGTTCAAACGCATTCACATTGGGGCCCATTGGCACCACCCAATTGGTGTCAAACGCCTCTTTTACGTATTTCTGTTCCCATCCCTCCTCGCTCATGTGAGCCAAGCAGAGGTAAATTGTTTTTCTTTCCATATCGTTATATCAACTCATTATTATATTCCATTTTCTTTCCTAGCACTGTGCAACACATCATCTGTATGTCCTTCATAAACGAGTAATGATGATAGTAATAGCAGTTCAGGCGTACTTTATCGGGATAGATTACCGTGTCGTTGTACTCAACGGCTATTTCTTGGGCATCACGATTATCACCCTCTTTCTGTTTCTGGGCTACATACTCCGCTATCATCTCGTCCTCTAAGCGATACTTCAGCGTAGCTGGTCCAGTAATGCCTGGTCTTAACTTCAGCACATCCCTGTCATCGCCTTTCAGTTGGTCAGCATACCCAGGCACATCGGGCCTTGGGCCAACAAAGCTCATCTTGCCAATCAATACATCCCATAGTCCAGGCAGCTCATCCAGCTTATAATGCCTCAGTTTAGCTCCAAGTGGCGTAATCCTCGAATCTCCAGCCACACTCACTGTCGATCCATTATGCTTCACCGTCATCGTTCTGAACTTATGGCAGTCAAACAACTTGCCATCCTTTCCCACTCTTTTCTGCACAAAGAACGCAGGACCGCCAGGCATTTTTATCTTAATTAATATCACAACAATTAGCAATACAGGCCACAAAAACAGCAGGCCAATGAACGACATCAGCCTATCAAATATCCATTTCAACAACATGTTATCTTACCCCTTCAAGATTTCCAGATACAATTCATTATGCGGCATTTCTTTTACCACTTTTACATTGCTGGCGCTCATGGCCGAACGATACGAGGGTATGTTATCCTTCGACACTGTTTCAAACAGTCGCAGGCCTATGCCGAAGCCAACCTCGTTTAATATCTTATTCATGGCTGTGCCTAGGCCTTTGCCGCGATAGTTGATATCCACCATCCTGCCGCGGAACCCCTGTCCGTGAAAAAAGCATCGGTTAAAGCAATACCCAGCTATCTGCCCATTCAACCTGTCACACAGCACATAGCCCAGAAAAGCTTTATTCCGCTGCAGCATCTTTATACTGCCAGTGTCAAACCCATGCGGTTTAAAATACATAAAAGCCTCTTCTGGCTGGCGGGCAAAAAACTCCACCATCCCGTCTGTCGGAATATCCCTGATGGGTACTATCTCATATCCTTCTGGCACTACAGAAAAAGAAAAGGCCCTTAACCGTTTCCCATACCTCATATAGAATATCACGCCATTCATCCACTCGATGATATTCCACAGCCAGCTCAATTTATCTCTTAGTATGTGTGCTATCTTGTATAACATACATCAATATCATATAATATTATTTGAGATCTGCCAATATCTCATCATAAAAATCATACAAGCATTTCCGCACATACCCTTGCTCATATCTCGATGCAATCATCTGCCTGGCATTTCCTGCCATCTTTTCACGCGCTTCCTTATCTCGCATCATTTTCAACATAGCATCAAACAATGCATTTGCATCATGTGATGGAATAATTATACCATTCTCTCCTTCTACAATGATTTCCCTTGAACCATTAATATCTGTCACGATAGAGGGCAATCCCATAGCGCCCGCTTCCAATACTGTGTTCGGAAAACCTTCACGATAACTGGGAAACACAAAGCAATCTGCTGCAGCATAATATGCCAACAACTCTTCTCCTCTTTTACTCCCTACCGACTCTATCGCAGGATTACGTTCGATTATCTCCTTAGATTTTGGAGAGATTGGGTCTAGGTTATCCTCATATGGCCCCACTAACAACAACCTCACGTTAGCCATACTTGATAACTTATCAAATGCCTTACAAAGCTCATTCATGCCCTTGTCTTTTACTATCCTCCCCACAAATACAAAAGTAAACTTGCTTTCAACCCGCAGGCCAATTTCTTCCACCTTATTTCTTACCTCATCCCTCAAGGAATAGTACTCCATATCCACGCCTTTTACATTACCATATCCAAGCACCTTCAGTGGTTTCTTGGTTATACCATTGTTCAGCAGGTCATTCTTAACTCCTTCTCCTTCTGGTATAATATGGGTAGCACAAGCACACGTCAGCCAATCTGTCGCCATTAGTATCCTGCGTTTCAGTCCTGTGGCCGTTGGGAAAACCAACCCCGTAAAAGTTTGCACTCGTACAGGTACCCTGGTCAGCCATGCCGCCATCATACAAAGTAGTCCTGCCTTTGGGGTCATGCTGTGTACCATTGCTGGCCGTTCCTTACGGAATACCTTTATCATACGCCATAGCGATATCAGGTCATGCTTCACAGATATATGCCGTTCCATAGGCACTGCTATGGTGCGCACCCCTTCACGTTCTGCAACCACCTCCATTTCTTTTCCTGGAGATGACAAAGCCACCACCTCATATTTCTGCGACAACTCCTTCAGCATCCCGTTGCAGAACGCATCTAGCGACATCGGAACTGTCGTAGCACGAATTATCTTTATTTTATTCCACATATTTTTACTAACTTCAACATTTTTCTTGTAATCCGCATAACATGGATTGCAATTAGGTTGCCTATTAAATATACACCATACCCTATCAAACATCCCAAGGTGTTATGTATCACGTCATCTGTCTCGCAATATCCTTTCCGCAATACATACTGCGATATTTCAATTACTATCGACAATAAGCAGCCCCATTGCACAACCTTCTTCCACCCTATATGACGAAAACCAGCCCCTATCAAAAAACCGACAGGTACAAAAAGTGCGACATTCAGCAGATTCGCTGCAAAACTCTCCATAAAATAGCTATGTTCCCCGAAGGTCCAATAGCTTCTAAAAGGCTCCAATTGCATTCTGCTCTCCACTCCGCTCTCCCGAAATGCGACCGTCATAGCAATCACCAACGCTCCCCATGCCGCCAACAAAATCAATGCACAGTGCCGCCCAATATTCCTAAATCCTTTCAACCATAACATCGAAAGCATCACACAGCACACCACACCAAGCAGTCCCCAATAAAACCAACCAGGGATGCTATTGATAGCTATCAGTGCGTATCCCCTTAGTTCTACCATTGACTATAGCCTTATCACTTACCGAAAGAAACGAATGCCCATTGAAATACCACTTACCACATCCAAATAAACTACGCGTTCTTACATTATTTCTTCTTTAATTCAAAAATTGCACATCCAAATTTACACCCACATGACTCTTTTATTTTATCACCTGTAAGTGTAACATCTGGATGCAAAACGCCTTGATCGATATAGGAAAACGAAACGATTTCATAATCAACAGAAACCATATCGATCAGGTACGACAAACTGAACACACGATGAGCATTAAACTCAATCCTCTGAGGTCCGAAAGGCACAGAAAAATAAAACCATCCACCAGCCTTTAACATCTTTGTAATGTTTCTGAAACCTTTTTTATGTCCATCAGGATCCAAGGTATCTCCATAACGGCCTAATCCGAAATGCTCTATGGCATGAAGCGATGAAATAGAGTCACAATAGTTCTCCGGTATATTTTCATCATCCATCAAATCCAACTGTCTAAAACTTACATTTTGAATAGGGGTTTCCATCCCCCTAATGTCTAAAAGTTCTATTTCGCGAAATGAAGCAACATGAGCTACGAAGCCGTCAACTCTTGACCCGACATCCACATGCTTTAATGGATTATTCTTGTAAATTAATTGAGCTACATATAAATCTTGATAGAAGTAGTGTCCATCTAAAGTTCCAGCATAGTCATATTTATCGTCCAGACATGGATTATTATCCTTGATTGGGAACTCAGAAGCCCCGTTCCCTAAGAGTTTCTTAAACTCTGCATAATCATCTTTGAACCATTTCTCATTTCGATGAAACTTAATTGAGAGCGTATAAGGATGTCGCACCAAAATCATATCAAAAAACTTAAATCCGAATTTCATCTTCTCTGTATTTAGTTTGTTTTGAAATACCCTTTCAGGAAATCTATCGCCTTGTCTTTCTCTATCCAACCTAATGACGCATAAACGCTGAAATACACGACGAATGACAGACCAAAGCGCAAATACAGATTACTGATTATACAACTTACAAGCCAACATACCACAAGAGCAATAAGGCCATTAATCGCCACGATGTGCACCTGTCGCATCTGATCCATCAGCGTAATATCCATAAACCGATAGACAAACAGCGAACTGATTAGTATGTTGACTATAGCATACACCAACAATCCCCATACCATCGCCAACAGCCCATACCGAAAAGTGACAAGAAGTACCAATACTCCGAGAATCTTCTTGATTAACTCACAAATAAACAGAATCTGTGTTCTGCCAACGGCTTTAAACAGGTTGAAATGCAAGTTTGTCACCACATAGGCCATGCTCGATATACACAGCACCTGCATCAGCGGAGCCATCTCCAGCCATTTCTCTGTTAGCACTATCTGTATTAGATCCTCTGCTTTAACCATGAAGAACACATTGATAGGCACCACGATGAATGCTGATGCATGCAGAATACGCAGAGTAGACTCCTTCAGCTGAACCATATCATCCTGCACTCGCGACAACAACGGATACAAAGCCCGCATGCTCAGGCCACTCAGGCTGTACGACACATAACTAGAATAATTATTAGCCCTCTCGTACAAACCCAACTGCCTGGCTGTATAGAAGCGTCCAACCACCAACGAATAGATGTTATTATATACCGCATTAACTAACGTTGTAAACAACATCGGCAAGCCAAATGATACCAAGTGTCGAAACGACTCTATAGAGTATTGCCACGAGGGCAGCCATCGGGCATAAAGGATACAAGCACCCGTTATCAAGGCTGCGCTGAGCAGGCTCTGACCTATCAGCGACCAATAGGCATAGCCATGATAGGCCATATAGAGTGCCACTAAGCCCGACAGCAACGTGATGCTAGTAGATGCCATAGCCAGTTCCTTAAATCTCAACTGTCTCTGGAGCAGCGCCTTAGGTGCCAAACCTAGTGAATTAAAGAAAAACACAAGCGCTGAAAAACGCAACATCTTACCTAAGATGGGCGCATGATAAAAATCCGCGATAATAGGTGCAGCAAAAAATAGCAGAACATACATCGACAGTGCCATAGTAAGCGAGAAGAGGAATGCTGTGTTCAAGTCGGTCTTGTTGCACTCCTTCTTCTGTATTAGCGCTCCCTCTAAACCAAAATCTATGAAAGCGTTCGATATAGCAAAGAAAATGCCCTGCATAGCAATCAACCCATAATCATAAGGATTCAATAGTCGTGCAAGCACGATACCCAAAACGAACTGAATTCCAAAGGTTACGAACTGCTGAACACCACTCCACAACAGACTATTATGTGCTTCACCTTTCATAAGTTAGAATTGGGATCTTAAATAGTTATATATAAAACTTGGGGACAGTTTCTTAAAAAAACTAAGTTCTTTCATTTCTGTTAGCAACGTGTTTTTTTCCTCTATCCGGCGTTGTGTACTTAGGATATAGTTTAACTCTTCCTTAAAATACTCTACGTACTCTTTTACATAACTGCCACGAAACAATACGCCCCCGTCGTCATAGTCAAAGATTGACTCTCTAACTACATACGAACGATAATTCAACCGACGACTTCTCTTACTGCCGAACATCTCAAACCACCAGGCTGATTCATGCCTACGGAGAAGACTCATCAGATAATCCTTCCGCCATAGTCCCACCTGTGTTGTCACTCGATAAGGAGTTTTCAGCCCATATTCTATCAAATCAGGATATTCCGCAGAAACGGGATTCGTATCAGAAGGTTCCAATTGTTTAATTAGACATATAAAACCTACTGACTTATCTTTCTTAATAATCTCTTCGCACCTGGAAAAACGTTCCAAATCCACATTTCTCTTCAGCCAGAAGTCATCCAAAATAAACAACACATACTCCGCATCAACACCGCTGAGTAGCAACATTAAATTCTCCGACCAAGTACTGCCCTTTGGCATTTTTAGCGGGCATTCGATGTCCATACCTTCATACCCGAATGTTTTAGAGTCGGTACACAAATACACCTTCCGATCAAAGCCCGCCCAATGCTTCTTCAACAACCAGAAAAAAGGCTGCCACAAGTCACAGCAATTATCGCACGACGACACAATTAATGGTATACTACCGTTCATTTCTCTCTACTCAACATATATCGATCATACACATATTTCATACACCCCAATGGATAAAGCAACACCGTCAGCAGTCGACGTGGAGAGGCAGAAAACAAAGTATGGTCTTGAACAAATAACGACAAAGATATATAGCATATCACACTATGTATTAATCCTTTCTTTCTCAACCGAATACGCTGTGCATGATATTCACGATGACCACGAGGATTACTGAACAATAACTTTCGATAGCTCATCGTATATCCATCTTGTCGGTACTCGCAGTTCTGCGAAATATACGGATGAAATATAAACTGATAGTCCTCATCTAACCTATCGTAGATATACACGTCGGTAACAAATTTCTCACCATCGAAACTAGGATAGGGATAATTCCTCAGGATATTCGTCAACAGAAAAATTGTTGTCTCTCCACCATAATATCTACAAAGATTATATAGAGAACCATGTGAAGGTGCTGCTGTTAAGTCATGTCGACCGTGTAATGACCTTCTTAACGATACCATTCCTGCTACATGCTTTTCATTATAGTCGTTCCGGTGAATATCCCAAAAGTCCAAACTGTCTTTTACAACGTTCTCGTTCGATAGCTGATCATCACTATCTATACAAACAAATAATTCCGAATTTGTCATACCGACAGCTCTGTTAAACGCACGCATCTTACCACCATTCTCTTGACAATACAAGCAAATAGCAACCTTTTTCTCACGTATCCACTCTTCCACCAGTTCCTTGGTATTATCTGTCGAGCCATCATCCACCACTAGCCACTCAAAGTCCTGGTATGTCTGTTGGCACAGGCTCTCATACAATTTCGGTAGAATATACGCTCTGTTATAAGTTGGTGTAAAAATAGTCAATCGTTTCATATTACTAAAATCGATATCACAACGCGACACAACAATGTAGGGATATTGGATATCGCTCCCATTGCATATATCTTAAGTTTTGTCATCGACTTCCTTATATAATTCATTATACTTCTCCACCATCTTACTGATGTCGAACAAGCGAGCCTTTTCATAGCATGCCTCAGCAACTTGCTTATATAACTGCTGATTATCATGCAACTGGCGAATCAAGTCAGCTAACGCCTTATCATCACCATGCGGGAACAACAATCCAGAGCCTTCGGTAATTTCATGCAATCCTTTTACGTCACTTGCTATAAAGGGTTTTCCTACGGACATACCTTCAATATTAGAAAGCGAAAGGCCCTCCCAATGGCTAGACATCACGACCACGTCAGCCGCTTTCAGAATATTGGCGACATCAGTTCGAAGCCCATAAAATCTAACCTGACCATCCAACTTCAAGTCATTTACAAGTGATTTAAGTTCACTTCTCCTTACTCCGTCACCCACTAACCAAAGCTCATAGCTTTCTTTAGGTAGCCTACTAATCGCTCTTATCAATGTATCCTGATCCTTGGCCTCGCGGAAACCAGCCACCATCACGACAGAAAACCTACCATAATTTAAATTTTCTAAAGGAGTCGCATTATGGAAAGCATCCACATCCACCCCGTTATTGATGGTGCATATATTAGAAGCCGTTCCACCCAAATATCCTATTAACGTATTCTCTGCTATCTCTGATATACAAATCACTTTATGATAGTGTCTGTACATCCACTTGTCAATCAGTCTTAATACTCCCCCTTGTTCTCTTTTTCTGTTATTAGTGCTATGCTCTGTCGTCACGAGTTTCTTGCGGCAAAACTGATTTGCAATAGCAGCAAACAATTGCGGTGAAGAATTGTGCGTATGTACGATATCATATTGCCGCATAATATGCCAAAGCTTCATGATATACCATGGATTATAATAGGATTCTCCTAACTTATATATCTTACATTCCTGACATTCCCGTTCCAACCGTTCCATCAGAGCAGTCTGCTGCCCATTAAACACCACCACGCCAACTTCGTGACCAAGCTCACGGAATCGAGGCATCATGTTTACCACCAACGTCTCAGCCCCCCCAGTCTGTAGTGATGTGATTACATGTAATAATCTCATTGTATGATTTATTTACAAGCCTTATACCTTATATAAATATTATAGACTACACCCAATGGAACAGCCAGCAACACCAGTCCTTTATCATTACTATTCCTTAGCCAAGAAGAATCGCGACTGAAGATACAAGCTGAAACATAGTGGGCACAAAGACTAAGCTTTTTGAAAAAGTTCAATCCTCTAGTCATACTCAGTTCCATCAGCCTATAACGGGCATAGCTCTTTGGCGAGCGCTTGTATTGCTTGAATATCGCCTGTGACATCGAATCTGCGCCAATCTGATATTCCACCCAGCAGAAATTCTTGTTCACTATCCACATCTGATATTTATCAAACAGTTGCATTTGCATATAGTGGGGATTGTAATCTTTCTCACCTTCAAAACCTATCTGTGGGCAATATCTCCTCATCAAATCTGTGCGAAACACATACTTTGAATCACCTTTATGATCCAAATCGAAAATCCATGCAGATTGATTATCAACCGAAAAAAAACCTCCTATTGGAAGTTTGTCCAAGACATTATAATCAAGACCAGCTATACCACCTATACCCGCGCGTTTATCTGCAGAAAGATTATCCCAAACACACTTTACATTCTCTACTAAATCCTCTGGTGCATAATCATCAGAATCTATGCAAACACACAACTCCGTTTGAACAGTCTGAAACGCTACATTATATCCAGTAAATAACCCACCATTAGGTTTGCGGATATATTCAATTCGCAGTCCTTCAGCATTGAGGGTGAAATGGTCCAAAGTCGTTTCTTCAAGTTGTCTCCCCATCCAGTCGTAAGCAGCTCCTGCCTCCTGCACCTTCTCACCCAACGAAAGAAGCCATTCACGCGTCCCGTCAGACGACCCGTCGTCGATGACTAGCCATTCAAAGTCCTTGCACGTCTGGCTTAGCAAGCTTTCGTAGGTTCGCCCAATAGTATGTACCCGATTAAAAGCGGGTGTAAAAACTGTTAATATTGATTTTGTATTCATTTTTTTATTTTCCCAATAGCCATAATATCGTTGTAAAGCCAAAATGGGCTAAAAGTATCAGGGCTGTTTTCTTACTATGCTTTTCCTTAAACACATCAAAATTCATAAGTGGGTATGCTAAAACAATGGGATAGATAAACCATGAGAGATAGGCGATTCGATTCGAAAAAATAGCTCTGATGGCCAATACCCAAAACGAATTGGCATACATATAGGTACCTAACAGGAGTAAATAGGTATTATTATAAAGTTTTCGCTTAAAAATGGTGTACCATGCTAATAGGATTGGCATAGAACTATACAGCAAAAAGTCCCAACGGAAGCGGTGCTCAAGAATCATACCATCAGCTTCATTGCTTTGCAAATTTCCTGCTAATCTTTCATCATAACTCATTGATGATAACATAGCATCAATCTGACCACCAATAGCCAAACTGACACCGATAGCCCCAAGCCAAGCAATAAACATATATTTAGGTTTACGTACATAAAAAGAAAAAAACAGGGCCGCCGCCGACAATAATGCTGACTTATGAAATCCTATAGATAAAAGACAAAAAATAGCAGCCAAAACAATCTTTTTTTTACATAATGATGCCACAGCTAAAATCATTATGCTACAAGCGATTCCATTACGAACTCCATTTGTACCAAAAGAATAAAATTCAAATGCACCAACGCAGAATAACATCAATAATGCTCCATGCTTCTTGTCAATCTGCCAACAGCCCCATAACATAGGAATGAGATAGCAACACGTCATCAACATAAGCCACAGATGCACATCCATGATTTCTGCACAAAACTTTTGGATGGTGTAGAACAGCCAATCAGACTTAATATCGACTGCACCTTGCATGTTAAAGACCCCATAGTTTTTCAATAGCCAGTATGTATTTGCATAAACTCCTGTGTCGCCAAAATAGCCTGAATATACAGGTCTAAGCCCATAGAAGACGATAAAAAATAAAGAGAATAATAATAACGGCTGATAGTTAAACGCTCGTTCAATCACAGCATATCTTTGATATTTATTGATTGTATTAAATCGTGACACCGTCATCAACATCACGACAAACCAATAAACGAAATAATAATACTTAGAAAACGGTGCCAAAAACTCCATTCTACAGCTATAAAATATTAAACATTATTTTCTTACCACAATCTTAACATATATCCCTCAAAACAGCCTGGCATCCAGTAATTTGAATATGCCTTCTGTTACAATTCTTTCCCTTATATAATAGTATCATAAAGATAGCGTATAGTCTTATCTTTTAATTCAATAGGATTATTTTTCAATCTTACAAGATTAACCGATGCAGAAAGCATCAGCAAGTCATCTTCCTTACGATCAGATACCGGATTCCAAAGTTCCATATCTACCATCATATGACGTAAGCATACTATGGCTTGATGAGGATTTTCGCATCCCATTGCATGGGCAATATCCATAAAGATATCTAAAAGATAATCGCTCCCCCTTTTGTCAATACACTTATCAAGATTGTTAAGCATATACTCCCAAATTTCAGGCAAGCATACTGCTACAGCATGACCATGAGGGAGTTTATAGAGTGAAGTTAACTTATAGCTCATCGCATGGGCTGCCGTAGTTTGAGTGATATTGATAGCCTTACCTCCATAGTTTGCAGCCAGCATAATCTGAACAGCGGCCTCGTCATCATTCTCGAAGATGTACTTGCGCCAGTTCTCCATGATAAGTTCTATAGTTTTACGACTATATTCATAACTTTCTTCGGTAGAATTGACTGACCACCAAGATTCTATACCCTGGCAAAGGGCATCCATCATGGTGCATTTCTTCTGATACAATGGAAGAGTCTTTAGAACTGATGGTTCAAGAATAGCATAATCAGGCAAAACACCTTCATTGGTTACCGTCTGCTTAGCGCCCTCATAATACATCACTGCATTATGAGTGGACTCACTACCAGTACCTGCCGTTGTAGGGATTGCAATGAAGGGGATCTTAGATCCATCACACTCTACTCTTGTACTTACCAATGGCGGAATAAGGGCTGCATTGCCGTCCTTGGTCAGAACTGCAAGTTTGATACACTTTGCTACATCGATAGCACTACCGCCACCAACAGCCAAGATGCTATCGCACTTGGTTATCTGGAATAGGTCGACACCCTTGCACACCTGATCGTAAAGAGGATTAGGAGTGAAGTCTGAGAATAGAACATGTGGCGTACCCATGTTCTCTATATCATGCTTAATATTCAGAAAAGGATAAGAAGAGTCGCAAACCACGAAAACCTTAGTTACACCTTCCAATGCCTCACCTAAATGAGAGATTCCGTTATATATTACTTGCATAAGAATTCCATTAATGCTTCCTTGTTCTGGATTGGAGTAGTAGTAGGTCTGCCAAGATCCTTACGGTTACCCTTCTTGACCTTGACTTCAAGGAACACAGGTCCCTCACCAAGATTAGAAAGTTGCTTTTGCAAATCTGCTTTATTATCAACAGAGAAGATCTGCTTATAACCTACAGCCTTTGCTATAGCAGGCAAATCAATCTTCAAGCCTACCGTAGGCTGGCCACCTACAGAATCATGGGCACCATTGTTGAACACTACATGCACATAGTTCTTCGGAGCTTTATTGGCAACAATAGCCATACTGCCCATGTGCATAATACTAGCACCATCGCCATCAAAACACCATACCTTTCTGTCCTGTTTGGCCAAGGCAATACCAAGTGCAATCTGAGAGGCATGTCCCATAGAACCAACGGTCAGAAAATCACGCTCATGGTTTTCGTTCATCGCTGTGCGATACTCGAAGAGCTCACGGCTAATCATTCCAGTTGTCGATACAATGGCATCCTTTTCACCAAGGGCTGCAGCAACAGTCTGTATAGCCTCTTCACGACTCATAGTCAGGTCGTTCTTCTCTACGTTCTGAAGGGTATAGGCATCAAAGGTGTCTTTCTCGATAACAATTGCATAGCATTGTTTGGTTGCCTGCATAAAAGCAACAGCCTTCTTAATCTGTGCCTCAGCCTTATCCTCTTCTTTAGAGAGGACAGTATAGTCAATGCCCATAACATTCAACAATCCTGTTGTCACCTTACCCTGCTTTACATGCTGGGGCTCATCATGAACTCCGGGTTTTCCACGCCATCCAATCACCAATAGAACAGGAATGTTATAAACATCAGGATCTGTCAGAGAAGCCAGAGGGTTGATGATATTCCCCTCCCCAGAGTTCTGCATATAGACTACAGGAATCTGACTGGTTGCCAAGTAATGACCTGCAGCCAAGCCCATTGCGCCACCCTCGTTGGCAGCAATGATATTATGTGCTGCATCAGCATGGTCTGTAATATAGGCACAAAGATTCTTCAGCAGAGAATCAGGCACGCCAGCATAGAAATCAATGCCATAGCTGGCTAATGCATCATAGAAAAACTTTGGACTAATCATTACTCTTCAGGAATTAAGGTGATAATTTCTTTAATTGACATACACTTGTCATCACACTCCTTGGCACGATGGTTCTCCAAGATGGTACGTGCAGCATCCTGCATGGCAGGGAAACCTGTACGTGTGAGCTGGTTAGCGTAGATAACCACATTCACGCCACGCTCCTTGAATTCAGCTTCCGTAACAGTGTTGAATGAGGTAGGAACAACCACAATAGGAGTGGTGCTGTTCTTCTCACGGAACTTAGCTACAAACTCGAAAATTTCAGCAGGATCTTTCTTGCGGCTGTGAATCATAATGGCGTCAGCACCGGCCTCACTGAAGGCAAAGGCACGCTCCAAAGCGTCTTCCATACCCTGTTCCAAAATCAGAGACTCAATACGAGCGCATATCATGAACTCCTTGGTCTTCTGAGCTTTCTTACCGGCACGAATCTTCTCGCAAAAATCTGGAATTGCAGCCTGCGTCTGTTTGACCTCAGTACCAAAGAGACTGTTCTTCTTTAAACCGGTCTTATCTTCAATAATAACCATAGAAACGCCCATACGCTCCAAAGAACGGACAGTATAAACAAAGTGCTCTGTCAAGCCACCGGTATCTCCATCAAAGATGATAGGCTTGGTGGTCACTTCCATAATGTCATCAATAGTACGGAAACGTGAAGTCATATCCACCAGCTCAATATCGGGCTTACCTTTGGCGGTTGAGTCGCAAAGGCTACTTACCCACATGGCATCGAACTGATAGGTTTTGCCATCCTGGAGTACCTTGGTATTCTCTACGATCAGGCCCGTGATACCACTGTGAGCTTCCATAGCCGTAACAAGTCCCTTCATATTGATGAGCTTGCGCAAACGACCACGACGAACATCAGGCATAGATGCCTCTGCACGATGGGCTGCATCCAGCTCTTTATACATGGGGTTGTTGCTATAGGGATACTCAACGAGTTTGCCGCCGTATGAAGCAAGAATCTCACATACCTCCTGGCGAATAGGTTTCTGGAAACCTTCGCACCAGTCATTGCCATGAACGAGGAAATCAGGCTTCAAGGCTTCAAGGTTTTCCTTATAAGAGAGTGTTTTCTGCTCTACTACACGCTCAACCCCTGCCATATTCTCAAAGAGCGCCTTGCGCTCTGCAAACGGAATCAGCGGATAGCGCTTAAAGCTTGAGATAGCCTCATCGCTAAGCACACCGATAATCAATCGCCCCAAGCGACGTGCCTTATTAATAATTGCAACATGTCCACTATGAATGTACTCTGTAGAGAAACACATATAAACTGTGCGCTCATTGATTTCCTTCACACGCTTGCTGACCACCTCCAAGTCTTCAGGAGTGTCAATCTCAGCGCAAAGCATATCCTGCACATCGCAAGGATAAATCTTGCACTTGTCACTTACCTCGTTGAAGGCGTTCTCTGCATACACCTTTCGGTTGTCGCTTTCACAGAACTTCTCAATATTAGCCAGCCATACCAGCCAATCCTCTTTCTTTATTTTGTAGAGAGGCTGTGCAGTCATTGCATTGTCAAAGAATTCAATACCAACTTTCTCTATCTGACCATCCTTGATGACAGCCTTAAAATCCTTCTCAGGAAGAGGCAAAGTGCTACTCACAGCCATACAGCTGTTCTCGTTGTCAATCACTGCCTCCATTACCTGGCTCTCAAACACCAAATCACCATGCATCAGAATGATGTCATCATCCTTCAGTTCCTCTTTAGCACAGTAGATACTATAAACATAATTGGTTTTATCGTAGAGCGGATTATTTACAAATGTGAACTTAATAGGCAAATGCAATGCATTGCAATAATCAACTAAAACCTTGTCATAGTATCCTGTTGTCATCACAACCTCCTCAACACCGAATGAATTAAGTATTCGCAACTGTCTACTCAAAATGGAGTTCTTAAACGAGATTTCCGTCATACACTTGGGATGCTCATTTGTTATCATCCCCATTCGCGAACCGAGGCCGCTATTTAATATTAATGCTTTCATATGATTCACTTGTTTTATCTATTATATCTCTTTAAAAACCCATTCGTTAAAATATTTACTATAGCGATGATCCTCATTAGGAAGTTTCATATAATCGCCATAATGAACTCTCAGGACATTGTCATAGCCGGAAGGTATTGGCATTTTCCGCCCCTCATAGTCGCGATAGGATATTTTAAACCATTCTTTCTTCCAGATGGTTTTAAAACCAACGACTATTAGTTTATCAGATTGATTGGTTGGGTCAACAAGCATTTTATAGCCCCACTTTTCAATTCTTCTTTCTCCAATAATCATCCTAAATAAATGGGCCACATCCAATATACGTTTGTATAAGAATCCTTTGATCGGTATGTTATGTCTATCAATTGCAAGCTTTAAAAGTTTCTTTTCACTTTTATTCAAGCCAACAATTCTCAGGCCCTTCCATATTTTCGTTAGCAAAACCACCTGTTTTTCTGTCAAATTTCTCATACTGTCTATACAAAAGATATCTAATTGCACATTATTCATGACATCTATATGTTCTGTTCCAGGAAGGCAATAGGTTGTTCCAAGTTTTCCAATTTTTATCTCAGAGATGTAATCAGAGCTTCCACTCCCCATTATCTTCACTCTATATTTGGCATTATCAAAATCGTCTTTTGCCTCTTTTACAAACTTCTTATAGTTTTCACGTGTCATCCCAACATCCACATCATCATCCCAAGGAATAACACCTCCATGACGGATACAACCTAAAAGAGTTCCATACATAAGAAAATATTCTATTTTATGTTTTTTACACACCTCATCTAACAACAATAACAATTCGTTATTGATTTCATGAACACGTTTTAAATCACTGAGTGTCATAGTTTTAATTATTTATTTATCAGAATCAAATCTCAAGCAACTGAATCTATTTCAAAGTAATAATTCTTTATTTACTATAAGGTATTAACTTATACCTCATATGTCGTTTGTATTTAATATGATACATGAAAGCATAATGAAGATTTAATAATCCATCAGGTATAGCCTTTTTTATTACATCTTTATAAGAAGTTTTCTTTTCAGATTTCATCCATGACCCCACAAAATAATGAGAACAATATGACTCTTTTGTGCGTATAGGTTTGATGAAATTACGGGAGTTAAAATAATCCTTAGGAAATATTCGAATAGCGTCTTCACAATACGTAAAAGGCCCATTTTTTGTAAGGAAAAAATTATATTTACCACATAGTGCATCGTGAAAGACAACTGGCAATCCCTTCTGCCCCATTGTACCATCTGGATTTGCAAACAATCTTCCATTATACCATTCCAACACATCTTTAACCCATTGACATCCTTTTTCAGCACCAAAAATAGCTGGTTCAAAACAATGTACGGCATCTTCTCCTATAAAATAAGGCAAATCTAGCATGTCGTCGAATGGTTTATACATCATTACATCTGAATCCAGATAGATACCTCCGTAAGTATAAACAGCAAACACTCGGATGTAATCTGCAGCAAAAGCATATTTTCGTGCCTCAAAAGCCTGTTTACACCAAACAACTGAATCCAAGTCGAAATGTTTCTCAACTATATTCAGCCCCAAGCAATCCTTAGGTTTCTTACCCCAAAGCCACACCTCATAATCATTCAGGTGCTGCTTCCAAGACTCCAGACAAGCAGCAATATCCTTAGGAAAGACATCGCCAGAGAGCCAGCATAAATGAATAATTTTGGGTATCATACTTACTCTTGAATTTTATGTTTATAGCCAATGACATAATTGGCTAAAGGCAAATAACTAATCATATAGCAAAGAATCAAAGCACCACAAAATACAATGATTATCCTTATCGCATAGCCAACTAAGTATGGCATTTTACTTATAAAACCAACATGAGGTATTAAATACTCAATTATTCCATAATGTATAAAGTATACACCGAAAATAAGGTTAGAGATAGTGCCCAATGAACGGGTTTCGCATTCTGACAGTTTTATATGAGAGCTTATCTTCTCTAACATATTCCAGTAAAACACCATACTGACAGCACAAAAAACAGACAAATACCAAAGACCATCATAAAGCTTAACATCACCTACAAATAACTTCACAAAAATCATGATTACGAAAGCAATCACGTAAAGTAATAATGAAAGTTTTAGTTGGATTCCATACTTTTTCAGATAGTAACCAAGTACAAAATATCCAACATATCCTGAGAAATTAAATAGGACACCATCAACAGATTCATCAATTATCAGCCAATTTTTCAAAATAGGAAAACAAAGAGATATTAACCATAATCCAAGATACAATTCCAATGTTTTTTTATCTATCTTTTCTAGCCATGGACTGATTATTGGTGCAACAAGATACATTCCAACCATAACATACATAAACCATAAAACACTTGCACCTTGAGCAGAAAAAGGAATGCTGCATACTGAAACTAAATTCAGATTACCATTCAATGCAAGATATACAATAGACCATAATATAGTCGGGATAGCAACCTTTCTCAACCTTTTCGTAATAAAGCCCTTCGTATTAGCATAGGTGCGGGTGGTGGGGTGGGAATTAATCGGAAGAAGCAATGCACCTGATACTGCAAAAAACAACCCATTGCAGGGAGCTTCCAAATAACTCAATAATGAAATTACTACACTTGAAGTATTAGAAACATCTCCAAAGCAATGGCAAGCAACAACCAACACCATTGCTACAATCCTAATATAATCATAAGCTATAATGCGCTCCTTCATTTCTCCATATTATCATTTAAACCTATTAGACTATATATTTTTTCTACTTCAGCTCCCCCCGTATAATCATGTGTCTTAAGATAGTTGATTATTGTAGATTGCCTATTAGAATCCATTACGAGAGCATAAATCGCTTCAGCAACGCTCTTGTTATCAAGTTCGCAAATCACTCCATCTACACCATTATTTATCTGACTCACAGCCGTCGGATAATTGGTTATTATTACAGGCTTGCAAAGCACTTGTGCCTCGCGAACAACAATACTTTTACCCTCATATCGAGACGGATGGACATAGATATCACAACCTTTGATATATGGATAGGGATTATCCGATGGTCCCATGAAGATAACATTATCTCTTACTCCCAAATCTTCACTCAAAGCATCAATCGTAGAATGGTCACCGGGACCAACAATAACCCACTTAAAATCCTTATACTTGATTTTGGAACCATGCAATTTGAAAAGTTCTTTTAACTCAGACGCCATGTTCGGAATATTGTCGTAGTTCTTTGCATTGCTGATTCTACCCACTGAGCAGAGTGTCAATACGTCTACTTCCTTATCTATAGAGGCTTGAGTAGCTTTGGTCTCAATATAAGCCTTAGGGAGCATATTCTCACACTCTAGTATTTTGTCCTTCAATGATGGGAACACTGAAAGGAAGCCCTCAGTCACTCCTGGGCTGATAGAAACAATCTGGTCATATTTTCTCCAAATAGGGAACTCCAAATTCTCATTGATTGAGATATGCCTATAATCGGTATGAAGCCATGCAATCTTCTTCTTTGCCATCACATTTTCAAGTACTATATTATGCGGATAGTTATAAGAGATAGCAAGGTCATATTCTCCAAAATTGTATAGATTATGCAGCACTCTTCCTACTTCATTGCCAATATATGCAAAACCTGCACTACGGTCTTTTTCCGAAGGGTTCTGTTTATAGAACCTATTCATCTTCCACTTCGCCAACAAGCGAGCCATACCAATGAGAGGATGTCCTTTCTTGAAAACCATAGCAAGAGGTTCCTCCATCATGGCATAACCATTATCCTCCGGCAACAGGTTGACATAATTTGGGATTGCACTCATAAACACACCATGATGAGCGAAAACAAATAAGTCAATATCAACTTTACTTGGATCAAGTGCTTCAAGTAGGCCTATCAGAGAACTTTCTGCCCCACCGATCTCCATATAATGCATGGAGATAATTATTTTCTTCTTCATTTATAGCTCAATCTTTTTTGAAATAGCTTCGTAAAGATACTGCTTCGAAAATGCAATATCAGCATCTATTTTTTTTTGAACAGCAGAATATTCAATAGGGGCAGTTGGGATTGCTATATTACCATCCAACATCCTTTCCTGTAAACCGTATTGCTTCAACAAACTGTACATACGTTCATTAATTGTTTCGAAACGATTCACCACACAAAACTCTCGATGGAATATCAAAGAAAAGGCGGTAGCATGAAAAGAATTAGATATAACAAACTCTGAATCTCGAATCAAACGCACAAAGTCCAAAGGGCCAGCACTCCAATAATCTTTGTCTGCGTACGATAATTTGTTAGCGGAAATATTACAAATTATTAAGTCCCGCTGTTTGGCTATTTTTTTTGCCGCATTTTTAAGACGCAAAGAACCTTCGGTATCATAAACCAAAAGGTATGGTTTCCGATTCTGCATGGTCTCAGGCAGTAGATTATTCCACTGCTTTTGAGACAAAAGAAACACTGGATCACAAACCGCTATACCATCAGCCCTGCCCAAAGATTTCAACAGAGGGAGTGATATTTTTTCTCTCAAAGAAATTCTATCCAGTCCACACAACAAGTTACATACAAACGTCTTGTATTCTTCAACAACATCTTTGGTCGCGAAACTGGCTGCGTATGTAATGCGACGAGCAGTTTTGGGAGCAAAATCCAAGTAAAACGCAGGATCACGTCCATTTCTAAACAGCGTATTCCAAATCTGATCGCTGCCTGCGATATAAATATCTGCCTTAGGCGTATTTTTCTTCAATTCCTCATTGCTATGATAGCGAAGGGAGGAAAGATGTAAATATTGCCGATTAAACTCATCGAATTTTTTCTTCCGCTTCAGAGCGGCTAATCTTCCTGGGAGCTTCGCAAGCAAATACAGCTGTTTGACAACTGGCTTATCAAACTTCGGATTTGAGACAGCTCTGAGGCTATAATGACCGCTGAGATAATCGGGTTTATAGTCAATAATCTCTACGTCATGTCCCAAGCTACTCAAATAGGTTTGGAGAGCATATGCTTGTAATGAGGCGCCATGATTATAAACATCATGACAAGTAATGGTCTTTATTTGCATAAGAAAATACAATTTAATGCTTCTGAATCTTCCTTATTACTTTGTTTATAGTCCCTAACATGAATAGTCTTTCTTCATTGCTGAAAACCAAGAAAAAGAAAAGAAGAGAAATAATAATCCATTCAATGAAACTCATCCATGCAAAAGTAAATAAATCCGAAGACATTCCAAATTGGGAATAAGCGAAAGCAGAAGCCACAGAAAAAACAATCACGGCTTTTGCATAATCCCATAGAATTTTCCAGCTATTAAACTCCTGTATATTGCGATGCAACAAAAAAATATCTATTGAGCATGAGGCTAATTGACATAAAACAATAATCGCGTATGCAAAGACTGGATTCTTATACACATACATGCATATAAAAATAACAAATGGGGTCGAAAAATCAATGATTCCAGTCAATACACTGGGTAGTTTTATATTGCCTGTAGCATGTAGTCCAATTGTAACTACCTGTGACACACAAGTCATAAATATACCGAACAGTAATAATCGACAAAACTCAATGCTATATTTAGGTATCTGACCGAGCCATAGTTGAAAGATGTATTCTGCATCAACAAATATTGGTGTGATTACTAAAGCTGCTAAATACATATTTAGACGGATAGAAGATTCTGTGAGAGTCTTCATCCTATTGATATTTCCACTACTATAATTCTTTATTATCTGAGGGCGAACAGCTGTAACGACATTACCTATAAATCCGATAATAATACCTTGTACCGTTGCCGCTATACCACCTGCTGCATTAACTATAGTACCAACAAATGTATTAAGAACTATGTTACTTCCATATACACGTAGAGAATATCCACAACCCGAAAAAGCATTCCACCAAAAAAAATCAAGCATGGGTTTGAGAATTGCCTTATCGCATAAAAATTTAAATTTAGTTTCAATAAAATTTTTTAAACAATAGAATCTATATGTCATTGCGATAATGACATTTACAGATAGTACCAATATAGAATACAAAACAAGTTTGTCAACGTTTCCAATTAACAACAGATATACTATACCCAACTTAAGAAAGACATGAAGGAGTTCAACGTAAGCATAAACATCCATCTTCTCATGAGATATTATAGCCGCATTATATGGCACTTGCGTGAAAGTAAGAAACATTCCAACGATACTGCATTGATAAACAACATGAGCCGCTACCATTCGCTCTTCTGGTATCACTAGTTTATTGCACAACAGCCACAGACCAAATGTTTCTGCAATAATAAAAACTACCACTGCAAGACCTATATGGATAATAATTGCAGACGAAAAAGTCTTTATTAAATTTCCGATGTCATTTTTCCCCATTTCAAACGTAAAGAATCGGGATGTGGCACCTGCCATTGCAGAATTTAGGAAGCTAAACATTGCGACAACACCGCCAACAACATTATAAACACCATAATCGCTTACCCCTAATGTTTGAAGGACAACGCGGCTGGTATAAATGCTAACGATAATTGAGAGCAGCATTCTAGCATAAAGTAGGATGCTGTTTCTGGCAATTGTCTTATTATCGGATTGGTCTGACATATTTAGTTATAAAAATCCTTTTCTGTTAAGTATTTGTCCAACAATCAATATACTGTTGTGCAATATCTTTGTACGAATGATATTTTTCAACAAATTTTCGGGATTTAAGACCCCATTCTTCAATTTTGTCACGATTAGCTATAACGTATTCTATCGCACTACAAATCTGATCAACATCTTTTGTTAAGTTCATGACAGGACAATCTTCATAGCCAAGTTCTTTGTTACCTTCCGATTCTGCTCCTCCCATATATATTTTCCCTCGTGCCATTGCAAAAAGAGCGTTCATAGAGAAAGAATAGCTATGTACATCATCGAGTATTACATTGGTACGATTTGTTAGCTCCATATACTCCTCGAAAGGAAGGCCTCCGGCACAGATAAACTCTGCGACATCAGAATACTTGTTTCGCAAACGGTCAAATGCTGCCTGTATATATTTACCGCCCTTGCATGCTCGAGAAATTCCATGAAAGAAAACTATCTTCTCACCAACTTTATTTGGTTTATACTCAAATTTATCTATATTGATAGGAATGCGAATCGTTGGTTTCAGCGATTTGAATTGACGGTGAGGTTGGGCATATTCATACCACAAAGGAATTGTTCCATCTACCATTTCACGAATTTTCGCCTCTGTGGTAGCTGCATTTTTATCCATTAAGAAACTATCATGCTGAGGGTTATCCAAATACGCCTCTGTATAGTCATGGTATTTAGTTTCCTTATGAGAATTCCAATACTGAAAACTGATAAAGTCCAGACCACTGTCACTAATAAACACTTTTTTATTGTTTTTTTTCACATATTTGTAAAACCAATAATTGAACCCTTCAAAATGAGCATACAGTAAAGCACGAGTACTAATAAACATTACGACATCATAACCGCAAAAGAGTTTACGGTGTTGTAAGATATAGAGGATTTCTAATAATCCGTTTATTTTAGGCAATTGAAAGTGCTTATCCCAACGAAAATCTGCCGGATAGTCCCTGGTTCCATCACCATTAGAAGCCGTGAACACTTGATGCCCAAGGAATCTTAATCCATCGCTAAGACATGTGAACAACCCACTATATTCTCCTATAAGAAGTATTTTCATAATCTACTTAAACACATTTATTACATTTACTACTATTTCTGCTTCCTCCATACTAATCACCTGATTCATAGGGATACTTAGCTCCTGTGTGTGAATCTTCTCTGTGATAGGATAGCTACGGTACTTCCAATCCTTGTAGCACTCCTGTTTATGAGGAGGAATAGGATAGTGAATCAAAGTTTGTATTCCATTCTCTTTTAGAAATTCCTGTAACTTATCACGATACTCACAGAAAATAGGGAACTGGTGGTAAACGTTGTTCTCATCGTCAATACGTTTGGGAAGCGTAATCAACGGATTATTGATATGTTCATAGTAATAAGCAGCCAAATCCTGACGCTTTTTATTATCTTCATCCAAATATTTCAGCTTCACATCCAAAACTGCGGCATCCACCTCAGACATGCGGCTGTTCATGCCAACATACTTGAACACATACTTCTTCTGACTACCATAATTGGCAACGGCACGGATTACTTCTGCCAACTCTGTATTATTGGTAGTCACAGCACCAGCATCACCAAAGGCACCGAGGTTCTTACCTGGATAGAATGAGTGTGCAGCTGCATCCCCCAATGCTCCTGTCTTCACGCCTTTCCAAGCGCATCCCTGACTTTGGGCACAGTCTTCCATAAGCTTTAGGCCATATTTCTTACAAATCTCTCCGAGTTTTTCATCATATGACACACGGCCATAGAGGTGAACAATCATCACGCCCTTAGTCTTGGAAGTAATGGCTTCCTCTATCTTGTCAATGTCAATCTCCAAATGCTCCCATGTAGGTTCTACGAGAACGGGAACAAGATTATTACGGGTAATAGCAATGATAGTAGCAATATAGGTATTGGCCGGCACAATGATTTCATCACCATCCTTCATTATACCCAGTTCCTTGTAGCCACGCATCAACAGATACAACGCATCCAATCCGTTGGCCACAGCAATACAATGGTCTGTTCCAATATACTCGGCATAGTCAGTCTCAAACTGTTTGTTCTCGTTACCCTGCAGGAACCAGCCAGAATCAATCACGCGGTTTACCGCTGCCTTATACTCATCACCGTGCATGGCGGTGATAGCCTGTAGATCTAATAACTTAATCATTATCTTTGAGTCTTAATATATTCCAAATAATCATCGTAATTACGGATGTAGTCAGCCTCAGAGTAGCCGTGGGATGCCAGCACCAAACAGATACTTCCGGAGGAGAAACCTTGTTCAGAGGCCCATATTCCAGGCGGCACGTGCAAGCCCCAGAAAGGTCTATTAAGAAGGACTGTACGTTTGTTGATGCCATCATCAAGTACCACCTCAAAGGCTCCTGATGCAGCTATGATAAACTGATGACATTCCTTGTGGGCATGTGCACCTCGGTCTTCACCGCCAGGGATGTCGTAACTATAGAAAACACGATTAATATTGAACGGCACGTGTACATTCTCATACATGAAGGTCAGGTTACCCTCATCATCGTGCATCTTATTCAGCTCGCACAACGAGCAGTCAAACACACTCTTGGCCTCGTTCAGCATATTCATGCTTAAAGGATTGTTCAGTTTCACCGAGGTCTTGGCATCCGTGATGGTAGGCACCTTTGAGCAATCCTTACGCCATGCTTTGTATTCTCTGTAGTCTGCCACATAGTCTTTTTCGTCATATTCCGTTGAGGAAAGAACTAAGGCCAAGGAATTAGTAGAGAAATTCGTCATTTTTCTCCACATACCTTTGGGGACGTACAGACCGAAGTACGACCTATTAAGCGGAAACACCATCTGCTTTTCTCCGTTATCTAACACTACATCAAAGCTACCAGAGAGAGCCACAATAAACTCCTCGGTCTCTTTGAACGCGTGACCACCACGGTCAAGGCCACCTGGTACATCATATATCCAATGCACTCGTTTGATTTCAAACGGGATCTGCTTTATCTGCTCAATGATTGACAGGTTTCCACGAGGATCTGTAATCTTAGGCAATTGAATAATTTTACAGTTTTCCATTGTCATGACTCAAATGTCTATAAATTTAATCTAGTATAATCTGATGTTATGTTTTCCTTCATCTCGATTACTGTGAGATGATGAAAAAATAAATTATTTTCCATAACCATTTGGATTATTCTTTTGCCAATTCCAACTATCACGACACATCTCATCAATGCCATACTTGGCCTCCCAGTCAAGTTCGGCTTTAGCTTTTGCTGGATTGCAATAACAGGTAGCAATATCTCCTGGTCTGCGAGGCTTAATAACATATGGAACATTAACACCGTTAACTTTCATAAAAGCATTGACAACGTCAAGTACGCTATAGCCATGACCTGTACCAAGATTATATATAGCTAAGCCGCATTTATTGTTGATGGCCTTTAATGCTGCCACATGGCCTGAAGCCAAATCACATACATGAATATAATCACGTACACCTGTACCATCAGGGGTATCGTAGTCATTTCCAAAGATTCCCAACTCTTTGCGAATGCCAACAGCAGTCTGGGTGATATAAGGCATCAAGTTATTGGGGATGCCATTGGGATTCTCTCCAATCATACCACTCTTATGAGCGCCAATAGGGTTGAAATAGCGCAACAATACCACATTCCATTCTGGATCGGCTTTCTGGACATCCATCAGCACCTCTTCGAGCATACTCTTGGTTTGACCATAAGGATTAGTACAGTGCCCCTTGGGACAATCCTCTGTGATAGGAATAATGGCAGGATCGCCATATACCGTAGCAGAGCTACTGAAAATGATATTCTTACACTGATTCTGGCGCATTACATCCAAGAGGACGAAAGTGCCGGTCATGTTATTGTGATAGTATTCCAAAGGTTTTGCTACTGATTCACCTACAGCCTTAAGGCCTGCAAAGTGAATGACTGCATCAAACTTGTTTTCATCAAACACTTTTGAAAGTGCTTCCTTATCTCGTACATCAACCTCATAGAAAGGAATTTCCTTTCCAATAATCTTTGCAACACGTCGCAGAGATTCTGGATTGCTATTCACAAGGTTATCTACAACAACTACGCTGTGACCAGCTTTGTCAAGTTCTATAATGGTGTGACTACCAATGTAGCCCGCACCGCCTGTTAAAAGTATTTTCATTGAAATAAATATGGAAAAATGATGTATCCGTTAAGAATTACTAAATATGTCCCCACGGGGACAGATATTTTGTTGGTTCATTACAATTTCATACCTTTGCGAGGTTAAAACGAATAGTAACAATTAAGAAAGAAAATGTATCCAAAATATTTAACAAATCACAAACCTCTCAAGGTAACTGTACTACATGCCGGTGAATCAACCACGACATCGGGCACTTATAAGCAATATCCTCATCCCTTCTTAACCCCCTCTCTATATAGTCCCCACCCTCTCTTTATAGAGAGGTGGGGCTATAGGAAGAGGGGTGTAAGGGATAGGGATATTTTTCCTTATTAGTTTTCACCGAAAATCAAGTTGATTTCTACTCATAAACAAGTTAATTTTGACTCAAAATCAATTTGTTTTTTCCTCGAAATTGAGAGGCCTCCCCCAAGATTGGAGTACCCCTTAACAGGGGTACGTAAATCTTTAGGGGGAAGAGGGCCTCGAAGTGCGGTGAATTAATTCAAAAGGGGCAATGAATTAATTCGTTAGGGGTTTTGAATTAATTGACGGTTTTTGAGGGGTTATATTTTCTGGAGGAACGGGGTTGGGATGTAAGCAGTGGCGCAGAGGCAGTTGAGGGCGGTGAGAGCTACGAGAACTCGCTGCTGACCGCGAGCCCGGATGACACGACCACGAACACCTTTGAACTGACCACAGATAACCTCGACCTCATCATCGGTCTTGTAATGGAAGTCGCCACCTTGGAGCATCAGCAGATTCTCGTCGTTAGTGCAGGTGGCACGGATAAAGTTGAGCATCTCGTGCTCGGGGATAGTAAGCGGAGGGTTACGCCAGTTCTCACCCTCGACAAAGTGATTGTAGTAGAAGCTGAGGAACTCAGACAGCTGCGGCACAGGCGAAGGCTCATCGGGATCGTTATTACGAACGAACATCATGGCCTGCCTGGGCGTGAGATAGGCGAACACGATATTGGCAATGAGGCATTGCAACACCTTTTTGGGGCGCCCCTTAACCTCGATATAGGCATAGCGTTTGGGAACGTAGGCATAAACACCACTCTGGATGAGCAGCTGCTCGGCTAATATCTCACGACCATAGGAGGCACGGAGTACATACCAACGCTTATCAGGATCTGGAGCGTATTCTACCGACACCCCTTTTTGTGTATTTACAGCTTCGGGGATGGCCATGGGGGTAAGTCCACAGCATGTTATTGGTGATGTAGCCTTGTTAGCATTAGTCAATGCATCCATATCGGCCTACTGTTTTTTATGCGCGCCAAAGTCTTAGCGGCAAGACATAAAAAAAGCGTGGAATCGTCGCTGCCTATTCCACCACCTGAGGCTCTCGCATTGCCCATAGTTGTAAGAACAGACAACGCCAGAGCCCACGCCGATATGAATACAAATCACCCTACCCCACATATGGAGATAGGGGACGCGTATAAACACATCCCGAGAGCATCTACCGTTGCTATGTTCAAGACAACTATTGTGAATTTGCGAGATTCCAGATGGTCTCAAACGTAGCGCTTGTAAACGCCTTTAATATGTACGAAAACTCGCTACCCACCCTTCCACTTCTTGGCACGATTGCCTTGAATCCGGCGTGGACATGACGAGAATTCGGGCACAAAAGTACACCTTTTATCTGAAATAACCAAAGAAAAAGCCAATAAAGAATAAAAAAATCCTCCTGGCTTGATTTAACTTTATTTTGTTCACCTTCTTTTCAAAAAGAAGTGAACCGAAGAAAATTCTCTCCTCACCAAGCCTCTCCCCACATGGAGAGAGGCTTAAACTCAAAGTCGCAGAGACCGACGACTTCTCGTGCCTTTTTGGCAAGCCGGGACTACGGCTTATATTGCTTATGCGCCAAAGGCGCCATTACTAATACCATGCTTAAACACTATTTTATTAATCTTCTTTTCAAAAAACTTGCAAGTTTCAAAAATATATCCTATCTTTGCGGCAAAAATAGGATATGCATCATCGATTATGGGATACAGTAATCACGATAAATTGGAATGGACACTCATTTTCTCTTTAGAATTTGGGCGGCGTTATGGTTTGACACTCAAACAAGCCTTTAATTATCTGAAAAGATACAAGGGTATTGAGTTTATTGACCAGCATTATGATTATGTGCATACACAGTCGTTCCAATCTATGATTGCTGATATTGCAGAATACTGCCACAGGAAAGGAGGACAACTGGTATGATTCTCTATCATGGTACAAATGTTGATTTTTCCGAGGTTGATCTAAAAAAATCGAAGCAAAACAAAGATTTTGGACAAGGTTTTTATTTGTCTCGTGAATATGCTCAAGCAATGGATATGGCCAAAACAAAGGTTGAACAAATGGAAACTGGTGTGCCTGTGGTTTTGAGCTATGAAGTTGACGACGAACTGATGAATGAATTGAAAGTTCTTCGATTTGATGATTATAGTGAAGATTGGGCTAAATTTATCTTGTTGAACCGCAATAATGATACATGTTTCCCTGCTCACGATTATGATGTTGTGATTGGACCTATTGCAGATGATCGTGTGGGCGTACAACTCTGGAAATATGAGACGCGCACTATTGATTTACCAACTTTGGTGCATAACTTGCGCCATATGAAGGGAATAACCTTTCAGTATTATTTTGGAACTGAACGTGCAATCAAATTATTGAAACGTATATGAACGAGCAAGAGCAAATGAAACTTGACATGGTTAAAAATCTCGCGTTGTTATTGATAGATAATGATTCGAATCTATCAATGGAAGACGCTTTAGCTACAGTGCTTAATTCTGATACATATACCCGTTTGATGCGTGATTCGACTCGTCTATATTATCAGAGTCCTCGATATGTGTATAGTTTCCTGGAAAGTGAATTAAAGACAGGAAGTATTAAATAAATAATTTATGATTACAATGAAAAAATCGCTAAAGGATAAAACTCCAAAGCGTGTGTCAGCTAAGAAATATTATGGCATATGGGGTGATGATAGTATGACAGACGATGAGTTTGTTGGCGAGTTGAAATCACTTCGTAGTTTCAAACGTGACATCATTGTATGAACAAATATTTTTCTTCGATTCACCTTTTTTTAGAAAAGATTATTTTTAAAAAGGTCCTTTACACAACAATCGACTTGCAAAAATAAACATTTAATGTTTAAATTTGCTAGTCGATTGCAAATATCTAACACCATGCTTAAACACTCAGGGAGCGTCCCGCGGCAAGGGGCAGACAGCCCCGACGAGCGGAAGATTAACAACAAAAAAATGTTCATCTTCTTTTCAAAAAACTTGCAAGTTTCAAAAATATATCTTATCTTTGCGGCGGATATATAATATAGCATAAGATGACAACGGCAACGCATAATCAAATCGTGAATGCCATAAGAGGTAAGGCTAGTCAGATAGTACCAAAGGGAGCTACAGTTATTCTCTTTGGCTCAAGAGCACGTGGTGATGCTCGTGAAGACTCTGATTGGGATGTGCTTATCCTGCTTGATAAAGATCGCATAACCTCTCAGGATATTGATGATTATTCTTATCCATTGCGTGAATTGGGGTGGGACTATAATCAGTGCATCAATGCTATCTTATACACCAAACATGATTGGGATAGCAGTATTAGCAGTCCTTTCCGCGAAAACGTAACTGAAGATGGAATCAGATTATGGGGTTAAGTGAAGAAAACAGGAAAGACGTTGTTCTTTACCGTATTGAACGAGCATTCATAGCTCTTGATCAGGCGAAGAAGAATCTTCAGATTAATTGTCTGGAGGTGACAGCTAATAGACTTTACTACGCTGCTTATTATGCAGCATCTGCCTTACTGATAGCCCACGGTATCCGTACAAAAAGTCATGAGGGTAACATAAACCAGTTTGGTCAGCAGTTTGTGATGACAGGTAAAGTGCCAAAGGATTTTGGGAAATTCTATAACCAGCTGTTCCAGATGCGTCTTACTGGCGATTATGGAGATTTCTTTGGGTTAACAGAAGAGGATGTTGTACCCAAAATTCAACCAACCGAAGACTTTGTCAATGAAGTTACTGCTTTAGCTAAGCAGAAGCTTGAATTGGAATAATCAATATATTAACTGATGTATACAGTTGTAATTAACAATAAAGGAATAAAGGTTGATGTTTCAGTCATTCTGTTTAAGGAAGATGATGTTTTTCATGCCTATTGTCCGGAATTAGACTTGGTGGGTTACGATTATACCGAAGATGGAGCCAAGAAAAGTTTCGAATGGGTATTGAAAGATTATCTCAACTATACAGTTGAGAATGGTACCCTTGAGCAGGATTTGCTGAATCATGGTTGGAGAAAAACATGTTAATCTATTGGGAACTTACAGATTTAGTAAGCTCTCATTAGTAACAGAGTAACAATCGACTAGCGTATTTAAACATTAAATGTTTATTTTCGTTAGTCGATTGCAAATTATCTAATACCTGAAAACACCGAGGGGTATGCCGCGCGGCTGGGGGCGAGCAGCCCCCAAAGAGCGAGGGCGGGTGGAGCGAGCTTTATGCGAGCGGGGTTATAATGCCGATGCGACTTTGTTGGTGAGGGCGATGAACTGGGGGATGGAGAGTTGCTCGGGACGGCGGGTCATCATCTCGTCGTCGAAGAATCCGGCGGGGGCAGGATGGTTGGCGTCGAAAATCTGACGAAGAGAAACACGCAGCATCTTGCGACGCTGGTTGAAAGTGGTTTTTACCACGCGACGGAACAACTGTTCGTCGCAACCCAGATCGGTAACCTCGTTACGCGTCATGGCGACGGGACGTAGATTGATGCCTGTGAGATAATTGGCAGAACCAGTTTACTCTACCTTTACATGTTGATGAGTGCGAATCTCAATTGTATTCGAACATATCAGGTTAACATGAAGCTGCTCTTTGTAAGTCAGAATACGTTCGGGTGATGGATAGAACTGGCTGAATGGTATCATTTCGTCATGCTCTGGAAGAGAAACAACCCATATATACCGGTAGTCGGACTCACCAAACAAGTGTTTTATATCTCTCAAATATAGAAAAGTGTCCTTTACCTGTGAAAGAGCTTTCTCAAAATTATCATTCACCGTTCTTGGATCTCCACCACAATATTTCAACTCTGCCAACACCAGCCACCCCTTCTTACGAGCCTTGTCTGAAACAAGCATACATTCACAATTCGAAACAAGTTCGTGATCATTGCCCCTAAAATAGCTCAAATTCTTCTCGAAGTTGACAGCCAATACAGGTATATGCTGTTTGTTTTCGAAATGAAGTGTTTTGATATCTGCAAACGGCATGTTTGACATTACAACACCCGTCTTTCCGCAAGTCGGATGACTCTCTGAATATCGCGTATAGTCTCCAATATAGAAGTCGGACTCAAATCGCTCAGTTTCTCTGAATATCTTTTCCATCTCAGATTTTAGTCCTTATACATCAGCAGATTATTAAAATCACGCATCACGTCGCCCATCACACTATTGAAGTAGTTCTGTCTTATCAGTCCATCTTTATCTTGTATAGTACTGTTGGCAGATTCCTCACCGTATGTTTTCATGCTTCCATTCTCTATTTCCCACACGCCCACATCGCCAGGAGCTATAACAACATCTAAACAATTTATGTTCAACTCTGCATTTTCTTCTTTAAGAAATTCTTCCCGGACAATATTTGCCAATAAGCAATTATTAAGAGCATAAAGTATATAGGGACTGTGTGTTGTTATTACAGCACGGTGTGCTTTGCCATGATTCAAACAACTTAGCAGATGATACATCAGTTGGCACTGCGTATTTGGGAACAGATTCTGCTCAGGTTCTTCAACGACAAACTGGGTATGAGTATATACTTTTCCCTGAAGAAATCCTTTTATGCGGTCTATCAGTTTCTGCTCCATTCCATCTTTGGCTTCACTCGATACACGCGAAAGAATCTCTCTCATCTGTTCGTTTTCTGCTGGCGAAAAAGGTTTGTTTTCTTCATAGATTGTTGATGACAGATAGCTCAGCAAAGCCATTAATGGCACAACTGACTGAAAACCGCTACTTGACTGGCTAAGCCTAATCTTTTGTCCAGCCATAACCACAATGTCGCTATCAGTCTTAGAACTGTAATAATACTCTATACCCAACATTTCTATCTTCAGCGGCTGTTTTTCTGTATATGCCTTTTTTGCAACGAACCAGTCGTTCACAAAACTCTGAAGAGAATCGTCTTGCTCCGCGTATTTTTGAAGATTAGGTACAACAGACACGAAATTTCTCTCAGCAGGAATATATATCACCTTAGGGTTGACACTTCGCTGAGCCTTATGGAAAATAAACTCATCTTGGCGAAAGTGAGATGGGGCAAAATCGTCAGATTTCCAATTGAGAGGGAATGGTTCAGGGAAATGATAGAAAAAGGCCACATCATCTCCAATGTATGCCAGTTCTGACTCATCCTGGAAATAGCCTTCCATTCTATGGAACTTCATCATTAATGACACAAGACCACCCGTCTCGGCTTTCATCGTAGCATCACTATCTTTCTCAAGCCAGGAACAAAAACTGATGATTTTAGCAAGAGTGCTCTTGCCACAACCTTGAGGCCCCATGAAGACATTGACCTTCCTTAGCTCAATATCCACATCCTTTATTGGTCCTACATTTCTAACTATAAGTCTTGCCATGTTCCTTGATTTATCAATCTATGAAACCTATTTTGGGTACAAAATTAAGAAATTAAATTTATATAAACCTATTTACGTGCAAAATACTAAGATTTTTTAAGTAACTGTCAACAATAACGATGATATTCATCTATTTTAAAGCACTTGCGACTTTGTTGGTGAGGGCGATGAACTGGGGGATGGAGAGCTGCTCGGGGCGGCGAGTCATTATCTCATCGTCGAAGAAGCCTGCGGGGGCAGGATGATTGGCGTCGAAAATCTGACGAAGAGAAACACGCAGCATCTTGCGACGCTGATTGAAGGTGGCTTTTACCACACGACGGAACAGCTGCTCGTCGCAACCCAGATCGGCCACTTCGTTACGCGTCATGCGGATAACGGCACTCTGCACCTTGGGAGGCGGATTGAACACGCCTGGCTCGACGGTGAAGAGATACTCCACATTGTACCAGGCCTGAATCAATACCGACAGAATACCATACTGCTTGTTGCCAGGTTGCGAAGCCATACGTACTGCCACCTCGTGCTGTATCATACCCGTGCAACAGGGAATCAAATCCTTATTGTCGAGCATCTTGAAGAAAATCTGCGATGAGATATCGTATGGATAGTTGCCGGTGAGCACAAACTGCTGACCATCAAACACCTCACGAAGGTCCATCTTCAAGAAATCAGCTGAGATGATTTCTCGAGGAAGGAGGAGGGAGGAAGGAGGAAGAGGACTCGTAAATTCAGGGAAATGTTCCTGCAGATAAGCCACACTCTCGCGGTCGATCTCGACCACCTTGAAGGGACGGGGCTTCTCTACGAGATATTGAGTCATCACACCCATGCCAGGACCAACCTCCAGTACAGGAATGTCGGGACAGGCATCAACGGTATCGGCAATACGCTTGGCGATATTCAAGTCGGTCAAGAAGTGCTGACCGAGATTTTTCTTGGGTCGAACTTGTTTCATGGGGGCAAAGGTACGAATAAGTGAGCGAAATACAAAATAAATCGCGATTTATTTTTATTTCCGAACGGGAGTACCTTGGGCGAAGCCAAAGTACGAATAAGTGAGCGAAATACCAAAATATAGAGCAAAAAAAATCGCAGATTAGAAAATCTGCGACTCCATTTTTCAATTTTTGTTCAATTACTTATTGTTGTCTACATTAACAGCAACGGTTACTACCAGTGATACAGCTAATGCGAAGGCAGCCATGGTCATTAATAAAAAACTTGTCTCTAAAGTTACCATAATTAATTCCTTTCTCTAATCTTTTATTTATTTGTTATCCTTAAAACCGCTGCAAAGGTACGACTGTTATCGCACACAGCCAAGAAAATAGTAGAAAAAAGGCAAAAAAGAGAGCTTTCTTTGACACGTATCAATTATTATTCGTACTTTGGCTTCGCCGAAGGTACTTTCACTCGGAAATAAAAATAAATTGGGATTTGTTTTGTATTTCACTCGTTTATTCGTACTTTTGCACCCATGGAATTAAAAAACATCATCAGTAGCGTTGCTAAAGTGGTGCTGCCATTTGTGCTTGGCGGCGCCATTTTGTGGTGGATGTATCGTGGTGAGGACTTCTCAAGCATCAGTCATGTGCTGACTGAGGAAATGAACTGGACTTGGATGCTGCTATCATTCCCTTTTGGAATCCTGGCGCAGATGTTTCGTGGTTGGCGATGGAAGCAGACTTTGGAACCTATTATTACGAGGAAGGAGGAAGGACGAAGGACGAAGGATGAAGGAGGAAGGACGAAGGAGGAAGGAGAAAGGACGAAGGAGGAAGGACCTGCTATCAATAGGGCCAGCACTTGCATACATGCGGTGTTTATCAGCTATGCTGCCAGTTTGATTATTCCACGTATCGGAGAGTTTTCGCGATGCGCCATACTTAAGCGCTACGACGGCATATCATTCTCGAAAGCCTTAGGCACGGTTGTTACAGAGCGTGCAGTAGATACGCTCATCGTGATGATCTACTCGGGTATTATCCTACTGGTTGAAATGAGCGTGTTTGGTACCTTCTTCCGCAAAACAGGTACATCGCTCGACAGGATACTAGGTGGTTTCTCGGCAATGGGATGGGTGGTAACGGCCATCTGCGCTGTGGCAGTACTGATACTGCTGCACCTGCTGCTGAAAAACTTCTCTATATATAATAAGGTAAAAATGACGTTAGGTGGCATCTGGGAAGGTGTGCTCTCGCTGAAGGGTGTGCGCAACCTGCCACTCTATCTGTTTTTCTCGATAGGCATCTGGGTGATGTATTTTCTGCATTACTACCTCACCTTCTTCTGCTTCGACTTTACCGAGAACTTAGGTATCGGCTGTGCGTTGGTATCGTTTGTGGTAGCCAACTTTGCCGTTATCGTGCCTACGCCAAATGGTGCCGGGCCCTGGCATTTTGCCATCAAGACCATGCTGATTCTCTATGGTGTGGCTGATGAGCATGCCCTCTGGTTTGTGCTGATAGTACATACCGTGCAGACGATGCTGGTGATTGCATTAGGCATCTACGCCTGGGCAGCCTTGATGTTTACCAAAAGGGTTTCGAGGAAGGAGGAAGGAGAAAGGAGGAAGGAGAAATGAATGATTTTTTCTATAAGAAAGTTGATGCATATCATATTGCAAAAGACTTTGTGATATACGTGTATTCTCTACTAGAGAAATATCCACAAAAGGAGAATTATGCATTATGTGATCAAATACGGAGAGCTGTTATTTCTGTACCTTCAAATATAGCAGAGGGATTAGGACGGAGCTCAATAAAGGAGAGAATTCATTTTCTTGAGATTGCATTCGGTTCCCTTTCTGAAGTTTCCTGCCAATTGGATATCTCGGAATCATTAGGATATATTTCTGCCGAAGAACTACATGAAGCAGAACTTAAGGCAGAGCACCTATCGAAGGTCATGTCGGGATTAAAGCATTATCTAGAATCAAAAATAGTATAAACTTGTAGGTTGTGAGATTAAGGAACTGAGGAAGTATTCTCCTTCCTCCCTCCTCCTTCCTCCTTCCTCGTAAAAAAAAGAAAAACTATGAGTGAAATTAAGAATCTGAACCCAGTGTGCATCTGGAAGAATTTCTATGCACTGACACAGGTTCCACGTCCTTCTGGACATTTGGAGAAAGTACAACAGTTTCTGCTTGACTTTGCCAAGCAGGTAGGTGTAGAGGCCTTTAAGGACCCCGCTGATAACATTGTGATGCGCAAACCCGCTTCGCCTGGTATGGAGAAGAAGAAGGGTGTGATTCTGCAGGCACACATGGACATGGTTCCACAGAAGACACCTGAGAGCACTCATAACTTTGAGACCGACCCCATTGAGCCTTGGATTGACGGCGAGTGGGTAAAGGCCAAGGGTACTACCTTAGGTGCCGACAACGGCTTAGGCGTAGCTGCCATCATGGCTGTGATGGAGGATAAGACCTTGAAGCACGGACCTATCGAGGCACTGATTACTGCCGATGAGGAGACTGGTATGTTTGGTGCCAACGCCCTGCCCGCAGGCGAGCTGAATGGCGACATTCTGCTGAACCTGGACTCTGAGTGCTGGGGTAAGTTTGTGATTGGTAGCGCTGGTGGTATCGACGTAACTGCTACTCTGGATTATAAAGAGGTAGAGACCGAGGCCGACGACGCTGCTGTGAAGGTAACCGTAAAGGGTCTGCGTGGCGGACACTCGGGACTGGAGATTCACGAGGGTCGCGGTAATGCCAACAAGCTGCTGGTTCGCGTGGTTCGTGAGGCTATCGAGGAGTGTGAGGCCCGTTTGGCCAGCTGGCAGGGTGGTAACATGCGAAACGCCATCCCATTCAAGGCCGAGGCTGTGCTCACACTGCCCAAGGAGAATGTAGCAGCCCTGAAGGAACTGGCTGCCGACTGGCAGGACGATTTCCAGGACGAGTATAAAGGCATTGAGAGTGGCATCGAGGTATTGTGCGAGGATGTAGAGACACCAAAGATGGAGGTGCCTGTTGAGATTCAGGACAACCTGATTAACGCCATCTATGGCTGCCACGACGGTGTAATCCGTATGATTCCCAGCTATCCTAACGTTGTAGAGACATCGAGCAACCTGGCCATCATCAACATTAGCGAGGGTAAGGCTTCGCTGAAGATCCTGGCTCGTTCAAGTCGTGAGGATATGAAGGACTATATTGTAAAGACACTTGAGAGTTGCTTTAACATGGCAGGTATGAAGGTTGAGACAGCTGGCAGCTACGGCGGCTGGGATCCCAACCCCGAGAGCGAGATTCTGAACCTGCTCTGCAAGGAATATAAGGCTCTGTTCGGCCAGGATGGCATCATCCAGGTTGACCATGCCGGACTGGAGTGCTCTATCATCCTGGGTAAGTATCCACACCTGGATGTAGTAAGCTTCGGCCCCACCATGAAGTCGCCTCACACCACTACCGAGCGTGCCCTGATTGCTACTGTAGATCCATTCTGGACACTGCTGAAGCACACACTCGAGGTTATTCCTGAGAAGTAATTTTTTGGCACGGATTACACGAATTAACACGGATTATTTTTATACACAATCGAAAACTTTCGTGTAATTCGCGTAATTCGTGCCTTAAAAATTTGTTTTTTCAATTTTTCTTTTTACCTTTGCACACGATAAATCAATTTAATAACAAACATTATGGACGATTACCCGGCGAATAGTTACAACTGTTAGGCTGGAGGGTGGCAGGCAAGACCGCTAATCCTCTTGCCGCTAAAGTATTGATTGTTAATTACCACTTGTCAAACGGATTAGCAAAATGAAGACATTCTGGAATACCCAAGGCGGACTGACCCAGATAAAGGACTGGCAGCCCAATTGCTGGATACAGGTGACATGCCCCACCGAAGACGACCAGCGCGAACTCGAAGAGAAGTTTAATATACCCGACTACTTCATGTCGGACATCAGCGATACCGATGAGCGTGCCCGTTACGAGTACGACGACGGATGGATGCTGATTATCCTGCGTATCCCTTACGTGAAAGAGATACGATCGCGTACGCCATACACCACTGTGCCCTTGGGTATCATTCATAAACGTGATGTGACTATTACCGTTTGTTTTTACGAGACAAACGTAATGATTGATTTCGTGAGTTTCCAGCAGAAGCGTGGCGAGGGCTTTACCGACCACGTAGATATGATTTTCCGTCTGTTCCTCTCAAGTGCCGTTTGGTACCTGAAGCGCCTGAAGCAGATTTCGATGCTGGTAGATAAGGCTAAGCGCAACCTGGACAAAGAGGTGAACAACGAGAGTCTGATTGGCCTGAGCCGACTGCAAGACTCGCTCACCTACTTCCAGACCTCTATCCGTGGTAACGAGACCCTGCTGTCGAAACTGAAGTTCAAACTGCAGATCGACGAGTTGGATGCCGACCTGATTGAGGACGTAACCATTGAGATGACGCAGGCCCGCGAAACCACCATGATTTACTCGAACATTCTTGAGTCGACCATGGACACTTATCAAAGTATTATCAATAACAACATGAACACCGTGATGCGTACACTTACTACGGTAACCATCCTGATGATGATACCTACGCTGGTGACGTCGATGTTCGGTATGAACCTAATCAACGGCATGGAATCCAAACCATGGGGATTCATCTTGGCAGTCATCATTTCTGTCGCCATTTCGGCTATTGCATGGGGCATTTTCCGTCATAAACGACTGGTTTAGGCCTCAAAAACGCAAAAAAACGCCAAAAAATTAGGTTAATTAAATAATAATGTTTAATTTTGACCCCAAATGTTGATGATGCTAAGCATCATTTAGTAGTAATTTAATAGTTAAATGATGGACTCTCAAGAGAATACCCTCGAACTGGGTAAAAACGAAGAAGTAGTTAACGAAGAGGTTACCTCTCAAGTAGAAACAACTGAAAACTCGGAGCCAGCAGCTGAGCAGGCCGAGGAGCAGACTCGTGTGGTTTACGAGACCAAAGCCGATGTGCTGCACCGTTTGCAGGACATTGCACATGGCGAGGAAGTTCCACAGAAGGACGAAGTAGAGTATCTGAAGTCGTCGTTCTACAAACTGCATGTAGCCGAGCGTGAGGCTAAGCTCAAGGCTTACCTGGATGCAGGTGGCGATCCTGAGCAGTACCAGTACACGCCCGACGAGCAGGAAGAGGCTTTCAAGGCCGAGATGGGCATCATCAAGGAAAAGCGCGCCAAGATTTTCAAGGAGCAGGAGGCTGAAAAGCAGGAGAACCTGACCAAGAAACTGGCTATCATCGACCGCATTAAGGCCATGGTTACTACCCCCGACGAGGCCAACAAGAACTACAAGGAGTTCAAGGCCCTGCAGGAGCAGTGGCGCGAAATTAAGAATGTGCCAGCTGATAAGGCCAACGAGCTGTGGCGTAACTATCAGCTGTACGTAGAGCAGTTCTACGATATGCTGCGCCTGAACAGCGAAGCACGCGAGTACGACTTTAAGAAGAACCTGGAGCTGAAGACCGCTCTTTGCGAGGCTGCCGAGAAGCTGGCCGACGAGGAGGATGTAATCAGCGCCTTCCACCAGTTGCAGAAGCTGCACCAGGAGTATCGCGAGATTGGTCCTGTTGCCAAGGAGCAGCGCGAGGAGATCTGGAACCGCTTCAAGGCTGCATCGAGCGTTATCAACAAGCGCCACCAGCAGCACTTTGAGGGTGTTCGCGCCAAGGAGGAAGACAACCTGGCCCGTAAGACCGTGCTCTGTGAGAAGGTAGAGGCCATTGCTGCCGAGGAGAACAAGGGCAGTGGCGATTGGGAGAAGCACACCAAGCAGATTATCGATATTCAGACTGAGTGGAAGACCATTGGTTTTGCACCTCAGAAGATGAACGTGAAGATATTTGAGCGTTTCCGCGCTGCCTGCGACGACTTCTTTGGTCGTAAGGCAGCTTACTTCAAGGGCTTGAAAGAAACCTTCAAGGAGAATGCCGAGAAGAAGCGCGCCCTGATTGAGAAGGCCAAGGAACTGCAGGCGTCGACCGAATGGAAATCTACCAGCGATAAGTTCATCGCTCTGCAGAAGGAGTGGAAGACTATTGGTATGGTGCCTAAGAAGTTGGGCGACCAGCTGTGGGAGGAGTTCCTGGCAGCCTGCAACACCTTCTTCGAGGCCCGCAATGCCGCTGGTGCCGGTGCACGTGGCGAGGAGCGCGAGAACCTGGATAAGAAGCTGGGTATCATTGAGCAGCTGAAGGCTCTGGCTACAGAGACTGGCGAAGAGGTGGCCGAAAAGGTACAGAAACTGGTTGATGAGTACAACGCTGTAGGTCACGTACCTTATAAAGAGAAGGATAAGCTGTACAAGGAGTACCACGCTGTGCTGGACAAGTTGTATAAGGATTTGAACATCAGCGTGGCCAAGCGCAAGCTGAACAACTTTAAGCAGAACCTGAAGAACGTAGCTGAGCGCGGCGAGAATGCCCTCGACAACGAGCGCACACGCCTGTTCCGTCAGTACGAGAACCTGAAGTCGGAGATTCAGACCTACGAGAACAACCTGGGATTCCTGAATGCCAGCTCGAAGAAGGGTAACAGCCTGATTGACGAGATGAACCGCAAGGTACAGAAGTTGAAGGACGATATGAACCTAATACGCGAAAAAATCAAGGCTATTGATGCTGAAAACAAACAATAATTGCGGATGATAACAGAACAAGATAAGAAATTTATGAGGGAAGCCATCCGCCTCGCCAACGAAAGCGTTGAGCGAGGCGGTGGTCCCTTTGGGGCTGTCATTGTAAAGGACGGCGAAATCATTGCTGGTAGCAGCAACAGTGTAACCATTGATAACGACCCTACAGCTCATGCTGAGGTTAATACCATCAGAAAGGCATGCTTTAAGCTGCGTACATTCGACCTGTCGGGATGTACCATCTACACCTCGTGCGAACCCTGTCCGATGTGCTTAGGCGCCATCTATTGGGCGCGTATCAGCAAGATATTCTACGGCAACACCCGTAAGGATGCCCGAGATATCCAGTTTGCCGATGATTTCATCTACGAGGAGCTGGAACGCCCCATGGACAAGCGTACGGTGCCCATTGTGCCACTACTACGCGACGAGGCGCTACACACCTTCCGACTGTGGACTGAGAAGACAGATAAGACGGAGTATTAGTTACGAGGAAGGAGGAAGGAGGAAGGACGAAGGAGGAAGGACGAAGGAGGAAGGACGAAGGAGGAAGGACGAAGGAGGAAGGACGAAGGAGGAAGGGAAACAAAAAAGAGACCTGCGTTGCAGATCTCTTTTTTTTGTGGGTGCTGATGGATTCGAACCACCGAAGTCGAAAGACAGCAGATTTACAGTCTGCCCCATTTGGCCACTCTGGAAAACACCCATCGCTCAAATGCGGGTGCAAAGGTACTAAGATTTTTTGAGCTGTGCAAATTTTAGGGCAAGAAATTTTAGAAATAATGCATAAAGAGCTAAAAAAACAAGAATGGAGAGCTTGCATAGACAAAC
>NZ_FNRF01000003.1 GCF_900107775.1 Xylanibacter ruminicola
ACTAGTTTTGTAATTGAATAATTATGAAGAGGATGATTAAATCAAGAATTGATACAATAGAAATACAAAGCCGAACTCTAGGTAAGACTATGGCTGTTACGATTTATGTGCCAACCAATTTTTGCGAGGGATTACCTGTTCTCTATTTTATGCACGGGCGTAGTGGCGACGAGTCTATTATTCATGCTTTGGATATACAAACCGTTGCAGACAGAATGATTGCCGATGGCAGGGTAAAACCAATGCTAATTGTCTGCCCAAGGATGGAAGATGCGCTAGGATTAGGTGCTTTCGAAGATTATTTCTTTAACGAGGTGATGCCAATTGTAGAGAAAAAATACAAAACGAGTGTACGTTGCATTGGAGGGGTTTCGGCTGGAGGCTTCATTGCCTTGAACTACGCTTTCCGCCATCCTTATTTATTTGAGCGAGTAGGCGGTCACATGCCTGCCATCGAAGACGTATTGGATGATGACGACCTGCATTATTTCGGAACCAGTGAGCAATGGAAAGCAAATAATCCGCTTTTCCTGGTTCAGAAGTGTACTTTGCCTTTAACTATGGAGATTTATCTTGATGCAGGAAGTGAGGACGAAGGTGGATTTTATCGAGGATGTGCGCAACTGGCAGAAAGATTGGCAGTCCGTGGCGTTCTGGTTCAGAATCATTTAAACGAAGGACATCATACCATTGATTATATCAAAGCTCATTTGGAGGAATATCTTATGTTTTATGCAAAATAAAAAGATTTAAAAAAAATAAGAAAATGAAATTAGAATTCGTCTCGATGCCCTTGCATCGAACACGCCCGCTCATTTATAAGTGCTCGCCAATCATTTTCTCCATCCAGATCATGTCGTACCATCGATTGAATTTCTTGCCGCACTGGTGGAAGTGAGCAACTTTTTGGTAACCAAGGCGCTCATGAAAACGAACACTGTCCTGAGTCAGGTATTCGTCTTCGGGCTCGATAAAGGAGATGCAGGCATTCATGTTCAGGATGCCCTGCATCTTTACTTCTGTATGTTACGCCGCATTACAGCAGGCGGGCGTGGATTTCCTGGGTGTACGAACGGGATACGGGGATTGTCTTTTCAACCTGGAACATCTGGAGGGTGCAGCCTGTTGAGGGACGACCGGAGATGGAAGCCACGAAGTTGAGATTAACCAGGAACGCACGATGGCAGGGCACCAGGAAGGTGTAGGCGGCCAGGCTCTCTCGGAGCTGCTTCATGGTAATACGCAGGGTGTGGTGCTGGAGGGTATCGCCGTCGAGATAGCAGATGTTGGCATAGTTCGACATCGACTCGATGTAGATGATACGCTCCGGCACCACTTCCAGTATAGCGTTCTTGGCATTGCCTGTCAGCGTGCATGGGGCAGAGGGCTCGCTGTCGGCTTTCCTCGGCTCGTCGGTCTGTCGGTCGTCAAGTAGTTGGTTGATGGCTCTCACCTCGTCGAGTTCCTGCTGCAGGCGGTTGTTGCGCATGCGATACAGCTGCAGGATGAAGATAAAGAACGAGATAAGCGTTACCTCAAGGCATGCCTTGAGATAGTTGATAACCGAGAACTCGCCGGCTGTGCAGTACCAGGCCTTAGAAAACGAATCCCATGTAAACCACGAAACCAGCGAAAGGGTGAGGGCCGATAGCAACGGAATGTTTACGGCGTGCATGAGCAGCAATCCCTGTGTATCGTGCCAGTCGCAATGGAACAGCTTTTTTACAATAGCGAACGATACCGCCGATGATAGCACGGCGAGTATCGCACCACCCATAATCAGCAGCATGCGGTTATGGCTCATCTGGTCGATACCAAACGGTTGCAGAAACGATAACAGAAAGATAACAGCCAGGGCTATGGTAGCCAGCTCTTTTGATAATTGTTTCATGATTTACAGTTTAATTTCGGCTGCAAAGATACGGTGTTTTTTGTGCCTGAACAAATAATATCGTTGCATTTTATCCCTGCAGCGTAACATTTCATCCCAGAAGCGTGATTTGTATCACAGATTGTTAACCAAGTATCACTGGCTATTGCAGGTTTCGGTCATCAGCCGTAACTTTGCGGCATGAATCATTTTAATTTTTAATAAGATGAAGAAGATGACTACATTATTATTAGCATGTGCGATGATGCTTTTCTCGGGATGCGAGAAAGAACGCATGGAGTATGTAACCGGCGATGTGAAGGTGGAGGTGGAAAAAGGCGCCAACTGGCTCCACGACTATCCGCTGATTCTTGGTATTAACAAGAAGAATCCGCCGCAGGTGGCTGTGTGGGTAGAGGACATGGATGGGCGCTACCTCTCTACGCTATACGTGTCGTATAAGGCGGGCACGCAGGGATGGCAGGGGGCTAAAGGCAACCGCCGTAAGGAGGCATTGCCCCACTGGTGCCATCAGCGCGGTGTGGTGTATGCCGATGGACTGTATCTGCCCACCAAGGATCAGCCGATGGCCGATGGCCTGACGGGTGCCACACCTCGGGCCGACTTTGAGGTGAGCATGCATCCAAAGCAGATGCCTGCCCAGTTTGTGGTTAAGGCCGAGTTTAATCACTCTATCGATTGGAACGATGCCTATCCCAAGCATGCCAAGGTGGGCGATGCCAACTATTCGGGTGGTACGGAGGGTAGCGGACAGCCTGCTGTGGTTTATGCCGCCATTGTTGATACCACCTCTGGCAAGAAATCGTTTGTGGCCCATCTCATCGGTCACAGTAGTGCCGATGGTAGCGATGGCAAGGTGTATGCCGATACCAGCCGTCTGACGTCGGCACTCCAGATTGTTAAACAAATAAAGATTACTATCCAATGAAGACGATTCGTATCATCATGATTTCGTGTGCCTTGGTGCTGGCCACATCCGCCCGGGCGCAGCAACGCAACTATACGTTGCGTGCCACCGTTGGTACGGGCATAGCACTCGATGTGCCTGCAACCACACCTGTACTTACCCAGTTTATCGCCGCCAAGCAGCTATCCAAGCACTGGGCGCTTGGTGTGGGCACGGGTTTCTCGCTTTACGAAAAACCGCTGATCCCAATCTTTGCGCATGCCAACTATCGGATGGCACGCTGGGGTAACGTTTCGTTCACGGCCGAGGCCAATGTGGGCGGTACCATACTCCACGCTGGCGGCTATGTGGCCCCGTCGGTGGGCGTCAACTACCGTCGTTACCACCTGTCGGTGGGCTACGAGTCTCAATCGCTCAGACGCATCAAGCAGAACGAAACGCCCCATTTTGTTTCGGCTTATCGCGAAGAGCTTAGCCATCATACCGTTACCCTGCGGTTGGGTATCAATCTATAAAAATAAGGGCAACAGCACTTGTGCTACGCGTGTTGCCCTTCCCATATTGGGTAAGTATAAAAGGTTTGTTATTCTTAGTATGCTTGTTCATGCACGCCTTTAACGGCACGACCGCTGGGGTCGTTTAAGTTCTTGAAGGCCTCGTCCCATTCCAGGGCGATGGCGGTAGAGCATGCTACGCTGGCCTCGCTGGGCACACTCAGGGCAGCTGAATTGCTGGGGAAGTGCTCGGCAAAGATAGAGCGGTAGTAATACTCCTCTTTATTTTTGGGTGGGTTGATTGGGAATCGTTCGGCGGCGTGGGCCATCTGCTCGTCGGTAACGGCCTCGGATGTAATCTGCTTCAGGGTGTCGATCCACGAGTAGCCTACACCATCGCTGAACTGCTCCTTCTGGCGCCAGGCTACGGCTTCGGGCAGCATGTCGGCAAAGGCCTCGCGTACAATCTTCTTCTCAACGGTTTTGCCTGGGCACATCTTGGCTTCGGGGTTGGTGCGCATGGCCACATCCAGGAACTCCTTGTCGAGGAATGGCACACGACCCTCAACACCCCATGCCGAAAGACTCTTGTTGGCACGCAGGCAGTCGTAGAGGTGCAGCTTTGATAGCTTACGGACGGTTTCCTCGTGGAAGTCCTTGGCCGTTGGGGCTTTGTGGAAGTACAGGTAGCCACCGAAAATCTCGTCGGCACCTTCGCCGCTCAGCACCATCTTGATACCCATCGACTTGATGACACGCGCCAGCAGATACATAGGTGTTGAGGCACGTACGGTGGTCACGTCGTAGGTCTCGATAAAGTAGATTACGTCGCGGATGGCATCCAGACCTTCCTGTATGGTGTAGTTGATTTCGTGGTGAACGGTACCGATGTGGTCGGCCACCAGCTTGGCCTTGGCCAGATCGGGTGCACCCTTCAGTCCTACGGCAAACGAGTGCAGGCGGGGCCAGTAGGCTTTGGTTTTCGAGTCGTCCTCGATACGCATCTCGCTGTATTTCTCGGCGATGGCCGAGATAACACTCGAGTCGAGTCCGCCCGACAGCAGCACACCGTAAGGCACGTCGCTCATCAGCTGGCGTTTAACGGCACCTTCGAGTGCGTCGTGGATAGCCTCTACCGATGCGGGGTTGTCCTTCACGGCATCGTACTCCATCCAGTCGCGCTTGTAGTAGCGCTTCTGTCCTGGGTCGGCACTCCAGTAGTAATGGCCGGGCAGGAAAGGCTCGTAGTGCTCGCACTGGCCCTCGAGGGCTTTCAGTTCCGAGGCTACGTACACCTTTCCGTCGGCATCGCAACCAATGTACAGTGGGATAACGCCAATAGGGTCGCGAGCAATCAGGAATTCGTCGGCTTCTTGGTCGTAAAGGGCAAAGGCAAAGATACCGCTCAGATCTTCCAGAAAGTCGATTCCTTTCTCGCGGTACAGGGCCAGGATTACCTCGCAGTCGCTGCCCGTCTGGAAATCGTACTTACCAGCATAGCGGCGACGTATCTCCTGATGGTTGTAAATCTCGCCGTTAACGGCAAGCACCTGTTTGTGGTCGGGCGAGAACAGGGGCTGACCACCCGACTCTGGATCAACAATACTTAATCGCTCGTGGGCTAAGATAGCCGAGCCGCCACAGTAGATACCACTCCAATCGGGACCACGATGGCGAATTTTCTGACTCATCTTCAAAGCCTTCTGTCGCATTTGCTGCGACTGCTCTTTTACGTTGAAAATACCTACTATTCCACACATAATATTATTGTTTTTTAGTTGTTTTGAATGTTTGCTTTTTTAAAAGAGTCCTTGGACTCACGGCTGAAGCGTGAATCCAAAGACGAAGTATGCCTTCTGGGCACATGGGTTAGCAGCCACCTGGGCGAACACTGGGATGCTAAACGAATCGGTTACTTTAATATCCTTTGTAGCTTTGAGTGCCAGGTTGGTGATGGCAAAACCATCGGTACCATAGAAACTGGTGGCGTAAGGCACAGCACCTACGGTGGCGCTCCAATCTACTGCGGCTACCTTGAAGGGCACGCCCAGCTCTACGTACGAGCTGTAGGCACGCTTACCATCCTTGTTTACACCGTCGTTACCCGAGAGGTTGGTAAACCACTGGATGCTGGCGGCACCAAAGTCGTAACCGATGTTGGCTTCGAAGATATGGTTGGTGCCATGGGCATCGTACTTGAAGTAGCGACCCTCAGGATCCTGTCCGGCGTTGAACCAGTAGTCGGTCAAGCCGATGTTGAAACCACCTGCAGTGTAGGCCAGTGTCAGGTCGAACTCCTTGGCATCGTTGGTGTCAACCAGTCCGTAGCTGCCCCATGCTGTGAGCGAGAGGCCTTTGTAGCCAATGCCCAGTGTAGGCTGGATGGCTGCACTTCCGCAATCCTGGCCACGCCAGATATACGAGCTTACTACATCTGCAGCTACTGTGGTTTCTACTCCTTCATCCTGTGCCGAAGCACCCATTCCTGCGGCGAACATAAGCGCCATTAAAACAATCTTTTTCATAATCCGTTCACTTTTAATTTTTAACTAATGGTAAAATCTCTCTCTTTATATAATTATGTCTTAGTTGTAGCACATCTCTCCGTGCTCGTAGATATCCAAGCCCTCTTCCTCGATACGCTTGCTAACGCGCAGGCCGTGAATCTTCTTAATGCTGTAGAATAATACTACACCACAGGCAGCAGCCCAGAGGTCGATAACCAGAACACCGAACAGCTCAGCACCGAAGAAACCGAAACCGTGACCGTAGAAAGCACCGTTTGAGGTTGACAGCAGACCGGTCATCAGGGTACCCAGGATACCGCAAACACCGTGTACTGAAGAAGCACCTACAGGGTCGTCGATGTGCAGCTTGTGATCGATAAACTCGATGGCGTAAACCAGTACGATACCGCAAACAAGACCGATGATAACTGCGCCGAAGGGTGATACCAGGTCGCAACCGGCGGTGATACCAACCAATCCTGCCAGCACACCGTTAAGGGTGAGTGAGAGTGATGGTTTGCCGTACTTGATATAGGTAAGGAACATGGTAGCAGTTCCACCAGCTACAGCAGCCAGGTTAGTGGTAAGGAATACGTGGCTGATGGCAATGCGGTTAACCTCGCCGCTGGCAGCCAGCTGTGAACCGGGGTTGAATCCGAACCATCCCAACCACAGGATGAATACGCCCAGAGCAGCCATGGCCAGGTTGTGACCAGGAATAGCGCGGCTCTTGCCGTCCTCATCATACTTGCCTACACGGGGACCAAGGGCGATAGCACCTACCAGGGCCAGCACACCACCTACGCTGTGTACGATAGCCGAACCGGCAAAGTCGTGGAACACATCACCAAAGGTGGTCATCATAAAGCTATCGGCAGCATCGTTGCAAAGCCAGCCGCCACCCCATGTCCAGTGACCCTCGACAGGGTAGATAATCAGTGAGATAACTGCACTGTAAACCAGATACATAGAGAACTTTGTGCGCTCGGCCATAGCACCACTAACGATGGTTGCGGCAGTGGCACAGAATACGGTTTCGAAAATCAGGAAACCCTCTACAGGCAGGTCGCTCTCGTAAAAGCTCAGGTCGCCCCAGTTAGGCATACCGATAAAACCGCCCAGCACGTCGCCACCAAACATAAAGCCGAAGCCAAGGAAGAAGAACAGCAGCGAGCCGAACATAAAATCTACAAAGTTCTTCATCAGGATGTTAGCGGTGTTCTTACTGCGTGTAAATCCAGCTTCACACAGCGCAAAACCTGGCTGCATCCAGAAAACCAGCATAGCTGCCAATAGCATCCATACGGTATCGAGTGAAATTCCAATTTCGTTCATAATCCTGAAAATTTTAATTTAATTCTTAATGTTCAATGTTCAATGTTCAATGTTCAATGTTCAATGTTCAATGAACTATTTCTTATCTCTCAATACGGTGTCGCCGTTCTCGCCTGTGCGAATGCTCCAAGTGTCAATCACATCGCTTACAAAGATACGACCGTCGCCGATTTCACCTGTGTGAGCTACCTGCAGAATAACCTTTACGGTTGGATCGAGGAATATGTCGCGGCACACAATGGTGATGGCCACACGCTCGATCACGTCGGTACTGTACTGTACACCACGATAGATGCGCTCCTGACGGCTCTGACCAATGCCGTGAACGTCGTGGTACTCAAACCAGTCGATGTCGGATGATAGCAAAGCAGCTTTCACCTCCTCGAACTTAGTCTTTCGGATAATCGCTTCAATCTTTTTCATACCTCTTAAACTTTTTACCTAATTATTATAATAAATTGTTAAATTGATGACACTTTGTCATTTCTTGGGTGCAAAGTTAATGCATTTTGTAAGTAAAACAAGCGCTTTTTGTTTCATTTTGTTATAAAAGATTTTATATCGTTATCTTTTTGTTAGCGTTAACAGTGTTTTACTTTTAAATTGTAAGCAAAACTACTATTAATGCTTACGAATTGTTACTTTTCATTAAATCGAAGGTGATTATGCTAAGTATTTTTTGAATTTTCTTTCAAAAAGTGCTACCTTTGCACCCGAAATTAAATAGGTTTATATTATATGGCATTAGTAAACGACCACTTCTTGAAGCTGCCGAACAATTATCTGTTCGCCGACATTGCAAAAAAGGTAAACGCCTTTAAGGCCATGCATCCCAAAGTGGATGTCATTTCGCTGGGTATAGGCGATGTAACGCAACCACTGGCACCAGCCGTTATCGAGGCTATCCACAAGGCTGCCGACGAAATGGCCACCCGTCAGGGGTTCCGTGGCTACGGACCTGAGCAGGGCTACGATTTCTTGCGTGATGCTATCTTGAAGAACGATTTCCTGCCACGTGGTATCCATCTGGATCGCGACGAGGTGTTTATCAACGATGGTGCCAAGAGCGATACGGGTAACATTCAGGAACTGGTGCGCTGGGATAACTCTATCGGCGTTACCGATCCTATCTATCCTGTTTACATCGATTCGAACGTGATGATTGGTCGTGCGGGAGTTCAGGAGAATGGTCGTTGGTCTAATGTGCTGTATATGCCTTGTAATGCCGAGAACGGTTTTGTGCCCCAGCTGCCCGACCGCCGTGTCGACGTGATCTACCTGTGCTATCCTAACAACCCCACAGGTACCGTTATCTCTAAGGCCGAGCTGCGCAAGTGGGTAAACTACGCGCTTAAGAACGATACACTCATCTTCTACGATGCTGCTTATCAGGCTTACATCCAGGACGATGAGATTCCCCATAGCATCTACGAGATTCGTGGTGCCCGCAAGTGCGCTATCGAGTTCCATTCGTACTCCAAGACGGCAGGCTTTACCGGTGTGCGCTGCGGCTACACCATCGTGCCTAAGGAGGTTACGGCTGCCACGCTCGATGGCGAGCGCATCCCTCTTAACCCTCTGTGGAACCGTCGCCAGTGTACCAAGTTTAATGGTACCAGCTACATTTCGCAGCGTGCTGCCGAAGCCATCTATACCCCCGAGGGTAAGCAGCAGGTTAAGGAAACTATCAACTACTACATGCAAAATGCCAAGAAGATGCTTACCACCCTGCGTGGCTTAGGCTTTGAGTGTTACGGTGGCGAGAATGCCCCTTACATCTGGGCAAAGACGCCAGGCATTTCGGGGTCGTGGAAGTTCTTCGAAGAGATGTTGTACGGTGCCCATGTGGTTTGTACGCCGGGTGTGGGCTTCGGTCCATCGGGCGAAGGTTACGTACGATTCACGGCCTTCGGCAGTCACGAACAAACCGACGAGGCGCTGCACCGCATCGAGAACTGGTTAAAAAAGTAATGGACGAAAAAAAAGTAGGTTCCTTTTCGGGACCTACTTTTTTGTTACCTTGTCTACATAGTTTATAAACGCCTGGTTTACCAGCCTTACGCCGCCTGGAGTGGGGTAGTGGCCTGTAAAGTACCAGTCGCCTGGGTGGTTGGGGCAAGCCTTGTGCAGGCCCTCGATACTTTGGAAAACCAGTTCGATGGGTGCCTGCATGTCGGCTGGTCGCAACATCTCAACAATTTTCTTATTAATCTCATCTACTGTAAACGGCTCGTACACGGCGCGCACGCAATTCTGCATCTCCTCCTTGGGTTTCTGCAGCTCGCGTTTGCAGGCCAGGTAAGTGTCGTTTACCAGTTGCCACATGCCGCGCTCCTCAATCAGGGCCATGGTGGCACGGAAGGCGCAGAACTCCTCCAGTCTGGCCATGTCGATACCGTAGTAGTCGGGGTAACGGATCTGTGGCGAGCTCGATACCATCACAATCTTCTTGGGGTGCAGACGGTCCAGGATCTTAAAGATGCTCTCCTTCAGCGTGGTGCCGCGCACGATCGAGTCGTCGATAATCACCAGGTTATCCACACCAGCCTGCAGACTGCCGTAGCTGATGTCGTAAACGTGGGCAGCCAGATCGTTGCGCTCGCTGTTGTCGGTAATAAAGGTGCGCAGCTTAATGTCCTTCCACACTACTTTTTCGGTACGTACATCGCCGTGCAGCTTACGGAATCCATCTGTCATCCCATAAAAGGCCACCTCGGCGGTGTTAGGGATATAGGAAAAAACTGAATGGGGTACATCGCCGTCGATGGCCTTTAAGATGGGTTGAGTCAGCTGTTCGCCCAGTCGTTTGCGCTCCTGGTAGATGTCGCAGTCGGAACCGCGACTAAAGTAGATGCGCTCGAACGAGCAGGCGCTCAGTTTCTGGGCAGGCATTATCTGCTCCAGTCGGCTTTCGCCGTTTTTATGTACTATCAGTGCCTGACCTGGCAGCAGCTCATGCACGTCGTTACTATCAATATCAAATGTGGTTTGCAGCACGGGACGCTCGCTAGCCAGGGCGATGATCTCGTCGTCGCGGTAGTAGAAGGCGGGTCGGATGCCCCATGGGTCGCGCACGCTGAACATCTCGCCACTACCCGTGAGTCCGCACATCACAAAACCGCCGTCGTAGTGCTGCATGGTGGTGCGCAGTACGTTGGCCATCTCAATGTGGTCGTCGATATAGTTGGTAATGTCGATGCCCGTCAGACCCTGTGCGGTGGCCTCCTGGTACAGGCGCTCCACCTCGCGGTCAAGTCGGTGGCCCATCAGCTCCAGGGTGATGTACGAGTCGCCGTAGATACGTGGACTCTGGCCCTGGGCGGTCAGGAAGTCGAACACCTCGTCGATGTTGGTCATGTTAAAGTTGCCGCACAGACAGAGGTTCTTGGCGCGCCAGTTGTTTCGACGCAGGAAGGGATGTACAAACGTCAGTCCGCTCTTGCCGGTTGTCGAGTAGCGTAGGTGGCCCATCAACAGCTCGCCCTTCATCTCCTCGGTAACGCGACTGAATATCTCGGTAATGGCATTCTTGCCCTCCGCCTTTTCGCGGAACATATACTCGGTTCCGGGCTTGTTGTTCAGGTTCACGCTGGCTATGCCGGCGCCCTCCTGTCCGCGGTTGTGCTGTTTCTCCATCATCAGGTACAGCTTGTTAAAACCATAGGCCCAGGTGCCGTATTTCTTCTCGTAGTAATCCAGTGGCTTCAGTAGGCGAATCATTGCCACGCCGCACTCATGCTTCAGTTGCTCCATAGGTTATTTGCAGGCTTTGATGAAACTCATAAACAATGGGTGTGGGTTCAGTACCGTTGATGAGTATTCGGGGTGGAATTGGGTACCGATGTACCATCGCTTCTCGGGTATCTCTACGATTTCTACCAGGTTGGCATCGGGGTTGATACCTACGCACTTCATGCCCTTGGCCTCGTACTCCTCCTGGTACTTGTTGTTAAACTCGTAGCGGTGGCGGTGGCGCTCCTTGATGAGTGTCTCCTCGCCGTAGGCCTCGTACACGCGGCTGCCCTTGACCAGCTCGCACTCGTAAGCGCCCAGACGCATGGTGCCGCCCATCTCGGTAATATTCTTCTGCTCCTCCATAATGTCGATCACATTGTGGGGCGTCTTCTCGTCCATCTCCATGCTGTTGGCGTCCTTGTAGCCCAGCACGTTGCGGGCAAACTCAATCACCATCATCTGCATGCCTAAGCAGATACCGAATGTGGGGATATCGTTGGTGCGGGTGTATTCGGCGGCAATGATCTTTCCCTCGATGCCACGCTGTCCGAATCCCGGACAAACCACGATACCAGCCAGCCCCTTCAGCTTCTCGGCCACGTTGGTCTTGGTAATCTCCTCGCTGTTCACAAAGTGCATTTTTACCTTCACATCGTTGTAGATACCGGCTAGGTTCAAGCTCTCGCGAATACTCTTGTAAGCATCCTGCAGGTCGTATTTTCCTACCAGTCCGATGTGTACCTCGTTGGTGGCACGGCGCTGCTTGTCTAGGAAGTCGCGCCAGGGCTTCATGGCAGGTGTCTCGCCTACGGGAATACCAATCTTACGCATGATGGCTGCATCCAGTCCCTGATGCTGCATGTTCACCGGTACCTCGTAAATGCTTGGCAGATCCTCGCTCTGTACCACGCACTCCAGATCCACGTTGCAGAACGATGCCACCTTCATGCGCATGCCGTCGTCCAGATGGCGCTCGGTGCGCAGAACCAGGATATCGGGCTGGATACCCATTCCTTGCAACTCTTTTACGCTGTGCTGTGTGGGCTTGGTCTTCAACTCGTCGGCGGCCTTTAAGTAAGGTACGTACGTGAGGTGTACGCATACGGCGTTGCGGCCCAGCTGGTAGCGCAGCTGTCGGATGGCCTCCATAAATGGGGCACTCTCAATGTCGCCGATGGTTCCACCCACCTCGGTAATGATAAAGTCGAAGCCCTCGTCGAGACCCTCGCGCAGCATGCGGTGCTTAATCTCATCGGTGATATGTGGCACTACCTGGATCGTCTTACCCAGGTAGTCGCCGCGACGCTCACGGTCGATTACCGTTTTGTAAATGCGTCCTGTTGTTATGCTGTTGTTTCGTGTTGTGTGTATGCCTGTAAATCGCTCGTAGTGTCCCAGGTCCAGGTCGGTCTCAAAGCCGTCGGCTGTTACGTAGCACTCGCCGTGCTCGTAGGGGTTCAGCGTGCCCGGGTCGATGTTAATGTATGGGTCGAATTTCTGTATAGTTACTTTGTAGCCGCGTGCCTGCAGCAATTTGCCAATACTGGCCGATATGATTCCCTTGCCTAATGAGGAAACCACACCACCTGTTACGAAAATGTACTTTGTTTCCATAAAAACCTTATCCTTTTTATGGACTGCAAAGGTAAGCATTTTCCCGTTTCTAGTCAATATTAGGGCATAATTTTAAATCTTCATTTTGGCTTCAACTATCAACCTGAAAGCAATCGATTTTATTTTGCTTACAGATTAAAACAAAAACAGCCACCAATCGCGTTGATTGATGGCCGCTCCGTTCACATGCCCATGCCGATCCGTTCACATGCCCATGCCGCTGGTTGCCCCCAGTGCTCGATGAGTTCGGATGTGGTATTAATTATGCAGGTTGCTGCTATTAATGGTAACAGTTGCTACTATTAATGGTAACAATTGCTACTATTAATAGAAACAGATTTCATCCTGTTGCTACGCGCTACAGCGCTACAGTTGTTTTTCGCCCCATCGCACATACAAAAATACTTCTATATTTATATATAATATATATTAATATAGGGACTTATGTTGGGTGTTGGGTGACATGATTTCTAACTGTAGCACTGTAGCACTGTAGCGCGTAGCGTGCGATTTGCCCCCATCGATAGTGCCTATAGCGTAGCCTTTCCGCATGGTACACCATTAAATGTTAATAAGAAAAAGAAAAATTAGTTTCAATCTGTAAGCATTTCGATGTGATTTGCTTACAGATTGTTATTTTTTGCAAAAATGTAGATAAAAACGTCAGCGTTTTGGCTTGTTTGATAGCAAAACGTTATACCTTTGCGGTCGAAATCGGACAAAATGTAAGATTAACAAAGGATAATATGACAAAAAGAAAGCAAACTCAAACCAAAAAAGGACTCTACCAGAGTGACTATGAGCATGATGCTTGCGGCGTGGGTATGGTGGTTAACATACACGGCGGAAAAAGTCATGATCTGGTTGACAATGCACTGAAGGTGCTTGAGAACATGGAACACCGTGGCGCCGAGACACGCGACAAGACCGGTGATGGTGCGGGTATCATGGTACAGATACCCCACGAGTTTATTTTGTTACAGGGTATCCCCGTGCCTGAAAAGGGTAAGTACGGCACAGGTCTGGTTTTTCTGCCTAAGGACGAGAAGGCTCAGCAGCAGATACTGAGCGTGATGATTGAGGAGATTGAGCGCGAGGGCCTGCAACTGATGCATCTGCGCACGGTGCCCACCAACCCTGAGGTGCTGGGCGTGGCTGCTCGCGAGGTGGAACCCGACATTAAGCAGATTTTTGTAACGGGCGTATCCGAGGATAACGTGCCCGTGTTTGAGCGTATATTATATAAAGTACGTAAGCGCATAGAGAACCGCATAGATGATGAGGATTTTTATCTCTGTTCGCTGTCGAGCAAGAATATTATCTACAAGGGAATGCTTACCAGCGGACAGCTGCGACGCTACTTCCCTGATCTTTCGAACGATTACTTCACGAGCGGACTGGCCTTGGTTCACTCGCGTTTCTCAACTAATACATTCCCTAAATGGAAACTCGCACAGCCTTTCCGCTTGCTGGCCCACAACGGTGAGATTAACACCATTCGTGGTAACCGCGGCTGGATGAAGGCAAGAGAGAGTGTGCTGAGCAGTGAGGCGCTGGGCGACATCAAGGACCTGCGCCCCATTGTGCAGGACGGCATGAGCGATTCGGCCAGCTTGGACAACGTTTTCGAGTTCCTGATGATGAGCGGACTCTCGTTGCCACAGGCCATGGCCATCCTGGTGCCTGAGAGTTTTAACGATAAGAACCCTATTTCAGAAGATTTGAAAGCCTTCTACGAATATCACTCTATCCTGATGGAGCCGTGGGACGGTCCTGCCGCACTGCTGTTTAGCGATGGTCGCTACGCAGGCGGAATGCTCGACCGTAACGGCCTGCGCCCCAGCCGCTACACCATCACCAAGCAAGGTATGATGGTGGTAGCCTCTGAGGTTGGCGTGATGGACTTTGAGCCCGGCGACGTGGTTTCGAAGGGACGTCTGCAGCCAGGAAAGATTCTGCTGATTGATACGCAGGAAGGTAAGATTTACTACGATGGTGAGATTAAGGAGAAGCTGGCCAAGGCCCATCCTTACCGCGAGTGGCTGGCCGAGAACCGCGTGCAGCTTGAGAAACTGAAGAGCGGACGTAAGGTGGATAACGGCGTGAGCGACTTGCAGCAGAAGCTGGTTACCTTCGGATTTGGTCAGGAGGATATCGACAAGACCATTATCCCTATGGCTACAGCCGGACAGGAGCCTGTAGCTGCGATGGGTAACGACACCCCGCTGGCTGTCATTTCCGACCGTCCACAGGTGCTGTTCAACTACTTCCGTCAGCAGTTTGCACAGGTTACTAACCCTGCCATCGACCCTATCCGCGAGGAACTTGTAATGAGCCTCACGGAGTACATCGGCGCTGTGGGTACCAACATTCTTACCCCCGATGCATCGAACTGCAAAATGGTACGTTTGCCGCAGCCAGTTTTAACCAACACACAACTTGATATACTGTGTAACATCCGCTACAAGGGCTTCAACACCAAGAAGTTGCCTATCGTGTTCGAGATGGCCAAGGGTGAGGAAGGCTTGCGCCAGGCACTCGACGATCTGTGCCACCAGGCCGAAGCCAGTGTAGACGAGGGTGTGAACTACATTATTCTGAGCGACCGCGACCTGGACGATACCCATGCTGCCATCCCATCGCTGTTGGCCGTTAGTGCTGTTCACCACTACCTGATTAGCGTAGGTAAGCGCGTGCAGACAGCCTTGATTGTTGAGAGCGGTGAGATTCGCGAGGTAATGCACGCTGCCCTGCTGCTGGGTTACGGTGCCAGCGCCCTGTGCCCATACATGACATTTGCCGTGCTCGACGATCTGGTGAAGCATCACAAGATTCAGGAGGAGTACGCCACTGCCGAGAAGAACTACATCAAGGCCGTGGACAAGGGTCTGAAGAAGATTATGAGTAAGATGGGTATCAGTACCATCCGCAGCTACCGCGGTGCCAAGATTTTTGAGAGCATCGGACTGAGCGAGGATCTGCTGCGTCGCTACTTCGGTACCGAGGTGAGCACCATTGGTGGTGTGGGTTTGAAGGAGATTGCCCGCGATGCCATTGCGCTTCATGCGGAATCCCCCCGCCAAACGGGGGGATGGCTTCCGCAGGGGGGCAAAAATGATACTGTCCTGCCCAACAACGGCCAGTTTGCATGGCGCAAGGATGGTATTAAGCACGCCTGGAACCCCGAGACCATTGCCAAGTTGCAGTTGGCTACCCGTCAGGGTAACTACGAAAAGTTCAAGCAGTGGTCGAAGCTGGTTGACCAGAAGGAGAGCCCCATCTTTATCCGCGACTTCTTCGGATTCAAGAAGGCTGCTAAGCCAACCCCAATCGACGAGGTTGAAAGCGTAGAAAGCATTGTTAAGCATTTTGTTACAGGTGCCATGAGTTTCGGTGCCCTGAGCATCGAGGCCCACGAGGCATTGGCACTGGCCATGAACAAGCTGGGCGCCCGCAGTAACACCGGTGAGGGTGGTGAGGATAACGCCCGCTACCACTCGGAGGTTGACGGTGTAAGTCTGAGCTCGAAGACCAAGCAGATTGCCAGTGGACGTTTCGGTGTAACTGCCGAGTACCTGGTGAATGCTGAGGAGATACAGATTAAGGTGGCACAAGGAGCAAAACCTGGTGAGGGTGGACAGCTGCCTGGCTTTAAGGTTAACGAGATTATCGCCAAGACGCGTAACGCCATCCCCGGTATCTCGCTCATCTCGCCTCCACCTCATCACGATATCTACAGTATCGAGGACCTGGCACAGCTTATCTTCGACCTGAAGAATATCAACCCCACAGCTGCCGTAAGCGTTAAGCTGGTGGCCGAGAGCGGTGTAGGAACCATTGCCGCTGGTGTGGCAAAGGCCAAGGCCGACCTGATTGTTATCAGTGGTGCCGAGGGTGGTACAGGTGCCAGCCCTGCTTCAAGTATGCGATTTGCAGGTATCAGTCCTGAGATCGGACTGGCCGAGACCCAGCAGACGCTGGTGATGAACGGCTTGCGTAACCAGGTTCGCCTGCAGACCGACGGACAGCTGAAGACTGCCAAGGACGTGATTATCATGGCGATGCTTGGTGCCGACGAATTCTCGTTCGGAACACTGCCCCTGATAGTATTGGGCTGTGTGATGATGCGTAAGTGTAATACCAATACCTGTCCTATGGGTGTGGCTACTCAGAACCCCGAGTTGCGCAAGCACTTTGAGGGTCGCGCCGAGTACGTGGTTAACTTCTTTACCTTCCTGGCCGAGCAGGTACGCGAATACCTGAGTGAAATCGGTGTGAAGAGTCTGAAGGAGATTATCGGACACACCGAACTGATTGAGGTGAACACCGAGAACGCTACCGACAAGCAGAAGACTATCGACTTTGCGCGACTGCTGCACAAGCCTGCAACCGACAAGGCTCTGTTCTGGGATCGCGGTGCTTACACCAAGGTAACAGGCGTGAAGGACGAGGAGATGATTAAGGCTGCACAGAAGGCCATCGAGAACCAGGAAGAGGTAACTCTCGACTATGCCATCAAGAATACCGACCGTGCCGTGGGTACCATGCTGAGTGGTGTGATAGCCCAGAAGTACGGCGAGGAAGGACTGCCCGACGGAACCATCAAGATTAAGTTCAAGGGCTCGGCTGGTCAGAGTTTCGGTGCCTTTGCCGTGAAGGGACTGGATTTGCGCCTCGAGGGCGAGACCAACGACTACTTTGGTAAGGGTCTTTCAGGCGGTCGCATCTCTATTCTGCCTCCTGCTCGTCGCAGCGACGACTTTAAGGCTGAAGAAAATATTATCGCAGGTAACACCGGACTTTACGGTGCTACATCGGGCGAACTCTATATAAATGGTAAGGTAGGCGAGCGCTTCGGAGTGCGTAACTCGGGTGCCATCGCTGTGATTGAAGGTGCCGGCGACCACTGTTGCGAGTACATGACTGGCGGACGTGTGGTAGTGCTGGGTAAGACAGGCCGTAACTTTGCTGCCGGTATGAGTGGTGGTGTGGCCTATGTTTACGACCCCGATCACACCTTCGACTACTTCTGCAACATGGATATGGTTGAACTCTCGCTGGTTGAGGACAGCGTATCGCGCAAAGAACTGCTTGAGCTGATTCGCGAGCACTATCTGCACACAGGCTCGGCCCTGGCAGGACGTATGCTCGACGACTGGCACCGCTACATCGAGGACTTTATCCAGGTTGTGCCTATCGAGTACAAACGCGTGCTCGAAGAAGAGAAGATGGCGCGCCTGCACGAAAAAATCGCCGACATCCAGCGCGACTATTAGTAAAATGTAAAAATTAGAAAATGTAATAATGTAAAAGTTGTCGCATTTCATTTTTAAATTTTTAAATTCTTAAATTTTTAAATTTTACACAATGGGAAATCCAAAAGCATTTTTAGAGATACACCGCCAGGAGGCGGGTTACCGTCCGATTCACGATAGAATCCACGATTTTGGCGAGGTAGAGCAGACGCTCAGCACTCGCGAACGTAAACTGCAGGCCAGCCGCTGTATGGATTGCGGCGTGCCCTTCTGCCACTGGGCCTGTCCGCTGGGTAACAAAGCACCCGAGTGGAACGACGCCCTGTACAAAGGCGACTTTGAGTTGGCCTACCAGTTGCTGAACACCACCAACCCCTTCCCCGAGTTCACTGGTCGTATCTGTCCTGCACTGTGCGAGAAGGCTTGTGTGCTGAACCGCTTTAACCATGAGCCAACCACCAACCGCGAAGATGAGTGCGCCATTACCGAGATGGCATTCCAGGAGGGCTTTATCCAGCCTAAGACCGATATCGCACGCAACGGAAAGAAGGTGGCTGTGATTGGTGCCGGCCCTGCCGGATTGGCTGCTGCCAACGACCTGAACCACATGGGATATACCGTTACCGTGTTTGAGAAGAACGAAGCTGCAGGCGGATTGCTGCGCTACGGTATCCCTAACTTTAAGTTGAACAAGGCCGTTATCGATCGTCGTATCGCCCTGCTGGAGCAGGAGGGTATCGAGTTTAAGTACGGTCAGGCTGTAGAGGTGAACGACGCCTTTGCCAAGGAGTTCGACGCCGTGGTTATCTCAACCGGTACTCCAACAGCCCGCGATCTGAAGGCTCCTGGCCGCGAACTCAAGGGCGTACACTTCGCCCTCGACATGCTGTCGCAGCAGAACCGCGTGCTGGCAGGTATGGAGTTCAGTAAGGACGAGCGCGTAACAGCCAAAGGCAAGGATGTGCTGGTAATCGGTGGTGGTGATACAGGTAGCGACTGCATTGGTACAGCCCATCGTCAGGGTTGTAAGAGCGTTACCCAGATTGAGATTATGCCTAAGCCCGTTGAGGGTCCCGAAGACCCACAGAACCCTTGGCCAGAGTGGCCTCGCACCCTGAAGACTACATCGAGTCATGAGGAGGGCTGCACCCGCCGTTGGAACATCAACACCCTTGAGTTCCTGGGTAAGGACGGTAAGCTGACTGGCGTAAAGGTACAGGAGATAGATTGGAAACCAAATCCCGAAGGCGGTCGCCCCATCATGGTTGAGAAGGGCAAGCCCGAGATTATAAAAGCTGAACTGGTATTGTTGGCCATGGGATTCTTGAAGCCAGAGCATCCCGCTTATGGTAATAATGTGTTTGTTTGTGGCGATGCGGCCAATGGCGCCTCTCTTGTAGTGCGCGCTATGGCCAGCGGCCGCCAGACAGCCCAGAAGGTGAACGCATTCCTTTCAAAGAATAAGTAAGTATGAGTACGATCCATTTTACCAAGATGCACGGCTGTGGTAACGACTACATCTATGTTGACACCACGCAGTACAATATCCCCGACCCTGAGGCGGCCTCCATCAAGTGGAGCCACCGCCACAAGGGCATCGGATCCGACGGACTGGTACTCATTGGCAAATCTACCGTACCCGAGGCTGATTTTACCATGCGTATTTTTAATGCCGACGGTAGCGAGGCCATGATGTGTGGTAATGCCAGTCGCTGTATTGGTAAGTACCTTTACGAGCGCGGCATGACCGACCTGACCGAGATTCGTCTGCTCACCCTCTCGGGTGTAAAGGTGCTCAGTCTGCATGTAAACAATGGTATTGTAGAGAGTGTTACTGTAGATATGGGCGATCCTGTACTTGAAAACGAGTCGCAGTTCCTGCCAACACGTAACCCTGGTCATGGCACATTCGTATCGATGGGCAATCCCCACTACGTGATATTTACCGATGATGTTGATCAGGTAGGCGAAACGGGTAAGGCCCTGGAGCATCACCCTGCATTCCCCCAGCGCTGCAACATCGAGTTTGCCCGTGTTGAGGCTGACGGTAGTATCCGCACCCGTGTGTGGGAGCGTGGCAGTGGTATCACCCAGGCTTGTGGTACTGGCGCCTGTGCTACCGCTGTGGCCGCCGCACTTACAGGTAAGGCCAGTCGCACATCGCAGATTGTGATGGATGGCGGCACGCTTACCATCGAGTGGAGCGAACAGGACAACCATGTGTACATGACTGGTCCGGCCGAGTTTGTGTGTGATGGCGAAATAGCTTTATAAAGGTATTAGCTAAACCCTGCATTTTGATTACAATCTGTAAGAAAATACATATATAGAACTTACAATTTGTAATTTTGAGATAAAAACAAGATAAAAAATGTCGATAAAATAGGTAATTTACTTTCAATTTGTAGTACCTTTGCATCGGAATCATAGCAAAGTGTAAGCAAATTGTATAACAACATAAACAGTAATTATGGAAGCATTAAGATTTCAGGTTGTCGGCGAGGCTTTTAAGAAGAAGCCACTCGACGTAAAAGCACCAAGTGAGAGACCTTGCGAGTATTTTGGCAAGAAGGTCTTTAATCGTGAGAAAATGTACAAGTACCTGCCAAAGGACGTGTACGAGAAAATGGTCGACGTAATTGATAATGGCGCACGTTTGGATCGTACTGTTGCCGACGCTGTAGCTGCTGGTATCAAGCAGTGGGCTACCGAGAATGGCGTAACTCACTATACTCACTGGTTCCAGCCCCTGACCGAAGGTACTGCCGAGAAGCACGACTCGTTTATCGAGCATGATGGTAAGGGCGGTATGGTTGAAGAGTTCAGCGGAAAGCTGCTCGTTCAGCAGGAACCTGATGCTTCTTCATTCCCCTCTGGTGGCATCCGTTCTACATTCGAGGCACGTGGTTATTCTGCATGGGATCCCACATCTCCAGTATTTATTATAGACGATACGCTTTGTATCCCCACAGTATTTATCAGTTATAGCGGCGAGGCCCTTGACTATAAGGCACCTCTGCTGCGTGCTCTTCATGCAGTTAACGTGGCTGCTACTGATGTTTGCCATTACTTTGATCCCACAGTAAAGAAAGTAACCTCAAACCTCGGATGGGAACAGGAGTACTTCCTGGTAGATGAGGGACTGTATGCTGCACGCCCCGACCTGCTGCTTACCGGTCGTACCCTGATGGGACACGACAGTGCTAAGAACCAGCAGATGGACGACCACTACTTTGGTTCAATCCCCGAGCGCGTGGCTGCCTTTATGCGCGACCTTGAGATTCAGGCTCTGGAACTCGGCGTTCCTTGCAAGACCCGTCATAACGAGGTAGCACCTAATCAGTTTGAGCTGGCACCAATCTTTGAAGAAACTAACCTGGCTGTTGACCACAATATGCTGTTGATGTCGGTTATGAAGCGTGTAGCCCGTAAGCACGGATTCCGCGTGCTGCTGCACGAAAAGCCATTCGCTGGCATCAACGGTTCGGGTAAGCACAACAACTGGAGCTTGAGCACCGACAACGGTGTACTGCTGCACGCTCCTGGCAAGACTCCCGAGGCCAACCTGCGCTTTGCTACCTTTATTGTTGAGACCCTGATGGGTGTTTACAAGCACAACGGTCTGCTCAAGGCCAGCATCATGAGTGCTACCAACGCTCACCGTCTGGGTGCTAACGAGGCTCCCCCAGCTATCGTATCTTCGTTCCTCGGTAAGCAGGTTTCTGAGCTGCTCGACCACATCGAGACTGCCGATAAGGACTTCCTCGCTATGGCTGGCAAGCAGGGACTGAAGATGGATATCCCCGAGATTCCTGAGCTGCTCATCGATAACACCGACCGTAACCGTACATCACCATTCGCATTCACAGGTAACCGCTTTGAGTTCCGTGCTGTAGGTAGTGAGGCTAACTGCGCCAGTGCCATGATTGCCCTGAACAGTGCCGTAGCCGAGGCTCTGGTTGACTTTAAGAAGCGTGTCGATGCTCGCATTCCTGAGTTCGAGAAGAAGCTTGCTGGTACTGAGCACAGCGCTAAGTTCCACGCTATCATCGACGTGCTCCGCGAGGATATCAAGACCTGTAAGCCTATCCGTTTCGACGGCAACGGCTACTCAGACGAGTGGGTGATCGAGGCCGAGAAGCGCGGTCTGGACGTTGAGAAGAGCTGTCCAAAGATCTTTGAGCGTTACCTCGACGACGCCAGCGTTAAGATGTTCGAGAGTCTGGGTGTAATGACCAAGAAGGAGCTCGAGGCACGTAACGAGGTGAAGTGGGAGACCTACACCAAGAAGATTCAGATTGAGGCTCGCGTACTGGGCGACCTGAGCATGAACCATATCATTCCAGTGGCTACCAGTTATCAGAGCCAGCTGCTGAAGAATGTAGAGAATATGGTGGCTGTATTCCCCGTTGACAAGGCCGAGAAGCTGAACGCCCGTAACCTGAAGATTATCGAGGAGATTGCCGAGCGCACATCTGCCATCGAGAAGGGTGTTGAGGAGTTGGTTAACGCCCGCAAGCTGGCCAACAAGATCGAGGACGAGCATGAGAAGGCTATCGCTTATCATGATAAGGTAGAGCCAAAACTTGACGAGATCCGTTATCAGATCGATAAGCTCGAACTGATTGTCGACGATGCTCTGTGGCCACTGCCTAAGTACAGAGAACTGCTGTTCATCCGATAATCGATAAATCAAACAATTCTTTTTTTGGTTGTTTGAAAATCGCAAATTGCGATTTATTGAAGTTTGCGTGGGGGATTTGATACTGTGAGAGTATTGAATCCCTCTTTTATTTGATAATTTTGTGTTAGTTAATTAGCAAAGGAGCCAGCATTGCTGCCGGCTCCTTTTTGTGTTAATCCTGGTAAAACAATCATTTTGGAACTACTAATTACTAACTAATATCAACTATATGTGTACCTAAATATTTAAAAATAACGCATGAATCTACTTCAGTTTGAATGTGTACTTGGTTGGGAGCTTATCTGAAGCTGTACCAATCAGGACCTCGTAAGTGCCTGGCTCGGCGCACCAGCCGTTGGCAGTCTCGTCGTAATAGCTTACGGCATCGGCACCGATGGTAAGTGTTACGTTGCGGGTTTCGCCTGGCTGCAGATACACCTTCTGGAAGGCCTTGAGCTCCTTGACAGGGCGATCAACCTTGCTCTGCTTGGCGGCGATGTACAGCTGCACCGTTTCGCTACCAGCCACCTTGCCGGTATTGGTTACGGGTACGACGAGGGAAATTTTTCCCTCGGCTGTCATCTCCTGCTTGTCGGCGGTTGCTTTACCAACCTTAAAGGTGGTGTAGCTCAAGCCATGACCGAATGCGAAGAGGGGTTTCAGACCCTTGTGGTCGGTATAGCGGTAGCCCACGTAGATACCCTCCTTGTACTCCTCATCGATAATCTTATAATCCTCACGCCAGTTGCCGGGGTAGCTACCTGTGGCATGGGCGCCGCACTGACTGAGTGATGCGTACCAGGTGAATGGCAGCTTGCCTGATGGGTTTACATCGCCGGCCAGTACTGAGGCGATGGCCTCGCCAGCCTCGGAGCCGATAAACCAGGCCTGCACCACAGCGGGCACCTTGTTAATCCAGGGTAGGGCAGCACCGTTACCCGAGATGTTTACATATACCAAGCGTGGGTTTACCTTAAGGATAGCCTCAATCACCTCGTTCTGGGCGTAAGGCAGGTCGTAACTCTTGCGGTCGTGACCCTCGCAATCCTGATGGTCGCTCTTGTTCAGTCCACCAATAAAAATCACGGCATCGGCCTGCTTGGCTTTCTCAACAGCCTCGGCAGTCAGCTCGGCCTGGGGGCGCGTTTCGTACAGCGAACGACCTACGGTTACACCGTTGTAGCTCTGAATGGTATCGCCCACGTAGCCACGGGCGTAATCCACCTCTGCATCGGCAAAGCGTGCCTTGATGCCATCCAGAGGCAGAATCTCTTTCTGGGCCTTGAGCGACGAAGAACCACCACCTACGGTCATCATCTTGATGGCATTTTCGCCCACCACCAATATCTTCTTGGTTTTCTGCAGGTCGAAAGGCAAGAGGTTCTTGTCGTTCTTCAGCAGCACAATACCCTCCTGCGCAATCTTGAGCGCAGCGGCATAGTGATTATCGGAGCACAGGAATCCGTAAGGCTTGTGGCGGTTCATCGTGGTGCGATAGAACAGGCGCAGCACGCGGCGAACCTTCTCGTCGAGCTCCTTGGTGGTATATTTGCCCTCCTTGATTAGCTTCTTGTAAGGCAGGGCCATGTAGTAGTTATCGTAAGCGTTGGTGGCACCCATCGTCAAGCCGTCGGTCCACGAACCAAACTCCAGATCCAGACCGTTCTTGATAGCCTCTTCGGTATCATGGCAGCCGCCCCAGTCGCTAATCACCACACCATCAAAGCCCCAGTCTTTCTTAAGAATCTTGTTCAGCATGGTGGCGTTGTGACAGTTGTGCTGGTTCTGGTACAGGTTGTAGGCACCCATAATGCTCCAGGCGCCACCCTCCTGCACAGCAGCCTTGAAGGCAGGCAGATAAATCTCGTGCAGCGCACGGTCGCTCACAATCACGTTTACCTGATGGCGATACTCCTCGTCGTTGTTCAGGGCATAGTGCTTGACACACGCAGCTACACCCTTCGACTGCAAACCCTGCACGTAAGGCACTACCATACGCGAGGCCAGCCAGGGGTCTTCGCCCATATACTCGAAGTTACGACCACCCAGTGGGGTGCGATAGATGTTCACGCCAGGGCCCAGCATCACATTCTTGTTGCGATACAGTGCCTCCTCGCCCAGACTCTCGCCGTACAAACGGGCCAGCTGCGGGTTCCATGTTGCTGCCAGGCAGGTGAGGGCAGGGAAGGCCACGCACGAGTCGTTGGTCTGACCGGCCTGTTCCCACTCGTCCCACAGCACATCGGGACGAACACCGTGGGGACCGTCGTCGGTCCACAGGTCAGGAAATCCCAAGCGTTTAACACCAGGACTTGAAAACTTGGATTGCGCGTGTATCACGGCAATCTTCTCTTCGAGAGTCATACGACTCAGTGCATCGTCGATGCGCTGCTCGATAGGCTTGCTTTCGTCGAGATACACAGGTGTGCTTTGAGCCTGTGCCGCTGCAGTAGCGCCAATCAGTAGTGCTGACATGATAAATTTCTTCATTCTATAATTAGTTTTATTGTTCATTTTCTCACCTTTTTGTTTTTTCAATTTTTCAATTTCCCCATCCCCATGCTTTGGATATACTCCGCCTGTGGTTTGCAGTTCTCGATGCGACAGTTCTCGGCAAACTGCTTGAGCAGCTGGCGGAACTGAGCCTGATTGGGGCGTGCCTCGCGCCATTCTTGATAGGTGTTGCGTGATGTCTCGGCATATTTCACCACGATGCTATCCCAACCCTCGGGGCGCTTGATGCCCATCATGCACGACTCATCTACCTTTTTATAAGGCCAGAAGGTGTAACCGATGTTGTTCTCCTTCAGCACCTTCACAAAGTCGCGTTGCCACTCCATGGTGTTGTGTCCGAACTCACCCATATACATGGGGCGGTTCACCGAGTCGCGGAAGTTGATGTAGTGGGTGATAGCCTCCTTGGTGGCCGGACCGCCGTAGCGATGACAGGTGTACATCAGCTTATCATCGTAGGTGGTGTCGTTCAGCATCCAAAAGAAACTGTTCCAGTGGGCACCGCCCAACAGGATGATGTGGTTTCTGTCCACCTGGCGGATGGCCTCTACCGCCTTTTTATATACCGGCTGCAACTTCTGATACAGCTCGTATCTGTTCTCGAAATAGTGAGCGATAGGCTCGTTCATCAGTTCGTAGCCCAGGATGGTGGTCTCGCCGCGATAGCGATAGGCTATCTCGCGCCATATCTTGCAGAACAACTGCTGACTCTGTTCACTCTCGAAGAGCCAGGGGTAGCCATGTCCGTCGTCGATATTGTCGCCCGTCTGTCCACCAGGACAGTCGTGCATGTCCAGAATCAGATACAGACCATTGGCCTTGCACCACGTGATCACCGAGTCGATACGCTCATAGCCATCCTTCTTGCCCGTCTGTCCCATGTAGTCCTCATCGGTGAACAACTTGTAGTTGAATGGCAATCGGATGGTGTTTGCCCCCTGATGGGCAATGAAGTCGATATCCTTGCGTGTCACGTAGTTATCCTTGAACTGCTGCCAGAACTTGGCTGTAGCATCAGGCCCCACGGCCTCTTTCATCATGAGATCGATCATCCATGCCGAGTTGGTACGTCCGAAACCGAACATGTAACCCTCGGGGTTCAACCAGTTGCCCAGATTGGTGCCCTGAATCAGGAGTTTCTCACCGTTAGGTTTGATGAGGTCGTGCCCATTGATGGTCACAAACCCAGTGGTTTCGTTCTGCTTGCCCACGTTGCAGGCCACCAGCAGGAGTGCAAAGAGATAAACGAATGCTTTCTTCATTGTTTTGTTATTATTTGTCTGTTTTGGATGTATATTCCTTTTTTATGGCGTTGCTGCACCTTTCGGCCCTGCAGGTCGTAGAGGGTGCTGCTGTTCTTTTCAGTTGTCTTGGCAGGTGTGATGCCGGTGGCACTCAACTTCTGGGCGAAGGCCTGTTGCAGATAGGGGATATGAGTGCTCACAAACGCCTTCAGGTCGCTGATGTAGCTGTCGTAGTCGTTGTGGTACTTGTGCTTCTCGAAGCTGTACACCTGCTGGTTGATGGGCCACACCTTGAAGTTCTCTGTCTGCGACTGCCAGATGGCACCACGCAAACTGTCGATAGCCGTCAACAAGTGCTGCTCCAGTCCAGCCTCTACCAACTGGTTCATCCGGTCGTTGCAAGCCTTGGCAAACCAAGGGTCTTGCCACAGTCGCTGCAGAATCTTCTCGAAGGGACGGTTCCACAAGCCTAAGTAGGCCTCCATATTGCGTAGCAGACTCTTTTCCGAGCTATTGTCGTAGCCCAAGTCAAGGTCCCACAGCGGTCCGAAGTGCATCTTCTGTTCGTCGGCCTCCTTATACATATAGATACTGTAGAGCGCATCGATATTGCCCGTGATCTCGGCACCCACGTACCAGTTGATAAAGTCAGTCTCGTCGATATAGGCACGATAGCCCTTCTCCGGATCCTGATAGTCGTTGCTGGCCACCGCCTGCTCGAAAGCCTCTATCCACTGTCCGATGGCGGTGCGCTTATCCGCGGTGAGCAGGTCGTCATCAGGGTTCTTGATATTATAGATGATGCCATAGCGTGTGGACGTGATATATGGCTCCTCGCGCGAGTTCTCGTTGGCCACCTCCAGCAGCCAACCGTTGTCCTCATCCACCTCCACGCGCTTTTTGTGCACCTGCACCTGGTCGCTTATCTGGTAGGTGCCATGGTATTTGCCATTAAGATAAAGATCGATGAACTTGGCAGCTGGACAGAACCTCATGCCGATGAAACGTCCGAGTTGGTAAGTCAGGGCATTGCGGATCATGGTCTTGTCGCCGTGATTGGCAAGCAGCGTCCAACTTTTGGCTTTCGCAAAGTCCTCACCTAACAGTGTTTGCTTTTTGTCGAACTTAACTCGGTAGGGATTCTTGTCAGAGTTCCACCACGATGAGTTGCCTCGTCCTCTTATCTGTGTGTTCTCGAGTCGGAGCGTGTTGTCGCCATCCACCATCGTAAAAGTACACATGATGTACTCTTCCTTACTGGTGATGTTCTGACCGTTCTCCGTCTCGATATACACCGTGGGTACATCGGTAAGTTGTTTATATTGCTGGGCCAGGGCAGGACTGGCCGCAGCAATAAACAACAAAGTTGAGAGTATTAATTTCAAGTTCATTATTTCTTCTGGAATACACGCACGTTAATATTCTAGTTTCGAGAGTGTAACTCCATAATTACATTATTGTTTTTTTATTTATATTATTTGATGTATTTACGACCGTTTTTGATATAGAATCCTTTTGCTGACGCCTTGATACGTTGACCTGCAAGATTGTAGGTAATATCGTCGGTAGCAGTAGTATGAGTAATTGGACTGATGTTTGCTGTTTCTCCTTTTTTCTGATACACGCGTACATAGTCTATGAGCATCTCTGCAGGAAGTGCTTTTTCATCAACGCCTTGTGCACCTCCCCAGTCACCTCCCCAAGCAAGATTTAGAATGATGTAGAATGGATCATCATAAGGCCAGTCATCACGGCCCAGTCCACGATTGACATACTCGAGCTGCTTGTTACCATCTACATAGGTAGTGATTTTTTGTTTGGTCCACTCTATGCTGTAGATATGATATTCATCTTCTGCTCCGTCACACTTCATCTCGTGTGTCACCTGGGTGTTGTTCGAGTGTACATGTGCATTGGCATGCAAGCTCGACGATACGTAGTCGGGGTGGTAGCCCACTTCTTCCATGATGTCAATCTCGCCATCAGCAGGCCATGAACGGAAGTTCACTGGCATCATCCAGAAGGCAGGCCATGTACCCTTGCCCTTTGGCAGTTTGATGCGTGCTTCAATATAGCCGTATGTCCAGCCTGTCGAAGCGTGTGCATATACACGACCAGAGCAGATACGCCCGCTTTCTTTCAGACAGCGTATGATAAGTGCGTCGTCTTTGATCTCTGTTACGAACTTGCCGCCTGGCGTTTTGTGGTCTAGATAGTACTGTTTTTCGTGATTTACCCATCCTGGCTGTTTCACTTCGTGTGTCCAGTCATCGGCATTCAGCTCTGTGCCTTTGTCAAATTCATCACTCCACACCTTGGTATAACCTTCAGGAACGTAGCCCGATTCATCGTGTGTGGGTTGCAGACTTGGCTGGGTCTCTGCGGAAGCAAGCATTGAGCTTAAACAGAATATCGAAGTAGCGAGTAGAGATTTTGTCATATTGATTTTTATATTATAAATCCCCCTCCCTTGTAGTCAAGGGTGGGGGAAGCGTTTCTTACTCTTCAGCGAGATACATATCAACAATGGTGATATTGGTACCAACAGGTGTACCACCAAAGTCGAGACAGAGCCGGAACTTTCCGTCGAAACCTGCACAGCCCTTCAATACTATGGCTGTTGGTACGTTGGCAGTTACCGCATGGCGGTCGGCTGAGAGGTAAGTATTATCGTCGTTGTCGTTCTGTGGCTTAACAGTCATGCCTGGGACATTCTGATCGGCAATGACAATCATCGAGAAATTATATTTCTTGTTTGCGTTCAGGGTTACACCATCGAATGGTATATGAACCTGTCCCTGCCACTGGTCTCCACCCATTCCCTCAGGAATGGTGAGCTTGAAGAGTGCAGGTGAGTCGCCCTCATGGTCTGGGTTCAGACCACCTGACCAGTCAGAAGGTGAGAACCAGAAACGGAAGTCTGCACCGAAAGGCTGATCCTTAAGGATGTTCTTGCCATCGTTGAAGTCGAATGGAGGGATGTTGGCATCATTATGCTCACTCAGGAATACACGAGCGATAGTGAACTCAGTGCCAGCAGGCGCACCTCCAAAGTCGAGGGCAAGTTTGAACTGCCCATCAAATCCCTGAACGTTGCTCAATGCAATCACGTTTAAGCCTTCGTGCAGAGGGAACTGGTCAGCTGTAAAATAAGTGTTGTCGTCGCCGTCTTTCTGTGGCTTGACTGTCACCTTGATGTTGCCTGTACCAGCAATGATGGCGATAGAGAAATCGTAGGTCTTGCTTGCGCTCAGAGTCGGACCATTCTGCTGGATATGAACCTGTCCCTGCCATTGATCTCCACCCATGCCCTCTGGGATGGTGAATGTCAGACCACTATGAATGTCACCATCAAGGTTGGGGTTCAAACCACCTGACCAGTCGGAAGGTGAGAACCAGTGGCTGTATTCAGGCTGCCAGTCAGCCAACAGGTCAGTGCCAGCTGTGAATCCCATCCATCCTTCGGGCTCATCGGCTGCGTTTGGATCTTTCCAGTTTGATGCGATATTGAAGCTGGTGGTAACCATTTGTTGGTCGCAAGCAGAGAAGGCATACAGTTGTACGGTGTAGTCGCCCTGCTTTTTGATAATCTGTGAGATAGATTGTCCGGCAGGTGTTTCTTTTAACGACTTGCCGTCAGTACTGATGTAGTAGCGTACACCATCCTGTGCCTGTGAAGCATTGGTGATGGTTACAAGATTGGGCTGGCCTGTCTCATCTGTCGAGACATTTGCAGTAACAGCCAGTGCAGCAGCATTTACAGATGTGCCACCTAGACTGTGGTCATCGTTATCTTGTGGATCGCAAGAAACCAGTCCTGCCATTGCAAGGCCAATTAACATTGTGCTATAAATAAACTTTTTCATAAGTGTATTCTTTGATTGTTGAATAATAAATTAATAGCCGGGATTCTGCTGCAGTTCGAACTCTGTACCCTTTGTGGCATCTATTTCAGCCTGTGGGATGGCTACGTACTTGTTTGTCTCTTTCCAGTCGCGTGAAGTGTTCAGACCTGGTACGTTGTCAACGTGCAGCACATTTGTGATACCCCATCGAACCACGTCGTAATAACGGTGTCCCTCGCCCACAAATTCCAAGTGATTCTCTCTCTGAATGTTCTCGAGTGTGAGAGGCACACGATGGTTTTGGTCTCCAAAGGCACGGTCGCGTACCTGGTTCAAGCAGTCTGCACCACTCACACCATCTATATCACCAGTAGTCAGAGTCAGTTCTGCATAAGCTAACAATGTTTCTGCATAGCGGAATATACGCAGGTTATTACTCCAGTTCAGGTCGCCAGTACCGGTTGGCTTGTGATAGCCAGTGCGTGCAGCATATTTGGCAAGGAAGAAACCAGTGTCTTGGAAACGAATGGTGTATGATGAACCCCATGGTGTCTTGTTTGTATCACCAACGTTGCCGCCGGTAGCATCACCACGTAGGTCACGGATAGATGCGTCACGGCGCTGGTCGCCTTCGTCAAACATGGCGTATGCCTCTGGTCGTACAGGACCGAATCCCCATCCGCCTTCAAAACCTGAATCGCCACCTAGACCGTTTGGTGAGATGTAAGAGGGTAAGTTGGTGCCGCCACTGTTCCAGGCTGTACCCCAGTCCTTTGAACCAGGAATCATGTTAGCCTCAAAGATTGACTCAGGTCCGAACTCACCTTCCTGTAGCCACATGCTTGTATAGTCGTCAACCAGCGAGTATTTGCCACTCTTGATGATGGCTGCCAGTCCCTTGGCAGTTTCCTGATATCTGTTCTGGTCCTTTTGGTACATCACGGCACGTGCTTTCAGCATGTAGGCTGCAGCCAGACTGGCGCGACCGTTATTTGTACCGTCGTTAGTATTCATCTCTGCATCGGTGAAGTTTTCGATAGAACCATCAACATCCTTAATAATCTGAGCATAAACCTCATCGGGAGTCAACTGACGACATACATAGGGCGGTTCAAAAAGATTTTCCTGGAATGGCACTGCACCGAAGCTACGCCAGAGCATATAGAGGTAGTAAGCACGCAGGAAAAGGGCTTCAGCCTTATATTTCTTGATGAGTGCAACCTCTGCAGGATTGTCGGTTGTTGCTGTTTCAACCAGTCCGAGTGCGCTATTTACACGTGTGATACCAGAGGTATAGATGTTCCATGTGCCATTCAAGGTCAGGTTACCGCTGGTGTTGAACATAGATACGGCCAGGTTCATGCCGTTCATACCATCGTTGGCATCGCCGCCGCCCTTCCAAATATCGTCCGATTGTATATCGGCAATATATACTGATGACTCGTAAGAGCCGTTAGCATATGAGTCGAAACCCAGAATTTGGTATGATGCTGCCAAACCGGAATTGATATTCAGAGGGTCGCCAGCAGCACCAGCTGCACCCTGTGTAGTGGGCTCAGGTTCCAGAAATGAGTCGCCACACGATGTGAGCGCCATACCTGATGACAAAGCCGCTACTGCAATATATAATTTAAAATTTTTCATTGTCGTATATATTAATGTGAATTAGAATGTAACGTTAGCACCAACAGTGATAGTACGTGCCTGTGGATAGATTCCCTTATCAACACCGAGTGTAGTGTAGCCACCAGAAGCAAGTTCTGGGTCGAATCCCTCATAGCCGGTGAAGGTGAACAGATTTTCTGCGCCCACATATACACGCAGACGCTGGATAGAAACCATACGAGTGAGATTGGCAGGCAGTGTGTAACCAATCTGAGCATTCTTCAAACGCAGATAAGAACCATTGTGGATATAGAGGTCAGATGACTTCCAGTTACCATTTGGATTGGCTGATGTCATACGGGGAATCTTGTTGGATGTGCCTTCGCCATGCCAGCGATCCATAATCCATGATGGGCGGTTCATAGCTGGTACGTCGCCACGCTGTGCGAAGTCGAATACATCGTTGCCGATGGTGCCTTGCCAAGCTAAACTTACGTCTATCCCCTTCCATTCTGCGCCAAATGAGAATCCGTAGGTCCAGTCGGGCATGCCCTTACCAATCTTAGTGCGATCTTCATCGCTGATTTTACCGTCGCCGTTGAAGTCAACGAAGCGTACATCGCCTGGTTGTGCTGATGGTTGCAACTTTTCGCCCTGAGCATTTACATAGTTGTCAACCTCCTGTTGATTCTGGAACAAGCCATTGGTCTTGTAGCCATAGAAATAAGGCCAAACCTCGCCATTCTTAGCGTGTACATAGTCGCCTACACCTGATGCACCTGCGCTTTCGTAGTTCTGCTCGCCTGATGCGTTGCCCAGCTCAACGAGCTTATTCTTGGCATACGAAGCGTTGGCATTAAACCAATATGTGAGATCCTTTATGCTGTCTTTCCAACCGAATTCGAACTCCAGACCCCAGTTCTCCATGGTTCCAAGATTGCCGTAAGGCTTTGACTGGCCGATGTAAGTAGGCACGTTCAACTCGAATAGCATGTCGGTAGTTTTCTTGAAGTAATAGTCGAAGCTAAAGCTCAGGCGATTGCTTAGGAAGCGCATGTCGATACCAAGGTCGGTCTGAGTAGATGTCTCCCATTTGATGTCAGGGTTGGCAGCACGTGCAGGCGATGTTCCATACACCATTTTTCCGGCTTCTACGCCAGGCTGTGTGGGATCAGGGTTCACAGTGTAGCTACCACCGAAGTAGTAGTTCTGTCCACCGTTCATCAGAGCACGATATGTGAAGTCAGGGATTGACTCGTTACCATTTTGACCCCAGCTGGCGCGAATCTTCAGTACATCCCACCAAGTTGGCTTCACTTTCTGCAGGTAAGGCTCGTTCCATACGTTCCAACCCAGTGAGAATGATGGGAATGTGCCCCACTTGTGGTTAGGTCCGAAGTGCGAACTACCATCACGACGCATGGTGAACTGTACCATATAGCGTTCGGCAAAGTTGTAGTCGATACGGCCGAAGTAAGAGGCCAGTGAGGTGTGGGTTACACCACCATTGCCGCCCCATACAGATGATTCTGTCTCAGGTGCGATGGCTGAGTCGATATGAGCATGTAAAGGATTGTGGTCAAACAACTGTGAATCACTACCTCCAAGGTTGCGTGATTCGTAGCGTGAAGCTGACTGTCCGAGTACGATGTTCAGATTGTGTACTTCAGCGAATGTCTTGCTGTATGTGAAGTAGTTCTCAGTCTGCCAGCGCATGCCACGATTCATTTGGCTCTGAACCCAGCTTTGGTCAGTGTGTGACATGGTGCCAAGATAGTCCTCGTAGCCATAGCCGTCATAACCCCAGAATGCGAGGTCAATACCATAAGTGCTGCGGAACTTCAAGCCTGGCAGGATGTCTAGTTCTGCATAGAATGAACCTACAATCTTATCAGAGTTGTTCTTGCCTGCACTAGGGCGATTCAGCTGAGCCAGTGGATTGGTGAGCTCTTGGAATCCTGATGGGGGAAGTGAGAATACGCGTCCGTTCTTTGTTACTGCATTGGGGTGTTCTGCAAGAATTTGAGCTGCTTCCGCATCAGTAGCATAGGGACTAACCAATGGTGAGAACGCTATGGCACTACCTAGAATTGAACCATATTCAGAGTTGGTTTCAATACCTGTAGATGTATCGCGTGTATATCCGATGTTCACACCCACTTTCAGTTTGTTCAGGAATTTGCGGCTTGTGTCCTCGAATACCGTGTAAGTCGAGTTGCTACGTGCACTCAGGCGCTCGTAGTTTGAGCGATCGTAGTTACCGCCTACGATACCTTCCTGTTTGAAGTAGCCTACTGAAAGGAAGTAAGTGGCTTTTTCATTACCGCCGTTAATGCTCAATTGATGCTGCATCACAGGGGCGTTGTAATTAAAGGTTTCGTCCTGCCAGTCGGTATCTGGACCATTATAGTTGTTGATGAAATCGGCAGAGTAGCGTGGCGTGTTGCCATCGTTCACCTGAGCCTCGTTCATAATCGTCATATACTCCTTTGCATTGAGCACAGCCTTTTTCTTCCAAGGGTTCTGCCAGCCGTAACTAAAGTCGTAGCTTACGTTGGTTTTACCTGCCTTACCGCTCTTGGTCGTAACCAGCACAACACCATTTGCTGCACGGCTACCATAGATGGCTGCAGATGCAGCATCCTTCAGAATTTCGACCGACTCGATATCCGTAGGATTCAGGTAGTTGATACCACCGCCTACAGGCATCCCGTCAACAATATACAGAGGTTCAGAGCTGTTTACCGATCCGATACCGCGGATGCGCACCTTCGAATCAGAATTTGGCTGACCTGACGACTGAGTGATTTGTACGCCCGATATTTTACCTTTCAAGGCGTCCTCAATACGTGAGGGTTTGGTTAGGTTTAGGTCGTCGCCGTTCACTTTCGAGATGGCGGCGGTCACCACGCTCTTCTTCTGAACACCGTAGCCGATCACCACCACGTCCTGCAGTGTCTGAGCATCCTCACGCAGGGTCACGCGCATGTTGCTGGTGGCCTTCACCTCCTGAGTAAGATAGCCGATGTAGCTAATAGTAATAGGTGTACCCTCTTTCACGTTGATGGTGAACTGACCATTAAAGTCGGTAATAGTACCGTTCTGAGGATTACCTTTTTCAACGACTGAGGCGCCGATCACGGCTTCGCCCTGGTCGTCAATCACAGTGCCCACGATTCCTTGGGCCCAAGATGTCATGGTCACCATAAGTGCCAGGAACATCATTACAAACCTGCTTTTCTTCATACTTTGGTTTTATTAAATGTTAATGTTAAGTTAGAATATACCCTATTAGGATTTTCTGCTGCAAAGATAATTAATTTTAATGCTCGCATTTGGCAGCACAGAGCGAAAAGTGGACGAAATGACACGCTCAAAATGTCTAAAGCGCTGATACACAGTGTGATAAGATTTTTAAAAAATCTAAAAAGAGTGGACGAGATATAGAGGTGTAAAACGTACATTTTACAGATTCTTTAACCAAAAATTCGCTTTAATTAGTCAAAAACGTCTTTCACTGCATTGGTCGTCAATCATGGTTATACGTTCCAAGCAAAGAAACAGTCATAGTTAGTGTGTTTTTCGTGTTGTGTGGACGAACACAACCTCTTTTTAAAGTTAAATAGAGTTAACAAAGTAAAGAAAATGGAGAAAAGATTTGGTTTGGTAGATTAAAATGCGTACTTTTGTACTCGAACAACAGTTTTTTAAGTTTTATTGAACAATCTGATCTAGTTTACCTTTAATCTGACATGAAGTAATATACGGAACGAGTGAAAATGTGCGTGATTTCGAAAAACGAATGAATGCACATTTTTTTGTGCAAAATTATAGGTTCATTTGGTCCTTATTACGAAGAAATTGCTTAATTTTGCAGCAAAATAAAAACAATAAGACTTATGATTGTACTTTATATTATAATAGGTATCATAGTGGGGGCTGTAGCGCTTTACCTGCTGATGGATCGCAAAATGGATCACCTCCGTATAGAGGGTGGCAAAACTGGCATGGAGCTGAAACTGAAGAATGAGCAGTTGGCAGATAGCACCAGCAGAGTGCGCCACTTGGAGGGTGAGAACCGTGAGTTGCATGCACGTGCCGAAGCTCAGATGCGAGAGTTGCAGTTGCTGCATCAGCAGATGGCTGAAGAGTCGCAGCGCCATGAGGAGCGCTTTAAGAATATGGCTCAGCAACTGCTGGAGCAGAGTGCCCAGAAACTGAAGCAGTCGAATACCGAAACAATATCTGGCATCACGCAACCATTGAAGGATGCCATCGCCAACATGCAGAAGGCCATCAGCGATAACCAGAAGGAGAGTGCAGCCCATTCGGCTTCGTTTCGTGAGCAGATGCTGCTGATGATGCAGCAGACACAGCAGTTGGGCGAGAAAGCAGAGAGTCTGACGAACGTGTTACGACGCGATAACAAGGTGAGTGGTAACATGGGCGAGATTATTCTGGGCGACCTGCTGAATAGTCAGGGTCTGACGGAGGGCATCCACTACGAGGTGCAGGCCCGTTTGCGCGATGAACTCGGACGTCCCATGAAACACGATGAGACTGGTCGCGAGATGCAGCCCGACGTGATTCTGCATTACCCACAGGGGCAGGATGCTATCATCGATTCGAAGGTATCGTTGGTAGCCTACGAGAAATACGTGAATGCCGAGACACCCGAGGATAAGGAGCGTTACCTGCAGGACCACATCAAGAGTGTGCGCCAGCATGTAAACGAGTTAGCACGTAAGGACTATTCGAAATACGTGAAGAATGGTCGCGATGTGGTTGATTTCGTGATTATGTTCGTACCCTTCGAGTCGTCGCTGCAGTTGGCATTGGCCAATGATCCTACGTTGTGGCGCGAGGCATTCGAAAAGAAGGTGTTTGTAACGGGCGAGCAGAACCTGTTGGGCATTCTGCACATGATACACATTGCCTGGGTGCAGAACCAGCAGGCCGAGAATCAGGAGAAAGTATTTGGCTTGGCTGAGCAGTTGTTGGATCGCTTAGGCGACTTTGTGCAGCGCTATAACGACCTGGGTAGTAAGATTGAGGCTGTGCAGAAGGCTTACGACAATACCAACAATAAGTTGATAACTGGTCGCCAAAGCGTTACCCAAAAGGCCCAAGAACTAATCACCTTAGGTGCCAAGGAGAATCCCAACCGCAAAATCCCTACACCTGAGATAGGGCTCGAATAGTTGAAAGTTATGATTACTCTGGTAAGCGAACATATCTATGATTTTGATTTGCAGGCGGCGCTGGCTGAGATCTCGGAGCAGCGCAGAGAGCAGGCCCTGAAGTTTAAACACGAACAGGGTCAGCGCTTGTGCGTGCTGGCTTACCAGTTACTGAAGGAAGGCTTGCGTAAGGAATATGGCATAACGGATAACCCCATCTTTGAGTATAACGAGCATGGCAAGCCTAGCATCGTGGGTCATCCGGAGATATTCTTTAATTTGAGCCATTGTAAGGAGGCTGTCATCTGTGTTATCAGCAATAAGCCCGTTGGCGTAGATGTGGAGTGTATCCGCGAATTCAAGGATAGCCTGGTAAATTACACCATGAACGATGAGGAGAAAACTGAAATAACAAAGTCGGATAAGCCCGAAGCTACTTTCATCCGTCTCTGGACCATGAAAGAGGCCACCGCCAAACTCATAGGCACCGGCATCACCCACGATGTGAAATCGCTCATCAACCCCGCTCAATACAAATACACTACAACCGAAAAAGCAAAGTACACCTATACCGTGTGCGAATATTTATAAGGCACGGATTAACACGGCTTCAAAATTACTTGATAAGATTTCCGAGGATATCTCTTGTAAGCTCCTTGGTAATCGTTCGTGTGGCGGCACTGGTGGCGTTTTTCACTACGCGACCTTTTGCCGAGGTGCGACTCTTGGTCTTCTTACCCGTAACCTTATCGCTTACGTAGGTGCCTAACATAGCAGCCAGGGTTGAGGTGATAGCGGTCAGAATGGCCTTGCCTACCTTTGCCAATATGCCCGACTTCTTTTTCTCTGCCTTAGCTTCGGCCTGTGGTATCTCAACCTCGGTCTGCTCCTGCTCCTGCAGGGCGCGATCGGCTTCGGCCATCAGTACCTCGAAGGCACTCTCACGATCCACTGGCGTGTCGTACTTTCCATAGATGCGACTCTGCTTGATGACGTCGAGGCGCTGGCCCTCGGTGATGGCGCCAATCTGCGAGAGCGGGAACAGAATCTTTGCACGCTCCACGATATTGGGTGCACCTTTCTCGTCGAGGAAACTGACAAGCGCCTCGCCTGTTTCCAGATTCATGATAGCCTCGTCGGTCTTAAATGCTGGGTTAGGACGGAAGGTATCGGCAGCTGTTTTTACAGCCTTCTGATCTTTTGGTGTGTAAGCACGTAGGGCATGCTGTACACGGTTGCCTAACTGTCCGAGGATGTTTTCGGGAATATCAGTAGGACTCTGGGTGATGAAATAAATGCCCACGCCCTTTGAACGAATCAAACGGATAACCTGCTCAATCTTATCGAGCAATGCCTTTGATGTACCGTCGAACAGCATGTGTGCCTCGTCGAAGAAGAACACCAGCTTAGGTAGCGGCATATCGCCTACCTCGGGGAGGGTAGAGTAAAGCTCGCTCAAAAGCCACAACAGGAATGTAGAGTACAGCTTGGGTTGCATCATCAGCTTATCGGCTGCCAGCACATTCATGATACCCTTGCCACCTTCGGTCTGCAACAGGTCGAAGATGTCGAACGATGGCTCGCCAAAGAACTGGTTGGCGCCTTGGTTCTCCAACTGCAACAAGGCGCGCTGGATGGCACCTACCGAAGCTGTTGAGATATTGCCGTATTTAGTGGTGTACTCTTTGGCGTGCTGTGATACATAGTCGAGCATGGCGCGCAGGTCCTTCAGGTCGAGAATCAGCAGTCCGCGTTCATCGGCAATGCGGAACACGATGTTCAGTACACCATCCTGTGTTTCGTTCAGGTCGAGCAGGCGACTGAGCAACTGTGGACCCATCTGTGAGATGGTGGCACGCATGGGATGGCCTTGTTCGCCAAACACATCGAAGAAGCGTACAGGACAACTCTGGAACTCAGGATTCTCGATGCCGAATTCAGGCATGCGCTTCTCGATAAAACCACTCAGCTTACCAACCTGCGAGATACCCGAAAGGTCGCCTTTCATATCAGCCATGAAACAGGGTACGCCTGCCTGACAGAAGGTCTCGGCCATCACCTGCAGGGTTACGGTTTTACCTGTACCAGTGGCACCTGCAATCAAACCATGACGATTGGCCATCTTACCTGTAATACTCAGTGCTCCATTAGAGCAGTGGGCTATGTAAAGCCCTCTTTCCTTGTCGTACATACGCTTTTGTTTTAAGTTTATGGCGCAAAGATACAAAAAATCCCGTCATGTTGACGGGATTCCTGATATTTTTTTTTAGTTGTATTTCAAAATTTGTCCTGGGCGCAAGCGGATGTTCTTGCCGATGTGGTTCAGCTCGCAGAGCTTAGCAATCGTGGTGCGGTGCTTGCGTGCAATGGCCTGCAAGGTATCGCCCTTCTTAACCTTGTGGAAGTGTACATTAGATGATGTACGTGGGGCTGTTGCAATCTCGAGCTCGTCGTCCTGATCGTTGTCGCCAGCGGTTACACCACCAACACCACGCAGACGAGTGGCCATAGCCGACTCAGCAGCGTACTTGTTGCGACGGAACATGTAGAAATCGCCTACAACATCCTGATTGCGGAAGTCGAACAGCAGAGCTGGGTTCAGGGCTACACCGCAAAGACGTGTCTCAAAGTGCAGGTGCGAACCAGTACTACGACCAGTGTTACCACCCAATCCGATAGGATCACCAGCCTTAACCTCCTGATTCTCAACTACCAGATGCTTTGACATGTGACCGTAGATAGTCTCCAGACCATTGTGGTGGCGGATAACTACGTACTTACCATACCCCTTAGGCTCATATTTTACGATACGGATCTTACCGCTGAAAGCGGCACGGATGGTATCACCAATATATACTTTGATGTCGAGGCCCTTGTGCTGACGTCCCCAACGTGCGCCGAAGTTTGAGGTGAGCACACGGCTATTGGTAGGCATGTGGAAACCTCTCAGGTCGATACGGAATGAGTCGGGGAGTACTGTTTCGCGGTGGGCATATACATTATTCCAGTCTTCGTAGAGGTCGGCTGAGGGGTTGTACTTCTCCTCCTGCTCAATGATTCGCTTGAGAACCATCGAGTCAACTGCCTTCATCTTGCGATCGACTGGTGCCTGCTTAGCCAACAGATCCTGTGCAGACGCGGGGGCTGCAACAAAAACTGAGAATGCCAAAACAGCTATTTTCTTAAAGCTTTTAATGTTCATATCCTTAGTTGAGTTAATATCAAATTAAAAAATCCGGTGCAAAGGTACTAATATTGCATGAAAAACGGAAATATATTGGTGTTTTTTGTTCACTTTTAACACTTTCGCCGATATTTTGTTGTTTTTTCATGTTAATATGGCTAAATGTGTCGATTTCCGTTTACTGCTGCACTCTACGTGCACCGATGTAACGACGGGCATAACCCGAATCGGTAGAACTGTTGATAGTAATACCGTTATTGGTACTGGCATGAATGAAGGTAAAGGTGTTGTTGATGGGATCTACATCAACCACGATACCTACATGGCCAACACCTCGACCAGAACGTGGACTGGTAAAGAATACCAGGTCGCCACTCTGCAACTCATCGCGGGTGATGGGGATATTGCGTGCATACTGATCTCTTGATGAAGCACCGATAAACAAATCGGTTTGCTGCTTGTAAACATAGCTGGTAAAGCCAGAGCAGTCGAAAGCGCTTGGACCTTTACCACCTGAGCGGTAGCGGGCACCCATGTGTGAGAAAGCCTCGCTCATAATCATCTCGGTCTTCTCGAATGCCTCGTTCAAATCGTCTTGTGTTCCATAAATGAAGTCGAAGTTGCCAATCTCCTCCTCGTCTGGAGCCTGGTCAGGGTTAACCTTTCCAAGAGCGAGGTCGCTCATAGAAAGCATCAACATCAGGGCAAATATAAACAATTTCTTCATAATGGTTTGCAATAGAAAAAGATTTCTGCTGCAAAGGTAGTAATTTTTTTTAAACTACGTGCGCGATAACAGTACAAGTTAACATAGTTTTAGGATATAGCCGCCCAATTAATATTTGTTTTACGTAATTGGCGCAGTCGGTTCCATAACATGCTGAATTTCTCAGAGTTACATTCTGGGTCCTCGTCAATAATCTTTTGTGCCTCGTCGCGGGCCATCTGCACAATCTGTCCATCGCGGGCTATGTCAGCAATCTTTAAATCGAAAGCCATACCACTCTGCTGGGTGCCTTCCAGGTCGCCAGGACCACGGAGTTTCAGGTCGGCCTCGGCTATACGGAAACCGTCGTTGGTATCGCACATAATGTCGATACGCTTGCGGGTGTCCTCGCTCAGTTTGAAGGGGGTGACGAGAATGCAATACGACTGGTCGGCACCTCGACCTACACGACCTCGGAGCTGGTGCAACTGGGCCAGTCCGAAGCGTTGGGCCTCGAGAATAACCATTACCGAGGCGTTAGGAACATTCACACCTACCTCGATCACCGTTGTTGCCACAAGTATCTGTGTTTCACCACGTACAAAGCGTTGCATCTCTTCCTCTTTGTCCTTAGGTTTCATGCGTCCATGAACCTTGCTGAGTCTGAATTCGGGGAAGGCTTCGCGCAGTACCTCAAAGCCATCTTCAAGGTTCTTTAGGTCGCTCTTGGCACTCTCTTCGATCAGGGGGAAAACGATGTAAACCTGTCGGCCCTCGTTAATCTGCCGACGGATGCCATCGTAGAGCGACGTCATACGCGAATCGAAAACATGTGTGGTTTGTACGGGCTTACGGCCTGGAGGCAACTCGTCGATAACACTCACGTCGAGATCGCCATACAGAGTCATGGCTAAGGTGCGTGGGATAGGCGTGGCAGTCATCACTAATACGTGGGGTGGGTTAGTGCTCTTACTCCAAAGCTTGGCGCGCTGGGCCACACCAAAGCGGTGCTGCTCATCGACCACCACAAAGCCTAATCGGGCAAACTGCACAGTATCCTCGATGACAGCGTGGGTGCCCACCAGAATGTTGATGGTACCATCCAACAGACCTTCGAGCACCTCTTCGCGACGTTTCCCCTTTACCATACCGGTAAGCAGGGCTACGCGCAGGTTCATATCCTTGAGGAATCCCATGATGGTTTGCAGATGCTGTTCGGCCAGGATTTCGGTTGGGGCCATGATACAGGCCTGATAGCCGTTATCGATGGCAATCAGCATTGACATCAGTGCCACAAGTGTTTTACCGCTACCTACATCGCCTTGCAACAGACGGTTCATCTGGCGGCCAGAACCCATATCCTTGCGTATCTCCTTGATTACGCGCTTCTGGGCACCTGTGAGTGGGAAGGGCAGATACTGACTGTAGAAGGTGTTGAACACATCGCCTATGGTGGGGAATACATACCCACGGAACTTGCGACGCTGATCGCTCGCGTACCTTAATATATTAAGCTGTATAAAAAACAGTTCCTCGAACTTCAAACGCAATCGGGCGCGCTCCAGGTCCTTGGCGTTCTGTGGGTAGTGTACCGTGCGCAAGGCCTCGTCGCGACCTACCAGATGCAAGGGTTGGTAGATAAAATCGGGGATGGTTTCGGGCTGGGGCGGAAGTTTCTCGATGAGCGTCTTGGTAAGGCGTTCGATGGCACGCGAGTTCAGTCCGCTCTTCTTCATCTTCTCGGTGGTGTTGTAATAGGGCTGAAGTCCCATCGCTGTGAGATCAACCTTAGAAGCATCATCCAAGTCGGGATGGGTGAAGTTGATGCGGTTGTTAAACACAGTGGGTTTGCCAAACACCAGATACTGGGTACCGATCTTATAATTCTGCTTGGCGTATTTTCCGCCATTAAACCAGGTAAGGTCGCAAATGCCGGTGCCATCGGTAAAGTGTGCCACTACGCGCTCCTTACGCGGGCCCATCGGAAAGGTCTCGAAACTCAGGATATGACCAACCACCTGTACAAACGGCATGTCGCCCGTAAGCTCGTGGATGGTGTACACCTTCGAGCGGTCGACGTATTTGTAGGGGTAGTATTCCAGTAGGTCGCCGTAACTTTCAATGCCAAGCTCGTTGCTCAGCATCTTCTTACGGTTAGGTCCCACGCCAGGTAGGTATTTGATATCCTGATTGAGTATGTCCATTATATAAGAACCTCTGCGATTTTTAAATCGTAGGGAGTGGTAATCTTGATGTTTTCGCGGTTGCCTTCAACCAAGGTGATGTCGTAGCCGAAAGCTTCAACTACCGAGGCATCATCAGTAAAACCGTCGTTATAGGGCTGACGATTGGCAGCCTTCAATAACTGGATGTCGAAGGTCTGAGGTGTCTGCACCAGTCGGTAGGCATCGCGAGGCACCGTATTGGATTGCTCGCCTTCCAGATGGCGTACGGTCTCAACAACGGGGATGACTGGAATGACGGCCTTTTTTTCTCTTGCTGTCGTATAGCAGTTACGAATCACCTCGATACTGGGGAAGGGGCGCACACCATCGTGCACACCTACCACGCCGATGGCGTCATCGGGTACCTTGGCCAGTCCGTTCTGTACGGAGTGGAAGCGTGTTTGTCCGCCATTGGCTAAGGTGTACTCCACATCAAAATGGTACTCCTGGCACAACTGATGCCAATAGGCCTGCTGGGCTTCGGGTAATACCAGGATAATCTGGATGTCCTTAGAGTACTCGCGGAATCGCTCCAGTGTGCGCATCAGCACGGGCTTGCCACCAATGGGCAGGAACTGCTTAGGGATGTCCGACCCCATGCGCAAGCCCTTACCGCCTGCTACTATGATAATATAATCCATTATTTCTGCATTAAATGTTTAAAGCGCATACCCTCGGCAATCTGGTCGGCAGTTTGCTTGTCAACCAACTGTCCGAGCAGTTCGTAGGCGTAGGGGAAAGCTGCTGCAGGACCCTCGGCGGTGGTGATGTTACCATCTACGGTTACCAGGTCGCCTGTATAGCGGGCACCATTCTCGGCTAATGCTTTCTCAAAGCCTGGATAGCAAGTAGCCTGCTTACCCTCAAGAATACCCAGTGGGGCGAGTACTACGCCTGGAGCAGCACAGATGGCAGATATCTTCTTGCCTGCCTGGTACTGAGCCTTCAGGGCTTCGCACAAACCAGAATGGTTGAACAGGTTGCTGGCGCCTGGCATGCCACCTGGCAGCATCAGCAGGTCGGCATTGTCGAACTCGCCCTGCTCAAACAGAATATCGGCTTCGATATTCACACCGTGGGCCGACGTTACCAAAGGAAATTCAGAGATGCTAACGGTGGTTACATCAACACCTCCACGACGTAATACATCTATAGGAATCAGGGCCTCTACATCCTCGAAACCTTCTGCTAGGAAAACATAAACTTTAGCCATAATATTTACGATAATTTGTTATTCTGACGGCAAAGATACAAATTTTTTGGCACGAATTACACGAATTGCACGAATTTTTATATCTTTGCACCCAAAAGATACAAGAATGGAACATCGTAAACTCAGGTTTGCCCTATTGGGCAATATTTATCAGGCCCGCAAATCGGCCAGTATCCAGAAGGTGCTCTCAACGATTGCCAACTATGGCGCGGAGCTCTACGTAGACATGGAGTACTATTACTTCCTGAAGGATCATCAGCGTTTGGACGTGAAGGCCACTAAGGTTTTCTCTGACAATAACTTTGATGCCGACTTTGTGATTTCGATGGGTGGCGATGGTACCTTCCTGAAGGCGGCTTGCCGTGTGGGCAAGAAGAATATCCCCATCTTAGGCGTAAACATGGGACGCTTGGGCTTCCTGGCCGATATCAGTCCTGATGATATCGAGCATTGCTTGCGGGCGCTGTATAACGACGACTATGCTGTTGAGAGTCGTGCACTGATACAGGTTGAGGCTGATGGCGCACCTCTGGGTGAGTGCAGTTATGCCCTGAATGATGTGGCCATCCTGAAACGCGATACGGCATCGATGATTTCGATACGTGCCAGTGTTAACGGACAGTATCTGAATACTTATCAGGCTGATGGACTGGTGATTTCAACACCTACCGGTTCAACGGCTTACTCGCTCTCAAATGGCGGCCCTATCATCGTGCCAGGTACCAAGGTGTTCTCGATGACGGCAGTTGCGCCCCATTCGTTGAATGTGCGCCCCATTGTGCTGGCCGATTCGTCGGTGATTGAGCTCGATGTAGAGAGCCGCTCGCATAACTTCCTGGTGGCTATCGATGGTCGATCGGAGAAATGCAAAGAGGGCACGAGGATTGTGCTCCGTCGTGCCCCCTATGATATCAAGGTTGTTAAGCGTTCCGATCATCGTTATTTCAATACCCTTCGTGAGAAAATGATGTGGGGTGCTGATACACGCTGATTACTTAACTACAAAATCGATGGTTTTCAGGTCCTTATCCATTGATGAGGTACCGTAAAGAATCTGATAGCGACCTGCCTTTGTGGCCAGTTCGTCGATCATCTCGTCGTAATACTCGAATGCCTCGCCATCCAGTGTGATGGTGGCCTTCTGTGTCTCGCCTGCCTTCAGGTTCAACTTCTGGAATCCCTTCAGGGCTTTGATTGGTGCGCCAGCATCGTCGAGACGCTTTACATATACCTGAACAGTCTCAGTTCCCTCGCGCTTGCCAGTGTTGGTTACAGGCACAGTCAGGGTTACCTTGCCATTCTTCTTCATCTGCTTGGCGGAGATTTTGGCATCGCCGAGCGCAAAGGTGGTGTAGCTCAGACCGTAGCCGAATGCATACTGAGGCACACCTGTAAAGTAACGATAGGTTCGGTTCTTCATCGAGTAGTCGAGGAAATCGGGCAGATCGTTGTTAGAGCGATAGAAGGTTACGGGCAGTTTTCCACCAGGGTTGTAATCGCCAAACAGCACCTCGGCCAAAGCCTTAGCACCACCCTGACCAGCATACCAGGCCTGCAATAGAGCATCGTACTCGCCCTCAACACTACCAAAGGCAATGGCTGAACCAGAGCAGTTCACAAAGATAACCGGCTTACCAGTCTTGTGCATAGCCTTTACTAACATCTGCTGAACTTTTGGCAGCTCGATGTCCTGCTTGTCGCCGCCTTCGCCTTCCATCTGGGCAGAGATGCCACCGATGATCACGATTGCATCAGCTTCCTTCACCTGGTTGGCCAGGTCGGTAAAGTCAACCAAGTTGCGCTCGCAGATATCGCCACGCAGCATAGCAAACTGTCCGTTACCATGCTTGTACTCGATTACTACGTCGTAGGTTTTACCTGCCTCAACAGGGAACGACTTGTACTGGGGCTTGCGACCAAATCCGAAGAAACCACGACGGCCACCTGCCTGAGCCTCTTCTACTACCTCGCCATTTACCTTCAGCACGTAGCCATTGTCGGTGGTCAGGGTGTACTTCATCTCGCCAGTAAAGGTAGATGTGTACTTACCGCTGATGCGAACACTGAGGGTGTCGCGATTCACGCCCTGGGCAAATCCCCAGGCGCCAAAGGTCGAGAAGTTAAGCTCGTTGTAGTAATCAGTCTTGGCGGGTTCGCCTTCGAGTTCACGATTATTCCAGAACTCCACCTTCACGCCCTTGCCATCGTTAAAGTCCTGCAGATGGTGGATGGTGGTATATTCGTCGTTCAACTCACAGGCCTTGTTGTAGATAATCTTAGCGCCTGGCACTGCTGCCTTGATGCCTGAGAGCAGTGAGTGCTGGTGGGCGGCGGTAGGTGTGCCACCATAGTTACCGTTCAGCATGTTCACATCGTCGGCATTAGGACCAAGCACAGCCAGTGTCTTGATGCTCTTTGAGAGTGGCAGGATACCAGCCTTGTTCTCCAGCAGCACCATCGATTCGCGTGCAGCCTGAACAGCCATCGCATCGTTCTTCTCGCTACTGATTACATCGGCACCCAGTTTGGCCCAAGGCAGCATGTCGGCGGGATCGAACATACCCAACTCAAAGCGGCCCATCAAGGTCTTACGCAGGTGATTGTCAAGGTCGCTCTCCTTGATAAGACCTTTCTTAAGTCCTTCAACCAGCGACATGAAAACCTTACCACACTCCAGGTCGGTACCGTTCAGCACAGCATCAACCGAGGCTGACAAACCATCCTTGTGGGTTTCGTGCTGACCACGATTAAAGAAGTTGTTGATAGCGTCGCAGTCGGTCAGTACGATGGCATCGTAGCCCCACTTGTTACGCAGGATATCAATCAACAAACGGTCGCTGGTGCAGCAGGGCTTACCCTCAAAACGCTGGTAGGCGCACATCACCTCGCGTACATTACCTTTCTTTACCAGTGCCTTAAAGGCTGGCAGGTAAGTTTCCCAAAGGTCGCGGTTGGTTGGCTCTACGTTCATAGAGTGGCGCAAGGGCTCTGGTCCGCTGTGTACGGCATAGTGCTTGGCGCAGGCGTGGGTCTTGAAGTATTTGTCGTTGTTGCCCTGCATACCCAGCACGGTCTGTACACCCAATACGGCATTCAGATAGGGGTCCTCGCCGCAGGTTTCCTGTCCACGTCCCCAACGTGGATCGCGGAAGATATTTACATTCGGACACCAGAACGTAAGCTCAGGGTTACCAGGATAGTAGGTAACACCCATGGGCACGTTAAACAGCTTAGGATCGTTGTGGTCGGTACGGTTCCAGTTGGCGCGTGCCTCGTCAGAAACCTGCGAGAATACGTCGTAGAACAGCTGCGAATTAAAGGCTGCTGCCATACCGATGGGCTGTGGATAAACCGTATAGCCATCCTGACGCACACCATGACAAGCCTCGCTCCACCAGTTGTAGCTGGGGATGCCCAGACGGTCGATCGAGATCGACTTGTTCATCATCAGTCCCACCTTTTCCTCGGGCGTGAGCAGACTCAGCAAGTTCTCAACGCGCTCTTTGTTTGATAACTTTGTATCCAGATACGGATACTTAACCTGGGCAAAAGCACTTGCCCCCATCATCGCCGCGATGGTTAAAGTTAAAAGCCTTTTCATTTCACTGTTTGTTTGATATAGTTGTAATTGTTAGATAATGCTGTAAATCTTAGATGTTGTAAGTGGTAGAAAGTTTAATTGCAATAAGCAATTATGTTAGCTCGAGATATAATTTCTGATACCTGCCGGGTTCTATGCGTTTGATGTAGCCATCGCTGAGCCAGCGCTCTATCATCTTTTCGGCGGTACGCTGGGGCACGCCTAGGAATATCTGCATGGAAGGCACGCTGAACTCATCAGGTAGAACACTGTAACGCGAACGCATCAGTTTGGTGTGGCGCTTGCGGGTGGGGTAGCTAATGCAGTTAGCCTGCTGCATAAAGTAGTAATCCCAATACTTGCCAAAGAAATGGCGCTGGCATGCAAACTGGATGTTCATGGCCAAACGGCACAAGTACAGGTCGGTGTCGTCGAGAGTGAGGGTGTGGTGCTGCTGCCACTCATCCCAATGGCGCATCATAATGAAAGGTACGCTTACGGCGATGCCATAGTAGGGTACACGCTTAAGCAATAGTTCGTCGGTTTTCGACTGGTCCTCCTCGGCTTCTTCCATGTGCTCCTTGGCCCATTCGTAGGTGCTTTCTACCAGTTTGCCAATGGGCAGTTCGCCATGGGTAGAGTCTAATCGCTCGGCCCACATGCGCAGGGTTTTGTGCTCCTCAGGCTCTACGTTCGCATCTTCCAACTCCTCACGTTTCAGCATCTCGAAGTGGGTTGAGGGCATGGGAATGGCTGCCAGTCGGGTTGAGAATCCATTGCCTACGTTGTTGGCATTCACCTTGTTTTTCAGAGCGTGGGGTGTGCCTGTATAAACAAAGTTCCAATACACATTGAAGTTGCAAAGCTCTGAGTCGTAGTTCGAGAAGAACTGTCCATCCTCCTCGTTGTGGAAAGCCTTCAATTCCAGATAGGTTTTGTTGCTCCATGCCTCGCCCTGCTGATTGATGGCATTGTCGAGCTCTGTGTCGAACGAGAGCATGTGCAGGTGCATCTCCTGCCCATCCACCATCTCAACGGCATGCTTCATGTCTTCGATAAACACCTTGTTGGATGTACGGGCGGGGTGGGTACGGATAATTACCTGGGGCTTCTGTGGACCATCGCCTTTCTGTCCGTTGTCCAGCCACTCCTTGTATTTGCGACGATAGCGATTCTCGGCATTCTGCCCCTCCTTCGATACTTTGCGGATAGGACCGGCTAAAAGTTCGTAGAGATTGGTTACAAACGATTTTCCTGAACCAGGGTCGCCAATGATGAACACGCTATAGTTAAGGCGACGTAACTCCTGAGGACGATGGTAAAAACGATAGGTGCAACGCGTCATGAGTGTGCCCAGAAAGGCCGACGATGCAAACATAGCAGCAGGGTAGGCCTCGGTTTTAAGGCCCTTGCACACCTCGCGTAAGCAGGGATATACATCCATCAGCTTCTCGATTTCTTTACCTGCGAATAGCATCTGTCGTTCGATGATTGAACGGTCATTTAAGTTAGTCTCTTTTGTCATTATTCAGTCTTTTAAGATTACACTGCAAAGGTACAAAAAATATTTCAATCTACCAAGAGTGTAACGTTAATTTTACGACAGGAACGAAAAAAAGTTTGGTCATGGTTGTATAATATCTATTATTATAATAATATTATATATTAATTATTTATATATTATAATATATAAATAATCTTATAAGCTATTACTTGTTCTATCTTGACCATATATTTTCTCTCTCCTGTCGTATGTTACAGTGTTACATTGTGCTGCCATTGTTCCCATTAATGGGAATTTTTGCTACCATTAAATGTAGCAATCGCTACCATTAATAATAGCCGTAACTTCGTGGGCAGATAAGTTACGAGTATCTCATAGATAGTGCCGTACTTTCTCCCTGTTTATTAGTTATGTACGCGTGAGGGTTGTAGTGCTAAATAGTGTTAACAATTCAAAGTTTTTTGCATAAAAGCTTGGAGCGTATTTGTTTTTATCCTACTTTTGCAGTGTACTATTAAAGTGGTACACTATAACACGTAACATTGAACATTAAAATTAAATAGAATTATGATCGAGGTAAACAACATCAGTTTTAAGTACGCAGGTGGTAAGAACCTGGTATTCGATGATTTCAGTCTGGAACTGAAGCAGGATAATATTTATGGTCTGCTGGGTAAGAACGGTACAGGTAAGAGTACACTGCTTTACCTGATTGCTGGACTGCTGCGCCCCAAGAAGGGTACTGTAAGCTTTGATGGTATCGAGACCAAACTGCGTCGCCCTGAAACACTGCAGGATATCTTTATCGTTCCTGAGGAGTTCGACCTGCCTGCTATGTCGCTCGATGAGTATGTAAAGATCAACCGTCCCTTCTATCCCTTGTTCAGCACAACCGTTCTGGAGGGCTGTCTGAAGGATTTTGAGTTGAGTAGCGACTTGAAGCTGAATGCCCTCTCGATGGGACAGAAGAAAAAGGTGTTTATGGCTTTTGCCTTGGCTACCAACACCCGTGTGTTGCTGATGGACGAGCCTACCAACGGACTGGATATCCCTTCGAAGAGTCAGTTCCGTAAGGTGGTTACCCAGTATATGACTGGCGATCGTACGCTCATTATCTCTACCCATCAGGTACACGATGTTGAATCGTTGCTGGATCATATCCTTATCTTGAGTCCACAGAAGTTGTTGCTGAATGCCAGTGTGGCTGATATCCAGGAGAAGTTTACCTTTGAGTATCGCACACCTGCCGAGATGGACGATGTGCTCTATGCCGAGCCTTCGCTTCAGGGTAATGCCGTGATTGCACCACGCAAGGAGGATAGTGCTGAAACTCAGGTTAATTTGGAGTTGCTGTTTAATGCGGTCAACGAGGGTAAAATTTAGAGATTAAACATTAAAGATTAAACATTAAATCTTATGATACAGTTTAATATACATAGGTTTGCCATGGTGGCTCGCTGGTCGCTCACTAACGACAAGAGTTTCTACGTGCGCACGCTGCTCCAGATGTTTGTGTTGCTTACGCTGATGTTCTTGTTTTTTACCACAAGTTTTTATTGGCTGAGAGGAGCTGATACGGGCTATCGACCCTGTTGCGTGGTTGTAGTGATGATGTTTTTTATTCAAGTAGCCTTAGGCCCAGCGATGATGTTTAACAGCATGAAAGGGAAACACGATATGCATGCTCTGTTGTTGTTGCCAGCCTCGAATTTCGAGAAATACCTGATGCGCTACACCACTTGGATATATGTATTGGGTCTTACGTTTGTAGCTTTCTTTGGAGCCGACTTGGTGCAGTATGTTTTTAACTGGCTGATAGGTAACAATCCGCAGTTTGTAACAGGCGCTCTGTTCGGTCGCTTAAATCCTCCCATAGTTAATTGGGAAGCCATTGGTTCAAAGAAGGTTACGGTTATTAACGCCCTGATTATTTTATTTCTTTGGACGCAGTCGTGTTTCGCCCTTGGTGCCACCTTCTTCCGTTCGCACAAGTACTCGTGGATTCTCACCTTATTGGTGCTCATCTTCTTGTCGATGGTACAGTCATGGTTGTTCCCTATTTCTTACGAAAATCAGTTTGATATGATTCACGGTGATGCTATTACGCTGCTTTATATCTCTGATGCCGTTTACGGTATTTGGGGTATTGTTAACTACTGGCTGTCGTACAAGATATTCTGCAGAACTCAGAACATTGGTAAATTTGTAAACATTTGAAGGTTATGAATAGTTTCGATATTAATAGATTTGGGAGGGCCTTGCGCTGGATGATTAGCGTAAACTTCCGCTCATTGCTGATGTGGACCTTGGGACTCACACTGGGTGTTGCTATGGGCGAGATGATGGTGCGCGCTATGATGCATGCTACTACGCCACAGGAGATGAATCATAGTACTGACGTCTTGGCAGGATTCTTTGTGATTTACGTGATAATTGGTGTTGCGGTAAGTGTTTGTAATCTGTTTGTTGAGCTGGATAAGAAACCCCGTCGCCAGGCATTCCTCATGCTGCCTGCTACCAACTTAGAGAAGTTTTTGGCAGCAACCGTTTTTGCTACCGTATCAGGATTTGTGATGATGCACCTGTCGTTTATCGTAGGCGATACGCTGCGTGTAGCGTTCCGTGCCCTGTTCTATGGTGAATCGTGGAATTCTTTCGTGGTTTCAGAGTTTGTAAAGATGATGACGTTTGATGGTATAGGGGTGCATCACACCTTGGGCTATCGCCTGATGGGACTGGTATTCTTGGTATGCGGTCTTACTTGGGTGCACTCTTTCTACACCCTTGGTGGCACACTGTTTCGCAAGTATGCATTCGTAATCAGTAGCATTGTACTTGTGGCAGGCATTACAGCATTTGTATGGTTTAAGCGTCATCATGGTGGAAGCATGTTTTATACTTACTATACAGCAGATGTGATGGAAGAGGGGGTTGGCGCCATGACCTATGTACTTACAGCATTCTTCGCTGTCTTCTCTGTTGTAAATTACTGGTTATCGTTCCGTATCTTCAAAGGATTTGAGTTAATTACTAATAAGTGGATGAATTATGACTTTTACAAATGATAAACCGATTTACATCCAGATGGCCGATCGCCTTTGCGAGGAGATCCTCTCGGGTGTATATAAAGACGATGATCGCATCCCCAGCGTACGTGAGTATGCCGTGCTGCTCGAGGTGAATACTAATACCGCTGTAAAAGCCTACGAACAATTGGCACGCGAGGAAATCATCTACAACAAGCGTGGACTGGGATACTTTGTTACTCCAGGTGCCAAACAGCAGATTCTGAAGGCGCGCAAGCAGGAGTTTATGAAAGAGCGACTGCCAGAATTGTTCCGCCAGATGCAGCTGTTAGGCATCACGTTAGAAGATGTTAAAAATGCGTATGATGCAACTTTTGGCGAGTAAGCTACGTCAAACTGTAAAAATCAACTAAGGTAAAAATAACAATGATACATTTAAAAGACATCAACAAAACCTATCAGGGTGCCCAGCCACTACATGTGCTGAAGGGTATCTCGCTCGATATTGAAAAGGGTGAGTTCGTCAGCATCATGGGTGCTTCGGGCTCAGGTAAGAGTACACTGCTGAATATCTTAGGTATTCTGGATAACTACGACAGTGGGAGCTACGAGCTCGCCGGAACTCCCATCTGGAACCTCTCAGAGCGTAAGGCGGCTGAGTATCGCAACAAGATGATAGGTTTTATTTTCCAGAGCTTTAATCTCATCTCTTTCAAGACCGCCGTGGAAAACGTTGAGTTGCCATTATTCTACCAAGGGGTATCCAGGAAAAAGCGTCACCAGATGGCGATGGAGTATCTGGATAAGCTGGGCTTGGCCGACTGGGCTGAGCACTACCCCAATGAGCTGTCGGGAGGACAGAAACAGCGTGTGGCGATAGCCAGAGCACTCATCACCCGTCCACAGATTATCCTGGCCGATGAGCCTACAGGTGCACTCGACTCGAAGACATCTGTGGAGGTGATGCAGCTGCTGAAGAAGCTGAACCAGGAGGATGGCATGACCATCGTGGTGGTAACTCACGAGAGCGGTGTGGCTAACGAGACTAATAAGATAGTACACATTAAGGATGGCATCATCGGACAGATTGAGGAGAACCTGAACCACGACGCCAGTCCATTCGGTATTAACGGCATGATGAAGTAATTACTATGCATGATATACTAACAGAAATATGGCAGACGGCACGGCGCAATAAGCTGCGTACTACGCTCACAGGATTTGCTGTGGCGTGGGGCATCTTTATGATCATCGTGCTGCTTGGAGCTGGAAACGGCCTCATTAATGCCACTATGAAGATGAACAGCGACTACCTGACCAATTCGATGGAGGTGGATGGGGGATGCACCACGATGCCCTATAAGGGAATGAAGGAGGGGCGTTACATTCAGCTGAACAGGCACGATATGGAAGCTACAGAAACTGAGTTTACTGAGAATGTCGACGAAGTGGGAACCTGTTATTATACCACCGCCATAGTAACCAACGGCGAGAATTATAAGAGTATTCAGATAGCAGGCGTTACGCCTGTTCATACCCAGATTGTAAAAACACATCTGATTTGTGGACGATTCATCAACGATATCGACGTGAAGGAGCGTCGTAAGGTACTGGTGCTTGCCGATAGTCACGCTAAAGAGCTGGAGCCCAAGGATTACAAGACACTGCTTGGTAAGAATGTGAAGGTGGGTGATATCCAGTTTAAGGTAGTTGGCATCTATAAAGGTAACAACGAGGGGTGGGGTAACTCTTTTTCGTCGTACACTACCATCAAGAGCATCTATGGTGCCAATACACCTAGCATAGGTAGCATTGAGTTTACCTTCCACGGGCTGGAAACCGATAAGGCAAACGATGACTTTGAAAAGGGCTATCGCAGACGTTTGAATGGTGCACATCAGGCTCATCCCGACGATAAGCGTGCCATCTGGATGTGGAACAACTATACACAGAGCCTGCAAATGAATACTGGTATCGACATCATCCATACTTTCCTCTGGGTTATCGGATTGTTTACGTTGCTTTCAGGTGTCGTAGGTGTATCAAACATCATGCTCATTACTGTGAAGGAGCGTACCCACGAGTTCGGTATCCGCAAGGCCATTGGTGCCAAGCCATGGAGCATATTGCGACTGATTATTATCGAGAGTGTGATTATCACTACCATCTTTGGTTACTTAGGTATGTTGTTCGGCATATTTGCCAACGAGTATATGGATGCCACACTGGGTCACGAGGTGACCGACCTGGGTGTGGAGAAGATAACCCTGTTTGTTGATCCTACAGTAGGACTGGATGTATGTATCGAGGCCACGCTGGTGATGGTGATAGCTGGTACTATCGCAGGACTCATCCCTGCCTATAAAGCAAGCCGTATTCGTCCTATTGAAGCGCTTCGCGCCGACTAGACATACTAGAATCACTAGAAATACTAGATAATTATGAGAATAGATATAGATAGTTACAGAGAAATCATCGATACGCTGACTCGCAATAAGTCGCGTTCGTTCCTCACCGGATTCGGTGTGTTCTGGGGCGTGTTTATGCTCGTAGCATTGATGGGAGGGGGACAAGGCATGAAGGAGATGCTGTATAACAACTTCGAAGGCTTTGCGCAGAACACCGTGCTGATGGGAGCATCGGAAACTACGAAGCCCTATAAAGGCTTTAAAAAGGGACGTAGCTGGTATATGGATTACAAGGATGTAGAACGCCTGAAGCAGCAAGTGCCTGAACTGGATGCTGTGGCACCAGTACTGATGGGACGTGGTTCGACCGCCTACTATGGCGACCAGAAGACTACACCCAGAATACAAGGTACGCTACCTGAGATGACCAAGATTGAAACACCTAAGATGTATTACGGACGTTACATAAACGATATGGATGTACGCGAGCAGCGCAAGGTGTGTGTGATTGGTAAAAAGATATATAAGGAACTGTTTAAGGAAGGTGGCGACCCCTGCGGCAAGAAAATCCGTGTTGATTCTACTTACTACGAGGTGGTAGGTGTTGATTATCGATCGGGTGGTATTTCGTTAGGTGGTCGTGCCGAGGAGCGCATAACCATGCCACTTACCCTAATGCAGGCTGCCTATAATCGCGGAAACTCGGTTGATATGATTGCTGCCGTTGGTCGCCCTGGCGTGCTGATGAGTAAGATTACCGACCGTATGCGCGAAACTGTGGCTCGAGCCCATTATATCGATCCTACCGACGAACAAGGTGTGGGCATGTTTAATACCGAGCTGATGTTCCAGATGATTAGTAATGTGTTTAAGGGCGTAAACATCCTGATCTGGTTGGTAGGTTTAGGAACCCTGTTGGCTGGTGCCATCGGTGTGTCGAACATTATGATGGTAACCGTTAAGGAGCGTACCACCGAGATTGGTATCCGCCGCGCCATAGGTGCCACCCCCAAGATGATCCTCTCGCAGATTATTTCAGAGAGTATTGTGCTAACCTTAGTGGCGGGTATGAGTGGCATCCTGTTCGCGGTAATGATACTGCAGATGCTGGAGATGGCAAATACCGAGGATGGCATCATACAGACCCACTTCCAGGTAGGATTCTGGACAGCCATATTCTGTGCCGTAGTGGTAAGTACGCTGGGTGTGCTGGCAGGCTTAGCCCCAGCAGCCAGAGCCATGAGCATTAAACCTGTTGATGCCATGCGAGATGAGTAATTAATTAGAAACAAAATAAAAACTATAAAAATATGAAAAAGTACAGCAAACTGATTATCGCCGCTATCGTAGCGCTGATTTTCATCGGAACATTCGTGTTCCTGTGGCAGAAGAGCCAACCCAAGGAAGTGGTTTACAACGAGTTCACCCCAAAACTCGACAGCATCCAGAAAACCACCATTATCACAGGTAAAATCGAGCCTCGTAACGAGGTTAACATCAAGCCTCAGATCTCTGGTATCATCAGCGAACTGCTGAAGGAGCCTGGCGACTATGTAAACGCTGGCGATGTAATTGCTAAGGTAAAGGTGATACCCGATATGGCCCAGCTCTCGAGTGCTGAGATGCGTGTACGTCTGGCCGAGATCAACCTGAAGCAGGCTCAGACTGATTTTGAGCGCGAGCAGAACCTCTTTAACCAGAAACTGGTAAGTGCAGATGAGTTTGATAAGATTAAGATGAGCCTGAGTCAGGCCAAGCACGAGAAGATTGCTGCTCAGGATGCACTCGAGGTAGTACGCGACGGTGTGTCAAAGTCGAATGCTAAGGCTTCTTCTACCCTCATCCGTTCTACCATCAGTGGTATTATTCTCGATATCCCAGTTAAGGTGGGTAATTCGGTTATCCTGTCGAATACCTTTAACGATGGTACCACGATTGCTACCGTGGCAAATATGAAGGATCTGATTTTCCGTGGAAATATCGACGAAACTGAGGTTGGACAGCTGGTAAACGGCATGAACATGAAGATTACTATCGGTGCCCTTCAGGACCTGAAATTTGATGCTGCCTTGGAGTATGTATCGCCAAAGGCTGTTGAGAGCAATGGTACCAACCAGTTTGAGATTAAAGCTGCTGTAAAGCTTAGCGAGGGTGGTAAGATTCGTGCTGGCTACAGTGCCAATGCCGAGATTGTGCTGGCTAAGGCCGATAAGGTTCTTACTGTACCCGAGAGTGCCATCGAGTTCAGTGGCGATAGCACCTTTGTTTATGTTATCAAGGGCGCAGGCAAGAACAAGACCTACGATCGTACCTATGTGGAGACAGGACTCTCTGATGGTGTGAATATCGAGATTAAGAAGGGCGTTACAACCAAGGATAAGGTTCGTGGCCCAGAGATTATTGCAGATGATAAAGAAAAGTAAGCGATTATGAAAAGATATGTTTTTGCATTGATGATTGGTTCGCTGGGCCTTGGTACAGCTAGTGCCCAGAAGGCATGGGGCTTGCGTGAATGCTGTGAATATGCTGTGGAGCATAACATCGGCATTAAGCAGCAGCAGAACCAGTGCCGCCAGCAGGAAATTCAACTCTCTACTGCCAAGAACTCGCGTTTGCCAGATTTGAGCGGTAGTGTCAGTCAGAACTTCTCTTTCGGACGTGGTTTGACAATGGATAATACCTATACCAACAAGAATACCAGTAGCACATCGCTGCAGTTGACTGCCAGTATGCCATTGTTCACAGGTTTCGAGATTCCCAATCAGATTAAGCTGAATCAGCTGAATCTCGAAGCAGCTACAGCTGATTTGGAGAAGGCTAAGAACGATATCCGCATGCAGGTGGCTCAGGCTTATGTGCAGATTCTGTACGATATGGAGATGGCTGATGTGGCTCATCGCCAGATTGAAATCGACTCTGCTCAGGTGGCTCGACTTCAGGCTTTTGTGGATAATGGTAAGGCCAGTGGTGTTGAACTCTCACAGCAGAAAGCTACTTTGGCTAACAGTAAGCTGACTGCTACTCAGGCTGACAACAATATGCGTCTGGCCATCCTGACGCTTACCCAGTTGCTGGAACTTGATACACCTGAGGGCTTTGCCATTAATCGTCCAACCAAAGAAGAACTGGATATGATTGCCAATCTGGTTAATATCGTTACTCCTGACCAGGTTTTTGCTGAGGCGCTTGGTATCAAACCTGAGATTCTCTCACAGCAGTTAAAACTGAAGGGGGCTGCTCATAGCATTAAGATAGCTCAGGCTGGTTACTATCCCACACTCTCGCTCAGTGGCGGTTTGGGTACTAACTACTACACCACTTCAGGTCTCAAGTCAGATGGTTTGGGTAAGCAGTTGGAGAACAACTTCAGTCAGTATATCGGCTTGAATCTGAGTGTGCCTATCTTTAATCGTTTCTCTACTAGGAATCGCATTCGTAGTGCACGTGTAGATCAGGCTAATCAGCAGCTGCAGCTCGACAATACCAAGAAAACCCTGTATAAGGAGATTCAGCAGGTGTACTATAACGCCCTGAATGCGCAGACTAAGACTCAGAGCTCTGCTGAGGCTGTTAAGAGTTCGAAGGATGCTTTCGATCTGGTACAGGCTAAGTACGAGAATGGTAAAGCTACCATCACGGAGTTTAACGAGGCCAAGAACAATTATATGAAATCAGAGTCGGATCTGGTTCAGGCCCGTTACGAGAATCTCTACCAGCAGGCCCTGATAGAGTTCTATCGAGGCAAGGAGTTGAATTTCTAAGGCATAAAAATAGTTCGCTAGCACAGTTAGCGAACTATTTTTTTCTTTCCTTCATTGATGTATATGCCTGTTTGGGAAGGCTGATGGCCTAATCGTCTGCCATCTAAAGCATACCAAACGGAGTTCTTGTCTTTCTCATTCTTGATTCCCTGAATCCCAGAGCTGGTGGTGCTGAAGTTCTTCAGCTCGTATAAAGCCGGAAGGGCTCTGCCTGTCTCGTTGTCGAACAGCGATGCGTTATACCATTCATCTGTGACGCGTTGGGTTGCCCAATCCAGACCGTATTCATTGGCTTCAAGGAACCACCAGAACAAGCCTTTTACGTTCTGATGTTTGTTGAGCATGGTGATGAGCTCTTCGGTAAACTGGCGTTGACCTTCGTAGGTCAGGGGATAGTATTGCTTGTCCTTATCGCCTACTGAGTAGTGATAGCTGCAGCCAGTCTCTACAACCATGATGGTCTTGTCAGGGAAGTTCTTTTCGAGCTGACTCAGTCCGTTGTCAAGATGAGAGATAGGACCTTTAAAGTACGGATAGTACGATACGCCAATGATGTCGTAGTCAATGGCGTTGTCTTTGATGCGGTTATAGAATGCTACGTCGAGTGTAGGATTATTGGCACACTGTTCGGTGTGGATGATAATCTTGGCATCAGGACAGATCTCACGGCAGGCTTTGCCGGCATTCTTGAGGGCTGTGGCCAGAGAGTTCCAGTTGGTGTCGAGGTACGCGTCCCAATTGCTGTTGGCGCTTACCTTGCAGCCATCCCATAACATGCCGAAGCTGATCTCATTTCCAGTCTGAATAAAGTCGGGGGTGGCCCCAGCATCTACCAGAGCTTGAAGACTCTCCTTGGTATAGTTGTAGATGTACTCATAGACAGGTGTGTTGATCACTATCCATGAGGCTGGTACTCTCTGCTTCTCAGGATCAGCCCATGTATCGCTATAGTGGAAGTCGAGCATGAACTTCAGACCGGCATCTTTTATTTTCTTTCCAAGTTTGATGACGTAATCCAAATCCTGGCATACGCCTTGGCCTTTTTCCTCCTGGGTAGCAATGTCGGGTTCTACAAACAAGCGTACACGCATGGCATTCATGCCTTGCTCCTTCATGAAACCAAGCACATCTGTAATCTTCTGTCCGTCTTTGTCTTTGTAGTTAGCGTCATTCTCCTCATATCTCGATAATAGCGAGATGTCGCCACCCACATACTTCTGCGCACGAACCATGTTCGTGCTGCAGAGTAGGGTTGTTGCTAATAAAAGTTTTAGTAGTTTCATTCGTTCTTCTTTGTAAAAAAGTTGTTATTTCTTATGCCTGTTGGCCCGTTGCTCACGGTATTTGGCTTTCTGCCTTGCAGAGCCACTACCATGAGCACCAGTGATATACTTTTTCTTTTTGGCCTTGGTTTTCACCTTGCCATCGTCTTTCGGCTTGTCACCTCCACGTCCGAAGTTGATGCCGTTCTCAAGAATGTTCTGAAAATCGTCCATGAATTTACAATTTGACAATTTACAATTTCACAATTTAATGGTGGAATAAACGAACGCCAGTAAATGCCATTGCGATGCCATACTTATCGCAAGTCTCAATTACATTGTCGTCGCGAACTGAACCACCAGCCTGAGCAATAAACTCTACGCCGCTCTTATGAGCACGCTCGATATTGTCGCCAAAGGGAAAGAAAGCGTCGCTACCCAGAGCTACCTTGGTGTTCTGAGCAATCCAAGCCTTCTTCTCTTCCATCGTCAGCACCTCGGGCTTCTCCTTGAAGAACTGCTGCCAGGTGCCATCACGCAGTACATCGTCGTGGTCCTCTGAGATATAAACGTCGATGGTGTTATCGCGATCAGCACGACGGATGTTGTCGATGAAAGGCAGGTTCATCACTTTTGGATGCTGGCGCAACCACCAGATATCTGCCTTGTTACCAGCCAGACGGGTACAGTGGATACGGCTCTGCTGACCAGCACCGATACCAATGGCCTGACCATCCTTTACGTAGCATACAGAGTTACTCTGAGTGTACTTCAGGGTGATGAGTGCGATAATCAGGTCGCGCTTAGCCTCGGCTGTAAAGGTCTTGTTCTGTGTAGGCATGTTCTCGAAGAGTGCATCGTCGTCGAGTTTAATCTCGTTACGACCCTGCTCGAAGGTAATGCCGAATACCTGCTTGCGCTCGATAGGCTCGGGTACGTAGTTTGGATCAATCTTAATCACGTTGTAGGTACCCTTACGCTTATCTTTCAGTATCTCGATAGCCTCAGGTGTGAAATCAGGAGCAATTACACCATCGCTAACCTCGCGCTTCAGCAACTTGGCGGTGGTAGCATCGCAGGTGTCGCTCAGAGCAACAAAGTCGCCATAGCTTGACATGCGGTCGGCACCACGGGCGCGGGCATAAGCACAGGCGATAGGGCTCTCATCAAGGTCCTTCACGTCATCTACAAAGTAGATCTTCTTCAGTGTGTCGCTCAGAGGCAGGCCAACTGCAGCACCGGCAGGGCTTACGTGCTTGAACGAAGCTGCTGCGGGCAGACCGGTAGCAGCCTTCAGCTCCTTAACAAGCTGCCAGGCATTGAAAGCGTCGAGGAAGTTGATATATCCAGGACGACCGTTGATGACTTCGATGGGTAGCTCACCCTCAGTCATGAAAATGCGCGAGGGCTTCTGATTGGGATTACATCCGTACTTGAGTGCTAATTCTTTCATTTTTGCGATATTTTTTTATTTCTGTGTGCAAAGGTACAAAATAATTTTGTAATTTTGCACCAAACTTAAATTATTAACATGGAGAAGAAACGATTGGCGCTTCGAAAGCTGCTGGAAGCAGTAGAGAAGGAGATTCTGAAGAAACCTGATAAGAAAACACTCGACCGTTTGGCGCTGTTAGCAGGATTTCAGAGTTGGGATGATTTTCAGCACGCCCTGCATGGGGAATAAAAAAAGAGGCTCGCACACTTAGGTGCAGCCTCTTTTTCTTTTTTATTCACCAACGTTGTGGCGCTTCTCCTTAATACGAGCAGCCTTACCAGTGAGCTTGCGCAGATAGTAAAGCTTAGCGCGGCGAACCTTACCTACCTTGTTAACCTCGATGCTCTCAATGTTGGGAGACTCGATTGGGAAGATACGCTCTACACCAACGGTGCCTGACATCTTACGTACAGTGAAGCGCTTCTTGTCACCGTGACCAGCAATCTTAATTACTACACCACGATAGAGCTGGATACGCTCCTTTGAACCCTCGATAATTTTGTAAGCGACAGTGATTGTGTCACCAGCCTTGAACTCTGGGAACTTCTTGCCGGTTGCAAATGCTTCTTCAGCAATCTTAATTAAATCCATTGTACTTTATAACTAATAAAATTGTTGTATCGTTCCAACGCAACATAACAGGCCTCACGAAACTTCCTGCCAGCGATTACGCCGAAAAGCAGGTGCAAAGGTACAACTTTTTTTGGAATCAAAGAAATATTTCGGATATTTTTTGTATTTTTGCACCATTAAATTAAGTTGAGATGGATAAAAGACATATTTTTTATGCTTCATTAGCCTCTTTATTATTGGTTTCGTGTGCACCAAAACAATTCCAACTTACTGGTATTGAGCGCACTCGTGTGATTGTAGATAGTCGCTACGATCAGAATCCTGATGAGGCTGCTGTGAAGTTTCTTGAGCCTTACAAGCATGTAAACGACAGCATTATGGGACCCATTGTTGGTACCGTGGCACGTAACATGCATGCCACACGTCCTGAGAGTGATCTTTCTAATCTCCTGGCTGATATTCTGGTATGGTCGGGTAAGGATTATGGCGAGGATCCTGTATTGGGTATTTACAATATGGGGGGTATCCGTGCCGACCTGACAAAGGGTAAGGTAACCTATGGCGATGTGCTGGATGTGGCTCCTTTCGAGAACAAGATTTGCTTTATAACACTTACAGGCGAGCAGGTTCTTACGCTGTATGCTCAGATTGCCCATCGTGGTGGCGAGGGTGTAAGTCATGGCGTAGAGATTGTGGCCACTAAGGATGGTAATCTGCTGTCGGGTATGTTGCATGGTAAGGAAATCGACCCAAAGGCCGATTATCGTATTGCCACTATCAACTACCTGATTGAGGGTAACGATGGTATGCCTGTACTTAAAGAGGGTAGGGATATTATCGCCCCCGATGCAAAGAGCAATAACACCCGATTCCTGCTTATGAACTATTTCAAGGATCATCAGGCTCGTGGTGTTGAAGTAGATTCTAAAGTTGAAGGACGTATTAAAATTCAGTAAGCTATGCGTAAATTTCATCTTATTATAATGGTTGCGCTCCTGATTGTTGTATCTGCCAGCGCTAAAACCAAGAAGCAGCTTGTAGTGCTGCATACCAACGATACCCACTCGTGCATTATGCCGCTTAACGAGAATCTTGATAATAAGGATCTGGCTGGTCGCGGTGGCTTTTTGCGTCGTATTAATATGATTAAGGAAGAGCGCCGTCAGCATCCTGATCTGATGTTCTTCGACTCAGGTGATTTCTCGCAGGGCTCTGGTTTCTATACCCTCTTCAAGGGTGAGGTAGAGATTGGCTTGATGAATCAGATGGGATATGATGCTGTTACCATCGGTAATCACGAGTTCGACTTTGGACTTGAGAATATGGCCAAGCTGTTCCGTATGGCTAATTTCCCTGTAGTTTGTTCGAACTACGACTTTACAGGCACACCTTGCGAAGGCTTGGTAAAGGATTATATCACCCTGAAGCGTAATGGCCTGAAGATTGGTGTTTATGCCTTGGGTGCTCCTATGAAGGGACTGGTGGCTAATAAGAACTGCGAAGGCGTAAAGTTCCTCGATCCTATTGAGACATCGAAGAAGTATATCGATATTCTGCGCCGTCGCGAGAAGTGCGATGTGGTAATCTGTCTCTCACACTTGGGCTGGGCGATTTCTGAGTATCCCGATCATAAGTTTATGAGCGAGGTGCAGGGACTCGACTTGGTGCTGGGTGGACATACCCACACTTACATGCCCACACTGGAGTACGCACCTGATAAGACAGGCAAGCAGATTCCTGACGACCAGAATGGTAAGCACGGCGTGTTTATCGGCAAAATGGTGCTTACGTTCGAGAAGTAAGTTTATTCAAAGTAGAACGTTAATACAATCATCTTCGTATGCCCGCTTTTGATCGAGTTGGCATACGTTTTTTTATAGTCGTCCTTGATATCGGCCACGTGACTTTTGTCGATTCTGTTGCCTAAGCCATAGCAGAACTTCAATTCGGGTGCCAGTTTGAAGAAGGGCAGATACAGGTCGCATCCCATGCCAAGCTCCAGCATCAGGTCGGTACGCTGCAGTTGCACTATCTCCTGACTCTTGTTGGTTAGATTTATCATGCCGTTAACACCTGCCAGCATATAAGGTCGGATGTTGTTCCATCGCTGGGCCGAAAACTTCAGGTCGATGGGTACCGAAAGATAGGTATTCTTCAGGTCCTGTGTCTCTGTTCTTGGGTTCCCGTGGGTGTCTGTCTCGTCCAACTTGTGCAAAGTAAGGTGCTTGGCGCCAAAGTGCATGGTGGGTACTATGCGTAGGTTCAGATTGTTGGATAAGCGCATGTCGGCCAGTACACCTACCGAGAATCCGGTATTCCAGCGGTCGGCATCGCACACGATAGGCGCTTCGGTTTCAAACTCAATATCTTGCAGGTTCATGCCTACAGCTATGCCAAAGTGCATAGGGCGCAAGTCGATATATGGCTTGTGCTGTATCACGTATCGTCGTTGGGCTATACAGCTTGTGGCGATGCAGAGTGTTGCTATGATGGATAGAATTCTAATTCTCATACATATATAATAACGCAAAAATTGTCATTTTATTATAGTAATTCTTATTTCGACATTGTATAAATTATATAAATTTTCTACCTAAAGTTTGGTATGAACAAATTTTTATTGTACCTTTGCATCATTAAAAGTGAGTATTAACAGTATTAACAATTTAATTGATTAAGAATTATGGCATATGTAATTGGTGACGACTGCATCGCTTGCGGTACATGTCAGGGTGAGTGCCCAGTAGAGGCTATTTCTGAGGGTGAGAAGTATTCTATCAACCCCGATCTCTGCACAGAGTGTGGTACTTGTGCTTCTGTTTGTCCCTCTGAGGCTATCAGCCTTCCCTAATAAGATAGGACATATTGAAAGTATAGCAGGTGTTTCCAATAAGGAAACACCTGTTTTCTTTATTGGAAAATAATCACATAAAAAAGAGATGTTCATTGCTGAACACCTCTTTCTTTGTATTGTAATGCTTGAATTACTTCAGATCACGAATCTGCTTAGCAGCAGGATACTCTGGGTCGATAGCCAGAATCTTGTTAGCATACTCCTTAGCCAATGCCTTGTTCTTGCCAAACAAGAAAGCATTCGACATCAGGTAGTGCAAGCTGTACTTCAGCATGATGTCCTCGCCCTTAGTGCGATCAGCCTTACCCTCGAGCAGTTCTACAACCTTCTGGTAGTCGGGCTTAGCAAGACCCTTCTCACCGTTCTTGTCCAGCTTGTTATTCATTGTAGCGCACTGGTAAGCAGCGTATGTGCTCTGTACAGGGAACTTCTCAGCCATAGCATGGTAGGCAGCAATAGCCTTCTTGATGAACTCAGCCTTGCGAGCCTCGTCCTCGTCAGCATACTTAGAGTAAATCTTAGCAATACCTTCCATATCGTCAGAGTTTACATCGGGCTTGCAAGCCAGATACTGATCGTAGTACTTGATGGCATTGTCGAACTCCTTGTCCTTCAGATATGAGTCAGATACGCTCTTCAGGATAGCCCAGCGCTTAATCATCGACTGATCGTTAACCAGCTTCAGAGCCTCGTCGTAGTGAGCATACATGTTAGCCTTATCCTCCAGAGCCTGATAAATCAGAGCTGTGTAGAAGTGGTCGTACTCAGATACCTTGGCGCTGTCGGTCTCAAAGAAGTACTTGTGGATGTAATCCTTAGCAGCCTCGTAGTTCTTCAACTCGTAGTTTGAGAACATAGCCAAACGGTTGAATGTTGGGTTACGTGGCTCGAGCTTGATACCTGCCTCGGCAGCACGGAGTGCATCCTGGAAGTGACCAGTAAAGTAGCTGGCGCGTACAAACTCGTTCAGACCCAGCTTATCCAGCTTGCCGATGTTTGCCTTGGCATAGTTCTCGTAAGCCTGCTTCTCATCACCAGCCAGCATGTAGATGTGAGCTGTGATAGCATCAACATCCTCGTTGGGGCACTGAGCCTTCATTTCCTGCAGCTTCTTGGCAGCCTGACTTGGGCTGATCTTACGATATACCATAGCCCACTTCTTGTAACCCTCAGGATTCTTTGGGTCGAATGTGATAGCCTGGTTGTAGTAACCTGCAGCCTTACCACCATCTGTTCCGTAAGCCGACTCGATGTCGCCTAACAGCAGATAGGCAGGAGCGAACTGATACTTAGGCTTACCGGCTTCGTTAGCGTAGTTGGCAAACAAGCGGGCATTTGCTGTGTCCTTCTGAGCATAGAAGGCCTGACCGATCTTAATCAGCGCAGCAGCATCCTTCTTGTTCTTCTTGTAGGCAACTTTTGCTAACTCGGCTACATTAGGAGCCTTTGACTTAATACCGTCGAGAGCTGCATTGAGCTCTGCTTCCTGTGCATTAGCGGTGGCGCTGAAACCTGTCAGCAACGCACCCATAACTAGATATTTAATTGCTTTCATAATTTCTGTTTTTAAGTTCTACATTCTGTTTACTGTTCTCTCTTTTATGACGTTTTGATTAGAATTTGGTTTAAATTATTTGTTGTTTACAATTACATCTCTAACGTTCATATTGGCTGTGCGTGGCAGTAATCCGTAGCGCAGAATAATCTTTTGTCCCTTAGGTAGCTGCACAAAGTGGGTGAAGCTGCTTGGTACACCGTTGCGGGTATCGTTCAGCAGGGCGTAGATAGTGCGGCGCAGGGGATAGTTGCCATTATATAAATAGTACTGATAGGGCTTCCAGCTGTTATGCTTCGTTGCCGAGTCGAGCTTTGAAACGCCCATCACTGTTATATTCTTCTTAAAGGTAACATTGGTGGTGTCGCGCTTGTCGTTCAGCCAGTTCGAACCGATGATGCCCAGTGAGTTGGGGTGGTTCTCAACATAGTCGATAACGGCAGCACTTGTTTTGGCAGCTCCAATGTTGGGGGCCTTAAACTGTTTGCCACCAAGGATTGAGTCAACACACCAGCGAACGGTGCTCGAGAGTGGATTGTCGAATACCACGTCGATGACTCCCAGCTTGTTCTGTGGGTAAATTTCGTCCCACTTGGTAATCTCGCCCTTCAGGATACGTGCAAAATCCTTAATGGTAATGCACGAGTCGGGGTTTGAGTTGTTTACGATAATGGCCAGTCCGTCGTAAGCAACAGGGATGGCTCTTGGCAGGAACTTCTGGGCAATCAGGTCCTGACGCTCTTTCTTGGTAAAGTCGCGTGTGGTGAATGCCAGCCATGTTTCCTGTTTCATCAGCTTCTTAACTGCATCCTGCTCGTTGATGTAAACGGGTGTGATAGAGTCGAGGGTCTGATTAGTAAAATAATATAGTTCCTCATCGATGATGGGGAAGAAACTTTCGTCGGCCGTCAGTATGCTGGCAGCCTTCTGATATGCTTGTTCCTTTTCAGGATTAGGCTTGTTCCCACATCCAGGGAACAAGCCTAATATCAGTGTTAATCCAACTAAATGATATATTTTGTTGAATGCGTTCATTTCAAATTTTGTTGAGCATTACTGCAGGCGGAATGTTACAGGTACGGTGTACTTTACACGTACTGCGCTACCGTTCTGCTTACCAGGAATCCAGTGTGGCATTGACTTAACAACGCGCTGTGCCTCCTTGTCGAGTGAGGGGTCAACGCTCTTTACAACCTTAACGTCGGTGATAGAACCATCACGCTCTACAACGAAGGTTACAACTACACGACCCTGTACACCGTTCTCCTCGGCTACTACTGGATACTTGATATTCTTAGACAGATACTCGAACAGAGCTGAGCTACCACCAGGGAACTGAGGCATCTCCTCTACCACGTCGAATACCTTGGTCTCTTCAACCTTTGGTGGCTCGGGTTCTGCGATAGTTTCCTTAACCTTCAGTACCTCACCAGCTGCATCATCGTCACCCTTTACATCGAATGCACCGATTGCAGTGTTAGTTTCCTGAAGTTCTTCCTGTGACTTCATCTCCTGGTCTTCTTTAACCTCAGAGTCTTTCTTAATCTCAGGAACGGTGAAGGCTACTGAACTCTTTACCTTCTCTACCTCAATTTTCTCAATTTCGGGCTCATCTTTGCGCTCTACCTTAGCCTCCTTCTTCTCAGCCAGACTGGCGAGCTCTACGTCGGTTTCGATAGCAGCGTTACGAGCGGCCATGTAATTATCGAAAGACACCTTAGCGATGACGATGGCTGCGATGATAGCAAAACCAACGAACATAGTGATCAGTGCCTTCAGGTTACGTGTACCTGTGCTCTTGCGCAATTGATAAGCTCCGTATGCCTGGTTCTTACCTTCGAATACGAGGTCGACCCAGCTGTTGTCAATAAGATCTATTTTTGCCATAGTCTATTCTACATTTTAGGGGTTACTTGACGCCAGCCTTCTCGATGAGAGCCTTATCGTCGTCACTCATCTTGTCGACATTGTCAATCACATACTTATCAATATTGCTAATGAGCATCTCGTCGAGCGCAGCAACCATATTTTCATAGGTAGCTGAGTTGAGAGGACGGATGATGACGGTCATAGTAGGCACCTTCTCGCCTGAGGGCAGTTCACCCTTCTTCAGCTTCTTCAGAGCCTCCTGATACTGCTCGTCGGTCATCTTTGAGTTGTACTCATTCTTCTTAGCATCGAGCTCCTTCTTTGCCATCTTAATCTTGGCTACAGGGTTAACACCCTCTTCAGTAGTGTGCTCGTTAAGAACTTTCTCGATACCATCCTTACCATAGCTGGTTGGCTTTACGCATGAAGGATCGTCGTAGTTGGGCAGACCAGCTACATACCAAACCTTGTCGTTAGCACCCAGATAGAGTGTGATAGTGTGAGAAGCCTTTGTTACCTGCTTATCCTCTTCGTTCATCTGCTTGGTGTCGTCGTTTGACGGCATGGTAAGCTGCATAGCCTGCGGCTTAGCCAGTGTAGTACACAGCATGAAGAAGGTGATAAGAAGCATCATCATGTCTACCATTGGCGTGAAGTTCACGCGGGTATCCATCTTTTTCTGCTTTGATAGATTCTTTTTTGCCATAATACTACTAGTCGTTTAAACGTTTAACATCGAGATTCGTGATCAGCTGGAAACGGTTCTCGCTCATATCCTGGAGCTCTGACATCAACTTCTTAATTGAAGCATAAGGAGTCTTAGAATCGCACTTGATGGCGAGTTTGATGTCGGGGTTTGCCTCGCGGGCTGCTGTAACCCACTCCTGGAACTCGCTCTTACCACCGTTGATACTATCAAGCGGCAGACCGAGCTTCTGGATTGCCTCACCCATCTTTTCTGTATCGAGGTTCAGATAGTTACCAAGCTGAGCCATTGGAGCTCCAACCATAGCATCCTCGCGGAAGTGCTTAATCTGGTTGGCGTTCAGCTGGATACCAAACTTGTCTGTCATGGTCTCCAACATGGCCTGCATGTTGTTCTTGTTTTCGGTACCACAGTAGATGCGTCCCTCTGGAGTTACCAGAATGTTGAGCACATCCTGCTCTGGTATCTTAACCTCAGACACAGAATTAGGCGCTGTGACTTGAACTGGTTCTGGTGTCAAGAATGTTGAAGTCAACATAAAGAAACACAGAAGCAGCGTCATCACGTCTGACATTGGCGTCATGTCAATCCAGATGTCTTTTTTCTGTATCTTAATTTTTGCCATTCTCTAATTGCTTTAATGCGTTAATAAATGAATGGTAAAAAATTAAGCCTCGTTGTGGTTAGAATCGTATGTAGCGGCGATTGTGTAACCAATCTCATCGAGAGCGTATGTCAGCTTGTCGATCTTGTTTGAGAAGAAGTTGTAAACTACGGTAGCTACCCATGATGTCAAGATACCAGAAGCTGTGTTAACCAGAGCCTCAGAAATACCTGCAGACAGAGCCATAGAGTCAGCACCACCACCAGCAGACAGAGCCTGGAACGAACCGATCATACCAAGTACGGTACCGAACAGAGCGGTCAGAGTACCCAGAGATACGATGGTAGCAACCATTGGGAGGTTCATCTGCAGAGTAGGCATCTCGAGCTGAGTAGCCTCCTCGTGAGCCTGCTGGATCTTAGCAACCTTAGCAGCCTTCTTCAGAGTGTCGTTACCCTCAACGTCCTTATAAGCGGCGATAGAAGCCTTAACTACGTTAGCTACAGAACCCTGCATCTTGTCGCAAAGCTTGTCAGCCTCGTCGAACTTCTGAGCCTTGATGAGCTCCTTAACCTGTGCAGTGAACTTAGCGAGGTTGATCTTACCAGAAGCGGTCTTGATAGCGAAGAAACGCTCAATACCCAGGCAGATAACGGTGAAGAGAAGAGTCAGGATCAGACCTACTACGAAACCTCCCTTATAAACAGTACCCAGCAGGTTTGCAGGATGACCGCTGCGATCGCCACCAACGAAGTTGTCGGGGTTACCCATTACGAAGTACCATACACCATAACCAGCTAATGCACAAATTACCAGGATAATCCATGCTGCCTTAATACCACCAAAGCCCGAATTCTTTTTGGCTGGGGCTGCAGCCTTTGTTGTTGTTGCCATAAAATAATTAATTTTTTAGTTATTATAAATAAATAAAGATTTGTTTCACCTCGCAAAAGTAGCAAAATAAAGCGGAATACAAGCCTAATTAATACATTTTAACTATGAATTTCCGAATTATTTTAGTTTTGCTACCACTTCTTTAATGCGCTTCATTGCTTCTACGATGTTTTCATCGCTCAAAGCATAGCTCATTCTGAAGCATTCAGGGTCGCCAAACGCATCACCACCAACGGTTGCTACGTGACCTTTTTCCAACAAATACATAGCAAAATCGGTAGAGTTGTTGATGGTTGTTTCGCCATCGCTCTTGCCGAAGAAACTGCTGCACTTTGGGAACAGATAGAAGGCTCCCTCGGGCACGTTTACCTCCAGGCCGGGGATGTCCTTAGCCAGCTTCACAATGAGGTTACGACGGCGCTCAAATGCCTGTCGCATATCCTCTACACACTGCTGGTCGGCTACGTAAGCAAACTCAGCGGCCTTCTGGCTTACTGAGCATGGACCGCTGGTATACTGGCCCTGCAGCTTGTTACAGCCCTTTACAATCCATTCTGGGGCAGCAATGTAGCCAATACGCCATCCTGTCATGGCATACGCCTTTGATACACCGTTTACGATGATGGCGCGCTCCTTCATGCCAGGGAACTGGGCGATACTCTCGTGCTTGCCGATATAGTTGATGTGCTCGTAGATCTCATCTGCCAGCACAAACAGGTCGTCGTGCTTCAGAATGACATCTGCCAGCGCCTTCAGTTCAGCCTTGCTGTACACGCTGCCTGTAGGGTTGCTGGGCGAGCAGAGGATAATCATGCGTGTTTTGGGAGTGATGGCTGCCTCGAGCTGCTCGGGAGTCATCTTGAAGTTCTGGTCGAAACCGGCCTCTACGAACTTTGGTGTACCACCAGCCAGCAGTACCATCTGGGGATAGCTTACCCAGTATGGGGTGGGGATGATCACCTCTTCGCCGTCGTTAACCAGAGCCATTACAGCGTTGCACACACTTTGCTTGGCACCGTTGCTTACCAGAATCTCGTTTACAGTATAGTCGAGCTGGTTCTCGTTCTTGAGCTTAGCTACGATAGCCTTGCGCAGATCGGGATAACCTGGTACTGGTGAGTAACGTGAAAAGTTGTCGTCTATTGCCTTCTTAGCAGCTTCCTTAATAGCGTCGGGGGTATTGAAGTCGGGTTCTCCAACACTCATGTTAATAACATCGATACCTTGCGCCTTCATTTCGGAGCTTTTCTGAGACATTGCCAGCGTGGCCGATGGGGCTAAACGCTGCAGACGATTAGATAATTGTGCCATATGATTAAAAATTTTGTGCAAAATTACGCATTTTATTTTTGAATACGAAATAAATGTGCCACTTTTTCACTTTCCTTGGGTGAATTTGCGACAAATTGAGAGTTATTTCAGGTGGAGCGTATGTCCCATACGGTTCTTCTTGGTCTCCAGATAACGCAGATTATACTGGTTGGGAGTAACCTCGATGGGTACGTTCTCGATAATCTCAAGGCCGTAAGCCTCCAGACCCACGCGTTTTACGGGGTTGTTGGTAAGCAGGCGCATCTTGTGCACACCGATGTGGCGCAGCATCTGGGCGCCACAACCGTAGTCGCGCTCGTCGGGCTTAAAGCCTAAGTGCACGTTGGCATCTACGGTGTCAAAGCCCTCTTCCTGAAGCTTGTAGGCGGCAATCTTGTTCATCAAACCGATACCTCGGCCTTCCTGCTGCATGTAGATAACCACACCCTTGCCCTCTTTCTCGATGGCCTGCATGGCCTTGTGCAGCTGCTCGCCACAGTCGCAGCGCTTGCTGCCCAGGATGTCGCCAGTCATGCACGATGAGTGTACGCGTACCAGGATAGGCTCGTCCTCCTTCCATTCGCCTTTAATCAGCGCCATGTGCTCCAGTCCGTTGCTCTTCTGACGGAAGGGTATCAGGCGGAAGTGACCGTAATCGGTTGGCATGTCCACCTCTTCGCCCACCTCAATCAGCGATTCCTTCTTCAGTCGGTAGGCAATCATATCTTTAATGCTGATAATCTTCAGATTCCACTCCTTGGCAAAGGCCATGAGCTCGGGCATACGGGCCATGGTGCCATCCTCGTTCATGATCTCCATCAGTGCGCCTGCTGGGTAGAGTCCTGCCATACGACAAAGGTCGATAGCGGCTTCGGTATGTCCGCTACGACGCAGCACACCGTTATCCTGGGCGTAAAGAGGATTTACATGTCCTGGGCGTCCAAATGTCTCGGCTTTTGATGTTGGGTCGGCCAGTGCCTTGATGGTTTCGGCACGGTCGTGGGCACTTACACCTGTGGTGCACCCCTCCAGCTTGTCGACTGTAACGGTAAAGGGGGTACCCAGAACCGAGGTGTTGTCCTGTACCTGATGTGGCAGATCGAGCTCCTTGCATCGCTCAATGGTGATGGGAGCGCAGAGCACACCACGTGCATGTTTCAACATGAAGTTCACTTTCTCTGCTGTAATCTTCTCGGCAGCGATAATCAGGTCGCCCTCGTTCTCGCGGTCTTCATCATCCACTACAATTACGAACTCGCCCTGCTCAAAGTCCTTTACGGCCTCTTCTATGCTGTTCAACTTCATCTCTTCCATTTTCTTACACCTTATTTATATATAGTAGTTAATCCTTATGTTCTTTTTTCTCAAAATCGCGCACCAGTTCGGCTACAAATGGCATGTTCTCCAAATCTTCCATGGTTTTTGGGGCAGGCGCCGCATATACGGCCACGCGCTCAAGTACCCACTGGTTGGTTTCGAGAATGCGGTTCAGATCTTTACGCAAACGCAGTCGGAAACGGCACATGCGACAGTAGAAGAATATGCCTAATGGCAGAATCAAACCCGAAATAATGTTGAGCCACTTGCGGTGGAACGGACGGGTGTGGGCATGGGTGGCCACTACGGGATAGTGGTTCAGGTAGCCCAATATCTGTGCGTCCTTGGTGTTGGCCAAGTCGTCGATAACATCTTCAAGTTGGTTCACAATCTTCTGAATGGTCTGGTCGTCGCCCGGACGGAAGAATACGTGGATGGGGTTAGGCAGATGCAGCAGCTTGTGTTCCTCGCTATACTGCTTGATCTGCTCGTTAATCTGTAGCAGGTGGTACGAGTCGAGCGCGTAGATAGGATCCTCGATAATCACCTCCTTGCGATAGATGTGGCGATGGGTGCGCAATCCCAGAATGCGCATCAGCACCTGCTTGTACATGTCGATGTTGAATACCACCGAATCGTTGTTCGCCTTGTAGGTAAAGAAGCAGGCGATAGGTGCCAGTACCACGGTTGATATCGTCATACCGTACCACACGGTCCACTGGTCGTCGCGTGCCATCTTCTGTCCGGTGCTATCCAAAATGTAGTACACAATGAATACCAATACCGATATGATGACAGGTACGCCCAATCCACCCTTGCGGATGATGGCGCCCAACGGAGCTCCGATAAAGAAGAAGATGATACAGGTGAGCGCTAGCGTGAACTTGAGGATGGCCTGAATCTGGTGCGTGCGGAAGTAGCGATGCAGACTGTTGGCATAAGCGCCTTTCATCTCCAGGTCGGTGGCACACGACTGGGCACTGTTGATAGCTGTCTGCAGAACCGATTTCTTTTTGCCATCGCTCAGCTTCGTGAACATCGAGTCGATCGAGGTGTTGTTCTCAGCTACCAGTTTTGAAATCTTGACAGAGTCGCTGGCCGATACCTCGTAGGTTCTGAAGTAGAACCGCTTGGCATCTTCGTAGTACGATCGGCCCACGCTGTCGTTAAACTCCTGAAGCGAGTCCTTATCGTGCATAATCTTTCCTAAGCTTTTGGCACGGGCGTCGCCGGCAATGTCGTTAATGTCGGCCATACTGAAGTTGTTGTCAAAGTCGAGTACGATACGCTTGGTAACAAAAGTCTCGCGGCGGTAGGGTACATCAGCTGTACCTGCCAGGTCCTGCGAACGCATGTTCTCGTTCCACACACCGTTATACAGCGTAAGCAACAGGTGTTTCTTCTCGGCTGTGCTCTGCATCATCCCCGAGTCGGCCAGAATGATGGCCTGATCCTCGTAGCTGCCCGTCATGCGGTAAATCATAATACCATACAGCATACCTGTGTTCAGGTCTTTCTTCTGTACGTAGATGTTCGAGCCAGGGATGCCGTCGTAGAATACGCCCTCGGGGATTTCGAGCTCAGGACTCTTCTGCTTCATACCCAACAGCAGGCGGTAGAAGTCCTGATTGGCTCGTGGACCTACCACGTTCTGGAAGTAGAACGAAATGCCTGCCATCAGCACTGATATGATGATGAGCGACCGGAATGCCTGCATGAGCGATATGCCTGCAGCCTTGATGGCTGTAAGCTCCGAGCTCTCGCCTAAGTTACCAAAGGCAATGAGCGACGACAACAGTATGGCCAGAGGGAATGCTTGAGGCATCAGCATTAAGCCCATGTACCAGAAGAACTGGGCCATCACCTCAAGCGAAAGACCTTTACCAATCAGCTCATCGACGTAGCGCCATAGGAACTGCATCATCAGCACAAATTGGCAGATGAAGAACGTTCCTACGAACAGTAAGCCGAATTGCTTGGCTATAAATATATCTAGCTTCTTGATTCGAAACATTTGCTATTTTGCAATTTTGGCTGCAAAATTACAAATAAAAATTAAGAATCACACCTTATTTATAATATTTTTATCTTTTTCACCTTTTCACAGTCCGCTGGCACGGTGCAGGCGATCGAGGCAGCTCTCCCACAGAATTTTCAGTCCATCGATATCGTCATCGTCGGCAAAATCTGTAATCACCAGGTTCAGGTTGTGGGTCAGGTCGCTCTTCTGTATGCTCATTTCCCAGTATGATTCGTCGTCATCCTCGTCCTCGTAGTCCCATTTTAAACGGATGTGGTCGTGCTTGATGGCGTCAACTACGTGTGCCTGTCGCACATCCTGTTCTGTCCATGGCTCTCCCCAGGTAAAGGTAAAAACTCCATCCTCTTCGTTCACGTGGTCGGCAAACCAGCGCTCCAAACCATGAGCGCTACTAATCTGTTCCCAGATGATTGCTGGCGAAGTTGTGGCCAGTGGATATTCGATGTCTATTTTCTGCTTTCCCATATATTTTTGGGTTAGAATTACTGATTTTAGCATTGTTTTATGCGGCAAAATTACAAATTTTCTGCGAAATACAAAACTTTTTGCCGAAAAATTTTGGTGGTTCCAAAAAAATGTGTACCTTTGCACCCGCAAATCAGCAATATGGCGGGATAGCTCAGCTGGTTAGAGCGCATGATTCATAATCATGAGGTCCCCAGTTCAATCCTGGGTCCCGCTACAACGAAGGCAGTTAGATTTCAAGTCTAATTGCCTTTTTTCTTTGTTTTTTCTTTGCTGGTACCGAAAAAAAACGTATATTTGCGCCCATGAAACAGATTATATCTACCATAGCGTTCTTGATGCTTGCTTTGCAGGCCGCGGCGCAGGATGTGGTCAGGTTGCTCCAGCCTGCGTATGCCGATAGCGGTGCCGTGTATCGCCAGAGTGTGTATGTGCCGCAGAAGTGGGATAAGTGCCGGGTGGTGCTTTTCCTCGAACGCCCCTTGGGTGCTACCGCCGTTAAGGTTAACGGGGTAGCGGCAGGCGGCGATACCTTGGTAAATTACCCTCATCAGTTAGATATTACCAATCAGATTGTAGCCGGGCAGCGCAACACCATCGAGGTGAGCGTGGCTGGGCACGATGCCCATGGTGTAATGGGAAACATCGAACTGCGCTCGCAACCACGAAGGTTATATATTAATAAGGTACGTACACATCCGCGTCCCTTTATGGGTACGGTGGGTATCGAGCTCGCCTTAAGCGGTCAGTCGCCTGATTTCGGTTTCTATAATGTGCAGACGATGATTCAGCGTGAGGGCGTTGATACAGCTAAGATTTTTGTAGATGAGCGCGAGGTGCGTGGAAGCTACATGCTGTACGATGCGCTGGTGATGGACGATAATCGCCTGTGGGACGAGTTCCATCCTAATATTTTCCGTCTGGCTCTTGGTGTTGGCCCTGATTATCAGGAGTGCACCTTTGGTATGCGCGAGGCAGGTGTGGTAGATGGCAAACTGTACCTGAACCGCCATCCTGTTTATCTGCGTGGCTGTGTGATGGATGATTATTTCCCCCTCTGGGACCGCATGCCGATGGACGAGGCTACGTGGATGCATATTATGCAGCGCTTGAGCGACTACGGACTGAACCACGTACGTTTTCGCGGTTACTGCCCGCCCGATGCTGCTTTTAAGGCGGCCGATAAGGTGGGTATGTATCTGCAACCTGAGGCAGCCAGTGTGGCTGATATGAATCGCCTGACGGATACTTACGGCCATCACCCGTCGTTGGTGCTGGTAACACTGGGGCAGGATACGTATGTGTATAACGATCGTGTGCTTACCCCTGTTACGCTTAATCAGTGCGTCATTGCAGGTCCTGATATGCTGGCTTACAAACAAGGTATTGAACGTGTGTTGCTTAGTGGCGATAGTGTGCACTACCTGCTGACGGGCATCTGTGATCGCCAGAATGATTTCAGTGGTGTGCTGCATGGCCGTTGGGACGATACCGACAAGGCACCCTTGCGCCAGTTCAACCAGTTCTGTCGTGCCATTGTGCCTTTGGCCAAACTCCCGCAATCGGTAGCTGCAACCGATACGCTGCGTGTGCCCGTTTATGTGTATAACGCCATGTATGGCAATCTGCAGGGTGTGCGTACCAGCTATTATCTGGCCGACGAGTCGGGTAAGGTGCTGGCTGGCGGATTGGTGGCTAATGGCGATGTGCCGCTCGACACCATCCAGCAGGTGGGCGAGGTGGTGTTACCCCTCGATTCTATCCAGGCGCAGGGTAAGGTAAGCCTGATGGTTACCGTGGGTAGCAGCGCCGTTCGAAATCAATGGAACATTATTCTAAATCTATAACCCATTACTATTATTATTTACTTATGAACCGTAAAACTTCATTCATTGCACTGGCCTTAGTGGCCATGTTTGCATGCAGCACCCCAGCTCAGGCACAATGGGGCGGACTGCTTAACAAAGCGCGCAAAGCCGCAGGTATTAAAACTAAGCAGGAGAAAGCCGTAGAGGCCGAACAGCAGCGTAAGGACTCTGTAGCAAAGGCTGCAGCAGCCATTACTACCACCATTCCGCAGGCAGCCGAGAGCGGCCAGCCTATCACTATCAAATGGGGTAATACGCCCATCGGCACATGGGACCCCGTTAAACTCGAGATTACTTTTAATCAGACTTACGATGAGGGCGAGTTTGCCGGTCAGAAGGTTAAGTATATCCTCGACCCCGCCACAGGTAAGTTTACCAGTCTGAACGGTACTCCCAAGGGCTCTATCAGCAACGATGGCACCATCGAGAGTCCTAACCTGGGTACGATTAAGCTTGATGCCAAGACTAACGAGGTGTCGATGGATGGCGAGGTGATAGGTAGCGTTACCAAGCTGCGCGCCTCGTGCTATGGCACCGATTTCGGACAGCTCGAAGGGCATGTAAGTCCGCTGCTGGTAGCCTATATCTTCCATGGTGCGCTGATATCAAAGAATCAGGTTCAGGGCTGGAAGGAGGCCGAGGTTAAGCGTGCCGAAGAGGCTAAGGCCCGTGCCGCCAAGGAGAAGGAGGAACGCGCCGCCCGCCTGGAGGCTGCCAAGAAAGAGTGGGCCGAGCTGAACGTTACCATCGAGGATGGCTCATTCCGTACCATCGGCCGCATTAAGAGCAATGGCACTATCGAGGACGGTTCATTCCGTACTATCGGTCGTGTTCGTCAGGATGGTACTGTTGAGGATGGCTCGTACCGCACCATTGGTCATATCAGAAGCAATGGTACCATCGAGGATGGTTCGTTCCGTACTATTGGCCGCTTTGATGGTCGTCTGTTCGAGGATGGTAGCTTCCGTACCGTAGGACGTATGAGCGGTAGTACCGTCGAGGATGATTCGTTCCGTACCATCGGTCGCATCAAGGGTACCTCAAACAAAACCCTCCTTGCCGCCTGCTTCTATTTCTTCTACTTTAAAGCCCAGGCTGAGTCTAAGAAATGATGATGTGCTGAAATAACCGATCAAATTTTTGATTGATTGGGCATGGGTGCAAAATTGCACCCATGTTTGTTTTTGGACGTATTTTTGAGTTCGCATAAGTTTTTTTGCGAAATATTTGGTGGATTCGGGGGAATGCCTTATATTTGCAAGCGCTTAATGAAACTGAATTTTGCAAAGGATGACAAAAGAAATCTACGAAAAGAAACATCTGTTCGTCGCTGTGATCGATGCGGTGTTGTTTACAGTGATACCGGTGTTTGCGCTGGGGGTGTTGATTCTGTTACCTACGGCCAGGAATACTGCCTTTGAGGCGGAGTGGATGCACGTGGCGCTTGTTGTTACGTTAGCGGTGTTGTGCGTGTTTCTGCTGGTGATGGGACCTTTCACCCTATGGGAGCGATACAAACGCTACATGGATTTATGTGTAGGTGGGCAGCCTGCGGTGATTATTGGCGACGATGAGTTGCAGTTTTATTCGCCAAAAGGCGAGTATAAGTGCTATCGCTGGGACGAAATCGAGCGCTTTAAGCTTACTCACGGCAAAAATTATAGTACAATCCAACCTATATTAAAGGAAAGTTGGCGCAATCCTACGTGGTATGCCATGTTTTTTGCTGTTTATACCCATACCATCCGCACCGACTATCTGGAAATGCCAGAAGTTGACCTGCTGGCTGAGCTTAATGCTCACTTGCGTTAGTAGCGATATCTGACGGAAGCACAAAACAAAAAAGCGAGGGAATCTCTCGATTCTCTCGCTCTTTGTGTCGGGATTACTGGACTCGAACCAGCGACCTCGCGCCCCCCAGACGTGTGCGCTACCAACTGCGCTAAATCCCGATCCGTTTTCGACTTGCACCCAGCCGTTATCGCCGAATGCGGGTGCAAAGGTACGCAGTTTTTTTGAACTGACCAAATTTTCGGCCTATTTTTTACTCTTTTCCCACTTATTTTTCCATTTTTCGTACTTTTCATACAGCGTTGCTGGGCGATCGTTGTACCAGCTGTAGCCATTGCGGCGCTCTGGGCCGATGTCCGAAAGGTGCTTGCGGGGCATGCCATCGCGGTCGCATACAAACGGCTGGCAGTTCAGCAAGTCGTAGAATCGTGCCCATAGTGGACCGGCTTTGGGGTCGGGTACCAGTCGGGTGTCGGCTCCTGGTTCCCCCTTCTTACCAATCTTCACAAGTCGGTAGCCTGTAATCTTATTCTTCTCAAACCAAGCCATAGCGCTGTTGATCGAGCGGCGTACTCGCTCGTCGGGGTGGGGCAGGCTCATCAGGAATCGTACGATGGCGGCACTCTCCATCGAGCAGTATGATGGCAGCTCGTAGGCGCGGGCATAAGTAGGGTAGAGTGTCTTGCGGTCGTGCTGCTGGCACCATACGGTCAGCGTGTCGTCAACCTTTATCTGCGTGTTCAGAATGCATTCAATACCTTTCTTAAACGACTTTTCGATCTGTGCGTTCAGCTTCTCGTCGCTTAATCCGGCATACTGCTCTTTACCATTCAGTATGTCGCGCATCATGGTCAGAATATTCACAATAGCATCGTCGTTGTAGGTTATCTGCACCTGATAGTCGCGCTGGGTTGGCCAGAACTGTGGCCATCCGCCGTTTTCATACTGTCCATCCAGAATGTAGTTTACACCCTTCTTGAAAGCCTCGCGATAGTGCTCATCCTTGGTCTGCTGATACAATCGCGCCAGGAAGTTCATCTGCATGGTGGTAGCACCGTTGTCGATTGTCGAGTCGTCGGTCACCTTCTTATCCTTGATGATCACCTCGCGCTGCTGGTTGGAGAGTGGTGTCACCATGTCGACGTTCTTGGGCCAGCCGCCCGTGTTGCGCTGCCAAATCAGTAGCTGGTCGCCGATACGGCGAGCTTCTTCGGTTTTGAAAAACTCGGGATTCTTTTCTTTCAGTACCTTGTCGTTCTGTGCGCTGACTGTAACGAAAGGCATAAAGCCAACGATGGCTGCCAGTAGAGTAGTTTTAATGTAGTTCATACTATTTAAAATTGTTTGTTCGTGGGTGCAAAAGTACAAAAAGATTACGAAACCGCGCAAGGATTAACACACATTAAGAGGATAATAGTAATAAAATGTGTAAAAATGAGCGCTTAGTGCCCGAAAATGCGTATCTTTGCATGCAATTAGAACGACATATACAAGAAATGAAGCAATATAAACTTACGGCACCTGAACGTTTGGCTCAGACCATCCAGTTGCCAGCATCAAAAAGCATATCCAACCGTGCGCTCATTATCTATGCCCTTAGCGGAGGTCGTAATCTGCCTCAGAACCTGAGTGATTGCGACGATACCGAGGTGATTATCGAGGCGCTGCGATACATGCCCGACGAAATTAATATCAAAGCCGCCGGTACCGCCATGCGATTTATGACGGCCTACCTGAGCGTGATGCGCGGAACCCACGTGATTACAGGTACCGAGCGCATGCAGCACCGTCCCATAGCTATCCTGGTTGACGCCCTGCGCAAGTTGGGTGCACAGATTGAGTACGTAGGGCAGGAGGGATTCCCACCCCTTAAGATCACAGGTTATAAGCTGGCTGGTGGCGAACTTTCTATCCCTGGCAACGTGAGCTCGCAGTACATTTCGGCGCTGCTGATGATTGGGCCGATGCTGGAAGATGGACTTACGCTGCAGCTTACAGGCGATATCATCTCGCGCCCTTACATCGACCTTACGCTGTGGATGATGGGCGAATTTGGTGCTGAAGCCAAGTGGAGTTCGACCGATACCATCACCGTGGCCCACAAGCCTTACAAGAGTCGCGATTACTTTATCGAGAGCGACTGGAGTGGTGCCAGCTACTGGTATGAGATGGTGGCACTGAGCAAGGATCGCGATGCCGAAGTAAAGCTGACAGGACTGATGGACGGTTCGATGCAGGGCGATTCTACCACCCGCTACATCTTCAGCTTGCTGGGTGTAAAGACCACTTTTGAAACCCAGAAGAAAGGCGTACCGCAGATGGTGACACTGAAGAAGAACGGTCGTTGCGTGGGCAAGTTGGAGTACGACTTTGTGAATGCCCCCGACTTGGCGCAGACCTTTGTGGTTACCTGTGCCGCACTCGATATTCCTTTCCACTTCAAGGGCCTCTCAACCCTGAAAATTAAGGAGACCGACCGTATTGCAGCCCTGAAGAAAGAGATGATGAAGTTGGGCTACGTGATTCACGATACCAACGCCAGTGAGCTGTACTGGGATGGTGAGCGCTGCGAACCCGACCTGCAGGCTGGTATCGACACTTACGAAGACCATCGCATGGCATTGGCTTTTGCACCCTATGCTTTGCGCCAAGACGGACTGATTATCAATAATCCACAGGTAGTTACCAAGTCGTACCCTAAGTTCTGGGACGACCTGAAACTGGTAGGATTCAACATTGAGGAATAAACTAACACAAAATTATTTATAGACGATGACGTTTGCATTAGTATGTATAGGCATGTTGTTGGTGCTGGGCCTGATAGCCTTGGTAGCCAACTGGTTTGATAAGAGCGATGATGTGATTGAGCAAGGTCACGACTGCTCAACCTGCACAGCTGCCGACGAGGGCTCGTGCAAGATACACTGCCTTTTAGAAGAAAAGAAGAAGCAAGAAATTAGTTAATTATAGGTGATACGATGGAGGCGATATATGGGCTTGGTGTTGGTTGTCGCATTGGTGGCAACCATGGGCTTTGCGCAAAACAAAAACACCGCCAAGAGCCGCTTCTGGCACGCCTTCAACGCCCGCTATAACACTTATTATAACGGTCACATGGCCTTTCTGGATGGTAATTTAGAGAAAGAGAAGGGCCACAAGGATAACTTTACCGAGCTGTTGCCGCTTTACCCCGTTGGCAACAAACAGAGTCGCGACATAGGCAAATCGCATTACGAGCGAACGGTTGAGAAGATGGAGAAAGCCATCCAGCGCCACACCATTAAGGTGAAGGGGCGCGAGCAGAACCCATTCCTGTGGAAAGCATGGCTGATGCTTGGTAAGGCTCAGTTCCAGATGGGACAGTTTGAAGAGGCGGCCGCTACCTTCTCGTACATGGCACGCCTGTACCTGGGCAATCCTGCTCGCAACGGACTGGCCCGTGCGTGGCTGGCCAAAAGCTACACTATGTTGGGCTGGCGTTACGATGCCGAGGACGTGATTCGTAACATGAGTCGCGACTCGATGGATTTCCGTGCCGTTAAGGATTGGGATTACACCTACGCCAACTACTACATCAGCGTGGCCGATTACCCCAAGGCCGTGCCCTATCTGCGCAAGGCCATTAAGCACGAACGTCGCAAAACCCAGCGTGCCCGCGAGTGGTACCTGATGGGACAGATACAGAACCTGATGGGCAATCAGGAGGAGGCTTACAAAGCCTTTGCCCGAGTGATACGCTGCAGTCCGCCTTACGAGTTGCAGTTTAATGCCCGCATAGCCCAGACCGAAGTGCTGGCTAAGAACAACGGCAAGCAGATGATAGGTAAGCTGAAGCGCATGGCCGCCAACGATAACAATGCCGAGTATCTCGACCAGGTGTACTATGCCATCGGCAACATCTATCTGGCACAAGGCGATACTCTGCAGGCCATCAGCGCTTACGAGAAGGGTAACCTGAAGTCTACCCGCAATGGCGTCGAGAAGGGTGTGCTGCTGCTTACCCTTGGCAATCTGTATTGGGAAAAGGAAAAATTTGCCGATGCCCAGCGCTGTTATGGCGAGGCTATCGGACTGCTTGATAAGGACCGCAAGGATTACGATGAACTCTCGCGCCGATCAAAGGTGCTCGACGAACTGGTGCCCTATACCGAGGCTGTGCATCTGCAGGATTCGCTTTTGCTGCTGGCCAGGATGGGCGATAAAGAGCGCCTGCAAGCCATCGACCGCGTGATAGTCGAACTGAAGAAAAAGGAAAAGGAGGCACGCGATTCGGAGCTGGAAAATAATGCAAATACACAGCAGACATTTAACCAATCAAATTTTGGATCGGTTAACCAACGCGCTGTGCCTCAGTCAGCTGGCACCCAGCAGGCAGGTGGTGCATGGTATTTCTATAACCCCACAGCTGTGAGTCAGGGTAAAACCACCTTCCAGCGCGAATGGGGCCGTCGAGAGAATATCGACAACTGGCGCCGAAGCAATCAAACCGTGGTGCGCCAGCCATCGGGAGATGAGGCTGCTAACGATAGTGTGATGGTTGCCCTAGGCGATGAAACCGCCAGAACTGTGGGCGATAGCATTGATGCCCCCGTTGATAGCACTGCCCTCGATCCGCACAATCGTGCCTACTATCTGGCGCAAATCCCATTCACCGATGAGCAGCAGGCCGCCTGTCATGATATCATCAAGGATGGGTTGTTCCATGCCGGTATCATCCTGAAGGATAAGATGGAGCGCCTGAACATCAGCGAGCGATACCTGCGTAGGCTGACTATCGATTACCCCGACTACGAGCATAATCCTGAGGCGTGGTACCACCTATGGCTGCTGTACTCGCGCCAAGGTCGCACAGCCGAGGCTGCTGAGTGCTTAGCCCGCCTAAAGGCCGACTACCCCGACAACGAATACACCTTGCTGATAGCCGACCCGTACTATGCCGAGAATGCCCGCTTTGGCGAACAGATAGAGGATTCGCTCTATGCCGCCACCTACGATGCCTTTAAGCACGATGAGTTTCTGGTGGTAAAGCATAACACTCAGTTATCTGCCACCCGCTTTGCCCAAGGCGCCCACCGCGATAAATTTGTGTTTATCAGTGGTTTGAGCCTACTGAACGAAGGCGACGGCGATGGCTGTCTGGAGCAGTTGCAGCAGGTGGTAGAGAAATACCCCGACAGCGAGGTGAGTCCACTGGCAGGTATGATTATAAAAGGTGTGCAGGATGGTCGCAAGCTGCGTGGTGGTAAGTTTGATATCGGCGACGTGTGGACCCAGCGCGACATTGTGCTGAAGCGCGATTCTTCTATCACCGATACCCTGAGCACCGAACGTACTTCGCACTACCTGTTTATGCTGGTGTATCAGCCCGATTCGGTAAACCAGAATCAGTTGCTGTTCGAGTTGGCACGCTATAACTTTACCAACTTCCTGGTGCGCAACTTTGAGATACAGATAGATCAGGACGGCGAGCTGAACCGTATGATAGTAAGCGGATTCCTGAGTTACGACGAGGCCCTGCAGTATGCCCGTATGCTGTACGAAAACGAACCCCTGCGACGCTACACATCGCGCTCCATGCGCCTGATTGTTAGCGAGCAGAATCTGCCCCTGCTGGGCACCCAGTACACCTACGACGAGTATCAGCAGTTCTACGAGCGCGAGCTGGCGCCCATGCAGGTTAGCAAGGATAATCTGCTGATAAACCCCGAGGCAGTAGATGCGCCCGATATCGAAGACGAGCTGCCAGCCAAGCCCGCCGAGCAGCCCGCACCTGCCACGCAGAAAAAGCAGCAGAAGGTGCTGGATTTTGATGATGATTTTTGGTAAACAATAGATAGCTATATATGACAAACGGATTACTACTTTGGGTAGACGACGAGATTGAGCAACTCAAGGGCCACATCATGTTCCTCGAGAAGAAAGGCTATGAAATCGTGACCGTTAGCAACGGTACCGATGCCCTCGATCTGTGCCGTCAGCGCAACTTCGACCTGGTGCTGCTGGATGAGCAGATGCCTGGTATCAGTGGACTTGAAACCCTGCGCCAACTCAAGGAGATTAATCCCTCAATCACCGTGGTGATGGTTACCAAGAGCGAGGAGGAAAATATTATGGAGCAGGCCATCGGACAGAAGATTGCTGATTACCTGATAAAGCCCGTAAATCCCAATCAGATATTGTTGACGCTCAAGAAGAATATCCACCGCCGTGCCATCGAAACCGAAATCACACAATCGCAGTATCAGCAGAACTTTCAGCAGATTGCCATGCAGATTATGGACTGCAAAACGTGGAAAGATTGGGTGCAGGTGTACAAGCGCCTGGTACACTGGGAACTGGAGCTGAGTGCCACCGAAAGCAGCATGACCGAGATGCTGCAGATGCAGAAGGAGGAGGCCAACAACGGCTTTGCCAAGTATATCAAGAAGGTGTATCTGGAGTGGATTGCAGGTGGAGGAGAGAAGCCCGTGCTTTCGCCCGAGATATTTAAAACCAAGGTGTTCCCCATGCTCAATGCGGGTCAAAAGGTGTTCCTGGTGGTGCTCGATAACTTCCGCTACGACCAGTGGCGCGTGCTGTCGGGCGAACTGAGTGCCTACTATGATATCGACGAGGACATGTATTACAGCATTTTGCCCACCGCCACACAGTATGCGCGCAACGCCATCTTCAGTGGGTTGATGCCCAATAAGATACAGGAGATGTTCCCCGACCTCTGGGTGGATGAAGACGAGGAGGAGGGTAAGAACCTGAACGAGGAACCGCTGATTCGCACCCAGCTGGAGCGCTATCGTCGCAAAGAGACTTTTTCTTATCACAAGATAAACACCCAGGCCGATGCCGACAAGCTGATGCAGCAGATGCAACAGATAGAGAAGCATCCGCTGAATGTGGTGGTGTTTAACTTTATCGACATGCTGAGCCACGCCCGTACCGAATCGAAGATGGTGCGCGAGCTGGCCAACAACGAGAGCGCCTACCGCTCGATAACCCTGTCGTGGTTCCGTCATTCGGTCATCAGCGACTTCTTCCGCCAGTTGGCGCAGATGGATTGCAAGGTGATTGTGACTACCGATCACGGCAGTATACGTTGCACCAAGCCCGTAAAGATTGTGGGCGACCGCAACACCAATACCAACCTGCGCTACAAGCTGGGCAAGAACCTGGGCTACGACGAAGATAAGAGTCTGTTTGTGATTAAGGATCCCCGCAAAGCCATGTTGCCGCAGCCCAACCTATCGACCAGCTACGTGTTTGCCACGGGCGACTCGTTCTTTGCCTATCCCAACAACTATAATTACTATGTATCGTACTATCGCGACACGTTCCAGCACGGAGGTATCTCGATGGAGGAGATGATTGTGCCGCTGATTACGCTTAAGGGTAAAAAGGTAAGAAGGTAGAATGTAAAAATGTAAAAATGAAAAAATGTAAAAATATTATGGAGATTAAGATTAACAGTTTAGAGCAGATCGGGGATGCCGCCCGAGAGTTTATCGCCCAGATGGGCGACCGTCGTGTGTTTGCCTTCTATGGCAAGATGGGTGCCGGAAAAACCACGTTTATCAAGGCCATTTGCGAGGCTTTGGGTGTAGATGATGTGATTACATCGCCCACCTTTGCTATCATCAACGAGTACACTTCGGGTGAGGGCGAGAGCATCTATCACTTTGATTTCTACCGTATTAAGAAGCTGGAGGAGGTTTACGACATGGGCTACGAGGACTATTTCTACAGCGGCTGCCTGTGTCTGATAGAGTGGCCCGAGCTGATTGAGGAGGTGCTGCCCGAGGATGCCGTTAAGGTTACGATTGAAGAAAAAACCGACGGCAACCGTGTGGTTACCGTCGGCTAATTAAGTGACATGTTTGGTGCAGGTCGGAGTTACAGCAGAGCTTCGAACTTCTCTTCGAACTTACCCTTCGACTGGGCACCAATCAGTTTATCTACAACCTCACCATTCTTGAAGAACAGAATGGTAGGAATGTTTCGGATTCCAAACTCGGCGGCGAGGTCTTCGTTGTCCTCAACGTCGCACTTGCCAACCACGATCTTACCGTCGTACTTAGCAGCCAACTCTTCGATAATGGGAGCCACCATACGGCAGGGACCACACCAAGTAGCCCAGAAATCAACTACCAAAGGCAGGTTACCGGCCTTCAACTCTGCAAAGTTTTCTTTTGTGATTGTTACTTCCATCTTAATCTTGTTTAATTATGTGAATACTATGTGAACTATCTCGTTACCAGCAAATGGCGTGCCATTAATTAATACTGTATGCCAAACCGTCGTGAGTGTTAATGTAATCGATGAGCTTATTCTTCACGTCGATACCCTCGCGTTTGCTACGCAGTAGCACGTGGTGCTTACCACTCGAGTCGCGCAGCTGGAAGAACAGTTTTGTCTTACCTGGGTTCTCGTTTATCAGCTCCGTCAGGTCGTTCACCAGCTCGTCGTTCACCTGGTCGGTCATCAGCGAGATGGTAATGCGATCGATGGCGCGCTCCTTAATGGTCTGCAGGAACTCTACACCGCCTATTTTCAGGTCTTTCGGGCCATTATCGTTGTACATAAATCGGCTCTTAACCTTACCTGTTACATACACCGATGCACCGATTGAGAACATACCTGCGCGCTGGCCCCATTCCTCGCCCATCATGAAGATCTCGCCCGTACCGTCGAAGTCCTCGATGGTAACCACGCCGTAGGGTTTGCCCGTTTTGGTAAAGCCTGTTTTCTGGGCTGTCACAATGCCGCCCAGTATCACATCCTCGCGGTCTGCCAATTTGGCGATGTCTGCCAATTCTGTACATTTGGTGTTGCACAGGTTGTCGAGAATAATCTTATATTCGTCGAGCGGATGGGCCGACAGATAGATACCTACCAGCTCGCGCTCCTTGTTCAGTCGTTCGATGTCGCTCCAGCGAATATCGTTCTTGGGTGGCTGAGGCTGTGCTATCTCCACGCCTTCGCCAAACATGCCGAACAGCGAGTTCTTCATTTCGGCCTGCTCCTGCTGGTACAGCTGTCCGTAGCGGCACAGCATCTCAATGAATGTTTCGCCCTTGGGGTTCTTGGCAAAGTAATCCTCGCGGCGGATGCCGAAGCTGTCGAAACCACCGCTCAGAGCCAGTGATTCGAAGGCCTTACGGTTAACAGCCGAGAAGTTTACGCGCTGGGCAAAGTCGTAGATGTCCTTGTACGGACCGTTCTTCTCGCGCTCGTCGATAATCGATAGGGCTGCCGAATCGCCCATGCCCTTGATGGCACCCAGACCGAAACGGATTTCGCCATGGTGGTTCACACCAAACTTCTCGTACGACTCGTTCACATCCGGGCCCAGCGTGGCTATACCCATCTGCTTGCACTCGTCCATCAGCTTAGTGATTTCGGTAATCTGGTCGCGGCGGCGGCTCATGATGGCAGCCATGTATTCGGCAGGGTAGTTGGCCTTGAGATAAGCCGTTTGGTAGGCCACCCACGAGTAGCAGGCAGCGTGCGATTTGTTGAACGCATACGAGGCGAACTTCTCCCAGTCGGCCCAGATTTTCTCCAGCACCTTCGGGTCGTGGCCGTTCTTCTTTCCGCCCTCGATAAACTTAGGCTTCATGGCGTCAACAATATCCTTTTTCTTCTTACCCATGGCCTTACGCAGCGCATCGCTCTCGCCTCGGGTAAAGTCGGCCAGCTGACGTGAAAGCAGCATCACCTGCTCCTGATACACCGTAATACCGTAGGTGTCCTTCAGGTACTTCTCCATGCAGTCGATATCGTACGTGATTGGCTCGCGGCCGTTCTTACGGGCGATGAACGATGGGATATAGTCCATAGGTCCCGGGCGATACAGGGCGTTCATGGCAATCAGGTCTTCGAACACCGTTGGGTGCAGCTCGCGCAGGTATTTCTGCATACCTGCCGACTCGAACTGGAACGTACCGATGGTGCGACCTTGCTGATACAGTTCGTATGTCTTGGGGTCGTCGATGGGGATAGTGTCGAGATCCACTTCGATGCCTCGTGTTCGCTTGATGTTGGCGCAAGCCTCTTTCAACTCCGACAGGGTTTTCAGACCCAGGAAGTCCATCTTAATCAGACCGGTGGATTCAATCACGTGTCCGTCGTACTGCGTACAGTTGGTCTTGGTGCCCTTGAAGTCGGGGTCATCAGCCGTTGATACGGGTACGTGGTCAGATATCGGGTCGCGACAGATGATAAATCCGCAGGCGTGGATACCCGTACCACGCACGGTGCCCTCAAGCATCTTGGCATACTTCATGGTGTTGGCAATATGCGGGTCGGTAGATGCTTCGGCCTCCTGCAGTTCGGGCACGGCCCTGATGGCGTTGGTCAGGTTCATCTTGGGCGTCTTGCCATCCACTTCGGGCAGTCGGTCGGGGATGGCCTTACACAGCGCGTTCGATACGGCCAGCGGCACATTCTCTACACGGGCAACGTCTTTGATCGAGTTCTTGGTAGCCATCGATGCGTAGGTGATAATGTGCGCACAGTTCTCGTGGCCGTACTTATCCATTACCCACTTCAACACCTTGCCTCGTCCGTCATCGTCGAAGTCGGTATCGATATCAGGCAGCGAGATACGGTCGGGGTTCAGGAAACGCTCAAACAGCAGGTCGTACTTCAGCGGGTCGATCTTGGTGATACCTAAGCAGTAGGCCACCACACTACCGGCAGCCGATCCACGACCGGGACCTACCATCACGCCCAGCTCGTCGCGGGCCGAGTTAATAAAGTCCTGCACAATCAGGAAGTAGCCAGGGAAACCCATGGTCTTCATAATGTGCAGCTCGAATTTTACGCGCTCCTCAACATCCTTTGGTATGGGGGCGCCGTAGCGTTTCTCGGCTCCTTCGTAGGCCAGTTTGGCCAGGTAGTCGGCCTCGAACTTAATACGGTATATCTTGTCGTAGCCGCCCAGCTTTTTTATCTTCTTCTCGGCAGCCTCAGGGTCGAGCGGGTTCTGTCCGTTCTCGTCGGTGGTGAACTCCTCGAACAGCTGCTGCTCGGTAAACTTCTGTCGCCACTCCTCCTCGGTACCGAAGCTCTCGGGGATAGGGAAGAAGGGCATGATAGGGTCGGCATCCAGGCTGTAGGTCTCCACCTTGTTTAATATCTCAACGGTGTTGGCCAGCGCCTCGGGCACATCGCTGAAGATGTCGTTCATCTCCTGCTGGGTCTTGAACCACTCCTGCTTCGAGTACAGCATACGTGTGGGGTCGTCCAGGTCCTTACCCGTGGCCAGGCACAGAAGGTGGTCGTGGGCCTCGGCATTCTCCTTGTCCACAAAGTGGCTATCGTTGGTACACACCAGCTTTACACCATATTCCTTAGCCAGTTCAATCAGCACCTTGTTGGCCTGCTGCTGCAGGGGAAAGGTTTCGCGGTTGGCGCGAATCGTTGGGTCGGTCACCTCGTGGCGCTGCAGCTCCAGATAGTAGTCGTCGCCCCACAGGTTCTTGTGCCATTCGATGGCCTTACGGGCACCTTCGATGTCGCCTTTCAGGATTTTGGCAGGCACCTCGCCGGCGATACAGGCCGAGCACACAATCAGATCTTCGTGATACTTCTCCAGCTGCTTGTGATCGGTACGCGGACGGTTGTAGAAACCATCCACCCACGAGTTACTTACCAGCTTAATCAGGTTCTTGTAGCCGTGCTCGTTCTTGGCCAGCACTATCAGGTGGTATCCACCCAGGTCTTCCTTGCCTTCTTTCAGCATCATGTCGCCTCGGCGTGCCACATACATCTCACAACCAAAAATGGGCTTAAAAGGTTCAAGTCCGTCTTTTTTGCGCTGTTTGTTCACACCGTTGCATATGTCGTGAAATTCCTTAATGCCGAACATGTCGCCGTGGTCGGTAATGGCCATACCCTTCATGCCATCGCCGATCGCTTTGTCTACAAGCTTTTTGATGCTCGACTGTCCGTCGAGTATCGAGTAATATGTATGTACGTGCAGATGTACGAAATCTTCCATCGTTTTCTCTTGAAATGCTTATTTTTGTGGTCCAAAGTTACGCCGATTTTTCGAGATTACCAAAAGAAAAACGTGAAAAGTTTGTAATTCTCGTATAAAAGATGTACCTTTGCACCCAGAATTGAAACAATCGAAAGTAACTGATGGGAGAAAGAATCAAGAAACTCAAGAAGATTAGAATACATCGCGAAGGTACTAATGAGTTGACGCTCAGTGCCTTGGCAATTGTCGGCATAGGCTCATTACTGTGGTACGGACTGGAAACAACCATTCCGTTCTGGATTTTTGTGGCTGTGTTTGTTACTGCATGGTTTATCGCACTCAACTTTTATCGTTGCCCAATCCGCTATTTTAATGGCGATACCGATAAGTTGGTGGTGGCTCCTGCCGACGGAAAGATTGTAGTGGTTGAGGAGGCCGAAGAGAATACCTATTTTCACGATAAGCGACTGATGATTTCAATCTTTATGAGTCCGCTTAACGTGCATGCCAACTGGTATCCGGTTGATGGTAAGGTAAAGTTTGTGAAGCACTTTAACGGCAACTACCACAAAGCTTGGCTGCCCAAGGCCAGCGAGGAGAACGAGCATGCCGACATTATGATTACCACTGCCGACGGTCAGGATATCCTGGTGCGCCAGATTGCTGGTGCCATGGCTCGCCGTATCGTTACCTACGCCAAGGATGGCGAGGAGTGCTACATCGACGAGCACCTGGGCTTTATTAAGTTAGGTTCGCGCGTAGACGTGTACCTGCCACTTACTGCCAAGGCTACCGTTACAATGAACCAGCCAACCACCGGCGATCAGACTGTTATCGCCAAATTGGCTTAATGTTGAATGGTCAATGTTCAATGTTCAATGATTAAGAAGCATATCCCAAATACGATAACCTGCTGCAACCTTATTTCGGGTTGCATTGCAACTTATTTCGCTTTTCAGAGCGAATTCCCGATGGCGCTGCTGTTCATCGTCATCGGTGCCGTATTCGATTTCTTTGATGGTATGAGTGCCCGCTTGCTGGGTGTTTCATCGCCCATCGGCAAGGAGCTCGATTCGCTGGCCGACGACATCACCTTCGGTTTTGCCCCATCGGCTATCGTGTTCAGCTATCTTTGCTCATTCGATACCCACTTGGTTTGGATGCCCTACCTGGCATTCGTGATGGCTGCTTTCTCGGCCTTGCGACTGGCCAAGTTTAATCTCGACGAGCGTCAGGCTTTGGGCTTCATTGGCCTGCCTACACCTGCTAATGCGCTGTTCTGGGGTTCGCTGGTTTGCGGACTGATGGAGTACGAGGTGGCTTTCGAGGGCTTGGAGTGGGTGACACTCCTCTTGGTATTCTTTACCAGCTACCTGCTGATAGCCGAGATACCAATGTTTGCCCTCAAGTTCAAGCATTGGGGATGGAAAGGTAACGAGATTAAGTATATATTTGTAATATCATGTATTCCCCTGTTGCTCCTGTTAGGAGTAAGCGGCATTGCGGCCATTATCTTGTGGTACGTTGTGCTGTCGAAGATTGCAGTTCTAACTAAAAAGTAAAAAAGAATGGTCTTTATGAAGACTTTTGTGGCCTTTATCGTGTTCGGGTTTATTGCCCTGGCTATTATCGCTATCATCGTTATTAACGTGTTGTATCGCAACATGAAGCGTATGCGCGAGGATGTTGAGGATTTTGTGTTCCGTCGTGGCCGTCGTTACGAGGCGAAGGAACGCAACCCCTTTGGCGATGATTATTTCAAGAGTGCTAAATCATCCGGGAATAGAACCACAAGAACCACCTACAGAGACAAGCAGGGCAATGTGCATGTAGAAACTGTCTATGTTAACGGTGAAAAAGTAAATAAAACCACCCGTAGAACAACTACGAGTGGTGGTGTAACGATTGTTGACGATCGCGCCGCCGGTGAAAAGAAGATCTTTGATAAGGGCGACGACGAATACGTTGAGTTTGAAGAGGTGAAGTAGTACCTTAGTTGTGCACTAAGGTACCAATCTGTTCACCATCCATTACCTTTTTAAGATTGCCAACTACGTCCATGTTGAAAACGTAGATGGGCAGGTTATTGTCCTGACACATGCAGATAGCTGTCAGGTCCATCACCTTCAGTCCGCGTGCCAGCACCTCTTTGTAGGTGATATCCTCGAACTTGGTGGCTGTGGGATCCTTCTCGGGGTCGGCAGTATAGATACCGTCCACGCGGGTACCCTTCAGCATCACGTCGGCCTCAATCTCGATACCGCGCAGGCTGCTGCCAGTATCGGTGGTGAAGTAGGGCGAACCTGTACCTGCCGAGAAGATGCACACGTAGCCAGCCTCCATGGCCTCGATGGCCTTCCACTTGGTGTAGAACTCGCCGATAGGCTCCATGCGGATAGCTGTAAGCACCTTGTTCTTAACACCCACAGCACCCAGAGCCGAGCTCAGTGCCAGCGAGTTGATAACGGTGGCGCACATACCCATCTGGTCGCCCTTAACGCGGTCGAAACCCTTCTGCGAGCCCGAGAGTCCGCGGAAGATGTTACCACCACCAATCACGATACCAATCTGCACGCCCATGCCTGCTATTTCCTTAATCTGATTGGCGTAGTCGCTCAATCTCTCAGGGTCGATACCGTAGCCCTGCTTGCCCATCAGGCTCTCGCCCGAAAGCTTTAACAGAATTCTCTTAAATCTTGCCATATCAATAATGTTTGATGTTTAATCTTTAATAATGTTCAATGGTCAATGGTCAATGTTCAATGACAAAAACCACTTCCTTGAATCGGTACAGGTATGCTATGCCGTTGGCATCCTGCAGCATCAGGCGTCCGTCGTCGGTAGTGCCAACCACGGTGGCCATAAAGCGCTTGCCGGCAGCCTCGAACGGGTATAGTCCTTCGCGACGGTACAACCGGTTCATGTAGGCTTGGTGTATGCCTTTGTTGTCGATAGCTTTCTGCAGTTCGTCGAGGAAAGCGGCCAACAGCTCGTCGCGATCGGTGTCGCGGCCTGTCAGCTGTTTGATAGATACGGGGTTGGGTGCATCGCTCTTAAACTCCGTTTGGTTCACGTCCAGTCCGATGCCTATCACGCAGTCCTTGATGCGGTGCCCCTCCAGTCGGTTTTCAATCAGCACGCCGCATATCTTCTTGTCGCCTACGTAGATGTCGTTAGGCCATTTTATCTCGGGTGTTTGCGGTATGTAGCGCTGCAGCGTGTTGCACAGGGCTACCGATACCATCTGGGTAATGATGAACTGTGTGCGTGTCGATACCTTCTGGGGGTGGATAAGCACCGAAAACAGCAGGTTCTGGCCCCGCTCGCTCTCCCATGTGTTGGAGCCGCAACCCTTTCCAGCAGTCTGAAAATCAGCCACAACTACCATCACACCCTCGCCGTTTTCCTTCATCCAACGGTTGGTAGAATCTGTCTCATCAACGTGCACTATCTTAAATTCCATCATATTCCGAGTGCAAAGATACAAAATTTTTTGTAACTTTGACTACGTCTTAGATACTTTCGTTCGAAAATGCTCAAATATCTTTGGCATTTTACTCACTTATTCGTATCTTTGCACCATGATTAACGAAGAACAACAAAAAAAAGACGAACGCTACATGCAGATGGCGTTAGACGAGGCCCATTTGGCACTTGAGGCGGGCGAGATTCCCATTGGTGCCGTGGTGGTGTGTAAGGATAGGGTAGTGTCGCGTGCGCACAACCTCACCGAAACACTGTGCGATGTTACTGCCCATGCCGAGATGCAGGCCATTACTGCTGCCGCCAACACGCTGGGTGGCAAGTATCTTACCGAGTGTACGCTGTATGTTACCGTTGAGCCTTGCACCATGTGTGCCGGTGCCATCGGTTGGGCGCAGATACCACGCATTGTGTATGGTGCCCCCGACGATAAGCGTGGCTACCACCTGTTGGCGCCTAACGCTTTCCACCCCAAGGCGCAGGTAACGCAGGGCGTGTTGGAGGACGAATGCCGCGAGCTGATGCAGAACTTCTTCAAGGCCAAACGCTAATAATCTAACTGTAGCACTGTAGCGCTGTAGCGCGCTGAGCAAAAAATAGCGGGACTTGCTTTTTATGGCAAATCCCGCACTTTTTTATGGTATAGATACAAAAAGTTATTTTTCGTCCTTTGTTGGATCTCTGAAGGCATCGTTGTAGTCGGTCTCCCACTGTGGGATGGCCCATGTCCAGTTAGGATCGCTGGGCTTAACGGTTACAGCGATGGCAACTGATGCGCTACCACCCTTGCTAAGAGCCTTACGCGAAATCTCCTTGTTCCAACGCTTGTAGTCGCTGAAACCGAAGCCCTCGCCCCAGAGCTCCAGGCGACGGTAGTTCACAATCTCGTCGAAGAGCTCCTCGCCAGTCTTCTCGCAGGTGTAGTTGGCATCACGACCTGTTGAAGCGTTCAGCTCTACCAGTGCAGCCTGTGCGGCAGCCTCGTTACCCAGGAAGTAGTTGGCCTCGGCCTCGATGAGCACCATCTCCGAAGAGCGGATGAATGGCAGATAGCCTACACCTGGCGTGTCGAATACGTAGAACTTGGTCTGGCCGCCTACGTAGTAGTAACCAGGCTGGTATGGGCGGTCCATGCTGCTGGCAGCCGATGAGTTGTGACGGTTCTCAACCCAGGCGTCAACCTCGTCCCACAGGGCGTCGTTGCTGAAGCCCATGATACCATAGCCCAGATAGTAGTTGTCGGCAACGGTCTTGTCGTTCAGGTCGAAGTTCTCGAACTTATCAGGTGTGAGGAACAGACCCTTACGCACGTCGTTGTCAGGAATCAGGTTGGTGAGCTCGATGTCGATCGAACCGGCACCGCAGGCGGTGTTGTTGGCATAGTAGCCGTTACAAGCGTACTGTGTACCGAAGCTCCAGTACCACATGTTCTCCTGAGAGCCGCCGTAGCTACCGAAGATCCACTCGCTGGTTGGCTTGCAGAAACCGGCATAGTAGTCGGCATTGCTCATCAGCGAGTAGCCCTTGCGAGCCAGAGGTGCGTGTGTAAGCGCAGTCTGGTAGTCCTGCTTGGCCAGTGCGGCACGTGCATAAACAGCGTGTGCCACGTTCTCGTTGGCAATCCAGATTTCTTTCGAACCGCGGTTCTTACCGCTCTGCTGGAACAGTGCGATAGCCTCGTCCAGGTCGTTGTAGATCTGAGCATAGCACTCGGCCATGGTAGACTGTGGCAGCTCGCCTGTCGACTCATCCAAACGCAGGCAGATGCCCTTGGCAGTACCGTTGTTGCTGTCCTGCCAGCGTGGGGCATAGTAGTGCAGCAGCTTCTCGAAACCGTAGGCACGGAATGTAAGTGCCGAAGCCTTGTCGAACTTCTTCAATCCCTCGTTGCCATCGGCCTCGTCGATGTGGGCAATGATGGCGTTGGCCTGACTTACCAGTGTATAGTAGTAGTACCAGGGGTATGCATCGTAAGATGTGTTGTTACGCAGCGAGTACTGCAGGTTCATGATGGGAGCCCAACCCTGTGCGTAGTAGTTGTAGAAGTAGTCCTGACTGGCGTAGTTCTCGTACAGGGCGATGATGCGGTTCTCGCCTGCACAACCGCTATCCCAGGCGGCCTGCTGGGCGCTCATGGTCTTGGCAATACCATTCAGTGCCTTGTAGCCGTTCTCGGCTGTGGCTACAGCGTCGTCGGCCAAAACCGACTCGGTGGGAGTGGTATTCAGATAGTCGGAGCCACATGATACCAGTGCGGGAGCGCTAACCAGTACTAAGCCCGCCATTATGTTGCTAATGAATTTTTTCATACTTCAATATTCCTTTATTAATAATTAGAAATTAACATTGAGTGAGAAGTTCCAAACGCGAGCTGTTACGTAGGTATCGTCCGAAGTTCCAGTAAAGCTGTACTGTGGGTTCATACCCTTGCGACCAGTCAATGTGAAGAGGTTCTCAACACCAGCGGTAAGTGTTACGCCATTGATGCCTGCGTTCATAGCTGTGAGCCACTTCTTAGGCAGGTTGTACGACAGACTGATGTTCTTCATTACCAGGTAAGATGCGCTGGTGAGCCAGCGGTCGCTGGTAGCGTTGTTATACGAACTCAGATTGTAGTCCATGGCGGGCACGCCGTTTGGATCAATGCGGTCGGCCGATGTCTCGGTCATGCCCTCGGGCACGCCGTTCCAAGCCTTCAGGGCATCCTTGTGCAGGGCTGAACCGCTCGACATGGCGTTGGTCGACATGAGTGTCTGATAAGTGTAGTCGATAGTCTTACCACCCAGGCTGTAGGTAGCCAGGAGGCTCAGTGTAAGATCCTTCCAGCTTACGTTGCCGTGAACCGAACCGTAGACGGTAGGAGCAGCTGTGCCGTGGAAGTCGCGCTTGCCGTAAGAGGTATTGGTAGTGTAGTCAACACCGTTGATGGTTACCAGTTCGCCCATCTGAGCGGCAGTGGCCTTCATATCAGGGTCGAGTGTGTAAAGCGAACGACCGGTCATCTGGTCGACACCCTCGAAGTGATAGGTGTAGAAGTCGTACAGCGAGCGACCCTCGGTATAGTTGTGTACACCCGAAAGGATGTTGTCGCCGTTAGGCAGCTTGATAATCTTGTTTTTGATGAATGTGGCGTCGAAACCGAGGTTTACCAGCCAGTTCTTTTTGCTCAGCACGTCGCCGTCGATCGAAATTTCCACACCGCGGTTGGCGATGGTACCGATATTCTTGTTAACGGTCATGTTGAAATAATCCTGGTTGTAAGAGAACGAACCGGCCGACAGAGGCAGACGTACGGCAAAGAGCAGGTCCTTGTTGCGCTTGTCGAAGTAGCCGATGCTGAAGTTCATGCGGCCGAACAGGCGACCCTCGAGGGCCACGTCAACGGTCTGTGCTGTCTCCCACTTGATATCCTCGGCGCTCAGGCTCTGCTTCATCAGGGCACCCTCGCCACCGTTCTTCTCAATGTAGTAAAGGGCCTGGTAGCCATAGTAGCCTACACCGGCGTCGTTACCAACCTCGCCGTACGATGCACGCAGGCGCAACTGGTTAATCCATTTCACATCGCGCAGGAACTCCTCCTTCTTGGCATTCCATGTAGCACCGAACGAGAAGAAGTTACCCCAGCGGTTTGAGCTGGCAAAACGCGAAGAACCATCGCGACGCAGCGAAGCATCTACAAAGTAGCGCTGATCGTAGTTATAGCGGGCGCGAGCCAGGTACGACTCGGTAGCATACTCCTCGTTGTAACCGCTCAGGTATGAGTTCTGAATGAAATTGCCCAGCACATAGATACCACTGGCCACCATCTTGGTATTCATACCGTCGAAGTTCTCGGTCTGATAGTGTGTATTCTCGTGACCCACCATCACGTCGATGTGGTGATCGCCAAACTCGTGAGCCCAGTTCAGCAGCTCCTGCATGGTGTAGTCCTCGTACTCGTTGCTGTAGTTAGCCAGTCGACCGCCGTTTGTGGCACCATCACCAATCTCGGGGTTGTTGTAGGTCTGGCGTGTTGACGAAGTGTGCGCCAGGTTGCCCTTGATGGTAAGCGAGAAGTCGTAAGGCAGGTTCACTGTAGCATAAGCAGTACCATTCAGTACGTTACGCTTGCGTGTATCGGTATCTGTGCGCAGCTCGTAAGCAATGTTACGGTTGTCGAGATAGTCGGATTCTGTATCATATACATAGTTGCCGTACTTGTCGGTAGCAATGCTGCCGTCGGCGTTGTGGCTATATATAGGATAGATAGGCGCCATGTAGCGGGCGGTGTTGAATGGGTTTGAATAGTAGCTACCCTTGGCGTTGTCGTTGAAGTGGCGCTTTGAGATGGCACCATTCAGGTTTACACCTACGGTAATCCACTTGTTAGGTGTGTAGGTAGAGTTAACACGGGCAGTGTAGCGCTCGTAGTCGCTGCTTACGATGTAACCCTTCTCCTTCAGATAACCCAGTGATGAGTAAACATTGGTCTTATCGTTGGTAAAGTTACCGCTCAGGATGTACTCCTGACGCTGACCTGTGCGCTCGATGTTGTCCTCCCAGTCCAGGTCGGTATAGCCGGGCAGCACGTTGGCCACCATCTTACCGTTCTCGTCGAACAGCTGATCGCTGGCGCGGTCCCAGATGTTCTGGTGCATCACGTCGGTAGCCAGGTGGGCGCTTGCGTAGGCCTTAGCCTCGTCCTCGCTCAAGCCCATCGAACCGGTCATAGCCCAGTTCTTCATGGCCTTCCACGATGTCTCCATGTAGTCGTTCACACCCAGACGGTCGTACTCCTTGATACCACGGTTGTAGAAACCCTGGTTAATCTTCAGGTCGATAGATGAGTTGCCCTCGTGCGAAATACCGCTCTTGGTGGTGATGATAACCACACCGGCCGATGCACGGTTACCGTACAGGGCTGCCGATGCAGCATCCTTCAGTACCGACATGCTCTTGATATCATCGGGGTTCAGGTCGGCAATATTTCCGTTGTAGATGATACCGTCTACTACGTAGAGTGGGGTGTTTGAACCGTTGAGCGAACCGATACCGCGGATGCGGATCTTTGGCTCGGCACCAGGCTCACCATAGGTGTTGTTAACCTGTACGCCGGGGGCAGCACCCTCGAGTGCACTGGTAACGTTCGAGGCAATACGCTTCTCGATGGCCTTCTGGTCTACGGTTGAAACCGAACCGGTAATACTCTGCTTCTTGGCAGTACCGTAAGCCACAACTACCACCTCTTCGAGTGTCTCGGTGTCGGGCTTCATGATTACGCGCATACCGTTCACGGCCTTCAGAATCTCGGTCTTGCAGCCCAGGTAGGTAATCTCAATCATGTCCTTACCCTCGGGCATCTGTACGGTGAAGTTTCCTTCGTAATCAGTGATGGCACCTGTACCTGCACCCACAATCTTGACGGTAGCGCCGATGATGGGCTCGCCATCCTCCTGTGAGAGTACTGTACCTGTAACTTTTGTCTGTGCCAGCGCTGTTCCCACAAAAAGGAACAGACCGACGATGAACATCGTTAGTCGTTGTTTCATAAAAATCTCTCTTTTTAATAATTATATGTTATACCTGTAGTCTCAATCTCTTCCTTTTTTTGGACATAAGGTCCCGTTTCGGGGCTGCAAAATTACTGCATATTATTATAATAGACAAATAATTTTATTAAAAGGGGGTTGTTTTCTAACATATTTTAACCATTTTAATACAAATGGTATTCAAAAATACAATCTGAAAGCAGTTTTTTGCGGTTAACTTACACTTTGCTCAGCTAAGGTTGGTTTTTGATATTAAATTGTTATGCACAAAATATGCATTTATTTACAAAGAAATCGCAGGCTTGCTTGGGGGCAAACCTGCGAAATGTTTATAACTTTTGAAAAGTGGGATTACTTAGGGAGATTAGATGCCCAACCCTCGTTCTGTGTTACACCAAAGTTTGCATTGATCTCATCGTTAGGGATGGGGAATACAAATTCAGAGATGTTGAAATTGTTTGCACGGAACAGGATCTTAGGTGCATTGTAGGCCTCTACCTGAGCGGGATCGCCCCAGCGGCGCAGGTCGTACAGGCGCAGACCCTCCTGGAAGAGCTCGCGTGCGCGCTCGTCCTTCAGGAATGTGTAGAGATCGGCAGCGGTGCTAGGCAGATCGGCTGTTGTAGCAATGGCTGTGTTACGCTTAGCTACGGGCAGCAGAGCCTCCTGAGCCTTGGCTACGTCGTTCTTCTTGATGTAGCTCTCTGCGATAATCAGATACATCTCAGGAGCGTTAATCAGGTAGTTGGTAGCGTGGGCGGGGTTGCCTGAACCGTAAGAAGCGAACTTACCACCAGCGAATACAGGGGCAGTCTCGGTTGAGCTTGCGTCCATGGCCATGATGGCGTTACGTACGTCGGTGTCGGCATACATAGCCAGCAGCTTGGGGCTTGGGCTGAAGTTGTAGGTAGTCCACAGTGTACCGCAAGAGTTGGCACTCCAGTTCTGACTGGCGTTGATGTCGAGATAGAACAGGCTCTCGGTGTTTGAACCGCCGCCGTTGTACAGGGCCTTATAGTCGGCCTTTGTATAGGCCAGTGCAGGTGTGCCGGCATCGCTCAGGGCTGCCTTAGCGCTGCTGATAGCACCATCCCAGTTCTCCATATAAAGGTATGTACGTGCCAGCAGACCCTCGACAGCAGCTACACCAAAGTAGCACTTGTCGCCACGGTCGCCACCGGCAGCAGCGAAGTACTCCAGCGACTTCTTCAGGTCGCTCACAATCATATTGTAGCTGTCGCCTACAGTGGCGCGGCTAACCTCAGTGAAGGCAGGGATAGGAGTGTCGCTGATAACGATACCGGGCTTGGCCGAGAAATCGTTGCCATTAACCTTGATCTGATGTGCGAAAACGTTCACCAGCTTAAGGTTTGCGTATGCACGCAGGGCGTAAGCCTCGGCGCGGCACAGGTCGAGTGTCTGCTTGTCGTCGGCAGTAGCGTCGGCATAAAGCTTGTCGGCTGCTACAATCACGCGGGCTGAGTTGTCAACAATCTTGTAACCATACTCCCAGATGTAGCTGAGATACGACTCAGTGTCCTGGAATGTGTACTGGTAGATCTTGTCCCAGTGACCGGTCTTGGTGTTCCAGTATGAGATGTCGGTTGGAACGTCGCCGATAGTGGTTGCGTAGTTACCTGCAAAATATCTTTCGAAAAGGTTGTAATATACGCCACCCAGTGCGGTTGAAACATTGCTTGTGCTTGAAAGACCTGTTTCTACATCGATACCTTTGTAGTATTTGGTTTCAAGGAAGTCATCACCGCAGCTAACAAATCCCATTGTCAGGGTGAGTGCCATGGCACCTGTTATAATTTTATTTTTCATATTGTTATCTTCTTATTAATTAGAAAGTAATTTGAACACCAGCTACATAAGTAGAAACTGCAGGATACTGCCATGCAATAACACCGCTCTCAAATGTCTCAGGGTTGTAACCTACGAAGTCGCTTGCAGCCCAAGTGTGGAGGTTGTCGCAAGAGATATAGATGCGAGCCTTCTCGATCAGAGCCTTTGTTGTGATGCTCTTTGGCAGTGTGTAACCAACAGATACGTTGCTCAGGCGCAGGAAGTTGCCGCTGTAGAGGAAACGTGTTGAGTTCTGAGTGCTGCTATTTGGATCGCCGTAGATGTACTGTGGGTACTTGGCATTCTTGTTGTCCTCGGTCCAAGAGTTCAGGGCAACGTCCTCGAGTGGTGTGCGGAACGACATACCGAAACCGGTGAAGCGGGCACCTGAATCGAATACCTTGCCACCCAGACGGTAGTTGAATGTCATGCTGGCGTCGAAGTCCTTCCATGTTACTGTTGTACCGAAACCACCGAATACCTTAGGATCGGCCGAACCTACGTAGCGCTTGGCTGCCTCGGTGTAGTTCTCGGTCAGCTCGTCGCCCTCGGCATTCTTGTACCACTGTGCCTTACCGTTCTCGGGGTTAACACCTGCATACTCCTTCATGTAGAACTGACGGTAGGGGCGACCAGCCTCGATGATGGTGTATGAACCCTCGATAGGCTTGTCGGTTGAAAGGGCAATAACCTTGTTCTTGTTCCAAGTCAGGTTGGCATAAGCGGTCCAGTTAAGATCCTTGTTGCGAAGGATGGTACCGTTGATCGACAGCTCGATACCGCTGTTGCGGATAGAACCGATGTTCTGATAAGTCTCGGTCATACCGGTAGTTCTTGACAGGGGAACCTTGAACAGGGCGTCGCTAGTCTTCTCGTTATAGTAGTCCAATGTAACGTTCAAACGGTTGAAGAACTGAAGGTCAACACCAATGTCGAACTTCTTAGAAACCTCCCATGTGAGCTCAGAGTTAGAGATCGACTCTGGAGTCATACCTGATGCACCGTGGTAGTTGCTACCTGATACATAGAAACCACGTGCAGCGTAGAAACCGATATCCTGGTTACCTACAGTACCGTAAGATACGCGGAATGTACCGTTGGTAAGGGTGTTGTTGCCCTCAAGGAATTTCTCGCCGGTGAAGCGCCATTTGCCACCTACCGACCAGAATGTACCCCAGCGCTTGTTAGAGCCGAATACCGAAGAACCGTCGTGACGGAGTGAAGCTGACAGATAATACTTGTCGGCGAAAGAGTAGTGAGCATCGCCGAAGTATGATGCCAGACGAGCCTCTTTCTTGTAGTACTCAGAATCGTTCCAGTGACCTACGGTCGAGAGGTCTCTCATACCGGCAGATGCGAATGGGAAGTTGTCGCCGCTGTAGTACTCATACCAGTAATCCTTGCGCTGCATCTCCTGACCCAGCATCAGGCTGAGGTTGTGCTGCTGGCCGAAGGTGTAGTTCCAACCCAGGATGTTGTTCCATGTAAGTGTGGTGGTCTGCGAGTTGTACTGCTGACCGAGACCGGGATAGTCCATACCCTGTGGGTTGTAGATAGCGCTCCAGTACTGATACTGGCGCAGGCCATAGATGTTGGCACCGAATGTGCTCTTGAAGTAGATACCCTTGCCGAAGTCAACCTGCAGGTATGGGCTTGCGCTCAGGGTTGTTGTCTTATCCTCGTTGATATCGCCGAGCTCCTTGTCCCATACAGCAAATGGGTTGTAAGAGTCAACGTTTGAGTAAGTTCCGTCCTCGTTGTAAACGGGGTAGAAAGGCTGCATTGAGCTGATGGCGCCTACAGTGGCGTTGGTGAACGAACCACCAGTTGACTGTGAGAAGCCGTTCTTTACAGAGTAAGCGTACGACAGGTTGGCACCAAACTTGAACATCTTGAACTTGCTGTCGACGTTGATGCGGCCAGAGTAGCGCTTAAAGTCGGATGCGATGATAATACCCTTAGTGTCCAGGTAGCCTGCGCTGACATAGTAGTTGGTCTCGCCGGTCTGGCCACTGATGTTGATGTTATAATCCTGGTAGTATCCCTTGCGCGAAATCTCGTCCATCCAGTCGGTGCTGGTCTTACCGTCCCACTCGTACATATCGGTCAGGTCGGCAATACGGGCTTCCTTGGTACCACCGTAGCGTGCCACGTAACCGTCGGCATACAGGCTCATGGTCTGCTCGGCATTGGCAAACTTCATGTTGTTGTTAGCCATGGCAGTAAAGCCCTGCTTGATGTCGACATTTATGTTGTGGCGGCCCTTGGCACCCTTCTTGGTGGTGATCACGATCACACCGTTACCGGCACGTGCACCGTAGATAGCGGTAGCGGCAGCGTCCTTCAGTACGGTAACGCTCTCGATATCACTTGGGTTGATAGATGCCATTGGGTCCATGGCGTTGTTAGAGCTGCTGCTCATGGTGTCGTAGTCTGAGTTTACAGGCACACCGTCGATCACGTAGAGTGGCTGTGTTCCTGAGTTCAGCGAGGCGCGACCACGAACATAAACCGAACCCCATGTACCAGGCATGCTTGATGAGTTGTTCATCTGTACACCTGTGATGGTTCCCTCGAGTGCCTTCACAAAGTTGGCATCGCTCTTCTTCTCTACTACTGCGCCGTCAACCTTCGAGGCGGCACCTGTGAACGAAGCCTTGCGCTGCGAACCGTAACCGGTCACAACCACCTCGTCAACCACCTGAGCGTCGGTCTTCAGGAAAACGCGCATGTTGGCCTTGGCCTTAACGGTCTTGCTCTGGTAGCCCAGATAGCTCACTTCGAGCTGATCCTTACCCTCGGGCATGGCTACGGTGAATCGTCCGTTCACGTCGGTCAACATACCTGTACTTGTACCAACCACCTTAACGGCAGCTCCGATGATGGGCTGTCCGTCTTCCTGTGAGAGTACTGTACCAGTAACTTTTGTCTGTGCCAGCGCTGTGCCTACAAACAGGAACAAGCTGACGAAAAACAACGTTAGTCTTTTTTTCATAAATTCTCTCTTTTGTAAATTAATAATGTTTATAACTTTTAAATTCTCTCTTTCTAATACTATTAGTAGCTGGTTATTTATGCAATAACTATTAATTTTGCACGTTTTTGCCACTTTCGGGTTGCAAAAATAACGTATAATCTCTAAATAAACAAATAATTTTTTTAAAAAGGGGGTATTTTATAACATATTTTAACTGTTAGCGAGTATTACTTGACCAAAATCAATGTGAAAGTTGAAATTAGTGGTTAACTTACACTTTGTAAACTGCAAGTTTGGTTTTGATGTTAAATTGTTATGCATAAAAAATACGCTTTGTTAAGATTTCTTCTTTTTGTTCACGTTCAGTGGTGTGCTTTTGGGGTAGGCGATGGTGTAGGCGGCGTCGAGGGCGCGCAGGTCTATCTGATAGTAGCTGATGCCTGTGCGCACGGCCACGATGGCTCGCAGCAGTTCGCGATGCGGGCGCGGGTAGAGGCCAGGCGGTGGGAGCTGGTCCCAACCGGCCTGACAGCAAAGGTGGCATACTTGCCAGATAAACTCGGGGGTGGCCTCGCCACCAAACCATAGTTGCAGTACGCGGCGAATGCAAAAGCGTTTGCAGTGCAATCGGCAGTAGCGGCGCGTGCGGCGCAGCAGTCGCCACAGTGCCACAAAAGTTTCTTGTGTGTTATCAATGTGTTCCATAATCGTTTTATTTTTAGTGCCTTATTACTTACTTGTTGATTTTAACGTAGTGGGCTGAGGTTTCGTCGTAGGCGATGTGGCCGCGGGTTTGCCAGGTGCGTAGGGTGCTGTCGCCAGGACCGGGCCGACCGGCTTGCTGGCGCATCTGCAGATACTGCTCGCGCGTAAACTCATCGGGCAGCAGCTCCAGCAGATTCTGCGGACCGGAGTGGCGCTGCAGTTCCTGCTCGTCGTTCAGCTCCTTCTCCAGCTGGCTGCCAAAGTACAGCATCTTGCACCACAGGTTGTACTGCTCGCTCCAGCGCACAAAGTCGGCTATCGATTTGTCCCACCGGTAGCCGTGGGCCACGTACAGCACCATGCCCTTCAGCCAGGCTATCACGTTGGCACGATACGACAGCACGCGGTAGGCCTCGCTCTCGTACAGACGGGCGGTGTCGGCATTCTCCTGCTTCAGGTCCAGGGCCAGCTTGCGGGCTTGCGGGCACTCTATCAGTCCGTTGGCAGCATCCAGACGGTCGATATAGGGCTTCAGCTCGGCGGCAAACTGGTCGTCGTAAATGCCCAGGATGGGTGCCTCGTCGTCGTCCTCACTGGGACGGATGATGGTGGCCACGTCGAGTCGGCTCACCGTGCCGTCGTTCACCATCTTATAAAAGAACTTACGCGCGTTGGGCGGGGTTGTGCTGGCGTTGAAGTTCCAACGCAGCGGCGCTATGCCCGATACACTGTCGGCACCTACGCGCTCCTGACCGGCCATCGAGTTGTCGAAAGCCTTTCGTATCAGCAGTCCCACCTCGTCGGCCTTATGGCTCGATGTCACCTTCTTCAGCGCCTCCACCTCATCTACAATGGTGTAGATATAGCGCTGGCCGTTGTTGTGGACATCCACCACGCGCTGGTTAAACACGGCGTCGGTCAGGTTGTCGATGAGCATCTGAATGCAGATATCTGCGGGGCGCGGGTCCTTCTTCTGCTTGCCCGACGGGTTCTTCTGCTTCCACTCGGCCTCGCGCTGGCGGCTCAGCAGATCGCGCTGGCGAATGTCCTCCATGATATACTCGATGGGCTTTTTGATCGAGCCCTTACCCACGCTCTGTCGACCCACCAGCAGGTTCATAAACGTGGCTTCGTGGTCCACGTTGTCCCAGTAGCGGAAGTGTACGCCATGCAGATGGGCGCCCAGGGCGGGGAACACGGCGCTGGCCACGGCGGGCTTGTAGTACCACGGCACGTTGCGGGTGAGCAGCTTTATCAGCGGCGGCAGTCGCTTGGGCAGGGGTGGGGGTGTGCTGATGGTGCCGCCACAGGCCTTTACGCCCTGCTGCTCCTTGAGTGCCTGCAGCACCTGTTTCAGGCGCAGGGGCATGCCGCGTCGGGGCTCTTTCAGTGCGTTTTCCAGGGTGTGCAGGTATTCGGTGCGGTCGGCCTCGGTGCAGGTGCCGTCGGGCTGCGCCCAGTAGTTGGGCACGATGGCTTGCAGACCCTCCAGACTGTAGCCGCAGATGCAGCGCAGGGTTACGGCCAACTCGAAGGTGAGTGCGTTCCTGTCGCCCACCACCGGCACCTTGCCGCCATTAAACAGCTCCCAGTACTTGGCGATGATATCCGAGAAAGCCATGCCGTTGTAGAGCCTCCCCCTATCCCCCTCCAAAGGGAGGGGGGATTCGTTGGCGACTGGTGTTGTGACTGGGGACTGGTACCTGTCACAGAATGTGACTGGGCCCTGTCCCTTGTCGCAACTTTCCGAGGACGGGAGTTCAAACAGCTTGTCATCCAGGTAGATAAGTTCGTTTGGCGATGTGGTGAAAAACACGCGGGTGATATCCTTAGCCTGCGCATCGTAGTCTACGCCTAGCAGCTGGGCGGCCCACTGCAGATTCTCTACCTGCGACATGTGCGGCCGTCGGCTAAACACCAGGTGGTAGCCGCAGCCGCGGGCGCTCTCCTCAAGCATCCCCAAGCCCAGCTCATCCTTCTTGGCCAGGATGCGATCGCGAACGGCGGGCATTTCTTCGGCCTTAACGTGGTCGATGTCCATGCCCACGGTGTTGCTCATGTGGGTGCTGCCGCGCAGCGTGCCGTCGGCATTGGGCAAGCAACTGTAGTTCATCTGCACCAAGCGGTGCTTCAGACTTTCGTTGCCATTGCGGATGGCGGTCATCAGTTGCTGCTGTTCGTTACTGCCGCGCAGAGCCATATACTCTGCGCGGGTGGTTACGGGGCGCATCATTTTCACCCCGTCCTTCAAATAAATAATGTGTGTGCTCATAGCCAATGTTTAATGTTTAATGTTTAATGTTACACCCGGTCGATGATCTCGTCATCTGTTGGGTAGCTGGGGGCGAAGAAGTGTTCGGCCTCCCACTGGCGACGGACTTCCAGGCCCTTTTGCTTTCTGCCGCCCGCATACACCCATCGCTTAAACTCGCGCTGGACGGCTGCCTTGCTGCCGCCCTGACGAATGGTGCGCAGCAGCGTTGACTGCCTCAGGCGGCCGATGCCCACGTTAAAGGCAAACGATGTGAGTGCCTCTAGTTGTGCCTCGGTGCGCGCCACGTGCAGTTGGCGAACCTGTCGCATCACTTGGGTTACATCCTGTAGCAGCCAGTCGCGAGCCTGTTGGGCGCTGATGCGGTCGCCCATGCGCACGCCTTGTGTGTGTCCGTACCCGATGGTGGGTGTGCCGTTCTGGTCGCGATAAGCGCTCAGTCGGCATCCCTCCATCTCCATCAATCTCTGTAAAAGTGTGTCTGTAATCTGCATAGTAAAATCAATGTTCCGCTCGACATCCCGAAGGGTGGCGCTTGCTACCGAAGGGACGCAAGAATGTCTCAAAGGTTAGGGTATCCCAATTGCGAGTTAAGGTACTTCAGTCCGGCCATGGTCCACGTCATGTACACCTTTATTTTGCGCTTGCCTTTCAGCGAGTAGTCGATGTGTGTACGTTCGGCGGTGTAGCCACGACCCTGCAGATGTTCGGCCAGGTTCCATCTACCGTGGGCGCGGTACTGTATGTCCATATCGGCCAGCACGGCGTTAAAGTCGCGGGTGTTCATGTTAAACGTCTTGGCCACCTGTGTGGCGGTCAGGGTGTCCTCGGCAGGCTCGTTCAGCATGCGCAGTCCCGTACCCACAATCTCGTCCGCCATCGCCAGTATCTGTTTCTGAACGCCCAGCGATGGAAGTTTTCTTAGGCACGTGTAATCCGTGCCAAAATCCAATCTCTCAAGCTCGAGTTCTTCCCAGCGGAGAACGAGTCGGGCGCGGGCCTCGTCGTTAAACTTGGTGGCGATGTACAGGCACTCGGTCTTGGTTAGCTGGTAGCAGGGGCGAAGTTCGCCCTTCTTGTCGTGATATTCAACCAATCGAAAATTTGATTGGTTAACTTTCTGCCACGCGGGTTCCATTTTTCGGATGGCCTCCATTACGTGACAGTGTTGCTTACCGGTTACTTCAGCTATTTCCAGCGAAGTCATCATGTGTTGGTTCTCGTTTACTGTTTTAATAATCATTGTTTCCATAATTGTGTGTGTATTTTAAATTGTTAATAATATTTTTGGGGGGCTCGTCCAAGAATCCGTGCCTAAGAATATATCCGCTCGGCCATTCCGAGTCGGGTTGGTGTGTCAGTAAGTCAAAGAACACTCGTGAACTGAATCACGCTGCAAGTGAAGTGCAAGGTGAACGCAGAGCCGAGCTTGCTCGAGCTTTGCTGAGCCGCAGCCTTCACTCGCCATCGCAACTTGTTTGCGGTGGCAAAAGTATGGCAAAAAATAATGCGCTCCAATTTCTTGGAACGCATTCGGTAACAGTTTTCGGTAAGTGTTGTAGGTTTCGGTAACTTTGGTACTAATACTTACCGAACTTCGGTAACAGGTTCGGTAAAACTAAGCCAATTCTTTAATTAAAACCGTCATCAGCTTCAGTTCGCGGTCGGCAGCACCCTGCTCCTCCCACTTGTCGATACTCTTTCGCATGTACTCATGATTACTGATGGTGCGCTGCACACTGCCTTCGCCACATACAAACCTAAACGTAGTGGGTAGCTTTAAGGCCTGGGCCATACGCTCAAACTCGGCAACCGGCTTGTCAAAACTGTATTTATCGCGCATCACGCAATACGCCACTGCCCAGGCCGATGCCGCCCAGAACAGATGACTGCACTGGATAACGGCTTTGGTCAGGCGCTCGTATATGTCGGGCTGGTGCTGCTTCTGCCTGGCTTTAAACTGGCGTACCACCTCGCCACAGTACGTTACCGATACGTGCGGCGCACTCAGGTTGCACACCATGCGTCCGCAAAAGCGCACATTCATATCGGCCGTTAGTTCGCATGGCTGGTACTTCGGGTTGGCGGGCAGCAGCCAGTGGCGGCCCGTGTCGTCAACGTAATACACCTTCAACAGCTCCTCGCCGTCGATGCTCACCATCACCACCTCGCCGCTGTGCACCCGCTGGGTGCTCTCTATCAGCAGCTGGTCGCCGCTGTAGATGCCCACGCCGGTCATCGAGTCGCCATCGGCATCCACGATAAACACCCGTCGCCCGCGCGTAATCTCGCTGGGCAATAAAATCATCTCGGGTGGCAGTTGACCCATCTCGTTAGGCAGTCCGCAACTAACTCCCACTTCGTAGTAAGGCACGGGTGTGTCGCACACCATTTCCATCGGCCATTGACCGATGCTACAACAATTTCTCATGTCGATTAATTCTTTAAAAGTTTTATTTCACAATATAATCCATAGTCGGTGCCGTTCCACGGGTCACCAAACGGCTGCAAAGATAATAAAAACCTTCGCACCCACCAAAAACTGCAGGTTATAATTAAGAGTTTTTAGGAATTTATCCAGTCTTCGATTTTGAGTCCCGATATATGGCTAAAATGCTTGGTGTTATGTGTTACTACTGTTAGCCCTGCTGCTTTGGCTGCACAGCCAATAAGCAGATCGAAGTCCTCGATGGGTTTGCCGCTTTTGCGCAGACGTACTTTTTCCTGTGCAAACACGTCGATACTATCGGCAAAGGGGAGTACCTTTACCATTTTAACAAACTCATCAATCATCTTCAGATTGTCTTCAACAAAATCGCTATTATACGCACCATAACGTAGTTCTGCTAAAACCACATCACAAATATAGCAGTTTTCGCTGCCAATTTGGTTTAGTTTGTTAGCTACCTCGCGGTTTGCACGGAACAAAAACACGCAGGTGCTGGTGTCGAGCAGATAACCTTTCATAGCTTTATGTTACGGCTGTTAGTGGTTCTTGCTTCGTTGATATCGTTGATAATCTCGTCGGTTGAGCGATTATCTTTCCAAGCGCCCGCAAACTTATTTGCCCAGTCCGCATCGGCCTTTGCTTTCTTGGCGGGGGTAAGGTCCTTAACGTATTTCAAGACCTTTGCCAGTAGCGTTTCGTCGTTGGCTATTTCGCCCATGGCGCGGTACAATTCCGCATTCAGTTCAAGTGCAGTCATAACCTTCTTTTTTTTATATTCCGCCGCAAAGATACGAATAAGTACGCAAAAAAGCAAATGTAACCCCATTTTTTTTTGCTACGTGTTGCAGTGCTACAGTTAGATGTGCGGGGGTGGGGGATGGTAACGGTAGTGCCTATATTTATATATAAATATAGAAGTAAATAATGGTGTGCGATGGGCTGGAAACTAACTGTAGCGCTGTAGCGCGTAGCGGTACAGCGGATGGTAACGGCGCGCGCAGTGATTTTTTTGCAAATAGTAGGTCGGATATTCGTGAACCGCAATGAAAATATCGTACCTTTGCACTGTAAAAAATGAGGGAGGCTTGAGGGCGGCATTAATCCTGAAATTTGCGAAGATTAATAGTGGCAATTGCTGCCTTTAATCGCAGCACCCTGCAGGATTAATACCCCGCCCGAACCCGAACTCAGAACAATGTAAAAATGTAAAAATGATAATATTTAAAAATTATTTACAATCCTATAATTATTACATTTTTTAATTCTTTAATTTTTTAATTTTACTAAACCTATGAGTATCAAAGTAATTGCACAGCGCCGAGAGCTTAAGATCGGCAAGAACCCTGGGGCCAAGCGTTTCGTGATGCGCCCCGACCTGTATTCGAGCATTGCCGAGAAGAAGGTGTTTACCGAGGCATCCACTCACTCGGGTATCAGTGCGGGTGTTATCAAGGCCGCATGGGAGGCAGCAGGCGCCGTTATCCGCACCTGGGCCACCGAGGGTCACTCAGTGCCCGTGCCCGGACTGGGAACCATGCGATTCGGCGTGCGCGCCAAGGCCGTTGAGAAGCTCGACGAGGTGAAGACCGGACTGATTACCACCCGTCGCATTGTGTTCACCCCATCGGTAGATGTGAAGGACGAGCTGAAGAACACCAGTATCCAGATTACCTGTCTGGACGAGGACGGCACCGTGCTGAAGCGCGTAACCAGTGGCGACAGCGGCGACATCGAGGACCCCGAGAACGGTAACACCGGCGGCAACGACAACGGTAACACAGGCGGCAACGGTAGCAGCACCGGCGAGGATGACGAGTCGTACGGCGACTAAGAAAGGAGGTGAGTTATGAGTAAGAAGGAAACCCTGAAGTTCATCGTGCAGATGATTGCCAGTATCGCAACGGCGATAGTAACAGCCCTGGGCGCCACCAGCTGCATGGGCATGTAGAAAGTAATCCCCCCGCTGAATCATCAGCGAGGGGATTTTATTGTATTATCATTAATATAAGAAACCTAGCATCCAGAGTGGGAGTTTTGCACCATCGGGCATATCCCAGTCGTCGGCAAAAATATACGAATCCTTTATACCTGCTATCTGCGAGAAATCCTTGCTGCGACCGCCAATCTCGAATGTGTACTTCGAGTCAACAAGAAAATCACCTTGCGCTTTTCCGTATTCAACATTATGCGACTCTGTGAGACTGCCCACGGCAAAGGTTTCGCGTAGTGTTCCTATTTCAACCTTGGTAGGGGCTAGGGCATACATGATATTTGGGTTTTCGAGATATACCTTATCGGGTTTCGAGAGCTTGCCTATTTTCTTTTTTTCAGAGTAAAGCAGATTTAATACTTTGGCATCTCCCAGGTATTTCAGGTATTCCACCACCGTGTCGCGACCAATTTCAAGGGCTGCGGCAATTCGGTTGGCATTTAGTTCAAAAGGTATCTCGCTGCATATCATCGCCACAAGTGCCTGCAGTTTTCTTACATTGGCCACGTCAACCTTGCATATCTGGGGTAATTCTGTTTCAATAATATAGTTTACCACCTGCTCTATTTTGGTGTGATACTCGCCCTCGCCTTCAAGTAGAAAGGGGTAGTAGCCTTTTTTCAGATATTCCTTAAACAGTGCGTTGGGCTTGCACTTAGTCGACACCGTTTGCCATAAATCGTAAGGGTGCTTCAGAATGTCGTCTAACGTCCATTTTTCGAACTCCAATCCATGATAAAAACGTAAAGCTTCGCGAAACGACAATCCTGCCAGTGTATATTTTACGGCTCGTCGTGACAGGTCAGCATCGCCTTCTTTTAGTTTAAGTAGTGATGATCCGCTTACTATCAACTTCAGGTCGGGATAGAGTTCGTATATTTCCTTTATTTCACGACTCCAGTCGGTATTGCCCGATTTGTACTTGTGGATTTCGTCGATGGCTAGCAGCTCGCCGCCTCTTACGGTAAACTCTTCGGCTAGTTCCACCAGTGTGCGCGTTGAAAAGTCGACAGTATCAGCTGAGCAGTATAAAACCCTCCTGTCGCCAGGTTCGTATTTCTGTTTGATATACTGCTTAATGAGCGTTGACTTGCCCACACCTTTTGCACCGATAATGCTAATTAGCTGGGCGTTCCAATGGATTGTATTTGCTATTTCGCGTACAATCTCTGTGCTGGTATTGGCCAGTAAACGGTCGCTTTTTCTAAATAATGCATCCATAAGCTATCATTTTTGGGGCAAAGATAATAAAAATGTTGCATACAACCAACACTTTTTGATAAAAATGTTGCTTGCGCGCAACACTTTTTATAAGATTATGTTGTCTGTGCGCAACATTTTTGCTACACCGCTACAGTGCTACAGTTAAAAAATCCCCCGCAGGCCATTCACATGGGTTTTGACGGGGGGCATAATTATTAAAAAGAGAGATTGTTACTCTTATTCATAGAATCCAGTATAACGCTGTCCCGAAATGCGATACTTCAAGCCGTTAAGGTGTAATTTTTATAAAAAAAGCTTGCGCCGTATTATTTTTTTGCGTATATTTGCAGCCGTATAACCTAAAGCAATATAGTTATGAAGAAGAAATCGTTAATTATCCTATGTGTTGTTGCAGCAGTAGTTGTTGTAGGATTTGTATCGTCGAATTTAATTCATTGGCCCATTGACGTAAATAAGACCGAGGGCGACATTGGTAAGGTTAACCGTTTCTCTCGTGACGCCGACGCCGAGAAGCTAACTAATATGGAAGAGTTGCTGAGGACCGATTCGGATTATCAGGAAGCGATGGTGATGTCTTATGCTTTGATGCAGTTACGCTCTGAGCAGTTTGCCAGTCTGGTTGACATGTCGAACCAGGTGGCTGGCCAGATTGCCGAGTATGCACCGCTGATTCAGAAGATGAATGGGATTGGCAAAATGGTTAACAATGTGAATGCACAGCTGAACGATGTTGGCAAGCAAATGGAAAAAGCTCTGAGTGGTGAGGAATGCCCCGAACTGACACAGAACACCATCAATGCCTCGCTGGCCTACACCCAGCTGCAGAAGCAGAATGCACTGGCTAACCAGTTTATCGAGACTACCGACAAGTATCTGGCCAATGCCAAGGGTAGCGACCAGTTGAAGCTGGTGCGCGACCAGTGGGTTGACTATCAGAAACTGACCGCTGCTATCGAAGGCAATAAAGAAAGTGCAAAGGCACTTGACGAAAAGGGCTACCTGCTGACATCCGAAAAGGCTGATGCTGCACTCGGTGCGTATGCCGATGCTACACAGAAGGTGATGCGCCTGAACACAATGATTTGCAGTAAACTGCATATGAGCACCAACCTGAATTCTAAGCTTATTTTCGGTCGTGTAACAGAAAATCGCGAAAAACTGGGTTTGTGGGCCGGTAACAGTGAAAAACTGAATGCGTACCTCTTGAATACAGCCCTGATGAATCAGACTGACGCTGCTATGAATTTGAAACTGCCCAACCAACTTAATATCCTTATCAAGTCTACGGCTCTGGGTAAGCAGCCTAGACCTCCCTTCATAGAAAAATAAAACAAGCAATACGGTGTACAATCAGAGTATGTTTAAACGTATTGTTTTGTTGATACTGATTCTGCTCCCGATGTTCACTCAGGGGCAGAATCAGACTTATTTCCAGTATCGTACCGACGAAGCTACACTGGTGTTCTTCGATAAGAACCTGTCGCGCTACATGCCTCACATGATGCGCAACTTTCAGTTGGGCAAGGCGTTACATCAGCAGATATGGACCACCGACTCGGTATATCAGCCCGAACCACCACTGCTGTTGCTGACCGACTGGGAAGACGATGGTAACGGTGGTGTAACCCCGCTGCCACGATCGTTGATACAGATTGGTATGGCACCGTTCAACATGTCGTACTATGTGGCGCCGTCGGGCGAGCGATACCGTCAGCTGTTTAAGCATGAGTACACCCACACCGTGATGACCGATAAATACAATCTGCGCGACAAGCACTGGCGCAGTTTGTTTGGTACGAAGGTGTGTACCGATAATACCCAGCCCATTTCCGCCCTGTGGAGCTATCTGTGCGTGCCGCGCTGGTATGCACCACGCTGGTATCACGAGGGTATCGCCTGTTTTATGGAGACTTGGCTTGGCGGAGGACTAGGCCGTGCACTCGGTGGCTACGACGAGATGTACTTTCGCAGTATCATTGCCGACAACGAAAAGTTGTTCTCGGTGGTGGGACTCGAAACCGAAGGTTCTACGATGGACTTCCAGGTGGGCGCCAACGCCTATCTGTATGGTACGCGATTTGTGAACTATCTCACTAAAAACTACGGTTACGACAAACTGATTGCCTTTTACAATCGCACGGCCGATAGTCGCACGTTCTTCGGTAGTCAGTTTAAGAAAATCTACGGTCAGTCGCTGCGCAAGGTGTGGGACGACTGGAAGCTGGACGAGCAACGCCATCAGCAGGCCAATCTAGCTACCATCCGGCAGTATCCCGTTACACCCACAACGCCCGTCACACCCAAGCCGCTGGGCTCGGTAGCGCCGCTGGTGTACGACTCTGTGAGCAATAAAGCCTACACCGCCCTTAATACCCCAGGTAAGTTGGCTCAAATCGCTGAAATCGACATGGCCACAGGCGAGCTGCGAAAACTGCACAACCTGAATGGCCCCACACTCTACGATCCTGCCTTCGTGGCGCTCGACACCCGCCATCAGCGCGTTATCTATACCACCAACAACGGCAAATGGCGCGGACTGGAGGTGTACGACCTGCAGCAGAACCGCGTGGTGAAACGCAAGAAGTTCCAGCGTATCAACAACATCGTGTATGATAACACACACGACTGCCTGTATGGACTGCTTTCGAATGCCGGCACGCAAACCGTCGTGCGGTTGGATAGCGACTTGGAGAATACCGAGCCCATCTATGCATTTCCGTTTGGCGTGAGCGTGTTTGATGTTGATGTGAGTCACGATGGCACATGGCTGTCGATGACCCGACAGGGCAACAACGGCGAACACACCCTGTTGCTGTTTAACCTCCAGGAGTTTGAGCAGGCCATTTACAAACCGGTAGAACTGGTGACGTGGCGCGATGCCAATCTGGGACAGTTCCGCTTTTCGCTCGACGATCAGTATCTGGTGGGCAGTAGCTACTATACCGGTGTGTCGAACCTCTGGCAGATAAACATAGCCACCCGGCAGATGGAGATGCTTACCAATGCCAGCATAGGTATGTTTGCACCGATCGAAATACAGCCCGGACGGTTACTGGCGCTGCAGTTTGAGCGCGACGGTATGCGACCGGTAACACTCGACCGCCAGGTGGTGACCGATGCCAATGCCATAAAGCTGTACGGGCAGGCTGCCTACGAACAGAACCGCGAAGCGCTCGAACAGGTGGGCTTGCTGCACGACTCACTGCCCAGAATCGAGTTTGGCGATGTCTACAACCATATCACCCCCTACCATGTGCTCAAGGAGATGCGCTTTGCAGGGGCTTATCCCACCATCTCAGGCTTTACCGATGCCGACAGTTGGAATCATGTCACACCGGTGCTGGGTTACCGATTGGCGGTGAACGATCCCGTGGGACTGAGCAGTATCAGGCTCTCGCTGGGCGTATCGCCATGGAGCCACAACCCCTGGAAAAACCGGTTGCATGCCGACCTGGAGTGGCAGTACTACTTCTGGAAACTCAGGGCGGCTTGGAACCACACCGACTTTTACGATCTGTTCGGTCCGAGGCGTACCAGCCGTAAGGGCTATAACGTGGGCATCCAGTACGACTACAGTAATAATCTGATAGCACCCTACACCCGCGAGTGGGGATTCTCGGTGGATGCCTATGGCGACATGGATGCACTGCCCATGTATCAGGAGATAGCAGTGAACGACGTGAAATCGCTGCAGACAGCAGCACTCTACGGCAAAGTATCCAAACTGCGCAAGTCGCTCGGCGGGGTGATGGACGAGCAGGGCTACCAGCTCAGCATCAACGGCTATGGCTATCTGGCTGGCGGCACATTCTATCCATCCATTGAGGGCACTGGCGATTTCGGTACGTTGCTGCCGTTCGACCGTAACACATCTTTCTGGTTGCGTACGGCTGCAGGCCATAACTTCGGCGATGCCCAATCGGTGTTCGGCAATACCTATCTGGGCGGATTCCGCAATAACCGTGTTGATAACCGCGATGCCTTCCAGTACCGTACAGCGCTGGCCATGCCTGGTGCCGACATCGATGCCATACAGGCACACTCGTATGCCAAGGCCACTGCCGAACTGAACCTGCGCCCCATTCGAATGAACAACTTCGGCGCCCTGTTCTGCTATCCCACGTGGATACAGTGCTCGCTCTTCGGTACAGGTCTGTCGGCCTGGAATCCCGGTACGAAACATCAGATGTATTACAGCACAGGCATACAGCTGAGTACCGAACTGGTGTTTGTGAACTATCTGAAGACGACACTCTCGGTAGGTTTCGGACATCTGTTTGCCCCCGAGGGTTTTGCTGGCGGCAGGCATGGCAACGAGTTAATGATATCCTTAAAATTACTATAAATGCAGTTTGTAGCTTCGCTATTACCTATTATAATATATATACTGGTAGTTTACAAGATTGATAATTTTGCACTTGTAAACATGCGTAGGCTACTGCAGTTGGTGGTGGGTGGCATGCTTACGGCATTGGTGTGTTTCGGCTTGTTCAGCTGGCTTGCTGACTGGCTACCCGACGGCGTGCATCCAGTGACTGAAGAGGCGGTGAAAGCCGTGCCGCTGCTGGTGCTGGCATGGCGCAAGCGTATGGTGTTCTTTATCGATAGCGTTATCTGCGGTGCTGCTGTGGGTGGCGGGTTCTCTATTCTCGAAAACCTTTTCTATCTGGTACTGGGGCAGGATGCTGGCTTGGGCACCATGCTGTTCCGTGGGTTGGAGGTGGCACTTGTGCACATTGGTTGCAGTGCCGTGGTGGCTGCTGGCTTGGTGCTGGTGGTGCGACAAACGGAGCGGTGGCGTTCGCGACTGGAAGTAAGGCCGTTCGATGTGGTGATGACCATCCTGCTGCTGGTGGCTGCCGTTGTTGCACACGTGTGTCATAACCATCTGCATTTCAATCCTGTCACGCAGTTTGTGTGCGTGCTGGCCGTGATGGGTGGCCTGCTGGCATGGACCTACTTCTACGATGTGGATATGATTCACCGTTGGCTCGACAGGGGGCTCGACGAGCAGATACAGCTGTTCCAGAGTATCCGCGACGGGCAGTTGATAAATACCTCGACAGGCGCTTTCCTCGAGTCGGTCAAGGCTTCGTTTCCGCCATTGGTTTATTTCGATATCATCTGTTACGTGCGTCTGCATGCCGAACTGTCGGTAACGGCCAAGGTGCGTTTCCTGATGCGCGAGTCGGGCATGCTACCCCCGTTGGGTGAGAATGAGCGTCAACAGGTGCTGGCCAAGTATCGGGAGTTTAAACAGATGGAAAAAAATATGGGCGCATCGGCCATGATGACCATTGCGCCCGTAGTAAAGTTGCATCCGGCTGATGTGAATGCCTTTCGCAACCTGATTAGCGAGTGTAGTATTACTTAACCTGGATTACCAGATACTTGCTGGTGCTCCAGAAAGCGATAGGATCGTTGATGCGCAGGATGAGCTGCTTGTTGGCATCGGCGGTTAAGCGGTACGAGCTGGCGGGGTGCGAGGTGAGTACCTTGGCATCCTTGCTGTACAGCTTGATGTCGCGATCCACGCGGATATCAATCTTGGTGAAGTACTCGCGGTTGAAGTTGCCCTGCAGAATCTTGCTCTTGCTGAACAAGCCGTCCTTGGTCAGAATCTGCTGCTTCTTCAGTTCGTCCTTAGTACCGAAAACAAACCAGGCAGTGTTAAGCTGCTTGTCCTGCTCCTGCAGTTTCTGAGCCTGAGCGTCGTTCTCGCTCTTCATGGCGCGAGCGTCGTCCTGCATGGTGTTGATCTCGTTGTTAAGCTCGTTGATGTGGATATCTTTCAGGTCCAGCTGGGCCTGCATCTCGGCTATCTGCAAGTCCTTCTTCTCCATCTGCTCCTGCAGGCTGGCGATAATCTTCTTCAGCTTGTCGCCCTTGATCGAGCTCTCGCGGGCCTGCTGCTGCAACTTGGCAATCAGATCCTTGTTCTGCTGCATCATCGACTGGATGTACTGGAAGTTCTCGGCTATACGCTGCTTACTGTTGGTACCCTCGCCCTGCTTGGCCAGGGTAACACGGTTCTGAGCGTCGGTAATCTCACGAAATCCGTCCTCAATGTCGATTAAGGTGGTCATCATGTCGTTAATCTCGTCGTCCTTCTGGGCAATCACCTGGTTCAGCGAGTCGCGCTCGGCGCGGGCTGCGTTCTCAGTTTTCTTGGCGCCCTCATTACAACTTGCCAGTGCGGTAAGGCACAGGGCAAAGATAAATAACTTTCTCATAATTACTTTTGTTTATTTGATTGTTCTTTATGATCGTTTCCTGCCAGGATGATTACAATCTCACCCTTGGGCTCGTGCTCCTTGAAATGGGCTATCACCTCTTCCAGCGAGCCACGTACACTCTCCTCGTGTATCTTGGATATCTCGCGGCACACGCTTACCTGGCGCTCGGGACCGTAGGCCTCGGCAAACTGCTGCAGCGTTTTTACCACGCGGTAGGGACTCTCGTAGAATATCATGGTGCGCTGCTCGTCCTTCAGCGATTCTATCTTGGTCTGGCGCCCCTTCTTCTGTGGCAGGAATCCCTCGAATGCAAAGCGGTCGCAAGGCAATCCGCTGGCCACCAGGGCGGGCACAAAGGCTGTGGCACCTGGCAAACATTGTACTTCGATGCCTGCGCGCACGGCCTCGCGCACCAGGAAGAATCCCGGGTCGCTAATGCCTGGTGTGCCAGCATCGCTTATCAGTGCTACGTTCTCGCCTGCCTGCAATCGGGCTACGACCGAGGCCGACGTTCCGTGTTCGTTAAACTTGTGGTGCGACATCAGCTGGTTGTGAATCTCGTAATGCTTCAGCAGTTTGCTCGATGTGCGAGTGTCTTCTGCCAGCACCAGATCCACTTCTTTCAGGATACGGATGGCTCGGAAAGTCATGTCTTCCATATTCCCAACTGGAGTCGGTACGATGTATAATATACCCATAACAAGGGGCAAATATAAGGCAAATTGACGGAATAGACAAAAAAACACGCAAATCTTTGCAATTTTTAAAAGGTATTTTGTAATTTTGCAACCATATGATAGAAAACTTAACAGGCGAGGCACACCGACCTGGAAGAATTGAAGTAGTGTGCGGCTCGATGTTCTCGGGCAAGACTGAAGAGCTGATCAGGCGAATGCGCAGAGCGCAGTTTGCCCGTCAGAAGGTGGAGATTTTCAAGCCGGCTATCGACGTGAGATACTCGGAAGAGGATGTGGTGAGTCATGATCAGAAACACATCCAGAGTACACCCATCGACTCGCCGGGTAGTATCCTGCTGCTGTCGAGCGATATCGACGTGGTGGGTATCGACGAGGCCCAGTTCTTCGACATGGGTATCGTAGATGTGTGCAACGAGCTGGCCAACCGCGGTGTGCGTGTGATTGTGGCCGGACTGGATATGGACTACAAGGGCGTGCCCTTCGGACCCATGCCTGCTCTGTGCGCCATTGCCGACGATGTTACCAAGGTGCATGCCATCTGCGTAAAGTGTGGTAATCTGGCTTACGTGAGTCACCGTAAGGTGGAGAGCGACCAGCGCGTGCTGCTGGGCGAGACTACCGAGTACGAGCCCCTGTGCCGCGAGTGTTATCAAAAAGCAATAAAAGAGGAAAATGAAAGAAAAGACAATCACGCTTGATCAGCTGGTACGCTGGGTGGGTGCCGGCCTGTTGGTGATAGGCATTCTGCTGCTGGTAAACTACCTGAGCAGTGTGCTGTTGCCATTCTTTGTGGCTTGGCTGCTGGCCTATCTGCTTTATCCTGCGGTTAAGTTCGTGCAGTACAAAATGCATGTGGGCAACAGGGCATTGAGCATTGTTATCACGCTGGTGCTGTTGATTGCCCTCATGGCTGGTGTTATCTACCTGATTATACCGCCTATGATTGAGCAGTTCGAGAAGTTGGGCAGTCTGGCTTCCGACTACATCCAGAAGGAGGCGCACATCAAGGATATTCCTGGAGCCATACAGCTGTGGATAAACCAGAACAGCCGCGAGATTGAAAAGTTCTTTAAGAGTGCTACGTTTACCGATAGTCTGAAGACAGTGCTGCCCGGACTGTTTAACGTGCTGGGACAAACGGCCACGGTTATCATCGGTATCGTTGCCTCGCTTATTACCTTATTATATATGTTCTTTATCCTGCTGGATTACGAGTACCTGACGGACAACTGGATTCGCATCTTCCCCAAGAAGAGCCGTCCCTTCTGGCAGGCACTTGGTAAGGATGCCGGACAGGCGCTTAACAACTACGTGCGCGGACAGGGCACGGTGGCGCTCATCATGGGTATCCTGTTCTGCATAGGCTTTACGATTATCGATTTCCCCATGGCCATCGGTCTGGGTATCATGATAGGTATTATGGACCTGGTGCCATATCTGCACACCTTTGCGCTGATACCTACGGTGCTGCTGGCACTGCTCAAGTCGGCCGATACGGGGCAGAACTTCTGGGGAATCCTGGCGTTGGCCCTGCTGGTGTTCATCGTGGTGCAGCTGATATGCGACATGATTGTAACGCCTAAGGTGATGGGTAAGGCCATGGGACTGAACCCTGCCATCCTGCTGCTCTCGCTCTCGGTTTGGGGCGCGCTGCTGGGCTTTATCGGACTGATTATCGCCCTGCCGTTAACCACACTTTTAATTGCGTATTACGAGCAATATGTGACAAAAGATACAGAAAATGAGGGTGATAACGAAAAATCTTCCGAATAAATTTGGTTAATTCGGAAAAACTTCGTACCTTTGCACCCGCTTTCGTAAGAAAGCATCCGTCATACCAAGGTTGATCCGTTAGCTCAGTTGGTAGAGCACAACACTTTTAATGTTGGGGTCTTGGGTTCGAGCCCCAAACGGATCACAGAAAAGAGAGAGACTTTCGGGTCTCTCTCTTTTTGTTTTTTCCGTTTCGTGTTCTCGATTTATAACTTGACTGTTACTTGATTGCCGTTGTAATCGATGGTCTTTGTGGTGCCATCGGGCAGAACCAATGTAAACTTGCGGTCGAGCAGCATGCCCTTGTAACCACCTTGGCGGGCACTGATGTGCAGTGTGCGGGTGCGGTCGGTCCAGGTAAAGATGATGTTAGAGTAGTAACCCTGCTCGTAATTGTAACCATCACCCTCGTCCTCGTACAGCGAGAACTCGGCATCGGCACCTGGGTAGATGCGTATCTCGAGGTTGTCCCATGGCTTCTCGCCTACGTACTGCATCACAGGCCCCAATGGCACAATGCTACCGGCACGTACAAACATAGGTACCTGATCGAATCGGGTAGTAAGCGCCACGTTCTGTCCGCCCTTATACAGCTTGCCTGTCCAGAAGTCGTACCAGTTGGCACCCTTTGGCAGGTACTTGGTAGCGGTCTTAGTAGCGTTCCAGTCAACTGTCTGCTGTCCGCTTTCTGCTGTCACCTCCTTACGGTTCCAGCCAGTCATGGCATCTTCCTTGACAATCTTTTCCTGTGTGTACTGGGCCTCTACGATGGGAGCTGCCAGGATGCTACGACCAAACATAAACTCATCGGTCATGTCCCACACCTTCTTGTCGGCGGCAAAGTCGCTGAATAGGGGGCGCATGTAGCTATCGTTGTTGCTGGTTACCTGCGAGGCTATACTATATAAATAAGGTATAAGGCGATAGCGCAGATTAATCTGCTTTTCGATAGCATCGTAAACGGGCTCGCCTTTCTTGCCAAACTGCCATATCTCGCGAGGGGCATCGGCTCCATGACTGCGGAACACAGGACAGAACAGGCCGTACTGCATCCAGCGCACGTAGAGTTCCTGGAACTGTGGGTTCTTGGGTGCTGAACCTGCGCCCTTGGTGTTGTACGAACCGCAGAAGAAACCGCCGATATCGGTGTTGAAGTTGGGGTTACCGGTGAGGGTGAAACTCAGTCCGCATGGTATCTGATTGCGCAGCATCTCCCACGACGAGGCTACATCGCCACTCCACATGTTTGAGCCGTAGTGCTGCTGACCGGCAAAGGCCGAGCGTGTCATGATGAACACGCGCTTAGCCTCCCCCGACCCCTCCAAAGGGAGGGGAGCTTGTCGCTGTGCCTCATATACGCCTCTTACTGTTTCCAATGGGAAAAGATTACGCAACTCGCGCCAGGTTACTGAGGTTTTCCCCTTCCATTTGGAGGGGGATAGGGGGAGGCTCGTGTTGTAGTCGCTCTCCTTGGGGTTGAAGAAGTCGGGATCGGTAGAGTCCATCCACCAGGCATCGGTGCCGTAATCGTACAGCTTCTTCAGGTATTTCCAGTAGATGGCGCGGGCCTCGGGACTGAAAGCATCGTATACCTTTACGCCCGAAGGATACTCCATGATGGGAGGCCATACATGCGAGATACCGCTCTGTGGCCATGTCTCGATGGGCAGCAGCAAGCCCTTGGCATCCAGCTCGCGGAACTGCTGAGTCATCGGGCCGAAGCTGGCCCAGATACTGATCATAAAGTGGGCATGCTTCTGGTGTACGTTCTTAATCAGCTGTGGGCCCTTGGCAAAATCCTCCGACAGGAAGTCCATGGCATTCCACAGGTAGTTAGAGCCCCAGTACTGCCAGTCCTGGATAATACCATCCAGGGGCACCTGCAGTTCGCGGTACTTATCAACAATGCTCTCGGTTTCGGCTGCGGTCTTGTATCGCTCCTTCGACTGCCAGAAGCCATATGTCCACAATGGGAACATGGGCACGTCACCGCTCAGGTGGCGCATCTGTGCAATCACGCCATCGGCCGAACCGCCATACATAAAGTAGTAGTCGATCACATCGCCTGCCTCAGAGGTAAGCGACATGCCGCGTGCATCATCGTCGAACTGGGTGGGGGCGTAGTTATCCCAATACAGGCCCCAGCCTTTGATGCTCTGAATCACGTTCTGAAAGTCTTCCAGATTGCTCTGTTCCATGCGTTTGTGCTCGCCACGACGATTCATCTTGCCGTTCTGGATAGTTCCCAAACCATAGATGGCCTCGCCTTTATCAAGCGTAAAAGTCTGGTTAAGCGGTGCAAACGTGTGCGACTTTTCGCGTAGCAGCACCTTTCCTTTGGCATCAGTAAAAGTGATGCAGCCGGTCTTCTCGTCCAGCTTTACACTCAGTTGGCTACTCGATGTGGTGCTGCCCTTGCGGGTAAGCTTTACTTCCTGAGGCTTGGCAATAATCACCTTGCTCTCGGGTGTTACTGGCTGCCCTGGGTATTTTACCACATGTACAACAGAAGGTGTAAAGAACTCAATCTTTACACCTTGTGCACACATAGCAATTGGTGCCAGCAAGGCAAGAATGGCTACTGTAATTCTGTTCATAGTTATTATTGATGTTTGTTGTATGTAAACTCGTCAACATCTACGTATCCGCCCACTTTCTTGGTGGCATAGTTAAAGATACCGAATTTTGTGCCCATAAAGAATCGCTGCCAGTCGAAGCCCATGCGGAACTCGCCACCAATCTTGGTCCACTCCTTACCGTCTAGACTGTACGAGAATGTAGCGATATCGGTACGAGGCACAAAGTTGGCATCGATACGCAGCCACAGCTTCTGCTGTTTCAGTTGTTGCAGTGCTACAGTTTCAATTACCTTCACCTCTACGTTCTCAACCTTCTTTTCGCGCTGACTCAATCGTACCTGCTGGTCGCTCAGTTCGAGGGTGAGTTTCTTGCTCACCTTTTTCACTGCCATCACGGCCGAGTGGTCGTTGAATGCTGCCAGTCCGGCTACGTCGCCATCCTTCATCTTCGAGAGGTCGAGGACTACGGCGCCTGTACACTTGGGGCCTTCCATACGCTGAGTCAGTGTGTTGGGGGCCAGATACAGGTTGGGTACTACGCGTGCTGTCTTCAGTCGCAGGAAACCTGGGCGCTCGGTCAGGCTCCAGGCCTTATCCACAGGGTTGTGGTTCCACTGCCAGTGCAAACCTAACTTATCTTTCGAGAAATCGTCGGCCTTTACGATAGCTGTCTCGGGTTCGCCATTCTTCAGGGCGCGAACGCGATCGGGCACACGGCCTTCCTCGTCGCCCAGCATAGGCCAACCGTCAATCCAGCGGCAGGGCATCACTGTGAGCACACGTCCCACACCGCCACGATCCTGGAAGATGATGCCATACCAGTCGCCATCCTGGGTATCAACAATGGTACCCTGTGCCTCATAAGAAAAGCCGCCGAACTCCGACTGCAGGATGGTAGCCTTCTCGTAAGGACCCTGGATGTTGTCGGCACGGTAGCACACCTCGCGGCGATGGCGGCCGGGGGCATACACATGCGAAATCATCAGCAGGTAATACTTACCGTTATGCTTAATCATACGCGAACCCTCAAGCAGTCCGGTCTCGTCGGCCTCGCGCTTAAAAATCTGTCGGTGGGTGCCCTCAATCACGTCCGAGAGGTCCTGTTTCAACTCCATCATCTCGCCTGTACCATATACTACGTACACACGGTCGTCATCATCGAAGAACAGCGAACAGTCGTGGAAGTGGCGCATACGTGAAACTTGCTTCCAAGGCCCCTCGGCCTTGTCGGCTGTGAAAATATAGGTATCGCCCATGGCACCAGCCTCGTTTGGCGCCAGAAGCGCATAGAACTTACCCTTATGATACTTGAGCGATGTGGCCCACTGTCCGCGTCCGTAAACCGTACCCTCGGTAGGCGAGAGGTCGTACTTGGGCGAGTCGGTCAGTTTATCGAAGATGTAACCCACGGTCTCCCAGTTCTTCAGGTCCTTCGACTTCATGATAGGTGCGCCAGGCATCAGGTGCATGGTGGTAGATACCAGATAGAAGGTATCGCCCACGCGGATGATGTCGGGGTCGGGTACATCGGCCCACAGCATGGGGTTGTCGATCATGTTTGTAACAATGTTCTCATGCTTGCTTTCAGCATGATTCTGTGCCTGCATATTTGTTGAGGCGCAGAGCATCAGGGCGATGCTCAGTACAATATTGGTTTTCATATAATTGATAATAATTAGTTCGTAGTAAATACAGGGGCGTTAGTCGTCCTCGTTGCCCTTGTAATGGAACTCGGTGATTTCGGGCGTCTGTCCCAGATCTACCTCCTCGGGCTCTTTAACCTCTGGCTGATTCAGGCGTTGCTCGTAGCCTTTGTGAATCGTGCCAACCTCCAGCAGGATGTCCTCGAAGAATACCGTTGGGATGATGATACCGAATATACCTACACCAACGCGAGTACCCTCGGGGTGCATGTTGTTGTGGAGGTAAGAGGTTGAGTAGAACGTATGACGATAGGATACCAGACGATTGTATTTGTGGTAAGTCTGCAGATCGTCCTGAGGTATCACTGTTGTATCGGCAGTGGTAAAGATAAATGTCAAGTTGTGCACATAGTCATCCACTACATCGCCCTTGATGCCGTCGTTAACCTCCAGGCACTGCATCAGGTTATCGGTCATCTCCTCGTTCATGTCTTCCTATCGTGGAGCGGTAAAGTAAGCTACCAGCATTCCTACCAGAATAATGACACCGAAGATGAGTATGCGGCCCAGACAGCTGCGGGTAAACTCCTGTGTAAACGACTCGTTGGTTCGGTAATTGGTGTTGTTGTCGATGTCAGCTTGATACATACCTTTTTTGTTTTAGATTTGATTATTGTGTATGAGGTTCATAAACTCCTGGCGGGTCTTGGCCTGATTAAAGGCACCGCTGAAGTCGCTTGTTGTAGTTATGCTATTCTGTTTCTCCACACCGCGCATCTGCATGCACATGTGCTTGGCCTCGATCACAACCATCACGCCTAAGGGGTGCAGGGTTTGCTCAATGCAGTCTTTAATCTGCTGCGTCATGCGCTCCTGAACCTGCAGACGGTGGGCGAAGATATCCACCACGCGGGCAATCTTCGACAAGCCTGTGATGTAGCCGTTAGGGATATAAGCCACGTGTGCCTTGCCGTAGAATGGCAGCATGTGGTGTTCGCACAGCGAGAAAAAGTCGATGTCCTTCACAATCACCATCTGGTTGTAGTCCTCCTTAAACAGGGCATCGGTCAGAATCTTGTGGGCATCCATTGTGTAGCCTTTGGTAAGCACCTGCATGGCTTTGGCCACGCGCATAGGGGTCTTTTCCAAACCCTCACGGGTAGGATCCTCGCCCAAAAGGCCGAGTATCTTCTCGTAGTGGTCGGCTAATTCCTCGATTCCATCGCGATATTTCTCGTTGTCGTATTCCTTAATCTCTATATTCATTATTGATATTGTACGGTGATTTTTCCTTTTACGATGATGGCCGATTGGTAGCCGTTGCGCTTTACACGCTCCAGCACCTCGTGTGCCTCCTCGTAGGTACGATAGTTGCCCATGCGGCAAATCCATCGTGGTGAGTAGAAATGCACATAGACAGGTACACCGGGGAACAAGCCCTTGATTTCGCTGCCTATTCTTTCGGCCTTGATACGGTCGTTACGTGAGTTGCCGCCTGCATACACCTGTACGCGATAGCCTGGCACCTTGGTTCCCTTCATAATCTTTTTCTGGATTTCCTCGGGGTTGTCAAGACTCACGGTGTCGTTGTGTTCAACCACTACGGGCTGTACCTTCGGCTTTGTTTCCTTATCCTGATTTGTGTTTGTAGCAGTATTGTTTTCTTTCTTCTCTGTTTGTTTCTGAGTGTTCTTGGGAGGGACAGGTATAGTACCTGTGGTAGCTGCAGTAGTAGCCGGACCGTTAACCAGCTCGTCGATGGCCTTAGTCTGTGTAAGGGTTATCTTGCCCTCGCCGTTCTTGCTCTGTTGCAGCCTCTGGGTAAACGACGACTGAGCATCGGCCACCATAAAGCAGCCGATGCAAAGCGTCATTATAGTCATTAATCGTTTCACTGCGATTACTTCTTCCAAGCGTCGATAATACCCTTGAAGTCGGCAGCCTTCAGCGAAGCACCACCAATCAGACCACCATCGATGTCGGGCTTAGCAAACAGCTCAGGAGCGTTGCTAGCCTTGCAGCTACCACCGTAAAGGATAGTAGTGTCGTCGGCTACAGCCTGACCGTACTTCTCGGCGATGATTGAACGGATGTAAGCGTGAATCTCCTCAGCCTGCTCAGCAGTAGCGGTCTTACCGGTACCGATAGCCCAGATTGGCTCGTAGGCGATAACGATCTTACGGAAGTCCTCCTCAGAGAGGTTGAATACTGAACCCTCGAGCTCGGCCTTAACTACCTCGTTCTGCTTGCCAGCCTCGCGCTCCTCCAGGCTCTCACCGATACAGAAGATAACCTTCAGATCGTTCTTCTGAGCCAGAAGCACCTTCTCCTTCAGGATCTCTGGAGTCTCCTTGTAGTACTCACGACGCTCTGAGTGACCCAGGATAACGTACTGAGCACCTGTGCTCTTTACCATCTCGGCGCTAACCTCACCAGTGAAAGCACCCTTCTCCTTGTCAGCGCAGTTCTCAGCGCCCAGACCAATGATGTCCTGGTCGAGGAACTGTGCGATAGATGCGAGGTGGATGAATGGAGTGCAGATTACTACACCACAGTTTGGCTTGTCAGCCTTCAGAGTCTCGTTCAGCTCCTTTGCAAGAGCGATACCATCCTGGAGATTCATGTTCATCTTCCAGTTTCCTGCTACAATTTTCTTTCTCATAATTCTACTAAATTTTATAATGTAAAAAAACTATTCACTAATCACTATTCACTGTCACTATCCACCGTATCCTTCTCTCGTCTCACCCACTTGGTCCAAGCCCAGAGGCGGTCGGCAATCGTCAGGAGTACCAGCGGTAGTACAAACCACGTTAATACCCACAGTATCTTGGTGGTTACGGTCTCGGTGGGCAACTGGCCTAATTCGCTGTCTTCAAGCTTGGTGGTCAACTCCTCCTCGGTGGGCAGGTTGTTGTGGCTCCACTTGCGTATCACCTTACCATCCTTGAGCAACAGTAGTCCAGGGTTCGAGCGAATCATCGTTTTCAGTGTGATGTCGTCGGTCTGGCAGAAGGCGTATTCAGCACCTGTCAGGTCGCGCCAGCTCTCGATGGCTTTCTCGCCACTGGCTGTCAGACAGTAGAACGGATATCCGTTATCCAGACTGTACTCGTACATCTGGTTAATCTCGTCCAATCGTGAGTCGTCGGCCTGTTCCAGATGCGGGGCAACCAACAGGAAGGTGTATCCCTCGTCGGTAAGTATCTGCTCCGTCAGGTCCTCGCCATCGCTCACCTGCTCGATAAACAAATCGGTGTAGGGCGAATCCTCGCCTTCCATCATCTTTGTCCAACCCTCGCGTATGTCGGCTCCAATGTGGTAGGGACGGAAATCGAACTGGGGTAGGGTGTACAGACTCTTGCCCGAGATAAACAGCAGAATGAACACTAGGCTGTAGTTCATCACTATCCACTGATTGCTCTGACTGATGAGTCGTGCCTGCTCCAATGGCCATTTCCATACCACGATGGCTGCGCCCAGCAGTATCACGTTCTTCCACAGCGTTTGCCAGTTGGTAAGCACCAGCGCGTCGCCAAAACAACCGCAATCGCTGATAGGGTTGCTCAAGGCCAGCCAGAGTGTGAGCGGTGTCATTACGACCATGATGGCCAGCACCAGCTTCGACACAATGCGACGCCTGATGGCAAACAGCAAGCAGATGCCTAAGAAGAATTCGGTGGCTGCCAACAGTACCGATGAGGCCAGCGTGGTAAAGTCGGGCATCATGCGCCCTAATCCGATTGCCACCAGGTAGTCCTGTATCTTGTACTGTGTACCCAGTGGGTCAACGGCTTTGACGAATCCTGAGAAGATAAACGTCAGTGCCAGCACTATTCGGCAGATGTTAACGGCAGCTTTCTTCATGCTGTGGCGTTAGCGTCGTCCTCCGATAATTTAATTACTCCAAAGACCGCGTAGTTAATGATATCCATATAGTTGGCATCGATGCCCTCGCTCACGAGTGTCTCGCCCTGCAAGTTCTCGATCTCCTTAATACGTTCAATTTTTGTCAGAATCAGGTCGGTATAGCTACTAACCCTCATGCCGCGCCACGCCTCGTCGTAGTCGTGGTTCTTACGCTTCATCAGTTCCAGGGCCTCCTTGGCATGCTCGTCGTAGAGCGCCATGGCCTCGCTGTTGCTGATGTCAACCGTATCAGCAAATCCCTTAGCCAGCTGGATAAGACCTACAATGCCGTAGTTAATCAGTGCGATAAACTCCGGACGTATGCCTTCGCCCACCAGCGATTCTTTCTTGATCTCGAGCGAGCGGATGCGCTTGGCTTTGATAAACAACTGGTCGGTTAATGCCGTGGGACGCAGGATGCGCCACGACGCTTTGTAGTCGTGCAGCTTCTTCTCGAACAGTGCTCTGCATTCTGCCAGAGCCTGCTCAAACTGAGCGTTTGTCTTTTCAAATTGGGTCATATCGGGTGCAAAGGTAGCAATTTTTAGTGAATAACGAATAGTGAATAGTGAAAAGTTGCTTTTTCTTCTACATTTATTAACAATGTATACACTAACAGCCTTCCACTATTCACTATTCACTTATCACTATTCACTCTTTATTTTGTTTCTTGTGTATGTACCTAATTTTCAGCCCCAAGGCTTCGTATTGAGTACGGATGGAATCGCGTTTTATGCGCAGTTGTGTCAGGGCGGTCAGCTCCTCGGGTGTAGCCTTCAGCGCCTGCTTGTGCGCCTCTACCTCCTTGGTCAACGCATCCAATTTTTGATTGGTTAACTGCAGCAAGCTGTCGGTCTTCCATAATTCGGCCTGCGTTTTCTTCAACTCGGTTTCCTGTTTTTCAACCAAAGCAGCCTTGCGGCGATTGATTTCCTGTCGGGTCTTCGTCTCGCCACAAGCCGTTAATATCAGTATCGCCAATAAAGGCAGTATTACTTTCTTCATTCGTCTCCCAGTTTTTTGCCACTCATCAGCAATTCAACCAATGGACGGTCCTTGAAGGTGTGGCGCTGCTGATCCCAGAAACCAAAGTCGGCATCGTAGCACCAGGTTGTCCAGGCAATGTTATACTCGTCGAATACGGTCAGCATGTCGCGTGTCCAGTTGTAAGCCAACTCACGGTCCACTGGCTCGTAAACACCCCACTCGCCACAGAACAGCTGCAGGTCGTACTTCTTGGCAGCCTCGATGGCATCCTTAAACTGTGCGCGGATGGTGTTGATATCCCAAACCTGCTCGGTATAAGGCTTCAGCTGATCCTTGATCTCTGCAGGAGCAGCCTCGTAATCCTCCTTCGATACCAGTACGCCAGGATAGTTCACCTTGCCCTGATACTTACCCAGTGGTGTCCACCAAGCACCGTAGTGTGTCAGAATCATTGGGTTGTAGTAGTGGAAACTCAGGATGATATTCTTGTCGCCCTCGGGCACCTTCAGGTACTTCATGGTCTCGTGTCCCTGCCACATGTTACTACCAATTACCAGTGTACGCTGTGGCTCCAGTTCGCGCAGGGCCTTGTGTACCTTGGCTACCAGCTGGTTCCACTGCTCGTGCTCGGGTGCTACAGGCTCGTTCATAAACTCGTAAGCCACCCAGTCGTTGCTGCGGTTCTTCAAGGTGTCCGACAGCTGCTTCCACAGGTTAATCAGTCCCTGCTGCGACTCTTCTGATGTAAACAGGGTGTTAGCAGCCTTATCGTCCTCGTTTGCTGCGTTAAAGTAGTGCGAGCGGATAATATGCAGATCCACAATGGCGCGCAGGTTGTGCTTCTTTGCCCAGTCGAGTGCGTTGTTCAGCAATCCCCAAGCCTCGGGCAACTGCTTGCCGTCCTCGTCCCAGAACTGTACCTCGTCGATGGGAATACGTACAAAGTCGAATCCTAACTCCTCCAGACGTGCAAAGTCGTCCTCCTGAATGTGCAAGCGACGGGCCTCGCCACGCTGCTCACTCTGCGACAGCCAATGACTGATGTTGGTACCGCGCTTAATGCGGAAGTTGTTCACTTGTCCAGCCTGCGTTTCGTCCTGTTTCTGGGCTTTGTTTCCGCACGACATAGTTAAACACATTGCCGCAATCATAGCTACGGCTAGCATTAAAATGTTTTTTCTCATACCTTGTTTAATTATTAATAGATTGTCACCTTATATTTTATCTTTCACTTCTTCCATCTCATCGTCCAGACGGTTGCTCCACAGGTATTTCTTGGTTTCCTGGGCAGCCACACCGCTTAGCAGTAGCAGGGCTATCAGGTTGGGTATAGCCATCAGCGCGTTCATGCAGTCGGCAATATTCCAGATGATGTCCAGATTGATGATAGAACCGAAGAAGAGCGACACGATAAACAGAATGCGGTAGAAACGGTTGGTGCGATGACCTTCCAGATAGTTCACGGCACTTTCACCATAGTAGCTCCAACCAATAATGGTGCTGAAGGCAAATGTCAGAATACCGAATGCCAACAAGGGGGCACCCACATAGGGGATTTTCGAGAAGGCCACTTTGGTAAGTGCTGCGCCATCGGCATAGGTAATGTCGGGGTAGGCCAGAATGCTGCTTACCAATACCAAGCCTGTGAGTGCACAGATAACAACGGTGTCCCAGAAGGTGGCAGTACTCGACACTAAGGCCTGGCGCACGGGGTTGCGTGTCTGGGCGGCTGCTGCCACAATGGGGGCGCTACCCAGTCCACTCTCGTTGCTGAACAAACCGCGGGCAATACCATAGCGGGCGGCCATCATCACCGTGGCTCCCACAAATCCGCCACCTGCTGCCGATGGGTTGAATGCCGAATTGATAATCAGTTGGATGGCAGGCCACACGTAGCTGTTGTTAATGCACAGTATGGCGATACAGCCCAGTACATATAGTAGTGCCATGAAAGGTACCAATACTGTGCACACCTTGGCGATGGCTTTTACACCGCCTAAGATAACCAGAGCGGTGAGCAGACAAACGGTTAAACCTATAATCCAGGCAGGTACACCGAAGGTTTCGTGTGCCAGCAGGGCTATCGAGTTGGCTTGCACCGTGCAGCCGATACCAAACGAGGCCAATGCTGTAAAAATGGCAAACAAAATGCCTAACCACTTCATGCCCAAACCACGCTCCAAGGCGTACATCGGACCGCCAAGCATTCTACCGTCGGCTGTTTTAACACGGTATTTTACGGCTAGCAGTCCCTCGGCATATTTCGTCGATATGCCGAAGATACCAGTCAACCAGCACCACAGTACAGCACCAGGTCCACCCAGGGCTACGGCTGTGGCCACACCTACAATGTTACCTGTACCAATGGTGGCTGCCAGCGCGGTGGCTAAAGCCCCGAACTGACTCACGTCGCCTTCGGCCTTGGAGTCCTTCTTTACAGAGAGTTTGATGCCTGTAAACAGTTTGCGCTGCGGTATGCGTAGTCTGAATGTTAGGAACAGGTGTGTACCAAGCAGCAGCACTATCATAGGCCATCCCCAGAGGAATGAACTCATCAGCGAGAAAAAGTCGTTTATTGGTTCCATTGGCAATGTAACTGAATTCTTGGCGCAAAGGTAGCGTTTTTGGCTGATATGACAAAATAAAAGTGGCAAATTGATATCAAAATACGTAATTTTGCAAAAAAATGTTTGGCGGTTTGAAAATTAATACTTATCTTTGCACCACTTAGAAAACTATACGCAAATGAAAAAGCTGTTGTTGATAGTTGCTGCGGTCCTGCTTCTTGGACTTGCTTACTACGGAGAGAAACCTCTGTTGACGCAAAATTCGTTGCCGGAAATGGAGGCGTTTTATAATGAGTCGTTGCATCTCGATCAGATGTCGGCCGATAGTGTTGAGAACTATATTATAAAGGTAAAGGGCTTTACCATAAATAAGCCTAATGCCAAATATGATCCGTTATACAGCAGTATTAAAGAAAATATTAAAAAGAAGACAAACAAGGATTATTTTATTTATTAATGCTAAAATAATTGGTGGAAAGGAAAAAAAAACGTATCTTTGCAACCTAAAAAGGTATATATAATGAATTTATATAGCGACGAGGAATTAGCAGAGATATTAAATCAGGACATCTTCCACCAAATAAGCGAGGCTGCAGATCGATTGGGTCTGGAGTGTTATGTGGTGGGCGGATATGTACGCGACATATTCCTGGAACGTCCGTCTAATGATATCGATGTGGTGGTAGTTGGCAGCGGCATCAAGGTGGCCGAGGAACTCAAGCGCATCGTAGGAAAGAAAGCGCATCTTAGCGTATTTAAGAACTTTGGTACGGCCCAGGTGAAATTCTGGCAGAAGGGTACCGAATACGAGGTGGAGTTTGTGGGAGCTCGCAAAGAGAGTTACAGTCACGACTCCCGTAAACCTATTGTAGAAAACGGAACGTTGGAGGACGATCAGAACCGTCGCGACTTTACTATCAATGCCATGGCCATCTGTCTGAACAAGGAGCACTTTGGTGAACTGGTCGACCCTTTTAATGGTTTGGCCGACTTGGAGGATGGTATCATTGCCACCCCGTTGGAGCCAGGCATCACTTTTAGCGACGATCCCTTGCGCATGATGCGATGCATCCGTTTTGCCACACAGCTTAACTTCCAGATTGAGGAGGAGACTTTTGTGGCCCTGGAGCGCATGGCCGACAGAATCAAGATTGTGAGTGGTGAGCGTATCAAGGACGAACTCAATAAGATTATTCTTTCTAAAACACCATCGCGTGGTTTTGTGGATTTGCAGCGTTGCGGTCTGCTCAATATCATCCTGCCCGAACTGTCGGCACTCGACATCGTAGAGCAAAAGAACGGGCGTGCGCACAAAAATAACTTTTACCACACCCTTGAGGTGCTGGATAATGTGGCTATGCACTCCGACAACTTGTGGCTGCGCTGGGCTGCCCTGTTGCACGATGTGGGTAAAACCAAGTCGAAACGTTGGGATGCGGCCATTGGTTGGACTTTCCACAATCATAATATGATAGGTGCCAAGATGGTGCCCCAGATATTCCGTCGTCTCATGTTGCCACTCGACATGAAGATGAAGTACGTACAGAAGTTGGTGGATATGCACATGCGTCCTATTGTGATTGCCGATGAGATTGTGACCGACTCGGCTGTTCGTCGACTGATGAACGATGCAGGCGAGGATATCGAGGACCTGATGACATTGTGCGAGGCTGATATCACCTCGAAGAATGAGGTGCGCAAAAAGATGTTCCTTGAGAACTTCCGCATGGTGCGCGAAAAGTTGACCGACCTGAAGGAGAAGGACTACGTGCGCCTGTTGCAGCCTGTGATTGATGGTAACGAGATTATGGAGATGTTCCATCTGCAGCCCTGCCGTGAGGTAGGAGTGCTCAAGCAGTACCTGAAGGATGCTGTATTAGATAATAAGGTGGAGAATGAGCGTGAACCGCTCATGGCATTGTTAATGGCAAAAGCAAAGGAAATGAAACTAATTAAGTGATATGAGGAAACTACTAACTATTATCGGAATTCTGCTGTCTATACAGATGTGGGCAAATCCTGTAGATGATTTGCTGGAAAGAATCGACAAGGGCGCTTCGGCCAGGTTTAAAACACAGCTGGTAAAGAGCGACAAGGATTTCTTTGAACTCGACCAGGCTGGCAATAAGGTGGTTATCCGCGGTAACTCGTGGGTAAACATCGCTTCGGGACTGAACTGGTATCTGAAATATTATGCCGGTGTACACCTCTCGTGGAACCAGATGCAGGCCAAACTGCCTGCCAAGCTGCCTGCAGTAACCAAGAAGGAGCGCCGCGAGACTGATTTGTCGCTGCGTTACGATTTCAACTACTGCACCTTCAGCTATTCGATGGCTTTCTGGGATTGGAAACGCTGGGAAAAGGAGATCGACTGGATGGCACTTCACGGCATCAACATGCCATTGGCTATTGTTGGCGAGGAGTGCGTATGGCGTAATATGCTGTTGAAGTTAGGCTACACCGAGAAAGAGGTGGGCGAGTTTATCGCCGGTCCTGCCTTCTTGGCTTGGTGGGAGATGAACAACCTCGAAGGGTGGGGTGGACCACTGCCCACATCGTGGTATGCCCGTCAGGAAAAGCTGCAGAAGCAGATTCTGGCTCGCATGAAGCAGTTGGGCATGCACCCCGTACTGCCAGGCTATTGCGGTATGGTGCCCCACGACGCTAAGGAGAAGTTAGGCTTGAACGTGGCCGACGCAGGTCTGTGGAATGGTTTCCAGCGTCCTGCTAACCTGTTGCCTACCGATGCGCGATTCTCCGAAATTGCCACCTTATATTATAATGAGCTCACCAAGCTGTTTGGTAAGGCCGATTACTATTCGATGGATCCTTTCCACGAGAGTAACGATGATCCAAATATCGATTATGCTAAAGCCGGTCAGGCCATGATGCAGGCCATGAAACGTGTGAATCCTAAGGCTGTATGGGTGATTCAGGGTTGGACCGAGAATCCTCGCGAGGCCATGGTGGACGATATGAAGACTGGCGACCTGCTGGTGCTCGATCTCTTCTCGGAGTGTCGCCCCATGTTCGGTATCCCCAGCATCTGGAAGCGTGAGCAGGGTTACAAGCAGCACCAGTGGCTGTTCTGTCTGCTTGAGAACTTCGGTGCCAACGTCGGTCTGCACGGACGTATGGACCAGTTGCTTAGCAATTTTTATTCTTCGAAGAAAAATTGCAAGGGCATCGGCTTCACCATGGAGGGTTCAGAGAACAATCCTGTGATGTTCGAGCTGATGAGCGAGCTGCCTTGGCGCCCCGAGAAGTTTACCAAGGAGCAGTGGGTTAAGAATTATGTGAAGGCACGCTATGGCGTAGAGGATGAGGCTATCGAGAAGGCTTGGCTTACTCTGGCCAAGAGCATCTACAACTGTCCTGCAGGCAACAACCAGCAGGGGCCTCACGAGAGTATCTTCTGCGGTCGCCCCACACTCAATAACTTCCAGGCATCAAGCTGGTCGAAGATGAAGAACTACTACGACCCAGCGATGACTAAGAAGGCAGCGAAGCTGATGAATAGCGTGGTCGAGAAGTATTGTGGTAATGACCGCTCGGCTATGCCGCTCTCAGGAAGAGAGAATTTTGAATACGATCTGGTGGATATCACCCGTCAGGCTCTGGCCGATCAGGCACGCTTGCAGTACCAGAAGACCATTGCCGATTACAAGGCTTTCAGTCGTAAGCAGTTCGATCGCGATGCCGAGCGCTTCTTACAGATGCTGCTCCTGCAGGACAAACTGTTGGGCACCCGCACCGAATTCCGTGTGGGTCACTGGACGCAGGCTGCCCTGAATGCCGGCACGACTGCCGAGGAGAAAAAGCTATACGAATGGAATGCGCGTGTACAGATCACGACGTGGGGTAACCGCTACTGTGCCGATACGGGTGGTTTGCGCGACTACGCCCACAAGGAGTGGCAGGGATTGTTGAAGGACTTCTACTATGTACGTTGGAAGTCGTACTTCGATGCCCTGGCAGCCCAGATGAAGGCCCAGACTGCTCCACAGCCCGAGTTGTTAGGTGGTGGTCTGAATGCTACTAAGACAGCTGCCGAGCTGTTTGCTATGGCACTGCCTCAGGAGGTAAAGCTCGACTACTACGCTATGGAAGAGCCCTGGACGCTGGACCAGACACCCTACTCAGTTGCCCCCGAAGGCTCACCCGTAGATGTAGCCAAGGAGGTGATAGATTTTATGTTCAATGGTCAATGTTCAATGGTAAATGGAAAGTAAGCGATTATTAAGTCTCGACATTCTGCGCGGTATCACCGTGGCAGGCATGATATTGGTGAACAATGGCTGGGGCGAGAGCTTCGAGATGCTGCGCCACTCAAAGTGGAACGGCATGACGCCCTGCGACCTGGTGTTCCCCTTCTTCCTGTTTATCATGGGTATCTCGTGCTATCTCTCGCTGGTAAAGTCGGAGTTCAAGCCAACCCCACAGGTCATCCGTCGCATTGTTAAGCGTACGGTGCTGCTGTTTGCTATCGGCTTGTTTATCAACTGGTTCGACCATGCCATCGAGGGCGACCTACTGTGCTTCGGTCATCTGCGCATCTGGGCGGTGATGCAGCGTATAGCTTTGTGCTATGGTATCGTGTCGCTGTTTGCGCTGTTCTGTAATCACAAGTACACCCTGTCTGTGATTGGTGGTTTGTTGGCCATCTATACCGCCATCCTGATTCTGGGTAACGGCTATGCCGAGGATGCTAACGTGAATGTGCTGGCACAGGTGGATTTGAATTTGTTTGGTTACGATCATATCTATCATAAAAGTCCGGTTGACCCTGAGGGGTTGATGGGTACCATCTCATCGGTAGCCCATGTACTGTTGGGCTTCTATTGTGGCATGCTGATTCGCAAGCGTGAAACGGTTGAGCAGAAGGTGATAGCCCTATTTGTGGTAGGTGCAGTATGTGTGATTGGCGGCTACCTGCTCAGCTATGGGCTGCCTCTTAACAAGCGCATCTGGAGTCCCAGCTATGTGCTGATGACTTGCGGTTTGGCTTCGCTGCTGCAGGCCCTGCTGATGTATGTGATCGACATACAGAAGAAGAGCGGTTGGACCACCTTCTTCCATGTGTTCGGTGTGAATGCGCTGGCCCTGTACGTGTCGAGCGAGCTGTTGGCTATTCTGTTGAAAAATATCGAAGTGTCCGAAATGGTGTATAATGGCATCAATACAGTGATTGCGCCACTCAAGTGGGCATCGTTCGCATACGCTGTTTACTTTGTACTCCTGAATTTCGCCATCGGCTACGTGCTGTATAGAAAGAAGATCTATATCAAACTTTGATATATGTGTATTTTGTATTATTAATTTAATTCTTAAAAGACAAAAGTTATGAAAAAGATTGTAATGGGAATCTGTGCTTTGATGCTTAGTGTGGCATCGTATGCACAAGTTGGTAAGACCACTATCAGCGGTCATTTCAATTACTTGCTCGACTCGCCTAACAACTGTGGTATCGGTGCCAACATCGGCTACGAGTTTGCTGAGAATGTTCGTGGTGTCGCTCAGTTCGATTACTACTTCAACAAGGATCACCAGAGTATGTGGAACCCCAACATCAATGTAGAATACCTGTTCCATATCTCTAACAGCAAGTTCACAGTATATCCTCTGGCTGGTTTGAACGTGATGGGTTGGAGCTACGATGAGGGTAGCGATTCTAAGCTTGGACTCAACATCGGTTGCGGTATGGAGTACCCTCTCAATGCCAATCTTTCGTTCAAGTGCGAGTACTGCTACAAAACTCAGTACGATGGTCATAGCACACTGAATGTTGGTTTGGTATTCCCATTCTAAATGTTAAAAAATGCGTTGCTCTATAGACTATAGGCAATAAACGTTAAAAGTTTATTCAGAAGAATATATCGTAAGATATAATTTTCGTATCTTTGCAACCCGAAAACCGCGCGTAATGCGCAAAGTTTTCGGGTTGAATTGTGTTTGGATTAAATTAGATACAAATAGGTAGTATGAAAAAAAGAATGTTTTTGTTAATGACCGCAGCATCGCTGATTTTGTCATCATGCGGTGGTGGCGGTGGTCGCCCCCAGTTTGGCGACAACGAGTATCCTGTAACAACTGTAGGTACTCAGAGTTCTGAAACTCAGACCACTTATCCTGCAACTATCAAGGGTGTACAGGATGTCCAGATTAGTCCTAAGGTAGCTGGATTCATTACTCAGATTAATGTGAAGGAAGGTCAGACAGTTAGCGCCGGACAGGTGCTGTTTGTGATTGATAACGTAACTTACCAGGCCCAGGTGCGCCAGTCGCAGGCCAGCGTTAATACCGCTAAGGCTTCGCTCAATACGGCTAAGTTGAGCTATGAGAATGCTCAGAAGTTGCATGAGAATGGTGTGATTGGTGACTTTGAGTTACAGCAGGCCACCAACCAGTACGAGCAGGCTAAGGCCACAGTAGCTCAGGCCGAGGCTTTGTTGGCATCGAATAAGGAGATGCTGAGCTTCTGTTATGTAAAGAGCCCTGCTGCTGGTGTAGTAGGTACCCTGCCATATAAGGTAGGTGCACTGGTTAGCACAGGTAACGTGCTCACTACCGTGTCAAACAACTCTGCCATGGAGGTTTACTTCTCGGTAACAGAGAAGGATGCCCTCGAGATGAGCAAGGGCGAGGGTGGTCAGAACGCAGCCGTATCAAAGTTCCCACCAGTTAAGCTTAAGTTGGCCGACGGTTCTATGTACGATCTGGATGGTACAGTAACCAAGATGAGTGGTGTAATCGACGCTGCTACCGGTTCAGTACAGATGATTGCCCTGTTCCAGAACCCACAGCGCGTGCTTAAGAGTGGTGGCTCAGGTGCTATCGTGATTCCTCACAGCAATTCGTCGGCCATCATCATCCCACAGTCGGCTGTATCCGAGGTTCAGAACAAGAAGTTTGTTTACCTGCTGGGTGCCGACAACAAGGTGAAATATAGCGAGATTCAGGTTGCTCCACAGAACGATGGTATGAACTACATGGTGACAGCAGGACTGAAGGCTGGCGACAAGTATGTGACCAACGGTATCACCAAACTGTCCGACGGTATGGAGATTGTGCCCATTACTCCAGAGCGCTACCAGCAGAAGATCGACGAGCAGGCTAAGGCTATGACTGCCGGCGACATCGTTGGTGCCATGAAGAAATAAATTGTAAATGGTAAATTGTCAAATTGTAAATTAGTATGACTTTTACGAATTTTATTAAACGCCCGGTACTGTCAACGGTAATCTCTATCCTTATCGTGCTGCTGGGTTTTATCGGACTGGTCTCGCTTCCTATCGAGCAGTATCCGAATATTGCACCACCTAACATTGTGGTGCAGGCCAGTTATCCTGGTGCCGATGCCGAGACGGTGAAGAATGCCGTGGTTACACCTCTTGAGGAGAGTATCAACGGTGTTGAGGGTATGGACTACATCACCTCTACTGCCTCGCCTGGTTCGGCTATGATTCAGGTCATGTTCCGTCAGGGTATCAATCCTGATATGTGTGCGGTTAACGTACAGAACCGTGTGAGCCAGGCCCAGGCCCTGCTGCCATCCGAGGTTGTTCAGATTGGTGTGCGTGTCATCAAGCGTCAGTCGTCACAGGTACTGATGTATTCACTGACATCCGACGGACGTTACGACGATGAGTTCCTGACCAACTATAACGCCATCAACATCGTGCCTGCGCTGAAGCGTATCGAGGGTGTGGGTGATGCTTCTGGATTCAGCTCGAAGACCTACGCTATGCGTATATGGCTGAAGCCTGATGTAATGAAGCAGCACAGCTTGATTCCATCGGATATCACAGCTGCACTGGCCGAGCAGAACATCGAGGCTGCTCCTGGTAAGTTTGGTGAGCAGGCTCCCAATGTGGCTTACGAGTATTCTATGCGATATACCGGTAGATTCCGTACTGCCGAGGAGTTTGGCAACATTATTATTAAGAGTGATGCTAACGGACAGACACTGAAGCTGAAGGATCTGGCTAAGATCGAGCTGGGTGGTGAAGGCTACTCGGTATCGATGAAGAACAATGGTGTACCTTCGGTAATGACCATGGTACAGCAGGTGGCTGGTTCGAATGCTAACGAGATTGCCAAGCAGGTAAAGGCCGAGCTCGAATCGCAGCAGAAGCTGATGCCCCCAGGTATGGAGGTTAAGATCAACTACGATGTAACCGAGTTCCTTTATGCGTCAATCGAGGAGGTAGTATTCACCCTCTTCATGACATTGGCATTGGTATTCTTCGTGGTATATATCTTCCTGCAGGATATGCGTTCTACGCTCATCCCATTGATTGCCGTGCCAGTATCACTGGTAGGTACATTCTTCTTCCTGAATGTGATGGGCTTCTCTATCAACCTGCTGGTATTGTCGGCCTTGCTGTTGGCCATCGCCATTGTGGTGGATGATGCCATCGTGGTGGTCGAGGCTGTGCATGCTAAGCTCGATCAGGGTTATAAGAGTTCGCTGACTGCCTCTATCGATGCCATGAATGAAATCTCGGGCGCTATCATCTCTATTACACTGGTAATGGCAGCTGTGTTCGTGCCTGTATCGTTCATCGGCGGTACTTCGGGTACTTTCTATCGCGAGTTCGGTGTAACCATGGCTATCAGCATTATTATTTCGGCTGTTAACGCCCTGACGCTGTCGCCTGCCCTGTGTGCTGTGTTCCTGAAGCCTCACGATAAGGATGGTCACGAAGTGAAGATGTCGCGCGTGGATCGTTTCCACCAGTCGTTCAACGTGGCTTTCGAGACCACTACCAATAAGTATCGTGGTATCCTTGAGAAGCTGGTGCGCAAGCCATTGGCTATCATCGGTACCGTGGTTGTTGGTATCGCCATCCTGGGCGTTACCTTGGTTACCACAAAGACCGGTCTGGTGCCCGACGAGGATACCGGTACATTGTTCTGTACCATCTCTATGCCTCCTGCCACGTCAGAGGCTCGCACCAAGCAGGTAGTTCAGCAGGTAGATTCTATCCTGTCGCAGATTCCTGCTATCAAGAACCGTGAGATGGTTCAGGGTTATAACTTTATCGCAGGTGCTGGTTCCGACCAGGGTACATTCATCCTGAAGCTGAAGCCATTCGGTGAGCGTCAGAAGGGATTCTGGTGGAAGCTCGCTGGCTTATGGGAGGGTGATGGTATCTATCGATTCTTCATCAACCCTTACGATGCAACCGGTGTGATTGCCCAGATATTTATCAAGACAGCCCATATCAAGGATGCACAGATTCTGGCTTTCTCGCCCCCAATGATTCCTGGTTTCTCTGCTAACTCGGGTATCTCGCTGGTTATGCAGGACCGTACTGGTGGCGATCTGAACCGATTCTTCGGCGTGGTTAAGGAGTTCCTGGCCGAGCTCAACAAGCGTCCTGAGTTCCAGACAGCTCAGACATCTTACAATCCTAACTACCCACAGTACATGGTACACGTGGATGTAGCTAAGTGTAAGCAGAGTGGTATCTCGCCAACAGCCGTGCTCAGCACCCTGCAGGGATACTTTGGCGGACTGTATGGTTCTAACTTCAACTCGTTCGGTAAGCTCTATAAGGTAATGATCCAAGGCTCGCCCGAGACACGTATGACGCCTGAGTCGCTTAATAGTATATATGTACGCACACCTTCGGGCATGTCGCCTGTTAAGGAGTTCTGTAACTTGGAGCGTGTATATGGCCCATTGAACATCAACCGCTTCAACCTGTTCACCTCTATCAACGTGACAGGTACTGTGGCTGATGGCTATTCTACCGGTGAGGCGCTGAAGGCTATCGACGAGGTGGCTGCTACAATGCTGCCCAGTGGTTATACCTACGACTATTCAGGTCTGACCCGTGAGGAGGCCAAGGCCTCGGATACCACAGGTATCATCTTCCTGCTGTGCTTCATCTTCATCTACCTCATCCTGTCGGCACAGTACGAGTCGTACATCCTGCCACTGTCGGTAGTACTCTCTGTTCCATTCGGATTGGCAGGCTGTTTCCTGTTCACCAATATCTTTGGTCATGCCAACGATATCTACATGCAGATCTCACTCATCATGCTGATCGGTCTGTTGGCTAAGAACGCCATTCTGATTGTACAGTTCGCACTCGAGCGCCGTCAAACAGGTATGGCCATCTCTTGGTCGGCTGTACTTGGTGCTGCTGCCCGTCTGCGTCCTATCCTCATGACCTCACTGGCCATGGTTATCGGTCTGCTGCCAATGATGTTTGCCAGCGGTGTTGGTAAGAATGGTAACCAGACGCTGGGTGCTGCTGCCGTAGGTGGTATGCTCATTGGTACTATCCTGCAGCTGTTCGTGGTGCCCACACTGTTCGTTATCTTCCAGACGCTACAGGAGAAGATTAGTCCGATTAAGTTCGAGGACGAGGAGAATCCTGAGGTTGCAGCCGAGCTGGCTCAGTATGCACATAAAAAATCAGAAGATTATGAATTGGAGAAGTAATATGAAGAAACTCATGATATGCATGTCTGCAGCATTGCTGCTGTCAAGCTGCGGACTCTATAATAAATACGAGCGCCCCGAGGTGGATACCAAGGGATTGATTCGCGACACTCAGTCGCTTACCGATACCCTGGCTGTACAGGACACCACCACCTTTGGTAATATGCCTTGGCGCTCGGTGTTTACCGATCCACAGTTGCAGGCACTCATCCAGCAAGGTCTCGATAACAATCCCGACCTGCTGAATGCCGCCCTCAACGTGCAGATGGTTAACGAGGCACTCAAGGTGGCCAAGCTGGCCTTCCTGCCCTCAGTAGCAGTAAGTCCACAGGGTTCACTCACCTCGTTCGATGGTGCTGCAGCTACCAAGTCGTACTCGCTGCCCATCTCAGCCAGTTGGAATGTCGATTTGTTCGGCAATCTGCTCAGTGCCAAGCGCTCGGCTCAGATGCAGCTCATCGCTACTAAGGATTATCAGACGGTTGTGAAGACCAACGTCATCTCTACCATCGCCAACCTGTATTACACCCTGCTCATGATCGATCGCCAGATGGAGATTGTTACCGATATGGAGCAGCTCACCAAGGAGACTTGGGAGAAGATGCAGTTTATGCACGAGAACCGCGCAGGCTATCGCTCTACAGCCGTTCAGAGTGCCGAGGCTGCCTACTATCAGGTACAGAGTCAGCGTGTAGATCTGGAGCGTCAGATGCGTGAGACCGAGAATTCGCTCTCGCTGTTGCTGGGTCAGCCTGGTCAGGCCATCGCCCGTGGCAAGTTCGCTGGTCAGTCGCTGCCTACCGACCTCTCGACAGGTGTAGGTATCCAGATGCTGGCTAACCGTGCCGATGTGCACCAGTACGAGATGTCGCTTGCTCAGTGCTTCTACGATGTGGAGACGGCCCGTAGCCGTTTCTATCCCAGCATTAGCATCACTGGTACAGCAGCCTTTACCAACAATAGTGGTTCAATCAATCCAGGTAAGTGGTTGCTCTCGGCTGTTGGTTCACTCACTCAGCCCATCTTCCAGCACGGACAGATTGTGGCTGGCCTGAAGGTGGCCAAGATGCAGTACGAGCAGGCTTACAACAAGTGGCAGAACGCTATCTACAAGGCTGGTAACGAGGTGTCGAATGCCCTCGTAGCCTACAACTCTTACAGTCAGAAGGCCGAGCTCGATGGCAAGCGTGTAGAGGTGCTCAAGAAGAATGTCGAGGACACCAAACGTTTGATGGAGTCGTCGTCAAACACCACCTATCTCGAGGTGATTACCGCTCAGAGCAATCTGCTGAATGCCGAGATTAGCGAGGTTACCGACCAGCTCTCAAAAATGCAGGCTGTAGTAAGCCTCTATCAGGCCCTCGGTGGCGGAGCCAATTAATAGTGAATAACGATTAACGAATAGTGAATAGTTATGGCAAGTGAAATAAGTCCAAAAGCCGAGATTAGCCCAAAGGCCAAGATTGGCGACAACTGTAAGATATTCCCCTTTGTGTATATCGAGGACGATGTGGTGATTGGTGACAACTGTATCATCTTCCCCTTCGTAAGCATCTGCGACGGCTCGCGCATCGGTAATAACAACAAAATCCATCAGGGCTCGGTGATTGCCGCCCTGCCACAGGATTTTAACTTCCGTGGTGCCAAGTCGTATGTCGAGATTGGCAATAACAATGTCATCCGCGAGAACGTGGTTATCAACCGTGGTACCCAGAAGGATGGCGTTACCAAGATTGGTAATCACAACTTCCTGCTCGAGGGTACCCATATCAGCCACGATACCGTGGTGGGCGATAACTGCGTGTTTGGCTATGGTACTAAGATAGCAGGCGACTGCGAGATTGGTAACGGTGTTATCTTCTCGTCGGGTGCCATCCAGAATGCCAACACCCGTGCTGGCGACCTCTCGCTCATTCAGGCTGGTTGCACCTTCTCTCACGATGTGCCTCCTTACGTAATTGCCGGTGGTTCGCCCATGGTATATGGCGGTCCTAACACTACTGTGATGAACTACGCCGAGATCGACCCAAAGGTTCAGAAGCATATTGCCAATGCCTACCGTTTGTTGTTCCATGGTAAGACGAGTGTGTTCGATGTGATTAATCAGATTAAGGAACAGGTGCCCGACGGCCCTGAAATTCGCAACATCGTCACATTCCTCGAGAATACCAAACGCGGTATCATGTGTAAATAAACAATCCAAATAAATTGAGGGTGTGTCAGCGTTCTGACACACCCTCTTTTTAACTAACCAATTATCAATTACGTACCAAAAATGAATCTGGCGGCAAAGGTATACATATTGTGCTTAATATCATTGCTAAATCGTGTTGAATCATTTTAAAAAATTGAAAGGCTAATATTTTATGAGCATTTGGTTCATCATGATCCGGTATTCATTAGGAGTAATTCCCTTTCGTTTTTTAAACATTCGGATGAAGTTCGATAGATTGTTGAAGCCGCTTGAATAGCATATCTCGGCTACATTATTACTGGTTTCGGCTAGTAACTTACAAGCAATGGCTATTCTTTGGTTGTTAAGGTAGTCAATAAAAGTACCTCCTGTTTTCTTTTTGAAGAAATGACTGAAAGCAGATTCCGACATGCCAACCAATGATGCAACTTCGGATAGTGATATCGCATCGTAGTGTTTCTTCTCCATATAATCGCATACTTTGGCAATTCGTCGGCTCTTCGAGGTTGTCAATACAGCTGATGCATTGTATTGATTGCTAGTGAGTACGGAATAGTCAGCACAGGCTAGATCATAGAGAATCGAGAAAAACTCAAGTACCGATTGAAAGCCTTTTGTTTGTGTCAGATGAATGATTTTGTCTCTTATTGCTTCTGTTGACTTCTTGGAAAAATACAATCCATGTTGAGCATCGGATAGTAATTGTTTGATTGGTGCAAATAGACGTTTTTTCATAATAGGAAAGTCATTGAGCCCTTCAGTAAATTGTATTGTAATAACATGGTTACCCTCTACTACCTCACCCCTCCAGGCGTGGAGAACATTAGGACCAGTCATTACCAGATCTAATTCATCAAACTGACGCACCGAATCGCCAACTACTCGCTCCCCGTGCGTGTTCATTACTAAATTAATCTCATATTCAGAATGGTAATGTACAGGATAGTCAAACTTTGCATTGGGGTGATTTAGTACCACAAATAAGTCTTCATCTGCGATTGGGATAATCTCTTTTTGAAAGTCTTTGAGCATAGAGTAATAGTTTTTTGATTTTCTGCTGCAAAAATATGAATTATTTGTGAACAAACAATGAATAGTTCAAAAAAGTATAATCATTGAGCGGAATTTGATATCAAGAATTGCAAATTAATAGATAATTTTGCACCCAGAAACATCAAATAAATATAGTTTGCCATAATATGGAGCATTTTACTATCAGTTGGGTTGATATCACTATCGTTATCGCTTATATGTCGGTGATTGTGTGGTGGGGACTGAAAAACGGAAAGAGCAGTGATTCTCAATCCTATTTTCTAGGTGGTCGCGGTATGTCTTGGTGGATGGTAGGTTTGTCGCTATTTGCTGCAAGCATATCAAGTACAACATTGATTGGTCAGTCGGGCGATTCATATGCTACAGGTCTGGCAGTGTTCAATTATAACCTTTCAGGCGTATTGGTGATGGTCTTCTTCGCCATATTCTTGCTGCCATTGTATCTCAAATCGCATATTTTTACCATACCAGAGTTTCTTGAAAAACGTTTTGATAGTCGCTCTCGTTATTATTTTTCTGGTATTTGTATCATAGGTAACATATTTCTTGATGCCGCAGGTGCACTTTATGCTGCTGCTTTGATTATTAAACTGGTTTATCCCGAGGCCGACATGCAGACTCTTGTCATTGTCTTTGCCTTGATATGTGCCTCGTATACCATTCCTGGCGGTTTGTCTTCGGCAATTAATGCCGAACTGATTCAGGCTATTATTCTGATTTTAGGTTCAATTGTACTAACTGTCATCTGTTTTGAAAGGGGAGGGGATTATTTCCTGAATTTGTATGAAAACCATGATATAATGGCCAAGTTGATTCGTCCTGTTGATGACATTTCTACGCCATGGCCTGGTCTCATTGTTGGTATGCCTATTCTTGGATTGTATTTCTGGGCTAACAACCAAACGCTGGTACAACGTGTGTTGAGTTCAAAGAGCATTGATCAAGGGCGTAAAGGCGTGCTTCTGGCAGGTTTCTTTACTATGATAACGCTATTTATTATAGCTATTCCTGGCTTGATAGCTCGAGATTTATTCCCTGGTTTGGAATCACCTGATATGGTTTATCCTAATATGGTTTTAAAGTTGGCACCAGCAGGTCTTCTTGGCGTGATGCTTGCTGCGTTACTATCTGCTCTTACATCAACATTGAGTGCCATCTTTAATTCTGCATCAACGTTGTTTACGATGGACTTTTACGCTAAATTTGTTCCCCATGCATCATCTAAGCAGTTGGTTGTGGTAGGCAAGATTGTTTCGTGCGTTATCATGGTGATTGCTGCTATTTGGGCTCCGCAGATAGGTAAATTCGGGTCGTTGCTGAAGTACTATCAGGAAATGCTTTCGTATATTGCACCGCCTATAGTGGCAACATTCCTGCTTGGTGTTTTTTGTAAACGCATTAATGGCTCAGGTGCTTTTATCGGCTTGCTTTTTGGTTTGGGAATGGCTGTCGTGATGCTGTTCTATAAAACTGAGATATTCGGGCATCTTCACTTCCTTTTGATTGTTCCTTTCTTATTTGTAGCCAGTGCTGTTGTTACGTATGTTGCTAGTCTGTGCTTTGCCAAGCCATATACAAGTAAGTTGCAGGATACCACGTTCTCAATGCATGATTTCAGATTTGAGTTAGCTACAGCTTATACTAAACCTTGGTATGATAATTATTTCAATGCAGCTTTGATTCTGGTGGTGTGTTGTTTTGTTGTATTGTATGTTTTTGCATAAATGACATATTAATAAAGTAATATAAAAATGAAACTGATTAAATCAAGTGAGAATCCCATACTAACTCCCAATCCTGTTAATGAGTGGGAGTCTCTGATTACCTGTAATCCCGGTGTTATCTACGATAAAGGTATATTCTATATGCTGTATCGTGCGGCAGGAAACGATAAAGAACATGTTATCCGTTTTGGGTTAGCTACAAGTAAGGACGGTGTTCATTTTGAACGTTCATCTAAAGAGTTTGCGTTTGGACCAAGTATTGATGGATATGATAGTGGTTGCATTGAAGATCCTCGCATCGTGAAGTTCGACGATGATTTTTATATCACCTATGCTTATCGCCCTTATGCACCAGGCCAATATTGGACGTTTGCGCACGATGTTGTATTATTGCCCGAGTGTGGTGATCATGCTCCGTTGGCCATTAAACAGAATCTGGGAAATACAGCGTTGGCTGTTACTAAGGATTTCGTGAATTTTAAGCGTTTAGGCCGCTTGACCTCACCTGTTCTCGACGATCGTGATGTTATCTTGTTCCCAGAGCAGGTGGGTGGTAAGTATGTGATGTTGCATCGCCCTAAACAGTATGTTGGCGATGAGTATGGCGTAAAGTATCCGTCGGTTTGGATAAAGTTCTCTGACGACTTGCTTGATTGGGAATCCAAAGAAAGCCACCTGCTGATGACTGGTATCGAGGGTACTTGGGAAGAGAAAATCGGAGGCAGCGCACCGCCTATCCGTACTGAGGCTGGATGGTTAATGCTTTACCATGGTGTTGAACATGGTGGATGTGGCTTTTACCGAGTGGGGGCTGTTCTGCTTGATATTGATAATCCACTGAAGATAATTGCCCGTACACCTCAGCCTATTCTTGAACCTGAGTTAGACTACGAACTCAATGGTATGTATCATGGCTGTGTTTTTCCCACGGGAAATGTGGTTGTTGACGACAAGTTATATGTTTATTATGGTGCTGCTGATATGAATATCGGTTTGGCCACATGCCCCTTAAACGACCTGATTAACTATTTAAAATCTGATACCTGTAAGTTTGTCTGACCTAAAGAAATGTTAAATCGTTAGGTGTTCAAAATAGTATAGCCTTAGAACATTTATTATAATCAATAATTGCAAAGATATCTCTACCTTTGCAGCGTGAAAGTTTGCTGATTCAAATCCCGGGTGAAGAAGCACTTGAGCATATAAACAACATCTATAATGAATTAAAAATGAAAAGGATTAAGAACCTGAATTTTATGGCAGTTGTGTCGAAATTGGTACTGACTGTCTGTCTCATTTATTGCTCGAATGCAATCTATGCACAGTCGCCTGAGACCATCGATGTGTCTGGGCGTGTGAAGGATACCTCTGGTGCTCCACTGATAGGTGTCACCATACAATGTGAAGGAAAATCTACTGGTACTATTAGCGATTTGGATGGCTTTTATAAAATAAATAAGGTACGTAAAGGTTCCATTCTGCGTTTCTCGTATGTAGGAATGGCTGATAAAACGGTAGTTGTTGGTAGTGATAAGACCATCGATGTAATGATGGAGGATGATAGCCAGGTGTTAGATCAAGTGGTTGTTATCGGTTACGGTAGTGTGAAGAAAAGTGATCTGACAGGTTCTGTAGCAACAGTAAAGATGGATAAGTTGCAGGAAATACCTGCCAATTCTGTTGAGAGTTTGCTGCAGGGACGTGCTGCAGGTTTACAGGTGGTTAATTCGTCACAAGATCCAGGTGCATCATCCACGGTTCGTATCCGTGGTGGTAGTTCGTTAAATGGCTCTAATGCTCCTCTTGTGGTTGTTGATGGGTTTCCTTTAGGCGATGCTGGCGATCTGAAACAGATAAACCCTGCCGATATCGTTAATATCGAAGTGCTTAAAGATGCATCGGCCAGTGCTATATATGGATCGCGTGGTGCTAATGGTGTTATTATGGTTACCACTAAGCGTGCTAAAACAGGAACTACCAATATCACCGTACGTCAGCAGCTCACCATGTCGGAGTTTAGTGGAAAACTCGATGTTTGGCGCGACCCGGTGTTGATGGCTACTCTTAACAATGAATCGCGTATTAATGGCAATCTGGAACCCATGTATGTGGGTAAAATAAACTCTGCAGGCATCTATTATCCTAGTATCAATGAATTGATGACAACGTGGACTACGCGTACTGACTGGTCTGATCTGGTCTTCCGCGACCATCCTATCTCTAATAATACCACGGCTACCATTTCAAGTTCTAACGATAGAACCATGTTCAATCTTAGTGCAAATTACTTTACCGACCAGGGCATGTACATTAAGGACTCATATAAAAAAGGTGGCTACAATCTGAGTGTCGACCATAACGTGTTCGATAACTTCAAAATCCGTTTTTCTAATATTTTGAGTGCAGGTTGGCGTAACACAAATAATGGCTTGGCATTCTGGCGAAATCCTATTTATCCTGTGTATAATGAGGATGGATCGTATTACCTGCTGAATGCCAGCGACTATAGTCATCCTATTGCCATTTCTGACAATCAGGTAAACAAGTCGCAGACCATCGATGTGATTTCCTCATTGGCCTTTGAATGGCAGCCTCTTCCAGAACTTAAAATTACCGAACAGTTGAATTACAAATTCGGAAAGTCTACTAGCGATGCTTATTATCCTAAGACCTACACCGAAGCAGGAACTATGAATAATGGTCAGGCAGTGATGTCTAATTGGGAAGGAACCAATCTGGTATCCGAGACTTTTGCCAACTTCCAGAAAGACTTTGGTCGCCATGCTCTTGGCGTCATGGCAGGTTTCTCATGGGAGTATTACCATAGCCGTAGTTCAAGTCTTACAGCTCGTGATTTTGTAAACGAGGCATTAAGATATGAAAATATGGGAGCTGGTAGCCCTGAGAAGAATGTTGTGTCTAACGGTCTGTCTACCAATACGTTATTATCGGGAATGTTTCGTGCAAACTATACCTATGCCGATCGTTATCTGCTTACTTTGACAGCACGTGCCGATGGCTCTTCAAAATTTGGTGATAATAATAAATGGGCATTCTTCCCCTCTGGTGCCATCAGCTGGAAAGCCCAGGAAGAGGAGTTTATCAAGAACCTTCATTTGTTTGATGAACTGAAGTTCCGTCTTAGTTATGGTGTTTCTGGTAATCAGGGTATCAGCCCTTATCAAACACTGAGCCGATATGGTACCGATATGTATTACAACGATGGTACATGGGTAACCACGATAGGTCCTGGTTATGTATCAGGTTGGACTGGTCCTGGTTATATTTATCGCGTATGGAGTGGTATTCCTAATCCAAGCCTGAAGTGGGAGACAACATCTCAGACCGACTTTGGTATTGATATGGCTTTCTTTAACCGTCGTCTTCGTGTCTCTCTTGATGTCTACGATAAGCAAACGCGTGATTTGCTCCGTCAGCGAAACCTGCCGCTGTCTTCAAGCTACGATAAGATGTGGGTTAATGATGGAAAAATACAGAATCGCGGTTTCGAAGTCACTGTCGAGGGTAATATCATCAGTACACATGATATGAGCTTGTCAGGTACTCTTATCTATTCCATGAATCGTAATAAGGTAAAAAGTCTGGGAAATACTCTGGAGTCGGGCTTGATTACCGACGAACTCACAGGTATGCTCTTTGAGTATTCGGGCAACAGTCTGGAACAGTATCGCGATTATACCAATATCTTGGCCATTGGTCAGCCTGTATATGCATTCTATGGCTATAAGGTTGATGGCATAGTACAGACATTGAATGAGGGTATTGACGCTGGTCTTGCCGGCGAGTATGCACAGCCAGGTGAGTTTAAGTATGTTGACTTGAATGGTGACGGACAGATTTCCGAAGCTGATAAATGTGTGATTGGCGATCCTAATCCGGATTTTACGGCCAGCTTGGCACTTAATTTCACTTACAAGCATCTGGATGCAAGCATCTTCTTAAATGGTGTGTTCGGACAGGACGTCCTGAATACCCAGAAGTTTGGCACTTCAAGCAATTCTCCATTGCGTTGGACGCCCGACAATCCCACCAATGATTATCCTCGTTTGCGTGAAGGCCGTCAGACTAAGATATCTGATTGGTGGTTAGAAGATGGTTCGTTTGTACGTATTCAGAATGCCAGTGTGGGTTATACGTTCAATATGCCTCAGCGCAGTTTCCTAGAAAAGGCACGCCTTTACCTGAATGTGCAGAATCTTTATACATTCACTGGATTCAAAGGATACGATCCAGAAGTAGGACTTAATGGTGTGTATAGCGGTGGATTCCCACGCCTTCGTAAGTGGACCGTTGGTCTTGATTTAACATTCTAACAACAACAATGTAATTATGAAAACAAAAAATCTTATCACAATGCTTGCCGGCACATTAGTGTTGGGGGCTTGCAGTCTGAAAGAGGAACCTTATGGTTTCTACTCTGAAGACAATTTTTATAAAACTGCTGCTGATGCCGAGGCCTCGTTGACGTATGCCTATGGTACGCTGAATTATCTGGAGTATTCGCGCTCAGTGTTCTTCCTAGGTGATATGCCTACTGAGGAATTGACAACAAAATCAGATGCGGCAGCCGACAATCAGGATCTGAATAACTGGAAGGTGGCCAATTTTAAGACAAATGGTACACTCGAAAACTTCTTTAAATATGCATTTATCGGTGTGAACAGAGCCAATGCTGTTATCCAGAATGTTGAGAATGCATCTTTCGACGAGAATGCTCGTAAGCAAATCTTAGGCGAGGCCTATTTCCTGCGTGCATGGAACTATTTTAACCTGGTTAGGAATTTTGGCTTGGTGCCCATGCATACAACAATGGTTGACGAACTTGATGAAACTTCATCGCCCTTTGCATCTAACCTGGATGAGCTTTATGATCTTATTCTTGGTGATTGCCGTAAGGCATCTGATATCCTGCCAGTTTACGATACACCTAAAACCGGGCGTACCGACCGTGTGGCAGCGCAATCGTTGGCAGCAAAGGCCTATCTCTATGTTGCTTCAGCCAAAGAGCATAATGTGATGCTGTATCGTGATATGCACCGTGATATCAAAGAGATGTATGATAGTGCTGCCTACTATGCTGGTCAGGTCATCAATAGCCAGTCAACCTATGGTTTCGAGGGTAACTTGTTGGACATCTATGATGTAGAGAAAAGTCACGGTAAAGAGCATATCTTTATGATGGCCATGGACCGATCGGGTACAACAGAGGGGCAATACTCTAAGATATCTAAGATGTTCATACCATATATCGACGGTGCGGCTATCTATCTGAAGCAGGGCGATACCGATACGTATATACCTTCGCACGACGGATGGGGTGAATACCGCACTACGCCAGAGTTCTATAATAGTTTCGATGCTAGCGATAAGCGTAAGACCGATTTGATTGTGAGCAAGGTTTATCGAGCAGATGGCAGTTTGAATGTGGAGTACCCAGGCGCATTGCCTTATCCCTTCTGTCGTAAGTACATCGATCCTAATTACGATGGTGATAAAACCAGCACACGCCCTTTCCTGATTCGTTTCTCTGATGTGGCGCTGATATATGCAGAGGCTGCTGGTCCTACTGATAAATCATATGAATTAGTTAACTATATTCGTCATCGTGCCGGACTTGGCGATATGGCTCGCAATCTAAATCAGGATGAGTTCCGACAGGCCGTTATACAGGAACGTAAGTTTGAAATGGCTTACGAGGGCGATTATATGTACGATCTGCGCCGTACTAACCGAATCCAGAGTGTTGCCGAGGCTGCTGGTCTTTCCGAAGATCAGGTAACTTTCTATCCGATTCCTCAGGCCGAAATTAATTTAAATGGTAGTTTAAGATAATAAAACATAAAAAAAAACGTTATGAAATATATAAGGAAATATGTTTTCCTGCTTGTTGGTGTGCTGTTGTTACAGTCGTGCGTAAAAGATATGCAGGATGATATTAATAACGGTGGTTGGAACCATGAGCGTTCCGTTATAGAAATTGAGTTCGAAAATCAGATAGGTGTAGCAATGATTGAGAATACCGATGCCACAACTGGAAATATTGATCTGGCCATCAATGTTGGTGCCCAGTCCAATATGTCGAGTGTTAAACTAACCGCTATCCAAGTGTCGTATCAGGCCCAGAGTTCGGTAAAAGTAGGCGATGCTTTGGATTTCAGCAATGGCAAGGCTTCGTTTACCGTTACCTCTACACTGGGCGAAACAAGAACGTATACTATCAACGTGTCGGAGTTTACAGAGACTCTGACAGGCACTTATCAGGTAAATGCCCTCACCATATTCGGTGGTACTGGCCCGGAGTATGGTGGTGGAGCCATCATGCAGCTGGCCGATAAGCCATGGTGCTGGTCGGATACCTATGGTCCGGAGGTAGAGTGCGATAATACGCTCACGTTTACAATGACAGGTGTAACCCCAGATGGTTCAACCACAGGCACATGCATTAACCATGCTGGAGCCGATGGTAAGTATGCCGATTTTATCTTCAATGGTAGTATGAACAAGGAAGAGTCGGGGGTGGATATCGATTTAAAGAAGTTTTATCGACAGATTCCTGAGGGCGAGAGTACCTGGATCAGAAACTATTCGGATGGAACCGTGTCGTTTATTGATAAGGACGGTAAGACAACTATCGGTAAGTTTGTGGATGCAGGAACTGTAGATGTGGGCTATGATAAGAGCTTCACGGTCAGCAATCAGGCATTCCAGTTCTCTCTGAATGGTACTGATGATTGGACGAATATTTATAGCGACTATGATAAGTTCGCCAAGAAGCCAAGAATACTTTGGGTAAGTGTAACTAAGGTAAACTAAGATTGTTTTTATGGATGTAAGAATGCTTTTAGCTGGTTTAGCTGTTCCTTTCTTTACTGCATCGTGCTCAATGCACGATGTGGTAGAGATTAAGGTGGCCGATGAAGTAATAAACGCCGATTACGTTGGTAATGGTGTAGAATGGGATCCGTACGACGAGGCTGAGTTGTGGGGCACTGAAGTATCCGACGACGACTGGCAGACGCTATATAAGCGACTCGACTTTATGCAACCGCAGTATGTGCGCTGCATGATCAATAGCCCGTTCCGTTATTACACCCCTCAAACGGGAACGTACGATAAATCCCGTCATCTAAAATCCATCTCGCGCCTGCTGAAGTATTGCACCCAGAAACAAATCACGGTTATCTTTGGCGAATACAATCCTCCTACATGGGAGATGAAGGCTGATCAGAAATGGATCGACATGTCGGTTGATTATCTCAACTATCTCGTCTGCGATCAAGGCTTTACCTGCATCAAACATTTTGTGATATTCAACGAGCCTGATGGCGACTGGGCCTCGACTAATGGCGATTATCGCTTATGGCTTGATATGCTGCATCGGTTCCATCAGAAGATGTCTGAGTATCCCGGATTGCTCGACAAGGTATCGCTGGCAGGTCCCGATGTAGTGGCGCATTACAAAAATCCTCATTCTGAATTCGATGCTTACGGATGGGTGACTAATACGGCAGCCATGGCCGACTCTATAGTTGGTATTTATGATATTCATGCTTATCCTGGACAGTATGAGGTTAGGAGCGGAAGGTACGGAGAGACGTTGGCTGCATTCAGAAGTAAGGTTCCTGCAGGAAAGAAAATCGTGCTTGGCGAGGCGGGCTTCAAATACCAGCAGACCGAAGACTCTCTGCTATTAGCCGAGTACAAGCGCCGTGTAGAGAATCATCCTTTTACCAAGGGTTCTGATTGTAACATGCTTTGTTACGACTACTTTTATGGACTCGACATGCCTATGTTGGCCATGGAGGTCATGAACCATGGCTTCTCAGGGCTAGCTATCTGGATGCTCGATGATGCCATGCATAGCAATGGTGATACGGGAAGGCCTGAGGACATAAAGATCTGGGGACTATGGAATATCTTAGGTAACGAGGTGTTCAATAAACCTGATGAGGAGGCCATGCGCCCATTGTATTACACTTGGTCATTAATGTGTAAGTATTTCCCCAAAGGCACTAACATCCTCAAGACAAGTAGAGTTGCCAATGAAGGCGTGTTCTGCGTAGCTGGCGAGTATCAAGGGCATAATACCATTGCCATCGTTAATGTAGGCGATGCTGATAAGACCATCCAACTGTTGTTACCTACAGTCATTAACAATGCTGATAAGTATTTGTATGAAGAAACCCATCAGTTAAAGGGAACTAATGGTTTCCCCATTCCTGTAGAGCAAAATCTAACGTTGAACAGCGGCCAACGCATAACGGTAAAGGCGCAGTCGTTTGTTCTATACACAAACATCAAATAACACATGACTTCAATATATAGAAAAATAAAATGGGCAGTTTGTCTTATTTCCGTACTGCCCATTGTATCTTGTACAGCAGCTGGCGATGAGACAGAGAAAGAGCATGAGCAGCCTTCTTCAGGAAGTGTTACTCTTTCTGTTTCCGATAGTCAGGCCACTGCAGAAACAAAGGCGCTGTATGCTAACTTATGGGAGGTTCAGCAAAAAGGTTTTATGTTCGGTCATCACGATGATCTTTTTTATGGCAGATATTGGTATAATAAGTCTGGAAACTCTGATACCAAAGATGTCTGTGGCGATTATCCAGCTGTGTTTAGCTGCGATTTCGCAGAAATAATGGATGACCGTTATGAGACAGCTAAAGAGGCAAACGACATCAGGAAACGCTGCATTCTGGAAGCACGCCGTCGTGGTGAAGTGATTACTGCCTGCTGCCATCTGAATAATCCTTTGACAGGAGGCGACTCGTGGGATAACTCAAGCCATATGGTAGCAGCAGAGATCCTTACTGATGGCAGTGCCACGCAACTTAAGTTCAAGTCGTGGCTTGACAGATTGGTTACGTTTGCGCTGAGTTTGAAAGATGATAACGGACGTTTTATTCCTATTATCTTCCGTCCCTTTCATGAGCATACACAAACCTGGTCGTGGTGGGGTAAGTCGTGTACTACCGAGGCGGAGTTTATCAGTTTATGGCGATTTACTGTAGATTATCTGCAACATGCAGGTGTTCATCATTTTATCTATGCTGTTTCGCCACAGATGGACAGTCGCAAGACGATGGATGATTTCCTGTTTCGCTGGCCTGGCGACGATTATGTTGATTTTATAGGCATGGACTGTTATCATGGCTTGAATCCAGAGGTGTTCTCACACAATCTCAAGACTCTCTCTGATTTGTCGGCCAATAAACACAAGCCTTGTGGCGTAACCGAAACCGGTGTGGAATCATTTACTGATAAGAATTATTGGACCAAGCAGATATTGACACCAGCCGCAGGACGCAAGGTTAGTATGATTGTGATGTGGCGAAACAAGTTTGTCAATGGCAACGAAGCCGATAAACATTATTATTCAGTTTATGGTGGACATCCTTCGGCCTCCGATTTTGTAAAGTTCTACAATAGTGAGCTGACCCTGTTCAGCAAGGATCTGAATGATATGTATAGTTTACCAACCCATATAACTGTAAATTAGCATGGAAAAGAGATGTATATTTTTAATCGTTACAATATTCTGTTTTTTAGGAATTATGGCAAATAATGTTCAAAGAGTAGAGTTAAGATCAGATTGGCAGTTCAAGCAGGTTCGACAGGGCAATTGGCTTCCTGCCATAGTGCCGGGCACCGTGCATACCGACTTGATGGCCAACGGCATCATCCCCGATCCTTTTATCGGATTGAACGAGCGTGGTGTGCAGTGGATTGATAAGGAAGACTGGATTTATAGAACCGCATTCGGTGTGGATGAGAGCATATTCTCCAAACATAATGTCTGGATAGAGTTCGATGGTCTTGATACCTATGCCGATGTTTACCTGAACGACAGTCTGATTATCAAGGCTGACAACATGTTCCGCAGATGGAAAGCCGATATCCGTCAATTGTTGAAACGCTCGGATAATGAGCTGAAGGTTTATTTCCATTCGCCCGTCAAAGTCGACGTGCCTAAATGGGATGCACTGCCATACCATTACGAAGCAGCCAACGACCAGTCGGAGAATGGTGGACTTTTTGATAAGAAAATCAGTATATTTGCCCGCAAAGCCGGTTATCATTATGGTTGGGACTGGGGGCCTCGACTGGTTACATCGGGCATTTGGCGAAAGGTGTCGTTGGTAGCTTGGAATGACGTTAGGATTACCGATGTGTATACCGAGCAGCCGCTGGTTAGCAAGGCCAAGGCAAAAATCCGACAGACGATTGAAATCTTTGCCGATGCTGATGGAATGGCCATGGTTCAGACAACAGATCACGCTGGCAACAACTATGCCGATAAAAAGGTAAAGCTGGAAAAAGGAGTTAATACTGTGACATTAGAGTTCTGTATCAACAAACCCAAACTCTGGTGGTGTAATGGCTTGGGCAAGCCCAACCTCTATACCTTTAATGTAAAGGTGCAAAAAGATGATTCTTCTGATACTTATACGCAGAGAACGGGTATTCGTTTCATCAAGTTGCTCACTCAGAAAGACGAGTGGGGGCAGGAGTTCTGTTTTGAGTTGAATGGTGTACGTGTGTTCATGAAAGGAGCCGACTATATCCCCTGCGATAATTTTCTGCCGCGTGTCACAAAGTCGGTCTACGAGAAAACCATTCAGGATGCTGTTGATGTGAACATGAATATGCTCAGAGTGTGGGGCGGCGGTATCTACGAAGACGATTATTTCTATGAACTTTGCGATGAGAAGGGTATACTTATCTGGCAGGATTTTATGTTCGCCTGTAGCCTCTATCCTGCATCAGGTGCCTTGTTGGAGAATATACGTCAGGAGGCCATCGACAATGTTCGCAGATTGCGCAACCACCCCTGTATAGCCTTGTGGTGTGGCAATAACGAATGTCAGGACGGATGGTACAACTGGGGCTGGAAAAAGCGACTCGAAGACCAGAAGCCTGAATATGCCGAAAAGGTCTGGAAAGAATACGAAGATCTGTTCTATCATCTTCTGCCCGAGGTTGTTGGTAAGTATCATTCTGCCATAGCCTATTGGCCTTCATCGCCTTTTGGTGGCTATGGTCATGGTAGCATAGAAACATCTGGCGATTATCACTATTGGGCAGTATGGCATGCTAAGAAACCCATCTCTGAGTATAATAATACACGTTTCCGTTTCTGTAGCGAATACGGTATGCAGAGTTTCCCTGAGTTTGAGTCGGTCAAACAGTTTGCACCACAACCCAACGACTGGGATATCTATTCGGATGTTATGATGTCGCACCAGCGTGGCGGTATGCATGCCAATCAGCTGATAGAGTCTTATCTGCTCAGTGAGTATAAACGTCCTAAGGATTTCGAATCGTTGCTGTATGTAGGCCAGCTGATGCAGGGCGATGCTATGAAGACAGCTATCGAATCGCATCGCCGCGAGAAAGGTTACTGTTGGGGCACACTGCTTTGGCAGATTAACGACTGCTGGCCAGTAGCATCGTGGGCCACTCGTGATTATTACGGAAGATGGAAGGCTGCACATTATCTGATGCGTAACTCGTATCGTGATATACTTGTCTCTCCGATTGAGAAGGACGGTAATCTGCAGGTTTATATTGTCAACGACCGTCTTACTTCAACTTCCGGTCAGCTGTCGATAAAGGTCCTCGATATGGATGGTGCTGTCAGGAATCAGCACACTAAGCAAGTGCGTGTGCCTGCTAATGTGTCGAAGAATGTATTCTCTGTCCCCGTCAAGCAGTTGTTGAATCATGAACAGACCGACCAGGTGGTCATACTTGCCGAGTTTACCGATAGGGAACACTATGGTAACATCTATTACCTGAAGCCACCAAAGGACGTTAAGTTCAAGAAGTCTGCAGTGGTCTACCAGATGATAAAGGTTGTTGATGGCTATCGATTGGTGATTTCGGCCGATAAGGTGGCAAGAGGTGTGTTCCTGTCGCTCGATGGTACCGACAATTTCTTTAGTGATAACTATTTTGACTTGATACCAGGTGCAAAGAAGCAGGTATATGTCAAGACTGATTTGAATGAGGACGATTTTAGAAAACAATTAAAGATAACAATACTCAACAATATCTAAATAACAACGTAAAAATGAACAAGTTTTATATATTGATAATGTTAGTATGTAGCTATACTAACATAGGGGCTCATACTACCCTGAAAATGGTAGATCCAGATGCAACAGCTGAGACAAAAGCACTCTATGCCAATTTATGGGCTATCCAGCAGCGAGGCTTTATGTTCGGTCACCACGATGATTTGAGCTATGGTCGCCATTGGCAGGGCGTTAAGGGAAAATCAGATACGAAAGACGTGTGTGGTGATTATCCTGCCGTGTATAGTCTCGACTTTGCCAGTATGATGGATGATAGATTTAATCCCCAAAGCGATTGGGTGGCGCAATCAAAGCAGAACATTCTGGCAGCGCGTCGCCGTGGCGAGGTGATTACCGCTTGTTGCCATCTTAATAACCCTTTAACCGATGGTGATTCGTGGGACAACTCGAGCCGTGCTGTTGTGGCTGGTATCCTGAAAAATGGTAGCAATACTCAGGCCAAGTTTAACACATGGTTAGATCGTTTGATTAGCTTCGTAAAGGATTTAAAGGACGATAACGGACATCCAATCCCCATTATCTTTCGTCCATTCCACGAGCATACACAAACCTGGAACTGGTGGGGCCGTGGCTGTGCAACCGAGTCTGAGTTCGTAAACCTTTGGAGGTACACCGTGGCTTATCTGATGCGGGGTGGTGTCCACCAGTTTATCTATATCATCTCGCCTCAGTCGGGAGGTGCTGATGGTGAGGATCGCTTTACTTATTGGTGGCCTGGCGACGATTATGTCGATATGATTGGTTATGATTTCTATGAGCAGGAGAATCCCATCGATTTCTATATCAGTTTGAAGAGTTTATCTGCTGTGTCAGCCAAGAAACAGAAACCCTGTGCAGTTACCGAGACCGGTCTCGAAGCTTTTTCTAATCCTCGCTATTGGACCGACCAGATTTTACAGCCTGCTACAGCATCGGGTGTGCATATAAGTTTCATAACCTTCTGGCGAAATAAGTATGTAGGAAAGAACGAGAAGGATACTCATTTCTTCTCTGTTTTTCCAGGACATCCCTCTGAACAGGATTTCAAGGCATTCTATTGCGATAAACGTACCTATTTTAGTCGCGATTTGCCTGATATGTATTCTCCCGTTACCGGAATCATCGTTGAGTAAACAATTAAGAGGATGTGCCTATTTGTCCGAAAAATTTTCCCAACTTGGGAACGTTTCATTCCCAGTTAGGGAATGTTTTATTCCCAACGTGGGAACATTGCGTTCCATCGGTGGAAATGCTGATAGTTGATATGCTTAATACGATGCGGTGCAGGGGATGCCGGCGGCGATGACACGGTCGCGAATCTGGTCGAGTTGCTCGTGGGTGGCTTTCTCCAGACCTTGGGCGGGCGTTTCGCGGTCGATGGTGTAGATCATTACCTGCTGGGGCTTGATGGCTTTGACGGCCTCTAACCAGGGGGCTACGTATTCCTCGTCGGTATTATCTACGCTCTCGCCCTGGCACTGGCCGCGCATAAACATGGTCTGTATAATCACATGGCCGTGAAAGGCCTTCAGGCGATCGATAATCTGGGCCACATCGTAGGTGCCGTTGGGATGATCTACCTTATTAATATATAAAGGATCAACGGTATCGAGTTTTAAGATGTTGTTATCTACCTTCATCAGGGCATCGTGTACCTGCTGGCGGTGAATCATGGTAGAGTTGCTGAGTACCGACACCTTGGCCTGGGGGCAATACTGATTGCGCAGGCGGATGACATCATCGATAATCTCGGCAAAATGCGGATGACAGGTGGGCTCGCCATTACCGGCAAAGGTCAGTACATCTGGCAACTGACCGTCGGTCACCATCTGCTGCAACTTGGCCTCGAGCTTCTCAATCACCTCCTGGCGTGTAGGCATGGGCAGGGTGGGGCGATAGTCCTCGTTAAAACCACACTCACAATAAATGCAGTCGAAACTGCACACTTTACCGTCGGCTGGCAACAGGTTGATACCGAGCGAAATGCCCAGTCGGCGACTGTGAACGGGCCCAAAAATGGGCGATGGATAAATAATTGTACTCATAACGGGTGCAAAATTACACTTTTTTTTTGTGATAAAGAAAAAAAATAGTATCTTTGCAGCCGAATTCGAATTTTTACGTACGTAAATTAATGAAAAAACGAAAAAATGATGCTGGCAACCGTCGAGGTGTGCAGTTGGTAACACTTTGCATTAGTACGGCGATGGTGCTGGTTTTACTTGGACTGGTGGTATTTTCAGTCCAGACCTCTCGTAATCTGTCGCAGTGGGTGAAAGAAAATCTCACTGTGACGGTGATGCTGAGCGATGATGTATCGGTTAACGGTGCAAAACTGTTGTGTCGCGACCTGTATCATCGTCCTTATTCGCGTAACATCGATTACATTAGCAAAGAGCAGGCTTTGAAGGAGCAGAGCGATGCCATGGGTTCCGACCCGTCGGAGTTCTTAGGCGTTAACCCGTTCCCCGCCACACTCGAGCTGCAGTTGCATTCGGATTATGCCAACCGCGACTCGCTGAAGTGGATTGCCCGTGAGCTGCAGAAGAACCCGAAGATTACGGATGTGGCCTATCAGGTTGACTTGATGGACAGCGTGAACCGCAATCTTACCAAGGTGAATCTGGTGCTGCTGGCGCTGGCTGTGCTGTTGACGTTTGTATCGTTCTCGCTGATTAACAACACCGTACGACTGAGTGTGTACTCGCGCCGTTTCATCATTCATACGATGAAGCTGGTGGGTGCCTCGTGGGGCTTTATCCGTAAGCCGTTTATGAAGCAGGCGCTGTTGGTGGGTGTGATAGCTGCCTTGATAGCCATTGCTGTGCTGGGAGGCTGCATGTATGCGCTCTACTACTACGAGCCCAACATCATCAGCATTATTACCTGGCGCGAGCTTACGATTACAGCTGTGGCTGTGCTGCTGTTTGGTATTATTATTACCGCTGCATGTTCGTATATCTCGGTAAACAAGTTCCTGCGTATGTCGGCTGGCGAACTGTACAAGATTTAAAAATGTAAGAATTAGAAAATGTAAAAATTGAAATATGGATAAGAAGAATTTTGCATTCGATAAGACCAACTTTATTTTGTTGGCAATCGGCATGGCCATCGTAGTGATTGGCTTTCTGCTGATGGTAGGTCCTAACTCAACCGATACCGCATTCGAACCCGATATCTTCAGTGTGCGCCGCACCAAGGTGGCCCCTGTGGTATGTTTGTTCGGTTTTGTATCGATGATTTATGCCGTAGTTCGTAAACCAAAAGACTAGTAGGGTAAATGTAATAATTAGAAAATGTAAAAATTGAAATATGGATTGGATTCAAGCTTTGATTCTTGGTTTGGTGCAGGGACTCACAGAGTATCTGCCTGTTAGTTCGAGCGGACACCTGACTATCCTCTCAAACTTTTTCGGTATTGATGGTGCCGACAACCTGCAGTTTACTGTTGCTGTACACGTGGCTACCGTGCTGAGTACGCTGGTTATACTGTGGAAGGAGATCGACTGGATACTGAAGGGTTTGTTTAAGTTTAAGATGAACGACGAGACAAAATATGCCTTGAACATCTTGGTGTCGATGATTCCTGTTGGTATCGTTGGCTTGTTTTTTAAGGATAAGGTAGAGGAGGCTTTCGGCGCTGGCTTACTGATTGTGGGCGTGATGCTGATCGTTACTTCTGTGCTGCTGATCTTCTCGTACTATGCCAAGCCTCGTGTCAAAGAGCATATCTCGTTGTGGGATGCTTTTGTTATCGGTGTGGCTCAGGCATGTGCTGTGCTGCCAGGACTGTCGCGTTCGGGTTCAACCATCGCTACGGGTTTGATGCTGGGTGATAAGAAGGAGAAACTGGCTCAGTTCTCATTCCTGATGGTCATCCCACCTATTTTAGGTGAGGCATTGCTCGATGTACTGAAAGCCATGAAGGGCGACGAGGTGGTAAACGATAGTATCGGTTTCTTCCCCATGGCTATTGGTTTCGTGGCTGCATTCCTGTCGGGATGCTTTGCCTGCAAACTGATGATTAACCTGGTTAAGAAGGGAAAGCTTGTTTACTTTGGAATTTATTGCGCCATCATCGGTGTAACAGTGCTCATTTATCAGCTCACTCGATGAACTTTCAGGAAGGCGCATATATCTATATCAATAAGCCCTATCGCATGAGCAGTTTCGGGGCGCTAGCACATATCCGTTATGTGCTGAGCAAACGACTGCACGTGAAACGTGTGAAAATGGGACATGCCGGCACTTTAGACCCCTTGGCTACAGGTGTGCTGGTGCTGTGCACCGGTAAGGCCACCAAGCAGATCGAGGCTTTGCAGCTGCACTCAAAGGAGTATACGGCTACCCTGCAGTTGGGTGCCACCACCCCTAGCTACGATTTGGAGCATGAGGTGGACGCAACTTATCCCACAGCGCATATCACCCGTGAGCTGATTGAGCAGACACTGCCCAAGTTTGTGGGTGATATTATGCAGCGACCACCGCTGTTTTCGGCCTGTAAGGTGGGTGGCGACCGTGCCTACGAACTGGCACGCAAGGGTAGCGACCACCAATTGGCTGAGAAGCCCGTGCATATCGATGAGATAGAAATCATCGATTTCGATCCCGAAAAGATGCAGCTGCAGATACGTGTGGGTTGTGGTAAGGGTACCTACATCCGCTCGCTGGCTCGCGACATTGGCGAGGCTCTTGGCAGCGGCGCGCATCTTACTGCTCTGTGCCGCACACGTGTGGGCGACGTTCGACTGGAGGATTGCCTGACATTCGATGAGTTCCCTGCCTGGATGGAGGAGAAATTAATTGAAGAGTGAATAGTTAATAGTGAATAGTGAAATAATAAAAATATGAAGTTATCACAGTTTAAGTTTAAGTTACCTGAAGAACAGATTGCACTTGAGCCACCTTTCCATCGCGACGAGTGCAAGCTGATGGTGTTGCATCGTAAGAGTAAGCGAATCGAGAGTGGTCTCGACTTCCGTAACATCCTCGATTACTTTGACGAGGACGATGCATTCATCTTCAACGACACCAAGGTTTTCCCTGCCCGTTTGTACGGTACCAAGGAGAAGACCGATGCCAAGATTGAGGTGTTCTTGCTGCGCGAGCTTAATGCCGACCAGCGCTTGTGGGATGTGCTTGTAGAGCCTGCCCGTAAGATTCGTATCGGCAACAAACTCTTTTTCGAGGAAGATGGTCCTATGGTGGCTGAGGTGATTGATAACACCACCAGCCGAGGCCGTACGCTGCGTTTCCTCTACGACTGTCCACACGATGAATTCAAGCAGATGTTGTTCGGTTTGGGCGAGGCTCCACTGCCACGCTATATTATCGACCGTCGCCCTGCTAACGAGGAGGATATGACCAACTTCCAGACCATCTACGCTAAGAACGAGGGTGCTGTTACTGCGCCTGCCACTGGCTTGCACTTCAGTCGCGAGTTGATGAAGCGTATGGAGATTAAGGGTATTAACTTTGCCTTTATCACCCTGCACTGCGGTCTGGGAAACTTCGATGCTATCGAGGTTGAGGACCTGACCAAGCACAAGATGTCGAGCGAGCAGATGTTTATTCCTGCCGAGGCTTGTGAGATTGTAAACAAGGCTAAGGAGAACGGACATCGTGTGTGCTGCGTAGGTGTGAGCACCGCCCGTGCTACCGAGAGTGCCGTAGGTACCGATGGTATGCTGAAGGAGTATGAGGGTTGGACCAACAAGTTTATCTTCCCTCCATACGAGTTCGGACTGTGTAATGCACTGATTGGTAATTTCTATCACCCAGAGTCGCCTATGATGATGACCGAGGCTTCGTTTGTTGGCTACGACCTGCTGTACGAGGGCTATCAGCGTGCGCTGAAGGAGGGTTATAAGTTTGGTTGCTACGGTGATGCTATGCTGATGCTGGACGATTAATGAGTGAATAGTGAATAGTGAAAAGTTACATCGGGTATTCCTTGGGCTGGGTAGTAATCTTGGCGATAAGGAGACAAATATCCGCAACGCTATATCGCTTATCGGCGAAAGAGTAGGACTGGTTGTGCGCCAGTCCTCTCTTATTTCGACCGAGCCCTGGGGGTTCGAGTCGGATAACCAGTTTGTGAATGCCTGCGTGCTATGCGAAACCACACTAACGCCCCGCCAGGTGCTGCTTGCCACCCAGAAGATTGAGCGCGAGCTGGGGCGTACACACAAGTCGGTAGGAGGCCATTATGCCGACCGCCTGATGGATATAGACATTCTGCTATATGACGATCTGAGGGTGGATGAACCCGACTTGCAGATTCCCCACCCTCTGATGCTTGAGCGCGACTTTGTGATGATCCCGCTCGGTGAAATTAGAGATTGAATTTGATATTTAGAATTTATAGTCTAATCCTACGCCAATCACGTGGTTGGTGCGGCTGTATGTGTCACTACCAGCGTATGGCAGACCCTGATACTGCTGCTGATTCTTGGTGAAGTCGCTGTAGAGCGAGCAGAAGTAGCTGACGTTGAGGCGCATCTTGTCGTTGATGTTCCAGGCACCACCCAAACCTACTGAGTAGCTGTCGCAAGCAAACGAGGTGTTCTGCTGATATCCGTCGGCCAAACCATAGTCGGTGCGCTGTCCACCGCAGCTAACAGTAAACTTCTTGTTGATGTCGTACTCTACACCGGCCAGGATTTCGTGTGTGCCGTGGGTGAGCTCCTTCTGGCGGTCGCCAGCCATCTTGGCGTGCTTGTCGTCGAAGAAGTGATACTCCAGTGTACCGCGCAGCTTCTCTGAGAATTCGTAGCCTACAGCTGTAACAAACAGCGAAGGCATGTCGTAACGTGTCTCGGCACCATCCTTATAGGCAGCCACCTTATCGCCGAACTGTGCCAATGCAAGGTCGCCCTCGATGTAAGGCATTACACTTGCTGTGGTAGGATCGGTGTTCTTGATACGGGCCGAAAGTGTCTTGGTATCATTCTCGGTCTTGATTTTGGTACGGAACTCGTAGCGTGCAGCGATGGTGAGTGGACCATCATGGTAATCGAAACTTACGATAGGTGCAAAGCCCCAGCCACGCTGAATGCAGTCTAGCTGCAGATTAATCAGGTCGATGTTGGGTGCAGGTGCTGTCGAAGAGGTATAGTTGGGGATGTCAGCTACTACATGGCCACGGTTGTAACCATCATAATAGTTGGCACGCATACCAATAGCAGCCGAGAAATTGTCGTTCACCTTGTATGTCAGGTTCACCTGACCGCCATAGATGTACTGCTTACCTTTCATCTCTGAATCGAAACGGTAGCTGTTGGGCATCATGCCGGCCTGTGCCAGCATGGCCTTGAGGGGTACCTCGAACATGGGAATGCCTTCTTCGTACTTCACGAAACCGCCGCTGCCTACAATGCCGATCATGGCTGATAAGGCCACACGATCTTTCTTGTAAGAAGCAAAAAGGGCAGGTACGATGGGAGCCGAAGCCTTACCGTTGTACTTCTGCTGGAAACCTGTGCCTAAGAAACCTGGTACGGTTGTCTTAATGTCACGATTCTGCCAAGGCTTCTGGAAATTCAATGAAAACTGGAATCCCTCGTGCCCCCAAGCCAGTCCGGCGGGGTTACTGTAGGCTGCGTCGATTTCGGTCGTTGCGCCACGTGCGAACATACGGTCGAAAGCTATGTGATAATTTGTGTTGGTCATGAGTCCACCGGCGTGGACAGTGGCTGTAGTGGCTACTGCCAACAAAGCCGAAATAATTAATTTTCTCGTCATTTTTTCTTGCTTCTAATGAAATTCGGCTGCAAAGGTAGCAAAAAATAACAAAAGAAGCGAAAAAAATGACGAAAAAAATGAATAAATAGAACAATTATTGCTCTATTTTCTCCTTAAAACGGTCCATTAACCACTGTTTCTGTTCAGGAATGGTCATATGACTGTTGTCGAGCTCGATGGCATCGTCGGCCTTGCGCAGTGGACTTACCTCGCGGTGCGAATCGATATAATCGCGCTCCTGTACGTTCTTCAGAATATCGTCGAAATCGGCAGGCATGCCCTTGGCCTTGAGTTCGTCGAAACGACGCTGGGCACGTACCTCGGCCGATGCAGTCACAAAAATCTTCAGTTCGGCATCGGGGAACACGGTGGTACCAATATCACGACCATCCATTACCACACCCTTGTCCTTACCCATCTGCTGCTGCTGGGCAACCATGGCGGTGCGCACAAAACCTACGGCTGCAATGGGACTTACATGGTTGCTCACCTCCAAGCTGCGAATCTCCTTCTCAACACACTCTCCGTTAAGATAGGTGTCGGGACGACCTGTCTCGGCATTGAACTTGAATGAAATCTGTATCTGTGGCATCTGCTGCTCCAGTTCGGCTGTCTTTACGCTGCCATCGGCATTAAATAGGTTGTGGCGCAGGGCGTAGAGTGTTACGCTGCGATACATGGCGCCTGTATCTACATATACATAGCCCACTTCGCGGGCCAGGTCCTTGGCCATCGTGCTTTTACCGCACGAGCTGTGGCCATCGATTGCAATTGTTATCTTCTTCATAATGTGTATGATATATTAATAATTAGCGATGATGTGCTGACATGATATTTGCCCCAGCCTAAGTGGAGCTTGAAGCGTTGCAGCGAGAGTCCTGCACCTAAGGTGAGACCGGCGCCGTGAGCCGATGAGCCTTCGCTGTCAGTAATCTTCATCTCGCTGGCTTTGCGGAAGTTATAACCGGCTGCCAGGTAGATGTTCTCGCCTAGCAATACGTCGGCACCGATGGCTAAATGGCGCCCGATGCCCTCGCTCCAGTCGGTAAGTCGGCTCATCGTAGCGTGGAAACGCAGGGGTGAGTTAAGCAGGCGCTTGCTGGCACCCACCTGCAGATCAAAGGGTATGCGCTCAAACTCATCGTCGTAGGCCTTAATCTGTCCACCTAAGTTGCGTGCCACAGTCGAAACGCTCCAGCCACGCTCCACGTCGAGATAGTTCAAACCTAAATCTACACCTACGCCTAAGGAGTTGTAGCCGGCAATGGTTGAGGTAATGAACTTGGCGGTGATACCACCACTGATACGCTCAGTCAACTCGTAGGCAAACGTACCACCAATGGCAATATCGCGGGCCGAGAAGTCGCCAAGATCCTCGTTGGTAAACGAGGTCTGCTTTATGCGGCCGTAGTCCATCAGTTGTGCCGACACACCCCACGAGGCACGTTCGCCCGAAAGACGAACAAACGAGGCGCTCACTGTCTTGGCCCCCTCCATATACGTCATGTAATTCAGGTTTAGCGTTTTATCGGATACACCGCTGATAAGGGCAGGGTTGTGGAACAGTTGTGTGGCGTCGTCGTCGGTTAGCGTGATGTTCTCGCCACCCAATGCGGCAGCATGCGCACTCACGGGCAGTCGCAGGAAATTGTACACGGTTTTGCTCTCCTGCGCCATGCTGGTACAGGCCCAAAACGTGAGTAGGGTGGTGATAACGCCGTTTCTGATGTTCATTTCTCCTAATTTGGTCGCAAAGTTAGCAAAAAAACTTAATATATATCTATTTATACGGAAAAAAATACTATCTTTGCACTCGGTTTAATGAAAACTGTAGATGGATATCAAGAAGAGTAGTGAAGCGGATTTGGAACAGAAACGCACACAGGGGTTCCTGCTGGGACTGATTGTTGTGTTGGCCACGCTGTTTGTGCTACTCGAGTGGAATAGTGGCGGTACTGGCTGGACGTTGTTCGACGATGACGACAGTCTGGAAGCCGAGGTGGAACTCTCACCCCTGAAGCGCGATAAGGACGAAGTGCCGATGATGATGCCTCAGGAAAAGAAAGTCGAGAAGCAGGAGAGTGAGCAGCTACATTTGGTGGACAATGATGTGGAACTGCCCCCCGAACCCATTCTGCAGGACGAGACCGAACAAGAAGAACCCACCGAGAAGGCTGCTGAAGAGAAGCCTCAGGTGGTGGATATGTACGACGAACCCATCGACTTCCGTGTGGTTGAAGACCTGCCGCAGTTTCCTGGTGGTGCCGTCGAGTTTATGAAGTGGCTCACGCAGAACCTGAAATATCCCCCCTCGGCCCAACAGAAAAAAATCAAGGGCAGAGTGGTGGTACAGTTTGTGGTTAACAAGGATGGCACGTTGAGCGACCTACAGGTGGTGCAGCCCCTGGAGCCTGCCTGCGACGCCGAAGTGATGCGTGTACTCAAAAGCATGCCGCAGTGGAAGGCCGGTATGATGAATGCCAAGCCCTGTCGCACGATGGTGTGTATTCCTATTGTATTTAATTTATAAAAGATATGTATACATCAGAAGATCTACTGAAGAAAGTGAATGAGGCCCTCGACAATCTGGTCTACGATCGCCAGCCTGCCTCGTTGTACGACCCCATCAAGTACGTACTGTCTATCGGCGGAAAGCGTGTACGCCCAGTACTCACGATGCTGGCGTATAATCTCTATAAAGACGATCCACTGAGCATTATGTCTCAGGCCATCGGACTGGAGACCTACCATAACTTTACACTGCTGCACGACGACCTGATGGACCACGCTGACATGCGTCGTGGACACGAGACTGTGCACAAGAAGTGGGATGCCAACCGTGCTATCTTGTCGGGTGATACCATGTTGCTTCAGGCTTTTGAGCGCGTAGAGGACTGTGATTCGGCTAAGCTGCCTGCTGTATTCAAGGTGTTTATCCAGACCACACTCGAGATTGGTGAGGGACAGCAGTTGGATGTAGAGTTCGAACAGCGTAACGATGTTACCGAGGATGAGTATATTGAGATGATCCGACTGAAGACCAGCGTGCTGCTGGCCTGTGCTTGCAAGGTTGGTGCCATTATGGCCGATGCCCCAGCCGAGGATATCGAGAATATGTATAAGTTTGGCGAGAAGTTAGGTCTGGCCTTCCAGTTGCAGGACGATCTGCTGGATGTGTATGGCGACCCCGCTGTGTTTGGTAAGAACATTGGTGGCGACATCACCTCGAACAAGAAGACCTACATGCTTATCAACGCCTTTAACCGTGCAACCCCTGCCCAGCGCGATGAACTGACCAAGTGGGTTGAGGCCAAGGAGTTTGACCGCAACGAGAAGGTGGCTGCTGTAACCAACCTGTATAACGAGATTGGTATCCGCCAGTTGTGCGAGCAGAAGATTGAACAGTACTACCAGGAGAGTCTGGTTTACTTGGCTAAGGTGAGCGTTAGCGACGAGCGCAAGGCTGAGATCAAGGCCTACGCTGCCGAAATGATGAAACGTCAGAGCTAATGATTGATACGCATTGTCATATTGATGGTGAAGAGTTCGTTGAGGATATCGACGAAGTGATTGTACGCGCTCGCGAGGCTGGCGTGCAAGCCATTGGTGTGCCAGGCATTAATCTGCAGTCGCTCGATACCGTTATCAGCGTTTGCAAGCGCTATCCTAACTACTGCTATCCCATGCTGGGCTTGCATCCCGAGGATGTGAAGGCCGATTGGCAGGAGGTCCTGGATCAGATAAAACCCTACTTCCAGCAGGATGGCGTAAAACCCATTGCTGTTGGCGAAGTGGGCCTGGACTTTTACTGGAGTCGTGAGTTTGAGCAGGAGCAGCTGTTAGCTTTCGAGGAGCAGGTCAAGTGGTCGGTTGAATTGCAGTTGCCACTGATGATTCACTGTCGCAAGGCTCAGAATGAGATGGTGACCATCCTGAAACGCTACAAGGACCAGTTGCCAGGTGGCGTGTTCCACTGCTTTACGGGTAATGAACTCGAGGCCAAGGAACTGTTGCAGTTCGACAGGTTTGTGCTGGGGATAGGCGGTGTATCAACATTCAAGAAGTCGCATCTGCCTGAGGTGTTGCCTGCTGTGGTACCTTTGGATCGTCTGGTACTCGAGACCGACGCCCCCTATATGGCCCCTGTGCCTAAGCGTGGCGAGCGGAACGAGCCTGCCTTTGTGGCCTACGTGCTAAAGAAGTTGGCCGAAGCCTATCAGGTAAGCGAGGAAGAGGTGGAGACAGCAACGAATGAGAATTGTAGAAGAGTATTAAAAATAAATGTTTGAAATAAGGAGAGGTGCTCGAGTGGTTGAAGAGGCACGCCTGGAAAGCGTGTAGCCGGCAAAACCGGCTCGCAGGTTCGAATCCTGTTCTCTCCGCTAGGAAGAACGAGGATTCAAAGCTCCGAGGCATAGTGCCGAGGTATCCTGTTCTCTCCGCGTATTGATTGTAATATATGAAACGATTGGTATTTCTATTTACACTGATAGGTCTGCTTAGTTTTACGCAAACCTGTTTCGCTCAGTCCGCAGTTGCAGCTGATAGTGTTAAGAGCGCTGCTGCTGTGGTGCCTGCCGATTCTGTGGCTGCTACCGACTCAATGACCGTGATGGATGGCGAGTTGGAAGCTCTTACAGACGATGAGGCTGAAGAGGGGGGTGGCCTGCACAAACAGCTGAAGACCAAGTTTGTGGATGGTAACGTAGCCTTCATGTCGCTGGTGGCCCTGGCCTTGGTGCTGGGTCTGGCATTCTGCATTGAGCGTATTATCTATCTGACACTGAGCGAGATTAAGAGTCATCAGCTGATGGCAGATATCGAACAGCGCCTCAAGGCCAACGATGTAGAGGGTGCCAAAACACTCTGTCGTAACACCCGTGGTCCTGTAGCCTCAGTATGCTATCAAGGATTGCTGCATATCAAACAGCCCATGGATGCCATCGAGCGTAGCATCACCAACTTTGGTGGTCTGCAAACTGCTAACCTTGAGAAAGGTTGCTCGTGGATTAAGCTCTTCATTGCCATGGCACCATCGCTCGGATTCCTGGGCACTGTGATTGGTATGGTGATGGCCTTCGACCAGATTCAGCAGGTAGGCGATATCGGTCCTACCATTGTGGCTCAGGGTATGAAGGTGGCGCTGATTACCACTATTTTTGGTATCGTAGTAGCGTTGGTATTACAGCTGTTCTACAGCTACATCCTCTCAAAGATTGAACGTTTGACCGCACAGATGGAAGAGGCAGCCATTACACTGCTCGACCTGATTGCTGAGTGGAAGACAAAGAGTGAATAGTGATGAATAGTTTTATTTCGCCTGCTATTGCCGATGTGATGTTGTGGCTGATGTATATAACATTAGCTGCAGCCATAGGTGTTACTGCCTATTCGGTATGGCATGGCTTGCGCAACCGTCGTAAGGGCAGCGATGTGGTTAACGGTGTGCCTGCAGGGCGCATTGGATGGCTGGTGGCTGTGGGTTTTGTGCTCATCATGGTGGTTACCTTTGCTTTGGGTTCAACCAAGCCCATCCTTACCAATGGCACGTGGCTTACCGATGGCTTCTGGTTGCGTGCCGCTGATATGTTTATATATACCTCTATTATATTGATTATCGGATGTTTCGTAAGCGCTATCGTCAGCAAATTCCGGAGCTGAACACCACATCAACAGCCGACATATCGTTTATGTTGTTGATTTTCTTCCTCGTGACCTCATCGATGGACACGGAGAAGGGATTGATGCGTCAGATGGCACCACCGCCATTGGAACACGAGATACCCAAGGATATCAATCGCAACAATGTGATGCAGGTCAAGCTGGATGCACAGAACCAACTGTGGTGTGATGGCAAGCCTGTGACACTGCAACAACTGGCTGCCGAGGTACGTACGCTGGCTATGGTGAACCGTACTGGTCATGTGGTTCAGATCGAGGCCGATGCCAAGACCACCTACGAGGCCTATTTCAGTATGCAGGATGCTATTGTGGGTGCCTACCATGCCTTGCGTGAGGAGTATGCGCAGAAGCACTATGGCTGTACCTACGAGACCTGTAATGCCGAACAGCGCGAGATGATTAATGATTACTACCCGCAGCGTATCAGTGAGGGCACCATAGCCCAGGAAGGAGGTGCCCAATGAGACCTATGCGTAGCAAGTTCAGTCAGAGTCGTCGCAGTGTGCCATCGCTCAATGTGGCTTCTATGCCCGACTTGATTTTTACGGTGCTCTTCTTCTTCATGATTGTCACCCACATGCGTAGCGACGAAGTAAAGGTGCGCCTGCAAGTGCCTCAGGGCAGCGAGGTGCAGAAGTTAGCCAATAAGCAGGCCGTGGTAAACATCTATATCGGCCATAAAGGTGAGGCTTGGCATGTACAACTCAACAACGACATCGTACAGCCAGGCGATATTCCAGCCCGTATCGAAGAGATTCGTAGTGGGCTCTCTCAAGAGAATCAACAGCGACTCACCGTTAGTCTGCGTGTTGATAAAAAGGCGCCTATGGGTTTGGTCAGCGAGGTGAAACGCCAGCTGCAAAAAGCCTATGCCTTAAAGATAAATTATAGTGCAACAGAAATCAAAAAATAACTACTGCTATGGTAAAAATTGACGAACTTGACAAGCAGATTCTGAGTCTGATAGCCGCCGATGCCCGTATTCCATTCCTGGAGGTGGCTCGTGCTTGTAATGTAAGTGGTGCTGCTATTCACCAGCACATTCAAAAGATGAACAACATGGGTGTACTGAAGGGCACCCAGTACCTGATTGAGCCCGAAAGTGTGGGCTACGAGACTTGTGCCTTTATTGGTCTGAACCTGAAAGACCCCGCTAAGTTCGACGAGGTACTTGAACAACTGAAGCAGATTCCTGAGGTGGTGGAGTGCCACTTTACCACGGGTAACTTTGATATGTTTATCAAGATCTATGCCCGCAACAACCATCATCTGCTAACTATCATCCATGATAAGCTGCAGCCACTCGGCCTTTCAAGCAGTGAGACGCTGATATCGTTCCATACGGCTATCGACCGTCAACTGCCTATTGCCGACCTGCTGACACAAGATACCGAAGCCGAGGCGTCGGCCGAGGGATAAATGGTGATATTGCGTAATATCACCCGCGAAGGTGCACGTAACTGTGCTTAATTGGGAATGTGAGTGAAAATCTCCGACTGTCCCGCAGCAGTGAACTCTATTATGGCTGTCCGACTACAGGCCATTGCCCCGTTTTGGGCGAGAAGGCGTCGGATAGTGGAGGAAAGTCTGAAGACCAGCCTTCTGCGATTTTATTGCTGAAACACTCTCGATGTAAGGGTGGTTGAGGCAATCATACGTGTATTATTATATAAGTTCGGGGGAGACCCCGTCGCGACGACAGCATCTCCCCTTTTCGTTTTTTCATTCGTTAGATTTTCCTTCCCTATTTATTTTTGTTTTAGCTGTTTCACCTCAAAAGTAAAATAGGTATCAGGATATGGTTCGTTCTCAAGTGTAAAATGCCACCATTCGCTGTCGAGTGGTTTAAAACCATGTGCCAGCATGGCGTTGCGCAGTATCATGCGGTTATTAAACTGTTTTTCGGTAATCTTACGACCCTGGGGCGACTTCGAGTTGTCACCCGTGTAATCGCCTGTTTCGGGATTACCGCAGAAATCAGGATGACTCTCTGGTCCGAACCAGTCGAAGGTGCCACCCATGTCGAGTTCCTTCTCTGTGTTCATGTCAAACAGGGTCAGATCAACCGTGCTGCCACGTGTGTGTCCGCTCTTCTCATAGATATACTCCTGCTCAAACAGTACGCTCTTGTCTAAGTCGGGGTAGAAGTAGCGCTTCATCAGTGTATCAGGTATATCCTCTGCCCAACGTACAAAATGGTCAACACCCTTTTGTGGACGATAAGCATCGTAAATCTTTAGTCGGTAACCCTGCGCCTTCACATCGTCGCTCACTGCACGCAGACTGTCTGCTGCTTGCTTGGTGAGCAGGGCTGTGGGTTCCAGATAACCATCAATACGCTGTCCCACAAAGTTGTAGGTACCAAAGTAACGTATCTCCAGGATGGCATCGGGTACAGCATCGGTCAGTGTTACAAAGCCACTGGCATCATCAGGAGCAACCACTGTGGCAGTCGCATTTGCTTGGCGCTTGCAACTGCTTGTGAGTAGAATCACGAAGCACATTGTAAGTATATAAACAGGCTGAATGTATTTCTTAATTGGCATAATAGCTTAAATTGTCTTAAAATCTCGCTGCAAAGATACGATATTTTTCGATTAGTCGGGATTATAATTAAAACTTTAACATTTTTTATACGCATATACCTAAGGCAAAATTGTATAATTTGCAGTCGTCATTTTGCAAAGATGCGTACTTTTTTGATTTCTGTGGGTAAATATTGTTAAAATACTTGCAAACAGTCATACAATATTGTATATTTGCAATCGAATTTAGTTAGTAGTTGGTTTTAAAAACTTTGTTAGTAGATGTTAAACGAATAGTTAACAACAAAAGGGCCCGCAGTTGATGCGCGCCCTTTTTTTACTTTTTGGTATAATTCATTCTAACTTTCTCCCACCTGATAGTACCGTTTTTCTTCACATGCACACGTATCAGATAATCGCCTGGTTTGGGGTTGTTGGCCTCACTCATCGAGTCGAGCGTCAGGTATTCGGTATCGCCAACTTTCTGATAGTCCCATTTATGCACATGCCCTAGGAATACCATATCCGTTTCCCACTCATTAAACTTGTTCAACAGGAAGAACATCTCCTCACGCGGGAAAGTAGAGGCGAACTCTACTGATCGCGGACGGAAGATATTGGTATGACTGAATACGAAGGTATGACGGATTATTTTCTCACCTGTATCATGATAATAATCATTCAATACGCCTTGTTCTAACAGTTTGACTTGTTCACGCCCCAACGTACCACTGGCCGAGTCGAGGAAAATAAAATGATCTAGCTGAGGAGGATCGAGATTTACCAGTACATAGACATCATAGAATGATGAGTGGAATATGTTTGACCACAATGCCCATCCATTATGTGTGATATCATGATTGCCCACCACCGGGAAAAAGGGATATCTCACCTTGTCAAGGGAGAAATTCTCATCGTTCAAATATTGTTCTGCGTAGTATTTCTTCGCATATTTCTCTCTATACTCATCTATCAGGTCTTCAAGTATGATGTAGTATTCAGCTTTGGTATCGGCGATATCACCCAGATGCGCCATCAGCAGATCGTTGTTATCGAGTGCAATCTGTAGCATTTCGCGCATACGACCATCATCAGTTGTCAGATGACTGTCGGCACCCACTAAGAATGTGTATTCATCCCCTTCATAACCACTGAGCATAGTACCATCACCCTTGTGACCCTGATAATAGGCATTCGACATCTTAACACGATCCTCAACACCCGTGCCACTTACCAATACACCAATCGGACTCACTTTGTCGCAAGCCGAAAGCAACAGCAGTACTGCTCCTAATAATATATAATGTGTAGTCTTCATTGTCACCATACGTATTTTAGTCCTAATTTTCCTGATGTCTCGTATTTACTGGCCAGCTGACTCATACTGCCAGCGGGACGGATATTGAATTCACCAAATAAGTACATCTGTTTGGTCAGTCTTCCGTAAAAGTTCAGTCCCCAGTTGATGTTCCAGTTCTCATAATAGAAATCGTCGTAGTTACGGAAAAAAAGTCCAATATTCCATGAGTTGGTACGTGGACGAATCATGGCCCCGAATCCGAACGTAAAAGTAAGTGGTTCGGTATAGCCAAAGTCACCAGTTTTCCAATGAATATACGACTCACCTACTCGCAGAAAGAAATACGGCATTTCCCAAGTCAGAGAGAGGTTCCCGATGGTTTCGTTGGCATTCCAACGATTGTAGCGGTTGTACATCAGTTTGCCATCTATATAGATGTCACCCCACCACACGGGCAGCCGATAACCACCCTGCACGTCGTTCGAGTAGAGCTGTTTGCCCCACTGTTGTTGTACATCGGCACCCACATGCCAGCGATCAGTCAAATGCCGTTTATACGAGAGACCGAAACCGCCATAGCCACTAACAACCACATTGTTACCTGCCATCGCATAACCCGATATCTCGTTTTTATGTTCACCATCATAGCGATGCTGACCTACAAATGCGTTTTGTGCCTGCATGGTTATAGTACCAAGCAATAGACAAAGTATAACGATTATTCTGTTCATTTCTTTTTGGGAATACGTTTGGTGAGGCCGATGGCCCCAGTGGGACATACCAGACGACATAGGTGACACCCCACGCACTTGGTGCCTATGATGCGTGGTTGGCGCTCTTCGAACGTAATGGCCTGATGTCCGCCATCCATACACGAGATATAGCAACGTCCGCAACCTATGCAGCGTTCACGATCCACCTTGGGATATACCATGGTGTCGCGATCCAGGTCGGATGGTCTTACAAAGTTGGGCAGCTGCTCGCCAACCAGGTCGTCTAACTTCTCAAATCCTCGTTCCGTCAGGTAGGTCTGCAGACCTGATACCAGGTCGTCGATAATCCGATAGCCATACTGCATCACGGCGGTACATACCTGAACATTCCTACAACCTAACTGTATGAAATCCACGGCATCGCGCCATGTCTCAATACCACCTATACCACTCAGTTCTATGGCTCTGCCATGTGTACCGTTAATCACAGGATCCATACTCATCTCCAGAATAAAGCGCAGGGCAATGGGCTTTACCGCCTGTCCGCTGTAGCCCGATAGGGTTTGCTTGCCGCTCACCTCGGCCTCTTTCGACATGGTGACACTCTTAATGGTGTTGATGGCCGAGATGGCATCGGCACCAGCAAAGTAAGCACCCATAGCCGGACGGGTCATCTGCGTGATGTTAGGTGTCATCTTGGGAATCACAGGAATCTTTACGCTACGTTTTACATAGCTGGTGTAGAAGTTCACTAACTCCGGATCCTGACCGATGTCGCTACCCATACCAGCCAGTCGCATCTGTGGGCACGAGAAGTTCAACTCTATCGCATCGCAGCCAGCCTTTTCGGCCAGCTTGGCCAGCTCTATCCACTCCTCCTCAAACTGTCCCATAATCGAGGCAACTACCACCTTGGTGGGGTAGTTCTGCTTCAATCGGCGCAGAATGTCGAAATCTACCTGATAGGGATTCTCCGACAACTGCTCCATGTTACGGAAACCAGCAAAGGTAGTACCTTTCTTGACAGCATCGAAACGGGGTGATACCTCACGGATGTCCTGCTTACAGATGGTCTTATAGAACACACCTGCCCAACCAGCCTCAAAGGCACGTGCCACCATATCGTAGTTGGTGCATACGGCCGATGATGCTAAGAAGAATGGATTCTCGCAGTCAATGCCGCAGAATGTAATACCCAACGATTGTTGCGTGGCATCACCCATCAGCTCATTGGCAGATGTGCAATCTGTCAGCAGTTCCCTGATTCTGATGGGCCGATCGTAGTGGATACATGTCTGTTCGGCACGTAGCAGATCGTCGTCAGTACAACCCGCTACCCAGCGCCAGGCATTCTTTTCGTTATCAAACCGGATGGCACGGATGGCTCTGGCCACGTCACCTTTACCGCACGCTTTTGTGCAAGGAGCATCCTCGCATAACAAGCAGCGTACCGCTTCTTCGTACTTATGCATCATAATCGTAGTTTTTAATCATTCATAACAAAACCTCCACTTTATGCCTGCAAAGATACGATATTTTTTGGATTTTTGGCTGAATTAACAAAAATTAAAATTAAATTCCACCCAGCTATCTCAATTTTTTCATAATTTTGCATTTATAAATAGGTGAACATTCTAATCTAAATAATAATAACGATGAAGAGAACTTTTTTTGTACTACTCATGATGTTTGCTATGGGCAACGTAGCAAAAGCCGCTGATCTTGATATCAGTCTGGAACCGTTGAAGTTGCAGACGCCTGAGATGGAGATGAAGCTCGACTGTCAGGCTGCCCCTGCCTATCGTCCGGAATTGGAACTGCCCATGTCGCCTTTGATGGGTAGCAGCGAGAAGTATCAGCTCACGTGGATGCGTACCAATCCCGGTGTAAAACCGTATAAGGTGATGGACGATTTGACCTTTGCTGGTATCCCTCTGTTTGTGGCTGGTATCATTGCCAAGAGCGAGAAGAAATCGTTCCGTCAGAACACCAGTGAGAACAAGCACACACTGTTGACTGATTTTAAGACCGAGATTGATAACTACACCCAGTTCTTTGGTCCTGTGATGGCTACTGGCTTAAAGATTGCTGGCGTAGAGGGGCGTAGTGATTGGGGGCGTTATCTGGCCTCTACAGCTATGTCGTATGGTATCATGGCTTTGTTTGTTAACAGCATTAAGTACACTGCCAAGGAGATGCGTCCCGATGGTTCTACCCGTAACTCATGGCCCAGCGGACATACTGCTACAGCCTTTGTGGGTGCTACCATCCTGCATAAGGAGTATGGCTTAACCCGTTCGCCTTGGTACTCTGTGGCTGGTTATGGTGTGGCCACAGCTACTGGTGTGATGCGTGTGCTGAACAACCGTCACTGGGTGAGCGATGTACTCTCTGGTGCTGGTGTGGGTATCATGTCGGGTGAGTTAGCCTATGCTTTGAGCGATCTGATTTTCAAGGGTAAGGGTTTGTTACGTGGCGATGCCGTCAGTGAGCGTAGCATCATTGAGCATCCTTCGTTCTTCTCTATCTCGATGGGATTAGGATTAGGTTCGCAATCGCTCGACTTCGGTGCGGAGACCATGAGTGATGCCCACGACAACTTTAACCTGAAGTTTGGTGCTTCTACTGCCGTATCTGCCGAGGGTGCCTATTTCTTCAATAAGTATGTTGGTGTGGGTGGTCGTCTGCGTGTGAATAGCACACCTATCAATGGCTGGGACCGCGTGTTGAACTATGCCGACCAGGATGTGAAGGAGATGTTTAAGGATCTTGATGCCGACATGGACCTGAGACCACTGAATAATATCGTCTTCAGAACAGCTGATAAACAGCCTCAGTTTACGATTGAGAGCGACCACCTGACAGAGTTCGCTGCCGACCTTGGTGTGTATTTCAATCTGCCACTCTCTAAGCGTTTTGCTATGGGCGCCAAGTTGCTGGCCGGTCGTAGTATCATGCAGGAGCTGAATCTCTCTGCCCATTACCAGGGTAAGGTGGTGGATGTCAACCCCATGGCCATCTTGGATGATGATCCCAATTTGTTCTACGAGACAGATGAGACCTACGATACCAAATGGGATTACTTTACGCTGAATGCCAACAACACCTTTAAGTGGGGAACAGGTATCTCGCTGACCTATGCCTACAAGGAGAATTATGCCTGGCGCCTGTTTGTAGATTATGATATGGCCCGTAAGACCTATACGTTGGAGTATAATCCCACACAGTTCATGCATTCGGCTCTCCCGACATATTTCGACTTTGCGGAGATGATGCAGGAGATAGATCCGGCATTTGCTGCTGACATGATATCGGAGATGTCGCCTGTGACCACACATATAAAAAAGAACCGCCATACTTTCGTCATTGGCGGCTCCTTAACCATATCATTCTAAAAAGATGCGACGTGCTTACTGCTTCAGCAGATTCAGTTTGTGCTGAGGTGCCAGTGCATTCGTAGTCTTTTCGGTATATTCACCAATCTTAAGTGTAGCAGTCGCAGCAATGTTGCGGCTGCTATTTCCTATACAGAAGGTATAGGTACCAGCCTCGGTCAACCACTGACTGTTTGCCTCGTCAAAGCTGGCCAGCATGCGTACAGGGATGGTCATGGTCAGCACCTCGCTCTCGTCGGGCTGCAACTCACGACTCTTGGCAAAGGCCTTCAGTTCCTGTGCGGGCTTCTCCAGGTTGCCCTTGGGTGCTTTTACATATACCTGAGCAACCTCCTTACCGCTTACGCTACCGGTATTCTTAACGGTGATGCTCACCTCAACAGCATTCTTGCCCTTGGCTTTTACCACAGGCTTTGAGAAAGCGAAGGTGGTGTAGCTCAGTCCGAATCCGAATGGGTAAGCCACATCGCGACCAAAGGTGTCGAAATAGCGATAACCTACGTAGATATCCTCCTCATGGTTGGTGTAGGCATGTCCAGGGATGGGACGCTTGCTGCCAATCATCTGCTGCAGCGAGTAGTCGTCAATCTGTCCAGGGAAGTTCTTGGTCGATGCATGATCAGTTGCAGCGATAGGCCATGTCATGGTGAGCTTACCCGAAGGATTCACCTTACCAGTCAGCAGGTCGGCAATCGAGTTACCACCCTCCATACCTGGCTGCCAAGCGCACAGGATGGCATCAGGATAACCACTCCACGAGGCTGTCTCAATCACGCTACCCGAGTTGATGATCACAATCACAGGCTTGCCCGCAGCGTGGAAAGCGTTGCAAACATCCGTAATCAGGGCACGCTCCTCGGCGTTCAGGTTAAACTCGGTGTTGATATCGCGATCCACACCTTCACCAGCCTGACGACCGATGGTGATGATAGCTGCATCGGCACCATTCACCTCTTTATTAATACAGATAGGATCCAGTCCGATCTCAGGATATTTCTGCTGTCCGAAGTACTCGTTCTGGTACCACTTGGCAGGATGACGCTCGGCCTGGAATTTTACTCTTGCAAACTCGATATACTTGCGATAGATGTCAGTGAGAGTCTCGCTCGATTTGATGCCGGCATTCTTCAAACCCTCCAGCATGTCAACCACGTAGGGTGGGTGAACACAACCCGAACCGGTACCACCGCTCAGGAAGTCGTATGAGTTCTCACCAAACAGAGCCACGGTCTTGATGCTGCCGTTCTTCCAAGGCAGTGTGCCGTTGTTCTTCAGCAGTACGATACCCTCGTTGGCACTCTGACGGGTGATGGCGGCATGGGCCACAAAGTCGGGATTGTTAGAAGCGGGATATTTCTGGAAGCTTGGTGTCTTTACGATATACTCCAGCATGCGGCGCACGTTACGATTCACATCCTTGATGTCGAGCTTACCGCTCTTTACACCCTCGATAATCTCGTTCACCTGTGCAGGCTGTCCTGGCTCCATCAAGTCGTTACCGGCCTGTACCTCAGTGATGGTAGGCAGACCTTCGCGAATACCAATCCAGTCGGTCATCACGATACCCTTAAAGCCCCAGTCCTCACGCAGAATCTTTGTCAGCAGGTCGCGGTTACCCATCGAGTACTGACCGTTAATCTGGTTGTACGACGACATCACGGTCCAAGGGTCACTCTCACGAACGGCAATCTCGAAACCACGCAGATACAGCTCGCGGGCAGCACGCTGACTCACGCGCTCATCTACTGCAGTACGGTCGGTCTCCTGCGAGTTGATGGCAAAGTGCTTGGCACTCACGCCGGCACCCTGACTCTGCACACCCTGTATATAGGCAGCTGCAATCTTACCTGTCAGCAGTGGGTCCTCCGAGTAGTACTCAAAGTTACGTCCGCACAGGGGATTGCGATGCAGGTTCATACCAGGACCCAGAATCACGTCGCAGCGATACTCCTTGGTCTCATTACCAATAGCCTGTCCTACCTTGTTTACCAACTCAGTGTTCCAGGTCGAAGCCAGGCACGAGCCGATAGGGAAGGCTGTGGCATAATAGGTCTTGTCGCTTCCCTTACGTGTCGGGTCGATACGTACACCGGCAGGACCGTCGGTAAGCACAGTGGCAGGAATGCCCAGACGTGGGATGGCAGGCGATGTACCTGCAGCACCAGCCACCAGGTCGGCTTCGCCACCTACGACGGCATTGTCACTGAAAAAGTTGTTGGCACCGCCAACCAGTAGTTTGGCTTTCTCTTCAAGGGTCATAGCCTTGATTACCTCGTCGATATTATCGGCGCGGAGCTGTACTTGAGCATTTGTTGTCATTGCGAATGTTGTTGCTAATAAGCAAGTTGTTAGTAATCTCTTCATATTGTTGATGCCTTTAGTTGTGTATTTGCGTTCTATTTCATGGGAAGATACGGAACTCGTACCCCTGATCCTTCAGCCATTGTAGCGACTCGGGTAGGGCAGTCTTCAGTTTGTCGATACTCTTCAGCGAGTCATGGAAGGTAATGATCGAACCATTACGCGCGTACCTCTTTATATTATTAACCACATCTTCGGCGGTCATCCACTTCGAGTAGTCGCGAGTCACCAGGTCCCACATCACAATCTTGTACTTCCTGCTCAGCCAGGCATACTGTGCCATACGCATCCATCCGTGGGGTGGACGCACATAGTGACTGTGTATATAGGCGTTGGCCTTCTCCACGTTGTAGCTGTATTCCTTTACGGTATGGCGCAAACCACCAATATGGTTGTGGGTATGGTTGCCCACTTGATGACCTTCGGCCAGGATACGTTTGTATAGCTCCGGGTATTTGCGTACGTTGTCGCCCACCATAAAGAAGGTGGCGCGTACGCCGAATTCTTTCAGGGTATCGAGAATAAATGGTGTAGCCTCTGGGATAGGACCGTCGTCGAAGGTCAGGTACACTGCCTTCACGCGACGGTCCATTCGCCAGTATGCTCTTGGATAGAGCCAGCGCAGATAGATAGCCGGTTGCTCTATAAACATGATTTACTCTCCGTATGTGCCACCTTTGGTCTCATAGAGATTGCCGATGGCTTTAAACTGTGCTTCCTTCTCCTTGGCCTGCTTTTCGTCAACAACCGACTCCAGGTTCAGAATCTGGTTCAGAATGTACATGTGAACCATGCACTCCTGCTGCGACATGGCAAAGCGGTCGGTGCTCAGCGAGCAGTACCATAGCATGTATTCAGTCGACTTCTTCCACAAGCTATCGATAATCTGCTGGGCCTTCTTGGGCTGAGCAGTCAGGGCGTATGCCTTGGCCAGATCCAGCGAACCACTCTGATAGTCATGAGGGATATTATAGCTTGGCAGGGCCTTCTCAGCCTTGTCGAGTACAGCCTTAGCCTGCTTGTCCTTACCCTCCTGAACCAGGTTCATGGCCAACAGCGACAGCAGTCGGCGATGGGTATAGCACATGCGCATCACAGTCTCATCAAGATAGATACCAGCCTTGTCCACACCACCGAACTTGAACTTGTTCATCACGTTGTTATACGTCTTCTCAGTATCAAAGTTCTTGGCACCAGGGGCGTTGGTGGTGAATGGGGTGATACGGTTAGCCAAACCCTCCTGAACAAAGTTGTCGCCCAGGTTCATGTAGTTCTCCGAACCTACGGTAGTAGCTACATAGATAGGACGTGTCCAGTTGCACTGGGCAATCATCTCCAGCATCATCAGGTCCTGCTTGTACAGGGCGTTCTTACCCTTCAGCGAGATCACCATCTGATCGGGGATGGTATCAGCAGCCATCATCATGCCACTCTTGCGAACAGCCTCCTTATCGATGGTTACATATACGGTATCTGTAGGAATCACATGCAGATCCTTATTCTTTGAACGAACCCAACGTTCCAGGATATTCTTCAGCTCGAATGGCTTATCGCCAAAGTTCTGCTTAGCCTCCTCTGGGTTCTCGCGATACAGCTTTTCTACTTCTGTCTTCAGTGATGGGTCAACCTGTACGTACTCGTTGGTACCAGCGCAGTACTCCAGTCGGCTCCAGGTGATGGGCACTGAAGGTGAGTCGTAAGCCTGACGACGCATCTGGTCGATATACCAGTCGGTCTGCAGGTACGACAGGTTACATACGCGTGCGTCGGTACGGAATCCCTCAGTATCCTGGTTGTACCACAGTGGGAAGGTATCGTTATCACCATTGGTAAAGATAATGGGGTTACCCTCTTCCTGCAAGGTCATGAGGTAGTTCTGACCGAAGTCGCGACAGCAGTAACGACCCGAGCGATCGTGATCGTCCCAAGTCTGACTGGCCATCTGGATGGGCACCAGCAGACAGGCAACGCCAATCACAGCTGCCACTACCAGGTTCTCCTTCTTCAGCTTGCGGTTCAGCCAGTCGATGATGGCAGCTACACCCATACCACACCAGATGGCAAAGGCATAGAACGAACCAGCATAGGCATAGTCGCGCTCACGTGGCTGCATAGGTGTCTGGTTCAGATAGATCACGATGGCCAGTCCTGTCATGAAGAACAGGAAGAATACCACCCAGAACTGCTGAATGCCGATAGGCTCTTCTACGGTCTTCTCAACGCCGTTCACCACAGTCTTACGCTTGCGGGTGTACCAAGCCTGCCAGAACAAGCCCAGCAAACCAAGTATCAGCGGCATGCAGTAGAATACGTTATGTCCCTTGTTCTCCTTCAGCTCTGTGGGCAGCATGCTCTGGTCGCCCAGGCGGGCATTATCGATAAACGAGAAGCCGGTAATCCAGTTACCATGCTCCAGCTCACCGTTGCCTTGGATATCATTCTGTCGTCCGGCAAAGTTCCACATAAAGTAGCGCCAGTACATAAAGTTACACTGATAGCTCAGGAAGAAGCGGATGTTCTCCAACTGCGAGGGCACCTTCACCATCATCTGTTCGCCACAGCGGTCGTAAGGTACCTGCGTGCCGTCAACTCCACCCATCCACGATTCGTAAGCGGCAGCATGACCGGCATCATACATACGTGGGAACAGCATATTCTGTGCATACTTGTATTCATCCTTGGTGCGTACTACAAAGTACGAGTCCTTCTCATCAGCAGTAGCCTTCTCCTTACGCTGATATACGGGCTTACCCTTACTCATGACAGGCTTGCAGTAGTTGCCATCCTGCTCCAGGGCAACCTGCGAGGTGTAGGCTGGTCCGTAGAACAACGGACGCTGACCGTACTGCTCACGTCCCAGGTAGTCACCCAGCGTAAAGATATCCTCAGGTGAGTTCTGGTCCATTGGTGGGTTAGCCGACGAACGGATGACAATCAGAGCGTAGCTCGAGTAACCAATCATCAGCATCAGCATACACAGCAGCATGGTGTTCTTCATGCGGGCTGTGATGAGCAGCTCTTTTTCACGGGTGTACTTCAGCAGGAACCACAGAGCTGCCAGTACCACTACACCAATCAGGAAAGCCGACCAGCCCCAACCGTAGAAGGGGATACCCAACATACCTACCGACAGCAGGAATGCCAGGTTCTGGATAGTCAGCGAGTGTTTCTGAGTCTGGGTTTCGTAAACAGCCCAGATCACGCACGATACCAACAGGATCAGGTAGATGATCTCACCGGTATTGAATGGCATACCGAGGGTGTTCACAAAGAACAGCTCAAACCAGCCACCAACAGTGATGATGCCAGGCACCACGCCATAGAGCACAGCAGCCAGAATCACTACTGATACGGCCAGTGCGATGAGCGAACCCTTCAGGTTGGCATCTGGGAAACGGCGGTAGTAATATACCAGCACGATGGCAGGCACACACAGCAGGTTCAGCAGGTGTACGCCAATCGAGAGACCGGTCATATACATAATCAGAATCAGCCAGCGATCGCTATGAGGCTCGTCGGCCTGATCCTCCCATTTCAGGATGAGCCAGAATACCACAGCGGTAAAGGCCGATGAGTAAGCGTAAACCTCACCCTCAACAGCCGAGAACCAGAAGGTATCGCTGAAGGTGTAGATCAAGGCACCTACCAGGCCTGATGCCTCGATGGCAATCAGTTTGGGCATGCTGAGCTCACTCCAGTTGCTGATCAGCAGTCGGCGTGTCAGGTGTGTGATGGTCCAGAACAGGAACAGGATACACGTAGCCGACAGCAGGGCGCTCATGGTGTTCACCATACGGGCCACCTGGGTGGCATCGCTGGCAAAATGCGAAAACAGGTTTGCTGTCAACATAAAGAAAGGTGCCCCGGGTGGGTGACCAATCTCCAGTTTATAACCAGTAGTAATAAATTCGGGACAGTCCCAGAACGAGGCTGTCGGCTCGATGGTAGAACAATAGACAAAGGCCGCAATCAGGAATGTCAGCCAGCCCAACGTGTTGTCTACTAATCTAAATTGTTTCATTATAAAATTATTTTTTTACTTTAACGTTAAAATTCGCGTTTGGTGGTGCAAAGTTACATAAAAAATATCTATATAAACAAGCCAGCTCCGTAAATTAAGATAATATAACGGAATAATTTGCCTAAGGTAATGGCTATGAATGTAATCACCACATTCGATCGCATCAGTCCCAAAGCGATGGTGATGGCGCTGCCCAACACGGGCAGAAAGGCAAAAAAGCCCATCCAGGCACCATGACCTGCCAGAAAACGGTGGGCCTTGTCAAGGTCTTCTTTCTTGACATGCAGGTATTTCTCTATCCACTCTATCTTACCCATGCGTCCCACACCGTAGTTGAACACGCTGCCCAGTACGTTGCCCACGGTACCGTATATCATCAGTGTCCATGGGTCAAGTCCTGTGGCCATCAGTCCCACCATCACAGCCTCGCTTGAGAATGGAAAGAAACTGCCAGCCAGGAAGGCTGCCAACAGCATGCCCCAATAGCCGTATTGTGTGAGTAGACTGATTATGAAATCCATAGGTTCATGCCTGTTAGGAATAGGATTGTGGCCATGGTTACGATAAAGAACAGGTTGCTCAATCTGCTATTGGTAAGGGTAAAGAAGTGGGCCACGATGGGCGACACCACAATGGTGAGCATACCAATAAACGTGTTGTACTGCTGTGGCTGAAGGGCCATCAGTATCAGGGTGTAGATGGTGAGCATCATCATACTGTTGTATATCTGGCGCACACGTATCTTGTCCTTGTAGCTGTTCATCCAGAAGTGGATGGTACCCACGATAAACAGCACTACCAGCAAGGCTAAGTAAGCCCACTGCTGGGTGGTCACGGCTGTATAGTCGGTGCTCCATTGTACTTCTGTAAAACGGTTCAGATAGTCGAAAGCCACCTCGGGTTGATATCTGTAGATATAGAGTCGCCAACCGGTATACAGCCAGTAGGGTGTAACTAATCCGATGAGTGCCGCAAAAAAGGTACGCACACTCAGCGAGTAGATGGTGGTGGCCATCAGCAGCAGGAAGATGGGCACATATAGCAGGAAGTGCGGCTCCAGCAAACTCACAATGCTGATGAGCATATATAGGTAGAACGTGTGCCCCACGCTCTTCTGGTCCTGATAGCACGAGCATAGCAGCAACAGACCTAGTACCATGCTGAGCACCTGCACCGTACCTTGTATGGAGCCGAACATCCACGTGGCTGAACAGGCCAACAGAATATAAAAAACTGTAACCGAGCGACTGTAGATACGTATCAGCATGTTGATGTTGTTCAGGTGAATCATGGCATATGCCGATGCAAAGAAACACAGGAACTGGAACCACCAACCCTGATGTACCACCCCCGCCAAAAGCCAGATGCCGACACCATACAGTATGGTGATCGGCAACGTGCGACGGCTCTCAGCTATTTTATTCTGAAATCTTTTCACTACAGATCAGCGCCGATGTCTCGACGGAAATATTTGTCGGTGAACTGTATCTTCTGTGCCTCCTCGAACGACTTCTGCAGGGCCTCGGCCTTGTCCTTACCATATGATGATACGGCAATTACGCGTCCGCCATTGGTCACTACCTCGCCATCCTTTAGGGCTGTACCTGCGTGGAATACGATGCTGCCCTCCACATCCTCGATGCCTGTGATGGGGTAGCCCTTCTTATAGGCCTGTGGATAACCACCCGATACCAGCATTACGCAAACAGCAGCACGCTCGTCGAACTCAATGGCCCGCTGGTCGAGATTACCCTCGGCCACACCCTCAAACAGGTCAACCAGGTCGCTCTTCAGGCGCAGCATCACACTCTCTGTCTCTGGGTCGCCCATTCTGCAGTTATACTCAATCACGTATGGCTCAGCCTCCTTGCTGGGGGTGTTGGTGCGGTTAATCAGTCCGAAGAAGATAAAGCCCTTGTAGTCGATACCATCAGCAGCCAGACCCTCAACGGTTGGACGGATAATGCGGTCCTCTACCTTCTGCATCCACTCCTTGGTGGCAAAAGGCACGGGTGTAACGCTACCCATACCGCCGGTGTTCAAACCAGTGTCGTGCTCGCCAATACGCTTGTAGTCCTTGGCCTCTGGCAGAATCTTATAGTTTTTGCCATCAGTGAGTACGAACACCGAGCACTCGATACCGCTCATGAACTCCTCGATCACCACGCGACTCGAAGCGTTACCGAACATACCGCCCAGCATCTCCTTCAGCTCTTTCTTGGCCTCGTCGAGTGTAGGCAGAATCAGCACACCCTTACCAGCGCAAAGGCCGTCGGCCTTCAGCACGTAGGGCGCCTCGAGTGTCTCCAGGAACTTTAGTCCCTCTTCCAGATGTTCGCCATCAAAGGTCTGATAGCGGGCTGTGGGGATGTGATGGCGCTCCATAAAGGCCTTGGCAAAATCCTTCGAGCCTTCGAGCACGGCACCTGCCTTTGAAGGACCGATAACTGGTACGTTCTTGGTACGCTCATCAGCCTTCAGGTCGTCGTAGATACCCTTTACCAATGGATCCTCAGGACCTACCACTACCATCTGAATGCCCTTTTCAACTACGAACTGCTTGATAGCCTCAAAGTCGTCGGCTTTCATATTTACATTTTCTCCGCAGTTGCTGGTACCGGCATTACCTGGGGCGATGTAAAGCTTTTCGCATTTATCACTCTGAGCAATTTTCCAAGCTAAGGCGTGCTCACGTCCGCCACTTCCTAACAGTAAGATTTTCATCTTTGAACTTTGAACTTTATGATTACTTTAAATAGTCTTCGAAGTATTGGGTGATGCGCTCGTGCAGGTGCACTGAGGCATGACCACGCATGTTATGCTCCTCGCCGGGGTAGGCAAAGAAGTCGGGTTGTGTGCCGGCCTTGATACAGGCATCCAGGAAACTCAGGCAGTGCTGTGGCACCACGGTGTTATCGTTGTAACCCGTGATAATCTGCAGCTTACCCTTCAGGTTCTTGGCCTTGCTGATCAGACTGCTCTTGGCATAACCCTCGGGGTTATCCTGTGGGGTGCCCATATAGCGCTCGCCATACATCACCTCATACCATTTCCAGTCAATCACCGGACCGCCAGCCACACCTACCTTAAACACGTCGGGGTAGTTGGTTATCAGACTGATGGTCATAAATCCACCAAAGCTCCAACCGTGTACACCCAGTCGGTTCATATCCACGTATGGCTGCTGCTTCAGGAACTCCACACCCTTCATCTGGTCCTGCATCTCTACCTGACCTAACTGGTGCCAGGTGGCCTGCTCAAAGTCTCTGCCGCGATTCTCCGATCCACGGTTGTCGATGATAAAGCAGATATAACCCTTCTGTGCCATGTAGGTCTCCCACGATCTGCTGGCCCAGTGCCACGAGGCATCTACGTTGTGGGCGTGAGGTCCGCCATACACGTAAACCACGGTGGGGTATTTCTTGTTGGGGTCAAAGCCGTGTGGCTTCACCATTCTATAATATAAGTCGGTAGTGCCATCAGCGGCCTTGATGCTGCCGTTCTCATAGATAGGCTGCTGGAAGGCTGCCCAGGGGTCGGCGGCTTTCAGCAGGGTGATGGGGGCTGCCTTGTGGGTGCTGGTTACTTCAATGTTGTTAGGAACGGTGGGTTCCTGGTATTTGTTGAACAACAGGGCACCTGTAGCCGACAACTCACCACGATGCACGCCCTTACCGTTATCCAGCAGGGTGCGCTTGCCAGTGCTGATGTTTACAGCCCAGAGGTTACGCTGCAGTGGACTCAGCTCATTCGAGGCGATAATCACCGATTTGTCCTTCAGGTTGTAGCCTAATACCTCCATTACCACCCATTGACCACTGGTAATCTGCTTCAGCTGCTTACCGTTTTTATCAAACAGGTACAGGTGGTTATAGCCATCCTTCTGACTCTGCATCACAAATTTCTGTGCATCCCAAGGCAGGAACTCGATGGGGTGCTGTGGCTCCACGTATTTGTCCGATGTCTCACGATACAGTTCGGCAATCTTCTTACCTGTGGTGGCATCATACGATACCAGACGACAGTCGTTCTGTTGACGGTTCAGCTCCAGCATATACACCGTTTGGGCATCGGGCGCCCAACTGATGTTGGTGAAATAGCGGTCGGTGGGGTCACCAGCCTGCAGGTACACGGTCTTTCCGCTCTTCACGTCAAACACACCCACAGTTACCTTGTGACTGGTCATGCCGGCCATAGGGTACTTATCGGGCTCGTAACTGGCGTTACGTGGGAAGATATCTACCTGTGGATAGTCGGTAACCATGCTTTGGTCCATGCGATAGAAAGCCAGCTTGCTGCCGTCAGGACTCCAGAAGGTACCCTTGTCGATACCGAACTCATTGCGATGCACACTCTGACCGTATACAATCTCTCTGCTGCCATCAGTACTCAACTGGTGCTTCTTACCGGCACCATCTACCACGAACAACTGGTGGTTCTCCACATAGGCTGTGGCACGCGAGGTGGCGTTCCAGTCGTAGGCCTGCTGTCCGGCTATGCTGTCCTGCCAGATAATCTGCTTGGCCTTGAAGTCGAGCAGAATCACCGCTTTCCTGTTACCCAGCTTTACGATAGGCTTGTTGGGGTAGGGGAAAGAGGCGTTCATCAGGTGGCGCACATACTTGGTATCATCGCTACCTGCCCACTTGTTGATGTCGTCGAGTGTAAACAGCAGGGTTTTCTTACCTGTCTTGGTGTTGATGGTGTAGCAGGCCTCTACATCCTGCTGAATCAGCTGCTCGCCCCACCATGTCAGCCACATGTTCTGTGGTCGCAGGTTGGCATAGTTGTTACCGCCGAAGTTCAGGTCTTCGAGTGTAAACAGTTTCTTATCCTGAGCGCTCATGGTTGTGGCAGTCATCATCATGGCCAGTGCGGCCACCATCAGTTTAATCTTCATCATCATCAAATCTCCTTTTCTTTCCAAAGTCCTTGCCTTTGCCGAAGTCGCGCTTGCCGCCACGCTTGAAGTCCTTGCGGTCCTTGCCCTTACCAAACTCCTTGCGGTCGCCTTTGCTGAACTCCTTACGCTCTTTGCGGTCCTTACCACTGCGGTCAAAGCTCTCATGCCCGCCGCGGTTTCTGCCAATATCATGCTTATGGAAAGTAAAGTTCAGAATATCGGCCTCCTCGTTCTCCTCTTTCTCTTCCAGGCGTTTCTTAAACTCGCGCTCCTTCTTAAAGCGGTGCTTCTCGGCCATCTGGCGCTTCTCCTCTTCGGTCTTCACCACGCCACCTTCCGAGCGGAAGTCCTTCAGCTTACCGTCAAACATCTGGTACTTACGGAACTCGCACTCCAGACTGCCATTATAAAGAGGTATCTTGATGCTGGGCTTCAGTCCAATCTGGTCGAAGCACTCCTCGCGATAGCTCAGTATCCAGGCATCGTTACCCTTGAACTGGTGCTTCAATCGCTCACCAATCATCTTGTAGGTACCCAACAGGTCGGGTGTTGAGATACGCTCACCATAAGGTGGGTTCGATATGATGATACTCTTGTTGGCAGGCTGTGTGAAGTTCTTGAAGTCCTGCTGCTCCACGGTGATGATATCGCTCAGTCCGGCAGCCTTCACGTTCATGCGGGCTGTGTTCACAGCCTTCATGTCGATATCGTAGCCGTAAATCTTGTGGTTGAACTCACGCTCCTGACTCTCGTCGTTGTAGATCTCATCAAACAGGTCGGCATCAAAGTCGGGCCACTTCTCAAAGGCAAACTCCTTGCGGAACAAGCCTGGTGCCATGTTCTTGGCTATCAGGGCAGCCTCAATCAGCAGGGTACCGCTACCACACATGGGGTCGATGAAATCAGTATCGGCCTGCCATCCGCTCAGCAGGATCATACCTGCTGCCAACACCTCGTTCAGTGGTGCCTCTACACTCTCCTGGCGGTAGCCACGACGGTGCAGACTCTCACCGCTTGAGTCGAGACTCAGCGTACATTTGTCTTCAGCAATGTGCATGTTCAGTCGGATGTCGGGGTTGGCCACCGATATATTGGGGCGCTTGCCCGTCTTCTCACGGAATTGGTCAACAATCGCATCCTTTACTTTATACGAAACAAACTTTGAGTGGCGGAATTCTTCAGAGAAGACCACCGCGTCAACCGTAAAGGTCTTGTCGGTACCCAGATATTCAGTCCAGTCAATCTTCTTGATCTCTTCGTACACATCGTCTGCGCTCTTAGCTCTAAAATGGCGTATTGGCTTCAGAATTCTGATAGCCGTGTGCAACTGAAAGTTGGCACGATACATCATTTCCTTATCACCCGTAAACGAAACCATTCGTCTACCGATTTCAACATCGTTAGCCCCCAATTGGGTCAGCTCTTTCGCCAGTACAGGTTCCAGTCCCATAAACGTTTTGGCGATCAATTCAAACTTTTGCTCCATTTCTATTAGTTTACAGCGTGCAAAGGTAATGAAAGTTCGCTCAAAAATGCGCTTTTTTACTGTTAATCTAACAAAAAATCTTCGTTTTTTATAAAAAACGGCCAAAAAATGCTCGATTTCCAAATAATTTCCTTACTTTTGCCACGTTAATTCAAAACCCAAGATGTATAATTTGCTACTATACGCGCAAACAGAAAGTCCGTTCCTCGTTCCGGCCCTTTGGATAGGTGGAGCGTTGTTGTTCATGTGGCTGCTCATCATGATTTTTGTTCAGCGTCGCTCGGGTCGTAAGCTCCAGACCGAGTTGGTCGAGCTCGAGAAGGTGCGTCAGAACAATGTCGAGTCCGAGTTTGTGCTCAAGGCCATGAAACTCAGTACGTGGCATATCGATGTGCCTACTATGATGCTGTTTGTCGATGCTGATTTCCGCGATAACAAAGGTGGTTTGGTGGGGCCGCCCGAATTCCCTGTCGACGACCTTGTCAATGTCATCGATAAGGCCGATTCCCAGCGTGTCAGAATGGCCGTCGATAAGATCTGCACAGGTGCCACACCATCTTATCACGAGGTGTATCGTGTAAAACTCGGACAAGGTGCCCTTTACTATTGGGAGGAGAGTTATGGTACCATTGCTGCCCGCGATGTGGATGGCAATCCTACCCGTATCGTAGGTACCTCTATGCGTATCGATGCCCAGAAGCAGATGGAGGCCGACCTGATTGCTGCCCGTAACAAGGCCGAGGAGAGCGACCGCTTGAAGACTGCCTTCCTGGCTAATATGGGTCACGAAATCCGTACCCCACTGAATGCCATCGTAGGTTTTGCCGACTTGCTGCCAGTGGTTGAGAGTGAGGAGGATCGTAACCAGCTTATCTCCGAAATCCAGAAAAATAACTATAAGCTGCTCAATATCATCGATGGATTGGTCAGCATGTCAAAGGTCGAGGCCGAGGCCAAGAGCTTGGTCAAGTCGCAGACCAACATCGTGCCTGTGTTGCAGGAGATTGCCGATTACTACCGCACCATGGTAGATGGCAGCACCGTGGTACTGGCCACCCAGTTCCCTTATCCCGAGATCATGATGAACACCGATATCACCAAGTTCAAGGAGATTGTCAACAACCTGATGCAGAATGCCGTCAAGTTCACCGCACAAGGCTCTATCACTTTGGGCTTCGATCTGCAGCAAGGCGAAAAGCTCCTGTTGTGGGTACTCGATACGGGTAAGGGTATTGCCGAGGAACATCAGGAGCGCATCTTCGAACGTTTCTTCAAGGTCGATGAGTATGTGCCTGGCACAGGTCTGGGCTTGTCGGTAGCCAAGAGTCATGTCGAGAGCTTAGGTGGTGCCATTGGTGTTGATTCTGTGCTCGGCAATGGTTCGCGTTTCTGGGTTGAGCTCCCATTAAGCTAAAAAAGTTTGGGTTCTTTGCAACTTTTCTACTGTTTACAACGTCTAACAGTCAGAAAAAGTTTTAAAGTTCCATGTTCAAATATCAAAGTTCAATGAAATTAAAGTATTTTCTGTTTGTCCTTCTGGCGTTGTTGCTGACTTCGTGCAGCTGTAGTCGCGAAAACATGTCGTTTAAGTTCGGTGATTCTGGTCCTAAGGTTACCGAGAGTCGTTCGTTGCGTGGTTTCGAGGGTATCGAGGTGTATGGCTCGCCCACCGTTTACTATCAGCAGGCCGACTCCTTCTCAGTTAAGGTCAAAGGTCCTAAGGAAATTGTTGATAACATTCTTACCGATGTGTCTGATGGCAAACTCACCATTCGTAATCGTGGTAAGATAGGTATGTTTAACATTAATTTCGGTGGCGACTACACGTTGGCTGTGTACGTTACTTCGCCCGACCTGGTATCGGTTTATTTGGGTGGCTCAGGCGATTTCATCAGCGAGAGACCTGTGGATACCGATAATATCACCATCAACCTGAAGGGCTCTGGCGACATCCAGTTCGCTTCGTTGTTGTGCGATCGCTGCAATCTCGAGGTGGTAGGCTCAGGCGATGCCTCTATCCGTAACCTCGATACCCGCGAGAGCGACGTTACGCTGATTGGCTCGGGTGATATCAACCTGCGCCAGCAGAATGCCAAAGCTACCCGTATCACCTTGCGTGGCTCTGGCGATGTGAATGTTGATTTCGTTAAAGGCTGTGGTTCAGTCGATGCCCAGCTCATGGGTTCAGGCGATATCGACCTCCGGGGCACTGTCCAATCCATGAACAAAAATAAAAGTGGTTCAGGCGACATTGATACCGATAATCTGAAGGTGGGGCGTTAAATCCCCACCTTTTTTCAGGGTTTTATAGTAAATAAAACCTAAATATATAGCCAAAGTTTTCGTAATTCGGTAAAAATGCGTACCTTTGTCGCCGAAAACTAGTAATTTTTGACGATTCAGGATGAAATATGCAATTATAGCTGCTGGCGAGGGATCGCGATTGGCACAAGAAGGCGTACAGGCGCCAAAGCCCCTGGTAAAGGTGGGTGGCGAACATCTGATCGACCGATTGATACGTGTGTTTAATGCCAATGGCGCCAGCGAAATATGTGTGATTTGTAATGAACAGATGACGGCTGTGGCTGCGCATCTGAAGGAGATAGCAGAGGCAAAGCAAGTGCCCCTGAAGTTTATCGTGAAGAGCACTCCCAGCTCTATGCACAGCGCCTGGGAGCTGAGTCAGTGGCTCACCGACGAGCCTTTTGTGCTCACCACCGTTGATACCATCTTCCATGAAAAGGAGTTCGCTACCTATGCCAAGACTTTTGAGTTGCTGACACAGACTGGCGAGATTGATGGTCTGATGGGCGTTACCGACTATATCGACGACGAGAAACCCCTGTATGTGGATGTCAATGATGCCCTGCAGATTACCGGTTTCTTTGATACTTGTGAGCAGCCTAAGTATATCAGTGGTGGCATCTATGGCTTAACACCTAAGGCCATCCCTGTGCTGCAGCGCTGTATCGAGCGTGGCGAGAGTCGCATGCGCAACTTCCAGCGTGCCCTGGTGGCCGAAGGCTTGTTGCTCAAGGCTTATCCCTTCTCAAAGGTGCTGGATATCGATCATGCGAGCGACATCGAAAAGGCAGAAGCCTTTTTGGACATTGAACATTGAACATTGAACATTGAAGGCCTCGATTAAGCGAGTGCATCGCCAAGCTTGCTTGAGCTTTGCCGAGCGTGAGAGGGCTCGATACGAAGTATCAAAATTGATGAAGGTATTATTAGTACAGCGGGCGGAGGTGTTCTCGCCGAATTCGGTTGAGAAGGACAAGGCTATACTCGGGGCAGTAGGCGCAAAACTGTGTGCGGCTGGTCACGAGGTGGAGATGGTGAGCGAGGAGCAACCGTTTCATCCTGACGGTTACGATCGTATCTTCTCGATGGGTCGCCTGCCCGAAACACTCCAAAAGCTGCAAGATAAGCCCACCATCAACACATCGGCGGGTATTGCTAACTGCGCGCGCTGCCAGTTAGAGGCACTCATGCAGCAGCTGGGCACCCCCATGCCACCACGCCAGGGTTCTCATGGCTACTGGCTGAAGCGTGGCGATGCCGCTGCACAGGATAAGAGCGATGTACAGTATGCCGCTAATCCCACGGAGCTGAACGAGAAGATTGCTGCCTTCCAGCAGCGTGGCATCACGACCTATACCGTCAGTGCCCACGTGCCTGGCGATCTGGTTAAGTTCTATGGCGTGGCTGGTACAGACTTCTTCCGCTATTACTATCCCACCGACGATGGCGACACCAAGTTCAACGACGAACTGCGTAATGGTACCGCCCGTCATTATCCCTTTGTGGTCGAGGCACTGCAGGCCGATGCTGAGAAGTTGGCGCAGACAGTAGGCATCAGCGTATATGGTGGCGACTGCATCATCCGCGAGGATGGCAGCTACTGCGTGATAGATTTTAACGACTGGCCCAGCTTTTCGCGTTGTCGCGACGAAGCCGCCGCAGCGATTGCAAAATTGCTATAATAAATTGTAAATGGTAAATAGTTAAATTGTAAATTAAAATAATGTCAAGTTTTAAGGAATTACTGAAATTATCATTTAAATCAGAGGATACTGAAGAGTGGTTGGACGTGCATTTCACACGTCCCATAGGACTGGTATTCGCCTTGTTGTGGAACAAACTCGATATCCACCCCAATGTGATTACCATTGTATCGATATTCTTAGGTGTGGGTGCCGGTTGGATGTTTCATTACACCGACCTGCTGCATAACATCTATGGTGTACTGTTGCTGATGTTTGCTAACTTCTGCGACTCTACCGACGGTCAGATGGCTCGTATCACGGGTAAGAAAACCCTGATTGGTCGTATGCTCGATGGCTTCTCGGGCGATTTGTGGTTCACCTCTATCTACTTGGGTATTGTGGCCCGCTTGTGGTATCAGACCATCCCTGGCACCGATATCGAGTGGCGCTTCTGGGGCTTCCTGCTGTGTGCCGCTGCTGGCATCGGTCTGCATGCCAAACAGAGCTCTCTGGCCGACTACTACCGTCAGATCCACCTCTTCTTCCTGTTGGGTAAGGATGGTAGCGAGCTCGATAACTATAAGCAGCAGCGTGCGCACTACGAGTCGTTGCCTAAGAGCGATGTGCTCTCGCGCGTGTTCTATTATAATTATGCCAACTACTGTAAAAGTCAGGAGCAGCGCACACCCAACTTCCAGAAGTTCTTTGAGCGTTGGAAGCAGCAGCCTTCCGAGGATATCCGTCAGCGCCTGTTGGCAGGTAGTCGTCCTTTGATGAAGTACACCAACCTGCTCACCTTCAATGCGCGTGCCATCACCATCTATGTCACCTGTCTGCTGGATTGCCCATGGGTGTATCCCTTGGTAGAGATAACTGTCTTCCAGGCCATGTATATGTACATGCACAGTAAGCACGAGAAACTTTGCGCTGAGTTATGATTAAGGGTTATATATTTGATTACGGAGGTACACTCGACACAGGTGGACAGCACTGGGGCAAGGTCATCTGGCATGCTTACGAGCGTCAGCAGGTGCCTGTTACCGAGGAGGCGTTCCGCGAGGCTTATGTACATGCCGAGCGCACATTGGGTAAGAATCCCATTATCCAGCCCGATTTCACGTTCTACAAAACGATAGAAACCAAAATCCGCATCCAGCTGGAATATCTAGCCCAGCTAGCCCCATTAGATCCCCTGGATTATCTTGCCCCCCTAGTAGATGATCTCTACCCTCGCACCTGCGAGGAAACAGCGCATAGTCGCGAGGTGTTGTTGCAACTCAAACAGCAGTACCCCATGGTGCTGGTCAGCAATTTCTATGGCAACATCGCCACCGTGCTCAAGGAGTTTCAGTTGGATGGCATTTTTGATACGATTATAGAGAGCGCCGTGGTAGGCGTTCGTAAGCCCGACCCACAGATTTTTACCTTAGGCGTTGAGGCCCTGGGTATGTGCCCCGACGAGGTGGTGGTAGTAGGCGATAGTATGGATAAGGATATTATCCCAGCCGGTAAGGCGGGATGTCACACTGTATGGTTTAAAGGCGAAGGATGGACCAACGATCCCGTTGATGAGTCACCCGCCGGGAAAGTAATAACAGACTTAACACAGATTTTAAAGTAAATGAACAAACGATTAAACCTTTTGGTTTGTATGCTGCTGTTAACGCTGGGTGCGCTGGCGCAGCACACCATCAGCGGACAGATTGTGGATGCCAAGACCGGCGAGCCCATCCCCTTTGCCAGTGCCCAGTACCTGGGTCATGGGGTAGGAGTGGCTTCGGATCTCGATGGCAATTTTTCTATTGCCCGTCATAATGGCTGGCAGCTTACCTTTACGTCGGTAGGCTACGTATCCCACACGGTACAGATTAACTCGGGTATCAAGAGCGTCATCAAGATAGCGCTCAAGACCGATAATAAGATGCTGAAAGAGGTCACCATCAAAACCAAGCGTGGCCGCTACAGTCGTAAGAACAACCCGGCTGTTGAGATGATGCGTAAGGTGATAGCCGCCAAGAAACAGACCGATCTCGACAACCGTGATTATTATCAGTACAACAAGTACCAGAAGATAACGCTGGCGCTCAACGATTTTAAGCCCGAGGTACTCGATTCGCCCAAGTATAAGAAGAAACAGTGGCTCATCGACCAGATCGAGGCGTGCCCGTATAACAACAAGCTCATCCTGCCCATCAGCGTAGACGAGACGGTATCGCAGAAGATCTATCGCAAAAAGCCACACGACGAGAAGACGATTATCAAGGGTATCAACACCCAGGGTATCAACGATCTGTTCCAGACAGGCGATATCCTGAACACCATCATGAAGGATGTGTTTACCGATGTCAACATCTACGACGATCAGATACGTATGCTGCAGTATCCTTTCACCTCGCCCATCGGTAAGGATGCCATCGGCTTCTACCGCTATTATATCGAGGACACGCTGATGGTGGATAAGGACCTGTGCTACCATCTGCACTTCCTGCCCAACAACCAGCAGGACTTTGGTTTCCGTGGCGACCTGTACATCCTGGCCGACAGCAGTTGGCAGGTCAAGCGCTGCGAGATGACCATCCCCAAGAAGAGCGATGTAAACTTCGTGGAGAATATGCAGGTGGTGCAGGAGTTCACGCAGTTGCCCGATGGCGACTGGGTGCTGAGCGTGGATGATATGTTTACCGAACTCAAGCTGGCCAACTTCCTGCAGAAGTTTGCCGTCATCCGTAACACCCGTATCAACGATTACGCCTTCGACGAACTGCCCCGACAGCTGTTCAAGGGTTCTAAGAAAGAGGTGAAGGATGTGAACGCCATGATGCGTAGCGACGAGTTCTGGAACCAGTACCGTCAGGTAGAGCTCACGAAGGCCGAGAGTCAGATGGACCAGTTTGTCAACGGTATGCAGAATGTCAAGGGCTTCAAGTGGATCCTGTTCGGCTTGAAGGCGCTGGTCGAGAACTTTGTGGAGACAGGCACCAAGGATCACCCCAGCAAGGTGGATATCGGTCCTATCAACACCATGATTACCCGGAATATCATCGATGGTATCCGTACACGTATCTCTGCCCAGACCACGGCTAATCTCGATTCCAACTTCTTTGCCCGTGGTTATGTGGCCCGTGGTTGGGACTCTAAGAAATGGTACTACAAGGGCGACCTGATCTGGTCGTTCAACAAGAAGGAGTACCTGCCGCGCGAATTCCCCCAGCGCACACTCACCTTCTCATCTACCTACGATGTGATGTCACCATCCGATAAGTTCCTGCACACCGATAAGGATAATGTGTTTACCGCCTTTAAGTGGAGCAAGGTGGATAAGATGATGTTCTACAACCGTCAGTCGTTGACTTTCGAGCGCGAGGAGGACTGGGGTTTCCGCACCACACTCTCCATGAAACTCGAGGAGAACGAGGCTGCTGGCAACCTGTATTTTATCCCCCTTTCTAGCCTTTCTAGCCCGGCTAGTTTATCTAGCCCGGCTAGTTCGCCTAGCTCGGCTAGAGCCGCCAGCCAGAAGATCCGCACCACCGAGTTGCGTGCAGAATTGCGCTTTGCGCCTGGCGAGACCTTTATCAACACCAAGCAGCGCCGCCTGCCCATCAACCTCGATGCCCCTGTGTTTACCGTTAGTCACACCCTGGGCTTGAAGGATGTGCTGGGCGGTCAGTATAGCTATAACTATACCGAGGGCTCTATCTACAAGCGCTTCTGGCTCAAGTCGTGGGGTAAGATGGACTTCAAGGTCAAGGGTGGTATCCAGTGGGAGAAGGTTCCCTTCCCCTTGCTCATTATGCCCGAGACCAACCTCTCGTATATCGTGCAGGACTATACCTTCGAGGCCATCAACAACATGGAGTTTCCCACCGACCGCTTCCTGTCGGGACAGGTCAACTGGGATATGAACGGTAAGATTCTCAACCGCATCCCCCTGTTGCGTAAGCTCAAGTGGCGTGAGTGGATTGGCTTCCGTGTACTGTGGGGCGAACTCAGTGATAAGAACAATCCCTACAAGGATCACAACATCGGCAACCCTATCCTGATGTACTTCCCCGAAGGTAGCTATGTCATCGACCCCAAGCGTCCTTACATGGAGCTCAGCTTAGGTGTGCACAATATCTTCAAGATTATTCATGTAGAGTATGTACGTCGATTGAACTACAACGAGCTGCCTACAGCCCACAAGCATGGAATTCGTTTCATGGTACGAGCCACGTTCTGACAATGGTTTGAAACGCGACTAAAAATAAAAAGCAAGAGTGTCATCCCGACAGTTTTGCTTTTCCATTTTCTAACTAACTTATTATCAACTATTCATTACTCATTTCTGATTTTGCTGGTGCAAAGGTACGAAGAAAAATGCTTAAAATCAATAGCTTAACGTAAAAAATAGCACGTAAACGTTTGAGATATTCAAAAAAATATGTACCTTTGCAACGTCACATGATATGAATACGTAAATGGTAACAATTAAACGTAGAACCTCACTCAAGGATATCGCTCAGGAATTGGGCGTAAGTATAGCTACTGTCAGTCGTGCCTTGCGTAGCTCGCCCGAGATTGGTGCGGCCATGCAGGAGAAGGTGAAGGAGCTGGCGCGTAAGATGAATTACCGTCCCAACCCCTTTGCGCAGAGTTTACGTAAAGAGGCGCCCAGAGTCATTGGCGTGGCGGTGCCTAACCTGGTTACGCACTACTATGCAGCTGTGCTCGATGGTATCGAGGACGAGGCCCGCAAGGCCGGTTACTCGGTTATCAGCGCCAACACCCACGAGGATAGCGAGCTCGAGGTGAAAGCCATCGATAACTTCATCAACCTGCATGTCGAGGGTATCATTGCCTGTCTGGCGCAGGACACCCGCGACTACAGCCATTTCGAGGAGATCTACAACATGCAGATACCCATGGTGTTCTTCGGACGCACTTGTTTGTCGGATAAATTCTCGTGTGTCACCGCCAATGGCGACGTCGCTGCCCAGCAGGCCACCCAGCACCTCATCGATACTGGTAGCAAGCGCATTGCCTTTATCGGCGGTCCTAACCACCTGGATATGGTGGTGCGCCGTAAGCATGGCTACTTAGAGGCTCTGCGCGAGAACCGTATCCCCATCGAGCGCGACCTGGTGGTGTGCGAAAAGATTGATTTCGACTGGGCCCTCGAGGCGGCCACCCGCTTGTTGCAGATGCCCAACCGTCCTGATGCCATCCTGGCCTTCAACGATATCATCACGTTTGCCGCTTTTACAGCCATCAAGCAGCTGGGTCTGCGCATCCCCGATGATGTGGCACTCATTGGTTTTACCGACGATGTGCATGCGGGGTATGTCACCCCACGCCTCTCGGCCATTGTCGATCAGAGCTACGAGATGGGTACCGAGGCCTGCAAACTGCTGTTGAAGAATATCAATGGCGACAGCCATATCTACAAGAAGATTGTGCCGCAGAAACTGGTCATCCGCGAAACATCGGCTAAGAAATAACAATACCTTTTGATAGTATATATATGAAACGTCTGCTTACCTATATCCTCTGTCTGTTCTGCCTCACTGCAAGTGCGGCAACAGCCGTCATCCCCGACATGAAGTTCCGTCGTATGGATGCCCGCGACGGTCTGTCAAACTCACAGATCAACTACCTGTTCCAGGATTCGCGTGGCTTTATCTGGATTGGCACATCGTATGGTCTGAACCGTTACGATGGCTACCGTTTCCGTATCTATTACTCCAATGCCACCGATACCACCTCGTTGCGTAACAACCTGGTAGACCAGATCTGGGAGGATGCCGACGGTATGCTGTGGCTCAAGCAGGGCATGAACTACAGTCTGTTCAACCCCTTCACCGAGCAGGTGAACCGCAACCCCAAATCCGTGTTGGCGCAGTGGGGTATCAAGGGTAATATCGACCGTTTCTATATCGACTCGCAGAAGCGTTTCTGGGTCAAGACCTACGACGAGGGTCTGTATTGCTACAACCCGCGTAAAAAGAGCTATAAGCTCATCAAATATGGCTACGAGCAGAACGAGATTCCCAAGGAGTACAACTTCTCTAACTTTGCCGAGTGGAACGATAAGCTGCTGGTCACCTCAACCGATGGCGACCTGATGATTATCGATGGCGAGAAGGGTGAGATTATCCAGCGCGACGACTTTATGAAGCTGAATGGCGGACAGTCGAGTCAGGCTTATAACTGCTATGTGGATAAGCATAGCAACTACTGGGTGCTGAACGTGGGCCATGTGTTTGTGTACGACCAGAAGGATAAGAAATGGTACGCCCATCTCAACGATTATCTGGCACAGTATGGCGTACCCCCTCTGCCAGCAGGTCTCGAGGTGTGGGATGTGTGCATGGATCAGCGCGGTTGGATGTGGCTGGCTACCGACCACATGGGTATCTTTGTCATCGACATGAAGCGTGGTGAGGTTAAGAACTTCGTCCATAACAAGTACGACGCCACCTCTATCAGCGAGAACACCACCAAGAAACTCATGCTCGACCGTTCTGGTAACATGTGGATTGGCTGTTATCGTAATGGCCTGAACCAGTATATCGAAAAGTTGTTGGGCTTCAATACTTTAGAGGTGGGCGACGTGAACACCACCTGTGTGGATGCTGCCGGCAACTGGTGGTTTGGTACCGACAACCGTGGTATCATCAAATACCTGCCAGCCACTGGCGAGACCGAGGTTTACGATAAGGCCCGCTGCGGCTTTGCCAGCGATGTGATGGTGGCCAGCTGTGGCGCCAAGGATGGCTCGGTATGGTTTGGTACCTATAATGGTGGACTCATTCACCTTTCCAACGGACAGGTCAGGAACTACACCATGGCGAATACCAGCGGAAAATTGCTCAATAACAACATCTGGTCGGTTACCGAGGATAAGTGGGGAGACATCTGGATGGGTACCCTGGGTAGTGGCGTGCAGCGCCTCTCTACCAAAACCGGACAGTTCCGCACCATCAACTCACATAACTCTACCATGCCCGAGGACTTTATGACCACAGCCAACTGGAATGCCAAAGGCTGGCTCATGGTGGGTCACTCGCAGTACTACTCGCTCATCAACCCCGTGAGTGGCAAGGTGGCCAACATGAAGATTCCTGCCGTCGAAGGGCAGCAGGCAGCCATGCCTTCTTCTACCTGCGTCGTCGAGGATAGTCGTGGCTTGGTATGGCAGGGCTCTACCTCTGGCTGTTGCATTGTGGATTGGAAGAACAACAAGCAGACGCTGCTGGATATGAACAGCGGACTGATTGGTTCCAGCGTGGTGGGCATTGCCGAGGATAAGCAGCACACCATGTGGGTGGTTACCGAGTATGGCGTATCCAACGTGGTACCTAAGAAGGACGACCAGGGCAACTGGACCTTCAATGTGCGTAGCTTTACCACCAAGGATGGTCTGCAGCAGGGCCCCTACAACCAGCGTTCCATCTGCATCACCCACGACGGTCTGGTACTGGTAGGTGGTGTGAATGGCGTGGATGTCATCAACCCCAAGCTGGTTACCAATATCGACAACAACGAAACACCTATCTTCAGCGGTCTTAAGCTCTTCGGACAGCAGTTGGGCATTGGCGAGGCTTACGATGGACGTGTGATTCTCGAGGAGGACCTCAACGTGAGCAAGGAACTCATCCTGCGCCATTACGAGAGTCAGTTCACCATCCAGCTGGCCACCGATAAGGGCGAGATGCACAACGAGTCGCGTTTTGTCTATCAGCTCGAAGGCTTCAGCGATAAGTGGATCAAGACCGAGGAGAACGATCCTAACATTACCTATATGTCGTTGCACCATGGCGACTATATCCTGCATGTGCGCATGCTCAATGCCGATGGCACCATGGGCGAGAACGAGGCTACCCTCAAGATTACCATCACTCCGCCGCTGTTGCGTAACCGTTGGATTATGGTCATCTTCCTGGGGCTGGTACTCTTAGGCGTGTTCATCTGGCGTAGGTTCTTCCTCAAGCGCCAGGCCGAGAAGACCGAACGCGACTACCTGCGCATGGAGGTGATGAAGAAACAGTGGATGGCCGAGATGCGTGCCGAGCTGCAACAGCAGCAGGAGAACGATCAGAAGGCGCAGGCCGAGGAACTCTACAACGAGGCATGGAGCATCGAGGAGACGGTGAAGAAACCACACGACCTGCAGCACTTCATGAAAGAGCAGTGCGCCCAGTTCAAGGCACCGTTGGGAAAACATGTCAAGTTCTCGTTCTTCCCATTGGCCAACGATCTCACCGTCGATTTCGACCGCGAGCAGATGGCCCAGGCGGTACAGATGCTGCTCAACAGCTGTGCGCTGTTCTCCCCCACCGACTGTCGCATAAAAGTGTTTGTCGATAAGACCTCTACCTCTGGCTCTATCCGTATCTCGGATAATGGCGTAGGTATCCCTGAGGGTGGCGAGGAGACTATCTTCGATCCGATGGTGAGCGACGATGATTCGGGTATTAGTCTGTTCTTCGTCAAGGCCATTGTCGAGATGCATGGTGGTACCATCACTGCCGAGAACAACCCCAGTGGCGGTTCTGTCTTCACCATCACCCTGCCCGTAGAGCAACTGCCAGAGGAAGCGGTGATGTTAGACGAGGACTAGACCATTGACCATTGACCATTGAGCATTGAACATTAAACATTATACTGCAACCAATAATATAAAAATGAAACGAATTCAAATTTTAGTGTCTGGCCTACTGCTATCCTCAACCATGATGGCAGCCGTGGTGCAGACCAATGGAAACAATGTGACTATTACGCCTGATGGTGGTCAGGCCAAGGTAGTTTACCTTGAAGTGATTAACAACCAGATTATCCGTGTGCGTGCCACCAGTAAGCAGGCATTACCCACTAAGCCTGCCTCGCTCATGATTGTACCACAAACAGCACCTGCCAAGGGGAGCTACAGCATTTCTGAGGATGCTGACAATGTGGTGGTTCAAACCCAGAAGGTAAAGGCGGTGGTACAGAAGACTACTGGCGCGATTACCTTCTTCGATGCCTCTGGCAAGCAGTTGCTCAAGGAAGCCCAGGAGGGTAAGAAGTTCTGGGACTTTACCGTTCCTGAGCGCGAACTGGGTATGAAGACGGGCTATACCGTCCCCGAGGAGCAGAAGCATGGTCTGTCGTGGCAGATGAAGTTCGACTCGCCCGATGATGAGGCTTTCTATGGCCTGGGTCAGCACCAGAGCGAGGAGTTTAACATGAAGGGCAAGAACGAGGACCTGTTCCAGTATAACACCAAGGTATCCATTCCTTTCGTACTCTCCAATAAGAACTACGGACTACTGTGGGACAGCTACAGCTACTGTCGTTTTGGTAATCCCAACGATTACCTGCAACTCAATCGTGCCTTCAAGCTCTATGATAAGAGTGGTAAGGAGGGTCATCTCACAGGTACCTATATCGATGCCCATGGCAAAAAGCTCGTTCGCGACGAGGACTCTATCTATTATGAATATGGTACGCCTGAGAAATCAGCCATTGCGTTGAAGACCGACAATGGCGGCATCAAAAACCTCCCCAAAGGCTTCCAGCTCGCCGGCTCAAACGTTGTCTATGAGGGGTTCTTAGAACCCCGAACATTCAATGGTCAATTGTCAATTGTCAATTGTCAATTTATTCTGTATTACTCCGGTTACGTTAAGGTATATATCGACGGCAACGAGGTAGTGCCTGAGCGCTGGCGTACAGCTTGGAACCCCAATGCCTATAAGTTCTCTACCGAATTGCAGCAGGGTAAGCGTGTGCAGTTGCGCATCGAGTGGCGCCCCGATGGTGGCGAGGCTTACTGCGGACTGCGTGTGGCTGAGCCCCGTAGCAAACAGGAGCGCGAGCAACTCAGCATCTGGAGCGAGATGGCCAAGGATATGGACTACTATTTCATTGCTGGCGACAACCTCGACCAGGTGGTCAGCGGTTATCGCACCCTCACGGGTAAGGCTTCGCTCTATCCCAAATGGGTACTGGGCTTCTGGCAGAGTCGTGAGCGCTACAAGACCCAGGACGAGATTGAGGGCACCCTCGCTGAGTTCCGCAAGCGTCATATCCCTATCGACAATATCGTACAGGACTGGAACTACTGGCCCGAGGACCAGTGGGGGAGTCACCAGTTCGAGGCTTCGCGCTATCCCAATCCCCAGCAGATGCTCGACAACGTGCACCAGATGCATGGTCGCTTTATGATTAGCGTTTGGCCTAAGTTCTATTGCAATACCGACAACTACAAGGAACTCGATGCCAAGGGATGGATGTATACCCAGAGCCCCACCGACGATATCCACGACTGGGTAGGTCCTGGCTACACCAATGGTTTCTACGATGCCTACGCCCCCGGCGCCCGCAAGCTCTTCTGGAATCAAATGGATCGCGCCCTATATACAGGCCTGGCTAAATTGTCAAATGGTCCGCTCGACCCGAAGGGGCGCTTGCTACCAAAAGGGACGCAAGAATGTTCAATGGTAGATGCTTGGTGGATGGATGCCTCAGAGCCCAACGTACGCGACTGCACCCCTATGTGGTACCGCAAGGCCCTCTCTGGTCCAACCGCTTTAGGCACCTCAACCGAATATTTCAATGCCTACTCAACTGTGAATGCCGATGCCATCTACAACGGTCAGCGTTCAGTTTGGAAGGGTAAACTCAACGAACCAAGAGTTTTCCTGTTAACGCGCAGCGGATTCGCTGGCGAGCAGCGTTATTCTACCGCTACCTGGAGTGGTGATATCGGTACCCGATGGGAGGACATGCGCGCCCAGATGACGGCCGGACTCAACTATTCTATCTCTGGTATTCCTTTCTGGGGTATGGACCAGGGTGGATTCTGTGTTGAGAACCGTTATGTGGCTGCCCAGCAGTTGTACGATCGCACCAAGGTGGAGAACGAGGACCTGAAGGAGTGGCGCGAGCTGCAGACCCGCTGGAACCAGTTCGGCACCTTTATTCCTTTGTTCCGTTCGCATGGTCAGTGGCCATTGCGCGAAATCTGGAACATCGCTCCCGACGAGCACCCCGCCTACAAGTCGTTTGTTTACTACGATAAACTGCGCTACCGCCTCATGCCGTACCTCTATTCACTGGCTGGTTGGGCTCACTTCAAGGATTACACCCTGATGCGCCCCTTGGTGATGGACTTTAATGGCGATAAGGAAGTAGAGAATATCGGCAACCAGTGGATGTTCGGTCCCGCCCTCATGGCCTGTCCCGTAGGCTACTACAAAGCCCGCAACCGCAGCGTCTACTTCCCCGCCCAGTGCGCTTGGTATGATTTATACTCTGGGGAGATGATCATCGATGCCGCTAATGTTCAATGTTCAATGGTCAATGGTCAATCAGCAAGCCGCAGGCTCGTCGTGGATGCACCATATGAGAGGATTCCGGTGTTCGTGCGCTCGGGTGCCATCATCCCCTTCGGTCCCGAGATGGAGTGGAGCGACGAGAAACCAGCCGAGCTCATCCACCTCTACGTCTATGCCGGTCAGGATGGCACGTTCCAACTCTACGAGGACGAGGGCACCAACTACAATTACGAGAAGGGCAAGTACGCCACCATCGACATTACTTACGACGATGCCGCCCGTACCGTTTCGTTTGGTGCGCGCAAGGGTCAGTTCGCTGGCATGCTCAAGAATCGTCAGTTCAATATTGTACTGATATCAAAAGAGCATCCCCAGCCGCTCAACCTCGACAACCCATCGGGTAAGCTCGTTTCTTACTCGGGCAAGGCCATCACCGTCAAGTTGTAATCTGTAAGATAGCAATACACAAGTTATCTTGTTAAAATAGTCTAAAAAAGCGATATGTTGGTTGCAACGTATCGCTTTTTTTAGTACCTTTGCAGACTTTTTCAGAGTAACGATATAAATATGAGGCAATTAAAGATTCAAAAAAGTATTACCAACCGATCAAGTGAGGCACTCGACAAGTATCTTGTAGAAATCGGTCGTCAACCCCTTGTCACTATTGATGAAGAGATTGAGCTGGCTCAGGCCATCCGTCGTGGCGGTCCTGAGGGCGAGAAGGCTAAGGAACGCCTGGTTACAGCCAATCTGCGCTTTGTGGTATCTGTAGCAAAACAGTACCAGCATCAGGGATTGACACTGACTGACCTGATCGACGAGGGAAATATAGGACTGGTAAAGGCAGCCGAGAAGTTTGATGAGACACGCGGATTTAAGTTCATTTCTTACGCCGTATGGTGGATTCGTCAGAGCATTCTGCAGGCCATTGCCGAGCAGAGCCGTATTGTGCGCTTGCCCCTGAATCAGAGTGGCGCTCTGAGCAAGATTAATCAGGAAATCAACAAGTTCGAGCAGCAGCACCAGCGCCGTCCTTCTGTTACCGAGCTGGCTGAGCTCACACAGATCGAGGAGTCGAAGATTGAGCAGACTGCCAAGGCCGACAGTCACCACATGAGTATCGACGCACCTTTCGGTGAGGACGACGACAACTCAATGGCCGACATGCTGAGCAGTGGCGAGGATACCCGTACCGATAAGCTGGTAGATTACGAGTCGCTCACATCCGATCTGGATAATGTGCTGCGTAACGTACTGAAGGATCGCGAGCTCAAGATTGTCAAGGAGTGCTTCGGTATTGGCTGTCAGGAGCGTGGTCTCGAGGAGATTGGCGCCGAGATGGGACTCACGCGTGAGCGTGTACGTCAGATTCGCGAAAAGAGCATCACCAAACTGCACGACAGTGGTTATGCACGCATCTTGATGAAATACCTGGGCTAATAGGCTTATTCGCTTATTGGCAGTGTAACAATAAACTGGGCGCCATCTGTATAGGTGGTGTCCAGTTCTACTTTTCCACCCAACTGTTCGGCCAGTTTTCTGCTCAGTGGCAGGCCCAGTCCGATACCTTCCTTAAAGTTATCCAACTTCACAAAGCGGTCAAAGATACGCTCCGCCTCTTCTGCAGGTATGCCATGGCCGGTATCGGTCACCATCATCTGCAGTTGGTCGCCTTCCATGCTGGCCTTCATGGTAATACAACCCTTCTCGGTATATTTCACGGCATTTTCCATCAGGCACGACAGGATGCGGCGCAACATATTCTCATTGGTCTTCAGCGTAAAGTCATCGGGCAGTGTGGTCTCCAGCTTGATCTCGGTCTCGTCGGTCACATAGTCCTTGTATTCTGTCTGCAACCCGCGCAGCATGCTGTTAATGTGTGGTTTATCGTTCTTGCTCATCTTTTCGGTGCTCTCGATGAGCGACAAGCCGATAATCTCGTCGATGAGGATGGTCACCTGGCGGGTACTCTTCTGCATCATGGTCGATATGCGTTTGCGCTCCTCGGGGTTGCCCGCCAGATCGGGATCGGCTATCACCTGGGCAAAACCCGTGATGATGTTCAGTGGCGTGCGCACCTCATGACTCACGTTCTGGATAAACGCCGTCTTCATCTTCTCCGACTCCATGGCCTTTTTATACGCCTTGCGCAGTTCCTTCAGGTGCTTTTTGCGTATCTGCACAATATATACCAGGGCGATAATCAGCAGTGTCAGTAGCAGGATAGCACCCATCAGGGCGGTGGTACGTACGTTAGCCGCTTTCTTCTCGGCTTCGTACAGCTCTACCTGTTCCTGGATACCCTGCATACTATTGGTCAGCACCACATTATCTATCGAGTCGCTGGCCAGCGATTCCTCCTTAAACGATTTGTAGGCCTCCTCCCATCTGCCGGCACGCTCGTAAATCAGCGGGATGGCATCGGCACCCTCGTCACCCAACTCGCGTTTGGCATATTCGATGGCCTCGTCAATCTTTCCTGTACATGCCAGGTAGTAGGCCTCCATGCTACGGCCGTGAACCGACGACAGACCTTTCCGCTCGCCCTCCTTATACACCTTGTAACCCTCCAGGAATTTCTGTATGTCGCCATTGTTATAATAGGTCAGTGTTTTGCGGGTCTCGATATCGAACACCCGTTCGGGCGAATATTTCTGGGCAATGGCTTTGGCCTTATCCATCAGGTCTAATGCCTCCTGAGCGTCATCGTCTATGGCCACATTGATGATATTCATGTAGATGGGCGGGATACTCTCGTAATAGCCGTTCTTCTCCATCATCTGTACCACCTCGTACCAGCATTTCTTGGCAGCCTCCTTGTTACCGCAGTACTTGTTGATATGGCCCATCATGTTCACGGCCATATACATCTCCTTGGTCAACTTCTTCTCGCGCAACTCCTTCGACAGTTCCTGAGCCTTGGTGTAGGCCTCAAAAATCTTCTGGCGGTTCATCTCGAATATGATGTCGTTGCACCGCTGTGTGTAGTAGCCGTGCAAGTCATTATGCTCCAGCAGATAGTTCTGCAGGTTCGTCAGATGCGTATAGAATCGGGCACTGTCGCCATCGTTAAACGCATGACTCATCGAGTCGCGAAGTTCTTTGTATTTCACGTCTTTCTTATAATCTACATTTGCGTGGCTGGCACTCGTTCCAAATAATAGCGCAATAGCCAATAGGATTCGTACTATATTCATAATCTTAGGTTAGTCTGTATTCTTTTCTGCAAAAGTACTAATTATTTCATAATTACCAAATATTTTTGCTTTTTTTTTCCTTTATAATAAAAAAATCCGTGTAATCCGTGTCATCCGTGCCTAAAAATGCTTATCTTTGCAGGCGAATTAAAGAATGCAAGATGAATAAGAATTTGATTTTAGCCCTTATAGCAGTGCCTTGCTTGTTAGCAAGTTGTGGTCAGAAAAAGCAGCACGATGATATCATCGTACAGCATACCGAGGCGCCCAAACCTCAGGCTCCCATCCGTATGCAGGATTATAAAGATGTGAAGGATGTGCAGTGGTTGGGTAAGCAGTACCAGGTGGAGGTGTCGCGCACAGCCGATGATTCTCTGCGTATGGTCAAGGACGAGAATGGTCAGAAGTTCGTCGACAACCGCATCACCCTCAAGGTCATCCGTACTGATGGCAGTGTGTTCTGCACCAAGACGTTTACCAAGGCCGCTTTTGATGGTTGTCTCGACGACGACTATCGTAAGACCGGTATTCTCGAAGGTTTTGTGTTCGACAAGGCCGAGGGCAACCAGCTGTTCTTTGCTGCCAGCGTATGTCATCCCCAGACCGATGAGTACATCCCACTGATTGTAACCGTCAGCAACTTCGGCGAGGTAGGCATCTCGCGCGATCAGGATCTAGAGTAACCCCCAATATGAAACAGCGTAAAAGCATTCTCATCATTGGTGCTGCAGTGTTGGCATTGTTGCTGTTGCTGCTGATTCTGCCAGGGGACAGGTTCCTGGCATCTGATTCAGCTGCCAGGAACCTGTCCCCTGGCAGAAGCGATACCGTCCCGATGCTAATCAACCAAGTCCAGAAATGCTCCAAGCTCTACACCGCCGAGTATCGCGTGCATAAGATTATCACCCACGACGATGCCTTGCGCCTAAAAGGTCAGTTGATGAGCAAGCAGTTCAACCTCAAGGTACCTCTGGCCGACAGAAAAATTGCCATCCCCATGGATGCCAAAATCAAAGCCTATATCGATTTCTCGGAGTTCTCCGAACAGAACATTGAGCGCAGTGGCAACAAGATAACCATCATCCTGCCCGACCCGCAGGTGGTGATGACCAGTTCTAAGATCGATCAGAAGAACGTCAAGCAATACGTAGGCTTGACCCGTGCACACTTCAGCGACGAGGAGTTGGCCAACTATCAGCAGCAGGGTAGGGAGACCATCCTGCAGAGCATCCCCGACATGGGTATCGAAGAAACTGCCCGTGCCAATGCCGCCAAAGTCCTCGTTCCCATGCTCACCCAGTTGGGCTACGAGGAGCAGGATATCACCATCGCCTTCCGCAAGGATTTGGATTTCAAGCATAAGTTCCAGAGCTTAACACGCTTTGAAGATTAGAGTTATGAAGAAGATTAATATCATCATAGGTGCAGTAGTTGTGATCGCTGTTATCGCGGTCTTCTTCTGGGTTAAGAGTGTCCTGAAGAGCAACTATATCGAGATTGGTTCCAACGACAAGATTGAGCCCACCCCCACGCAGATCCAGAGCATCAGGGATATTGGTGAGTGGGAGTTTCTTTCTGTCTCTGCCGAAGAGATGGTCGACACCGTCCGTAAGGGTTTCTTTTCCGACGATGAGTTAGTCCGCATCTATTACGGCACCCTCCGCCTGGGCATCAACATGCAGCAGTTAAGCGATGACGCGATACGCGTCCAAGGCGACACCCTCCAGGTAACGTTACCCAAGGTAACCCTGCTGGACAAAGACTTCATCGACGAAGCCAAAACCAAGTCGTTCTACGAGTCCGGCAAATGGTCCCCTCAGGCCCACCAAGCCCTCTACCAAAAGGCCCACCGCCAAATGCTCCAGCATTGCCTCACCCCCGAAAACCTCACAGCGGCCCAAACCAACGCCGAGTCCCAACTCCGCAACCTCTTCACCCAATTGGGCTACAAAACCATCACCCTTCACTTTGAGTAATGTCCTCTTATATCAACTGCAAGGGCTATATCCCTAATAAAACGTCCTGAGCTCAGAGGCCGGCTGTAATATTATCGTAATCATTCGAAGAACTCGCTCCGCTCAAACAGCTTCTCATGTCGATTTGCTTGTCTCGCTTACGCGACACAAGAATCGAAGACGATTCCGATAATAGTACATCCTATAAATGCCTCCTCGTGCGGAATGTTTTCTTAGGGATACAGCCCTTGAAAATATATTTGTTTTATCTTTGCCTCACTTAAGATGCCTTTGATGGCAGTCGGTAGTTGTGAGGACGAATGGGGAAAGGTGGTCATCAGCAATAGTGAGCAGGGAGAGGCGTTGAGTGTTCAGACACAAAAACATTCCGCACGAGGAGGTATTTATAGGAATGCAAATTCTTTGAATCAACATTGAGTTTCGGATTGCGGAACGCAATCTGAATTACGAAATACGAAAAGCTGTTTGAGCAAAGCGAGTTCTTTGAGTGATTTGAAGAATTTGTGTACCGGCCTCCGAGCTCAGGACGTTTTTGGGTTGAACGCTCAACACCGTGGGGGAGCATCCCCCATTGGTCGAAAGACCAAAAAAAAGGATTAGAATTTAGAAAGAAGCCCTTTCCAAGCTTCACTTAACGAAATCATGGTAGGAAAAAGAATGCTAGCCCCTGAATCAAGGAGGACTTGATCGGGGAGGGGACCGGTGTTGACGGCGATGGTGTAAATACCAGCAGCTACACCAGCGCGGACACCTAGGGGGGCGTTTTCTACGACCATCGCTTCGCTCGGTTGCAGATGGCCTGCCTTCTCTAATCCCATGAGATAGGGATCAGGATTGGGCTTGCCTCGTTTCACATCGTAGGCGGTGGTGATGTTATCGATGGAAACAAACTTTCCAAAGTCACGCAGGATGCGATTGATGAGCGGGCGCTGACCACTGCCAGTCACCACACCAATGGTGATGCCAGCTGCATGTATCTGCTCCATGAGCGATAAGATGCCCGGCATGATGGGAGCCTCTGGCATTGAGTGGAAAATGCGTGTTTTTTCATCGTACATCAACTGCGACTCAGCCTCGGTAATCTCGCGACCTTGCTGTTGTTTTACCATATAACGAATGGTGTCTACGCCACGAGCTCCCTCTGTGGCGTAGGCATCATCGGCTGTCATATTGATTCCGAACTTCTTCATCGACTGGACCCAGGCCACTGCATGATTCCCCATGGAATCATACAGCACCCCGTCCATATCAAATAATACCGCTTTAATCAATGTTGATACTTCGTATCGAGCCCTCTCACGCTCGGCAAAGCTCAAGCAAGCTTGGCGATGCACTCGCTTAATCGAGGCCTTCAATGTTTAATCTTTAATGTTTAACCCAGGCGAGCTTTGATAGCAGCGCTCTCTGCCTCGTAGCCAGGCTTGTCGAGCAGCGCAAACATGTTCTTCTTGTAAGCCTCTACACCAGGCTGGTTGAATGGGTTCACACCCAGCACATTACCACTGATACCACAGGCAATCTCGAAGAAGTAGATGAGCTGTCCGATATAGTACTCGTTCAACTTAGGAACGCTGATGCGCATGTTGGGCACACCACCATCCACGTGAGCCAGCTGTGTACCCAGCTCAGCCATCTTGTTCACCTCGTCAACACGCTTGCCAGCCAGGAAGTTCAATCCGTCCAGGTTCTCCTCGTCGTTGGGGAACAGCAGCTTCTTCTCGGGCTCCTCTACAGAGATCACAGTCTCGAAGATAGTGCGCTCACCCTCCTGAATCCACTGACCCATTGAGTGCAGGTCGGTGGTGAAGTCAACGCTGGCAGGGAAGATACCCTTCAGGTCCTTACCCTCGCTCTCGCCGTAGAGCTGCTTCCACCACTCAGAGAAGAAGTGCAGCTTAGGCTGGAAGTTCACCATAATCTCAATCTTCTTACCGCTCTGGTACAGTCCGTTACGTACGGCAGCATACTGTGCAGCGGGGTTCTCGGCAAATGGTACGGTTGGGGCGCAAGCCTTCTCCATCTCCTGGGCACCAGCCACCAGATCCTTGATGCTGAAACCTGCGCAGGCGATAGGCAGCAGTCCTACTGGAGTGAGTACTGAGAAACGACCACCAACGTTATCGGGGATGATAAAGCTCTTGTAACCCTCCTTATCGGCGCAGGTACGTGCAGCACCCTTCTTGGCGTCGGTCACAGCCACGATCACCTTCTTAGCCTCTTCCTTACCACGCTGGGCCTCACACTGTTTCTTCAGCAGACGGAAGGTGAGGGCAGTCTCGGTGGTAGTACCACTCTTCGAGATGTTGATCACACCAAACTTCTTACCCTTCAGGTACTCTGTGAGTTCAAACAGATAGTCCTCACCGATGTTGTTACCTGCAAACAGGATGGTGGGGTTCTTAGGATCGTTAACCAACCAGCTGAAAGCGTTGCTCAGGGCCTCGATCACGGCACGTGCACCCAGGTACGAACCACCGATACCAGCCACTACGATAGCCTCGCAGTTAGCGCGCAGGGTGTCGGCGCAAGCCTGCAACTCATCCAGGAATGCAGGTGTGATGCTGCTGGGCAGGTGCAACCAACCCAGGAAGTCGTTGCCAGGACAGGTACCGGCCTCAAGTGCCTTCTGTGCCTCAGCTACCTTTGGTTCAAAACTCTCCACTGCACCTTCCTTCAAAAAGCATGCAGCCTTCGTAATGTCAAGCTTAATCATTTCCATAATCAGTTAAAATTATATATAATGTTTGTAATGTTCAATGTTCAATGTTCAATGTTTAATTGATGTCAGGGACCTGTCCCCTGACAGGTGGGAACCTGTCCCCTGGCAGGGGCGAGCGCTTCCCTGCAGCGCGCTTTCAGCTTGCAGCTGTCCTTTAAGCGTTCCGTCGCCTTCTCAAGGCGCAGCCTGCAGGCCTCCACATCCTCCTCCAGGATAAGCGCTGCTAAGTACATCGGCAGGGCTAGCTCGGCTTCGGTGATAGGTGTAAAACCTTTAAACTTCAGCAGGCGCGCGCGGGTTCGCTTCAGCTCGATGAGTTTCAGGTTGTACTCCACCTTGGGCACATCCTTATCCGCCTGGTTCTCCAACAGCCACTCGGCCAGTTCCAACAGGTATTTCTTATCCCCATCCACATCCTTCGATGGCCGCTCCCTAATCTCTCGCTCTTTCTTGTTAGCAGCGTGTTCTCCTTCCTCCTTTCTCCTTCCTCCTTCCTCGGAAGAAATCAACTCCACGAGCTCTGCCTCGATCTCTACCGCTGCGATGATCACCCCAGGTATCTGCACCACCAGATGCTTGTTGCGCTTCCCTTTCAGGCGCAGGATGGTACCCTCGTAACCATCATAGATACCACCCTTGATACGAATCTTTTCGCCCTCTTTCAGGTTCAGCTCCTCGGGCTTAAAATAGGTGATCTTTTCCTGTCGGATATTGGTGAATTCGATGAATCGCTCCATGGCATAGTCAGGCACCGTCAGATAGTCCTGCTTGTTCGAGAAGGTGGATTTGCGCATGTAGATACTCTCGCGCGACTTATGTCGGATATACTCCTTCAGCGCCTCCTCGCTGGCACGTACAAATATCAATCCCGTGATGGCAGGCACCATCGTACGCTGCTCCTGGCGGCGCACGGTCTTTACTTCATATTTCATAGGTACGTGACTGCGGAATCCTGCCTTTCTCAGTGCATCCCTCACTTTCTCTTCGTGGTGCACGCTCAAGCACCCCAGCACATACCATTTTTCTACATTATTATCAGTTTCTGCCATCGCTAATCTTTTTCGGGGGACAAAATTAAATAAAAAAAACGAAATAGCCGAAGAAATCACGCAATAATTGTCTTTTTTTGCATTTTTATTTGGTCATGTCGCAAATTTCGCTTAACTTTGTCCGCGGAAAAGGGAAATCGATTTCAATTCTATCCCGGAAACCAGTGTATTAATAAAACTTAAATATTCTATAACGTACTGACTTTAAACATATTATGCTGTCAGCACGGAAGGAGGGAAATACGCAAATTACTAGATGAGACGGTTATTTCTTCCATTCTACCTTATCTTATTAATCATCACATCTTGCGAGCATCCGCTCATCCCCGACCAGGACATGATAGGTGGCGACGCCGATGGCAATCTGGTTGTTTCGGTATTCCAGATCGAGCAACAGTCGTTTGCAACCCCATTCACGCGTACATCTATTACCGACTACTGTCAGCGACTCAATTTCGCTGTCTACGATGCGGCGGGCAAGCTCATCAAGCAAGTAAACCAGAAAACAGGCGATGCCAGTTACGGCACGGTAGCCTTCAGGATTGATCCTGGTACCTATCAGGTAGTGGTAGTGGGACACAGCAGTAGTGGCAATCCCACCATGACCAATCCGCAGAAGATCCGGTTCGACAACAAGGATGGCTTTACCGATACCTTTCTGCATTACGCCTTGATCGAGGTGACCGACGACAAGGAAACCACCATCGATGTCAACCTGCATCGCATCGTGTCGCTCTGCCGGGTAGTGTTTACCGATGCCATCCCCGAGGGCGTTACGCAGATGCGGTTCCAGTACAAAGGCGGCTCGGGTGCTTTCGATGCAGCCACAGGGCTGGGTTCGGTCAACAGCACACAGACCGAGTTTTTCGCGGTCGAGCCTGGCGAGCAGGCTTGCAGTTTCGATCTGTACACCTTTCTGCACGATACCGAGGGCACCCTCCATCTGCAGGCCACGGCCTACGATGCCAACGATAACATCGTACGCGAACGCGAGTTCGAGGTGCCGCTCAAGCAGCACATGATTACCAAACTCAGCGGTCCGTATTTCTCGGGTTCCGACGGCTCATCCATCACCATCGTCATCGGTATCAATGCCGAGTGGGAAGGCGAGCAGACCATCGAATTCAACTAAAAAAAGAACTTCATATAAATATAAACTAGCTTAAAAAATGAAAATTCAATCAATCATGCTGGCAGGAATACTCCTGTTGGCGCAAAGTTGCGGCCATCATGCCGAAGTTGAGAACAACCCAGGCGAGGCGAAAGCCCCGGTGCGTGTACATGTCAGTGATTTCGCATTCACCAGCGAGCCTTTTCCTGATGCCCAGACGCGTGCTGATGTAGATCCTAATAACTACAAGGGCATTCAGGCCATCGATATAGCCATCTTCGCCGCCGACCAGCAGGTGTACGCCGCCACCCAGTTAAAGGACGTGACTACCACCTACACCACCTTTGGCGAGTTTGAGTGCAGCCTGCCCATGGGCACCTATACCATGGTGGCCGTGGCGCGCAATAAGGGCGAGGGCGATGTGTTCACCATCACCAGTCCCACGCAGGCCGCCTATACCAGCGACCGTGCTCGCGAAACCTTCTGCTGCACGCAGAATATCACAGTAAGCAGTACCGAGCCCGTAGATATCAGTCCGGTGATGAGCCGTGTGATGGCCCGTTTTCAGTTGGTGTCAACCGATCAGATGCCATCCAATGCCGCCACCATCCGCACCACCTACGGTGCAGGCAGCAAAAGCTTCAATCCCACCACCGGCCTGGCCACCGACGATGATGGTTTTACAGTCACCAATACGGCCCATGCCAATACAGCAGGCGTGCTCGATGTGTTCAGCATCGTGTTCTTAGCGGCCAACGAGGAAACCATGCCGGTAACTGTCGAGGCCCTCGATGCCAACCAGTCGGTGCTCATCAGCAAAACATTGCCTGCGGTACACTTCAAACGTAACCAGATTACTAAGGCCACCGGTGCCATGTTCACACCAGGAAGCTCCAGCTTCACGTTCCTGCTCGACACCGACTGGCTGCCCCAAGAGAATATCACATTTTAAAATAGCATAATATAATTAAAAACATCCCGTATATGATTGACGAATCAAAATTGAATGATGAAGGTTTAGGCTCGACCGATCTTCAGGATGAACAGTCTATGTTTAGTTTCCAGAACCTGTATGCGATGCTGGTGCTCAATTGGCAGTGGTTCCTGCTGTCGTTGTTCATCTGCGTGTGTGGCGCGCTCATCTACCTGCGCTACGCCACCAAAACCTATCAGGTGTCTGCCAAGATGCTGATTAAGGACGAACAAAAAAGTCGTCGTGGTTCAGCCGATCAGATGCTGTCCAACATGCAGGATTTTGGTTTTATGAGTAATTCGGCTGGTGTCGAGAACGAGAAGGAGATTCTGCAGTCGCGTATCTTAGCGCGCGATGCTGTGATCGACCTCAAGCTCTACACCCAGTATGTCACGGCTGGTCGCATGGCCAAGCAGCCCGTGTATAACACCCAACCCGTGAGTGTGGATATCGATTCGCTGTCGCTCAGCCAGTGGGATAAGCAGCTGCTCGATGGCATGAAGTCCATCCAGCTCACCCTCGAGCGCAACGACGGCCAGTATCAGGTAAAGGGCGAAACCCTCTATAATGGCCAGAGTACGGGCAGTTTCACGCAGGAGCTCAAAAAACTGCCTGCCACCATCCGCACCGACTATGGCGTATTGGCCTTTACCCAGAACGGCGCTCAGACCATGGAGGAAGGCGAGCGTTATCATATCACCATCCTGCCCCCAATGGTGGTGGCTACGGGCTATGCGCGCTCACTCGCTGTGGCCAATACCTCTAAGCAGACCTCGATTGTGGAGCTCACGCTCACCGACCTGAATACCCGTCGCGGTCTCGACTATCTGCGCCAGCTGGTCATCTGCTATAACCGCCAGGCCAATGCCGATAAGAATGAGATTGCCATGAAGACCGAGGAGTTTATCAATGTGCGTTTGCAGAAGATTGATGCCGAACTGGGCTCTACCGAGAGCGCCCTCGAGAACTATAAGAAGCGCAATGCCGTGACTCAGCTCGAGATGGATGCCACCCAGAGCCTCACCCAGAGCGCACAGTACGAGTCGCAGCTGGCCGAGGTGAACACCCAGCTGCACCTGATGGACTATCTGCGCGAGTACGTGGATAACCCCGCCAATCATTATAAGATTATCCCTTCGAACGTAGGTATGGAGGATAACGCCTCTACCGCACTCATCGCCTCGTATAACCAGGCTGTGCAGGAGCGTAACCGTTTGCTCAAGACAGTGAGCGAGCAGGCCCCACAGGTACAGACCCTCACCGCTACACTCGACGATCTGCAGCCCTCTATCCGTACTGCCCTGTTGCAGGCACGCCGCTCGGTGGATATCCAGCGCCAGGGCTTGCAGCGCCAGCTGGCCAAATATGCCGGTCGTATTGGTAGCACCCCCGAGCAGGAGCGTGTGCTCACCCAGATTGGTCGCCAGCAGGAGGTAAAATCAGGCCTGTATCTGCTGCTGTTGCAGAAGCGCGAGGAGAACTCTATCTCGCTGGCTGCCACGGCTGATAAGGGTAAACTTATCGACGAGCCTCTGGCCCTAGGGCAGGTAAGCCCCAAGAATGCGGTTATCCTGTTGGTTGCTGTCGTTCTAGGCTTAGGCATACCTTTCGGTATCATTCTGCTCATCCAGCTACTCAGCTATCGCCTCGAAGGTCACACCGACCTGCAGCGCCTCACCAAACTGCCCATCGTGGCCGATGTGCCTGTGGCCAGCGAGTCGGTCAAGACTGCTGCCGGCATTGTGGTCAAGGCCAATAAGAACGACCAGATTGATGAGATATTCCGCTCGATGCGTACCAATATCCAGTTTATGATGAAGGAGAACGATCAGGTCATCCTCTTTACGTCAAGTACCTCGGGCGAGGGTAAAACCTTCCTCGCAGCCAACCTGGCGGTATCGTTCGCCCTGCTGGGTAAAAAGGTAGTGCTCTGCGGTCTCGATATCCGCAAGCCTGCTCTGGGCCGCCTGTTCGGCGTGAAGGACCGCACCCTTGGTGTCAGCCAGCTGCTGGTAAAGGATAGCGTTACCATGGATGATGTGCGTAACACCATCTGCCCATCTGGTGTGAACGAGAATCTGCATCTGCTGTTGGCCGGACCTACACCGCCAAACCCCGCCGAGCTGTTGGCCCGTAAGAACATGCAGCAGGTAGTAGAGCTGCTCAAGCAGCAGTACGACTATGTGATTATGGATACCGCTCCAGTAGGTCTGGTTACCGATACCCTGCAGATTGCCCGTTTCAGTAATGTCAACTGCTATGTATGCCGCGCCGACTACACCCCGAAGAGCAATATCGGCATTGTGAACACGCTGGTAGCCGAGCAGAAGCTCAGCAACACCTGCATCATCCTGAACGGCGTGGATATGTCGAAGAAAAAGAACGGCTACTACTATGGCTACGGCAAGTATGGCAAGTACGGCCGCTACGGCCATGCCTCTTACGGCAACTATGGCAATTACGGCACCTACGGCAACTACGCCGAGTCTCATTACTCTAATAAGAATGATGACAGTATCAAGCAGTAATGTTCAATGTTCAATGTTCAATGGTCAATGTTTAATGTTCAATGGTTATAGCAGTAGATTTTGATGGTACGATTGTAACCCATAAGTACCCTGAGATAGGCGAGGAGATACCTTTCGCCATCGATACCCTGAAGATGCTCCGCCAGGATGGCCACCGACTCATTCTGTGGTCGGTGCGCGAGGGCCGTTTGCTTAAGGAGGCTGTAGACTATTGTCGCCAGCGCGGCTTGGAGTTCTATGCCGTGAATCGCGACTACCCCGAGGAAACCACCGAGAGCAATCCCCATTTTTCGCGCAAGCTCAAGGTCGATCTGTTTATCGACGATCGCAACCTGGGAGGCCTGCCCGATTGGGGCACCATCTATCAGATGATTAAGCACCACCAGTCGTGGCACGATGTGGTAGATGATATGGCCGCCCAGTCGTCCATCCACCACTCCCTCCCCCCCAAGAAAAAACACTGGTGGCAATTCTAGAAAAATGTTCAATGTTCAATGCTCAATGTTCAATTAAAAATTAGCAAAATGAAAAAAATTCAATTCTTAAATTTTTTAATTTTGTCAGCAGTTCTGTTACTCTGTTCCTGCGGAACAGTGAAAAACGTTGCTTATCTCCAGAACAGCGACAGTATTAACTTCGACAAGTCACGATTCTTGTACGATGCCCGCATCATGCCCAAGGATCAGCTCACCATATCGGTCAATACCACTACTTCCGATGCTTCGATACCCTTCAACCTGCTGTTGCAGAGTGAGTACACACAAGGACGTGCTGTGTCAAGTGGCAGTGGTACACTGATGCCCTATTTGGTAGATAACGATGGCTATATCAATTATCCTATTATTGGTAAGCTGCATGTCAGTGGCCTCACCAAGTCGGAGTGCGAGCAACTCATTGCTGAGAAAATCCGCCCCTATATGGCCGAGACCGAGAATCCCATTGTCACCGTTCGCATGTCGAGCTATTCAGTATCGGTATTAGGCGAGGTGAACGCTCCTGGTAGTTACCAGGTATCACGCGAAAAGATTTCTATCTTCGAGGCGTTGGCACAGGCTGGCGACCTCACCATCTATGGTGTACGCGATAAGGTAAAGCTCATTCGTGAGGATGCCACAGGCAAAAAGCAGATTGTAACGTTGAATTTGAATGATGCCAACATCATCAATTCACCTTATTATTATCTGCAGCAGAACGATATTGTGTATGTAGAGCCCAACAACGTCAAGGCCCAGAACTCAAAGATTGGTCAAACCACCACGCTTTGGTTCTCTGCTACCAGTATCCTCATCTCACTCACTACGCTTCTGATAAATATCTTTAGATAAAGTTCCAAGCCCCATGAAAAAACACCATCATCACGAGCCGGACGATGCCAGCCTGTTCAAACAGCGCAGCTTGTCCCAGATCCAGTTTAAGAAAACCCTCGAGAAGGTCCTAAAAATCAGCCTCTTCATCATCGCCCTCCTCATGCTCGCCGCCGTCATCTTCGTCTACACCATCGGCTAGCAGCATTCCCCGCTCGCTAGAGCGCTCGCTCCACCCACCCTCGCTCTTTGGAAGTTCTTGCGTCCCTTCGGTAGCAAGCGGCAAAGCCGAGTTCTCGCCCCCAGCCGCGCGGCATCACCCCTAGGTGTTTTCAGGTATTAGATAAAGTTCGCATTCGCTCACATAAATAAAAATTATGAAAGCAAGACGATACCCACTTGGCCTACAGACATTCTCTGGCATCATCCAGGGAGGCTATGTCTATGTAGATAAGACAGATTTAGTTTGGGAGCTAGCCCAATATTCTAAATACGTCTTTATGAGTCGTCCTCGCCGTTTTGGAAAGTCGCTACTCACCTCTACCATCGAATCATATTTCCTTGGCGAAAAACAACTTTTCGAAGGACTCAAAATCATGAGTCTTGAGAACGATTGGGAGCAGCACCCCGTCTTGCATTTCGATCTGAGCGGCTGCAAACACCTGCCTGTAAAAGGCGTGAAAGACGAGTTGCTCCGACTGTTGAGCAAGTTTGAAGAGCAGTATGGTACAAACCCAGTAGAAACCACACCAGGCATGAAGCTGGCTGGTTTGATTGAACGCGCTTTTACTCAAACAGGCAAGCAGGTAGTAGTACTTATCGACGAATATGATGCACCATTGCTTGATGTGCTGCATGATGAAACCGCATTAGCGGCTGTGCGCGAGGTGATGCAGGAGTTTTACCAGCGTCTTAAGATGCAGGAGCCATATATCAGGTTCTGTTTCATCACTGGCATTACCAAGTTCTCACAGCTGAGTATCTTCTCTACTATCAACAACCTTACTAATGTAACCATGGATGCCAAGTTTGGTACCATCTGTGGTATTACCGAACAGGAATTAGTAACAGCGTTGAAAACAGATGTAGAGATGCTGGCAGCTAAGTATGAGATATCGTTCGAGGAGATGCAGCAGAAGCTGAAGTTGCAGTATGATGGCTACTGTTTTACCGAGAAATCAGAGGATATATATAATCCATATAGCCTACTGAAGGCATTCCAACAGCAAAAGGTGGCCAGTTACTGGTTTGAGAGCGGCACGCCAACGTTCCTGATACGCCAGCTGCTACATTTTGGTACAGATATCACGTCGCTCGACAAGTTGGAAGTACCGGCTATTGCATTCGATCAACCCACCGAGGCAATGAGTTCGGCCCTACCGTTACTGTATCAGAGTGGTTATCTCACCATTAAGGATTACGACCGTGAGTCGGATATCTACACCTTGTCAATCCCCAATCAAGAGGTTCGTATAGGCTATGCCGATGGTCTGCTGCCAGTTTATACAGGTTTGGTTGGAGGTGAAGTTCAGGCAGGTTTTGCTTTGAAGTTCTGGCGAGCATTGAAACAGGCCGATGTAGACCTGGCCATGCGCGAGATGCAGGCATATATGGCAGCTATACCATATGTAGAAGGGTTTAAGAAGAAACTGGCTGAGGCAGCCAATGCCGAGGGGTTTTACGAATATACCATGTATCTGATATTCTCGATGTTGAATGTGTATGTTCGTACTCAGGTAAAATGTGCTGGTGGCCGTGTTGACATGGTAGTCACAATGCCCGATACAATATACGTTTTCGAGTTGAAGGTAAATGGTACGGCCCAGGAGGCTCTTGCTCAGATTGACGACAACTCTTACGCCATCCCATACCAAACCGATGCCCGTAAGATAGTAAAGGTTGGAGTAAAGTTCAACCCAACATCAAGAGTTCCCGAGTCTTGGGTAGTGTCATTTTAAATAATCCCCCGCTCGCTGGAGCGCTCGCTCCACCCACCCTCGCTCTTTGGGGGCTGCTCGCCCCCAGCCGCGCGGCATCACCCCTAGGTGTTTTAGCATGGTATTAGATAAAGTTCGCATTCGCTCACTGGCAGCTGCCATAGAACCTGTCCCCACGACAGGTTTGAGTAATAAAGGCCGAAGTCCCGGCCTGCCAAAAAAGTAGGAGGGATTTGCGGTTTTCCCAAATCTTGACTTTGCATCCTTCCCTTGGGGGAAGGCCTTGGTAGGGGGAGTGCTTCTTTGCTTCTTTCTTCGCGCCGAAGAAAGGAAGTGACGCGAGATATTAATTATAAGTATATATTATATAATAAGGTGTCAGGGACCTGTCCCTGTGTCAGAACAGATCCCTGAGTTAGGTTAGATGTCAGAAGCTGTCAGGAACCTGTCCCCTGGCAGGGGAGCGAGAAGTAATCTCGATACTCCTGACAATCAAAAGACGGACAGTCTTTATGAACCCCTTCAAGTTCACAATGCCCGAGAATCTCGGCCTGAGGATAATCTTCCTTGAGGCTTCGCAATAAGGCAATCAGCGCTGCACGCTGCTCCGGCGTACGAGTATCAGCCGCCTGACCGCGCTCGTTAAGCCCCCCTTCATAGCAGATGCCAATAGAGTGCGTATTGTAATGCCGGGCATGCATGCCCACAAGACTCTCATCACGCGTTTGATACAGATGTCCATCACGCTCAATGTAATAGTGGTAACCAATACCCTTGTTGCCAAACCGGGCATTATGACAAGCCCTGAGCATGTCGACGGTGAAACGCCTGTTGCAGCGCGTGGCACTGCAGTGAATAACAATTAAGTTTACTGTGCGCATGACTGAACGGCTAATGATCCGAGAACTGCAGTAATAACTGTTGCGATAAATTTAAGGACCTTAGCAACATTGGTCCAATTAACTTTCTTCATAAAGGTTATAAATTAGAATTTAAATTGGGGGTTTAGCAACGGACTACAGGACTAAGGGATATAAATCCGTGTTAATCCGTGTAATCCGTGCCTAAAATTTAATCGCCGTACGACTCATCGTCACCGCCATTACTTGGCGTAGTCGAGCCACCACCGTTAGTCGGTGTAGTCGAACCTCCTCCGGTATTACCCGAGTTCGAAGGCTCAGTAGCCAACTTACCATTCACGAAGGTAGCCTTCTTAAGGGTAGCCTCCAGGTTCAGACTCTTACTCATCAGGTCGCCAGTGGCACGGGCCTTCAGCTTTACACCGCTGATGTTCTTAGATACAGTGAAGTCCTCTTCCTTCAGCGCCATCTCCTTGTTCTTGATACCAAGCGAGAAAATGGCCAGGTCGTCGATCTTCACGTTCTTACCCTCCAGCAGGAGCTCTTTGATACAAGCAATCATATCGGTGAGCAGACCCTTGATAACGCCCTTAGAGTAAGGCGAATTGTGATGACTCATGTGTTCAGCCAGAGCATCCAGGTCGATAGTCTCTTCAACCACGTTCTTGGCGAACCACTTTCCAAAACACTTGTGACTAGTGATTTTGATTTGCTGTAAAATGTAACGTACCATAAGTAAAATTTAAAAGTTAAAAAATGTAATAATTAAAGTGCCATCCGGAATAGCGAGTACAAAATTACTACTTCGCAAAAGGCAATTGACCAGTTATGACAAGTTAGCTTGAAAATAATTAGAAATCAGGTGGAATTTCTGTGATTTTCGTCCATTTACCTTCAAAAAAGGTAGTCAGTTGCAACTCACGCACCACCTTCTGATACAGCTGATGACTCTGCAATACTCGCTCATCCTGCAGCTCTGGTGGCAGATCAATGCAGTAATCTTCACAAACATACTTCACGGCTTGTGGCGGCAGTAGCCTGGCATAGCGCTTAACCCCTAAGGCATCAAGGATATGTTTACGGGTTCGCAGATAGCGATTAAAGGTAGGATACGATACACCAGCCAGTTCGGCCAACTTGGCCTTGCTGATAAAAAGATGCTTATTGTAGTAATTTACCATATTGATTGTGGTTGAAAAGTAATTTGATTTTAGATAAAAAGTAAATTGATTGTGGAGCGAAACTAAGTTGATTCCTGGATATAATCCACAAGGTCGATTTTCCGCCGTTTTTGGTCGGCCGAGGCATGGCGCTCTAAGAAGTCAGATACGTAGATACGGTTCTGTTTGGGCCATAAAAACGATTGCATCACCTGTTGCGCCACTGCATACCACCGAGTGTAAGCCGTCAGCTCCTCGTCGGTATCAGGCAGCAAGATTATCTGGCAGCGTTGCAGCGCCCAGAACTTCGAAGGCTGCAATTCGCCCAGTCCGCCTGCCGCCAGCCACACATACTGCGGATACAGCTCCGATAAGATAACCGCTGATTTCTCGGCCTCTACGATACACACGGTGCAAGGCTCCCGCACCAGATGCAAACCGAAGAACACGTGATCGCTCTGAAAAGAGCCCTGCGGCAGTTCAAAGTGCTTCTTCAACAGATACATCGCCCACGTCGCATGACGGTTCTTCAACCGGTGGCAGTCGGCACCATACCACATCAGTTTGCCATCATGCACACGGCCCATCTGGTCAATCTGCCAGTAGATGACGGCATCATCCTTCGATCGGCCTAGCCGGTAGCGCAGTGCTGCATGCACCATCTGCCGCTTGGTAAGCATCCCGTTGGCAACCACCGCCCGGCAAAAACTGCTTTGAGCCGATAACGGCCGCGCCCATAGCGGTGGCGCTGGCATATACAAGCCGAGATTTCTGAGCGAGTCTTTGAATAGATCTTTTAATTTCATCATATTGTTGGGGGGCGATCGGAGAGGCCCTTTTCCCCCTAAAGATTTACGTACTCCTGTTAAGGAGTACTCCAATCTTGGGGGAGGCCTCAAAAGGGGTTAGGATTTTACCATATCTCAATCTGTTCTGCAACAGGCTTTGCAGGTGGCGCTGATTTGAGGCGATAAACTACATGATTCTGGTTGTCGTGGCTCTTTACCATCAGCCCCTGATTCATGGCCTTTTCAAGGCATTTGATGTAGAGATGACGAGAGGCTATACGACCTAAGGTCATCACCGCATAGCGCAGGGCAGCTCCAGTAAGCGAATCGTGCCCTTGGAAAGCATCGGTAAACAAACGGGGCACATCCATGGCCCACGACCCGTCAATGTGTCGCACCACGTATTCGTCGTTAAGTGGAGGTCGATCCTGATAATCATCATCCTGCTGCGATAGATAGCCCATAGGAGGCGCCTCGGTAATGCAAGGCAATCCATCATCGCCCACAGTGAAATAAAGATCCTGCTCGATGTCGTACTTACGGGTGTAAAGCTGCTCGAGCTTAAAGATGCGCTGCGGCATCAGTTTCTCGGTCGCAAACACGTCGAAAGCCTTGTTCAGCAGCTCGGTTCCTAACCAGCCACGCGGGTCGCGACTCTCGCCACTCTTGTTCTGGTGCAGCACACATACAATACAGCAGTCTTTTTCCTGAGCCACGTGCATCAGTTTCTCGATTAGTTCCTGTGCCACCGTGCCGTCGTTGATGTCGCCCACCAAGTCGCGGATACCGTCCAGAATCACTAAGTCGGGTTTGTAGTAATTGATAGCAGCAATGAGATAGGCCTCGCGTTTCTCTCGATCCAGATTACGAACATTGAAAATGTCAAACATATCCTCGGGGAAAGGATCCCCATTTTTGTTGACACGCTCATAAAGGGGCATGATACGGTTTTTCAGGATGTCCTGAGTAGAGTTGTCACTCTGTTCCGTGTCGTACCATAAAAGCCGAAGTTTGCTCTCCGTAAGCCTACGGAAAGACAAGACTTCAGCCATCACACAAAGCACCATCAGCATCGACATCACGAATGTCTTACCGCTCTTGGCGCGACCAGTAAAGGCCACTAGCTCACGTCGTGGAAAACAAGGTTCGTTAAACAGCGAAAACAGGAACTCCATAGGAGCCAGTACTTTAGTAGAGGTGATGCGATTCTCTTCCAGTTCCAGAATCTCTGGTGTAACGCTGGGTTGTTCGCCGGCATGAGCCAGTTCATTAGTTATTGGGTCCATGGCATTAGGTCGGTTAGTCGTTAAGCTTCTGATAGAGTGACTTGTAGTATTCACGTGCTTCATCCAGAATAGCCTCTCCGAGTTCGTTCCAATCATCTAGGAATTCATCATCGGTTTGATAGTGTGCTTTGATACGTAGAATTTGGAAAAATCTTGAAACATGGATGTCGTAAGGCTCATCGGCACGCAGCCATCTGCCGTTCACACCATTTCGTTGAATAAATCTGGTCAGCCCATGCTGAAGTCTGATTTGAGTTAATAACTGCTGCATGGCAAATTTTGCCATACCCTCTCCCAAAACGGGAATCTTTGCATTGAATTTTTTCATTGTGACTTTAAATTTTTAAGTTTTACTTCCGGAGCGAAAAGCCCCAATAATTCGCGCATTCGCGCCCGCGAAAGTACCACTTCAGCCACGAAGCATGATGACTAGTATATCCGTCATCATTGTTAAATGAGATAAGGATTATTAAATTCTTTTAACAGGGCGTATGAATGTATACCTATAGAATCAAGATTGGCCTATAATAGGCTTACAAAAGATATAGTTAAGCAGAATACATAATAATGCAGGCCATTTATATAGCACTATGGATAAGAAAGTTTATTATGGAGAGTACACGCTGAAGTACTGGATAGAGTTACTACTGAAGAAGGATTTAGAGTTACCTGATTATCAGCGCAGTTTTGTGTGGTCAGAAGAACAGGTGAAAGGCTTTGTTAAAGGCATTCAAGAAGACGGCTTTGTCCCACCAGTAACAATCGGTGTATGTAATATCGGCGGCGAGAATCATAACCTGATACTTGATGGACAGCAGCGTCTTTCTAGTCTGTTACTGGCTTATTTCAAGGCTTTCCCAAAGAAAGATGTTTTCCCCCGTGGTGGGGAGGATCTGAGTTTGGCTGATGGTGCGGCTGAAGAAGAAGATGGCGAACCAGATGTGGAATATATCAATTGGTCTTTGCGTATGTTCGCAGACAAAGGACCTGTAGAGCAGAACGTTAGAGATTATATTACTGCAACACAATACAACCATGTGGATTATGGTGTGACACCAGATTTCTTTGAAACCAAATTTATCCCCTTTTCATTCATCATTCCTAATGCGGCAGATGAAGCAGAACAACATGAGTTTTATTCTACAGTGTTTCGAAATATCAATATACTTGGTACTCCTCTTGAACCTATTGAAAGCCGCAAGTCACTCTACTTCCTGAAGAGTGAGTTGAAGGATTTCTTTGATCCCGAGTGTTGTCGTGGTTATAAGATTGAATTGGTGGGAAAGAATCAGATGTTTGATTTTGTAAGAGCAATGGCTTTACTTTCACAATTTAGGAAAGAAGGTCGTTCAAATCGATTAGCTCAGAGTTATAAGCCGCGTATGGAGAAATACTACGAGGAGTATATCTATTCTGTTGTAAAAGATAGTCCTGACAGCATGTTTGCTCAGTTCTCAACATACATTCCCAATAAAGATTTTGCACCGAGAATAGTTAAGCTACAAAGATCTCTTCAAGGTTTGCATTATGATCAGTTGCATTTTACGTCAATCATTGATGCCGATGTATATATGTTGGGACTTATCTATCAAACTGTGATTCGAGGCAAGGATATTGATTTGACTAGAGGCGCTGAACTGAAATCTGCTTTGCAACGTAAGATTAACGTCTATAAGGCAGACCAAAGCCATAAAGGCTCACCATCGCTCTTTAAACATATGCGTAGCCGTGTAGAGTATTCTATAACAACTTTCAACCGTTATGCCTTATAGCCAGCCGAAAAGTCATATTACGTTTATCCTGAAGCCTGCTACTGATATAGTAAAAGAGGCTGTATGGTCGCTGAATGCCAGCAGTGGAGGTATAGAAGTATATCCTCTTTGTAGTTATCTGCTACATTCTTTGTTTTTGAAACTAACAGGTGCTCAGGAGCAGAAGTTAAAATGCATCTGTTGGGAGATAGCCTGTCGTGATTTTGACTATCGTTATGAGCGCTTAGAGCGGAATCGCTATAGTGAATGTTCTGATTATAACGATAAGAATATGGTTTATAACGACCTGATTGATGAGATAAGAAAGCATGACGAATCATTCACCATAACCGATGCATTGAAAGATGAAATACTTGCTGATTGGAGAGTTTCCACACAGTACATGTTTGAGAATAGCCTGATGTCAAAATGTTTTAAGAAAAAATGGGATGATTATCAATCGATTATTTCTGGTGTGAATCGGAAATGGATAATGAATGGTAAACAGTTATTGACAAATAAAGATAATTTGACAGCGGCGGAGAGAATTCCCACTTGCGGTTTGGCTTTAAAAGAATTGTTCGTAAGATTTGTTTATGCCGAACGGAATCGTTGTGCACATAACACACGGTCGTATCAACACAATCTACCTTCTATGAAGGGCATGATGGAAGAAAAATATAAGTTGCAAAATTATTTCTTATTTATGTCAGTATTGTTGTTGCTAGATAAAATTTACGTAAAATTATTTGGAATTTATTTGGAAAAAGAAAATAAATAGTTTATTATGGGTTTAAGTTCAAACATTCTTTGGCATCAGACAGATAAGAAGGGACTGATGTCCATCTTGAAAGAAAAACGTCTCCGATATGGATATAGCCGCGAATCTATATTTGTTAAGGCAAAAAAGGATGAACTTGCCATTCCGATGGTTAGTGTATGTGACTTACCTTTTTCCGAGATGGATTCTTTTCTTGGAAAGTATGGTAATTATGCAATAGGTTTGTCCTTAGACTGGGGTAAAAGAAATGGCTTGAACCCTGTTTGGTATTGTTTGGGAAAATCAGATGTTCTCACACAAATTGCAAAAAGACTTGAAAAAGCAGAATCGTTAGAAGAACGTAAGACGATTTTTGATATTTTGTCATATGTTAAATTCGTTGAGGGCGTTTTACCAAAGAAGAATTATCGTAACTATCGTTTTTATGACGAACGCGAATATCGGAAATGTCCAACAATGGATGAACTCTACAAAGGAAATTTTAAGCCAATACTAACAGAGTCTGAGTATGGTAAATATAAGGAAGAACACTCAAATAGTTCGTCGATGGATTTGGGTGTTCCATTCGAGTGGGTAGACATAAAGTTCATCGTTGTATATAATGAGCAGAACATTGACGAGGTTAAAGAAGAATTACAAAAGAGAGGGTGTGATAACTCTCAGATTAGTATCTTTACAGAGAATCAAGTGCGTCAAGATTTTATAGGTATAAAGCACGATGAACTTTATGTTCAAGAATCTGACAATCCAATAATGGACTTGATTACAGGAAGAAAGAGTATTGTGGAATTGATGATTCAAGAGATGAAAAATAATAAGGTAGAGTAATCATTCTGACAGATTTTTCATAGGTTAATCCGGCCGGGATTATTAGATGGGGTGTTTTGTAAGCGTGAAAAAATGACGTATTGCAGGGGCTGAATAAAGAGATTACCCAAAACAGTAGTATAAGGCGTTATAGATTTGAATCTGCATATTGAAAATATAACAAAAGCGTAACAGTCACAAGTATTCCTAATGACCCAATCCGAGCGCTGGCAGATGCAGTACGGGCAGGTGATGGCATTCATTGCAACCAACCACCGACGTCCATCAAAATACTATGCTGAGGAGCGATTGCTGTGGCATTGGCTTCGTAGAAACATCAAACTCATGTCGAAAGGCGAACTTCCTATAGAGAGAAAGGAGAAATTTGAGGCTTTGATAGCACTGGATGAAAAATATCGGAGAGTGAATCAATTCAAATGAAATAATGCTAGATTTCCTATATGCGAAGGGGAAATGCATAGCTCAAAAGTGTCTTGCGCTAATTAAAGCGGTTGTTGCTTTTTTTAAAAAGGGAGGCTGAGATTACCTCTTGCTCTCCTAACTTAGGAGAGAAATCATGCGGCAACAGCCGCACAAGCACCACAGTACGTGGAAGCGGCGGCGCGTGATAGATAAAGGTAACAATCAAATTATTCAAAATTGAAAGTAATTGACAATGGACAAAGCAAAGGTAAATAAATGGTTGAGCTATCTAAATACACAGAACACCAATAAGAAAGGTGTGCTTTCAGGTATGCTTGACGAGTGTACATTTGACGAGCTGGAACTTATCTATCATAGAAGCAGAAGTTTGTACCACGGACTATTGTCCTTGTCATATCTGAGGCGCAAGAACTACTCTGAAATCTATAGTAGCTCCATTCAGCCTCATCGTCCGATAAAAGAATACGTAGGCCTTCAGGCATACGTCATTAAGCGAAATGCTGATCTTATCAACCAGTACGTTGAACTTAAATACCAGGCAGACTGTGCAGTGCTAAGGGGCGACTATGTACAGGCCCGTACCTTCATAGAGAAGATAAATAAGACGGTCAGCTACTCTTATTGGGCAGCGTGCTACCTTATTAAGATAGAGCGCCTTGACAAAGGTCTTCAGGCCTGTAGTAACCTGTACAACAGGCTCTTCAGTGAGAACCATACTATCGTTCAGAGTCTAATATACTGTGCGTTCCGCTCTTCGTCGCTCGATTTCCTGTTGGAAGACGTGAAGCGCGTGCTATGGCCGAAATCCGCCGCCGATAGCGAACTTGTTAACAACTACCTTATTTCTCACAGTATGCCTTATCTGGGCTTCAAAGAAGGTATTTGGATGTGTACGGATATGAATTCTTCCATTATCGACCTGTACAACAACCTGATCAATTTCCTTCCAAATTTGGAGGATGCGACCCTCAATGACGAATCTGTGAGACATTGCCTCAGTGAGCTGAATGCGTGCATCAAGGACAAATATCTCAATAAGCTGTGCTACCTGTTCAAAATAGGAACAAATCTAGTCGTGGATAACGAACGACAGACTATATTAAACGACTATTTGCAAGCAGACTATGCGTCTGTGCAAGAAAAGGCAAAACCGTATTTCGAGAGAAATGCGGATGACTTTGAGGTATACAGTCTGTATCTGAAAAGTCTGTTGCACTGTGGCGGCACCATAGAACAGCCATCAAACGAGAGTGATATCACCAAGAAGATAGGCTATCATTATTTTGAGATACTCTCTCACAAAAACAACCAGTCGTTCCATAAACGAAGACTACAGAATATCTGCCGTTCACAATACCACATACAAGGTGTGCGGTACATGCTGTCGCTTCTCGACGGAATAGAGACGGACGACATCTATTCATTGTACGATACCTCATGGAAATGTTTGCCGTATCATTCGCCCGTTGATGCCTGTATGTTTGAAGAGCAGGATGACCGCAAAGCATACATCCGCACCCTTTCAAGGGGTACTGATGTATGGGAACAACTGTTCAACGAACATCCAGTCAACCTGACTGATGATTATATGGAATTGTCCATAGCAGGTATCGACCGCGACACCGCTTATCCGTTCCTTGAGAAACGATTCAATAATAACGATGTCCCACCTTATATGAAGGACGCGGTAGCGTCGTTCATATTCAATCACTTGATTCGACTGGAACATTACCAGGAGGCTATTCGCTTCTATGTGGAGAGCCGACTGCATGATGCCGCTCTGGTTATAGGGTTCGAAAACAAAGATACCATTATCGGTATTCTCGAAAATAAGGACATCGCCCGTGAGATACCCCTCGAATTGTCCATCTTTGCCGAGATGGTTGGAGCAGATGCAGAGTCTATGTATTTCATTTACAAGAAGTACCTTAAGACCTGCGGCGTTCAACGCGCATCAGAGATTGAGATTACTGGCGATGAGAAGCAACGCTATTTCTTGGAGAATGTGGCGGTTGTCAAGGTGCTTACCCTCCATGTGCTTCGCTTTAAGAGCGTCAAGCAGGTGATGGAGGAGCGAAGTGCAATATGCTCCAACCTCTATGATTACTATCAGGACAAGAAAATAAATGAAGAGATATCCTCTATCTGCCGTGATATTAAGATAATGGATCTTAACAATCAAGTCGATGAGAGCAAAATCTATGTGGATGTAAGAAGTATCAAGGATAATGAGTTAAAAGAAGCCCGTGACTTATATGACATGTTTGACAATACTTCGAATCAGGTAGCTTATCACGACATAGTCATGAGTGAAATTTATAATCTTTTCAATAGTCATGGACTGCCAACAAACTTTTCAGAAATTGACGAAACAGGAAAATTAAGGGATGCAAGTGGTAAGGTGGAAATGGTTAATTATCGCAAAGATGTGATGACGCAGTTGTTCCTTGCCATCCGCAATCAGTTCCTGTTCAACCCTAAATTTGGCCTTGACAACTATCTGAGCACCCGTATTCGTCACGGCACATTGGTCAATCAGCTCCGCAATCATTTCGAGGAACGTAATCTGGTCACGAATACCATCAATGGCAACTATGCTCATAATGATTTTTGGGTAGGCTCACAATTTGAATTACGAGATAGCCGGACGCTCCAATGCTTGCAACTTTTTGAGTCTTTTTCCAAATGCACCGATGCTATCATTTCCGACATCAAAGACTCTTATGTGCAGGTAAAGACCGAAGACCACAAAGAAAAGGAAAAAGGTTGTTTCGATTTTGATAAGAGATTTTTCGATGGAGTCATCGATATGCTACTGATGAATCAGACATTAAACAGTTTTGATGCATGTTATGATTTGATAATAGAATATCTGTGGAAGCATACAGAGCGTTGTTTAGAGACGATGCGAGAAAAACTCGTTGAAGTTCAGACGGAAATGCTTAACAATCTTCACACCCTTCAGCGTGACGTGCTGAATGTAATTGGCTCAGACAATCCTGGTGTCAACTTATTCAATGATGCCGTCAGCTATTGCCAAAACGGAATTCAGAACGACTTCCAGATAGTCACCAAGTGGTTCAAACGCAGCAATTATGTTGATTTCGACTTCACCATAGGTCAGGTTATCGATACCAGTATAGGTTTTATTAACCGCAACAACAAGAACATTCTCAAAACCCGTGTCACTGACAACAGCGCAACTACCTTTCAAGGACGCTACTTTGGAACTTTGTACGATATCTTCCACGATATTCTGAACAATGCACTTGTCTATGAGAAGAAATATAGGTTGAATGGAGAATGTGAGATAAAAGTTGCAGAAAACGAAGGCTATTTACAAATTCAGGTAAGTAATCCCATTAGGGAGGAAGATGAGGCATCGTTGATAGCCAAGATACAAGAGATAAGTTCAAAACTGGAAGAAAAAATATATACGGGTAAAACCCGTGATGAGGGCAATACCGGTTGCTCGAAGATTTACAATGCTGTTTATTATCATCTTGGCTCATCCCAAAACACTTATGGTAATGCTGTTGAAGACCAGCACTTTGTGGTAAACGTTGACATTGAGATAAACCCGATAAAGCGATGAAGATATTATTGGTAGAAGATGATGAACATAAGACAAATGACATCATCACATATATAGAAAGTATGAATAAAATGATAGATGTGTCCACTGCACGTTCTGTGGAAAGTGGTGTTCAGGCTGCTGTCGATGACCAGTACGACTTGATACTGCTTGATATGACCATCCCTAACTTTGATATTACGGAGAAGAGTGACGGCGGTAAGTCCTACAAGAATGGAGGCGAGATTATTGTGAAAGAATTACTCGACGAAGAAGTGGAGTTCCGTTGTGCAGTCATTACTCAATACGAGACCTTCAACAACGAGACGATAGACCAGATTTCTGCAAGAATCGGTAAACTCTGTGGTGAGAACTATCTGGGTTATGTGAAGTATAGTACAAATACTGAATCTTGGAGACAGGGGCTTAAAGAATATATAGAATATGTTGAGAATCTTACTGATTGATGATGATGCCACAAAGGTGGCTAAGTATAAAGAGTTGCTGGGTACAATCAATGAGATTAACCCAAGGTTCGTTGATGTGGCTACCTGCATCGAGCAGGCAGAGGAGTTCGTGTCAAAAAACCAGTACGACCTTGCCGTCCTGGATTTGTACATTCCCATTCGTTTTGGCGAAGAGCCTTCTCCTGACAATGCAGTGTCATTTCTGAGGGATCTGAGTTCTGATGATGATCTGCTCATGCCTTATAATATTGTGGGCATAACACGCTGGTTAGATGCTGACCCTAAGTATCGTGCATTCTTCGACAGCTATTTACTGGCTTACATATTATATGAAGAGGGCCAGGATGACTGGAAAACCAAACTCAGCAATAAGATATCCTTTCTATTGAAAGCCCAGAAGAGTGTACGGAATCAGGAAGTGTATGATTTTGATGTGGCGATAATTAATGCTCTTTTATCAGAAAACGAGAAAGTGCGTGCTTCATTCGGTGCACAAGAATGGCAAGTTGTGGAGTTCCCTTCCGACCATTCCACTACATTCTATACAAAAACAGTCGTGAACGATAGGGGCGAACACATACGCATCGTAACCTGCTATGCATTGCAGATGGCGAGCACTGCTTCTTCTGCTCTGACATCGAAGTTGCTGTATTATTTCCGTCCAAGGTATCTATTCATGACAGGAATAGCCGCAGCGGTAGATAGAGAAGAAGCTAACTTGGGCGACATTCTTGTGGCGAAGAAAGTCTGGGATGGGGCCAGTGGCAAAATCAAGACAGACGAGGAAGGTAATGCCATCTTCTATCCCGATTATCATGAACTGCCGTTGGATACAGACGTGCAAGCCATAGTGACAAGGCTCAAGTCCGACCGACCATTACTGAACAATATCGAAGAGGGCTATGCGTATACGGCAGGTAAGCCCCAAACACGCTTACAATTGCATTTGGGACCGATAGCTTCAGTACCTGCGGTATTATCACGTAAGGAGGAGGTTGATAAGATACAAGTGCATTGTCGTAAACTGTTAGGTATAGAGATGGAAGGTTTTGGCGTGTTCTATGCAGCCAGTAACAGTGCGCATCCCAGACCCCAGTACACCGTCCTCGTAAAGTCAGTTTCCGACTATGCCGACACAGAGAAATCCGATGACTTCCAAGATTATGCCATGTACACTTCGGCAGAGTTTGCAAAGCATGTTATTATGCATGAGTTAAAGTATGATTAATATGTAATAGAACCGATAAACGATGGAAGAGAATTTAGCATCATACGAAGCAAGTTCGCTTACGATAGATGCGTCGAAACTAAATTTTGACGGGATGTGTGACTGTGTTTGTCCTCTTGGCAGGTAACATCTGAATTCTTTTGCTAATTTATGTAACACGACACTGGCTTGTGCTATAAATGTTGTTGAATTTGATTTTGCTTATGGATATAATATTTTCAAAAGACTTTTTGCAATTTGTGTCAATAATCCTATCTGCATTATTGGTGATTCTTGGCTGGCTATACAAGCGCCGTGTGGAAGAGATGAAAATACTGCAGAGCCAATTGTCAGAAAGGAAACATAAGGCTTATGCCGACATAATAACAACTTTCTATTCTGTGCTTGCAGATGTTAAAAAACAAAAAGAAACTGACGCACAGACTGTTAACATGAGGATGCTGGAATCAAAGCGAGACATCTTTATGTATGGTTCTGATAAAGTGTTCCGAGATTTTAATAACTGGTTGGAAAAAGCAAATACTCCAATGCAGTTCGATGCGTATCTTCAGTTCGTTCTTAGTATTCGCAAGGATATCTGTGGCAAAACAAAATTGAAAAAGGATGATATCTTATTAAATTTAATTCAAGATAAGCAGGAACTTGAGAAGTTCAAAGCAGAGATGGAATCTAAGAAAAAAGAGTATAAGTCATAAGTATCCCGTTAAAATGGGACACAAATGATCCTTGATATGAGACCACTAGCTGATACATATTTGCATTTCCTACCATGTCGCTTTCATCAAAATATCAACGTTTAATTTCTGCTTTGTTAGATGCAACAGAGGAGCGTAGAATAAAATGGGAAACAACAAGCGTCTCTAACGAGTATCAAACTGTTATAAACAAAAATATGCTATCGGTGCGATGCTTTCCTAGTTATGATTCTTTTGGGAACTGTAGCAACAAACCTGGTTATGCGCTACATTTGAAGAATAAGGATGGAGAGATTATAGACACTTATTCTGGCGGAAGTAGCGGTACACGTAATGAACCTGAGTTCTTGTATGATGCAGCTCGTCGATCCTACTTTAAAGTAGAAGAGACTATTGACGATATGATATCTAATTTGGTTTGATGGCATAATATCACTATGACTCAATCCGAGCGCTGTCAGATGCAGTACGAACAGGTGATGGCATTCATCGCTACCAACTGTAAGCAGTCAATTTTGACGTATTACAAGAAAAAATAAAATGAGATACCTTTCTTGGATGAGCCAAGCAACAAGGTCGAGCGGCACTGACATTTTAAATATTCAATTATGTTCTGTAGCAAAGTTTTAAGGTCGTAGTGACTATGCCCGCTCGGCTTTGCCGCTTTGCTTGCAAAGAACCTGCTTCCAATGACAATTGGCATAAAATAAAGAATTAAATAATAATAAAAAAATAGTCGATTTTAACTTTAGTTACCTAAGAAGGGCAACCTTTTGGGGCTACATGTCAGAATTGGCTGCTTACTTTGAATAAAAAAAGATTCAATTTCAAAAATTAATTTCCCAATATGGCTACTTTTTATGAAAATTATGTTTGGAGTAAATCTCATTTCTCGTATTACAGAGGGCTTATTTCAAGATATATTAAACATATAAAATATAGGCATATAATAGATATTGCCCGTAAAAATGGTGCAGAGGTGGGTGATTTTGTAACAATGCCAAAATCTCTTGCAAAGAAATTGAATAGTAATTGTAAGATAGGAAGTCATGTGTCTATTAATACGGATAAATTAGACACTCGCGCGCCATTGATAATAGGAAGTTATGTGATTATTGGTTCCGGAACAGAGGTGATAACGGTATCACATAATATTAATTCGACAGAATGGGAACCCAAGTATTATGGAGTGGAAATAGAAGATTATGTGTGGGTGGCTAATAATGCTCTGGTTTTGCCTAGCTGCCGAAAAATAGGGATGGGTGCAGTTATTGCTGCAGGTAGCGTTGTGGTAAAGAATGTCGATTCTCTATCTGTGGTTTCTGGTAATCCTGCTATAGAATTTAAAAGAAGAAAAACCGTTCATAAAGATTTAATAGTAGAACGACTCCTGCATGGAGACTATGACGCCTACAAAAAAACATTTAAATCAAGAAAACATGACTGATATTAAGGTTTTGAAGGAAAAACTAAGAGGTTCCAATTTGATGAAGGGATTCGCTGCTACTTTCCTAGGCAGTGGGGCTTCTAAAGTGCTTCTTGTCCTTACCACATTCTTATGTTCTAATCTTCTTAGTAAGGGAGAATTTGGGGAATTCTCTTTTGTCCGTAATACTTTAAATGTTATATTATGCATTTGTGCTCTTAATTTTTCATCTTTGTGTACAAAATTTACGACAGAAGCAAAATTTTCAATTGAGTCATTACACCGTTTGTTTTTGCTATTTCTGTTTTCCTTTTTTATTTGTGCCATCATCGGTTTTTTTTTAGTTGTCGCACCTGAATCCTTTCTTCTGAATATATTTAGTACAGCTTTTGTTGTTAAGTTTTTTAGGATTTCTGGTTTGTTGTTACCTTTTTTTATGTTGGAGCCTTTATTTGAAGGTATAATGAGAGGTTTAAAAAAATTTAAGTTGATAGGCTTACTCCAAACAGCATCATCTGTCTTTTATCTATTAGTTGTTTTTATAGGGATCAAACAAGGCGGATTGACAGGGGCAATGTATGGAGTTATATTGTATTATCTATTATATGCTTTAATTAGCTTTTTCGTTATTAATCGTTTGTGTTCTGTGAGAAAAATTTGTTATAGATTAAATGGATTTTATAAGCAGGGGGGCGCTTTGTTGACAATGATACTTCCAATTTTCTTTATGTCTTTTATAGAGGCACCAACTCTTTGGATTGCACAAGTAATCTTATCAAAATCAGAAAGTATGGGTGCAATTGGTAGTATGACAGCGATGATGCAAGTAAGAAATCTTGCAATGTTAATACCTGGTTATTTTACTAATACCTATTTAGCATTCGCCGGTGAACTAAATGCTCAACAAAAATACAGTGAATATTATTCTCAATTTTCGAGAATTGAAAGATCATATTTTATAATTGGAATTATACTTTTTCTTTTCTTGTCATTATTGTCACAACCGATTCTTTTTCTATATGGTAAAGAGTACGTTTTAGATTGGCCAGTTATGATTATTTCAAATATTGGAATACCGATTGTCATGTTGGCAAGTCTATACAGGGTTGATTTAATACTAAAGGATCATCAAGCATATCTATTTGTTGTTTCATTGGTTTGGAATGTTGCTTGGATAGTTATCATGTTTGTTATGATAAAATTAAGTATGGCGCCATTATATTCTTTCTTTATTTCTCAGAATATTGCGGCTTTTATCTTCGTAGTTTTGTTATATAGAGGGTATAATAAAGATAAAGTAATTAAATTAATATGAAAGATATAGATGTTCTTATAGTTGCTCGTCCGGACCATTCGATGCAAATTTACAACGCACTTTTGAAACAAGACAGATTGAGTTTTCTTTTTTTGTCTTATAAGGTTTTTCCTGTGTGGATAAAAAAAATGTTCGGCATCAAAAAGATGACGACAGTATCCAAAAATGCTATTTGCTCATGGAAACTAACAATAGTTAACCTCTGTAGGTATAAATTCAGATTTCCTTTTGCTCAGAATTGGGATGAGACTCTAATATTTGATAGGCATTTAAGGCGTATTTTCAAGAATAAAAGAGTACGTATCATTCATTATTGGCCAGAATATGGTGATTATGAAATAATAAAATATGTTAAGTCACATCCTGGAACCCTAGCATTCGCTGACATTCATATGCCTCATCCTAAGTCTGTTTATGAGGATATGAAGTCTGTTTATTTAAAATATGGGATTGAGCCCGAATCGATGCAATTGTTTAATATGGCGCAGAATCAGGCAGATTTTGTAAATAATGCAAATGACATACTTGTACCATCTTCATATGTTGCAGATTCATATAAAAGAATTTATAAGGACAAGAGGTATCATATAATATCTTATGGTATAACAGTAAGCTCATCATATACCAAAAGACATCGTACCATAGTAAAAGAGTTTGTTTATGCAGGGCGAATATCATTGGAGAAAGGTTCCGATTTATTACTCGATTTTTTCGAAAGGAATCCTGAGTTGAACATTCATCTTTATGGTAGTATTGTCAACGGCCAAGAGTTTATCTTTGATAAGTACAAGGGGATACCAAATATTTATTTTCACGGCTTAGTACCAAAGGTAGAATTGCAAAACCGGTTGAAACTGTATGATGTGGGTATTCATCTTAGCCGTTTTGATGCATATTCTCTTGCTGTGGGCGAAATGATTGGGACGGGATTACCAGTGATTGTTTCAGAAGCGGTCGGAAATAAAGATGATATCAAGGCTGAGAATTTCGGACTAGTAACAAGTTTGGAAGTAAAATGCATTGAAGATACTATTCGGCAAATGTGTAAGCTTGATCTATATAATAAGTTTGTTGATAATATAGAAGACTATATAAGATATAGACATGTGTCATATGGAGAGAAATTGATTAATTTTTACTTAAATACAATAGCTTCATAATATGGAAAATACTCCAGCCTTGATATTAAATTTAGTGCTAGCAATAATTTGTATATGGCATATAATTGCATCATATTTAGCTAAAGATAAAACAAAACTTTGGTCGCCAATTACCTTCTTGTCTTTGACGTACTTATATTATTGTGTTATTCCAATGTTTGAGACTGATGGATTTCTTAATGGGATTAGTTCTGCTCCATATGTCTCCTTATTTCATTTTGCGGCACTTTTGTCTTTTGTGTCCATTTTGTTTGGATTCCATACACTAAATTATAGTCTTCACTTAAATAAACGGAAATGGGTTGACTGCTTTAACAAAATAAACTATAAGAAGCTCGCTGTTATCCTCTTTGTTATTGCATTAGCATGCTATATCCCAATACGAGGTTTTAGGTTCAATATTATTATAAATGATTCGGATATATCTGAAACGCTTTGGGATGAACAAGGATTAAATTACTATTTTGCATCTACAATTTCATTATTTGTGACTTCATGTAGCTTGCTGATTGCTCGATTTAAAGAAAATAAAATTCTTTTTATCATTATTTTCTGGATAACATTGGTTACATATATTGTTTCAGGATTTAGATACAGGATAGTCATTTTAGTTATTTCAATGTTTACCACATATTATTTATACGATAGGTCTCGTAAAATTAGAGTTGTTCCTGTCTTTTTTGTTGGTTTCGTATTTTATATTTTATTTAATGTAATGGATGTCGCTAGATCTTATGGAAGTGGACTTCGTGCAGAATCCATTCAGGAAGTTGTTATAACAAAAAAAGCTGGTGAAACAGACCATGTTTATAATTATTCCGCAATAATGATTGGGCGTTATCAGGAGAGTGGAAGGTTGGATTATTTTGATCCAATTATAAACGCAATCTGTTTTCCTCTTCCCAGATTGATATTCCCATGGAAACCTAAGGCAGAATATGCTTTTGAAGGTTCTGATTTTGCCATGAGAGGGAATGCAGGTTCTGCATATATGGGATTTGTAGAAGCTTTCATGGCGTTTTCGTGGATAGGCATTATTATAAATGGCATTTTTGTAGGATGGTTGGCTAGAAGATTTTGGAATTTTTATAGGAAGTACCCCGATTCTATGGTAGCTATAATTACTCTAGCAATATTTAATGGATTTACTTATGTAATTGTTTCCCGTGGATATTTATCAATGCAGTTAAATGTTTTTCTTTATTTCATCTGCCTTCCTTTATTGTTTGTTCGATTAATTAATAAAGTGGTAAATTATTCACACAAGTGTTAGCATAACGATAAAGTATATGAAAAAAAGATTTGTTTGGGTAGATTATCTAAAAGCTACCCTGATTTTTTTAATGGTTCTTGGTCATTCTTCTCAACAAGGAATAGTTGGAGCTGTCTTATCATCGTTTCATATGCCCGCTTTTTTTATGGTGTCAGGATTTTTGTATCATAATCGTGAGCCAAAGAAATTACTTAAATCGTTTGTTTTTCCTTTCATTATATATTACTTATTGTGGTTATTCAAGGTGCAATTTATCAATTATCAGACTGAGGGCCATTTCATTAGTGGATACATTTCGGAAACATTTTGTGGCTTATTAACTTCTGATTTGTCGGTGAATGCAAAAAGCAGTTTCCCTGGTTATTGGTTCTTAATTGTTTTGTTATTAATACGACTTTATGCTGGTGATTTGAAAATATTTAGAAATTTTAGTTTATACAGATTACAATTATCATTAACTGTAATAATACTTTACGGGGTGCTTTTGGCTCTTTTCCCCAATCAGACACAATTCATATCTAGAATATACCTTATAAAGGCAATTGTTTGTTTCCCTTTTTTCTATTTAGGTATTTATGTTCGTGAGATGAGTGTGGAAAAACGTGAGAGACTGTTTAGTTTGTCCCAAATATGGCTTGTTCTTTTATTCGCTTCTTCACTTATTCTTTCTTCAATTAATGGCCCCGTTAATGTAATGCTGAGTGAATATGGAAAGAATTTCGTTTTGTTTATTATCAATACGCTACCGATGACTTTATTCTTGATAAATATTTTTATGAGGTTCACGTCTCCTAATTCCAAATATGACATCAATGCAAGTACTATTAAGACTATGAGAAATAAGATTACTTCTGTTGTTACCGTTATTTCTGATGGTACTTTGTTAATTTTAGGAATACATGGAATTATCATCGGATTTTTTAAGATGGCTTTTCAAAACACTTCTTTTTTTTCGAACCCTTTTCGTCCGTTGTGTTGTGCTTGCATTGTAATGATAATTTGCTATCCTCTTATTATATTAGCGAAGAAACGGATGCCTATACTTTTAGGTAAGTGATTATTCCTGTCTGTTTATTTAGTATGATTTGTTATTTGAACCATTTAATGTTGATGTAATTATAAATCTATCTTTTGGAATGTAATTAGTAAATTATTATGGATAAGAATACAGTTTTTGTTCAAAACATTATCTCACCATATAGAAACAGGTTTTTTAATATGTTGAATAACTATTCTGACAATTTCTCTGTTTTTTATATGGATAACACAGAACCAGACAGGAGCTGGGATACTTCTAAGTTAGAAAGGAAATATTCAAATTGGGTTGATAATAAAGGCGCTTTCTTTCAAATAGGTAGTTATAGGGCACATTTCAATCCTGTTTTAATTTGGAAAATATTAACTAATAAAAATATTAAAAATGTTATTCTTGCAGTAGCATGGCAGGATCCTAACATCATGTTGTTATGTTTTGCAAAGAAACTTCATCTTACCAGTAAACGTTTTTTCTTTTGGGCAGAAGCGAATTATACTGCTGAATGGACAAAAAAGAATAATACAAAGTTGAAATGGATATTAAAAAGGTCTGTTTTTAATTCTATTGATGGCGCATTGATTATTCCAGGACGCATGTCAGAAATCACTTTTGAAAAATGGAACATAGGAGGTCGACACTATATTCATTTGCCAAATACGATAGATGATTCTGACTTGAGATATGACAGCACCAAACGCGTAGATGAACAATTGCCTTCTTTCATTATGCCAATTCGAGTAATTGAGAGAGTGAAGGGTGGACTTAATTTTTTTAAGTCTATTGGTATAGATAATATACGAAAAGTTCGATTTATAGTAGCTGGCGATGGAGAAGATATGTCTCTTTATAAGAAATACATTGAAGAGAACAAATTGGAAGGTCATATCATAATGGCTGGATTTTGTGATTCAAAAAGAATGAGTGAACTATATAATAGTGTTAATGCTTTGGTGCTACCATCTTTCTCAGATCCATCTCCCTTGAGTTTAGTCGAAGCTCTGTACTTTCATCTTCCTATTTTATGTTCCAATCATTGTGGAAACCATTTTGAGGCTGTCAAGGAAGGAAGCAACGGACTGACATTTTCACCATTGGAACCTTTGGAAATAAAGAAAAAATTTGAAGAGTTCCTTTCATTAAGGTCATCGTGGACAACAATGGGGGAGGTTAGCTCTAAGATATATAAAGAAGTGTTTGATACAGGCAAGGTTGTCAGATCCTTCTTAAGGTCGTTTGATGAAAGAAAGAAAATTTAAAATGCCAAAACTGCTACTAATTAATCCTGCTAAGAATTTTGGCTCAACCGGAAAAATTGTTGAGCAGATAGGACTTCTTGCTGAATCGAGTGGGTGGGAAGTAAAGGTTGCTCATAGTGTGCGCTATGCGCGCATAAGTAGGCTCAAGTCAATGTCATTTAGTAGTAAAATTGGTGAGAGGTGGCATGCGTTATGGGCACTGCTACTTGACCGACAAGGCCTTCATTCAACAATTGAGACCAGGCGGTTGGTGCAAATGATTATTGATTATCAACCAGATTTGATTCATCTGCATAATATTCATGGTTATTATATCAATTATATTGTCCTGTTCAAGTATTTGGCAAGTATAGATGTTCCTGTTGTCTGGACAATGCATGACTGTTGGTCTTTTACAGGTCATTGCACATATTTTGATATGGTAAATTGTGAGAAATGGAAATCGCAGTGTTATGAATGCCAGAATCTTGTAAATTATCCTAAAGCACTGACTGACCGTTCACGAAAGAATTTCCAACAGAAGAAAGAACAGTTTACTTCATTGAAGAATCTGACAATGATTCCTGTCTCTAACTGGTTGGGAGAACTTACCAGAAAGTCATTTATGGGAAAATATCCTATTCATGTGATTCATAATGGGATAGATTTGAATGTTTTTCGTATACTTACAAATTATCAGGCAAAGGATACAAAGAAAATGGTGCTAGGAGTTAGTAGCAATGGATTTTCTGGTCGTAAAGGATTGGATGATTTTGTGACGTTGTCAAAGATACTTCCTGACGAGTATCAAATTGTAATGATAGGACTGCATCAAGATGAGTTGGCTAAAATTCCTATAAATATTGTGGGGATGGGGCGAACTGCAAATGTTGAAGAACTTGTTGAGTATTATAACCGGGCTGCGGTTTTTATTAATCCTACTTATTCAGATAATTTCCCAACAACAAATTTAGAAGCGTTGGCCTGTGGGACTCCAGTTGTTACATATAATACGGGTGGTTCACCAGAAGCTGTTGACGAGACAACTGGTATCGTTGTCAAACAAGGGGATGTAAAAGAATTGGCAAGCGCAATTATGAAAATTACAAATAATCCAAAACCATCATTAGTATGCAGGAAAAGGGCTGTTGAACTATTCGATAAGGATAGGTGTTTTGATGCTTATCTACAGTTGTATGATTATTTAATAAGCAAATGAAAAAGGTTTTAATTATAAGTGCCGTATTTCCACCTGAACAGGTGACATCAGCTCTGATGAACTATGATATGGCGAGAGAACTGTCAAATAAATATGAAGTAACAGTGCTCAGACCGTATCCTACTCGGCCTTTAGGAATGAATTTTAACTATCATGGGATGGGAGATGAACCGTTTGAGACCATACTCATTGACTCTTATACTCATCCCCAGTCGATCCTTGTCGGTCGATTTAAGGAAAGTGTAGATTTTGGGTGTAAATGCGCAAAATATATTAAAGAACATCACAAGGAAATTGCTTTCATATATAATAATCCATGGCAATTGTTTGGGGTGTATATCATAGCAAGAGCCGCCAACAAGTATAAAATACCTTATACAGTTGCTATTCAGGACATATATCCAGAATGTTTGTTCACCAATAAGCATTATCCTTCATTAATAACAACTTTAGCAATGGCTTTACTGATGCCTATCGACAAGTATTATCAGAAGCATGCTGCCTTTATTCGAACCATATCAGTCGAGATGGCTGATTATCTTTCTTTCTCCAGAAAATTGCCAGGAGATAAATATTTGGTAGTGAATAACTGGCAGAATGATGAAGACTTTGAGGATTTAAAGCCTGCTCATATAACAGATAAACAGAGATTCGTCTATACTGGCAGTATCAATCTTCATGCAAATGTTGATTTGATTATTAAGGCCTTTGCACAGGCTAATCTTCCCAATTCGGAACTGGTCATCTATGGTGGTGGTAACCAGAAAGATGTCTGCGTAAAGATGGTGAAAGATATGGGATTGAAGAATGTCCGTTTCGATTTCGTGAAACGTTCGGAGATTCCTCAGGTGCAGGCAGATGCGAGTGCATTGGTGTTGGCACTCCCAAAAGGGAATGGAAATCTGTGTCTACCTTCGAAAATGACCTCCTATATGTTGTCAGGAAAGCCTGTAATTGCGAGCGTTGATCAGATGAGTGCCACCACACGTTATATCAATGAGGCTGACTGTGGTCTTTCTGTGGTACCTGATGATATTGATGCATTGGCTGAAGGTTTTCGCAAGTTTGCAATTCTTCCTTCTGAAAAGCGCATCTCTATGGGGAGCAATAGTCGTATCTTTGCCGAGACTCATCTTACGCGTGCTATCAATCTGAAGATGGTGTGTGATGCTATAAAGAATTGCATAAAACAATAGTATTTTGAAAAATCAAAGTAAGAAAAACATGAAAGCATTGATTCTTAACAGTGGCCTTGGCCACAGGATGGGTGTAATTACGAAAGAACACCCGAAATGCATGACAGAGATTTCGTTTAAGAACACGATTCTAAGCCGTCAACTTAAGATGCTCGTTTCTTTCGGAGTCGAAGAAGTGGTGATGACCACAGGTTATTACGATCAGATACTTGTTGACTATTGCGATGCCTTGCATTTGCCTTTGAAATTCATGTTCGTCAACAACCCTGAGTATGCGACCACCAATTATATTTATTCTATTTATTGCGCCAAGGAGTTGCTGAAGGAAGATGATATTATTCTGATGCATGGAGACTTGGTGTTTGAGAGTCAGGTGATGGAGGCGATCATAGATAGTCCCACATCCTGTATGGCTGTCAGCAGTACACTTCCTCTTCCGGAGAAGGACTTCAAGGCTGTCATCAAGGACGGACAGATAGAGAAGGTTGGCATTGAGTTCTTCGATAATGCAATGGCAGCACAGCCCCTTTACAAGATTAAGAAAGAGGATTGGTTGGTATGGTTGGCAAACATCGAGAAGTTCTGCGATAATGATAACCGAAAGGTTTATGCAGAAAATGCTTTTAATGAGGTGAGTAACCGTTGCAAGATTTGTCCTTGCGATGTAAAGGACATGCTTTGTGCAGAGATTGATACTCCTGAGGACTTGGAAATTGTCAGCAAGCGTGTGAAGGAAATCAATGAGCGTACAGTTTATATGTGCTTCTCTACGGAGTACATTCATAGTGGTCACGTAGCTATTATCAACAAGGCTCGTCGTTTGGGCCGTCTGATTATTGGTGTTCTCAGCGATGAAGCAATTTCCAGCTTCAAGCGTTATCCGTTGATTCCGTTTGCAGAGCGCAAAGCACTCTTTGAGAATATGGCCGGAGTAGAGCGTGTTGTAGAGCAGAAAACGCTCTCTTATAAGGAGAATCTTCAAGTTTTGAAACCCGATTATGTGGTTCATGGTAATGATTGGTGCGAAGGTTTCCAAAAGCCTATTCGTCAGGAAGTGTGCGAAGTTCTTGCAACTTATGGTGGCAAACTCGTTGAGTACCCCTATAGTAACAACCCCATGTATAAGGAGTTGGATGCAGCACATCGTGCAGAGGCTTCAATGCCAGATGTTCGTAGAGGTCGCTTGCGCAAGCTCATTAACATGAAGGGTCTTGTTACTGCTATGGAGGCTCACAGCGGTATCACGGGTCTGATTGTGGAGAATACCAAGGTGCTTCAGGATGGCAAAACCTATCAGTTTGATGCCATGTGGGTAAGTTCGCTTTGCGATTCTACCGCCAAAGGTAAACCTGACATTGAGCTGGTGGATATGACCTCTCGCTTCCGTACCATTGATGATATTATGGAAGTGACCACCAAACCTATCATCTTTGATGGAGATACGGGTGGTTTGACTGAGCATTTTGTTTATACCGTTCGTTCACTGGAGCGTATGGGCGTAAGCATGGTCATCATTGAGGACAAGACAGGTTTGAAGAAGAACAGTCTGTTTGGTACTGAGGTTAAGCAGACACAGGCCGCTATTCCTGACTTCTGTGAGAAGATTCGTGCAGGTAAGAAGGCCCAGAAAACCAAGGAGTTCATGATTTGCGCTCGTATTGAGTCACTGATCCTGGAGCAGGGAATGGAAGACGCACTGGAACGTGCATTTGCTTTCAGTGAGGCTGGTGCTGATGCTATCATGATACACTCTCGCAAGAAAGATCCTGCTGAAATTTTTGAGTTCGTGGCTAAGTTCCGTGAGAAGAATAGCACCACTCCTATCGTGGTTGTGCCTACCAGCTTCAATACTGTAACTGAGGCAGAGTTTAAGGAGCGTGGGGTGAATGTTGTTATCTATGCTAACCAATTGACACGTACCGGCTTCCCTGCTATGCAGGATGCAGCACGTACTATCCTTGAGAACCACCGTGCTAAAGAGTGTGATGATAAGTGTATGTCAATTAAAGAAATTATCACCTTAATTCCAGAAGAGTAATGATTAGTCCCAAGTTTTTTTATGATACATTAGCTAGCTATGGCATTGATTTCTATGCTGGCGTTCCAGATTCTTTGCTGAAGAATCTCTGTGCATACATCACCGATCATGCTGATGCAGCCCATAACATTATTGCAGCTAACGAAGGTGGCGCTATGGGTTTAGCCGCAGGCCATTATTTGGCAACCAACCAGATTCCTGTTGTTTATATGCAGAACTCTGGCGAGGGTAACATCATTAACCCGCTCGCTTCTCTGACAGATCCCGATGTTTATAACATCCCTGTTCTTTTGGTAATTGGCTGGCGTGGAAAACCTGGTGTCCACGATGAACCCCAGCATGTCAAGCAAGGTAAGGTAACTACAGGTCTGCTCAATGTAATGGGCATAGACTATATTGTTCTGAGCAAGGAAGAGGATAAGGCTGAAGCCCAGATAAAGAAGGCAGTAGCCTTTATGCAGGCTACCAAGCAGTGTTATGCAATTGTAATAGAGAAGGATACCTTCGATGCTTACACACTCCAGAATGTAGAGAAGAACGACCTTACGATGTCGCGTGAAGAGGCCATTCAGACTGTTGCTGCAGCTCTTGGTGAGAAAGACTGCATTGTCTCTACTACGGGTATGATTTCTCGTGAACTCTTCGAGTATCGTACAGCGATGAACGAAGGTCATGAACGTGATTTCCTGACAGTTGGAAGTATGGGGCACGCCTCTCAGATTGCTCTTGGTATTGCTTTGGCAAAACAGGATAGAAAGGTATGGTGCTTTGATGGTGATGGTGCCAGCATTATGCACATGGGCAGTATGGCTATTGTTGCCAATAAAGCTCCGAAGAACTATGTGCATGTAGTATTTAACAATGGTGCTCACGATTCAGTCGGTGGCCAGCCTACGGTGGGCTTGAAGATTGATTTTCCTGCTATAGCAAAGGCTGTAGGTTATAAGCAGATATTCTCAGTGGATAACAAAGATGACTTGCAGAAGCAACTTTCTAATCTTGAAGATGGTCCTGTATTTTTGGAAGTAAAGGTTAAGAAGGGAAATCGTAAGGATCTTGGCCGACCTACTACCACACCAATCCAGAACAAGGAAGCATTAATGGAATTCTTATGCAAGTAATATATAACGGTATTTGTCATCTGGGTGAGGCTTTGGAAGGCGCAACCAAGGTATTCGTTGTTTGCGACTCTTCTTATCCTTTTCTGAATATTAAGCATGACATAGAGAACATGGGTAAACCTTATGTCCTCTTCTCAGACTTTACACCTAATCCTGTCTATGAGGATGTTTGCAAAGGCATTGAGCTCTTTCATATAACCAAGTGCGATAGCATCTTGGCAGTAGGTGGCGGTAGTGCAATTGATGTAGCAAAGTGTATTAAATTGGCAGTGTTGGCAAAAGAAGGTAATGCTACACTTATTCCACCTTTGGTTAGTAAATGTGTAGAGTGTGATGGGGCCAAGATGCCTTTCATTGCTATTCCTACTACAGCTGGTACAGGTTCTGAATCCACCCATAATGCTGTGATGTATTTCGAGGGAGCCAAGCAGACGGTTACTAACGATGGTGTCTTGCCAGACTATGCTATCCTGGAACCATCAGTATTGAAGACACTCCCATTATACCAGAAGAAGTGTACTATGATGGACGCATTATGCCAAGGCATAGAATCTTGGTGGTCAGTTAATTCTACAGAAGAAAGCAATGAGTACAGCCGAAAGACAATTGAACTCATTATGGGCAATTGGTATAAGTATATCTTCGAGAATGATGATGAGGCTGCAGCGCAGATTATGCTGGCGGCTAACTATGGTGGTAAGGCTATAAATATAACAGCCACTACTGCAGCCCATGCTTTTAGCTATAAGATTACATCACTGTATAAATTACCTCATGGACATGCAGTGGCGGTAGGATTGCCTGAGATATGGGAATATATGATTGCCAATATGAATAAGTGCATAGACTCTCGTGGAAGAGATTATTTGAGTGATATATTTGTTGAAATTTCTGCTGCGATGGGATGTAATTCACCAAAAGATGCTATTGCCATGTTTCGGCAGATGATGGATGAAATGAAACTGGTCAATCCCGTTGCTGTTAATCGAGATGAAGAACTGAAGGTGTTGTCAACCTCAGTCAATTCTGTAAGGCTAAAGAATAATCCTGTGAGGATAGGCGAGACCACGGCATATAGCCTTTATGAGAAGATTGTTCATTAAAAAGAATGTTGATGGAAATCAGAGAAAGACTTGTATATATACTGAAGCATTACAAGTGGATTCAGTATACTTATAGAATATGTATGAGCTTGTTTTTCAGGCTTGTCGGGCAGTTCTTTAAGATTGATAAAGACCTGGTCTTAATCAATTCTTGGGTAGGGAAAAAATATAATGATAGTCCAAAGGTTCTTTTTGAAACGATGAAAGATGACCATCGTTTCAAGAACTTGAAGTATGTTTGGGCATTTGAACATCCCGAAAAGTTTGATTTGAAAGGGGCAAAGTGTATCAAAATAGATACATGGGAGTATTTCAAAACAGCACTGAAAGCTAAAGTGTGGATAACCTGTGTGAATATTGAACGTGGTCTTACTATAAAGAAGAATGATACCATCTATATCAATACGTGGCATGGTGCAGGAACCAAGAAGATAGGTAATGCTTGTGCAAGTCGGCACGACTATGACTTGTCGAATGTCAATATGATGCTCGTTCAGAGTGATTTCGAAAAAGATATTTTTATTAGAGACTTTAACTGTCGAGCAGAATATATTCGTAAGGTAGGTTTCCCTCGCAATGACGAACTGTTTCATATAACAGATAAAGACAGGATAAAATACAGAAAGCAATTTAATATTCCCGATGGAAAAAAAGTAATTCTTTATGCTCCTACTTGGAGGGATAGCAAGGATGGAGGTTTGTCGTATCGCGTAGAACCCCCCATTCATATAGAGAAATGGCGTGAAAGGTTCGGCGAAGAGTATGTTGTTTTGTTCAGGATGCATCCATTTACTACAATCTTCAATATGCAGTACGATGATTTTTCACGAGATTGTTCTTCGTATGATAATCTGAACCATATCCTTGCGATTACCGATGTGTTGATAACTGACTATTCTACAATTGTTTATGATAGCGCTGTGGCTCATATTCCATTCATCTGTTTTGGTTTCGATTATGATCGTTATTATGTTGAGCGTGGTTTCTATTACGATTTGGACAAAGTATATCCTGGTGGTGTACTGAGGACAGAGGAAGAAATCTGGAAAAGGATCGAGGATGTCATGAATGATGTGGACAAAGATAAGTATGCAGCATTCAGAGAAAAGTATATAGAGGCTGGTGGTCATGCTACAGAAATGGTTTTAGATGAATTGGATCATCAACTGAAGGACTGATAGGTAAATATGTCAAAGAGAGTTTTTGATATTGTCTGTTCTGTTATTGGTCTCATAGTCTTGTTCCCCCTTAATCTGCTGATTGTAGTTATTTTGAAGATATTCCAAGGAGATCCGGTGTTTTTTACACAAGAAAGGATTGGAAGAGGTGGAAAATCGTTTAATATTTATAAGTTTCGCTCAATGCGTCAGGATAGTGAGCAAGAAGGACAACCAAGACTTGCAAAGAAAAATGATGACAGAGAGACTTCGATAGGAAGATTCCTAAGAAAACATCATATAGATGAATTGCCGCAGTTGTGGAATGTGTTAAAAGGCGATATGTCGATAGTGGGGCCTAGGCCGGAGAGACAATACTATATAGATCAGATCGTCAAGGAGAATCCAAAATATGTTGAGCTATATCAAATTAGACCTGGACTGACTTCTTATGCGACACTCTATAATGGTTATACAGACAACATGGAGAAGATGTTGAAACGATTGAACTTGGATTTGTATTATATGGTGCACCAGTCTTTCTGGGGAGATATGAAGATAATTGCAGAGACTGTTAAGATTATATTTTTTGGAGGAAACTAAGGAAAATGAAAAAATTATTATTTACAGGTGCTTCTGGGTTCTTGGGTTACAACGTACGCCCAATTTTGGAAAAAACGTATGATGTGCATACCATTGGTTTGACAGATGATGACGACATCAAGATAAATATTGCCAAGGAAGTACCTGCAATCAATACACATTACGATGTGGTGTTACATGCAGCAGGAAAAGCGCATACCGTGCCAAAAACAGAAGCAGAGAAGCAGGTGTTTTATGATGTGAACTATCAGGGAACGGTGAATTTGTGTAAAGCACTGGAAAGTGTAGGTGTGCCCAAAGTGCTGATTTTTATTAGCACGGTTGCTGTTTATGGCTGTGAGTATGGCGAGCTGATTGATGAAACACATCCATTGAATGGAAAAACGCCATATGCTGATAGCAAAATAAAAGCTGAACAATACCTGACTAAATGGTGTTTGGATTATCATGTAAGATTAAGTATTCTTCGTCCTTCTTTACTCGCAGGTAAAAATGCACCAGGTAATCTTGGTGCTATGGTGAACGGTATCAAAAAAGGGTTCTACATGAACATTGCTGGGGGTAAGGTTGTTAAGAGTATTCTGATGGCAGAGGATATTGCCAGACTTATACCATTATTGGAGGAGAAGGGCGGCATATATAATGTTTGCGATACTCGTCAGCCTTCATTCGGTGATATTTCTAAGTCAGTTGCAAAACAATTAGGTAAAAGTAAACCTATTAGTATTCCTTATTGGATGGCATGGTGTATGGCTAAAGTGGGTGATTTGTTGGGTAGAAAAGCACCCATCAATAGTTATAAATTGGAGAAGATGACAAAATCATTGACTTTCAGCAATGAGAAAGCTAGACGTGAATTGAATTGGGAGCCGCTGGATGTATTAACATATTACAAGATTTGAACTTGTGAGAGGAAATAGCCATCAAAGGTCCTTCTTTGAATTGATCCAAGCAGGTTTTGGGGAGAAAGAGATTTATCAAGGAACGGATGAAGTCATAAATTGGCAGGAGATTTACCGACTGGCACAAGAGCAGTCGGTATTAGGACTTGTTATTGTGGTTTGGAAAAGTATGCAATTAAACCTCCTAAAGCATTGCTTCTACAATGGATTGGCGAAATTCAGATGCTGGAACAGCAGAACAAAGCCATTTCAGCATGGAAACATGTTGTAGATTTTGGACGGTACTTTGTTATATTCCCATTGGATGCCATAAAGGTCACATGGAATAGAATGTGTCTGGGGATATCCGTTGCCCTAAAAGGAAAGAAACATGAATAATAGTATTTTAGAACGCTTGAAAGATTTCATGGAAAATGAAGTCCGTTCATGCTCCATGGAGAATTTTTGGTTCATGGCAAGACTGGTGCACGGTTCATGATTAATGGTTAAAGGTTATGACTGATACGACAATGATGGATAGGCTGAAGGAATTTATGGAATGCGAAGGCCGTTCCTGCTCCTTCGATTCGGAATTGATAACTCCAGAGTATGTGTATAGGATGTGGGGAGGAGAGTTCTCGATGGAGGACATCGAGGACGGACTTGCGGAAATAAGGAAGCAGGGGTATACAACATTTGGAATAACGGAGGCACGGATCTAAGGACTTGCGGAGTTATAACCTGATATAATAGTTTAAGACTGGGATTTGTAAATAGAGAGTTAGTATGTCGAAGAACCTGTATTTTGTAGACAGCATATACCAACCTATAGGAGGTGGAATGGCTGTAGTGTCATTATTACCGACAGCCCCTAATGAGGAGAAGGCTCGTGTAGAAGTGTTGCAGGACGTCAATCTTGAGATGAGCAACTATAAAGGCCGCATACAAGAAGGTTGGTATGTATTCTGTGACGATAATAAGCAGTTCTTTTACGGCAATACAACAGCATTTGCAAGGAATGCGTTCAACGAATACAAAAGATTACTTGAATTAACTATAAAACGCCATCTTACTGAGGAAACTCGGGAGGATGTGAGTCTTCTGAATAGACTGAAGACCCAACAAAACGATATTATTATCTCCTATCATATCAATGTTCATCATGGGAATTGTAGCGTTATCCTGCTTCAATATGGAGGAGGATATGAGGTGTGGATGGTGGACTGCTCGCTGTCAGAAAAGGGCAGTGGAAACCAATTTGCAAGTAATCTCGAAGCGGCATTTGATGAGATAAGGAAGAAGTTGGGGAAACAGCCAGATGATAAGATTACTATCAGACGCTTCTTCTTGACTCATCACCATGCAGACCATTATGCTGGAGTGGAGTATCTTGTAAATCAAGGATATATTGATAATAATACACTGTGCTTTTGGAACATTTACTATCACATGGCGGGATCAATGTATCTGAAAACTTGGCAAGCATTGATTAATGCGAACGTCAAGTTTATAGAGCCCATAGCCCGTAATAGTCGTGGCGCTATCGAGTTTCTTCATCCTGAATGCAGGCTATATAGAAGTAAGGGAACGACAGGGGTGAAAGTTAAACCATCGCGTGTGGTGGGCAAGGCGAATAATAGCTCAACTGTGGTCAAGTTCTCGCTTGGCGGGAAGAGTATGGTGTTTCCTGGTGACTTGGAACGGGGAGGATTTGACAACATGACGAAGAAGAAGTCGTGCAGCCCGAAGTTGTGTGGTATTAGCTACTATGCTATTTCGCATCATGGTAGTCTGAATGGGCATCCAGACATTCCCTGTTTGAATCCAGATCCAAATCATCCCAGAAGACCGATGGATTGTATATCCATACATAACAGCAAAGCAATTCTAATGGGACGCGATGGCGCATATCCAGGTATTTATAGCCCAGTTGTTACTTCATATTGGGGTGGGAGAAATGCCTTGGTGAAAACTGAAGATGCTCCGCATTTCGTAGAGTTGAACTGGGGGAATGGAAATGTGATAATGGGATAAAAGCGAATAATTTGTATGAGAAATAGGATACAATATTTTTCCACCTATGATATGAGCATATCTTACTATCTGCAAAATGCGGAAGAGATAATTGCTAGGTATCATGACGGATGGAGACCTGACGAAGTAAATGATGTTATAGAACTATATAATATCTGGCTTTTCATTGAGAATGGTATATATATGAAAAGTTGGACGGAGGATACATTGCAGGAAATAAAGAGCTACAAAGAGGTTATTATCCCGTTCTTTTCAGATCTCAATAATAATACATGGGTAGAGACCTATAAAAAGATAAACTTTGAGTATAGACACTACTTTTGGGAAATCATAGACAGATTTAATATCAAGAGTTTTATAGATTTAGAAACCTTGCGTAAAGCATTGTGTGATAATTCATACGACTTGCGTTATTTACTGCAAAGGGAAAGACTGGTTAAGAACTATGATAAGATGCTCGCCCAATTGCTTAAAGAAAACGAGCATACAGCGGAATGGCTACTGAGCGAGTTTGTTGAGGATGATAAGTTTGGCAGTAAAGAGCATATCTATTTCCCATCTTCACTTTCACTCTCTGACAGAGAGAACATCATTTCTGCATACTTAGATTTACCTGAACCTAATTTGAATTATGTTCGTTTGGTATTAGTTGCTAAAAAGGATGCCAACCTTAAACTGTCAGACGATGTTGTCTTGAAAGCGAAAAACTTGGAACACACGCTGAACAATAAGTATTTTAATGAAAATAATGGTGTGCATTTTAAGTATGCAGTGCGTTTAAGCGGAGATGCCAATAAACCATTGAAGTGGGTTGAACATGACGAGGAAGGCGACGCTGTCCTTTGCTACTCCAAATCCGTTATGCTTGAGTTCAAGGATGCAGAATTACTGCATTATTGCCGGTATGGATTTGAGCTACTGACAAATAACGGAATGGTTTCATTAGTATCTAAATTGTCGGATTCCGGCGTTTTTGAAAGGACAATGGGGCTAACGGGTAAATATTCGTATACGACCAATATTGCTTTCCGCTACCATGAGGCTATATCCATGCTGCAAATAGAAGCCTTGCAAAATGCTTTGGAAGGCGATGGACGTACATTAGAAAGTGCTATCAAGTTCTTTTATGAAACATATCTGAAAACGAAATATGGGTATCCTTCTACTGTACTTTCTTTGCCTGACCAAAAAGTGGACTGGGTTTCTAAATGCAGGATCATTGCACCAGAAATTGATGCAGTGGCTAAAAGATACCATTTATATGCAAAGCGTGGAGATGTTAATGAGGATCTTTTGCAAATCTCATCTGATACTGTGAGAGTATCGAATGCTGCCAGTTGTAATCAGGTTAAATACTATACCATAAAAGGGAAACCAGGAGAACTGTTTAGGTTATTCCATCTACTTTTCAGTGACCAAAGTATGTTGACATTTGTGGAGCCTTTCAAGGATAATCACTATGTTTCATTCTTCCAGATGCTGGTAGAACAAGATGGTAAGATACCTTATGAGAACTATGCTGCTTATCAGAAAGGGGATATAGACTATCTAATAGGGGAAGGTTTTCTCTCGATCAATGAAGAGGGGCTTCTTTATGTGGAAAAGAAGGTGGAGATAGGGCTCCTTAAACAGTTATATGAGTATCACAGCTGCCCCGTATTGGCTTTTGGTGTATACGGTCAGGAGTTATTAGCAGAAATGGCTGCTAAGGATTGGTTGGAAGCTGATAATCATTTGCTTTCCATAGAGGAACGGAATTACTTTGATTATTATATGTACAATACTCCGTTTACCAATGGGCCTGCTTTAAGGAATAGGTATGTACACGGAACCAACAGTAGCCCCAATCAGGATTATAAGCATCGTAGCGCTTACAACCGTTTGCTTATCTTACTGATTCTTGAGTTGCTAAAGATAGAAGACGACTTGATACAGAGGCAGTCCTTCAGGGAAGAAACAGACAATTTGTATAATGATAAATCAATCCTTCTAGGAAAAATAGCAGATGTGAAGACATATTCAAATCCCCAATCGCTTACTGAGGCAGGAAAGTATCTGTTATTCCCCAAAAAACTGGGAATTGACGAAGGCTATGTGTTTGTCAATACGTTGGTAAGCCAAAACGTTCCGGCATACGTTGCTCAAATTCGAGAAATGGTTTTACCTGAATATATTGCATTTCTGTTGAACTCGTCTCTGTTTCGTTTAATGCTGAATAAGAAAGATACAAGATTAGGGGCATTGACCATAGAGAGAATTAAATCCTTGAATCTGCCATATTGCAGTTTAGAGCAACAGACTGCATTCGGAAGATTGGAGCGAATGATTGCCCAGTTTAAGATTATTGAAACGGCCTTGAGTCGCGAGGAGAGGCTTCAAAAGGATTTGTTGTCCAACCTAAGAGATTATCTGAGTCTGGAATTGTTCCGACCTGAATTTCCGAAAGAAACAGGCATTAAGTTTATGGAACCTTTCGTGAAAACAATGACGGAAATAGACGAGGATGACAAACAGGGGGCACGACAATTGACAGGGCTTCTTCTGCAACCAGGCAACCTGTTGATGGATAATATGAAGAAGGCCAGAATTGTAATTAACCGTGCGGAGTAGTCGCTGCTTATGGATTGGACGCTTGAGAAGATAGAACTGGAGAATTTCAAATTCTTCAACGGACCATTCGAATTCCCTGTCAGAGGGAAGAATGTTCTCCTGTATGGGGAGAATGGATCCGGTAAGAGTTCTATAGTCTGGGGCTTATATACTCTGATGGAGAGTAGAAGAAAGCCTGTAGCAGATGTCCAAAAGTATTTTAATCCTGGAGATGGCCAACATCTCAGGAACCGCTATTGCCAGCCGGGCGACCCAGCTAATGTGAGGACAACATTTACTCCACTGATAGCAGGTGCTGTTCCAAAGAATTATGAAATTTCTTTGGCCAACATTACAACCCAGGTGGCTGCTGATGATTTTATGAAATACACAACTGCGGCATTTGATATGTTTAATTACCGAATGTTGTCAGAGTGGATATATCAGAAAAACAGTCGCGATATTGACCTGTTCAAAGGTTTTGAAAAGGACCTTTTTAAATATCTGTATTTCAGAAGATCTTATATAAGAGTTGACGGAACCTCTGCCGCTCCGGACGGAACGACTGCAGAAGAGTGGTGGACATATATAAAAAGCGTCCAACTGCCTTTGACCAAAAGAGGTCAGGTGAATCGCAAGACGGATGAGTATAGTCGGTTTATGACACTGCTCTCTGATTTCAAAGCAGAAATGGAATATATCCTTATGCAAGTGGAGCATTCAGCGAATGATATGTTGCATAACGACCTCCTGTTGCCGAATATCTCCTTAGTTGTGGATATAACAGATGTTCCGTTCAATCTGTTGAAGCCAGGATGTTTAAAATATAAAGATGGGAAAGTTCATTCTCCCTCAATCAGTGTTAAAGCACATGTCGTGGATGGCAATGTGCCAGGTTGGTCAACCGATATAGCGCATTTAGCTACATTCTTTAATGAGTCGAAACTTACTTGCATTGGTATTGCACTGAGACTGGCTATCTCTGATTATAAACTCATTTCTACGGGAGATGTCTCTCCTGTGCTATGTATTGATGACCTACTTCTCAGTCTAGACATGAGTGCAAGAATCCCAGTTATAAAACTCCTTCTTAAGAAGGCTCAAAACAGACAACTTTTAGTATTTACTCATGACCGAGCTTTCTTTGAGACAATGCGAATGCTGATATGCGAAAAACGCGAGGATGGAAGGTGGTGCTTTTATGAGATGCTTGAAAAGAAAAATACAGCGGCAGGTGCAGCGCCCAAACCGTGGTTCCACCCCACGCAAACTTATCGGGACAAAGCAGAATATCATTTTGAGAAAGGAGACTACCCGGCCTGTGCTAATTATCTAAGAAAGTACTGCGAACAGCAACTGAAGCGACTTTTACCACAAAATCTACAATTGGTTCAAAAGACCAATGGTGAAGTGATACAGGCTGATATGAGTGGACTGATTGGAAAACTTGCATCCGATTTTTGTAGCTTATATGAAATCTCAATAGCGGATTTGCCATCTGTTTCTGTTTACCGAAAGAGGTTACTTAACCCACTCTCACATGATGACAGTCATACGCCTGTTTTTAAAGCTGAACTTACGGGTGCTGTCACTGAGATTGATAGATTAAAAAGCATTGCAGACAGTTTGAAAACCATCTGTGAAGGCGTTGGTCATCACCGAGACGAATTCGCTATGACGGTAAGTAATGGCGCTGCCAATGAAACTATTGTCTTCGATGTGATGGAGAAATGGACGAGCGTTGAGGTTGCGGGAGTCCGGTACTATAAAGACGTGAAGATACGGGTCATTTCTTCAACTACAGCAACTGTCGCGGCGCAGGACTATGACAGTTTACGTGGCGTTTTCAATACAGTAAGCACGGCATTGGGATTAAATATACCTCCTGCCACACCACCCGCAATGGAATCCACCATCATAAACAGATTCTCAGGAACTGCGCTGACTGCGATTTAAGGCTTTATGGAGACCGAGAACAAAAATAAACCCGCATCTCCGGAAACGATTAACAGCCTTATTGTGAATATGCTGCTAACACTGGAGTCTAGTTATAAAGAGATGCATGCCGACTTGAGGTTGGTGGAGCTCCTCAAGCAAGATAACGTTCCGGCGCTTGATGAAGAAAAGAAAGGGTATATCGGAAAAATACTGCGTGTGCATGCGAATGTATGCTATACGAACCTGTGTTTGTGTGCTCAATTGAGGGCAAGCTTAAAAGCAAAGCTTAATGTAGAAAAACAATACATTATCAGGCGGAGTGTAGTCACACTGCATGAGACATATAAATATCTCTTTGGCTTCACTGAAAAGTTGACACTTTGGAAGGAACTGGAGGTATCATTAAAGAATATTTATCCGGCCGAATGTCAGACTATTAATGAAGCTTCGCAGCGTTTTCTACAAGAATACGCACAAGAAGAGGATGGTACACTAAGAGATGTAGCTAAACATTTTAGTGACGACCCAACAGAATTTTTTGAGAGTATGGAGAGCGTGACGGAACGAAGCGTGACGGAAAGAGTCGCAGCGGCCGGGGCTTTTCTACAGCCTATTCATAACATACTAATAAAGGAATTGAAAGGGCATTTGGGCGCTGCCTATGATATGGCAATGGGTTACCCTATGCCTCATCAAGTATTTGATGTTGTAGGGAATAGGAACGAAAAGGTTGATGCATTTGATGAAGCACTGGAAAAATATAGCGGTATAGTCAATCAAGTCATGCACCAGATAAGTGCGGCCAAGAAGGTATGTTCTCAGTTCAATGTAGACATTACCCAATGCGGTTATTGGGATGCTATGACAAAAAACAATATAGGGCTACATATCTTGTATATCTATCTGGATACGATAAGTACATTCCGTGCTTTTTCTCTGTCTGAGACTTTTGCTGAGATTAGACTGAATCTGGCATATTTCATACTTTCAGTACACGAGGGGTTTAAAAAGCTGTATGGCTTTGATGCGCATAAACGAGACGATTCATTCTGGAATCGATCTATAAAGACAGCCATTCAAAAAAAGGGAGATGATGACGCTTTTAAAAAGGCCGACTTTATAGAAAAGAAACTTGAAGTATTAGCTGAGAGCAAACTTTTGCAGGATGAAGATATGATTGTGGCTCTCACACATGTAGGGACTAACAAGAAACGACACAATGAATCAGCTTTCCTTGTTCTGGACTATTTTAGACATCCTGTAGCGAAGGAGGAAATGAATTCGTTAACTGAGTTTCTACAGGTGATGAATGATATTGTTAGGTTGTATAATGATGTGATAGGATGGGAAAGTAAACAGATTCAGACTGAAACTGAAATGATGTTTGCTGGTTACTATGACAAGATAGACGAGTTTGATAAACTGATGAAATATAAAATCTCTGACCCTGAGGTAATGGCACAGTGGGAAGAAACCTCTGACAAGTTGAGAGAGATGCTGAAAAAGTTAGAGAGGATATGATTACTATTGAAGATATTCTTAGACAAGCAGAACAAGAGGTCAAAACGAAACAAGGGCTGTTTCTGCGCTTATGTGCGTTGAACTATCTGAATGCTTTGGTTAAGAAGAAGGAATACAAGGACGTTCTGACTTATGGTATGATAAAACCTAAAGTCATGTACCTTGCGATGGACATTGCTAAGAACAACAAACAAGACCTATGTGAAGGAATATGTTATAAGCAAAATGAGGACTGCTTGTTTGTAAAATGCTATGGATTACAGTTTAGCTTCCATCACGTAAATGTAAAGGCGTTAGATGAAGAATGCTCACAGCTATGTGACGAAGATGCACAGTGGGAGGGAGTTCGGTTGCAGCCTGTGGCCGAGCAATTGTATGAACTAGCTAACGAGGTGGTAGAAAAAGGTATAGGAGAGGTGGAATTGAAGGGCAGAATTATGTCTATTCTGGAATAAAGATATAAATAAGATTATTGAGATAAATATGAATATTTGGATTACATATGGAATTATTGCAGTGGTACTGCTGATAGCGGAACTAGTGTATTTTAAGATTGCTGATAAGTGTAATATCATTGATAAGCCGAACGAGAGATCGAGCCATTCTACTATCGTATTGAGAGGTGGTGGTGTGATATTCACTCTGAGTGTGGTTGCGTGGGCTGTCTTGATGGTTGTTCGGGGCAATAGCATTACGGCGTACTTGCCGTTCCTGGGTGGATTGGTGTTGGTGGCAGGAATCAGCTTCGTGGATGATATACATTCGCTGCCGGATTCATTGAGAATGGTGGTGCAGATTGTGTCTATACTGCTTATGTTCTGGCCGATAGGGGTATATGGTCTTGACTTGAGTTGGTGGCTGATAGCATTGATAGTGCTGATAGCTTTGTTTTTCTGCGTAGGAGCCACGAACTTTATTAACTTCATGGATGGTATTAATGGCATTACGGCTGCATACAGCATAGCAATGTTAGTACCATTGCTAATAGTTGATAGTTTAGAGTTTAGTGTTGAGAGTCAGTTGAAAGTGGGTGATTTTATAGATCCAAGTTATCTCATCGTTGCTATTATTGGTGTTTTGGTTTTCAGCATTTTCAACTTCCGTCCAAAAGGAAAGGCGAAGTGCTTTGCCGGTGATGTAGGAAGTATTGGTATTGCTTTTATCATTCTTTTTGCCTTGGGCAGGTTGATGTTTGCTACACAGGATGTGACGTACATAGTTTTTTTCCTGATTTACGGTATTGACGGAAGTATGACGATATTCCATAGAATTATACTGCACGAGAACCTCGGTCAGGCGCATAGGAAACATGCGTATCAGTTGATGGCGAATGAGCTGGGGATGAGTCATGTGGTGGTAAGTCTGCTGTATATGGGCATGCAGTTAGCGGTATCGCTGGGATTCATCTACCTATGTCCGAATACCATCTTGGCGCACTGGATATATTTAGTGAGCGCAGGGGCTGTAATGGCAGTGGCGTATGTTGTATTTATGCGAAAGTATTACCACTTGCATGAAGAGTACCTAGAGTCGCTACGCTCTAATTGAAAATTGATAATTGAAAGTTATGGTTGACAAGATAACACAAGCGATATTGGATGAACTGACCGCAAAGGCAAAGGAGAGTCCAAGACTAAGAATGAATATGGATCTGCGAGATTCGGAAACTGACCAGAGTCAGAGGATGTTGAATGCTATAGAGCCGGGAAGCGTCTTGCCGATTCACAGGCATCAGAAGACATCGGAAACGATGGTGTGTCTGAGGGGGCGGTTGCAGGTAGAGTTTTATGATGAGCTTGAACGGATGTGTACGGAGTCGTTTGTCATTGAGCCTGGTGGTGCCAATGTGGCAGTAAGTATTCCGATGGGCCAGTGGCATACAGTGCATGCGCTGGAATCAGGGACGTGTATACTGGAGATGAAGAATGGGGGGTATGAACCTATTGGGTCAGAAGACATTCTGTCCTTATAAATATGGATGAAATAACACAAGTAAGAATTATTATCAATAAAGAAATAAAATATTATGTCAGTATTTAAAGACAAAACCCTCCTGATTACTGGAGGTACAGGTAGTTTTGGTAATGCCGTTCTTAATCGTTTTTTGAGAACCGACATTGGTGAGATTAGAATTTTTAGTCGCGACGAGAAGAAACAGGACGATATGCGCCATGATTTTCAGGCACGTATGCCGGAGGTGGCTAACAAGATAAAGTTCTACATAGGTGATGTGCGCAACAAGAGCACATTGAAGTACGCTATGAAGGGTGTGGACTATGTATTCCATGCAGCAGCCCTGAAGCAGGTCCCTAGTTGTGAGTTCTTCCCGATGGAGGCTGTGAAGACGAATGTGATTGGTACAGACAATACGCTGGATGCTGCTATTGACGCGGGCGTGAAGTGCGTGATTTGTCTTTCAACGGATAAGGCCGCATATCCTATTAACGCCATGGGTATTACTAAGGCTATTGAGGAAAAGATAGCCGTGGCTAAGAGTCGATTGAGTGGTGACACTAAGATTTGCTGCACACGATATGGCAATGTGATGTGCAGCCGTGGCAGTGTGATTCCTCTTTGGATTGACCAGATTCGCAAAGGTAATCCTATCACACTGACTGAGCCAAAGATGACACGCTTTATCATGAGCCTGGAAGAGGCTGTTGATTTGGTGCTGTTTGCCTTTGAGAATGGTAAGAATGGTGATATACTGGTGCAGAAAGCACCTGCATGTACCATCCAGACACAAGCCGAGGCTGTATGTGAGCTGTTTGGTGGTAAGAAGGAGGAAATCAAGGTGATTGGTATCCGCCATGGTGAGAAGATGTACGAGACCTTGCTAACTAAGGAGGAGGCTGCCAAGGCTATCGACATGGGTAACTTCTATGCAGTGCCTGCTGACAACCGCGATTTGAATTACGATAAGTACTTTAAGGAGGGTGATACCAAGCGTGCGCTAATCGAGGAGTTTAACTCGAACAACACGAGAATTCTGAATCTCGAAGAGACGAAGGAGAAGATTGCAAGTTTGCAGTATATTCAGAATGAACTTAATGGAATTCCTAATCTGGTATAATATGAAGATACTGGTAACTGGGGCAAAGGGGTTTGTAGGTAAGAACCTTTGTGCTGCATTGAAGAATATCAAAGATGGGAAGGATAGAACCCGACCGGAACTGAAGATTGACGAAGTCTGGGAGTATGACATTGATTCTGTTCCAGAGCAACTTTCAGAGTGGTGCCAGAAAGCAGACTTCGTTTTTAATCTGGCTGGCGTGAACAGACCGAAGGAAGCTTCTGAATTTATGCAGGGAAACTTCGGGTTTGCATCGACGTTGCTGGATACGCTGAAGAAGTATGGGAATAAGTGCCCTGTGATGCTGTCGAGTAGCCAGCAGGCTTCGTTGACGGGACGTTTCGGCAACTCGGACTATGGCCGCTCGAAAAAGGCTGGTGAGGATCTGTTTCTGAAGTATCAGGAAGAAACGGGTGCAGAAGTACATGTGTATCGTTTTCCGAACTTGTTTGGTAAATGGTGCAGACCTAATTATAATTCGGCTGTGGCTACTTTCTGCAATGCCTTTGCGAATGATTTGCCTTATACGGTGAACGATCCATCTGTAGAGCTGGAACTGCTCTATATTGACGACCTGGTTGACGAAATGATTGCTATCTTGCAGGGTAAGGGGCACAAGTGCGAGTTTAACGGACTGGATGTTGAGCCTGCCCAAACAGGCCGCTATCGCTATTGCCCGATTACTCACAAGGTAACTCTTGGAGAGATCGTTGAACTGCTGAAGAGTTTCGCTGAACAGCCCAAGACACTGATGATACCAGAAATACCTTCCGGCTCATTCGCAAAGAAACTGTATTCAACTTATCTCAGTTATCTGCCCAAGGAAAAGGTGGCATTCCCCTTGAAGATGAATGTGGATGACCGTGGATCGTTTACGGAACTGGTGCATACCTTGAATGCAGGTCAGGTATCTATCAATATCTCCAAGCCTGGTATCACCAAAGGTCAGCACTGGCATAATACTAAATGGGAGTTCTTTATTGTCGTTGCTGGTCATGGCTTGATTCAGGAACGCAAGTTAGGTACTGATGAAGTGATTGAGTTTGAGGTAAGTGGTGATAACATCCAGTGCATCCACATGTTGCCTGGGTACACCCACAACATCATTAACTTGAGTGATACAGAAAATCTAGTAACCGTGATGTACTGCAACGAGATATTTGATCCGAATCGTCCTGATACATTTTTTGAAAAAGTATAATAGCTATGGATATAAAGCATTTTAAAAATGATGGTAAGCTGAAGCTGCTGATTATCGTGGGTACTCGCCCTGAAATCATTCGTCTGGCAGCTGTAATTAATAAGTGTCGTCAGTATTTCGACTGTCTGTTAGCTCACACAGGTCAGAACTACGATTATAATCTGAATGGTGTGTTCTTTAAGGACCTGAAGTTGGCTGATCCTGACATCTATATGGAGGCTGTGGGTGATGACCTTGGTGCTACAATGGGTAACATCATCGACAAGAGTTATAAGGTGATGGTAGAGACGAAACCGGATGCTGTGCTAGTATTGGGTGACACCAATAGTTGTCTGTCAGTGATTGGTGCCAAGCGTTTGCATATCCCCATCTTCCACATGGAGGCAGGTAACAGATGTAAGGATGAGTGCCTGCCTGAAGAGACCAACCGCCGAATCGTGGACATCATCAGTGATGTGAACATGGCTTACTCAGAACATGCACGCCGCTATCTGGCTGATTGTGGCTTGCCTAAGGAACGTACTTATGTAACTGGTAGCCCCATGGCTGAGGTGCTGCACCAGAATCTGGCTGAGATTGAGGCCAGTGATATTCACCAGCGCTTAGGATTGGAGAAAGGTAAGTATATCCTTCTGAGCGCCCATCGCGAGGAGAATATCGATACAGAGAAGAACTTCCTTTCGCTGTTTAATGCTATCAACAAGATGGCAGAAAAGTACGACATGCCGATTCTGTACAGCTGCCATCCACGCAGTCGCAAACGTTTGGAGCAGTCGGGCTTTGAGCTGGATCGTCGTGTGATTCAGCATGAGCCTCTTGGATTCCACGACTACAACTGTTTGCAGATGAATGCCTTTGCTGTGGTGTCGGATAGTGGTACGCTGCCTGAGGAGAGTAGCTTCTTTACTTCGGTAGGTCATCCGTTCCCTGCTATATGCATCAGAACATCAACAGAGCGCCCTGAGGCTTTGGATAAAGCCTGCTTCTTTATCGCCGGTATTGATGAGGTGAGCCTGTTGCAGGCAGTGGATACGGCTGTGACGATGAATCAGAATGGTGACTACGGTATCCCCGTTCCCGATTACGTAGAAGAGAACGTATCTACCAAGGTGGTAAAGATTATACAATCTTACGTTGGGATTGTGAATAAGATGGTGTGGAGGAAATCTTAATCCCTGGCTTAGGCCAGCCCCTTACCAAGGGGCTTCAAAGGTGTGGAGGAAGTTCTAGCCCCCTGTCCATCCTGCCAGGGGACGGGTCCCTGACATCTGGTTGCCTTGCATCTGAAACATTAAGAACTTTATCGTAAACATGACGATAAACCAAGAAATATTGGACGACCTGACGGAACAGGCTAAGGTTTCGGAAAGGTTGAGGATGAATCTGGATCTTCGTGATTCTGCAGACGATGGAAGCCAGAGAATGCTGAATGCCATCGAGCCAGGTAGTATATTACCTATCCATAGGCATCAGAAGACTTCGGAAACGATGGTGTGCCTGAGGGGGAAACTTAGGGTGGAATATTATGACGAACAGGACTGTAAATATACTGAGTCGTTTATATTGGAGCCGAACGGTATAAATGTGGCTGTGAACATTCCGATGGGCATGTGGCATACAGTGAGAGCGTTGGAGAGCGGCACCTGCATTCTGGAAATGAAGAATGGCCCCTACGAACCGATAAAGGAGGGTGATGTACTGAAGATATGATGTAGAAGGAACGAGATGCCGTCCAAACTTTGGGGGGCGCTTCAGTTCGTGCCACCCTGCCAAGGGACGGGTACGTGACATCAACAGGTTGAGCGTTGAACGCAAACGCCTCGGAGAAGATAAGTTCTTTTTCGGGGCGTTTGTTGTTTTTCTACACATTTCTGCTATTTTTCGTGTGTTTTGTTTGGTGATATTCCGAAATTTTGTATATTTGCCAACGGAATAGCGAAATCAAAAGAGATGGTACATTTGTTTCCGATACAAGTGGCACATTTATTCCGATACTATAAGTTAATTATTACAAACAATTAAAGATTATTGATTATGGCGCACAAAACATTTATTTCTTATAAATATAGTGAGGCAAGAGCATTGAGAGATCGTATCATTGTCGCAATGGGTGATGACGCAACCTACTATAAAGGGGAAACATCTGACTCGCCTGATCTTACTGACACAACAACTGAGAATATCAAGAAAAACTTGAAAAATATGATGTTTGACACATCTGTAACAATTGTTATCCTTTCACCCAATTTGAAGCAGAGCAAGTGGATAGATTGGGAAATAGAATACTGCCTGAAGGATATAACTCGTAAAGATCGTACTTCGCATACAAACGGTGTAGTGGGTGTAATAATGAAGGTAAACGGCAGCTATGACTGGCTTAAATATATGACAACAAATACCGACGGCTGTAGGGTGCAGAACTTTAATAGTTATAAACTTTTCGACATTATTAATAACAATCGGTTCAATCAAGATCCAAAAGTATATTCTTGCCCGAGTTGTCATTGTATAAATGAAATGACAGGTAATTATATTTCTTTTGTTGAGGAGGACGCTTTTCTTGCTAATACAGGATATTACATTGACAATGCTTACGACAAAAGTGAGAACGATGCAAGTGGGTATATTCTGACAAAGACGAGATGATATGAATAGTTATTATCAACTGATATTATTAGGCGATACGAGATGCGAGGCGTGTCGTAAGGTTCGTGAGCGTTTTTTTGAAATGTTGAATGAGCGGAGTTTTGTAAAGTCGTTGGTTGCGGTATTGGATGGAACGTTGACCATGACTCCTATGGAGGAGGGCGGTTATGATTCGAGAAAACCCACTTTTACCTATTACTTTGGTAAACTAGGCCATGGGGATAAGGACGTGGATGCACTCAGGAAACTGATGGGAAATGGAGATGCTGTATATCCGGTATTCTTTACTGACGGACAGTTTGAGAACGAGGTTCCTGCAGTGCTGAAGCCTATCAATGGTGTGTGTTATTCGGATGATAAGCTAGACAGCATTGTTAACGTGGCTTTTGAGGAATTGAGATTATTACGAAAAAAACGTCGTGTATTTATCAGTTATAAACGGTCGGATTCTGCGGCGATAGCTAATCAATTATATGATGTGCTTTCGCGTCATCAGTTTGATGTTTTTCTGGATACTTATTCCATTCGTGGAGCAGCGGACTTCCAAGCGGAGTTGCACCATAGAATTACGGACAGTGATGTGTTGATACAGTTGAACTCGCCCAATTTTATGGAAAGTGATTGGTGTAAGGAGGAAATTTCGGAGGCTAATGCCCGGCGTGTGGGTGTGCTGCAAGTGAACTGGCCTGGCATGAAGTCTGACGGGAAAGACCAACTGAGTACGACGAAAAAACTGACGGAACTGGACTTTAGACGGAAACGATATAAACGTAACACGTCGATGCTAAAGACTAAGGTGCTGAATGCAATCGCAGTTGAGGTTGAAGCTATCCGAGCTAGGAATATTGCAGCCAGACAGGATAATCTGACGGGCGAATTCGTGAAAGAGGCCAACCGTCAAGGAAGAACCATCATTAAGGAACCTACATTTCTCGTGGAGCAGAAGAGTGATAATAGTTTTTGGTATTATATACCGGCTATTGGAGTGCCGCAATCGACGGATTGTCATGAGTCGTTGAAGATGTTGGAGCGATGGAGGGTGAAGGTGCCAGACAAGGTGTTCCTAATCTACGATGACCTGAGCATCCTTCCAAGATGGATAGAGCATCTGGACTGGATGAATAAGTATTTGGAAGTAAAAACGATTAAAATGCAAGAATTTGAATCATGGCTAAAGAAGAACAAGTGAAGAATATATTTCTCTCGGCAGGAGTGCCTACGGCAGACAGATCCCCAAAATATTATGATACAGCAGACGTGATAGCCATAAGGGACTCGGTGATAGCATTGGCATCGACAGTGCTGGCAAACAAGGCTTTTCGCTTAATATGGGGAGGGCAACCCGCTATTACGCCACTGATAGCGCTAGTATTGGAACGGTACAACCTGAAGATGACAGACAGAGTGACGCTATACCAATCATACGAATTTGAGAAATTCTTTCCCAAGGAGAATGAAAATGTTGGTAACATTGAATTCACGGAAAAGAAGGAAAATAGGGAGGCCAGTCTACTGCTGATGAGACAGAAGATGATTGGCGACCATGAATACGCTGCTTCGGTGTATATTGGAGGCATGGAGGGTGTAGAAGACGAATATAAGTTGTTTAAGAAATATCATCCTGGGGTTACTTGTCTGCCTATTGCTTCGACTGGAGCTGCTGCCAAAATAATATATGATGAGCATCCTGGTGAGTTTGATGAACGTTTACTTACAGAGCTGAGTTATACATCGCTGTTTAAGGATTTGTTGGAATTGTAAGAGGGGACGAAAATGGAATTACAAGGGATTCTCACACAGAATAGAATTGAAAGGCTTGCTGATAAATATGCTGGAGGCGAGTTGACAAAAGTGAATGCACCGAAGGATGGAAAATATGATGTGTTTATTTCTCATTCAAGTCATGATATGGGTTTTGTTAGAAAACTGATAAAGTTTCTTCGACATAGTAAGGGTGTGGAAAATGCGTATGTGGATTGGCTAGACCCTATTATGGATCATGAGACAGATGCACGGACAGCAGAAAACTTGAAGGATAGGATTAGCAAAGCAAGAAAGGTGATTTACGTGGTAACGACGGAATCACTTAAGTCTTCTTGGTGTAGTTGGGAGATTGGTTATTCTGACTGCGCTAAAGGGGTAGATGATTTGGCTATATTGGCTGTGAAACCTAATAACGGTAAATGGAAGAAACGTGAATTCCTACAGCAATATCCGTGGATATATTATGACTTGAAAGAGCATATGTTTAAGGTGAGAAAACGGAATGGCGAGAGCGTTATGTTGTTTGATTGGTTAAATCGAGTTGAGAAATGATAGAAATTTTTAATCAAGGAGCGTTTTCCTCATATAGGATAGAGGATTCGCGGTATAGTGGTGTGTTAAGAGAGTCACGAAGTTTATCTGCGGGAACAAGACGGGCCGTGAAGAGGACGGTGTTCCTGTCGCACAAGCATTCGGATTTGGATGATTTGAAAGGCTTTATTGGGTATTTGGAACGGTATTATAGGGTTGAGTGCTATATTGATGCAGATGACCCGGGAATGCCAGAAAAGACTTCGGGGGATACGGCTCAGCGTATTAAAAACGCTATTCGGGCAACAGATCGTTTTATCCTACTGGCGACTGACAATGCCATTGCTTCGAATTGGTGTAACTGGGAACTGGGATATGGCGATGCGCAGAAGTATAAGGAAAAGATTGCAATTCTGCCGATAAAGAATACGTGGAGTACAACATATACAGGTAATGAGTATATGAAGATTTATCCTCATATTGTGAGATTCGATTCAGCGGATGTTACTTTTAATACAATACAATATCGACCGGGGTATCCTACTACATCTGGGTATTATGTGGTGTCGGTGGATGAGGCAGGAAAGGTGACTTATGTTTCATTGCGGACTTGGTTGGAAAGGGAATAGGCTCCTATGGAAAGGTGCGGAGGATGCAGTGTACAATAAGCTGATGTGCTTATAGAATAATTAAGCGAATACGGATTAACGATATATTATGTCAACATTTCGCATTATAGCTCTCAAAGTGTTAGACGATAGTCCGAAGTATCAGAGTAAAGTTCTGATACCTTGCACAACTTATTTCTTCTTTCGAGGTTATGAGGATGTTCCTGGGACGCATTTTATTCGTCGTGTAGATAATCCTGTCGATGAACTGAGACTGTATGATGTTCTTGGTCATGATGATAGAAAAATCAGTGTAGAGGTGTCGGCTATTGTTGGCAGAAACGGAGAAGGAAAAAGCACCGTTGTAGAACTGCTTTTGCGGCTTATCAACAACTTTGCCTATGTGTCAGGTTTCAGAGCATCACAGGAAACGCTGCGTTTTGTGACGAAAATGAGGGCCGCTATGTACTATGAGATTGATGATGTGATTTATAGTGTAAGATGCGATGAGAATGGGCTGAAATGGTATGAGGAATATAGAGAACTCGACTTGAACGGGAGTGAGGATAGAGATCGCCTGGTGAAACTTAGAGATGAACACCGCCAGAAGTTGTTCTACACACTTGTGGTGAACTATGCACTTTATTCCTACAATTCACTTCATTTCGCTTTTGAGTCGAAAGGTGATGGTTGCTGGTTGGATGGCTTGTTTCATAAGAATGACTCATACCAGACGCCATTGGTTATCAGTCCGATGAGAACCAATGGGAATATCAATATCAACAAAGAGCAGGATTTGTCGGTTCAACGGCTGATGGCCATCTTTACGGATGCAGGAGAAGAGATGGAACAGCGTGTTGTTAGCGATGGGGTTAAGGCGTTCGGCTTTGGATTCTCGCTCGAAACAGGAACGAAGTTGCAAAGTGTGACTCTTCAAGAATATTTTGAGGCTGTTGCTGATGACGAATGTAGAATGGAAGACTTGGAAGGTGATGACTCTGTAGAGGCGGCTAAGGAAATGCTTAGTAATTTCCATGAATTCTTTTCGTCTGTAGATGATATTCTGGAAAATAATAATTATCTTGTTTATTGGCTGTCGAGTTATGAGGTTGACCATACTCCTAGACATAACTATACAGACCTCACGGGGTATTTGGATATTATAGCTCGTGCCTATGAAGAAGAAAAATATGAGCATCCGTTCGATCTGGTGCAGGAAATGCGCTTTTTTATGCCAGGAAGACCTCTTAGATGGATGAACTATGCACAACTGTATCGACTACTTTTGTTTCTTGCAGTATGGGATGTGCTCAGGGAAATAAATGTTGTGGAATTGGAAGAGTCGTTAGACGAATATCTGAAAGATCTGGATAATCCTGCGAACAAGGCTATACTGTATATACCTTACAAAATCATAGAGATTCTATCGACGTATGAGCCGTACAAGAAGGCTTCCTATCATTACGATGCCACTTGCGAGGCCATGAAACTAGAATGGCCAAGCTATAGCATAAAGAAAGTTTTAAAAAAGGATATTGAAAGTATTCTTCGTAAAGATGACTATACAACATTTAAATTGCATCAAACTATCAATTACCTGAAGGAGCGTAAGGGTAGTATGTATAATGCACAACCTTTACAATGGTCGCCTGAAGGATATAAATATCTGATTCCGTTTGATGAACTGAAAAAAGAAATAAACAAGGAGGGACAGAGTTTGTCAGACATGCTGAAAAGACTGCCACCACCGGTGTTTAATGGGGAGATTATGCTGATGGATGCAGGAGGTAATCTGTTCCCGTTGTCATCACTCAGTTCAGGCCAGCAGCAAAGGCTCAACTCTGGTGGAGCGTTAGTGTATCACCTGAGGAATTTGGACTATAGGTTAACTGATACGGAAAGGATGGAATATGACTATGTGACTGTTATTATGGAAGAGGTAGAGCTGTACTTCCATCCCGAATTCCAACGGACGCTTATTTCCTATTTCATTAATCAGATGGAAAGAGCGAGGCTCCGACACATCAAGGGAATTCATTTGATTTTTGTTACTCACTCGCCATTCATTTTGTCTGACGTAAGTAACAAGAATGTACTATATTTGTCGAAAGAGGGTAGACAACCGGAGAAAGAATCTTTTGCGGCCAATGTTTATGACCTACTTGATGACCATTTCTTTTTGGACGAGACGATTGGGGGTATAGCTCTGGGAAAAATCAAAGAGTTAGTAGATGTTTATCGACAGTACGTAGAGGATGGGGGAGAGAAAAATCCAGAAGAGCATTGTGTGGCAGACAAATTCATACAGAAGGAAAAAGATTTCAGACTGTTGAAAGATATGGTTGCTGACAGTTACCTGAAGCAGGACTTGAATAGAATGTACCATGAGATGCTTGCGGAATATATGCCAGAAAAACTGAATGATGAGATAGAACGTGCTCAGCAGCACTTAGATGAGTTAAAGGCTTTAGCAAAAAGAGATAACTATGACGGGGAAGATATATCCAGAAGGGACTGAGTGGGATAAGTTGGCCAGAGACTATCTTGCGGAATTTGGGGATCTGACGGTGATGGAGCGTTGTTGGTCGCAATATAAGCATCTCCATCCTGTATTGGAAAGATTTAACCAGACGGTTGCTGAAATTATGACGTCCTCTTTTGCGGAAATGGTAGCCATTTCACAGCAGTTCAGAAATTTGCCAAATACGTCCGAAGCTGAGAAAATGGAGTTGAGAACCATTAAGCGTTATCTAAAGAGAAAGGTGTTCAACTATGACTGCAGAGCAAAAGGATGCACCCCCCATCAGGGCGTTATCTCGAAGTTCTTCCAGAAGAAAATGGAAGAGCTGAACGTTCATACATGCTTTTACTGTGATATGGCGTATATCAATCCCTTTGTGGACGGTGCTGATACGAAATCTCAATTTGATCTTGATCATGCCATTGCAAAAGGGAATTGCCCGATAACAGCACTTTCGCTGCATAACTTTGTTCCATCCTGTCCTGTGTGCAACCAAAGATTGAAACATAAGAAACCTCTTGCTGCGAATGATGCTGACTTGATGAGTGTTGCCCCCTGTAGTGAACAGTTTGATGCAGACAAAAATATCTATTTTAAAGTAGTGCAGGCTAAGGCCTACTCTGGTGGGTTTATGAAACATCAGGAGAACTATGCAGTCAAGGTAGTGGCGAGTGGGAAATATGATACTTATGCTAAGCTGTTCCATTTAGAAGAGCGATATGAGTTTCATAAGGGCGAAGCGCTTAGATTGCTCGATCTGAAAAGGAAATATCCGACATCTAATCTGAAAAAGATCGCTAACATGCTGCATAAGACTACGGAGGAGGTGCGTGAGGATATATTCGGTCTAGGGTTCTCGAAGGAGCATCACAGATGCTTCGATAAGATGAAAAGAGATATTTTGTGAAAGAGTTATATTAGCAATTGAAATTAACTTTTTTCGTGTGTTTTGTTTGACGGAAAAGAGAATTTTTGTATATTTGCCAACGGAATTAAGATCTCATAAAGAGATGGTGCATTTGTTCCCGATACAATGGGTACATTTATTCCTCTATTTATTACTTATCTGATCAAAAGAAGAATATGGAAAATATAAGCACTGTTATTCAAGCGCTGTTTGAGAAGGTTGATGGCGATGAAGTGTTGAATAAAGCTGGATTTGGTATCGAGCGTGATGATGAACTGTTCCACCGGATGGATTCTGATATGATAGAATCTGTCATCGTTAATAAACTTCTACAAGTGGATAAAGAAAGTACTATTGACCAGGTGTCGATGCTGGAACAAATAGTGCAGTTTAAATGGATGGAACCTGATGATTCTTGTATGTCGTTAATATTTAGAAGGAAATCATCTGTATTTAACATCCTTCTTTATTTTTCTTCGAAATGTTTGAGAGTGAGGGATGGTGAACCGTTATGTATCTATAGACATTTGTTAAGATGGCATTTGATAACAGCGAAGGTTGGTGAGGATTTGCTTACTACCTCGTTTATGGCTTCTCGCGACTTGCAATTGGATAAGGAAAGGAAAAGTTTTGATTGGGATGCTTTTATAGGTCATGATTGTAAGGAATTAAACAGCCTTTTTGATAAACCTATGGCAGAGCTGCATATGCATTTAAAAGGATCTTCGTACAATTTCGATTTAAGTTGGCTGTGTATGATGAATCATATTGGAATAATGCAGCGCAATTTTGAGGTAGAGCACCCTTTACATAAATATCGAAATCCAGAAAAAGATTTATATGGAAAAATCAAAAGAGCTGCAGCTATTAGATTCTACTTAGCTGGAGCTGTTGGGTGTCTGCCGGAATCCATTTCGTTAAGTCAATTGCAAGAATTGTTGAAGAACGACATTGAAGAACTACAGAAGAAAGATGAAAAAATTAAAGACGTGCCAATCATTGATATCCAGAGTTTGATAGATGATAGCAGAAAAAGGACACAGAAAAGTACAAAAGATAAATTTGAGATTCTCAGGAATGCCCAGAATTTCAAAGATAAGTTGGAAGACAACGATATTGTGGATTATATCCCTGTTAGTCATTATGGAAATGAATTAATAGAGAATAAAGTATTGGCTCCAGAAAGAGCATTTATGTATGCTGTTTTTAGAAAAATATATGGTGAAAATAGTGAGGAAACAGAGGATATTGCTACATTGTTTTATGCATACTTGCTGTATAAGAACTATTTTAGGAATGAGATTCTACAACTAAACGAACGCGTAGGGTTCGCTAATTTTGCGAGCTATGAAGAGAGAAAGACCGATTATCTATTAAAGAGTTTCAATCATTTGTTGTATAAAGCTGCAATAGAAGGATTCTTGCAAAAGAATGATAAAAGGTATATAGAGGCGAGAATAGTGCCAAAAGATACAGAAGAAGGGATTGTGAAAACTTTGCAAGAGATTTGTAATGATGTAGATAAAACGTATGAGGAAAGATTTGACTTTATTTTTCACTTTATTAAGCAGAGGGATGAACCTAGGGACACGGACTTGTATCGTCATTTTAAGCTTAGGGAAGAAATCAAAAAACAGGCTTATGCAATATACAAATTCAGAAGTAATCGTGAAAACTGGGATGTTAACAATAATTTGGTAGGTAGGGTTGTTGGAATAGATGCGGCTAATTCTGAAATATTCTGCCGACCTGAGGTATATGCGCAGGCATTCAGGTTCTTAAGAGGCCATGAGGTTAAAATTGATGAAGAGTTGGATGACTATCCCTGTGATTTGAATGTAACCTATCATGTGGGAGAAGATTTTATGGACATCGCAGATGGTCTTAGGGCAGTAGAAGAGGCATTAATCTTTTTGAATTTGAGAAATGGTGATAGATTAGGTCATGCATTGGTGCTGGGAACTGATGTAAGGAAGTATTATGAGAAAAGGTATTTCGTTATATGTGCTAGCAAACAGGTAATATTGGATAATCTGGCATGGCTGCATCATAAGTGTATCAGGTTGACCGGCTATACCCAATTGTGTGGTTGGTTAGAGATAATGTTTCTAAAGTACTTTACTGATATCTACCGATTGGAACAGAAGGAAGGGGAGAATATTATAGATTCTTACTTTAATACAAGTGAGGATAATGGGTTGACAAGTAATATTAATGATTATTATTTGTCGTGGTTATTAAGAGGTGATTCGCCCATTATAGGAAAAGAATTAGACTCGAAGAGTTTGAAGAATCTAACATCAACTATAGATAAAGAGTGGGCGCATGCGGGTATGAATAATCATATATGTGCAGAAGTGGCACTGAGGAATGAGAATGCAAGAGAATTGTTTGACGCTTATCATTCTTTTAAATATGCTAAACGTGGTTATTACGGTGATACTTTAACTATTCCACCAATGTATAGAGAGGAATGGTATTTGTTATTGGAAAAAATACAGCAACAACTTTTGGGAAAAATTGAAAAACGACATATCGCAATAGAGTGTAATCCATCTTCTAACTATAAGATTGGTGAGATGTCTAGATATGATGAGCACCCGATTTTGAAATTCTTTAATTATGGTTTGGATACGCCCTATCCACGTCATGACGTAGCAGTGTCAATTAATACGGATGACCAAGGCGTGTTCTCAACTTCGCTTGAGAGAGAATATTCTTTATTGGCTCTGGCCATTGAAAGAAATCAGACGGATGAACATAAGAATTCGCCGAGAGCTATTATCGACTGGCTCAATAGAGTAAGAGAAATGTCGTTGGAACAGAGATTTAAGTGTTAAACAAATAATAACGAATTATGTGTAAGTTTTTTAAGGAGTGCTATTTGCAAAAGACAAATCAGTATGACGCGCTATCAGTTTGGGACCAAATCAAAGAACTAGGAGTAACACTTGCTATATCATTTGATGAGAAAGAGAAAAACGTTATTGCAAGGCTAGAGAGTGACCCTTCAAAAGTCATTGGGGTTATTTCGGAAGAGGATTCCAAGTCTTTGAAACCGTATTTGGAGGCTGGTTGGAATGTGTATAATAATAAAAAAATCGATAAGCCTTTGTATATTGGTAAAGTAAGTAGGGTTGACGATAAGGCTGACGAAAATAAAAGGCTAAGTATTTGTGTATTTATTATTGATGCATCTAATTATAAAAAAACAAAATAATGGTTAGCTAATAAGTAGCTTGAGTTCCTCAATTGTTAGTTTGTCTGCGGTTGTGTTGAAAAGATCGACAGTCTGACGCTTTTGGTCTTGAAGTTGAAGAATCTTTTCCTCAACAGTGTCTTTGCAGACTAATCGGAGAACAAGCACATTGTTCTTCTGGCCGATGCGATGAGCACGTGCCATGGCTTGGTCTTCGACTGCAGGATTCCACCAGTCGTCTAAAAGGATAACACGGTCGGCAGAGGTGAGATTGAGGCCAAAACCACCAGCCTTTAGGCTAATAAGGAAAACGGTGATAGACGGATCGCTTTGGAACTGGCGTACAGGAATGTCACGATTATGCGTGTCTCCATATAGAGTCACAAAGCGTATGCCTGCTGATGTCAAACGTGATTCTAATTCGTGAAGGGCACTGACAAATTGAGAGAAGAGTAGAACCTTACGCCCCTCAGTACGAAAGGTCTCGATATAGTCGATAACTGTTTGGTACTTAGGTGCGATGCAAGCCTGGCGTAATCGAAGAAGTCCTTCTAAGGCCATACTGCTTATACGACCACTAACTCCAGTAGCAAAAGCTTGGAGAATAGTGGTGTGAACTTGCTTATATTTGATTCGCTCGGTTTCGTTAAGCTCAACATATACAGTCTTCTCGATACGTTCGGGCAATTCTTGCAGCACCATTTGCTTCTCTCTTCGAAGTATGAAGGGCTTGAGGAATTTGCTGGAGAGAGTGACGTAGACTTCGGGGATAGCTTGGATGCCCAATGTATGCAAACGGTGATAGAGTGTCTGTATGGGAGGCATGAGCATGATGAAATGCGACCAAAGCTCATCAATGGAATTCTCGATAGGAGTGCCGGTGAGGATAATCTTGTGTTTGCAATGTAATTGGCTAACGGCCTGATATTTCTTGGTTTGACGATTCTTTATCACTTGTGCCTCGTCAATTATAATTGTATCATAATACTCTGGCAGATAATCGGAAAGATGTATGCGCAACATGTCGTAACTGACAAAGGTGAGTTGCTGAGATAATTGTGGTGCAAATCGGCTGACTTCGTTCTTCCAATTATATATTAAAGAGGTGGGAGCAATTATTAGATGATGTATATTCTTCCCCAAACAGCATAGATGGGCGATAATCTGAATGGTTTTACCAAGGCCCATCTCATCAGCTAAAAGACAACCATGATTGTTCTTGCGCTGCTGCTGCAACCATATGACTCCATCGAGTTGATAGGGACGTAGTGTTGCGTGTAGCTTATTGGTAATTGACGATTTTATGGCGTGTATCTCAGCGTTAGTGAGTGGTTGTGAATTGGCATATAGCTGACGTACATCGTAGGAAGCATCTAACTGCTCTACCAACGTCTTGTCATCAGATCTCGTGGCATCTTCTTTTTTGAACAATATGATATGTCCGTCGGACTCGTGATAGTTGCGACGATGGAGATAGCCATCAAGGAGTTGATGACCAAACTCTGATTGATTAATATCTTGGTCAGTTGAGAACCAGTTGATGCCTGATGACTCGTGATGGTAATATAGCCTAGATGCGGCTTTGTTGGGGCAGGATACGTAGAGTGTCCAGCCTTTTTTAGTGAGTTCTGCGAGATACTCGGTATCTGTATTCTTAAATGATAGAGAGGCTGTGGCAGGATTATAATTCTCTCCTAACATAGCTAAGAGCTCTGTCTCAGCCAGCTTGTCGCGAAGCATTAGCGAACCTAAGTTGGTAAGATAGGGGAGTGGAGAGTATGTGGGATAGAAATCGCTGAGAGCGTCGTTATATCGAAAACGTACTTTGATGTTGCGATGCCAAGAAGCGGGGTTTTCTATATAGAGTATTCCAGATGGTACGGATGATGCGAGACTTGAAACAATAGACGATGGATGGATGAAAGAAGGTGGATTAGTGATGCGCTTGAGGCTGGATTTTGGGGTGGCTTTAACATAAGAATAGGGATGATCCTGGAGTATGCGCTGAACAAGCGGGTGACAAACAAGCCTGCTGTCAATACAGAATGGTTGGCTGATAAGGCCTGCATGGTTTATTAGTTGGCATAGCGCTGAGGGGTGGAGCCCATTTGTGGATGCATCGGCCAGAAGGTCGCTAAGTGTTACCTTGCGTTGGAAAGGTGCCAAAGAGGAACTCTTGCCATCCAGATTGACTTCGATACGGAGTTGAGGGATGGTGTCATTTTCGAAAGTTTCGTAGATGCAAAGTAACCGATACGTCATAGGTCTAGAATTTGTAGTAAAAAAAGTAACTTTCTATCATCTTGCGTTCCATACGGCGTATTTGGTCGTCGTTACATTTTACCTGAAGAAGTGCCCCGGAGTGGTTTCGAAGTTTGCCATGGAAGTTGCATTCGTCAATGCGGCAGCCACCACAGCAGATAAAACGCAGATGGCAAGTACGGCAGGGGATGAGATTATCGACCGAAGTTTGCAGGTGGAGCTGATGGCCTTTTTCCATAAATGCTTTTATCGGTCTACCGGTAATATTTCCATAACTATCGACCTCGGAGATGCGATTGCAATAATACACCTCGCCATCGGCACCTATGGATATGCCACCAAAGCCACAGTTGCGTTCAATGAGATTAGGGGTATGACCTTCCATGAAGTTATTATACTTGGCATCAGGATCTAAGGCGTGCTCAATTTCCATAATACGCAGGAAAAACTCCTTGTTCTGAGCTTCGGTGTAATGAGTGTTGCGCCCTTGAAGTACCTTCTTGCTGAGTTTGAAGAAAACTGGGTGCTGACATTGGCTCTTGATGTAACTAACCATCTGCTGATAGCGCTCGGCTGCATCGTGCTGAAGATTCTGGAATGTAAAGGTGGTGGCCACAGATGTGCGAATACCTGCGTTAGCAAAGAGAATGACGTTGCGTACAATGCGGTCGAAATGGCCAGAGCCGCGAACCTTGGCGTTGGAGGCCTCGTCGAAACCATCTATGCTTATCTGTATCTGACTGATATATGGGGCGAGCTGGTTAATGCGATCCTCGGTCCAAAGGATGCCATTAGAAAGCACTGTAGTTTCTAAACCAAGTGTTGATGCATGTATAAGAATGTCGTTGAAATCGCGGTTCATCAGAGGCTCGCCTCCAGAAAAAGTTACACTTTTACCTCCCTGGTGTTGAAACTCGGTAAGGATGCGAAGCCACTCTGTCTTTGGTAGCTCGTTCTCTAATGGCTTGCCAGAGCGCATAAAACAGTGCTCGCAATGAAGATTACATGCATTGGTGAGGTAGATATTGAGCATGCGGTAACCTTCTAAGTATTGAGGAACGGGGGCTGTGTTGATGCCTGCAAAACTCCGAGCCGTGATAGCTGCAAGAAGTTGCTTGAACTGAGACTGCTCTTCTGTGGTGTGCAAAGATGTATATATAGCGCCTACAGATTGACCGCCCATCAACTGTTGAAGAAGGTGCTTCTGTAAGTCTGACTTTATGACCATCCAGTTGGCAGTAAGCACAGAAATAACCAACCATCCTTCAGCGCATGGTCGGAAAAGAATCTCGTCAGAGAAGATGAGGTGGTCAGTGCTCTGTAGCTCGGAATGCTGTCTCATGACATGTGGTTTGAATTTAATAATTGAGGTGACACCAGTCTCTGCTGTCACCTCAACCCAATTGGGATAATGCTGCTGGTAAAGCTAATCCTTGATCAGGGGATTAGTTCTGGTTTACGTCGCAGCGCTTGAAGCAGTACATGGCGCCTACACGCTCTGTATCTTCTGCTGTCTTAACTTCCCAATCGAAAGAAATAGAAAAATTCTCTTTCATGTTTTCAATTGTTTTTTGTTCGACATTAATGTTATCTATTCTCAAGTGTGCAAATAAGCCGATAAAAGGGCTATAGCACTATCTGCATCTGCCAATGATACAACCTCAGAAGGGGTGTGCATATATCGGCAGGGGATGCTGATCAATCCTGTTCGGATGCCTGTGCCGGCAACCTGTATCTCTCGGGCATCGGTGCCTGTGGGACGGGCAATAGCCTCTATCTGGTAGGGGATGCCATTTGATTTTGCCATGCTGATGAGCTGCTGGTTGATACCTTTGCTCATGTTAGGCCCCATAGGAATGACTGCACCTTTGCCTAGGCTGATATCACCATCTTTTGCGGGTGACATGGTGGGATAGTCAGTGGCATGGGTTACATCAATGGCAATGCCTATATCTGGGCGTATAGCCTCAGTTATCATTTTTGCACCGCGTGCACCTAATTCTTCCTGTACGGAGGCCACTAAATAGATGTCCTTATCTGTTTGCAGGGACTGCAAATTCTGTGCCAGACCCATCAAGACTGCCAAACCAATCTTGTCATCGAGTGATTTAGACAAGAGAAGGGTGTCATTAAGTTGTACAGGATTGCCTTGGAGAGTGGCTACATCGCCAATCTGAACTTTGGATTGTGCATCTGCTTTATCTTTGGCTGCAATATCAATCCAAAGGTCTTCTGGCTCGAGTTGCTTAGAATTCTCGGATTTGTCCTGGAGGTGTATGGGCTTCTTGCCAATAACGCCTGTTACAAGGCCTTGCTGCCCCATGATATTTACACGCTGACCGGGGAGAAGATTTGTGTCGATACCGCCAATTTCTTTGAAATATAGGAATCCGCGGTCATCGATGTAACTAATCATTAAGCCAATCTCATCGGCATGCGCCATGAACATTATCTTAGTGCCAGAACCTTTTTTATGGGCGATGCAATTACCATTGACATCAGTATAGACATCGTCGACAAAGGGGGATATAACTTTTGTGAACAAGCTTGTGACCTGTTCCTCAGAGCCTGATGGACTAGCCATCTGAAGACTCTCATATAATGCCTCTTTAATCTTTTGATCCATCGATAATTTATGTACGGCCCGTTGTTGGACTCATTTCTAATGCAAAGGTACTGAAAAAAAATATCAATTACTTGCAAATTTACAGAAAATAATGTTTTTTAAGAAATTGGGGTTAGGATATGGAGATTCTGCTTGCCTTTTTTCGAGGGAATACTATGGTTTGTTGGATTTTTAGTAGTTTTATTTGGAAGTTCTGAATTAAAATCTTATCTTTGCCAACAAGAATTTAAGAGGGCTGTCAAATATGTTATTATGATTGCAAACTTTTTGTGGTTTTGGTTATGAGTAGAAATGTTCGTGATATATTGTTGTCACAAGTAAAAGAAAGAAGACCTTACTTGTGGGCAGTTATTATCGTAATGTGTTGGTTCGGGCTTGATTTACAGAGAGGGTGGATATTGGAAAAGTTGTTACCTCTTATGGATCAACGACCCTCATGGGCTTTTCATGTTCTTTTTATTATTGGCTTATGTCTTATCATTACATATGTATACCACAATTTATTTGTTAAGGAAAAATATCTGTCACATCAATTTAGGGCTTTTTGGTATAGTGTAATTGCTGTATATTGTATTATAGAATAGAAGAGACGTTTGCTTTTAGAGGTTTTGATTATGGTATTGCCTATTTGGATTTACTTTTAATATGGGGATTCTTTTTGTTCTGTTATGAGATATATAGGTTATATCATTCAAGAATACTTTCGGGTTATTCTAATGGGCTTATAGGAGATACCCCAATTCGATATGTAGAGGATGATCATTTAGGATATTCTGATTATGCAAAGGCTGTGGCTAAATTTATGAATGATACAGATTGCTCACAAAGTTCTTTCTCTATAGGTATAGAAGGTGTATGGGGGCAGGGAAAAACGTCATTTGTAAATCTTCTTAAATCAGAGTTGAAAGAATATGGCTATATTATAGTAGATTTTAATGCAAGGGCTTCTGCTAATTGTAATGAGATACAAGAAGATTTCTTAGCTTCATTAAGAAATTCATTAAGTAACTATTATGTTGGTATATCTGGAGTCATAAAAAAATATGGTAAAGCTTTGCAGGTTACTGAAGAATACAATCCGGCTTTGAAGTTTTTTCAAATTGGCTCATGGCCTAACCTGTCCTCTAGTTGGGAGTCTTTAGATAAGGCCATCAAAAATACGGGCAGGAGAGTCGTTATTTGTCTTGATGATCTTGATAGACTTACTGGTGAAGAAATAATGGAAGTATGTAAAGTTGTTGATAAGAACGGCTCTTTTCCCAATGTTTTTTATATTGTTTCATATGATAAGGTTTATGTACAGAATATATTAGGTAGTTATTTAGAACTTGAAAAAACAGACGATTTCCTTGATAAGTATATTAATATAGAGTTCTCATTACCAAAGAAAGTCTATTTGGTGCTTCTTGGCGAACTACTAAAATACTTTGAAGATTCTATCAATAAAAAGGAATTCGTAAATGTAAGCATAGATACAATAAGACAATTTTTTGCTCAGAATGCTAAGATTATTGAACCGAGGCTATCAACTATGAGAGATGTTAAGCGTTTTTATAACCAATTTAGATTTGATTATCAACCTGTTCTGAATGATGTAAGATTTGAGGATTATTTCTTTTTAGAGCTAATCAAGTATAGATATAAAGAAGAGTATGAGAAACTCAGATGTGGCGATTATACATCGAAGGGGGAAAAAATGTATGATAAAGAAATAAACTACAATAAAGAACTAATTTATCTCAATAGCCTCGATGAAAATGATAGCCCACAATGTTGGGACATTTTACTTCGTTTGTTCCCGCTTGCAAAGAATAAAACATACAGTGATGATTGGTACCAATCTAGATGGAATAGAATATGTAACGTTTTGTCTTATGATATATATTTCTATCAACAAAGTGAAGGTGTGATATATAACAAGGACTTACAAGGATTGTTCCAAATGAGCTTAAAAGATGCTATTGATAAAATTGATTCCTGGAAAGATAATGTAAATAATGTACGGGATTTCCTGCTAACTCGTGATGCTTTTCGGCTTAATTCAAGAAAGAATTTTGATTTATACATTCCACTTACCATTTATTGCGCTTACATTTATAACGATTACATGCTAAGGGCTGCGCTTGGAACTTTTTTTGTTACTGATGGTCATGATAAAGGTATTGAAAAAATAAAGAAAATATATGGGTTTAAAGATGATAATGATTACATCCTTCATCTTAAAAGTTTACTTGGCCAGTTGGCTGTTATTGATATAAGGCCAGTTTATAGTTATGTTCATGCGCTTTATACTTCTATGATAGATGAACCTTTGTCTATATATCATTCTATTATTAATATTGAAGACTGTAAAGATTTCTTAATGAAGCTTTTGAAAGGATACATAGCTAAAATAGATGAGGAAACGTGGTCTGCTCAAACTGCATGGGAAATATCACGTATTTCCAAAATGAATCCCAAAAGGATTGATTATATAGAGATGGATAATGATGCAATTAATGCTATCAAAGACTCTATGGAGGATAAACCGGAAAAATATGCGGGTGCAATAATAACTCATTTCACTTTTGATGGATATTTGAAATTTAACATTTGCAATGTTTTCCTTGCCTCTCAGATTTTTGGTGGTTGGGAAAATTTTGAGGAATATTTGCAGGTAATTGAAGACTCAGAAAAAGTTCCCTCTCTGGTAAAGGATGTTTTAAAACTATTTTGGGAAAAATTTAAAAAGACCGAGTACAATCCATTTGCATTCTATGGATATGATAAGCAGGTAAGTGTAGGCGATTACGAAGCTTATTACAAAATATTCAAATCAATAAACTAATTTGCATTTTTTACTGCGTGTTTATTAATTAAGTTATTAAACCGCTAACAAAGTTGAAGTACTTAGTTAGCGGTTATTGTTTATAATTGTTGTTTGTCAGTTTAGCGCTTTCACTTTAGGGAATTCTTCTAACGTAGGCTTGTCAGAGTAAAGAGCATAATACTGGTCAGCTTCGTATTTGAATTCTATATCTATTTTATCTTGATCTTTGCGTTGCAATTTAATAACTTTACATGGACTGTAAATTGAGTGCATGTATGGTATTTTGTAAGTCTTGCCATTTAGATCAAGAACTATATCTGTACTTGTAGAAACAGCAGCCATCTCCTTATTCTCGTAATTGCTTTCTGCAAAATCTGGTAATGTAATTGCTTCTGCAGATATTTTCACTCCACCAGGGCTCTTGACTATCACTGGTTCATGTTTAAGATAAGCGAGATATTTACAAGAGGCATAATATGCTTGTTCTGAACAATCGTGGTATAAAGAAAACTTTTCTCCTGTTAATTGTTCAATTTGCTTGATGTTTTTGTAGTATTCCTTAAACTTCTCAAAATTATGTTCAATATTTTTAGTTGTATTCTTTATGTTAAAAGGAATGTTCGAGACATCCTTAATAAATACATCTTCTCCACTGAAAAATGCCGAAATGAAATCAATCCATTTTATAGCTAAATCGATGTCCGTAAAGGTGTCTTTTGATTTAAAAGTGAAGTTAACATCAAACTTCCGATCTATAGAAGCTTGCTCATTGATGGCGACTATCATTTTCATCGTGTAGATGTGAAAATCAATATCAAAGACAACTTTCTGCTTATTAAGTGCATATGCCTTTCCCTTAATAATCTCAATAAAGTTACGCGATGGAATATGTATAGTTAACTCAAGGTCTTTGGGTACGGGCATTACTAATATTGCAGAGATGTTGTCGTCTATAACAATGCCATTAACAGAATGGACACAATTAAGAAGGTGCTCTCCCTTGAATTCTATTTTGGGTATTGCTGGATATATGGGATTATCAATGATAACTCCATATTTTTCAAAATCCATGTTGTTGGCAATCTCTTTATAAACATCATCGACCGTGAATTGTATTTTCTGTTCGATAGATTTTTTCTCCAGAGGTTTAAAGCCTTTTATTTGATTCTCACCATCTGGCGGCATTATAATACCTGGCGTGAAGTCGTGGAAGTTGCAGAACTTAGTATACACTTCAGAGGAAATCTCTCCGTGTTTAAAGTCTTTGCTGATGTTGGATCTTAATTCTGTTATTAGCTCATTAAGAAACTCTGATGCGTATGCTTCATAATATGTAACTCCGAGCTTCTTTAATTGTGTCTTCCTGCTCTCGTTTATGCGTGGAACGATGAGGAACATTTCTTTTTGGTTTCTGCCTACGGCATCGGATATGTGCTTGATGATATCGATGATATTATCATCGTACAAGTTATATCCGATAAACAAAATGTGTTTTGTTAAGAACTCAGTCTTAGTCAAGTCCCACAATCCTGAATTAATTGGCTCCTCAAAAAACTGCTCATAGTCGTTTGATGTGATTATAACAGAATCTGGGTCAGTGAAATCTCCGTGAATTTTGAAAATAGTAGTTTTCTTTTCCTGTATATAAGTACAATCTTTGTCATTTCTAACTACGTTTCTTTCTGCTATAGGATATGAGTCTTCTAACAGTGTGTCATAGTTTGTGGTGAAGATATGTTTGAAATGAGGAATTGTTGCCAGCATGCTATGGTCATTCATACACGCAGGTGCGAAATTGAATTTCTCATGCAGTAACTCTATGAGTTGATTCCTACTACCATTACATACTTCTTCCACAAAGAAGTTGGTTAAATCTTGCAAAGAGTCATCCTTATGCTCATTTCGTAGTTTTTCATTATCAAATTCAGATAGTATGGCTGTTTTAAGATCATCTACAGATGGAGCCTTAGCTTCTATTGAGAAACCAGCTCCTAAGAAGGGAGAAACTTTGCACTTCCTTACTAGTTTTATTAATCTTTCAAACTTCATACATTATTTGGCTTATATAACAATCCCGAATCACTTAAATGATCCGGGATCGTTGCATTAATCATATCTTAATAATATCTTCTCCTAATACAGAAGAAATCTTTGCGAGGGTACGGAGTGTAAAGTTGTGAGTACCACTTAGCCATCTAGATACCTCAGGTTCTGTTTTGCCCACTTCCTTCGCAAACTCCTTTTGGGTCATGCCAATTTCTTTAAGTTTGGCATCAATCTTGTCCGCAATAGCAAAAGACCAATTGACTTGTGTTGTTACATCTTTTGGAATTGCGGCAACGGCTTCCCTAAATAGATTTGTCGCATTCATAAGTCAAACTCTTTAGTCTCTATTCCTGTTATTGTCCTTTCTTCTATAGTTATGTCTCCATTCTTTACGGCGACTTTTATTAGCTCGTCAAGTTTCTGAAGACTTATTACGTAGCCGCTAAGCTCTTCGCTTTCGTTGTATGTTCTTGTTGTTTTCTTGCCTCCATTACCTACAATTAAAACGCAATCAGACATTCTCAAACAATACAAACGCAGTTTTCCGTATTCTATGGGGAGGGCGCAAACTTGATCCTTAACTTTCCCCTCTGGACGGAAATACCTTTCAAGAAATCCACTTGTTTCCAACATTCTTCGCAGAGCTGAGAGAATTATTTGAAAATCTCTTTTGCATTCGGCATTATCCTTGAATTTTTGGATAAACTTCTCGAATTCAGAGAAATTTTCATTCTCGAAACAGATAGTAAACAGACCTGCCTTCTCGGTCTGCTCCACAGAGAGAATTTTAACTTTGCTCATATTTACAGCTCTTTTGAATCTTGTTTGTATAGTAAATTTCCGCTGCAAAGATACAAAGAAAAATGAGATATTATCATAAAAGCTAATTTATTTTTGTTAATAATGTATATATTTTCGCAATACTTTACAAAATGTGGTAATTATGCATATATTATAGGTTCTTTTGGCCTTTTTGCTGTATTAGTGCTATTTTTCGTGTGTTTTTCATAGTCTTACGGCTATCCAGAACAAAAAAAGAGCACAATGAAACACCGGGACAGGTACCTGTTTCGTAGAAAAAAAATTGAGCTGCAGGCTGAAATGTCTGTGGCTCAATTTTTTTGTAAGTTTTTACATTTTGATTTGGTTGGTAAAGACTATTTTACTATATTTGCCGGCGGAAAGGGGAATTTAAAAAACTAAAAGAAACCCGAGTACTTGATATAATAAAAGTTAATTTTGATGTAAGGCGCTGATTCATAATTATTTATGAATAAAGCGCGGAAAATTGTTGTGGACGAAGGTATAGGGACCGGGGGGGGACAGGTACCTGTTTTACGGAATGACTAAGTCAGTAATAATCAATAGTTGAACAATGCCAAGGCAACTTATGGTTCAGGGTTCATGGTTCAGGGTATGAAACGCCAAAATGGCATTTCAAAAATGAAATCAATTAATATGGGAGACGATAAGAAGGAAAAAATAATAATAGTGCATGGTGAGCACAAAGATGATGTGACACTTGCCAACATACAGGCACGGATCTTTCTGGTAAGAGGCGTTCAAGTGATGTTAGATCGTGACTTGGCAGTATTCTACAAGGTTGAGACTGGTCAACTTAATAGGCAAGTGAAACGTAATATCGGTAGGTTCCCCGAAGATTTTATGTTTCAACTAACCAAAGAAGAATGGGAGGGTTTGAAGTGCCAAATTGGCATTTCAAACACAAGAGGTGGTGATAGGCGTTCTTTGCCATACGTGTTTACGGAGCAAGGCGTATCACAACTCAGTGGAGTTCTGCACAATGAATTGGCTGAAAAGATGAGCGTGAAGATTATTCGTGCTTTTGTTGCTATGCGACGGTTCCTTACTGCTAACGCTGCCTTGTTTCAACGAATGGATATGATTGAGCAAAAGCAGTTGGAAACAGACAAGAAGTTGGATGCTGTGCTGGATAAAATCGAAGAACTATCACCTGCGGTAACCACCGAACAACTTTTTCCGTCGGGATGTGTGTGGGATGCGTATATGTTTGTGTGTGACTTGATTAGGAGTGCTAAGAAGAGAATCATCTTGGTTGATAATTTTGTGGATGAGCGGGTGCTGACGATGTTGGACAAACGAAACAAGGGCGTTCCTGCAGAAGTACATACTCGCTATTATGAGCAGACGAAACTGGATTTTGATAAGCACAATCAACAATATGAGCCAATCAGTTATGTACAACTGCCACATGCAGTACATGACCGCTACTTGATAGTTGACAATGATGTGTGGCTGTTGGGTACTTCGGTGAAGGACATGGGAAGGAGCTTGTGCACAATCATTAAAGTGGGTTTTACTCCCGAGATTGTGATGGCTATGATAAAATAGTGGATGCCAGGGGACATGGATGCCAGGGGGACAGATACCCTGTGGATTTTTACCAAATGGAAATAGACGAGAAGTGCTTTGGTAAGCTTAAGGCAGTGAAAATATAATACGGGTATAACAATATGGGATTCGCATTAGGAGCATTTCTATTACCTATTTTTCAGGGGTTGATAACCACGGCAATTTTTGAGTCGGGGAAGGCTGGTGTGTCATCATCGACAAACCCAACGAGCGCTCGAGCCACTCGACGATCGTATTACGTGGAGGTGGAATTATATTCACTCTATCAATGGTAGCGTGGGCGGTGATGATGGCTATCCAAGGTAATGACATTACTGGTTATCTGCCTTTTTTATGTGGCTTGTTACTTATTGCTGGCATTAGCTTCTGGGATGATGTACAATCGCTGCCAGACTCGGTGAGGTTGGTGGCTCAATTCGTTGCGATAGCGCTGATGTTATGGAGTATGGGCATTATGAATTGGACTATGTGGTGGACTGTACCCATAGCACTTGTAGTATGTGTTGGCGCTTCGAACATTATCAACTTTATGGATGGCATTAATGGCATAACTGCTGGTTATGCGTTGGCAATGCTGGTTCCGCTATTGCTGCAGAATAGGGAATATGGATTTATAGAGGAATCGTACCTTATTGTGGCTATCCTGGGCGTTTTGGTATTCAGCATTTTTAATTTCAGACCGAAGGGCAAGGCGAAGTGCTTTGCGGGGGATGTAGGAAGCATAGGCATTGCTTTTATCATTCTGTTTGCTGCTGGCAGACTGATTGTCCAGACTGGCGACGTGACTTATCTTATACTTATATTGATTTACAGTGTAGACAGTATTCTGACGATTTGCCATCGTATTATGCTGCATGAGAACCTGGGCGAGGCGCACCGTAAGCATGCCTACCAGTTGATGTGTAATGAGCTGAAGATTGGACATGTAAAGATATCACTGCTGTATATGGTGTTGCAGTTGGCAGTGAGCTTGGGATTCATCTATCTGATACCAAATACAACTGCGGCTCATTGGATATTCTTTATCTGTATGAGCGTGATGTTCGCAGTGGCGTATGTGCTGTTTAAGATGAAATACTATCACTTGCACGAGGAATACCTCGCATCGCTCAAAAAATAACAGAATTATGACGATTAATCAAGATTTACTGGAAAGGCTGTTTGAGGAAGCGAAGATGAATGCCCGTCTGAGGACAAATCTGGACCTGAGAACATCGGCTGAGGATGGCTCGCAGCGTATGTTGAACGCGATGCTGCCAGGAACGGAGGTGGCTATCCACAGGCATCCGATGAGTAATGAGAACGTAATCCTCATTAAGGGCCGCCTGGATGAGGTGCTGTATGAGGAGGTGACTACAGCAGATGGCAAGATATCGCTGAAGGAGGCAGAGCGCATACACCTGTGCCCCGAAGAAGGCGCCTACGGCTGCCAAGTGCCCCAAGGCGTGTGGCATACGGTAGAGGTGCTAGAGCCCTCGGTGATATATGAGGGGAAGGATGGCAAATACGGTGCCGATGGGAGCGAAACGTATTCTACATTGCAGCAGTGCGAAGCACACGATTGATTCCTTCTTTAAGGGAAATCTGAGGTTTCCAGCCCAATTGCTCTATGGCTGATGTATCTAAAGCCGTGCGACGATAGGCACAATAACCTCTGTGTTCGCCCTCTGATACTACCACCTGAATGTTCTTATCCTCTCTCAACGCTGCCAGCATGTGGGCTAAATCTTTGATGCTGACGGGTTCTGATTCGTTGGCCAGATTATATGCCATAGCAGGCTCTCCATAAAACAGGGCTGTAAACATGCCCACGACAGCATCTGTTATATATAGAAAAGCGCGAACAGCCTCTCCACTGCTTTTCAGTACAATATCTCTGCCAGCCACCACATCGCCCATCAGATCGGCCATCACCCTTCCATCGTTCTCTAATTTCATCGTAGGACCATACGAATGGGCAATACGAATAGCGTTAAAATTAACGCCATATTGCAGATAATAGCTCTTAAGCAAAGATTCTGCAGCCCGTTTGCTTTCGGGATAGCACGATCTGTCGTCCAAAGGATTAAGTGTGCCAAAGGCCTGCTCATCCAATAGCTCGGCCTCTTCGTTCTTGCCATACACTTCGCGTGTGGAAGCAAAGAGCACCTTCTTCGACAGGCATTTGCGAGCATACTCCAGCACGTTTATCGTACCCAACAGATTGCACTTCATAATGCCAACAGGATCGGAATTGATGAAATAAGGACTGGCATTACCTGCCAAATGAAAAACATAATCCACTTTACCCTCATAGGCGATAGGAGTGCATACATCCTGAATGAGCAAATGGAAATAAGGCTTGGCTAAATACGAGCCAAAGTATTGCTCTGCTTTCTGACGATTCCTGCAAAGGGCTATTACTGTGATATTTATGCCAGCATGCTCGTGCAGATAGAGCAACAGCCCTGTGACATACGAAGCCAGCATACCTGTGGCTCCTGACACGAGGACAGTCTTTCCGTCGAGCTCACGCCAAGGCAAATCAGCCTCACTTATACTCTGTAAATCTTCTATGATAACCTCGCTCTTCATATGCAATGTTTACAATCTTAAAAACCAAATACGGCACTTTCTTCTCTTGCTTCTATGATGGCCTTGAACATAAAGTAGTCGGCAGGTGTAGTAATCTTGATATTCTCAGCCGTTCCTGTAACAGTATGTAGCTCATAACCATAATGGTTCATCATCGAACTGGTATCTATGAAGTCGTGCCTTCCCTCAGCTAATGCTTTCTGATGGGCTTCTAGTACATCTTTCAAGATAAAACATTGTGGTGCCCTGACCATCAGAACGTTGTCGCGATTTGGTACCTCCAGAGAACCATCAGTATTTTTAATGGCTACTGTTTCTGTTGCTGGTACACAAACCACGCAGTTTCCTTTCTTCTTGGTCGTTTCTATACATTCAATAACAGTTTTCTCCATCGGTAACGGTCGCACACCATCATGTATCAGTACTATTGAATCGTCAGAAAAATGTTGTTTTGCGCATACCAGTCCATTATAGATAGAGTCTTGCCCTTTCTCGCCACCAGGTACGATATCTATAACTTTAGTCAATTCATATTTCTCTACCTGACTACGAAGATAAGGAATCCAGTCATCCAGGCAAGCTACCACGATAGCATCAACTTCCTGGATATGCTGAAACACCTCGATGGTATAAACCACGATGGGTTTACCTCGAAACTCAAAAAACTGCTTGGGGCGACTCTGGGTGTGTAGTCTATTCCCGTGCCCTCCTGCAAATATTACTGCTATATTCATATCTCCTTAGGTATTGTTACTGGATAATCATTTTGCCATGTTACTTTTTTACCATGTAGAAAATCAGCCATCTTCTGTGCGATGTCCTTTGCCGAATGGCCAGTTTCATTCAGCCCCATTCTTATTGTGAAGGCATCCCACTTTTTCAGATAATCGTCCATATCGAAAGCCTTCACGTTCTGTTCCATCTCATCATTATCCTTGGCGTATGGGAATGGCAGTTCTTTCATCTCGTAATACACGCCACGCTCTTCATACTTATACTTCTCAAAATCAGTGGCAAACGTAAAGCAGGGAATCCGCCTCAAGGCTGCGTCGAAGATACAGCTCGAATAGTCGCTCACCATTACGTCTGTCGCCATTAGCAGCCGCTGCATATCCTGATAATCAGTCACATCCTTCACCTCAGGATGCGTCTCCTGATAACCTTTCGAATAGAGTCTTAAATTGGGATGGAATCTGATGAGCATTGTCCACTCGCCTCCAAACTTATCCGTGAGCAATTTTTTCAATCGCTGCAGGTCGAGATTATATACCTGCATATCTATTCTCTGTTCCAGCGTAAATCGCTCTCGCCATGTGGGTGCATAAAGCAGTATTTTGTGGTTCTCAGGGATGCCTAACTCCTTTCGAGCCCTTGCGCCATCCTCGGGATTCCCATTCACCAACATATCGTTTTTGGGGTAGCCACATTTCCATATAGGGCCATGATATCTGAAAGCTCTGCGATAAATCTTGGAGAGATGGTCGGAATTCGAAATATAAACATCCGCCATATCCGAGGCATTTTTCAGAAACAACGTTTTATCAAAAGTATCTCCTACTTGGCCATCACAATCTCTTGCCATCTTTTTTATGCCCAGTCCGCCATGCCAGGTTTCGATATACATCTGTCCTTTGCGCTTCACAAAATAGTCTGGTACACTACAATTATTAGTCCATATCTTAGCTGTTGCATGTTCATATATCCATCTCAGACTATACCATCTCACAGTTCTCATCCACTCAGGCACCTCATATTCATATTTCGGATCCTTCGCCCAAACGATGTCTGCATCAGGGCAAAGCTTATGGAATTCTTCTATGATGTACTTCTGGTTATCATCATAACGGCGGCCTGCTGACACACAAACTATCACCTTATTATTTTTTATTGGAAACACGCGTAGCAGGTAGAAGAGCAGCATTACCCCTACCGCTAACACAGGCCTCAGGACTGGCCTAATCCATCTCCATATGTTTTGATTCACCATAGCAAACTAACAATAAATCTCCTTGAAATGGGTAATCAAGAAAGGAATATTCATGATTCTCCCATATAATGATCGAGCATTAATCAGTTTTTCTTTAAATATCCTGATTTGTTCTACATATTTATCAGCAAAAACAAATCTACCAGAGAGTAATTCATTAATAATATCCATACGATAATCTGAATATACATTTATGAGTAGGGTATAACAGAAATGCTTATATCGGTTGGTACCTTTTTCGCTTGAATTCGAGTAATTATTTCCATGTTGCCTATACTCATTTACGATTTCTGAGGTAAAAGCAAGACCGCCATACATACAACTCAAAATGGAAAGCCACAAATCATGGTACTTTGCGACTTCTGGTATAGGCAAAGCAACTTCTATAAACTTCCTATTAATAAGCATCGAGGCTCCTTGAAATGTATTACGGTAAAAGAAAAGCCGATAAAGCAGATCTATTTCGGACTTTAAGGGTATAACCAAATTATCACGATCTATTAAATTCGAATGAAGGCTGTTTCCATATTTATCAATAAAACGAGCATTACCGCATGCTATAGGTTTATCCCCGATTATGTTTAACAATATAGATAGATGTTCAGGCACCCATCGGTCATCTTGATCGCATAAGGCAATATACTCTCCTTTGCAATACCTGATTGCTTTTTCGAAATTCTTGATATATCCTAAATTGTAATCATTCTGATAAACCGTAATGCGTGCATCCCGTTTCTTGTACTCTTCCAAAATTGCCAAAGTATGATCCGTGGAACAGTCATCGCAGACAATTATTTCAAAGTCCTGAAAGGTTTGATTCAGAACTGAGTCCAATTGTTCACGAAGGAACTCCTCTCCATTATATGTTGCAAGGGCAATTGAAATCATATTTATAGGTTTAGAACAGATCCCAGACAGAGAGTAGGAATTTTGCAAAATTCTTGGCGCAGATAAACAATCTTCCTAGTCTATACTTGTCCCATGCATTCAGGACTTTCCTTTTTATCGCTCTTGACTCATATATTTCATGAATACAAAAACTTAGGTATACCACCCTCTCTTTCCAAATATTGGAGTGCTCAATATAGCCATTATTTACAAGATAGTCAAATACTATCTTATGTTCCGTTTGAGATATACCTCTATATTTAAGCGACTTTGTTGTATTCAATGGAAATAATCTGTAATAATTCAATTCTTCCTTACAGAAAAATACATTTCCCAATTGCATGAGCTCTATCCAAAACAACCAGTCTCCCTCTCCTCGCATAGACATATATTTCCTATCGACAGAAAGGGCGGCTTGACGATTGAAAATAGCAGAACTGGCATTGGCCACGATATTTCCATGAATCATATGTTCTTTTATAAAATCATGGCCAGTCATGGAGAAACTTTTGACCAGTTTGTCGTGAGGAAAATAGCAACATCTATTTCCATCGACATCGTATTTACATGACTTGCAAAATGCTAATACAGCATTGCTATCCAAATACCCCTGAACTAAGACCTCCAGTAACTTTGTGTCACAAGAATCATCGCTCTCGGCAATCCAGACAATATCCCCTTTCGCTAGTTCAAAGCCCTTGTGCCATTGTTTGAAGGTAGAGCCACTATTCTCCTCATTAACTACAATTTTAGAGACATGCGGATCATCCTTGTACTTATTGATAACTTCCAAACTGTTATCGATTGACTTATCATCCAAAATGATCAGTTCAAAATTCTGGTAAGTCTGGTTGAGCACTGTTTGAATGCGCTCATCCAGAAATTGCGCATGGTTATAATTGGGTATTATAACAGATACTAATGGATTATTCATTTTAACTCGTCTTTTAAAATATGTTCTGCATATAATTGCTTCTCATCAGTTCTTCGATTATATCTAAAGAAAAAATCCAAATTAAGAATTTCTTTCCATGACTCGACTGAACGATCAGGTATACCACGTTTCATTTTGTTCTTTACCCACTCTCCAATCGTTTTCGTTGAATAGTGGCGAATATAGGCGACACTGAAATCATAATCCTGAACGAAGGATTTGGCATCGACAGATTCCCCCAAAGGATTACAGCAATGATAGCCTATACATGAGGGCGTGTGTGGCGTGTTGTTCCATCTCACATACGATAGCCCCCCACGGACTATACTTTTAATATGATTATTTTCAGGAAGATTGTTTGAATACATTCTTGTATTATAAGGGAGCGGCTCAACAAACCTTTCAATCACATTTCTTCCGTCATTATCCAACAAGTCGTTATCACCATAGATTTTCCAGTTGATGTGGAGTAACTGGTAAGGCAAGAACTCCTTTTTATTAAGGAATCTGTGAATATCATCATTCCCATCAGCGATAGTCAAGAACTCATCAATATCAAAAAAAGCTATCCAGTCATACTCCTTATTGTGCTTATTATAACAATCTTGATAAGCAGGCATTTGAACACACTCCCTGCCTCTAAAATCAACAATCTCTACAAAGGCACTCTGAATATAATCATTTATCACATCTTCAAATTTTTCTCCGTCAATGTTATTGTTATCATAGATGAAGATTTTATCAAAATGTAGATTCTTATAATATTCAACAAAGAATCTAATATAATCATTCTCCATTTTGGCAATACAGCATAAGGCAATCTTCCCAGTTTTAGTGTACTGTGTCCATCGTCTATTATAAAAACCTATTATAGGTGTGCAACACGTTTTAATCATCCACACTATTATGGGCTTCAGAAAGCTCAAATAGGTATTAAGTATTTTTTTTAGATATTTCATAAACATTGATAATGCCATTTTTCTTAATCTAATTCATTCTAACTCGTCTTTTAAAATACGTTCAGCATATAATTGCTTCTCATCAGTTCTTCGATTATATCTAAAGAAGAATTCCAAATTAAGGATTTCTTTCGATGCGGCTACGGAATGATTTCCTAAGCCACGCTTCATTTTGTTCCTTACCCACTCACCAATCGTTTTCGTTGAATAGTGACGAATAAAGGCGACACTGAAATCATAGTTTTGAAAAGGGGAATTAGTATTAACAGGCTCTCCTAAAGGGTTACAGCAATGATAGCTATCACTAAACGGTGTATGAGGATTCTCCCATTTAATATATGATAGTCCGCCACGTATAAGAGTCTTTATATGACTATTTTCTGGATCTTCATCAGGAAGTGGTTCGACAAATCTTTCAACCACATTTCTTCCATCATTATCCAACAGGTCGTTATCACCATAGACTCTCCAGTTGATATGCATTAACTGGTAAGGCAAGAACTTCTTTTTATTAAGGAATCTGTGAATATCATCATTCTCGTCAGAGAAAGTCAAAAACTCATCAATATCAAAAAAAGCAATCCAATCATACTCCTTATTGTGCTTATCATAACAATTTTGATAAGCAGACAGTTGAACCAGCTCCCTGCCTCTAAAATCAACAATCTCTACAAAGCCACTCTGAATATAATCATTTATAACATCTTCAAATTTTTCTCCGGCTATGTCATTATTATCATAGATGAAGATTTTATCAAAATGGAGATTCTTATAATATTCAACAAAGAATCTAATATAGTCATTCTCCATCTTAGCAATACAACATAATGCAATCTTCCCTGTTCTAGTGTACTGTGTCCATCGTCTATTATAACTTCTTTTTATTGGTATATAATACGTATTATATATCCTCACTTTATATATCCTCACTGCTATAGGCTTTAGAAAGCTCAAATAAGTATTAAGTATTTTTTTTAGATATATCATAACCATTGATGATTACATTTTTCTTAATCTAATTCATTCTAACTCGTCTTTTAAAATACGTTCAGCATATAATTGCTTCTCATCAGTTCTTCGATTATATTTGAAGAATAACTCCAAATTATGAGTTTCTTTCCATGATTCAACAGAACGATCTGGTATGCCACGTTTCATTTTGTTCCTTACCCACTCACCAATCGTTTTCGTTGAATAGTGGCGAATATAGGCGACACTGAAATCATAGTTTTGAAAAGGGGAATTAGTATTAACAGACTCTCCTAATGGGTTACAGCAATGATAGTCTATACATTTAGGGGTGTGTGGCGTTTGGATCCATTTTACATACGTCAGTCCCCCACGAACTATACTTTTAATTTGAGTATTTTCAAGACGATCACAATAATACATTTTTGTATTATTGGGGAGTGGCTCAACAAACCTTTCAATCACATTTCTTCCGTCATTATCTAACAAATCGTTATCACCATAAGTTTTCCAGTTGATATGCATTAGCTGATATGGCAGGAATTTGTATTTGCTAAGGAATTTATGAATATCATTTATATCATCATTAAATGTCAGGAACTCATCACAATCGAAGAAGGCTATCCAATCATATTCTTTGTTATATTTGTCATAGCAATCCTGATATGCTGGTAACTGGGCAACCTTCCTGCCTCTAAAATCTATAATACTAACAAAGCCACTCTGAATATAATCATTTATTACATCTTCAAAACGTTCACCGTCAGGATCATTGTTGTCATAGATGAAGATTTTATCAAAATGTAGATTCTTATAATATTCAACAAAGAATCTAATATAATCATTCTCCATCTTAGCAATACAACATAAGGCAATCTTTCCAGTTCTAGTGTATTGTGTCCATCGTCTATTATAACTTCTTTTTATTGGTATATAACACGTATTATATATCCGCACTATTATGGGCTTTAAAAAGCTCAAATAAGTATTAAGTATTCCTTTTAGATGTATCATATCATTTTTCCCCCATGGCATAGAATAACCATACTTAAATATGTTGATATCTCCTGTCTTATGATATTCTTCAAACAACGGCTGTTTCCCTCTATTACTTTTGCTAAAATCATTTGAAAAAACACCAATTGCTTTAGACAATACAAAATCTGCATGTTCATTTTTCATTTTTTTTACCTTTCTTATCCATTAATTTTTGATTTACATATGACCGCAGCAAACTAACATTATGTTGTATACTATCTGTCATGTTTATTTTGTAACGATCGGGAAAAAATGAAGCAATAACTTTTAAATTATGATTTTTAAATTTTAAAGCCATTTCAAGTTTCTCTGTTCCTACAGAATGTGAGAACCGCCCCTTCTGAGAATATGGTCTATCTTTTATTCGTTTCATACTTTCACAGATATCAACAGAACAAAATATAGGGGTGATATTTTGTTTTAATAAAAAATTTGCAATCTTGCCTAATTGGTTGTCAATTGGACAATCTTCCAAATAGAATAAAGAAGATAGATATTGGATTATTCCTTCATCAAGGAACATTATATCGTATTTTCTTTCTTTGTTTGTCATTAAAATTTGATGTGAATAGAAAAGCAATTCGTCAAAATATACTCGTTTTTTCTGTCCACATTTTAGATACAGCATCAGATAGAACCAAAAGAGTTTGTACTCTGACGGATGGAACAGCATTTCAAGATAGGCTGAAATACTACCTAATTTTAATCCCCGCCTATGATAAACTTCTTTATGCTCCGCGACCTTATAGCCATCCACTTTTAGTTTGTCAACAAGCGATGACGCTACTGTTGTCTTCCCAGCTCCTGGGAGGCCATATAGTTCATAATATATCATACTTCAATGTTGTCTTTTCATAAATAATCACTAATCGAATAATCTTAATATGCAGACTCTAGACCAATGAAACCTTCTTTTTCAAGCCTAAGACTATGAGCATATTGATCATAAAAACCTTCGACATGAAGATTTTGACAACCCCATGCGATCATGTAACATTGAACACCAGTATCATTAAGGACAAGATCTAACGTGTAGTCACCATCTGCCATATATCTAGGTAGAGCAACATGGCGTTCGATTGTGAACTCTCCAGGCTCAATTGTAACGAGTTGAGCTTTATAGCGTCCTTCTGCAAAGCTAGCAAGGGCTGTATTATCTTTTTTTCTAATAACAATTTTTACCTGACATCTCATGGGTTCTGTAGTGGTACCTTTAATCAGCACATCAAGTACATCCTGACCTTGAGTAAGTGAGGTGAAGTTATATGGTGTGTTATTTATCTGGATTTCACTAATTTTCAAGAAGCTCTTGCATTTTTGGATATATTCTGTCATCAGTTTCTGTTCCTCTGCTTGAGCAGCAGATGATTCCAGATAGTGGTTGACTGCATCATCGACTGTGCCGATGAAATCTGTCATACCATCGCGAAGCACAACACCCTTATGACAGAGGCTACGAACAGCAGCCATATTGTGGCTCACAAATAGAACAGTCCTTCCTTCTCCCTTCGATACATCCTGCATCTTGCCGATGGCTTTCTTCTGGAATTCGGCATCGCCCACAGCCAGTACCTCATCGACAACCAGAATTTCTGGCTCCATATGAGCGGCTACAGCAAAACCTAAGCGTACCTTCATACCCGATGAATAGCGCTTTACAGGCGTATCGATATAGCGTTCACAACCAGAGAAATCGATGATTTCGTCGAGTTTGCGGGTGATTTCTGCCTTGGTCATGCCCATGATGGCACCATTCATATAGATATTCTCGCGACCTGTCATTTCAGGATGGAAACCTGTGCCAACCTCAAGCAATGAGGCGATGCGCCCACAAACATTAATCTCGCCAACTGTAGGGGATGTTACTCGCGAAAGTAGCTTCAGCAAAGTGCTTTTTCCTGCGCCATTCTTGCCAATAATACCCACCACATCGCCTTGCTCCACACTGAAATTGATATCCTTTAATGCCCATACAAAATCGCTTTCGCCCTTCGTGGAACGCACGTTGGTATCGCCAATCTTCAGATAAGGATCTTCCTTGCCCAGCACATTCATGGTCCACCAACGGTTCAGATCGTGACTGAACGTGCCAGTAGAGACTACTCCCAAGCGATACTGCTTGCCTACGTGATTAAACTCTATTGCTTTCATACAGTATCCATGAAATTACGTTGTACCTTATTAAATATAACAACGCTGAATAGCAACAATACACTCATAAACAGGAAGCTATAACCTAAGGCAAGCCATGAAAAATAGCCCTGTCCTAGGGTAGCATACTTGAAGGCCTCGATGATGGAGGTCATCGGGTTGGCCATAATCAGCGTGCGAAGCGTTCCTTCTTCCACCATACTAATGGGATAGACAATGGGGGTAGCGTACATCCAGAGATGGACGATGAATGTAAAGAGAATGGAAAAGTCGCGATACTTGGTGGTGAGTGAGGATATCAGGATGCCTAAGCCGAGACCAAGACCTGCTAATATCACGATAAACACTGGCGTAAGCAGGATGGCCCAATTGGGGGCAATCGGAGCGCCGTTAACAAAGAAATAGAGATAGAGTGCCACAAAGAGACCTGCCTGAATGGCGAATCGAAGCAGATTAGATATCACCACAGCGATGGGCACAACAAGACGGGGAAAATAGACCTTACCGAACATATTCTGATTGGTAGTGAACGTACTCGATGACTGGTTCAGGCAGTCGGAGAAATAGAACCAACAGATGTTGCCTGCCATATAAAACAGGGCTTGGGGCATACCGTCTGTGCTCATCTTGGCAATATTTCCGAACACCACCATATTCATGATGACGGTTAAAATGGGCTGTATCAGATACCAAAGCGGACCAAGGATAGTTTGCTTATACTGTACGACGATATTGCGCCTGACGAACAGTTCTATCAGGTCGCGATAACGCCAGATTTCGCCCAGATCGATGTGCCACAATCTTTCATGGGGTCGGATTTTCATTGTCCAGACTTGCTGTTGCATATAATTTCTGCTGCTCACCAAAAAGCCATTTTTCGGGGACAAAGGTACGAAGATTTTGTTAAACTCTGCACACTCGCTCATTAAATATGGTTAATTTATTAAAGTTTTGGTGGGTTGCGGATGTTTGCTTCCATTATCCCCCTGCCAGGGGACAGGTACCTGTTTCGCGGAAAAAGGAATTGAGCCGCAGGCTGAAATGTCTGTGGCTCAATTTTTTTTGTAAGTTTTTACATTTTGATTTGGTTGGTAAAAACTATTTTACTATATTTGCCAACGGAAAGGGGAATTTAAAAAACTAAAAGAAACCCGAGTACTTGATATAATAAAAGTTAATTTTGGTGTAAGGTGCTGATTCATAATTATTTATGAATAAAGCGCGGAAAATTGTTGTGGACGGAGGTATAGATACCGCCTTCTCAACATCCCCTCTGGCCAGTGGCACACAGTGCAGGCATTAGAATCAGGCACGGTGATTCTGGAAATGAAGAATGGGAAGTATGAACCGATCTCGGATGTGGACATCTTAAAGTAAGATGACTATGGATGATGCGAACCAATGTTCGCATAAGCTATAATATTAATAAGTAGGTCATGGTACTGTTGGTGGAGAGAATTCGAGCCTTCTTGCGCTCCTTTCTGTGCTCAGGCGCTACGCGGAGGTCTCGCTTAATGAAATATTGGCCTTCATGGCGGAGAACCATCGGAGGCCATCGAAGTATTATTTGGAGGAGAGGAATAACTGGAATTGGATGCGCCACCAACAGAAACTGATGGGTAAGGGCGAAATGAAAGAGAATACGATATGACTATAGAAGAATTGATTGCGGAATGTACGGTATACGACTATAAGGAGATGCTGGAAGATAAAAAACCGAAGAGTTGGCTGAAGAGCGTGAGTGCTTTTGCCAATACTTTGGGTGGCTCGCTGTTCTTTGGAGTGGACAATGATGGCAACGTTAAGGGGCTGGAGGATATTCAGCACGTGACAGAAACCATCAGTGTGCGGGAATCACGGGAATCAGGGGACGGTTCTTTGATCCGTTCTTAATTAAGGGATTAAAGTATCCTGTAAGGAATAAAAGTCATTAAGTGATATATGCCGCGACAGGCGAGGAAGGAATCGGGGTCGGGTATCTACCACGTGATGCTTCGGGGCATCAACAGGCAGGATATCTTCGAGGATGTGGAGGACTATATGCGTATGCTCAGATGCATGCAACTGATGCAAGAACAGTACGATGACCAGGGCAATCGCCTGCCGCCTCTCTGCACGTTTTATGCCTACTGTCTGATGTCGAACCATGTACATTTGTTGCTGCGCGTGAATCAGGAGGATATTGGCAGTACCATCAAGCATCTGACTGTGATGTATGCCATGTACTATAATCAGAAGTACTCTCGCTCTGGCCACGTGTTCCAAGATCGTTTTAAGAGCGAACCGGTGAACGATCTGGCTTACTTTGTGACGTTGCTGAGGTACATCCATCAGAATCCCACAAAGGCTGGGATGGTGGGCAAAGTAGATGATTATCACTGGAGTAGCTGGAAGGAATATACGGGTGAGATACCTGCGGCATTGGGACTTTGTGCCACCAATGCGATACTGAAGCGGATGAGTCTTGACGAACTGAAGGAACTGGTTGAGGTGCCGCTTGATGACGATGTGCAATGTCTTGACCTTGATGAGGGCATAAAGATAAGTGTGGGTGACCGCGAAATACGTCAATACCTGCTGGATAGTTATGGCATTACGGACTCTGTCAAGGTGCAGGAAATGGACAAGGAGAAGCGTAACGAAATAATCGTCTGTTGTTTGGAGAGGGGCGCCGGAATGCGCCAGCTGTCCAGACTGACTGGCGTGACGTACGGGGTGATTAATAGGTTGAGGGGGAGGATGTAAATGGATAGCAGAACCGCTTCTTGCTTCTGAAATCCACAGCGAAATAGTTAATAAAGAGTAATAATTGGCTAGAAATGCAATTAGGATGGCGTAAAAGCGTTATTTTTGCAGATTAGAATAAATAAGATATGGCAGAGAATACGCATACAGAAGAACAGATAAAGCAAATGATAACAGATTTGCTTACTCACACGCCAGTGGATTATAGTCAGCTGGTGGCACTTACTAACGAACTTGCCAAGTTCGATAGTGAGAATGTGCGTTTTTCTGTTGATGCAGGCATTATAAGTCGTTTAGGTGAAGAGCTAGTTGGTAAGAGAGACACTGCTGTGGCTGAACTCATCAAGAATGCGTACGATGCTGATGCAACTGAAGTTGATGTTATATTTCAGAACGCATGGACAGAAGGTGGAACCCTAATTATTGATGACAATGGATTAGGAATGACACGAACGCAATTAATTGATGGTTTTATGCGTTTGTCGTCTGCGGACAAAATTCACAATCCCGTTTCACCTGTTTTCAATCGTACACGAGCTGGAAGAAAAGGTATTGGACGTTTTGCTGCCCAGAGGTTAGGAAGTTACTTGACTATTATAACTCAGACGAGGGCTTCGAATACCGCACTTAAAGTTGAAATAAGATGGGATGCATTTGAGTCGGATAAAGACCTGAACTCTATTGAAAGCAAGATAGAAACTCTGCCCAAACAGAAAAGTCAAGGTACATGGTTGAAAATTGATGGGCTTAGGGAAGGTTGGTCAGATGGCTATGTTAAGAAAATATATCGCAATATTTCCACTTTGCTCCAGCCATATCCGCTTTCAAAATCGTTCCATAGTGACGATGACCCAGGCTTTAAGACTTATTTCTACCGAGATGTTAAGGATGAAGCACATAAAATAGTAGATGAAGTTTCTGAGATAACACAATTCGCTTTAGCCGTTATTGATACATATGTAGATTCAGAAGGGCAGGCCCATTGGTCTCTGAAAAGTAATCAATTAGATTACTATAAAGAGTCATTGATAGGAAAAGATCCTGATGTTGAAACTTCAAAAATGGTTTATGTACGTGGTGTGCGCGCACGTATTTACTACTTTATATATGAGGCTTCCCTGTTGTCTGGACAAAAACGTAATGACATAAAAGCTATTGCCGAAGAACAAGGGGGAGTCCGGCTATATAGAAAGGGATTCCGAGTACTGCCATACGGAGAAAAAGGAGATGACTGGTTAGGATTGGACGAGTCAGCAAGAAGACGTTCTATTGTAGCCCCCCACCAGAATATCAGTTTCTTTGGATTAGTAGAGATAGACAATGATGGGGCTGAAGTATTCGAGGAGACGTCTAGTCGAGAAGGCCTTATCCAAGGTGAGGCTTACGATGAATTAGTAGACTATCTTTATCGTGTTATTACATCGGCTGTACTGAAAATTGCAGATCTACGTGGACGTAAAGGTAGTGCTGGTCAGAAGGATTGGAAAAAGAAGAATTCTACAATCCGTGTTGACACTGCTATAGAAGAGCTTAGAAATATTGTAGAAAAGAAGAATGGAGGAGAAAAAGGGAATGAAAGTGATCAAGAAGCCAATTCTTTCTATAATCAAGCTAGTGAACTGATTGAGACTATTATAAAGGCGAGGAGTGAAGAAAAAGAGGAAACACAGAAACTGATTGATGAGAACAATATGCTTCGTGTTCTTGCTGGAACGGGTCTTGTGATAGGAGAGTTTATACATGAGATAAAACGCTTTGAACCTTCTTTTTCTGCGGATATTAGTATTCTTCGAAACAGAATGGCAGGAAATGAGGCTCTTTTGGAAAAGATAAGTGAAATGGAGGAAAAACTCAATGCATTTCACTCCTATACCGCCTATTTTGACAGAACAATTTCGCGAAATGTTATTCGTGAGCTTGAGCCTATTAATATCAAAGAGCAGGTAAATACCTTCTATAAGAATATTCAAAACGATATTCAGCGGGCACACATTGATATGTCAGAACCCGTTTTTGAAGGAAAAGGATTAATAACAATTCCGATGCACCCATCAGAATGGATGTCAATTCTGTTTAATCTTTACACTAATGCAAAAAAAGCGATGAAGGATAAAGATGACAGAAGATTATTAATAAGATGTTGGAAAGCTGATGGAAATGTTTATCTACAGTTTTCTGACACTGGAAAGGGTATACCGGAAGAAGACTGGGATAATATTTTCAATGCGTTCTTCACAACCTCTTCGCCTGTTGGTCGTGGTAGCGATAGTTATACAGGAACAGGTTTGGGCCTTACTATTATAAGAGAAATTGTGACGAGTTATAGTGGGGAAATAAAGGTAGTAGCCCCATATTTAGATTATAAAACAACATTTCAAATTTCAATACCAGCAAACTGATGAAGCGATATTATTACATAGATGACGAAGTGGATACCATAAAGTCGATAGCAGACGGTATCAATGAGTGTAAACTTGTACAAGTTGATGTTTTTCCTCTTGGCAAGCATAAGGAATTTGATAATTTGACTGAGCGTCTTAGGAGTGAATGGGACAATTTTGACGGTTTGATACTTGACCTGAAACTTGATGGAGGAGGTGTTGACAGTACGAAATTTACAGCCACCAGTCTTGCTCAATGGATTTCTTCGTATGTTATAGCCGAGCGTAAAGCTGCCAAGCCCCTTGTATTGCTTTCCAATGACCTTGAATGTGCTAATTTCAAAGCAGACATAACCAGCCACGATCTGTTTGACATGGTGTTAGAACGTAGTGGTGGGTTAAAATGGGATTGGTTTGCCAAGGTTTTGGCTATTATTGCTGAAGGCTATGACAAGCTAAACAATGATAAAGAGAAGAAACTGTCGAATTTACTCCAGTGGGATAGTATAGATACAACAGCTACTTATTTTGCGCCATTTACAGACTTAGCGTCGTTTAATGTACGTGAGTTTGCATCCTTTATATTGAATGACCTTTTCTTGCATCCAGGTCTTTTAATATCGGAACCTCTGCTTGCTGCGCGATATGGCGTTGATATGGAGAAATCTGGCGAAGGTTGGCAGAGATTTAAGACCAAATACCTTGAAGTAGCAAAATACAGAGGATTATTTGGTGAGATTGCAAACTGCTATTGGAGTAAAAAAACACAGGAAGTGTTTATGACTTTAAGTGGAGGGAAAAGTGCTGCGTCTTTGACTACTATTCAGCGAGTAAAGGCTTTGAAAGATAAAGCAGAAGATGCCTCAGGGTTGATAGCTTACGAGCCTGCTGACAAAGATGCAAGTACCTATTGCTGGGCTATTGATGAAGTAACAAGAAAACCTTTGGACTCATCTGAAGGTTATATGATACAGGAAGAAGGAGGCTTGAAGTCTTGGCAAGAACCACGTTTTGTGTCATTTGATACCATTGAGTCAGGTAATTTAGGCGAAGTTCGTCTAGTACCATCCGAGAAGGAACGTTATGAAGAGGATTTGGCGGCTTTGGAAGACTGATGGGAAAGAAGAACTATAGAAATATTGTGCAGGCCCAAGCTGCTAATTTAGATAAGGCAGTTGGAAGCTTAAAATCTACGCTTGGTGATGTGGCTTGGCTTCGAAATTTGTCAGAGGCAGCCTCAACTATCCGCGAAAAGTGTAAAGGTGATGACTGGTCGGTACAGATTGATGACATGGAACTGCCAATAGAGAATCCAAAACATCTAAAGCCAAGCAAATTGAAAGGTAATTTGAAGATGTTTGTTTCTATCAGCATGGAAGGCAGTGGAAAAGGATGGAAAAACGAGGAAGATTGCATTAAGAATCTGTGTTTTAAGGTGGAAGTAATTGAGAAGAACCAAAAGGATCCTCAGAAGAAATTCCAAACAGGTTTTCATATAGATAGGGTAGATGACAAAGATGACTCCTCAGAGATGCATCCTCTCTATCATGTACATTTTCTCAACGAAAGTCTAATTGAAGGAACCGAAGTGTTGGCAATGGATGTTCCACGTTTGATGCATCACCCCGTGGATGTGTTGTTGGGAATACTGCTTGTCTATGCTAATTACAACCTGACAGGGTACAAGAAACTCCTTAACGATGGACTTTTCATGGGCTTATGTAGAGACTCCGCAAAACATATACTTACTCCATATTACCAGAGCCTCTCAAAAGTGCCATGGACTGAGGGAGTAACTTCTGATTATGACAAATCACTATGTCCGTATCTGACAGCATAGATAGAGAGATATTGTCTTTCTTTAAGAAACTGGAAGACAAACGAACTGACTATATTAATAAAATTATTGTCAGTTCATACGTGGAGTCACATCAGCTGAAAGTGGGGAAAAGAAATTTTCTCTATAAATATCTAATCGATAAAGGTGACGAGACTCTAACAAGTTTGTTGAAAACAATACGGCGGTCGCACAACCGATTTGGTCTAGAAGAATTAGTTGAGGTATTTGAATTTGTCATTTCACCTGCAGATAAGGAAGTAAATGGTGCAGTATATACTCCAGCATTCATACGAGAGTTTATAGTTAGGAGGGTTTTGGCCGGATATGATAAAGAACGATGGCTTGATTTGTTATATGCCGACTTATCATGCGGCTGTGGTGGCTTTTTTTATACATTGATAAAGATAATTAGGGAAGAGCATGCTGATTTTTCAATCAGTGACTTTCTGCTTCGCAGTATCCTTGGTGTTGATATCAAAGAATATAGCGTCGAACGAACGAAAATATTATTATCATTGTATGCTCTCCAAGAAGGAGAGGAACTAAGAGGGGATGTGTTCAATATATTCTGTCAAAACTCATTGAGTAATGAGTTTATGGAGACCAGAGTCGTTTTGCAGAATGGGGGCATCGACATCGTTATAGGAAACCCACCTTATGTAGCCTCTTCTAAGATGTCTGAAGAAAATAGGCAATACGTAAAGAATTGGTCAGTATCAAAGACAGGAAAGTCGGACTTATACTTGCCTTTCTTTCAGTTAAGCCTTGACAGCTTGAAACCAGGAGGAACTCTTGGATATATTACTGTTAATACATTTTACCGCAGTTTAAATGGCGGTGCATTTAGAAACTATCTTTCGGAAAAAGGACTTGATTTTACGATAGTTGATTTTGGTGCCGAACAATTATTTCGAGGATGTTCTACATATACATGTATATGTATTATTAGAAATATACCTACCGATAGAATTCATTATCAAGAAACTGCGAGCGGCCTGCTATCATTTATTCATGAAGATGCTTTTGAGGATATTTCATACAATACACTTGACAATAAGAAGGGCTGGATATTAAAAGACAAGAAAACTTCATTGAATATTGGTGCCATAGAATCAACTGGCACACCTTTGGGAAAGGTGGTGGAAATAAGAAACGGATTTGCGACTCTTCGCAATGATGTTTATTTAATCCGACCAATACGTAAGGACAGGAAGTTTTTTTATTTTGAAAAAAAAGGTAGCGAGTTCAAGGTTGAACGCGCTGTATGCCGAGAAGCTATAAAGGCCAATTTGGTTAGACAAGAGAGTGATATAGAAACCCTTCGTGAATATATTATCTTTCCGTATCGTTCTGTAAACGGACAACAGGAAGTAATAGACGAAGAAGTCTTTCAAAGGAACTATCCTTTTGCTTACCACTATCTAGAAGGAAACCGAGAAGAGCTTGCGAAACGCGATAATGGCCATAAGAAATATCCGAAATGGTATGCATATGGCCGATCGCAGGCCTTGAATATACAAGGAAAGCGCTTGTTGTTACCTCACATATGTGATACTCCCTGTTTTGTGTTTTGTGACAATGAAAACCTGTTGTTTTATGACGGGTATTCAATATTAGCAGAAACACCAAGACAATTAGAGATTATTAAACGTATTTTGTCATCAGATATTTTCTGGTATTATATTACAAAAACGAGTAAACCATACAGTGGAGGGTTCTTCTCTTTAGAAAAGAGATATATACAGCATTTTGGTATTCCTAGATTAACGGAAGAGCAGGAGCATATACTGCTATCCTTGCACAATCAGGATGAAGTGAATGAATGGTTAAATGAGGTCTATGGAATATGGAGAGTGGATTAGGATTGTTGAAGGGGATGGGCGTTTTATGCTTATTTGTTTGTGCCACGAGGGGGGGATCCAGAGTAGGATGAATAAGAACCATTTTGATAATTGAGTTATGCAAGAACTTGATCAGCTCCTAACTTGGTGCGATACGGAATACATCAACGGTCAACACTGTCAATGTGGAATTGCATGTACAAACGAAAATTACTGCAGAGGACAACAAACCAATTGTTACCCTTGTATACAGAGAGTTCATAGTTATGGTAATCGGACGTATCACTATAACTGTGACAAGATGATGTTGTACTACACTCTCAAACACAGTTATAGATTTGGAGCCGAGGTGTTCTATGAAATAAACCGACTGAAGAACGATTTCATTAATTGGCAAGAAATAAATATAGCATCTATTGGTTGTGGTCCCTGTTCAGAGTTGTTTGGAACGTTAAGTTTTTGGCGTACAATCGGCAAAAATGACGCGGACTTTCACTTTCGAGGATTTGATACCGAACCGTTATGGCAACCTGTTATGAATCAGGTTCAAGCCTGCGTCCAGACGGCGGATGCGCAAACTTTTTGCCAAGATGTCTTTTCATATTATATGCAATCTCAAGAACCAATAAATGTTATTATATTGAACTACATGCTGTCCGATATGATGAAGTTCCATTTTGCGCAATATGACAATTTCTTGAATAATCTTATTATGTTGATACGTCAAAAGCGACCTCGCTATCTTTTAGTTAATGATGTCTATCTTCTGGTTTCTCTAGGAGCTACCAATAAAATGTTGAGATTTCTGAAAGATGCTGGCTTGAGTTTTAAATCGGCGAAATTGCAATACCATGTTTTCCATCCATATATAGGTCAGTTTGGTAAGCAAGTGGCCAAACAGCCGTTTGTGATGTCAGATGCTTCTATCGTACAAAAATACAATCCTTTTTCAGAGACAAACAGTATCCAAACATATATTAAATTCCAATGATATTGAGCGTAAGTCGCAGGACAGATATACCAGCCTTCTATTCAGAATGGTTCTTTAACCGCCTGAAGGAAGGCTTTGTGTATGTGAGGAATCCGATGAACATTCACCAGGTGAGTAAGATTACGATTTCACCTGACGTGATAGACTGCATTGTGTTATGGAGCAAGAACCCCAGACCAATGTTGAACCGTTTGGATGAACTGAAGGACTACATGTATTATTTCCAGTTCACTATCAATCCATACGATAAGGGTTTGGAATTAGGCGTACCTCGCAAAGAAGGAATCATTCAAACTTTTAAAGAGCTGTCAGAAAAGATAGGCACCAAAAGAGTGATTTGGCGATATGACCCAATACTGCTTACCGATAGCATGGGAATAGACTACCATGTACGCTATTTTGAGGAAATAGCAAAAAGGCTGGCTGGCTTTACTGATACTTGTGTTATCAGTTTTGTTGACCTCTATAAGAAAACTCAGCGGAATCTACAAGATTCTCTAGCACGCGAGCCTTCTTTGAAGGAAATGGCAGATTTGGCAACAAAGCTGTTCTTCATTGCGAGCCGCTACGGTATTAAGATTCAGACTTGTGCAGAAGAGATAGCGTTGGAATCAGTTGGGATTAAGCATGGCAAATGTATAGATAATGCGCTCATTGAAGACCTTTTGGGCGTAAAACTGGTGGTTGACAAAGATCCGAACCAAAGGAAAGAATGCGGTTGTGTGCAGAGCATAGATATAGGAGAGTACAACACATGCGCCCATGGCTGCAAATACTGTTATGCCAACTTTAAGGACGGGGTGGTGGCCAAGAACCGTATGGCACATGACCCGAATTCTCCACTATTGATAGGTGCCCTTGGGACTGATGACAAGGTGTTTGAGAGAAAGCTCTTCTCATTTATTAAAATTCCGGAGCCATTTAAGGCAGGCGATATTGTGAAACTTAAGCATCCTGAACTTTATAAGAAAGCAAGCGATTTTTACGGATATGGAACGAATCTGTATAAGATTGTGGAGATAAGGGGGAATGTGGTCAGATTGGCTGGTGTCCAGACGGAAGTTTCATTAGCACAAGTGAAGCCTGTTGCTATAGATGGGGTAGAAGACCGATGGATATATTATGACCCCGTAATAGCTGCTTCTATAGTTTTTCCTGGGGATGAGATCCCTGCGCACAGGACGGATTATTCGTATTATATGGATGCTTTTGAGCACTGCTTTGATGAGAGACACAGGTCATTTAGAGTGTTAGTTGCGAAGAAAAAACTGGTATATGTGCATGAGGTGCAGCACTGGTTGCGAAAACATCACCAAGAGGATAGGCTGAAGATTAATGAATCGATGTTGTAGAGGGATGTTCCAAAGAAGATGATGCCAAATATTATTATTAATGAGAATGGGGCGTTTGGGAATACTAATTATGGGGTAATAAGATTATTGCTCTATATGGTGGATGTAAATATGATGAGCGCAATAGAACGTCCATTTTTCTCTACTCGACGGTGCATCGTGGTGCCTACTGAGGGTGCCCCCATGTGCTCAAAAGTAGGGGAAGGACATATAATCTTTCTGAATGTCAAAGAAAACTACTGGTGTCAGTGGGTTTATCAGTTTGCCCATGAGTATTGCCATCATCTGATTGATGGAACGCTTACGGGTGAATGGTCTAATTTGCTTTGGTTTGAAGAAACAATATGTGAGTTGTCTTCTCTTTACAATCTAAATAAGATGGTAGACTTCTGTAGTACAAATGGATTGCCGGGGTATTCTTCGTCGGTACAGGTGTATCTTGGTAACTTGTTGACGAAGAATAATGCATATAATTTGAATGCGTCAGGAGGATGGTATTTGGAGAAGTCAGAGATACTTAAAAATGAGAAATATAAAAGGGATTTGTATAACGCTATAGCCGTTATGATGTACCCATTGTTTGTTAAGAACCCGAATTTATGGAAGCTGATACTTAATATCGGTGATATTCGTTCTTGGACAACGTTGGATGATTTATTTTCACACCTTGAGGCTACTGCGGACTATAGTTATAGTGAGTCGTTGTGCAGGTTGAGACGAATGTTTAGTTAAGATGATAGAGGCATGACATAGGAAGAACGGTGGAACATTTATGGTTCATGGTTCAAGGTGAATGGTTCAAATTTGACGTTAATGGAGAATTAAGCAGGTAGTAAGGAATACTTACGGGCTGATGGATACGAAAAAATGGATGTCACAGATTGTGATACCCTATTGAAAGAGGATACGATATGACAATAGAAGATATACAGAAATCGACGGAGTTTCAGACTCTGATTGCTGAATGTACGGTATACGACTATAAGGAGATGCTGGAAGATAAAAAACCGAAGAGTTGGCTGAAGAGCGTGAGTGCTTTTGCCAATACTTTGGGTGGCTCGCTGTTCTTTGGAGTGGACAATGATGGCAACGTTAAGGGGCTGGAGGATATTCAGCACGTGACAGAAACCCAGTACTGGCTGACGTGATGGCGCAACTGGACTATATGGAGAAACGTGGTAGCGGCCTGAAGCGTATTTGCAACGAGACGAAGGCGCTGGAGTCATATAAGGAGGAGAGACGGCCTGTATTTAAATCATCGCCCAGTCAGTTCATGACAGTGATATATTCAGTTGATTATAAAGATGCAGGTAAAGAAATGGGTGATGGTCAATTAAATGGTCAATTAAATGGTCAATTAAGGGGTCAATTAAACGATAGCCAGAAAGAGACATTGGAGTTTATAAAGACTCACGAGGGCTATAATACAACCAGAATAGCAGACGGTCTCGGAAAGCCATTCAGAACTATTGTTAAGCATATGAATGTACTTCTTGAACTGAATATAATAGAACGTCGTGGAAGCAAGAAAACGGGTGGATATTATGTAAAATGAGACGAGGGAAACACCGGGACAGGTTCCTGTTTCATACAAGGAATAATTATTTAAGAAATATATTAATAGCAAATGCCAAGGCAATCCAGAAAACCATCGGGGACGGGTATATATCATGTGATGATGCGTGGTATAAATCATCAGAATATCTTTGAGGAGCAGGAGGACTATTATCAGTTTCTCAAAACATTGGATTTGATGGCTCTGTCGTACGAGCCTGATGGTACTCCGGCAGGGAGGAACTATACTCTGTATGCTTATTGTCTGATGCCTAATCATATTCATCTTCTCATTCGTGAACGCGAGGACACAATTGGGATGGCAATAAAAAGAATAGCATCTTCATATGCTTATTATTATAATCATAAGTATTCTAGAGATGGTCATCTGTTCCGCGAGCGGTTTAAGAGTGAGCCTGTGAACGATATGGCGTATTTCGTTACACTTTTGAGATATATACATCAAAATCCTGTAAAAGCAGGGATGGTAGAGGCTGTTGGGGATTATGAATTCAGCAGTTGGGGTGAATACATGGACAAAAATGGAACATTGTTCCCACTATGTGATACTTGTACTATCTTGAATAGACTATCATACAATGAATTGAATGAACTTGTGAATGCCTCCCTTTCTGATGATGTGGCTTGTCTTGACGTTGAAGATGTTTCGAAAGGACGTCCTTCAGATGATCAGGTGATGTCGCTGATAAAAGAAAAGACAGGTGTAACGAATAGCAGTGCTTTTCAGCAATTACCTGCAGATATAAAGAAATCTGTATTGATTGAGTTGAAGAATAGGAGGGCTTCGCTGCGCCAACTGGAAAGATTGACAGGAATCGGGAAAAGCATGATATATCGATTGAAATGAAACAGGAACCTGTCCCCGTGTTTCCTTTAGTCGTTCTTGGACTAGCCAAGCGGCAGAGCCGAGCGCACAGTTCAGGGGTAAAGGTTAACGGTTATGGATCAAGAAACAAGATGGCAAACCAAATATAAGGAGATCGTAGATTTCATTGAGGCCAATCACAGGAATCCTTCACGACACAGGATAGAAGAGCATGATATGCTCAATTGGTTAAAAGCTAATAGAAAGCTTATGAATGCTGGGGAATTGAAAGAACCGAGGTTTAGTAAGTTCTCGAAACTGCTGGAATTGTGTGAGAGGTATAGGCGAGTAAATCAATATGTATGAATAAGTGAAAGCCTAAAATAGGGGTGCAAAAAGCACCCCGATGGCAGTTTTCTAATAACTAAAAAATCAAAACAAATTACTGCAACATCACTTTATCCTCTAGGAGGGAAAGGGTCGTTACCATAACTTCTTTTGTCGCGGATGTGTCCGTCCACTGCATGAATGGTTAGTTCCTTGCCTTGGTTCATGGCAATCTGCCTACCACGTTCTATCGCTTGGTACTGATGGCCGAAGACACCGGAACTGCGAGTGCAGCCCTCTTGCTTGACTTTCCAGACATTTCCGTTCTTGACTACGTGAATTTGATTTCCCATAGCTTTACAGATATTAAGTTCTGAAAAAATGCTTTTCATAACTGGGCATGGTGCCCCATACGAGAGGAAACCTCAATCATAATAGAGGTAAGTATAATCCAAAGATACACGGAAAAGATTCTTAAATCTATTTACGTGTGATTTTGACTGTGGTTCTGACACGAGTTGTCGTATTGATTCTAGTGCGAACTCGTATTGTTCTTGTAGCCATAATTTCAATCAGCAAAATACAATAATTGAAAAAATATTCCGTTCTATAAAATCTAGACCAATAGTAAATAGAACTTCGTAGTTGTGCCCAGAGCACGCGCGAGAGTAGTTCAGCCCTGCAGTTGCCCCTGTGGGGCTAACGTTATTATAACAAATAAGGAGGATTGAGTTTCTAAGTTATCCCAATTGCCGTCCTTTCGACTGCAAAATTACCAATCTTTTTTCATAACACCAACTTTTTAGTGAAATATTTGTGTTAAAAACTGTAAACAATAAACTTTTTCGTTGAAAATGCGTTATCTTTGCATTGCATATACAAAAGAGTACTAATAAACATAATGGCTACAAAAGAACAAGTAGAAGATTTTCTGAAGAGGCTAAAGGAGAAAATCAAGGTGTTTGATATCATTTTCCGGGATGACAGGGGGAAGAACCTACAGACACTGGCCACTTTGGAAATCACTCCAACTTACCGCAAGCAGGTTATCCTGAATATTGAACCAGAAGACTATTCGGAAGGACCAATTGTGGACACTCTCAATAGAATGGGAGAGATGTGGGTTTTCGGCAAGGACGTGAAAGGTCATGAGGTGTATATCAAAATCACGTTTGGGCAACCGAACAACAGCACGATCTGCATTTCTTTCCATATAGCTGAACATCCGATGACGTACCCATTTAAAAACTGACGATTATGATTAAGCAAACAATGAAGAGTCCTTTCTCAGGAGGGGATGCAAAACTGTGCCATGAGCCCTCTGTGCTGACTTTCCGCAAGGAACAATTCTGTTATGTTCACCAGTTTTACGAGTGCCAGGATACTCATGAGCGATTTACTACAACGGAACTGGACGAGGCAAATTTAGCTCAGGTGTATAACAAATATCGTGCAAAATATGGCATCCCGTTCCCAGAGGAAATCAAGCGCATTCGCCAGCATTATGGTCTTTCAGCTACAAAAATGTCGGCAATCCTTGGGTTTGGCGAGAACCAGTATCGCTTGTATGAGAATGGTGACATGCCTAGTGAGGCAAACGGAAAGGTGCTGATGTCGATCATGAATCCTGACTTCTTCCTTGCTTTTGTGCTTAATTCTCGTGAACAGTTCTCTGAAAACGATTTTTCCAAATTGATGGAGAAGACCAGGTCGTGGAAGAGCGCGAAGCATTCGGAGTTTGAGATAGAACATGTGTTTAACATCTGTCGTAGAACCATCTATAATGGTTTTGCTGCACAGTCGATAGATAAGCTGAAGAACATCCTATTATATTACATAGAGAGGGGTGATGGCGTTTTCTTTACTAAAATGAACAAGCTCCTGTTCTATACGGACTTCTTAGCATACCGCTTGACGGGCAAAGGAATGACCGGCTTGTGCTACAAAGCCATTACTCATGGCCCTGTGCCCTTGCATTGGGATCGTGTATATAGTTTCTATAACGATATTAACCAGGAGATTGTGCAATATTCTGATGGAAGGGCTGGTACTAAGTTGGTTTCAAATCTGTCTCCAGACATGACTTATTTTAGTGAGGATGAAAAGGAGATGCTGGAATATGTTTACCAGAGATTCAAGAAGGAAACACCGGCGAAAATCTCGGAAACAAGCCATCATGAGGATGCCTGGAAGAAATACCTAAACAGTGACAGGCTTATCAGTTTTGAAATGGCCTTCTCGCTGAAAGCAATATAGAAATGCGAAAATGAGGGTGTAATGCCCTCATTTTCGCATTTCTTTCTGGAACCATTCTTCTTCAGGAGCCCAGCCCCAGAAGCACTTTCCGTCACCACCAAGATCCCATTGGCATGTAATCTCGTATTGGCGCCTAGGAAGTTTCTCAAAATGTTGATTATGCATCAACACATGTTCTCGTCGGCGGAATTTGCGATGACTAATCTGTTTTCCGCGCTTCTGCGACTTACAGCAGCAACATGTGCCTGCTGGAAATCTTTTTCTACTTTTACTCATATTACCTGTAATGTTGTGAGCGGTCGCAAACTCTCGTTGCGCCACTCGGTTAAACATTACGAGGCAATATCGCTTAACTGTTGTTTCATATCTGGCTGCAAAGATAGTCGTTTTTATGAAATAATAGGCTATTTTGGATATGAAAAATGGTTAAAAAGGTTGTTGGGATACAACCTTTTCGAAATGTTTTCGTATATTTGCCCAGGAAACATTATGTTTAATTTTAAAACTGGGAACGATATGGGAAAGTTTGAATTAATGGCGCTGCCGTATGCGCCTGAGGCCTTAGAGCCGGTGATTAGTCGCGAAACGATTGCTTTTCATCACGGGAAGCACTTGGCGGCTTATGTGAATAACCTGAATGGTTTGCTGGAAGGAAATCCGATGGCCGACCTGGCATTAGAAGAAATCGTTTGTCAGGCAACGGGTGGGATCCTTAACAATGCTGGGCAGATCCTGAATCATGAGTTGTACTTCGGACAGTTTGCTGCGCCAAAGGCTGACAATCAGCCTGTCGGAAAGGTGGCAGAGGCAATCGTTCGTGACTTTGGTTCGTTTGAGGCTTTCAAGGAGGCATTCCAGAAAGCTGGGGCTACGTTGTTTGGTTCTGGATGGGTGTGGCTCTCTGCTGATAAAGACGGTAAGTTGGTTATCACGCAGGAAACGAATGCGGCGAACCCTGTGCAGAAGGGCTTAAAGCCGTTGCTGACGTTTGATGTGTGGGAGCATGCGTACTACCTGGATTATCAGAACCGCAGGCCCGATCATCTCGCTGCCTTGTGGCAGATTATTGACTGGCAGGTTATTGAAAAACGTTAAAAAGGTTGTAACGTTACAACCATTTGGGTAATATTTTGTATATTTGCGGCATAAAAAATAATAGCTGGCATCTATGAAGCATCTGAATATTAAAAAGGCACTGGCGGCATGGCAGGAGTTGCAGCCTCTATCGGAGAAGGATAGGGAGCGGTTGAGCCGTAGATTCACCGTGGACTTTAACTACAACAGCAACCATATCGAAGGAAATACGTTGACGTATGGACAGACGGAGATTCTGTTGCTGTTTGGTAAGGTGATAGGAGAGGCTGACGTGCATGCCGTACAGGAGATGACGGCGAGCAACGTGGGTCTGAAGATGATGACGGAGGAGGCCCGGGTGAAGGAGATGCCGCTGACGCAGAACTTTATCCGAACACTGCATAAGACACTGTTGAGGGAGGATTATACGGTGTATCGTGATCTTCCGGGAGGGGTACAGACGAGTTACGTTATCCATGCAGGGCAGTATAAAACTCGACCAAACAGCGTGATTACCCGCTATGGCGATAGATTCGAGTATGCTTCGCCTGAGGAGACTCCGGGGCTGATGACAGATTTGGTGGATTGGTACAACGAGGCAGAAAAGGAAGGTACACTATCGCCTATAGAACTGGCGGCATTGTTCCACTACCGCTACATACGTATCCACCCATTTGAGGATGGTAACGGACGTATTGCCCGCCTGATGGTGAACTTTATTTTGGCTCGGCACGACTATCCGATGATTGTGGTTCGCAGTAGAAAGAAGAGCGAATACTTGGAGGCTCTGCATCAGGCTGATATGGAAGTGGGGCCTGTGCCTGTAGACGGTGCTCATGCGGAGATTAAGGACATCAGACCGTTTATGAAGTACTTTAATGAGCTGGTGGCTACGGAGGTGTATAACGATGTGCTGTTTGTGAGCGAGCGGGATGAGAACGTGTGGTGGTATGACGGGGAGCGGATAGCTTTCCGTACGCCGAACTACACGAAGATTCTGAACGCGATGCGCACGCAGCCTACGCTGACGCTGGCGGATATGAGAGACGAGACGGGCATCAGCATGGCTGCCATACAGAAGCTGCTGGACCAGTTGATTCAGAAGAAGTATGTGGAGCGGGGCGAGAAAGACGGCAGTTGGCGGGTGTTTGTGACGCAGTGATAAACGGAAAATAAAAATATGGAGAAGATTATATAACATCGGTGGCGGACAGCCAGAGAATCTGCTCGACTTTGTGAATACCTGCCAGGGACCTGTCCCCTGGCAGAGATGAATAACTAAAAACTAGAAAGGTATGAAAAAGATTTTGTTTATTATTGGGTCGTTGAGAGCGAAGTCGTTTAATCGGCAGGTGGCTCGTGTGGCTAAGGAAATCATCGGCGGAAGTGCTGAGGTGCAGGAACTGGACTATAGCGATCTGCCGCTGCTGAGTCAGGATATTGAGCAACCAGAATTGGAGGTTGTGGCTCGCATTCGAAAGGAAGTGAGCGAGGCTGATGGGCTGTGGATCTTTACGCCGGAGTATAACATGAGTTATCCGGGGCACTTGAAGAACCTGCTGGACTGGCTGTCGCGCCCTGTAAAACCGATGGACTATGCTACGCCGACGTGCATCAACGGCAAGCGTGTGGCTATCAGTGGGGCTGGTGGTAAGGCTGCTACCGCTGATTGTAGGGCCAAACTCACGGAACTGCTCACCTTTATGAAGGCTGAGGTGATCAAGGATCAGGTGGGTATTGCTGTGCCTGCAGAGGCCTGGGGTACGGATGTGCTGGTGCTGACTGATGAGCAGAAGGCCGCCCTAAAGGCGCTGGCTGATAAGTTAATTAAGGGCTGATGGAAAATATTAATCCTGCCAGGGACCTGTCCCCTGACAGGACAAGGCCCCCTTCAAAGGGGGATGCAACCGCTCCTGCTCGTCGCTCTTTCATTAAGGTATGCTCGGACCATCAAAGGTCCGGCATGTTTTCTTTGATTGGTGGGAAAGTGTCATCATTGAGCAAAAAAAAGTATGGCGGTTTGGGAAAGTTGTCGTAACTTTGCAGCCGTAAACTTAAAATTAAAAAACGACAATCGGTAATTAAAAATGAAAAGACTGCTTACTATTATTTTTAGTTTGTCTGCGGTGCTGATGCTGCAGGCACAGATTCGTGGAAATAGTGTGGTGGTGACTGTGGAACCTGACCATGCTGACTGGCATTACAAAACGGGCGAAAAGGTGAACTTTACCGTAGAAGTGCGCCAGGAGGGTACATTACTTAAAAACGTTGCTATAGATTATGCGATGGGACCTGAGATGTATCAGGACATCCGCAAAAGCGTGACTCTGAAAGACGGTAGTCTGAAGTTGCAGGGCACGATGGCGAAACCGGGATTCTATCGTCTGGATGTGACGGCCCATGTGAACGGCGTGGATTACCGCGGAGCCTGTGGGGCTGCCTTTAATCCCGAGAGACTGCAACCATCGACCGTGATGCCCGAGGATTTTGAGCAGTACTGGCAACATGCCATCAAAGAAGCACGCAAAACCGACCTGAACCCAACCAAACGTTTGTTGCCTGAGCGTTGTACGAAGGATGTAAACGTATATGAAGTAAGTTTTAACAACGAACGCTGGGGCTCGCGTACCTATGGTATATTATGCGTGCCCGTGCGCGAGGGCAAATATCCTGCCTTGTTGCGTGTGCCTGGTGCAGGCGTGCGTCCCTATGGTGGCGATGTATATACAGCCTCACAGGGTGTGATTACACTGGAGATTGGTATCCATGGCATTCCTGTGACAATGGAGCAGGGTGTGTACGACAACCTGGGCAATGGTGCGCTGCAGGGCTACTGGGAGTACCATATGGACAATCGCGACAAGCACTACTATCACCATGTGATTATGGGTTGTATCCGTGCGATGGACTATATCGAGCAGTACACCCCCTGGAACGGACAGAAGGCTGGTGTGACAGGATCGAGTCAGGGAGGATTCCTGACCCTGGTGAGTGCCGGACTGGATAAGCGCATGACCTGCTATGCGCCTGTGCATGCAGCGCTTTGCGATCATACCAACTCGCTGAAAGGGGCTGCCTGCGGATGGCCACATTACTTCTATGGAGGAAGGACGAAGGACGAAGGAGGAAGAACGAAGGAGATAGAAACTTCTCGATATTATGATGGGGTGAACTTTGCGCGACTGATTAACAACGGGCAGAAGGGCTGGTTCTCGTTTGGCTATAACGACGATGTGGTGCCACCAACGAGCGCATGGGCTACCTATAATATCGTAAAGGGGCCGAAGGAAATCAAACCTTATCAGGCCACCTGGCACTTCTGGCATCAGGAGCAGTGGGACACCTGGGAGGCTTGGTTGCTGAAGGAACTGAAATCGACCACAGCCACTGAACTGGCCGACAGACTGCAAGCCTTGCAGCAGAAAGGTTATATGGCGGGACATCAGGATGACCCGTTCTACGGTATTGGCTGGGCTTACGAGGATGGAAAGAGCGATGTGAAGTTGACCGTGGGTGATTACCCTGCAGTGATGGGCTTTGAGTTGGGTGGCATAGAGATGGGCGACGAGAAGAACCTGGACAGTGTGCCCTTTACCCGCATACACGATGAGTTGTTGGCGCATGTGAAGCGTGGTGGTGTGGTGACTATCAGTTGGCATCCACGTAATCCGCTGACAGGTGGTACAGCCTGGGATGTGACCAGCAACAAGGTGGTGAAGAGTATCCTGCCTGGTGGTGTGATGGCAGATAAGTTCAAGCTGTGGATGACGCGTGTGGCTGACTTTATCGAGAGTCTGAAAGATGAAGCAGGCCAGCCTGTGCCCATCATCTTCCGTCCCTGGCATGAGAATAACGGCTCGTGGTTCTGGTGGGGACAGAAGCTGTGTAGCGACACCGAATTCAAGGCGCTTTGGAACCTGCTACAGGATGAAATGAACGCGCGTGGATTCAGTAACCTGTTGTGGAGCTACTCGCCCAATCTGGATGGTGGCTGGACGCTGGAGCGCTTTATGCAGCGCTACCCGGGTAACGACCGTGTGACGCTGATAGGTGAGGATGCCTATCAGTGGGGCTCGGAGCAGGATTTTGTATCAGCCCTGAACTGTGACTTGACTTTTTTAGCAAAATTTGCCAAGGATCATGGCAAGCTATTGGCTATGACGGAATGTGGCTATAAGAATACGCCTGACCAAACGTGGTTCAGCAGGGTGCTGAAGCCACAGATGGATAAGTATCCGATTTGTTACTTCCTCCTTTGGAGGAATTATGAGAAGGAGTGGTTCGGGCCAGTGCCTAATACGCCCTCTGGCAATGATTATGCTAAGGCATTTAAAAATGCCCCAAACGTCCTTTTCCTTAAGGATATTGAGCAATGACATCTCTTTTTCACAACCACCCAACCCTCCTTCATCCTAAGGAGGGCTTCAAACCACTCTCCAAACCCCTCGCCAATCTTTGGCAAGGGGCTTAAATCCTGGATTTGGGAAGACCCAAATCCATGCTATGTTTTGGTAGGCCGGGACTTCGGCCTTTATTGCTTTCTGTCAGGGGCGGATTGGTGGAAAAGTGTAATGATTGAGCAAAAAAAAGTATGGGAGTTTGAGAAAGTTGTCGTAACTTTGCAGCGGTAAACTTAAAATCAATATGAGCGAATTTGAACAGAAGGTGGCAGCTCTGAGAAAGCATCATGAGGAGCTGCTGGCAAAGAAGAACGAACCCATGGAGTGGGGGAATGGGATTTACGAGAAGTACAAGAACCCCGTGTTAACAGCTGAACACGTGCCTCTGGAGTGGAAGTACGACTTCAGCGAGCAGGACAACCCGTACCTGATGCAACGCATTATGTGTAATGCCACGTTGAATGCAGGTGCCATTAAGTGGCAGGGGAAGTACTGCCTGGTGGCGCGTGTGGAGGGTGCTGACCGTAAGAGTTACTTTGCTGTGGCAGAGAGTCCCAATGGTATCGATAACTTCCGTTTCTGGGAGGAGCCCATCACCATGCCTGATGATGTGGTGCCTGCTACCAATATCTATGATATGCGACTGACCCAACATGAGGATGGTTGGATTTATGGCGTGTTCTGTGCAGAGCGTCATGACGACTCGCAGCCTGGTGATCTGAGTGCTGCTACTGCTACTGCGGGTATCGCCCGTACCAAGGACCTGAAAACCTGGTACAGACTACCTGACCTGAAAACAAAAAGTCAACAGCGAAACGTGGTGCTGCACCCGGAATTCGTGGATGGTCGCTCGGCCGATGGCCGCTTGCAAGGCAAGAAATACGCCTTCTATACCCGTCCGCAGGATGGTTTTATCGACACTGGTAGCGGTGGAGGAATCGGCTGGGCACTGGTGGATGACATCACCCACGCTGAGATCAAGGACGAGACGATTATCTACGAGCGCAAATACCACACAATCACCGAGGTGAAGAATGGTGAGGGACCACACCCCATCAAGACGCCTAAGGGGTGGTTGCATCTGGCTCACGGTGTGCGTGCCACGGCTGACGGACTGCGCTATGTGCTGTATATGTATATGACGGCGCTGGACGACCCCACGAAGGTGATTGCACGTCCGGGTGGCTACTTCCTGGTGCCTGAGGGTAATGAGTATTACGGTGATGTGATGAATGTGGCGTTTGCCAATGGTTGGATAGCTGATGAGGATGGCAAGGTGTTTATCTACTATGCCTCGGCCGACACCCGCATGCATGTGGCTACATCGACTATCGATAAGCTTATCGATTACTGTATGAACACCCCAGAGGATGGCTATTATACCGCGGCTAGTGTAGAGACAATCAAGAAACTGATAGCAAAGAATCGTAAGTAATACATTATGGCGACATTAAAGGAGAAAATAGGTTACGCTTTAGGCGATGCGGCGGCTGGTGGTATCACATGGAAAATCATGTCGATTGCCTTCCCGCTGTTTTTTACAAATGTGTTTGGACTGACATTTGCTGATGCAGCCACGCTGATGCTGATTGCACGTATGTTTGATGTGGTGACCGACCCGCTAATGGGTTCGCTCGCTGACCGTACACAGAGCAAATGGGGTACTTATCGTCCTTGGCTGATATTCGGCGCCATCCCCTTCGGACTGGTGTTTGCCCTGCTGCTGTATACACCCGACTTCGGACTGACAGGTAAGCGCATCTGGGCTTATAGTCTGTATCTGCTGATGATGGCCCTGTACACCGCTGTAAATGTGCCTTATGGCTCGCTGCTGGGTGTGATGACGGATGACGACAACGAGAAGAACCAGTTTTCGAGTTTCCGTATGGTGGGTGCCTATGCCATGGGCTTTATCACCCTGTTGTCGTTCCCTTACCTGCAGCGACTGGTGGGTGGAACCGAGCAGCACCAGTATGCGGTGCTAGGTGCCTTCTTTGGTGTGATAGCTGCTGCTGGTACCCTGGCTTGCGGATTCCTGACCAAGGAGCGTCTGAAGCCCGTACGTGCCGAGAAATTCGAGTTTAAGCAGTTTGGTGATCTGTTTAAGAACAAGCCCTGGATCATCCTGACGCTGATAGGTATTTGTACCAACTTTTTTAACGGATTCCGCTACGCTGTGGCCGGTTATCTGTTGGAATACTGCTTGCATGGGGATGTGACGGTGAGCGGACTGATTATCAACTACACCGTGTTTATGACCTTTGGTGAGCTGACTTGTATGATCTTCGGTGGTGTATCACCCAAGTTTACGGAGATTGTGGGCTCGAAGCGTAAGGCCTTTATGGCGGCTGCGCTGATTTGTGTGATTTTTTCGGTAGCCTTCTTCTTTGTGCCCATGGATCCCAGCTATATCTGGGTGATGGTGGCACTGGTGGTGCTCACCTCGATAGGTATCGGCTTGTATTCGCCCCTGCTGTGGAGTATGTATGCCGATGTGGCTGACTATGCGACAGAAAAGAACGGTACCTCGAGCACAGGTCTGATCTTCTCGTCGGGTACCATGGCCCAGAAGTTCGGTACCGCCATCTCTGGTTCGCTGGTAGCTCTGTTCTTAGGTTTGGCAGGTGCCAGCATGATTACCGACGATATGGGTAACACCATGGTGGACCCAGCCTCGATTACCGACTCGGTACTCTCGATGGTATGGAGTCTGTTCTCTCTGTTCCCAGCTATTATTGCCGGCCTGATTATTGTACTGACCTGGATTTATCCGATTAAGAAATGATGGGACAAGTAGATATGATGAAACGGGAGATGCAGGATGTGGTGGAGAATAACATCCTGCGTTTCTGGCTCGACCAGATGATGGACTATGAGCATGGCGGCTTCTACGGTCGGATGGATGGTGAGGGTGAGCTGCACCCTGAGGCAGAGAAAGGTGCTATCCTGAATGCCCGTATTCTGTGGGCCTTCTCGGCTGCTTTCCGTGTGCTGAAGCATCCGGAGTATCTGGAGGCTGCCACACGTGCCAAGGACTATATCATAGAGCATTTCATCGATCAGGAGTATGGTGGCGTGTACTGGAGCGTGGATTGCGAGGGTAACCCGCTGGATACCAAGAAGCAGTTCTATGCCATCGGCTTTATGATCTACGGACTATCGGAATATGCCCGTGCGACGGGCGACAGAGAGGCGCTGGACTATGCGCTGGACCTGTACGACTGTATAGAGGAGCACGCCTTTGACAGTGAACATAACGGCTATATTGAGGCCTGCACGCGCGAGTGGGGCGAGATAGCGGATATGCGCCTGTCGGACCTGGATGCCAACTACCCCAAATCGCAGAATACCCACTTGCACATTATCGAACCATACACCAATCTTCTCAGATGCTTAAAAGAAGTGCAAGCCCAGGAAAGTTGTGATTATGTGCCTGCCTTAGGCGCTGTGTTGCCTGTAGGTATCAGTGTGCCCCAGAAGACCATCAGCGAGGTGGAAGGCGCTTTGAGAAATCTTGTAGATATTTTTACAGATAAGATTCTGAACCAGGAGACCAATCACCTGGATCTGTTCTTCGGGATGGACTGGACACGAGGTGCCGGACATCTGGAGAGCTATGGGCACGATATAGAGTGTTCTTGGCTGTTGCACGAGGCCGCACTGGTGTTGGGTGATGCCAATGTGCTGGCTAAGGTAGAGCCTATCGTACAGGCGGTTGCAGAGGCATCTGCCAAGGGTTTGCGACCTGATGGCGCTCTGATACACGAGGCTAATCTGGATACAGGGCATGTGGATGACGACCTGCACTGGTGGGTACAGGCCGAGAACGTGGTGGGCTGGTACAATATCTGGCAGCACTTTGGCGATGAAGAGGCTCTGAATCGTGCTGAAAAATGCTGGCAATATATCAAGAAACAGCTGATAGACTTTGAACATGGCGAGTGGTACTGGAGCAGGCATGCCAACGGACTGTTGAACACCACCGACGACAAAGCCGGTTTCTGGAAGTGCCCGTACCACAACACGCGCATGTGTTTGGAAATCATCGAGCGCTCGTAAAAAAATCCGCCAGAGAATTTGGAACTTTGGCGGATTTTTCGTACCTTTGCAACCAATTATGAGAAGATTGATACTATTCGTTGCAATAGCGTTGTGCTATATCGTTGATATTCAAGCACAAACGCAGTTTAACGAGCGCCCTAAGCTCGTGGTAGGAATCGTAGTCGATCAGATGCGTTGGGATTATCTAGGCAGATATTACAATCAGTATCAGGAGGACGGACTGAAGCGCCTCATTAACCAAGGATACTCGTGTAATAACTGCCTAATTAATTATCTGCCCACCGTAACTGCCATCGGACATACCAGTGCTTATACAGGTTCAACTCCCGCTTTTCATGGCATCTGCGGTAACGCCTTTTACAAGAATGGCGTGAAGATTAACAGTTGCGAGGATCACGATGTGACTACCGTGGGCAGCAACAAGAAAGATGCTTCGTCGCCCGTGAACCTGTTGGCGAGCACCATTGGCGACCAGCTGCGACTGCATACCGACTTTAAGTCGAAGGTGATTGGCGTGAGCTACAAGGACCGTGCAGCCATTCTGCCTGCCGGACGTAGTGCCAACGCTGCCTACTGGATTGATACCAAAGCCGGTCAGTTTATCAGCAGCACCTGGTATATGCAGGAACTGCCACAATGGGTGAAGGATTATAACGCCCAGCTGAAGAAAAACAAGGAGTTGCAGAAGGTGGGTAAGAACGTAGGACTGTATCCATTGTGTGGTCATATCACTGCTGATATGGCCATTGCTGCTTTAAAAGGCGAACAGCTTGGTAAGGGCGAAGAGACGGATATGCTGTGTGTCAGCTTCTCGCAGACAGATGTGATTGGGCATGAGTACGGCACCCGTGGTGAGCATACCGACGAGGCTTATCTGGAACTGGATAAGGATATCGCCAAACTGCTGAAGGCTTTCGACGAGCAGGTGGGCGAGGGTAACTATCTGGTATTCCTGACTGCCGACCATGGCGCTGCGCATAACTTTAAGTTCATGGAAGACCACCGTTTGGGCGGAGGTCCGTTTATGTTCGACGAGATGTATAGTGGAGAGGCTGCTAAGCGCTTGAAAGAGCGACTGCACCTGACCAAGAATATCATCAAAGACTGTTTGGACTACCGTCTGGTGCTGGACAAGGAAGCTATCCGTGAGCAGGGGCTCGACGAGGAGAAAGTGCGCGAGGTGGTGGTAGAGGAGTTGCTGAAGACACCTCATGTTGCTTTCGCCTTTGATTTCAAGAAGGCTGCCACAGCTCCCGTGCCAGAGATGCTGAAAGAACGTGCCCTGAAGGGGTATCACCACGATCGTTCGGGTGATATCATCTTTATTCTGGAGCCTGGTTGGTATGGATTTGGCAAGGGCTCGTCGCCCATCGGTACCACCCATGGCGAGTGGAACCCCTATGATGCCCACATACCCCTGCTGTTCTACGGCTGGAAGGTGAAGCACGGCGAAACCAGCAGAGAGGTACACATTACCGACATTGCGCCCACCATCTGCCACAAGCTGCACATACAGCAGCCAAACGCCTGTGTGGGTGAGCCTATTACAGAGGTGATGGGTGAGTAACTACTTGATAATGGAATAATTAAAACATTAATAAATAATTATAGTTAGCTTTTTATGAACTTTACTTTGTTAATTACCGTCTTGGTGACGGCTATTACATTGGTGGTAGCGGCTTACGTGATGGCCAAGCTGTTGGGACCAAGGTCCTACGCAAAGGTCAAGGGTGAGCCGTATGAGAGCGGTATTCCTACCCGCGGCAGCTCATGGTTGCCTGTTTCGGTAGGTTTCTATCTCTTTGCCATCTTGTTCCTCATGTTCGATGTGGAAACGGTGTTTCTGTATCCATGGGCTGTGGTAGTGAAGGAGTTCGGTTCGATGGCTCTGCTTAGCATCGGCTTCTTCTTAGTAGTTCTGGTATTAGGCTTGGCTTATGCCTGGCGGAAAGGAGACTTGGAATGGAAGTAAGAAAGCCCCACATCAAGAGCATTCCTTACGAGGAGTGGAACGACAACGAGTCGTTGGAGAAGATTATCGACGAGCTGCATGAGGGTGGCGTGAACGTGGTGACAGGTTCGCTTGACCAGTTGATTAACTGGGGACGTAGTAACTCACTGTGGTCGCTCACCTTTGCGACTTCATGCTGTGGTATTGAGTTTATGGCTTGTGGTTGCTCACGTTACGACTTTGCCCGATTTGGTTTCGAGGTAACACGTAACTCACCACGACAGGCCGACCTGATTATGTGTGCAGGTACCATCACCCACAAGATGGCCCCAGCCCTGAAGCGTTTGTACGACCAGATGGCTGAGCCTAAGTATGTGGTGGCTGTAGGTGGATGCGCCATTAGCGGTGGTCCTTTCAAGTCGAGCTACCATGTGGTAAAGGGTATCGAGGAGATTGTGCCCGTGGATGTGTTCATCCCTGGCTGTCCCCCACGTCCCGAGGCTATCATGTATGGTATGATGCAGTTGCAGCGTAAGGTGAAGGTAGAGAAATTCTTTGGAGGTGCTAACCACAAGCAGAACGCTGAGGAGCGTGAGCTGGGCGTATCGAACGAGGAGTTGGCATTCCGTAACAACCTGGGTGATCATCGCCGTGAGCCAATCGTGGTAACTGATGTTCCACAGGAGTTTGTTGAAGAATTAAAGAACGGGGAGGACAAGGCATGAAATTAGAATTTTTATCATTCGACTTTGAGAAGTTCGCCTCGGAGATGCAGAACTTGAAGAGCAAGAAAGGCTTTGACTATCTTGTAACTATCGTAGGTGAGGATTTTGGTAGAGAAGAAGGTCTGGGTTGTGTGTATATCCTTGAGAATACCAACACCCACGAGCGTTGTGCTGTGAAGCAGCTGGCCCAGACTCAGAACGACACTCCTTATATCCCTACTGTATCAGATATCTGGAAGGTGGCCGACCTGCTGGAGCGCGAGGTTTATGATTTCTTCGGCATCGTGTTCCTGGGTCATAAGGATATGCGTCGTTTGTTCCTGCGTAGCGACTTTAAGGGTCACCCCTTCCGTAAGGACTGGGAGTTTAACGATAAGTACACCTTGGAGGATGACGTAGAGCCTAACTACGGACTGGAGTACTACCTGGATAAGGATGGTAAGCTGCAGTGCAAGCAGAACAAGCTGTTTGAGGCTGACGACTATGTGATTAACATCGGTCCTCAGCACCCTGCTACCCATGGTGTGCTGCGTTTGCAGACTGTGCTGGACGGTGAGACCGTGAAGCGCATCTATCCTCACTTTGGTTATATCCATCGTGGTATCGAGAAGATGTGGGAGGGTATGACCTATCCTCAGACACTGGCTCTGACCGACCGTCTGAACTATCTGGGTGCCATGCAGCATCGTCATGCATTGGTAGGTGTGATTGAGGAGGCCATGGAGGTTGAGTTGACCGACCGCATCAAGTACATCCGTACCATTATGGATGAGCTGCAGCGTTTGGACAGTCACCTGCTGTACACCTCGTGTGTGGCTCAGGACCTGGGTGCACTCACAGCCTTCCTGTATGGTATGCGCGATCGTGAGCATGTGCTGAACTGTATGGAGGAAACCACCGGTGGACGTCTGATTCAGAACTATTATAGAATAGGTGGACTGCAGGACGATATCGATCCTAACTTTGTATCGAACGTGAAGGCACTGGTGAAGTACCTGCGCCCCATGATCAAGGAGTATATGGATGTGTTTGGTGATAACGTGATTACCCACAACCGACTGGAGAAGTGCGGACCAATGAGTCTGGAGGACTGTATCTCGTATGCAGTAACCGGTCCTGCCGGACGTGCTTCGGGTTGGAAGAGCGATGTGCGTAAGAACCACCCATATGATATGTACGACAAGGTAGAGTGGGAGCAGTGCACACTGACTGGTTGCGACTCTATGGATCGCTACCTGGTTCACATCAACGAGATGTACCAGAGCTTGAACATTATTGAGCAGCTCATCGACAATATCCCTGAGGGCGACTTCTACGTGAAGCAGAAGCCTATCATCAAGGTGCCCGAGGGTCAGTGGTACTACTCGGTTGAGGGTGTGGCTGGTGAGTTTGGTGTTTATCTCGACTCTCGTGGCGACAAGAGTCCATACCGCATGAAGATGCGTCCAATGGGTCTCTCGCTGGTAGGTGCTTTCGACCCCATGCTGCGTGGTCAGAAGATTGCCGACCTGATTGCCACTTGTGCTGCTATTGACGTTGTAATTCCTGATATCGACAGATAGTCGAAATGTAAAAATGTAATAATGTAAAAAGTAAAGATTATGTTCGACTTTTCTATATTTACAACATGGTTCGACGCTCTCCTGCGTGATACACTCGGTTTGGGAGATTTCTGGTCGATATTGATTGAGTGCGTGCTGGTTGGCGCTGGTATCCTGGCTGGATATGCGCTGATTGCCATGCTGATGATTATGATGGAGCGTTGGGTATGCGCTTATTTCCAGTGCCGACTGGGACCTACACGTGTAGGTTTCCACGGTACCCTGCAGATTTTTGCCGATGTATTGAAGATGCTCGTGAAGGAGATCTTCTTTGTGGATCGTGCTGATAAGTTGCTGTATGCTGTAGCTCCACTGCTGGTGATCATTGCTTCGGTAGGAACCTTCAGCTTCCTGCCTTGGAACAATGGTGCCCATGTGCTTGACTTTAATGTAGGTATCTTCCTGGTAACTGCCATCTCATCGATAGGTGTGGTTGGTATCTTCCTGGCTGGTTGGGGTTCGAACAATAAGTACTCGGTGGTTTCGGCCATGCGTGCTGCTGTTCAGATGATCTCGTACGAGATGTCGCTCTGCCTCTGTCTGATTACTGCTGTGATCCTGACAGGTACCATGCAGATGAGTGGTATCGTGGAGGCTCAGACAGGTGCCTTCAAGTGGTTGATTTTCCAGGGTCATATCCCTGCCATCATCGCCTTTGTAGTGTTCCTGATTGCAGGTAACGCCGAGGCTAACCGTGGTCCCTTTGATATGGCTGAGGCTGAGAGTGAGTTGACTGCCGGTCACCACACTGAGTACTCGGGTATGGGCTTCGGTTTCTTCTACTTGGCTGAGTTCCTGAACCTCTTTATTATTGCTGGATTGGCTTCGGCTGTATTCCTGGGTGGTTGGGCACCTATCAACATTGGTGTGGATGCCTTTGATACCGTGATGAACTACATCCCCGGTATCGTGTGGTTCTTTGGCAAGACTCTGCTGGTGGTATGGTTGCTGATGTGGGTGAAGTGGACTTTCCCACGTCTGCGTATCGACCAGATTCTGAAGCTGGAGTGGAAGTACTTGATGCCTCTGGGACTTATCAACCTGGTAATTATGACTGTTGTTGTGGCCCTGGGCCTATATATTAAATAAGGTATAGCAATGGAAGATAACAAAACATATTTCGGAGAAATCGGACACGGCCTGAAGACTTTGGCTACAGGTATGAAGATTACTTGGAAGGAGTATTTCAAGGATTTCTTCACCAATAAGTCGACAGAGCAGTATCCCGAAAACCGCAAGACTACACTGCACGTATCAAAGCGTCACCGTGGTCGCTTGACCTTTAAGCGTAACGAGGATGGCAGCTACAAGTGTACCGCTTGCACATTGTGCGAAAAGGCCTGTCCAAACGGAACCATCAAGATTACTGCCCACATGGCTGAGGATCCTGAGACAGGTAAGAAAAAGAAGGTGCTGGATGATTACGCGTACGACCTGGGCGACTGCATGTTCTGCCAGTTGTGTACCAACGCCTGCAACTTCGACGCCATCGAGTTTACAAACGACTTTGAGAACGCTGTGTTCGACCGCTCTCGTCTGGTGCTGCACCTGAACGAGGAGGTTTACGCTGGCGGCTCACTGCCCAACCTGATTGAGGGTGGTGCCGAATGGCAGGTCGGTAAGTTTAACACTAAAACCAAGTAACGCATTATGGGTAATACAGTTATGTTTATCATTCTCGCGGTATTCATCATTGCCTCGGCACTGATGTGTGTGACCACGACGAAGATTATGCGAGCCGCAACATTCATGTTGTTTGTGCTCTTTGGTGTGGCAGGTATCTACTTCCTGCTGGATTACACCTTCCTTGGAGCCGCTCAGATTAGCGTATATGCCGGTGGCGTTACGATGATCTATGTGTTTGCCATCCAGTTGGTGAGCAAGCGCACACTTCAGGGTTTGGAGGAGCGAGTTAAGAGTAGCAAGATGATTACTGGCGCCCTGGCTGCTTTGGCCGGACTGGTGGTGGTAGGATTGATTCTGCTTAAGACTGGTTTCTATACACAGGAGATTGCTGGCGTAGAGGTACCTATGAAGGAGATTGGTACTGCTCTCGTTGGTTCGGGTAAATATCAGTATGTACTGCCTTTCGAGTTCATCTCAGTATTCTTGCTGGCATGTATCATCGGTGGCTTGGTTGTAGCAAGAAAGGAGGATAAAGCATGATTCCAGTAGAATGTTATTTCGCACTGAGTGCCCTGTTGTTCTTTATCGGTGTATATGGTTTCACCACACGTCGCAACCTGATTGCCATGCTCATCTCGGTTGAGCTGGTGCTGAACGCCGTGGATATCAACTTTGCCGCTATCAACCGCTTGCTTTATCCAAACGGTATGGAGGGTATGTTCATGACACTCTTCGTGATTGGTGTGGCTGCTGCTGAGAGTGCTGTGGCTATCGCTATCATCATCAATGTGTATCGCAAGTTCAAGAGTGATAGTGTTGAGGCTATCCAGAATATGAAACGATAGTAGTAGTTAAAAGTTAAGAATTAAGAATTAAGAAATTATGTTTAGTTACACAATTTTCATAATGCTTCTGCCACTGCTGTCGTTCATTGTTCTTGGACTGGCTGGTATGAAGATGCAGCATAAGGTGGCCGGACTGATCGGCACCTGCTCATTGGGAATGGTTACGATACTCTCTTATATCACCGCTTTCCAGTACTTCTTCGGACTGGACCGTGTGAATGGCGTGTATCAGACCTTTGTTCCGTATAACTTCACCTGGTTGCCCCTGGGTAACCTGCATTTCGACCTCGGTATCCTGTTGGATCCTATCAGCGTGATGATGCTGATTGTGATCTCGACCGTATCACTGATGGTTCATATCTACTCATTCGGCTATATGCATGGTGAGAAGGGATTCCAGCGTTACTACGCTTTCCTTTCACTGTTCACGATGTCGATGCTGGGATTGGTACTGGCCACCAACATCTTCCAGATGTACATGTTCTGGGAGTTGGTAGGTGTGAGCTCATACCTGCTCATCGGCTTCTACTATCCTTTGAAGCCTGCCATCGCTGCCTCTAAAAAGGCATTCATCGTGACCCGCTTTGCCGATATGTTCTTCCTGGTAGGTATCCTGACATTCGGTTACTTCGTTGATTCGTTCAGCTTTAACTTTGCTGGCGACATCGTGATGGGACAGGGTACCACACCTTTCATCGAGGGTAATCTGGCTAAGGCTGTGGCTGCTGGTGGCTTCATCATTCCTACTGCACTGGTACTGATGTTTATCGGTGGTGCCGGTAAGAGTGCGATGTTCCCCCTGCACATTTGGTTGCCAGATGCCATGGAGGGTCCTACACCAGTATCAGCTCTGATTCACGCTGCTACCATGGTTGTGGCTGGTGTGTTCCAGATTGCACGTATGTTCCCCTTGTGGATTGAGTATGCCCCACAGGCTATGAGCATTGTGGTTTGGGTGGGTGTGATCACCGCTTTCTATGCAGCTGCTGTGGCTTGTGCCCAGAGCGATATCAAGCGTGTGCTGGCCTTCTCGACCATCTCGCAGATTGCCTTTATGATGGTGGCTCTGGGTGTATCACTGCCCGGACATCATGGTGCTATCCTTGATAACCACGCTCAGCTGGGTTACATGGCTAGTATGTTCCACCTGTTTACTCATGCTATGTTCAAGGCATGTCTGTTCCTGGGTGCCGGATGTATCATCCACGCTGTACACAGCAACGAGATGGCGCTGATGGGTGGCTTGCGCAAGTATATGCCTATCACACATATCACCTTCCTGATTTCATGTCTGGCCATCGCTGGTATCCCCTTCTTCTCGGGCTTCAGCTCAAAGGATGAGATTATCACTGCCTGCATGGAGTACAGTCCGGTGGTAGGTTGGATTATGACAGGTATCGCTGCCATGACAGCCTTCTACATGTTCCGTTTGTACTACGGTATCTTCTGGGGTACTGAAAACAAGGAGGCTCATGCACATCACACGCCACACGAGGCACCACTGACCATGACAATCCCCTTGATTGTGCTGACAGTGATTACCGTTGGTGTGGGTGTTTATACCACAATTGCAGGATTTGCAGAGTGGGGTGGTTCGTTCGGTAGTTTCGTAAGTGCTGCCGGTACCGACTACACCATCCACTTCAACATGCAGATTGCTGCTACCTCTACTGTGATTGCGATTCTGAGCATCTGTCTGGCCACCTATATCTATAAGGGTGAGCAGCAGCCTATTGCCGATCGTCTGTATGCAACCTTCCCCAAGCTGCATCGCGCAGCCTACAAGCGTTTCTATCAGGACGAGATCTGGCAGTATGTGACACATCGCATCATCTTCCGTCTGGTTTCTACACCTATTGCCTGGTTCGACCGTCACGTTGTGGATGGTACCTTTAACTTCCTGGCATGGGGTGCTAACGAGGCTGGTGAGAGTATCCGTAGCTGGCAGAGTGGCGATGTTCGCCAGTATGCCGTATGGTTTATCACGGGTTCTGTGGCCCTGACATTAATCCTTTTATGCATCTAAAGATATGAGTATATTAAGTATTTTCGTAATAATTCCAGCCCTGATGCTGGTGGGCCTCTGGCTGGCCAAGAACGTTAATCAGGTGCGTGGTGTGATGGTAACGGGAGCTTCGTGTCTGTTGGCCCTCTCTGTCTGGTTAACCATCTACTTTATTCAGGAGCGTGCAGCAGGTAACACAGCCGAGATGCTGCTGACCTATAGCACGCCTTGGTTCAAGCCTTTGAATATCGCTTACAGTGTTGGTGTTGACGGTATCTCGGTAGTGATGTTGCTGCTTTCGAGCATCATCGTGTTTACCGGTACCTTTGCCTCATGGCAGCTGAAGCCATTGACCAAGGAGTACTTCCTGTGGTTCACCCTGCTCTCTACAGGTGTGTATGGCTTCTTTATCTCTACCGACCTGTTCACTATGTTTATGTTCTACGAGGTGGCTCTGATCCCAATGTACCTGTTGATTGGTGTATGGGGTTCAGGTCGTAAGGAGTACTCGGCCATGAAGCTGACCCTGATGCTGATGGGAGGCTCGGCCCTGTTGATCCTTGGCTTGCTGGGTATCTACTACTTTAACGGTATCTATAGCGGCAACTACACCTTTGAGTTGACCACAATCGCAGCTAACCACTGCATTCCTGGTCACATCCAGAACATCTTCTTCCCCTTCATCTTCATCGGATTCGGTGTGCTGGGTGCGCTGTTCCCATTCCACACATGGAGCCCCGATGGTCATGCTTCGGCCCCTACAGCAGTATCAATGCTGCACGCTGGTGTACTGATGAAGCTGGGAGGTTACGGCTGCTTCCGTGTAGCTATGTACTTGCTCCCTGAGGCTGCTCAGGATCTCTCGTGGATCTTCCTCATCCTCACTACTATCTCGGTAGTTTACGGTGCACTCTCAGCCTGTGTACAGACCGATCTGAAGTATATCAATGCTTATTCTTCGGTTTCGCACTGTGGACTGGTGCTGTTCGCCCTGCTGATGATGAGTCAGACTGCTGTGACCGGTGCTGTGCTGCAGATGCTCTCACACGGACTGATGACAGCCCTGTTCTTCGCCCTCATCGGTATGATCTACGGTCGTACTCATACACGTGACATCCGCGAGCTGGCTGGACTGATGAAGATTATGCCTTTCCTGGCTGTTGGTTATGTGATTGCCGGTTTGGCTAACCTCGGATTACCTGGTTTCTCTGGTTTCATTGCCGAGATGACCATCTTTGTAGGTTCGTTTGGTGCTCACCCACTCAGTGGCGACCCCAACACCTCGTTCCGTATGGTGGCTACCATCATCGCTTGTATGTCGATTGTTGTAACAGCTGTTTACATCCTGCGTGTGGTTGGTAAGATTCTGTATGGCGAGGTAGAGAACAAGCACTTCCTGGAGCTGACCGATGCTACATGGGATGAGCGCGTGGCTGTTATTTGCCTGATTTTCTGCGTAGCTGGTTTGGGTTCGTTCCCATTCTGGGTAAGCGATATGATCTCGCCTGCAGCAGGTACAATCTTGGAGTCAATTGGTGTAATGTAAAAATAGGAGGACTAAAGATATGAATTATAGTGAATTTTTGAATATGGTTCCAGAGTTTGTACTGGTGCTTGCTCTGATTATAGTCTTCTTTGCTGACTTCTTCGCCTCTCGCAATGCTGAGCGCAAGGCATCGTTGGGCTATCTTACCATGCTGATGCTGATAGGTACTGCTGTTACCAGCGCTATGACTGAGCCTACACAGGCTTTTGGTGGTATCTATGTTACCACAGCTGCCATCAATGTGATGAAGGCTATCCTGGCCTTTGGCTCGCTCGTTGTAGTGGTGATGGCCACATCTTGGGTTGAGAAGAACCTGAAGCTGGCTGGCGAGTTCTATATGCTGATTCTGAGCACCCTGCTGGGTATGTTTATGATGATGTCATCAGGCTCGTTCCTGCTGTTCTTCCTGGGCTTGGAGATGGCCTCAGTGCCCCTGGCCTGTATGGTGGCTTTCGATCGCCATCGTAAGGAGAGTGCCGAGGGTGCCGCCAAGTATATCCTGGTAGCTACCTTCTCGAGCGGTGTGATGCTGTTTGGTATCTCGTTCATCTACGCTGCTACAGGTACCCTGTACTTCGATGATGTTTGTGCTGCAGTATCTAACTCGCCTCTGTGTATCATGGGCTTGGTATTCTTCTTCAGTGGTCTGGGCTTCAAGATCTCGTTGGTGCCTTTCCACTTCTGGACTGCCGATACCTATCAGGGTGCACCTACACCTGTTACCGGTTACCTGAGCGTTATCTCTAAGGGTGCTGCCGCTATCACACTGTGTACCATCCTGATGAAGGCATTCGCGCCTATGGTTGAGTACTGGGACTATATGCTGTATATCGTGATTGTGCTCTCAATCACCGTGGCCAACCTGTTTGCCATCCGTCAGAATGAGTTGAAGCGCTTCATGGCCTTCAGTTCTATCTCTCAGGCTGGATACATTATGCTGGCAGTAGTTGGCAATGGTCAGCTGGGTGTTGCCGCTCTGACTTACTATGTGCTGGTTTACATCGTAGCTAACATGGCTGTGTTTACTGTGATTAATGTGGTTGAGCAGAACAATGGTGGTCGCACCGATATGGCTGCCTACAACGGATTCTATCAGACTAACCCCAAGCTGAGCTTCCTGATGACGCTGGCTCTGTTCTCGTTGGCTGGTATTCCTCCATTCGCAGGTATGTTCTCTAAGTTCTTCGTGTTCATGGCTGGTGTGCAGAATGGCGAGCCTATGGCCTATGGCGTGGTGTTCATTGCCTTGGTTAACACAGTAGTATCACTCTACTACTATCTGCTCATTGTGAAGGCTATGTATATCACCAAGACTGATGCACCTCTGCCCACATTCCAGAGCGATGCTAACACCAAGGTGGCACTGGCCATTTGTACTGCAGGTATTGCCCTGTTCGGCGTTGCAAGCTGCGTTTACGAGTGGATTGCTGCCGCTGGTATCTAAGATTGACTGGTTATATTAATGAATGTATAGGTCCCAATTGCCCGCAAGGGTGGTTGGGACTTTTTTATGGCTTGTTTTAAAATATTTTAAGCGACAGAACCTGAGATTGTGTCGATTTAATGATATTGGTCAATAAATCTTTTAAAATATGTAAATTTTCGAAAAACCAGTCTTTTAGTTGCGGTTTTATGCTTATCTTTGCATCACGAAAATAGATTGGGTGTTTTTAGTATTAATAAAAGTATAGTAGAGAATAAGAGAAAAGAAGGAAGTTTATCTTCTATAAAGATCTATCAGTCCATTAATTTTTTGATATCTGAAGGGGCGTACGCCGTGAGGCGCGCGCCCTTTTGCTTTTCTATAATCGGTCAGGTGTAAGGTGTCAAAAAGTTAGTAATAATCAATGTATTTGTGTCATTTTGCAAAAATAATCTCAATTTTACTTGCATATTTGATAAAAATGTGTACCTTTGCACGCAGAATTATCATAAACGTTTAAAATGGGACAAGTAATTAAACCCGTGATGTACGAACCGCTGCTGGATATGAAGCAGACGGAACAGGGTATTAAACTGATAAAGGAGTTCTTTCAACAGAATCTGTCGACAGAACTGAGATTGAGACGTGTAACAGCACCACTGTTTGTGCTGAAAGGATTGGGTATTAACGATGACCTGAACGGTGTGGAGCGTCCTGTGAGCTTCCCCATCAAGGATCTGGGTGATGCCAAGGCCGAGGTGGTACACTCGCTGGCTAAGTGGAAGCGCTTGAGCCTGGCAGAGTACAAGATTGAGCCAGGCTATGGTATCTATACCGATATGAACGCTATACGTGCCGATGAGGAGCTGGATAACCTGCACTCGCTGTACGTTGACCAGTGGGACTGGGAGGCTGTGATTTGCAAGGAGGATCGCACCCTGGCATTCCTGAAGAATATTGTGGAGCGTATCTATGCAGCCATCCGCCGAACAGAGTATCTTACCTGCGAGACCTATCCGCAGATAAAGCCATTCCTGCCTGAAAAGATTCACTTTGTACATGCTGAGGAATTGGTGGAGATGTATCCTGGCAAGACTCCCAAGGAGCGTGAGGATGCTATCTGTGAAAAATATGGCGCTGTATTTGTGATTGGTATTGGCGGTAAGCTGAGTGATGGTAAAAAACACGACGGACGTGCACCAGACTATGACGACTGGAGTACCATTGCTGAGGACGGACGTGCCGGACTGAATGGTGATATCCTGATATGGTATCCTGTGCTGGGTAGAAGCTTTGAGCTGTCGAGCATGGGTATCCGTGTGGATAAGGAGAGCTTGCTGCGCCAGTTGAAGCTGGAAGGCAAGGAGGAACGCGAGCAGCTTTACTTCCACCAGCAGTTGCTGAACGATAAGTTGCCACTGAGTATTGGTGGTGGTATCGGACAGAGTCGACTGTGTATGGTGCTACTGCATAAGGGCCATATTGGTGAGATTCAGGCTAGTATCTGGCCTGAGGAGATGCGCAAGCAGTGCAAGGCACTGGGCATGAACCTTATTTAATTGAAAATTGCCAATTAACAGCGGAGAGTTGATGAGGGTTAGGTGTGGGTTATTAGCTGGCTTGATGGCGGGCATGCTGTGTGCTTGTGGCGGACAGCGGCAGCCTAGGGCTTATGGCGGTACAGAGCTGACCAGCAGCGACAGTTTGACCATACGCATGGGACAGTGGGATCTGCTGAAATATCACAGCGAGAAACTAGGTCTCGATATTAACTACCCCTCGTTCCTATACCTGCAGGATCTGCCCGAGGAGCCTAACCAAGAGGTGCTGATGGCCGACGAGATGAGTATATCGGTAATGGTTGACTCGCTCACAGGCAATCATCGACCTGCCAGTCAATTGATGTTGGCCATGGGGGCCGACCTGGTTGAGGTAGGGGATGACTACAGCATACAGGAGGGCTCGGACGAAGAATGGGATTACTATGGTAAGGTGCTTGAAGATGGCACCATACGTCTGGTAACCGTGATGCTGAGATACAAGCCCGAACACAGCGAAGCTGTAGAGCCCATGAAGGAGTGGGTGCGCAATTTTACACTGAAATAATTGACCTATCATATTTTTAACACGGATTAATCTGAAAATTTCGCCGAGAAATTGAGGTTAATCCGTTTTCTTTTTGTACCTTTGCACCCAAAATTTATATTATAACGTTATAAGGATAAAAAATGGCTGAAATTAAGAAGATTAAAACCGCATTGGTGTCTGTTTTCCACAAGGACGGACTGGATGAACTTTTGAAGAAATTGAACGCTGAGGGCGTAAAGTTCCTGTCGACTGGTGGAACACAGCAGTTTATCGAATCACTTGGTTATGAGTGTCAGAAGGTAGAGGATGTTACCACCTACCCTTCAATCCTGGGGGGACGTGTAAAGACTCTGCATCCAAAGGTGTTTGGAGGTATTCTGGGACGTCGCGACAATGAGGGCGATCAGGAGCAGATGAAGAAGTACGAGATTCCTGAGATTGACCTGGTGATTGTTGACCTTTACCCATTTGAGCAGACTGTGGCCAGCGGTGCCAGCGAGGCTGATATCATTGAGAAGATTGATATCGGTGGTATTTCACTGATCCGTGCTGGAGCCAAGAACTTTAAGGATGTGGTTATCGTGCCCAGCAAGGCTGAGTACAGTGTACTGCTCGATATCCTGAACAAGAAGGGTGCACAGACTGATATTGAGGATCGCCGTATGTTTGCTACACGCGCCTTTGGCGTAAGCAGCCACTACGATACTGCTATCAACGCTTGGTTTGAGAAAACCGCCAAATAAATGGTAAATTGTAAATAGTAAAATTGTAAATCATAATGGGATTTTTTAGTTTCGTACAGGAAATTGCCATGGACCTTGGCACTGCCAACACCATCATTATCAGCGATGATAAGATTGTGGTAGATGAGCCTTCGGTTGTGGCTTTGGATCGCCGTACCGACAAGATGATTGCTGTGGGTAATGAGGCGAAGATGATGTATGAGAAGACTCATGAGAATATACGTACTATCCGTCCACTGCGTGATGGTGTGATTGCCGACTTTTCGGCTTGCGAGCAGATGATGCGTGGACTGATTAAGATGGTACACACAGGTAGTCGCCTGTTCTCGCCCTCACTGCGTATGGTGATTGGCGTACCTTCAGGTTCTACTGAGGTAGAGCTGCGTGCTGTACGCGACTCAGCAGAGCATGCTGACGGACGTGACGTTTACCTGATTTTTGAGCCTATGGCTGCTGCTATCGGTATTGGTATCGATGTAGAGGCACCAGAGGGTAACATGATTGTTGATATCGGTGGTGGTTCTACCGAGATTGCTGTGATCTCACTGGGTGGTATCGTATCGAACAACTCGATCCGTACTGCTGGTGACGACCTGACAGCTGATATTCAGGAATATATGTACCGTCAGCACAACGTGAAGGTTTCGGAGCGTATGGCTGAGCGTATCAAGATTAACGTAGGTTCGGCTCTGACCGACCTGGGTGACGAGGCTCCAGAGGACTTTATTGTACACGGACCAAACCGTATTACAGCCCTGCCTATGGAGGTGCCCGTATGCTATCAGGAGATTGCACACTGTCTGGATAAGACTGTGGCCAAGATCGAGAACGCTGTACTCTCGGCACTCGAGAATACACCACCAGAGTTGTATGCCGATATCGTGAAGAATGGTATCTATCTCTCAGGTGGTGGCGCTCTGCTGCGTGGCTTGGACCGTCGTTTGACCGACAAGATGCACATTCCATTCCACGTGCCCGAGGATCCCTTGCACAGTGTTGCTAAGGGTGCCGGCATTGCACTGAAGAATATCGATAGATTTAATTTCTTGATGAGATAATAAAAAGGTAGTTTGGGCCGATGCGCAATCTGCTGGATTTCCTATACAAGTATCATCACTGGCTAGTTTTCGTATTACTCGAAGTAGTCAGTGTTGTTCTGTTGTTTAAGTACAACAGTTATCAGAATAGTGTGTGGTTTACAAGTGCCAATGCCGTGGCAGGCAAGGTATATGAGATGGAGAGCAAGGTGACCAGCTATATGGCCATGGCCGAGTTGAACGAACAGCTCACCCTGCGAAACATCTACCAGGAGCGACAGCTTGACCAGTTGCGACGCCTGTATGCCGAGGTGACCAAGGACACGACTGCCGCTGAGCGCGAGGAGCTGGCTTTCTTGAGTAATTACCAGCTGATACCCGCTAAGGTGGTGGAGAACTCCATACACAAGGCTGAGAATCTGATTACCATCGACAAAGGTCGTAAGGATGGTGTTGAGCCCGATATGGGTGTGGCATGCGGTAATGGCGTGGTTGGTGTGGTTTATCTGGTGAGTGACCACTATTCGGTGGTTATCTCGGCCTTGAATGCCGCCTCGTCGCGCATCAGCTGCAGCATTCGTAACCGTGGCTACTTTGGCTATCTGCACTGGTATGGTGGCGATCCATCGGTGGCTTATGTGGAGGATGTGCCACGCCACGCCAAGTTTAATCTGGGCGAGTGGATGGTAACCAGCGGCTTCTCGAGTATCTTCCCATCGGGGGTGCAGGTAGGTAAGATTGAACAGGTTTATAACTCGAGCGATGGTTTGAGTTACAAGCTGAAAGTGCGTCTGAGTACCGACTTTGGTAACCTGCGCGATGTGGTGGTGATCAGCGATAAGAGTATTGCCGAGCGTGCTGCACTGATGCAGGCCGCCCGCGACTCAATCAGTTATAAACAGCGACAGTAGCCTTATGAAGATAGAATTGATAAACCGACTGGTGATGTTTGTGGCCTTGCTTCTGGCTCAGGTGTTGATCCTGAACCATGTACACCTGTTAGGTGTGGGCACTCCGCTGCTTTACGTTTACTTTGCCATCACCTTCCGTAGAAACTTCCCTAAGTGGCTGGTACTGGTATCGTGCTTCTTGTTAGGACTGTTGATTGATGTGTTCTCGAATACGCCAGGGCTTGCAGCCAGCACGATGACACTGGTGGCACTGGCGCAGACATACCTGATTGATCTGGTTGCACCACGCGACTCGGCCGAAGATCTGGAGGCATCGGCCAAAGTGCTTGGTCTTAGTAAGTTTGTGACGTTAAGCGCCCTGCTTACACTGCTGTACTGCCTGGTGTTCTTTGCACTCGAGGCGTTTAACTTTTTTGATGTGCTGTTATGGTTGGCCCGATCGGTCATCAGCTTTGTGCTTACGATGGTACTGATTCTGGCCGTAGAAAGTGTTAGAAGCCGGTGAAGCAGAAAGACTTTGATCTGGAATACCGTAAATACGTGATTGCTGGGGTGGCCGCACTGATTGTGTTCATCTACATCATCCGTTTGTTTATGCTCCAGATTACAAGTGATGACTACAAGAAAAGTGCCGACTCGAATGCTTTCTTAAAAAAGATAGAATATCCTTCGCGTGGTGCCATTTTGGATCGCAAGGGTAAACTGCTGGTGTACAACCAGCCTTCGTACGATATCATGGTGGTGATGAACGAGATGAAGGACCGTTTGGACACACTTGACTTCTGTACGGCTTTGGGCATTACCAAGGAGGAGTTCGACCGTAGAATGGCCAACATCAAGGATCGCAGTAAGAATCCTGGATACTCGCGCTTTACCGAGCAGCTGTTTATGAGTCAACTGAGCGATAAGGACTTTAGTGTGTTCCAGGAGAAGATGTACCGTTTCCCAGGCTTTTATATCCAGAAGCGCAGTGTGCGCCAATATACCTATAATATGGGTGCGCACGTGTTGGGTGATGTGGCCGAGGTGTCGCCTGGCGATATTGAGGAGGATGAGTACTACCAGCCTGGCGACTATATCGGTAAGCTGGGCATAGAACGCTCGTACGAGAAAGAACTGCGTGGACAGAAAGGTATACAGATACTGCTGCGCGATGCCCACGGACGTATCCAGGGACGTTATCAGAACGGAGCCCTTGACCAGCGTGCCATTCCAGGTAAGAACCTGACACTGGGTATTGATGCTGAGTTGCAGGCTTTGGGCGAGCGACTGATGGAGGGAAAGATTGGTGCTATCGTGGCCATAGAACCTGCTACAGGTGAGGTACTGTGTATGGTATCATCGCCAACATACGACCCCCGACAGATGGTGGGACGACTGCGCAGTAAGAATCATCGTGCCTTGTCGCAGGATGTGTGGAAACCACTGCTGAACCGTGCTATCATGGGACAGTATCCACCAGGCTCTACCTTCAAGACTACCCAGGGACTGACGTTTATGACCGAGGGTATCATCAACTCGCACACCATGTACCCCTGTTCGCATGGATTTAACTTCAAAGGTTTGCACGTGGGCTGTCACGGACATGCGGCGCCACTGCCTTTGGTGCCTGCCCTGAGTACATCGTGTAACGGTTACTTCTGTTGGGGACTGTATCACATGATTAATACCAATGTAAGCAAGTACGGTTCGGTACAGAATGCCATGAACACCTGGCGCGACTATATGGTATCGATGGGATTCGGTTATCGTCTGGGTATCGACCTGCCTGGTGAGAAACGCGGACTGATACCTAATGCCATGTTCTACGATAAGGCCTATAAGGGCTCGTGGAATGGACTGACTATCATATCAATAGCCATTGGTCAGGGTGAGGTGAATGCTACGCCACTGCAGATTGCTAACCTGGGGGCTACCATTGCCAATCGTGGCTATTATCTGGTGCCTCATGTAGTGAAGAATGTACAGGGACAGCCACTTGATACGCTTTACACCCGCAAGCATTACACCAAGGCCAGTAAAGAGGCTTACGACTATGTGGTACAGGGTATGCGCTCATCGGTGTTAGGTGGTACGTGTAAGGAGTTAGGTAAGTACGACTTTAATGCCTGCGGAAAAACGGGTACTGCCCAGAACCGCGGACACGACCACTCGGTGTTTATGGGCTTTGCACCCATGGAGAATCCGAAAATCGCTGTAGCCGTATATGTTGAGAACGGTGGATGGGGTGCCACTTACGGTGTGCCCATCGGCGGTTTGATTATGGAGAAATATTTAAAAGGTAAACTCTCGGAGGCCAGCATAGCAAAGGCCAAGAGTATTCAGGAACGCAGAATAGCTTATGGCGCAGGCGATAGGTAACAGAAAAGAAAAAGGAGTGATTCGCTCGCTCGATTACTGGACGATTATCATTTACATCGCCCTGCTTACCTTTGGATGGGTGAGTGTGTGTGGTGCCAGCTATAGTTATGGTGAGACCGACTTGTTTAGTCTGGGCACCCGTTCGGGTATGCAGATTGTGTGGATTGGTACCTCGATTGTGTTGGGCTTTGTAATCCTGATGCTCGACGATCGCTATCTGGATATGTTTGCCTATATTATATTCGGCATCATGCTGCTACTGCTATTCGGAACCATCTTTAACCCGCATAGTATCAAGGGCTCCCGATCGTGGCTGGTGTTGGGACCCATACGACTGCAACCAGCCGAATTTGCCAAGTTTGCTACGGCCTTGGCCTTGGCCAAACTGATGAATACTTACGGCTTTACCATTGCCAAATGGAAGGATTTTGCGCTGGTATTAGGTGTGATTTTTGTGCCTATGCTGTTTATCGTGCTGCAGCGTGAGACGGGGTCGGCGCTGGTATATCTGTCGTTCTTCCTGATGCTGTATCGCGAGGGAATGCCTGGCAGTATCCTGTTTACAGGTGTGGCTATGGTGGTCTACTTTGTGGTGGGCATACGCTATGCTGATACCATGATGGTATATACGCCTACATCGGTGGGTAAGTTTGCTGTGCTACTGATGGTACAGCTGTTCTCTACCGGACTGCTGTATGTGTACTGCAATGATAAGCGTAATATCATACGCATGGCGCTGATAGGACTGGGTGCAACCATTGTGGCACTCATCTTTGGACTGCTGATTATTCCCTTCGACCTGAATTATGTAGAGATGGTGCTGTGTGCGGCATTGGTGATTTATCTGTTATACCGATTCCTGGCCACGCGCATGCGTAACTATCTTTGGATTACTGCCTTTGCAATGGGCTCGCTGCTGTTCTACAATGTGGCCGACTATGCGCTGAACCATGTGCTGGAACCCCACCAGCGAGTGCGTATTAACGTGCTGTTGGGACTGGAGGAGGACCTGAAGGGTGCAGGCTATAACGTGCACCAGAGTGAGATTGCCATCGGATCGGGTGGACTGCAAGGTAAGGGCTTTTTGAATGGTACACAAACCAAATTGAAATATGTGCCTGAACAGGATACCGACTTTATCTTCTGTACCGTAGGCGAGGAAGAGGGCTTTGTGGGATCAGCAGGTGTGTTGCTGCTGTTCCTGGCGCTGATATGGCGCCTGATACACTTGGCCGAACGTCAGGTACACAGGTTCGGACGTGTGTATGGCTATTGTGTGGTAAGTATATTCCTATTCCATGTGTTTATCAATGTGGGTATGGTATTAGGTCTTACACCGGTTATCGGTATCCCGTTGCCATTCTTCAGCTATGGTGGTTCGTCGTTGTGGGGCTTCACCCTGCTGCTGTTTATTTTCCTACGTATTGACGCAGGAAGAAATCTACTGAGAAATTAAGATACCTACATCGCTGATGCCTTGCATGTTCTCTTGCTTCATGTAATGCATCACGTACATGTGCAGCGAGTCGCCCTCGTTAAGCTGTACGCTATCCACATCAAACGTGTATTGGTAACAGCTGATGCCACTGCCTATCACGTGACCATTCTGCTCTACCAGCTTACAATTGATACGTTTACGCAGTTTGCGACCTACAGGGTAGATGTCCTGTTCAACAATCACGCTGATGCCTAAGAAGGGCAGCTGGTTGTTGGTGCGCAGCATCAGTTGCTGGTGATAGGTGCCGGCTTGTTTGATGGGGGGCACGTAGAAGTGCATGGTATCGTTGCGCTCCCATCCCTCGTTATCCACATGCTTGTAGTGATTATATACCACTGAACGATCGCAGGCTGCCATCATCAGGAAACCTGCCATCGCCAGTATCAGTATGAGTGCCTTATTTTGCATCCTTGGCCTCCTTTTTATCGTTAGGCTGTCGGTTGTTGTTGGGCTTGTTCTTCTTCTTCTTCTTCTTTTTCTTGGCCTTGTCGAAGCGACTGATATCACCACCTGCCAGGTCGATATGTGGCTTAGGCTCTGCCTTCTTACCCTCGTCGTGGGTGAGCGATACGGGTTTCTCGCCTCGCTTGTTCATCTCGATAATGGTCTTGGCACGCTCGGCAGTAATGGTTTCGCAGTTGGCGGCAATGTTCTTATCTGTGCTGTAGGTGCAAAGACCTGCCAGAATATCGTTCTTAAACAAGTGATAGTCGCCATCCTGGGTCTGCAGGATAATATCCTTGCCTGGCAACTGCTTGCCAGCCTCTACGTAATCGTCTACCTCGTAGTTCAGACAGCACTTCAGCTTGGCACACATACCTGCCAGCTTCTGTGGGTTGAGCGAGATGTCCTGGAAGCGGGCGGCATTGGTGCTCACACTCGAGAAGTTCTTCATCCAGGTGGCACAGCACAACTCACGTCCGCAAGGACCTGTTCCGCCAATACGTCCTGCTTCCTGGCGCGCACCAATCTGTTTCATCTCGATACGTACATGGAAGGCTTGCGCTAAGTCCTTGATGAGCTGACGGAAGTCGACACGTTCGTCGGCGATATAGTAGAAGATAGCTTTGTTGCCATCGCCCTGATATTCTACGTCGCCAATCTTCATATCGAGCCCCAAACCCTTGGCTATCTTACGACTCTCGATCATGGTAGAGTGCTCACGGGCCTGTGCCTCACGCCATTTCTGAATGTCGTTCTCGCGGGCTATGCGATAGATTCGTTTGATATCGTCGGGTGACTTGATGTTTACCTTCTTGAGCTGCAGTTTTACCAGGCGACCAGTGAGGGTTACCACGCCGATGTCGTGACCTGGACTGGCCTCTACAGCCACGATGTCGCCTTTCTTCAGGTCCAGATTATTTACGTTGTGGTAGTAGCCTTTGCGGGTGTGCTTGAACTGCACCTCTACCAGATCGGTAGTGTAGGGGTTGCCAGGCACATCGGCCAACCAGTCGTAAGTGTTAAGCTGCTTGTCCTGGCGTCCCACTGCCTGGTGGCACAAACCGCGGTCGCAACCTACGTGTACGATATGTTCTTTAGATTTTTCCATATATAATCACTATTCACTGTTCACTATTACTTCTGCAAAAGCAGTACTATCATTTGTAGGGCCAAGTCGAAGAATACAATCTTTCCGTTGGCATTCTGTCCAATGTCGCGAATGGCCAGATTAGCCATATCGGTGATGGGCAGGATATTCTTCTCGTTCACAAAGCGGGCAAAGTTCTTGGCAAAGTCCTCTTCGCGCTGTGTCATATATACCAGCTCCTCGTTCTGGAAGTTGTACATAAAGTTCTCGCGGGTCATACGCAGAAAATACGTCAGCCAGCGCTTCTGCTTCTCACGTCCCATGCCTGCCATCTGTTCGCTCCACTTGCGCAGGTCTTTTATCTTACGCTGATAAGCCAGGCGCATCAGCATCACGTACATGTCGAGAAACAACTCGTTCTCGGAGCCAACCTGAAGCTCGTCGAGTGCCTTTATCCAACTGCCATTGGCCAGTCGGGCTATGCGATGGGCATCGTCGGCACTGATGCCACGTTTTTCTACGAGTGCCTGTTCGATGGCCTCGTTGGATATCTTCTTCACATCGATGCGCTGCACACGACTGCGGATGGTTTCCAATAGCTTATCGGGCTCTTCGCATACCATGATGAATACTGTTTGCTGTGGGGGTTCCTCGATCAGTTTAAGCAGCTTGTTGGCGCACTCTATGTTCATGCGTTCGGGGAGCCAGATAATGCTGACTTTATAGCCTCCCTGACTTGATTTCAAGCTGAGCTTGCGTACCAGATCGTCGCTCTCGCCTGCAGTTATGATGGCCTGCTGGTTCTCGGCTCCCATGGCTGTCATCCACTCTTCCATCGTAAAGTACAGACTGTTCATTACCAGCTGGTGCCAGTCCTTGGCAAAATCGTCGCTTACAGGTTTGTGATCGGCACCCATCGATGGCAGTTTGATGGTGGGGTAGGTGAAGTGCAGGTCGGGATGCTCCAGTTTGGCCAGCATGGCTTTGGCAGATGGTGTGCCATTATCCAACAGATAGCAGGCAAATGCCACTGCTAATGGCAGCTTGCCACACCCCTGCGGACCGCACAACATCAGTGCGTGGGGCAATCGCTCCTCGCGTATCAGCTGTAGCAATCGCTCCTCGGCCTCTTTCTGTCCTATAACCTCGTCGAAACTCATCTGTCTTTAACCTCTAACCACTAATCTCTTAACGATCTCTGCCACACTGTCTACTGCAGAGACGGTGTAGAAGTGGATGTTGTGTACCCCATGCGCATACAGATCCTTGCACTGCTGGGTGGTCCACTCTATACCTAGCTGCTTGGCATCCTCATCGGTCTTACATTTCACAACCTCCTTGGCCAGTGGCTCAGGGATATCGCAGTGGAATGTTTTGGGCACTACCGTTAGCTGACTCAGCTTGGCCATGGGTTTGATGCCAGGGATAATGGGGATGGTAATACCCATCTGGCGTGCCTTCTCCACAAAAGCGTAGTACTTCTCGTTGTCGAAGAACAACTGTGTAACGGCATACTGGGCACCCAGGTCCTGCTTCTGCTTCAGAAACTGCATATCCATCTCAAGGTTGGGTGCCTCCTCGTGTTTCTCGGGGTAGCAAGCCACACCATAGTCGAACGGGCGACCAGGATTCTTGATGGGGGTGCCATCAGCAAAAAAGCCCTCGTTAAAGCGTTTTACCTGAGCCATCAAGTCGGTGGTGTGCGCATGACCGCCAGGGGTAGGCTGGAATCGGCTGTCCTCCTTGGCCTTATCGCCACGTAACAGCAACAAATCGTTGATGCCTAAGAATTGCAAGTCTAGCAGTTCGTACTCGATATCCTCGATAGTAGCACCACTACAGATAACGTGGGGCTGAACGGGAATCTGGTAACGCTGCTGGATGGCTGCGGCAATGGCGATGGTTCCTGGGCGGCGACGAATGCGACGACGCTCAAACTGCCCATTCTCAAGTTCGCGATATACAAACTCCGAGTGATGGGTGGTTATGTTGATGTAGGCTGGGTCGAATTCTCGTAGTTTGTCGATATCGGCAAACAGTTTGGCTGTGCCAGTACCCTTCAGCGGTGGCAGCACTTCGAACGAGAATCGCTTTGCCTCCTTATCTTGATGTATAAACTCAGTAACACTCATATTGGCTGCAAAGATACTAAAAATTTCTTTATTACAAAAATTTTTTGTAATTTTGCGGCATGAAACTGAAGCAATTTGTTAAAGACTGGACTCTTCCAGTGGCTATAGCTGTTGGTACTGTGGTATATCTGCTGTTTTATCTGGTGCCGTTTCTCGATGGCGCAGGCGATACGTTGGGCGAGGTGGTGGATACCATTTTCCCGTTTATGGTGTTCTCTACGCTGTTCTCCACCTACTGTCGTATTGACTTTCATCAGATGCGCCCTCACCGCTGGCATATAGGTGTGCTGGTGGCGCAGGTGGCTTTGGTGGCGCTTAATGTGTGGATTATCTTCCAGGTTGATGCCGACCCCGAACAGAAGTTGCTTTGGGAGAGTGTGCTTACATGTATTATTGGCCCTGCAGCTACGGCGGCCCCTGTGGTTACTGCCAAGATTGGCGGTAACATCAATACCATGACGGCCTATGTTGTGATGTCGGCCTTTGCTTCAGCCCTCATGATTCCTGCAGTGTTCCCGTTGTTGGAGCGTGGCGTAAGCACTGGTTTCTGGGCGGTGTTCTTTATCATCTTGCAAAAGTTGGCTATGGTACTGGTAGCTCCGCTGGTGCTGGGATGGTTGGTGCAGCACTATGCCAAGCGCCTTTGCGCATGGATTGTGTCGATACCCGACCTCTCGTTCTACCTCTGGGCAGCGCAGTTGGCTGTTACGTCGGGTGTTACCGTGCGTAACATCGTTCATAGCGATGCTGCACTACGTACGCTGCTGTTGATAGCCATGATGTCGTTGATTCTTTGCTTTGTTCTTTTCCTGATGGGGCGCTGGATTGGTCGCCAGTTAGGCGATGAGATCGATGGCGGTCAGGCCTCGTTCCAAAAAAATACTGCCCTGAGCATCTGGGTTGCCTATACCTACCTAAACCCAGTGGCATCGGTAGGTGCAGGCTGTTACGTGCTGTGGCAGAATATCGTTAATTCATTGGAGTTGTACGAATATCGAAAAAAGCATTAAGCCTTTTTGCTGTAACGCTTACGCTTTTTAGGACCAAGGTGCTTGACGCGGAATTCGCGTGGGGTGGTGTTCAGGAATCTGAAGAATGAGGCATAGAACGCCTGACGGGTACCAAAGCCCACCATCGCACCAATTTCGCTGATTGATTTATCGCGATATTCCTCCTCGGCCAATAGTGTCATAGCTTCTTCGATACGATGCTTGTTCATCAATCCATTAAAGTTGGTGTGAAATCGCTCTGTCATCACTGCCGAGATATAACGGCAGTTGGTGCCAAGGTCGGCAGCCAATCTGCTGGCTGTGTAATCCTTATCGCGATATTTCTTGTCATCTACAATAATTTCAATAATCCTGTCATGGAGCTCGTCCTTACGCTCGTCGCCTAATATATTTCGGTAATCGGCTGTACACTTCTTTAGTTCAGTAATTTGATATTTTCCTGTTGCCATCTTTTAAACAATCTTTTTACATTTTTCATGAAATCACAGCCCGAAAAGGGCAAAACGGATGCGAAGGTACAAAAAATCGGCGACATAGCGCACATCACTTCGTTATGTTAACGCTATTTTAACACATAAATAAAAGCGAAAAGTTGGCACTAAACAAAAAAAAGCGTATATTTGCCGCTGTAATGCAGAAAGTTATCGTTGCAATCGACTCGTTCAAGGGCTGTTTGACATCTGCTGAAGCTAATCAGACAGCCAGTGAGGGTATTCTTAACAGAGTGCCCGATGCAAGAGTGGTGCAGGTACCAGTGAGTGATGGTGGTGAGGGATTTATGGAGGCTTTCCAAGCAACCATGGGTGGTGATATTGTGGAGGTGAACGTGAAAGACCCGCTGATGCGTCCCGTTGTAGCGCAGTATCTGGTGCAGGGCGATGCCGCTGTGATTGAGATTGCCAAAGCCAGCGGATTAACACTTCTGAAGCCTGAGGAACGCAATCCCATGGTGGCTACAAGTTATGGCACTGGGCAGTTGGTGGTAGATGCTGTGCGTAGAGGTTGTAAAGATATTATTGTAGGTCTTGGTGGCAGTGCTACCAGTGATTGTGGCATAGGTATGCTGCGGGCCATTATCGATAGCTTTTCGAAAGGTGAAAACAGTCCCGTTGGGGCGCCTACCCGTAGTCTTTGGGACGACGTGCGCCAGTTGGATGATGTACACTTCACGATAGCTACTGATGTAACAAATCCGTTATGTGGCGAGCGTGGGGCTGCTTATGTGTTTGGACCACAAAAGGGTGCTTCGCGGGATGATGTTCTTGTTCTCGATGCCCGTGCTAAACGCTTTGCTGAGGCATCGGCCAGGCATCTGGGGCGCGATTGCCAGGATAAGGCTGGCGCAGGTGCTGCAGGTGGTTTGGGCTATGCTTTCATGCAATATATGCAAGCCGAATGTCGCTCTGGTATCGACCTCCTGTTGGATGCCATCCATTTCGACGAACTCTTGATGGATGCCAATCTGGTGATTACTGGTGAGGGGTCTGCCGATCGCCAGACGCTGATGGGCAAGCTCCCCTTTGGCATCCTGCAATGTGCTCAGAAACATCGTGTGCCCGTGATGCTCATAGCCGGTCGCATTGCCGACGAGCAGCAACTCCTCGATGCCGGCTTCTCGCATGTTACCAGCATCAATCCCTCAGGATTACCCTTAGATATTGCTATGCAACCCGCAACAGCAAAGACCAATATCTGTAGAACATTAATGAACGTTCTTGAAGGATGACTAGTCTAACTTCTCGTAGATAGAGTTGTTAGATTTATATTCAGGCACAATATTTTTCATCTTGGCTACTGTAGCCATATCGTCGTATTCCTGCGATATCTCTATCAACTCGTTTATATCCTTGCAAACCTGATCGTAGGCATATTCGCGCACCTCAGCGATACGTATCTTTTCGTGGAATGTTGGTTTGGTGCCTTCCAGTTCGTTCAGCACCTCCTCGTATAGCTTCTCACCAGGGCGCAAGCCAGTAAACTTTATTTCTACGTTCTTGGCCCCCGAGAGTTTAATCATACGCTTAGCCAGATCGGCAATTTTCACGGGTTTGCCCATGTCGAAAACAAAAATCTCGCCACCATTACCCTTGGTACCTGCCTCGAGCACCAGCTTACAAGCCTCGGGTATCAGCATGAAGAAGCGTACAATACGCTCATCTGTCACCGTTACAGGGCCACCATTCTTAATCTGTTCGCGGAATAGGGGAATAACACTTCCGTTTGATCCCAGCACGTTACCAAAACGGGTGGTAACAAACTGGGTCCGGGCTGTAGGGCTGGCAATCTGTCCTGCAGTAACAAAACTGTTCTCATTGCCCAGTTTCTCCATATATGCGCCTATGCGGCGTGTCTTGATGGCCAGGTCCAGACTCTGTACGTATATCTCGCAGATACGTTTAGAGCATCCCATCACGTTAGTGGGGTTTACAGCCTTGTCTGTCGATACCATCACGAATTTCTTAACGCCATATTTTACACTTAGGTCGGCTATCACTTTGGTGCCGTAGATATTGTTCTGCACTGCCTCACTGGGGTTGTCCTCCATCATAGGCACATGTTTGTAGGCTGCAGCATGGAACACATAGTCGGGACGGAAGCGCTTAAACAGTTCCTCCATACGCTTTTCCTTACAGATGGATGTAACCACCGTTTCTGCAGGGATATTGGGGAACTCTTTTTTCATCATCAATCGGATGTCGTGCTCAGGTGTCTCTGCCTGGTCAATCAGCAGCATGGCAGCTGGATTCAGCTTTGCCACCTGGCGGCATATCTCCGATCCGATAGAACCGGCAGCACCTGTTACCATCACGCGTTGTCCTTTCAGCAGTTCACCTATCGAATTCATATCCACACGAATCTCAGAGCGGGGCAGCAGCTCTTCAACGCTTACTTCGCGCAACTGCATCTGGGTATAGTCGATATTGGCGTTCTCATCCAATTGGTCCTGATCCATCTCTACTGCATTCTGTGCCATATAGATTTTGGCGCCAGCACCAATAATGATATCCTGCAACTCCTGATTATCACGGAAGCCCTTTACACGCAGGGGCGATACCATTACGGCATCGATGTCGTTCTTATGTATTACATCAGCGATATTGTCGTTAACCGTATATACCTTCTGGCCCATTATTTCCTGATGCTTGGCTTTCTCGTAGTGCGTAATAAAGCCCTTTACTACATATTTTCGGGGACGCTGTGAATTAATATACTTAGCCAATCCCACACCACCACTCATAGCACCATATATCAGGATGCGTATAGCGCGAGTGTTAGAGAAAGCTACATCGTACAGTGTCTTCACAAATATGCGCAGAGCCCACATCAGCAGGGTGACTATAATAAAAATAAGGAATATGCTGGTGGTATTAAAGTGTGCGAAATAGTTGCCCGGCAGGTAGTGCATATAATACTCTGCAATCCAAGCCAGTACCAGTGTTACGCCATTGCAATAGGCTACACGCATCAAGTCGACAAAACTAGAGTAACGCATAAATCCCGAGTAGGTATGGAAGATTCGGAATCCGGGTATACTCAGTAATACAAATATCAGCATGGTGTTGATGACCTGTAACGTGTTATCGAACAGTGTTACAGCATCATTAAATATCCAGTAGGTTAGCACGCCACTGAACATCACTATTGCACAGTCAATCAGCAATATGATCCAATATGGTAGCGAATTTTTGGTAAAATACCAGTTTAAAATCTTGTCAAAGGGATTCCTCATTATTTTTTAAGTTATCGTAAAATTCGGTGCAAAGTTAGTACAAATACTATAAAACGCCAAATTTTTATTAAGTTTTTTGCATTTATCGAAAAAAATACTATCTTTGTAGCCAAAAAATGGATGCTATATTTTAAAGCGTGTGATTTATGAATACTTTTAGCGATACAATTAAGTACATCGGTGTGGACGATCTCGACATCGATTTGTTTGAGAGTCAGTATGTGGTGCCCGAGGGCATGAGTTATAACTCGTATCTCATCGACGATGAGAAGATAGCGGTACTGGATACTGCCGATCGTCGTAAGGGTGAGGAGTGGAAGGCTAACCTAACTGCTGCGTTGAATGGTCGTCAGCCCGACTATCTGGTAGTTCACCACATGGAGCCCGATCACTCGGCACTCATCGCTTGGATGCTGGAGACTTATCCTGGCGTGCAGCTGGTGTGCAGTGCCCAGGCCGTAAAGATGCTGTCTAACTTCTTTGAGGGGGTAGACTTTACTGGTCGTGTGGTTACTGTAAAAGAGGGCGACACCCTCGCATTGGGGAAGCACACACTGCAGTTTATCGGAGCTGCGATGATTCACTGGCCCGAGGTAATCATGAGTTACGATACCACCGATAAGGTGCTGTTCAGTGCCGATGGCTTTGGTAAGTTTGGTGCATTAGTGAATGAGACTGAGGACTGGGCTTGCGAGGCGCGTCGCTATTACTTTAATATCTGTGGTAAGTATGGCTCGCAGGTGCAAATGGTAGTGAAGAAGTTGGCTGCACTGAATGTGCAGGCGATATGTCCGCTGCACGGCCCTGTGCTTAAGGGTGAGGCTCTGACTGAGGCTGTACGCCTGTATGATATCTGGAGTAAGTACGAGCCCGAGAGCGAGGGCATCTTGATTGCCTACGCCAGTATTCATGGTGGCACAGCAGCTGCAGCCCAGCGCTTAGGCGAGATACTGCGCGAAAAGGGTGCGTCAAAGGTTGTAGTAAGCGATCTGAGTCGTTCAGACATGGCCGAGGTCATCGAGGATGCCTTCCGCTATCCTACAGTCGTTGTGGCTGCTTCAAGCTACGATGCAGGTGTGTTCCCAGTGATGCACGACTTCCTGTATCACCTGCAAATCAAGAACTACCAGAAGCGCAAGTTTGGTATCATCGAAAATGGTAGCTGGGCCCCTACAGCCGGTAAGACCATGCGTACGATGATCGAGGCTTTGAAGGATTGTGAGATTGTAGATCCCATGGTTACCATCCGCTCGCGCATGAAAACTACTGATGAGCCCCTGTTGCAGCAGTTGGCAGATAGCTTATTGTAAATGAAGGATTATCCTGATAAGATGTCGCCAGAGCAGGCGAGAGCTTTTCGTGATGCAGTGCTCAATATTGTGGCTCAGATACCCTGCGGGTGTGTAACAACTTATGGAGATATCGCTGCCTTGGCAGGCTGGCCCAGTCATTCGCGTATGGTTGGTAGAACGCTTCGCTATACACCTGGTGCCGAGTCGTTACCTTGTCATCGCGTAGTGAATAAATCAGGTCGTACTGCTCCTGGTTGGAGTAGACAAAGAACTTTGCTGGAAGAAGAGGGTGTCCACTTCAAGTCCAATGGCCATGTGGATATGAGCCAGCATCTTTGGCAGGTAACGTTATTTTAAATAGGAGATTTGATGCCCATCCAATACTGGCGCTCGGGGTCGGGGAGTTTCTCGATGGCGTAGCGGAGCATGGTGCGAGGCATTTCGTGAGCGTGTTGGCGGAGAAAATTGCATAAGAGGTCTTCGCTAACACGCTTGCCCATTTCGCGAAGCATCCAACCTACGGCCTTATGCATCAGGTCGTGTGGGTGGTGCAGATGGATTTCGGCATAGCGAAGGCACCAGGTGGGATCGCCCATCTGCGAGGTCTTCCAAGAACAGACTATACTCATGCGTTGTTTCCACAGGCATGGGTTCTGGGCAAGGCTATCGAGAACCTTAATCTTGTAATCTTTATCGCCTAAGTCCGATGGCAACAGGAGCCAGTGACCCAGGATTTTGTGGACAGATAGATCTACAAGATCCCAGTTGTTGGCTTGTTCGGCATATTGCAAGTAAAGGGTGAGTATCTCGTCGCGGCCACGGATAGCTTCCTGATTGTTCTGAAGGCGTTTGGTGGCTAATTCCTCGAATTTCGCTACCAATATCAGCAGACCACAAAGGCGAACCTCGTGCCAACGGCACATGAGGAGTTCGGGGATTTCGCTTAATGGGAAATCTTTCCCCACGAGCTTAACCACCTCGCGCGTCTGAGGAACCTTCAGGCCAAGGAATTCGTCACCCTCGCCATATTCGCCTGGACCAGTCTTGAAGAAGCCCATCAGGATATGCCGCTGAGCATCGTTGCGCAGCGATTCCATATGGTTGATAACTTCTTTGGCTGTCATTATTAGCGGAATGAATCGGTAAGGAGTTTAATCTCGATTTGGGGGGCGATGCGTTCGTATAGGATGTTATACACGGCATCGAGGATAGGCATGTTTACGTGGCAGTGGCGATTGATTTCCTTCATACACTTGGTACCGAAGTAACCCTCGGCAATCATCTCCATCTCGATCTGGGCCGACTTCACGCTGTAGCCCTTTCCAATCATGGTACCAAAGGTGCGGTTACGACTGAAGTTGCTATAACCCGTAACCAACAAATCGCCCAGATAAACACTATCGTAAGCATTGCGATCCAAAGGATAAACTGCTGTGAGGAAACGATTCATCTCCTGCACGGCATTGGCCATGAGTACCGACTGGAAGTTATCGCCATATTTCAGGCCGCTGCAGATACCTGCAGCAATGGCATAGACATTCTTCAGAACGGAAGAATACTCGATGCCAACCACGTCGGTAGAGGTCTTGGTTTTGATATACTCGCTCGACAATACATCGCAGAAGGCCTGGGCTTTCTCACGATCGGCACAACCTACGGTGAGATAGCTTAGGCGCTCGAGTGCAACCTCTTCGGCATGAGAAGGACCACCGATGCAAGCAAGATTCTCGTAAGGTACGTCGTAAACCTGATGAAAATACTCGCTACATACGAGATTTTCATCAGGTACGATACCCTTAATAGCGGTAAGTATGAATTTGTCGCGAATACGCGTCTTCAACTTCTTAAGGTGACTCTTGAGGTAAGGCGAAGGGGTGACAAATACCAGCGTGTCGTACTGCTGCGCAATACGATTCAAATCACTATCGAAGTTGATTTCATCGATATTGAAGTGGACACTGGTGAGGTAGGCGGGATTATGACCCATGCGACGGAAATCCTCGATACGGTCGTCGCGACGCATATACCAACCAATATGGTGGGTATGACTCACCACAATCTTGGCAATAGCTGTTGCCCAGCTGCCACCTCCGATAATTGCTATCTTACCACAATCGTACATGGTTCATTGAACATTGATCATTGACCATTAGGCTTGCGCCTTCTCGATCCAGGCGGCTACTTCATCAACTGAAGGCTTCTGGAGTTCGAGCTTGTATTTCTTGAAGATCTCACCAATCTTCTGCTGCAGACCCTGAGGCTTCTCGTCCTTGATGTTTGTGATCAGGTTGAAACCAGCCTTGCGGAGTACAGGAACGATATCCTCGGGTACACCAATCTCGGCCCACTCGGCTACTGACGACTGAGGAATCTTCTTCTCAGGCTTCATCTGTGGGAACAGCATCACCTCGCCAATAGCAAACTTACCAGTCATCAGCATAACCAGACGGTCGATACCGATACCAATACCGAATGTAGGAGGCATACCATACTGGAGGGCACGCAGGAAGTCGTGATCGATAATCATAGCCTCGTCGTCGCCCTTATCGGCAAGCTTCATCTGCTCGATGAAACGTTCTTCCTGGTCGATAGGATCGTTCAACTCTGAATATGCGTTTGCCAGCTCCTTACCATTAACCATCAGCTCGAAACGCTCAGTGAGACCGGGCTTAGAACGATGCATCTTGGTAAGTGGTGACATCTCAACAGGATAGTCGGTAATGAAGGTTGGCTGGATGAAGGTTCCCTCGCAGAACTCACCAAAGAGCTCGTCGATAAGCTTACCCTTACCCATGGTCTCGTCTACATCCATGCCCTTAGAGAGACAGAATGCACGAATCTCGTCTTCGGTCTTGCCATCGCAGTCGAAACCAGTCTTCTCCTTGATAGCATCGAGGATAGGCAAGCGACGGAATGGTGCCTTGAATGAGATAACCTTACCATCGATCTCAACCTCGGGCTTGCCGTTTACGGCTGTACAGATCTCCTCGAGCATCTTCTCGGTGAAGGTCATACCCCACAGCAGGTCCTTATAGCTCACGTAGAGCTCCATGCAGGTGAACTCAGGGTTGTGGGTCTTGTCCATACCCTCGTTACGGAAGTTCTTACCCATCTCATAAACACCCTCGAAACCTCCTACGATAAGACGCTTGAGGTAAAGCTCGGTGGCGATACGCATGTACATGTCCTGATTCAGGGCATTGAAGTGAGTGATGAATGGACGGGCTGAAGCACCACCTGCGATGCTCTGCAGGATAGGAGTGTCAACCTCGGTATAACCAGCGTTATCGAGAATGCTACGCATGGTGCGGATGATTGTTGCACGCTTCAGGAAGGTATCCTTTACGCCCTCGTTAACTACCAGGTCGACATAACGCTGGCGATAACGCAACTCGGGATCATCAAACTTATCGTAGGCCACACCATCCTTGTACTTCACGATAGGCAGTGGCTTAAGGCTCTTTGAAAGCAGTGTAAGCTCTGAGGCATGTACAGAAATCTCACCAGTCTGGGTGCGGAATACCTTACCCTTAACACCGATGAAATCGCCAATATCGAGCAAACGCTTGAATACATTATTATATAGGTCCTTGTTTTCGCCTGGGCAGATATCATCGCGGGTGATGTACACCTGGATACGGCCCTTTGAGTCCTGAAGCTCGGCAAAAGATGCCTTACCCATGACACGACGGCTCATCATACGACCTGCGATAACGACCTCACGATCCTCATCGTCCTTGAAATTCTCCTTAATTTCTGTGCTGAATGCATTTGTTGGGAACTCAGCTGCAGGATAGGGATCGATGCCCATCGAGCGCAGTTCCTGAAGGCTCTGACGCCTTCCGATTTCTTGTTCGCTTAACTCTAAAATGTTCATCTTTAATATTCGAATATTTCAATTTTATGGCTGCAAAGTTACGGAAATTTCTCGAAAAATGCAAGATTCGAGTAAATATTTGCAAAAAAAGTGAGAAAGATTTGCTCAGTCTCTAAAAAAAGTATATATTTGTGGCTGATAACTGAGAACACTTTGATGGAACAAGAAACAATCAAGAAAAGGGTCATCGGGATTGACATCAGTCTTGAAGCCACCACTTACGCCATTGTTGACGTGAAGGGTAATGTGGTCGTGATGGAGAGTTTCCCGACATTGGATTATCCCGATTTAAACCATTTTGTATCGGCCTTGAGTGAGCACATTCAGGATATGGTGGAGCACAATGGTGGCTTTGAAAGCATACGTTCGGTGGGCATCAGTGCACACAGCGCTAACTTCATGACCGGCTGTATTGAGAATGCGCCTAACCTGCCTTGGAAGGGTGTCATCCCATTGGGGGCGATGCTGAGAGACCGTACGGGGTTTGCTGTGGCTGTGGCTAACAACGCTGCTGTGAGAGCCTTGGGCGAACATACCTACGGACTGGCCAGAGGTATGCGCGACTTTGTGGTGCTTACGATGGGCAGTGGTCTTGGTAGTTGCTTGTTCTCGAATGGCATGATTCATCAGGGTAATGGTGGATTTGCCGGTGAGATCGGTCATACGTGTATCGTCAATGGCGGTAGGCGGTGCGGCTGTGGCAACAAGGGGTGCCTGGAGGCTTATGTGGCCCAAAAGGGCATTCTGGCTACTGCTGAGGAGCTGATGGCACAAACGGCGGCACCCTCGTTGATGAGGGATGTGGAGGATCTGACGCCACAGCGGATTACAGCGTGCTGCGAACAGGGCGACGCGCTGGCCATAGAGGTGTATCGCCGAACGGGCGAGTTGCTGGGCATGGGCTTGGCTAACTATGCCTCGATGGTGGACCCTGAGGCTTTCATCTTTACAGGTCGTATCTCGAAAGCGGGTCACTGGTTGCTGGATCCGGCTAAGGAGGTGTTCGACCGCTATGTGTTCCATAACACCTGTGGCAAGACCCAGTTTCTGGTGTCGGATGAGGACAAGGTGGAAAACGACGTGCTGGGCGCCAGTATCCTGGCATGGGAAGTAAGGGAATATTCATTATTTAAATGATATGACAGAGACTATTGATCAAATCAAAACCCGTGTAGTGGGTATAGACATCCGGGTGGACCGCACGACTTTTGCCGTGGTGGACATCAGGGGAGAGATAGTTGCGCAAGACTACTTTCTGACGACCGACTATCATGATGTGAACGACTTTGTGGCCGCCCTCTGCGAGAAGGTGATAGCACTGATGGAGGAGAATGGCGGATATGAGGCTATACGTTCCGTGGGCGTGAGTGCGCCTAGTGCCAGTGCGGTAACAGGTTGCATTGAGAATGCGGCCAATCTGCCTTGGAAGGGTGTGATACCTCTGGGAGCAATGCTGAGAGACCAGTTAGGACTGGCTGTGGCAGTGGCTAACGATGCGCATATCACGGCACTGAGTGAGAAATCGTACGGAAGTGCGCACGGCATGAAGGATTTCGTGGTGGTGTCCATCAGTCATGGTGGACTGGGCAGCTGCTTCTTCTCAAACGGTCAGCCCCATCTGGGCTTTAATGGCTTTGCTGGCGAACTGGGTCATACTTGTGTAGAGTTGAACGGCAGGCAGTGTGGTTGTGGTAACAAAGGCTGTTTGGAGGCTTATTGCTCGGAGAAGGGCTTGATTAAGACTGCCGAAGAGCTGATTGCTGCCAGTAAGGAGCCCACATTGCTGAGTGAGCAGCAGGAGCTGAGCATCAAGACGATTGCTGACTGTTGTTATAAAGGTGATAAAGTGGCCATCGAGGTATTCCGTAAGACTGGCGAGATATTGGGATTGGGTATGGCCAACTATGCATCAGTGTTGAACCCTGAGGCTATTATCCTGACAGGCGATATGACGCAGGCAGGTAAGTGGCTGTTGAAACCCATGCGTGCCTCGTTCGAGGAGCACGTTTTCCATAACATCAAGAATAAGACCCGTATCCTGGTGTCGATTCTGAAGGAAGGCGAGCGTGATGTGCTTGGCGCCAGCGCTTTGGCATGGGATGTGAAGGAATATTCGTTGTTTAAATAATAACTAGACCTATATCTATGGAGGAGTACAAGATTAAAACGAAAGTTGTAGGTGTCGACATCAGTAATGAACTGACCACCTATGCCATTGTGGACATCCGCGGTAATATTATCGCTGAGGAATCGTTCCTTACCAGCGGCTATTCGGATGTGAACAACTTTGTGACTGCCTTAAGCGATAAGATTGTGAATCTGGTTGAGGCTAATGGCGGTTACGAAACCATTCGTTCTATCGGTGTTAGTTCGCCCAGTGCCAGTTCGGTTTCGGGCTGTATCGAGAATGCTGCCAACCTGCCTTGGAAGGGTATCGTACCTCTGAGTGCTATGCTGCGCGACCGCATTGGCTTGGCTGTAGGTTTGTCGAACGATGCCCACGTGTCGGCTCTTGGCGAGTTTACCTTTGGCTGTGCCCATGGTATGAAGAATTTCATTATTCTCAGTCTGGGTGTTGGCATAGGCAGCTGTTTCTTCTCTGCAGGTGACGATCATACTGGTCATAATGGTTATGCTGGCGAGTTTGGACACACTTGTATAGTTAATAGAAATGGTCGTGCTTGTGGTTGCGGTCATACAGGTTGCTTGGAGTCGTACGTTGGTGCCGCAGGTATTGTGAATACAGCCAAGGAACTGATGACCGAGAGCGATGCGCCTACACTGATGCGCAATCTGGAGAAGTTATCACCACGTACCATCAAGGAGTGCTGCGACCAGGGCGACGAAATGGCTATCGAGGTGTACCGCCGTACTGGTGAAATGTTGGGTTTGGGCTTGGCCAACTATGCATCGCTTGTTGACCCCGAGGCCATCATCCTGACGGGTGGTATCTCGCATGCTGGTAAATGGTTGCTCGAACCAACCTACCAGGCGTTCGAGGAGCATGTATTTGGAAATTTGCGGGGCAAGGTTAAGATTCTTGTTTCGAAACTTGAAGATAGAGAACGCGATGTGCTTGGTGCCAGTGCCCTGGCCTGGAGTGTACCAGAGTACTCGCTGTTTAAATAAAATGTAAAAATTCAAAAATTTAAGAATTAAAAAATTCAGAGTGAACGTAGAGAAGATAGTAGAGATTATTAACGCAAAGCCGAATTTAAGTACAGCCCTCGGGATGGAATTTATTTCTACTCCCGAGGTTGATACTTGTTTGGCAAAAATGAAAGTTGATGAGCGAAATCGCCAGCCATTCGGTTTTTTGAGTGGTGGCGCTTCGTTGGCTCTGGCCGAGAATGTGGCCGGGGTGGCGTCGTCGGCTCTTTGTCCTGGATGCGCCTGTGTGGGCATCGAGGTTAGTGGGAGCCATGTGAAAGCTGTGGTTGAAGGCGACACGGTAACTGCCTTCGCAAAGATGTTGCACAAGGGTAAGACGTTGCATGTGTGGAATGTGGATATCAAAGACACTGCAGGCGATCTGATATCAAATGTGCGAGTTACTAACTATGTTATTAAGCAGAAGAAATAATGTCAGCATACGCTATTTACAGATTACCCCATGAAGACCACGCCACACTGATTACCCAATCGGTAGGTGAACCCATGGAATTGCATTCGCTGACAGAGTTGAATGGTAAACAGGGTTTTGTTGTGGCCCCCTTCGAGGTGAAGGCCGATCAGCCCGTGGTATTGATACAAGGAAAAACAGAGACGATTGCTTTGAGCAACGAGCAACTAACTGCTGATGATGGTAAAAACAGGTTGCCAAGCGATATGTCGAACTATTATAAGGTTGACTTTGCGAACTATCACTCGCAGTTAGAGACTGATAAGTTCCGCAAGATAGTGTTGGCACGCTGTGCCGATGAACAGATGCCCAAGGGTGTTAAACCTATCGATTTGTTCTATCGTGCCTGTCAGCTTTATCCCCGCCTATTTATCGCATTGGTGGATACTGAGAAAAGCGGTTGCTGGTTAACTGCCACGCCAGAGATCCTGTTGGATGGGCATGGGACCGATTGGCGAACCATCGCTTTGGCAGGAACCATGAAACTGGAAGGCGACCAGTTGGATGGCGAGGGCGAAACGCTGACCTGGAGTACCAAGAATATTCAGGAGCAGCGCATTGTGGCCACTTATATTACCGAATGCCTGGAGCAGTTTACTGGCGATTTCCGTGAGGAGGGACCTCGTACAGTACGAGCTGCAAACCTGGTACACCTGAGGAGTGACTTTACCTTTAAGTTGGCCGACAACAATAAAATTGGCGATTTGTTACAAGTCTTGCACCCCACACCAGCTGTGTGCGGACTGCCTAAGCGCGAGGCTTTTAAGTTTATAGTAAAGAACGAGCATACCCCACGCCGATACTACAGTGGGTTTATGGGACCTGTTGCACAGGAGGATACCCATCTCTATGTGTCGCTAAGATGTATGAATATCGATGGCGATGTGTGTCATCTCTATGCTGGCGGCGGACTGTTGAAAGACAGCGTTGAAGAGCAGGAGTGGTTGGAAACTGAAGCGAAAATGGAAACAATGAAAAAACTATTATATGTACAGCAGTAAGCAGAACGTAAACATACTGACAAGTTTGTTGGTAGAACATGGCGTTAGATACGCAGTGGTTTGTCCTGGTAGTCGTAATTCGGCTATTGTACACAACCTGAATGAGTGTCCAGATATCGAGTGCTATCCAGTTACAGATGAACGCAGTGCGGGATTCTATGCTTTAGGTATCGCACAGGTGGTTCATCGCCCCGTAGTCGTATGTGTAACCAGTGGTACGGCTTTGTTGAACGTAGCCCCAGCAGTGGCCGAGGCTTATTATCAGCATATGCCATTGGTGGTGATATCTGCCGATCGTCCTACACAATGGATCGATCAGTTGGATGGGCAGACGCTACCTCAGCCCGATGCTTTGGGGCGCTTTGTAAAAAAGGCTGTTAATCTGCCCGAGGTGTATGACGATGAGTTGCATTGGTACTGCAACCGCCTGGTTAACGAGGCCATGAACGAGACACGCCATCATGGTTGTGGTCCTGTACACATCAACGTGCCTATCTCCGAGCCTCTGTTCGAGTATAATGTCGAAGAGTTGCCCAAGGAGCGTGTCATCCAGTTGCTCACGCCACGTAGCAATGCGGCTTTGATATCGTTAGAGTGCGCAGGCCAGTTTGCCGAGGCCAAGAAACCCATGGTGGTTATTGGTCAGATGTCTACCGAAGACCTGATTCCTCAGGAACTGTTCATGCTCTCGCAGTGTGCTGTGGTGGTACATGAGGCGCTGAGTGTGGGTAGGGGTGGCACCAATTTCGATGAGGTGATACATGTGCTGGGCGACAATCCCGCTTACCAACCCGACTTTGTGCTTTACTTAGGCGATACGCTGGTTAGCAAACGTATCAAGAAATGGTTGCGTGGCCTGAAGAATTGTCATATCTGGGCTGTTACCGAGGATGGTAGCATTCATGATACCTCTATGCAGTTGTATGGTGTGATTGAGGGTAGTCCTGCCGATGTGATCGAGGATCTGGTGAACGCCATCAAGTTCAAGGCCATCAGTTCTACTGCTACCTTTAAAGCCCGATGGGATCAGGCCACCCGACTGGCAGCTTATCGTGCCATGAAGTTCGAACCCGAGTATTCGCAGATGGCTGCTGTCAAGTATCTGGAGGATAAACTGGGCAAGGCCATCTATCGCTATATCCATTATGGCAACAGCAGTCCTATTCGTTTTGCCAATCTCTTTGCCAAGCACTATGTGTTCTGTAACCGTGGTGTGAATGGTATCGAGGGTTCACTATCTACAGCTGCAGGCTGCTCGATAGTTACTGGCGACGAGAAGGTATTGTGCATATTGGGTGATCTGAGTTTCTTCTACGATCAGAATGCCCTGTGGAATCAGAACCTGAATGGCAACCTGCATATTGTGGTGCTGAACAATGGTAAGGGCGGTATCTTTAACATGCTGAAGGGTCTGGAGCAGAGTCCTGTTCGTGATAGTTTCATTTCGGGTGCGCATCACACCACGGCCCAGGGCATCTGTAAGCAGAACAATATCCGTTATATGAAGGCCACCAATATGGAGGAGATGCAGCAGTGTGTCGACACTTTATTAAATAAGAAATCTACTCGTCCTGTATTGCTCGAGATATTTACCGATGCCGATGAGGACGAGCGTGTTGTAAAAACATATTATCAAATTTTGAAAAATGAGAAACTGGCAAACGATAAGAGAGTTTAAGGAGATTTTGTTTGAGGAGTATAATGGTATCGCCAAGATTACCATTAATCGTCCGCGCTATCGCAATGCCTTCACCCCCAAGACCACTTGGGAGCTGAGTCAGGCTTTTGCTATGTGTCGTGAGATGCAGGATATCAGTGTGGTATTGTTGACTGGTGCCATGAGCGAGGTGCCTGAGGGTAAGACTCTGGCCGATGTGAAGCATGCTTTCTGCTCTGGTGGCGATATGCACGTAAAGGGTCGTGGAGGCTATGTGGATGAAGAGGGTGTGCCCCGTTTGAGCGTGCTCGATGTGCAGATGCAGATTCGCAGACTGCCCAAACCAGTTATTGCGATGGTAAATGGTTATGCCATTGGTGGTGGACATGTGCTGCACCTGGTTTGTGACCTGACGATTGCCTCTGAGAATGCTATCTTTGGTCAGACTGGTCCTAAGGTTGGTTCGTTCGATGCTGGTTTTGGTTCGTCGTACCTGGCACGTATCGTGGGTCAGAAGAAGGCGCGTGAGATTTGGTTCCTCTGTCGCCAGTACACAGCCAAGGAGGCCGAAGAGATGGGTATGGTAAACAAGGTGGTGCCTATCGAGCGCCTGGAGGACGAGTGCGTAGAGTGGGCTGAGATTATGATGGAACGTTCGCCCTTGGCCCTGCGTATGATCAAGGCTGGACTGAATGCCGAGTTGGATGGTCAGGCTGGTATCCAGGAGTTGGCAGGCGATTGCACCATGCTGTACTACTTCCTGGATGAGGCTCAGGAGGGTGGCAAGGCTTTCCTTGAAAAGCGCAAGCCCAACTTCAAAAAATACCCCAAAATGCCATGATGTTTGAAATAGAAAAAAAGATATTGCATTTTAAACAACCCGCGGGGACTTCTCGCGGGGTTTATTTAACCCGCAAGCTGTGGTTGGTTCATCTGAGTGATGGCGATAAGCATGGCGTGGGTGAGTGTGCACCGTTGCCCGATTTGAGTTGCGATGCGATGCCTGATGAGCAGTATGAGACCAAACTGAATGAATTTTGTGAGGCATTCTGCGCCAAGGGCGAGATAGATTACGATGCCCTGCGCGATTATCCTTCGATGCTGTTCGGATTGGAAACAGCCTGGCTGAATCTGCAGAAAGGCGAAAAACTCTTCGATACCGCTTTTGCCCGTGGCGAGGTGGGCATCCCCATCAACGGTCTGGTGTGGATGGGCAACTACGAGGAGATGCTTCAGCGTATGGAGGAGAAGCTGAAATTGGGCTTCCGTTGTGTCAAGCTGAAGATTGGTGCTATCGACTTTGAGAAGGAGTTTGATTTGGTGAAACGTATCCGCGATCGCTTCTCGCATCACGAGGTGGAGCTCCGACTGGATGCCAATGGTGGCTTTACTTATGATGAGGCGCTGTATAAACTCGAACTCCTGTCGCAATACAATATCCATTCTATCGAGCAACCCATCAAACAAGGTCAATGGGCTTATATGGCCGAACTCTGCAGGGAGTCGCCTCTGCCTATCGCCCTCGACGAGGAGTTGATAGGTGTGAACGATGCTGAGATGAAACGTCACATGCTCGAGATTATCAAGCCCCGTTATATCATCCTCAAGCCCTCGTTGCATGGAGGCATGATGGGCAGTAAGGAGTGGATTGATATTGCTAGCAGTCTGCATATCGGCTCGTGGATTACCTCGGCTCTCGAGAGTAATATCGGCTTGAATGCCATTGCCCAGTTTGCTTCGAGTGTGTATGGCGACGATATCAGCATGCCACAGGGCTTGGGCACTGGTCAGCTGTTTACAGATAACATTCCCATGCCCCTCACTATTCAAGGCGATCAACTATGGCGTTTATAGACGAGTGGAATAATGATTCGGCCTACGTTGAGGTGAAAACCAGTGGTAGTACTGGTGAGCCTAAACGTATGCTGGTGGAGAAGCGCAGGATGCTGAATTCTGCCCGCATAACCTGCGACTTTTTGGGATTGAAGCCTGGCGATACGGCGCTGCTGTGTATGAGTACCGATTATATTGCTGGTAAGATGATGGTGGTGCGCTCGATTGAGCGAGGACTGAGATTGATTGAAGTGGAGCCCTGTGGGCACCCGTTAGCCGATAACTATCAACTATCCACTATCAACTATCAACTGAACTTTGCCGCTATGGTACCGATGCAGGTGTATAACTCGTTGCAGGTGCCTGAGGAGAAGGAGCGACTGATGGCTATCCGACATCTGATTATTGGTGGTGGTGCGATTGATGAGGCGATGGAGGCCGAGTTGCGTACTTTCCCCCATGCCGTGTGGAGCACCTATGGCATGACGGAGACACTCTCACATATCGCCCTGCGACGCATCAGCGGACCTGAGGCCTCAGAGTGGTACACGCCTTTCGCCACTGTTAAGCTCAGTACTACCGACGAAGGTTGTCTGGTGATTGATGCCCCTGAGGTTTGCGCCCAGAGGTTGACCACCAACGATATTGTGGAGCTGAAGCCCGATGGCCGGTTCCGCATCCGTGGTCGCAAGGATAATGTGATTTGTTCGGGTGGTATCAAGATACAGATCGAGGAGGTTGAGCAAACTTTAAAAAAGTACATGCGCGTACCTTATATTATAAGTAAACGTAAGGATGAGAAGTTTGGCGAGATAGTGGTGCTGTTGACAGAGGGTGATACAGCCGAGGCCCAGACCATCTGCGAGCAGGTGCTACCTAAGTACCATCAACCTAAAGTATACTTGCATGTAAACCAAATTCCGCTTACCGAAACAGGCAAACCAGCCCGCAAAAAGGCCGAGGAACTGGCTAGAAAGTGAATAGGACTACTCTCGCGAGCAGTCCTACTCTGATTAGTTAGTAATATGATTAGGTCTATTAAGTTGAATTGGTTTGTGTTAAGTCACCAGCATCAGCTTTCTCTATAAAAGTCGAATGCCTCATAGATTTCCTCCTTCGTAGCTGTCTGGTCGATAAGGATATCGCCTACACCTCCCAGCAGTGTGAAGTTTATGATGCCAGCTATATTTTTCTTGTCGTGCGTCATCAGCTCCAACAGGGTGGGGTAATCATCGCACGTAATGTTCATCTTTCCGTAGTGATCCAATATGAATCTCACCGTCTGGCGCATCTTGTCAGTGGGGAATCCCGTTTTGATGGCGCTCAGGTACAATTCTACTATCAGGCCCCATGCCACAGCGTAGCCGTGCAGTACAGGCTTGTGCTTCAGGGCGAACGATTCGAACGCGTGTCCTGCGGTATGACCTAAGTTCAATGCCTTACGGATGCCCTTCTCGGTGGGGTCTTCAGTTACGATACGTTGTTTAACAGCTACCGATTCGGCCACCATACGCTTTAACTGTTCCAGATCAGGGTGCTCGATATCGAACGAGAGCAACTCGCCCAGCATCTTTGCGTCGTTAATCAGACCGTGTTTCAGCATCTCGGCATAACCCGACAGCATGTTCTCAGTATCCAGGGTTTTCAGAAATTCAGTGTCCAGTATCACGCTCTTGGCATTGTTAAACACGCCAATCTCGTTTTTCAGGCCTAGGAAGTTGATGCCTGTCTTACCACCTACCGATGCGTCAACCATCGAGAGCAGGGTAGTGGGGATGTTAATGTAGTTTATGCCGCGCTTAAAAGTCGAAGCCGCAAAACCACCTAAGTCGGTTACCATGCCACCGCCTATATTTATTAATAAGGTGTGACGTGTAGCACCACCATCGCTTAGTTCCTGCCATACATGACTCAGCGAAGCCAGGTTCTTATGCGTATCAGTAGCCTCGATTACGATGCGCTTAGCGCCTGCCATGCTATCGAACTGCTCGATGACTGGCAGACAGAACTCTGCTGTGGTCTCGTCGGCCAGGACGAAAACCTTATCGTGTTCACACTCTGCTATAGCTTCAGCGAGTGTACGATCCAGCTGGTCTGATATGACAACTTTTTGTGGGCTCATTGTTTGGTGCCGTAGTTGACTTTTTAATTTTTATTGTGTGCAAAGATAACATTATTTTTTTAAATCGTAACAAATTAAACAAAAAAAACGCCTATAGGTTAAACTTTTTTTTTGAAAAGGCGTCAAACTTTCAAAAAAACATAGAAAAAAGTAACAATGAGAAGATTATTACTATTCATGATGGCCGTATCTTTAACGGTATTATCAGTACACGCACAGCGCGTGGTTTCAGGTAAAGTGATTGAGCAGGATACGCAGGATGCAGTTATTCAGGCCACCGCTTCTATTCTCTCTGGTGAGAAGGTTGTGGCCAATGGTGTAACCAACACTGATGGTGCTTTCCGTGTTACAGCCCCCAGCGATGGTACATATACCTTAAAGATTACCTATGTGGGCTTTAAAACTTACACCAAGAAGTTTACATTAAAGGATGGTAAGGGTTACAATGCCGGCACCATCTCGCTGAGTCCCGATGCAATCATGCTGAAGGGTGCCACTGTTACAGCGCGCGCCTCGAAGGTAACGCTGAAGGCCGACACCTTTGTATATAATGCAGCCGCCTTCCGTACCCCCGAGGGTTCGGTAGTTGAGGAGCTGGTTAAGCGCCTGCCAGGTGCCGAGGTGAGCGACGATGGTACGATTAAGATTAATGGTAAGGAGGTGAAGAAGATTCTGGTGGATGGTAAGGAGTTCATGACTGGTGATACCAAGACTGCCATGAAGAATCTGCCTACCAATATCATCGACCGCATTAAGGCTTATGACAAGCAGAGCGACCTGGCCCGTGTATCAGGTATCGAGGATGGCGAAGAGGAGACAGTGCTCGACTTTGGTATCAAGCAGGGTATGAACAAGGGCTTTATGATGAATGCCGATATCGCCGCAGGTACCCAGAACCGTTATTCGGGTCGTATCTTTGGTGGTATCATGAATAGCAATATGAAGGTGTTCCTGATGACCAATGCCAACAACACCAACGATATGGGATTCCCAGGTGGTGGCGGTGGTGGCCGTTTTGGTGGTGGTCGCCAGGGTCTTACTGCTAATAAGATGACAGGTGTCAACCTGAACTACGAGAATACAGGCAAGCTGGTTCTGGATGGTAGTGTACGTTGGAACCACAGCGATGGCGATGCCCTCTCAAAGGTTACCAGCATGACCATGTATGGTGCCACCAACTCGCAGTATGGTAACAGTCTTACACAGAACTATACCCGTTCTAACAACTGGAATGCCCAGATGCGTTTGGAGTGGACCCCCGACTCGATGACCAACATCATGTTCCGTCCCAACTTCCGTTATAACTCACAGGATGGCGATAACGAGGGTGCCGAGGCTACCTTCACAGCCAATCCTTTCGACAATAAGAGTATCCTTAGTCCGCTCGACCAGTTGGATGAGCTGAAGGATATCCTGAAGAATAATCGTACGCAGAACAGCGTTTCGTATAGCGATTCAAAGAATGTAAGTGGTATGTTGCAGTTCAACCGTCGTCTCAGCAATACAGGTCGTAACATCACTGTACAGCTGAATGCTGGTTGGAGCGATGGCACCAGCAAATCGGCTTCTAACAGCCTGATTAACTATTACACCTTAGGAATTATCGATTCTACAACCATTACCAATCGTTATTCTATCACCCCAACCAAGAACTACAACTATAGCGCACGCATTACTTATAGCGAGCCTATTCTGCCTCGCACTTACTTGCAGTTCAGCTATCAGTACCAGTATCGTTTCCAGAAGAGCGATCGTGGTACCTATGATTTCAGTAAGATTGATCCAGTGGCAGCTTGGAATGGTGGTTATCGCTCATGGGATGAGTATCTGAGCCAGTTTGGTCGTATCCCATCGCTCGATCCTTATCGCGACGATAGCCAGAGCCGTTACTCTGAGTACCAGAACTACATCCACACCGTTGAGATGATGCTGCGTATTGTTCGCAACTCGTATACCTTTAATATTGGTGTGCAGATGGTGCCTCAGAAGTCGCACTTTATTCAGGACTACAAGGGTATCCATGCCGATACCACCCGCACTGTAACCAACTTTGCACCAACGATGGATTTCCGTTGGAAGAAGTCGCAGACTGGTCAGTTGCGCTTCACCTATCGTGCTAACACCTCGCAGCCCTCTATGAGCGACCTGCTGGATATCGTAGATAACAGCGACCCCCTGAACATTACACGAGGTAACCCAGGCCTGAAGCCTTCGTTCACCCAGAACTTCCGTTTGTTCTACAACGATTACTTCCAGAAGCACCAGCGTGCTGTGATGACATTCGTAAACTTCTCTACCACCGCTAACTCTATCGCCAACAAGGTAACCCTGTTGGATGGTGGTGCACGTATGACCCGTCCTGAGAACGTGAATGGTAACTGGAACGCCAACGTGGGTTTGATGTTCAATACAGCTATCGACTCGGCTGGCTACTTTAACGTGAATACATTTACTAACTTTGGATACAACCACAACGTTGGTTTTGTTAATGATGGTGTGAGCGATGCCAAGGCTGTTACCAAATCGCAGACCATCATGGAGCGTCTGGCCTTCAGCTATCGTAATGATTGGTTGGAGATCGAGCTTAACGGATCGCTCAACTACAACCGCAACCGTAGTGAGTTGCAAACCAGTAATAACCTTGATACCTGGCAGTTTACCTACGGAGGTATGTTGGGCGTAACAGCTCCTTGGGGCACATCGCTTACCACCAACCTGAACATGCAGAGCCGTCGTGGTTACTACGATGCCTCGATGAACACCAACGAGCTTATCTGGAATGCCCAGCTTTCGCAGAGCTTCCTCAAGGGTAAGCCCCTTACCATCTCGCTGCAGCTGTACGACATCCTGCACCAGCAGAGCACACTGTCGAGCACAGTCACAGCTATGATGCGTAACGATACCCAGTACAACGCTGTTACCAGCTATGGCATGGTTCACGTCATCTATCGCTTGAACCTGTTTGGTGGCCGTGCCGGTCGTCAGGGTGGCTTTGGTGGTCCTGGTGGTCCTGGTGGTCGCGGTGGCCGTGGTGGCCGTGGTGGCTTTGGCGGTGGCGGCTTTGGTGGCCCACGTGGTGGCGGCTTTGGCGGCCCACGTATGTTCTAACTAACTTATTAACGGAATTGCTCCAAAATTTTTTGGGGCAATTTCTTTTTTATCTCCCAAAAAAGTGCTACCTTTGCACCCCAAATAAAGCATAGTGCGCCGAATGAAGCAAGCGATGATATTTGCCGCAGGGCTTGGCACTCGTCTCAAGCCACTAACCGACACCATGCCTAAGGCACTGGTGAGGGTAGGGGGGCAGCCGCTCATTTGGCATGTAATACAAAAACTTAAACGTTCTGGTTATGAGCGCATTGTGGTAAATGTTCACCACTTTGCCGATCAGATTGTAACCTATCTCGAGGAAAATCATAATTTTGGTTTGGATATCCGTATCAGCGACGAAACCAGTGCGCTGCTCGAAACAGGTGGTGGCATCAAGAAGGCGCTGCCTTTGTTTGATGCTAATGAGCCCATCCTGATTCATAATGTGGATATCCTGAGCAATCTCGACCTCGAGGCGCTGCCCATGGATGCCCCCTTGCTGGTAGTCAGCGAGCGCCAGACCAAGCGTTATCTGATGTTCGATGACGAGATGCGCCTGCATGGCTGGACCAACATCGAAACAGGTCAGATTAAGGGCGAAAAAGCTGATAAGCTATTAGCTTTTTCGGGCATTCACGTGTTCCACCCATCACTCGTGCCATTGTTGGATGAGTGGCCCGATCGCTTCCCCATTATGGACTTTTATCTCAAGGCCTGTGGCACCCATCTGATCCGTGGTTACGAGGCTAAGGATTTGCGCCTGCTTGATGTGGGTAAGCTTGATACCCTCGACAACGCTGAAAAATTTATCAAATCATTATAGTTTATATGACACAGAAGATTATTATTCTCGATTTCGGTTCGCAAACCACGCAGCTTATCGGCCGTCGTGTGCGCGAGCTGGACACCTTCTGCGAGATTATGCCCTACAACAAATTCCCGAAGGACGATCCCTCGGTGATTGGTGTAATTCTGAGTGGTTCGCCCTACTCGGTACACGATCCTGAGGCTTTCAAGGTCGACCTGTTGCAGTTTGTAGGTCGTGTGCCAGTGCTGGGTATCTGCTATGGTGCTCAGTTCATCAGTCACACCCTGGGTGGTAAGGTCGAAAAGGCCGACTCTCGCGAGTATGGACGTGCCAATCTTGAGACTGTCGACACCACGAACCCTCTGTTCAAAGGTTTCGAGCAGCACTCACAGGTATGGATGAGCCATGGCGACACCATCACCTCAATCCCCGAGGGTTTCGAGGTTATTGGTTCTACTAAGGACGTTAAGAACGCTGCTTTCTGGCGCGATGGCGTATGGGCTGTACAGTTCCACCCCGAGGTGTTCCACACCCTGCAGGGTACACAGCTCCTGAAGAACTTCGTAGTTGATATCTGTGGCAGTAAGCAGGAGTGGAGTGCCGCTTCGTTCGTCGATTCTACAGTAGCCGAACTCAAGGCTCAGCTGGGCGACGACCGTGTGATTCTCGGCCTCTCAGGTGGTGTTGATTCATCTGTTGCTGCTGTACTGCTAAACAAGGCCATCGGCAATCGTCTTACCTGTATCTTTGTAGATCATGGTATGTTGCGTAAGAACGAGTTCCAACAGGTGATGGAGGACTACAAGGTGCTGGGCCTGAATGTGATAGGTGTTGATGCCAGCGCTAAGTTCTTTGCCGATCTGGCTGGTGTTACCGATCCTGAGCAGAAGCGTAAGATTATCGGTCGCGACTTTGTCGAGGTGTTCAATGCCGAGGCTAAGAAGATTACCGATGCCAAGTGGCTGGCTCAGGGTACTATCTACCCCGACCGTATCGAGAGCTTGAATATCACAGGTAAGGTCATCAAGAGCCACCATAACGTAGGCGGTCTACCTAAGGAGATGCACTTGCAGCTTTGCGAGCCCCTGCAGTGGTTGTTCAAGGACGAGGTTCGTCGTGTAGGTCGCCAGTTGGGCATGCCCGAGCACTTGATTACCCGTCACCCCTTCCCTGGTCCTGGCTTGGCTGTTCGTATCCTGGGCGATATCACTCCTGAGAAGGTACGTATCCTGCAGGATGCCGACGATATCTATATCCGCGGTCTGCGCGATTACAAGGTAAAGCTGAGTGGCGAAGAGGCCCGCAAGGTGCTGGCTGCCGGTATCCCTGCCGATATGAAGGATGGCGAGATCGAGGTTTCGCTCTACGATCAGATCTGGCAAGCAGGTGCCATCCTGCTTTCTACTGTTCGCAGTGTAGGTGTGATGGGCGATGAGCGTACCTACGAGCATCCCGTTGCCCTGCGCGCTGTAACATCAACTGATGCGATGACAGCCGACTGGGCACATCTGCCTTACGACTTCATGGCTAAGGTAAGTAACGAGATTATTAATAAGGTACGTGGCGTAAACCGCGTTTGCTACGATATCTCGTCGAAACCACCCGCAACCATCGAGTGGGAGTAAACATCAATACTTTAAAGCTCTGCCGGTTGGCAGGGCTTTTTTGTTAAAATCCTTAAATTACTTGCAACTATCAGATATATATCGTATATTTGCGACGTTAAAAAGCGGACATGCTGAATTAATCAATCCTAGCCATAAACATAGGGTTGATATAACATGGAACTAAAAACCAAATACCGGTTATATTACTAATTAATTATTATCATTATGTACAACTATTCAAAGATCCTTTCTGCTGTTTGTGCAGGAATGTTGGTGATGGGTTCAACCATGCCCGTGGCTCAGGCGCGAGCTAGTCAGGTTGTTACTCAGGCTAAGCCTACTGTGCAGGTGAAGGGTGTGGTTCTCGACACCAGTGGCGAACCTGTTATAGGCGCCAGTGTCATTGAGTTAGGCACACAGAGTAATGGAACGCTTACAGGAGCCGATGGTTCCTTCAGCATTACCGTTGCCAGGGGTGCAAGTATCCGTATCTCTTTTGTGGGTTACAAGAATGTAACTGTTAAGCCTACCGCCGGCAAGAGCGTGAATGTTACTTTGGAAGAGGATTCCGAGGTGCTCAACGATGTGGTGGTAGTGGGTTATGGTACCCAGCGCAAAAAGCTGGTTACAGGTTCAACCGTACACGTAACATCCGACAATATTGCTGCCATCAATGCTGTTGATGCCTTTGGTGCTCTGCAGAGTCAGGCTGCCGGTATGAACATTGTGATGAACTCTGGTCAGCCAGGCGAGAGCTACAAGGTAGTTATCCGTGGTATGGGTACAGCCGGTAGCAACACCCCGCTGTATGTCATCGATGGTGTGCCTGGTGGATCTATCACCGACCTGTCGCCTAACGATATCGAGAGTATCGACGTGCTCAAGGATGCTGCTTCGAGTGCCATCTATGGTGCCCGTGCCTCAAACGGTGTTATCCTGGTAACCACCAAGAAGGGTAAGAGTGGCAAGGTGCAGGTAACCTTCGATGGTTATATGGGATGGCAGAATCCTAATACCAATGGTGTTACCCCGCTGAATGCCAAGCAGTATATGGAGATTAACGATAAGGCCTATCAGATACAGGGTGTGAGCACCTACGACTGGGCCAAGCTTATCCCCAAGCAGTATGCACAGATTATGAATGGCACTTGGAATGGCACCAACTGGCTGGAGGAGACCACCATCCACGATGCGCCCATGCACAATGCCTCTATCAATATCATTGGTGGTAGCGATGTGTCGCGCTTCTCGTTAGGTTTCAGTAAGTATCACCAGACGGGTACTATCGGCTATCCTGCCGATCCTAAGTACGATCGCTATACCGTTCGCCTTAACTCCGATTACTCGCTCATCCGCAAGAAGGGTCGCGACGTGCTCAAGTTCGGCGAGAACATCACCTTCTCGGCTACTAATAAGAAAGGTGTAAGCATTGGTGGTATCTATGGTAACAGCATCCGTAACCTGCTGGCCATGAGCCCGCTACTGCCTGCCTATAACGAGGATGGCAGTTTCTACGAGTACAAGGATATTGTGGCCGATGGCTGGGATTTCAGTGCCGAGATGGCCAACCCGTTGGCTCAGATGAAGTACGACGAGGGCTACGGCTATACCAAGGGCTGGCGCCTGCAGAGCAACTTCTTCCTCGAGTTCTCGCCCATCAAGGATCTTACCTATCGTGCCAGTGCCGGTTGGCTGTATCGCCATCGCGAGGGCCGCAGCTACAAGCCTGTTTACGAGCTCAGTACCAAGAAGTCGAATCCTAACGACGACGTGAGCCAGAACCAATCGTACAGCATCCGCTGGTCGTTAGAGAACACTATCAACTACGTTAAGTCGTTCGGCCTGCATAATATCGACGCCCTGCTGGGTCAGAGTATCGAGAAGTGGGGTTATGGCAGCAGCGTCAGCGTCACCAACAGTAACTCGCTGTTCCCAGGCTCGTTCGATCATGCCTATATCACCAACGCCAATGTGGTTGACCCTGCCTACACCTCGATAGGTGGTAGCCCCGAGGATCAGGGAGCCCTGTCGTCGTTCTTCGGTCGTATCAACTATAACTATGATGAGACCTATCTGCTCTCGCTCGTGCTGCGTGCCGATGGTTCGTCGAACTTTGCCCGTGGCAAGCGCTGGGGGTATTTCCCATCAGTCAGCGCTGGTTGGGTTATCAGCAACGAGGCGTTTATGGAGAAGACCAAGTCGTGGCTCGACTTCCTGAAGATCCGTGCCAGCTGGGGTCAGAATGGTAACTGTAACATCTCTAACTTCCAGTATGTAGGTACCATCGCATTCGACGATCCTTACTATTTCGAGAGCAAGGATAATCCTGGCATCGGTGCTTATCCTAACATCCTGCCTAACAAGGATGTAAAGTGGGAAACCTCTGAGCAGTTAGACCTTGGTTTCGATGCCCGATTCCTGAACAACCGCTTGGGCGTGGCCTTCGACTGGTATAACAAAACCACCAAGGACTGGCTGGTACGTGCGCCCATGTTGCTGTCGTACGGTACAGGTGCGCCTTACGTAAACGGTGGTGATATCCAGAACAAGGGTTACGAGGTGCAGCTTACCTGGAACGATAAGGTGGGTAAGGACTTTGTGTATGGCGTAACCTTCAACTTCTCGCATAATAAGAACGAGGTTACCCGCCTGGCCAACTCCGAGGGTATCATCCATGGTGGTTCTAATGCCATCGCCCAGAACACGGCCGAGCTGTATCGCTTGCAGGTAGGTTATCCTATCGGCTACTTCTGGGGCTATGCCATGGAGGGTATCATCCAGAACGAGGCCGACCTGCAGGATTACATCAACCGTAACTGTAGTGGCGATAAGAAGAACTCGCTGCAGGGCGAATCGCTGCAGCCTGGCGACGTGAAGTTCGTGGATGTGAACGGCAATGGTAAGATTGACACAGGTGATGCCGACAAGACCATGATTGGCGATCCTAACCCCGACTTTACCGTTGGTCTCAACATCAATCTGGCTTATAAGGGCTTCGACCTGGCTCTGAATGGCTACGGCTCGTTCGGACAGCAGGTGGCCAAGAGCTATCGTCAGTTCTCCGATCACCCCGATGACAACTACTGTACCGATGTTTACACCAAGTACTGGACAGGCGAGGGTAGCACCAACAAGTATCCACGCTTCTCCGATGGTAAGAACGTGAACATGAGCGAAATCTCGAAGGTTTGGGTAGAGGATGCCGACTTCTTCAAGATCTCTCGCATCGCCTTTGGCTACGACTTTAAGAAGCTCTATCATAAGCTGCCCGTGCAGAAGTGCCGCCTCTATGTGGCCCTCAGCAATTACTTCTGCTTCACCGGCTACTCGGGTATGGATCCTGAGGTTGGTTTCGGCAATGGCACCAGCTGGGCTTCGGGTATCGACTGTGGTTACTATCCATCGGCTCGTTCATGGCAGGTAGGACTGAATATAAACTTCTAAACTCATGGTAATTATGAAACACGATAAATCTTTCATGCTTAAATTACGTAATTTTGGCATAGCAGTAGCAGCCATATTGCTGGCTTGCGCCTGCGACGATTTCCTGGATACCGAGAACCTTACGATGAAGGATACCTCGAACTTCCCTGTTAACGAGACCGATGCCGTGCAGATGGTAAATGGTATCTACTCTGTTATGAACCGCAACCTGGCCGACCCCGAGGAAGACCCCTTCTTTATATTCGATATCGCTGGCGACGACCGCTTGGGTGGTGGTAGTCAGAGTAACATTGGCGCTCAGGGTGTCGATCGCCTCATGAATGCCTATGTGGATTGGATGAAACCCCTTTGGAAGCAGCGCTATGCAGGTATCAACCGTGCCAACAACGCCCTCGAAACCATCGACAACGTTACCGAGTGGAGCTCGCCCGATAAGAAAAAGCAGTTGCTGTGCGAAATCTACTTCCTGCGTGCATTCTATTATTTCAACCTTGCACAGGTGTTTAATGGTGTGCCCCTGGTGCTCAGCACCGAGCCGCAGAACCTGCCACGCGCCACAGCCGACGATGTGTATGCCCAGATTGGTAGCGACCTGAAGGCTGCTATCGAGAATGGTCCTTCAACCAAGTATCCCGCCTTTGGCGAGGGTCGTGCCTCAAAATGGGCAGCCGAGGGTTTGATGGCCCGTGTATGGCTGTTCTATACAGGCTTCTATAACAAGAGCGAGCTGCCTTTGGCCGAGGGTGGTAGCATCTCAAAGGCTCAGGTAGCCTCGTGGCTCGAGGATTGTATCCAGAACTCTGGCTTTGGCCTGGTTAGCGATCAGCGCAACCTGTGGCCTTACACCAACCCCTATACCGCCAAGGATTATCCTTATGCCCTCGACAACGGTTTGAATTGGGTGACCGACGAGAATATGGAGAACATGTTTGCCGTTAAGATGAGTAACAAGGCCGGTTGGAGTGCCGACTCGCAGTTGCGCCACAACCGTATTGTTGAGTTCTACGGCCTGCGCAAGACCACTGTTGATGCCTTCCCATTCTCAGTTCAGGGTTATTCTAACGGTCCTGTGTGCGAAAAACTGTGGACCGATTGGGCTGCCGATCCCGACTATCAGGGCGACTATCGCCGTGTAGGTTCTATCTGCGATCGTGCCGTCGAGATTCCTAAGTACAAGGGCGATCCCGCCAAGGAGGTAGAGAACACCAACCTGCTGGCTAAGAAGTACATAGGTTGCGAGGCCTATAGCGAGGATCACAGCAGCCGCTACCTTAGCTATGCTTACTACTATGGCTCTGAGAACAACCGCCAGTCGGGTCTTACTCAGTCGCTGGTATGGCTGCGCTTTGCCGATGTGCTGCTCATGCACTCCGAGCTTACCGATGGTAAGGCTGTGCTCAATGGCAAGAGCGGACTGAATGCCGTTCGCCAGCGTGCCGGCTTGAACGATATCACCTATAGTCTGGCCGCCCTGAAAAAGGAGCGCCGCTACGAGTTGTGTTTCGAGGCTCTGCGCTGGAACGACCTGCGCCGTTGGGGCGATGTGGCCGATAAGGTTAAGAATCAGGTAGGCAATAAGATTACCAACCAGGGCATCCCTGGCGAGTATGCCTTTACCAACGATTTCATGCAGCGTTATAACGAAACAGGTGGTGGATTCTTCAAGATTCCTGAGGATCAGGTAACCCTGTCGGAGGGTGTGCTCGAGCAGAACCCCGGCTGGGGCGATGGCACCAACTGGGCCAAGGGCGACCTGCCGTATAAGTTCAAGTAAAATAAAAACCCCGCTAATCGGCGGGGCTTTTTTATTGTTTATTTATTTTTCAGCAGATCTCTGATCTCAGCCAGCAGCTCTTCCTGGGTGGGACCCTTAGGAGCCTCGGGCTCTGGAGCAGGCTCTTCCTTCTTGCGGTTCAGTTTGTTAATACCCTTCAGCATCAGGAAGATACAGAATGCTACGATCACAAAATCTACCACGTTCTGTATAAACGTACCATACTTCAGCACAGCTGCACCCTCGCCGTCGCCAATCTGGAAAGCCAGGCTGGTAAAATCTACATTGCCAGTAATCATACCTACAACAGGCATCAGTACATCGTCAACCAGCGAGCTAACAATCTTACCAAAGGCACCGCCAATGATAACACCCACTGCCATGTCCATCACATTGCCCTTAACGGCAAACTCCTTGAATTCTTTAATAAATCCCATAAGCTTTAAATGTTTAATGTTTAATGTTTAATATATTAATGTGTGAATTGTAATCTGTATTTTGCAATCATTGGTTTTTTGCCGCCGATTTTTATACTTTTTACTTTTCAGTTTTCACTTTTCACTTTATTTTTAAGTGATTTATGCTGCAAATATAGGAATAATTTTGTAACTTTGCATCCGAAAATAAAAAAAAGTTCGTTTTTCGAGCTAAAAAAGTTAGTAATAATAGGTATAACCCATTTAAATAATTAAGTAAAATGACAAAAGTAGCAATTAACGGTTTTGGCCGTATTGGTCGTCTCGCATTCCGTCAGATGTTCGAGGCTGAAGGTTATGAAGTAGTAGCAATCAACGACTTGACAAGTCCTAAGATGCTCGCTCACCTGCTGAAGTACGATACCGCTCAGGGTGGTTTCTGCGGCAAGTTCGGTGAGAACAAGCACACTGTAGAGGCTGGTGAGGATTTCATCGTTGTTGATGGTAAGAAGATCACTATCTATGCTATTCCTAACGCTGCTGAGCTCCCTTGGGGTAAGCTGGATGTAGACGTTGTTCTGGAGTGCACAGGTTTCTACACATCTAAGGAGAAGGCTTCTGCTCACCTCACTGCTGGTGCTAAGAAGGTTGTTATCTCTGCTCCTGCTGGTAACGATCTGCCTACTATCGTTTACAATGTAAACCACAAGACTCTGACTCCTGCTGACACTGTTATCAGCGCTGCTTCTTGTACAACAAACTGTCTGGCTCCTATGACAAAGGCTCTGAACGACCTCGCTCCAATCCAGAGCGGTATCATGACAACTGTTCACGCTTACACAGGTGACCAGATGATTCTCGACGGTCCTCAGCGCAAGGGTGATGTTCAGCGTGCTCGTGCTGGTGCTCAGAACATCGTTCCTAACTCAACTGGTGCTGCTAAGGCTATCGGTCTCGTAATTCCTGAGCTCAACGGTAAGCTCATCGGTGCTGCTCAGCGCGTTCCAACTCCAACTGGTTCTACAACTATCCTGCACGCTGTTGTTAAGGGTGATGTAACTGTTGAGAGCATCAACGCTGCCATGAAGGCTGCTCAGAACGAGTCATTCGGTTACACTGAGGAGAAGCTCGTTTCAAGCGACATCATCGGTATGAAGTTCGGTTCACTCTTCGACGCTAACCAGACAATGGTAAGCAAGATGGAGGACGGCAACTCACTCGTACAGGTTGTTTCTTGGTACGACAACGAGAACTCTTACACTTCTCAGATGGTTCGTACTATCAAGTACCTCGCTGAGCTCAAATAAGATCAAATCTTAGTTTGACATATTTTAAGCCACTCGATTTTGTCGGGTGGCTTTTTTTGTGTACCTTTGCCTTCGTAAAATAACGTATTATTACAGTAAACCTAACGTAAAAATGAAAAAGTTACTATTATCAGCTATGCTGTTCGCAGCAAGTACCGGGCTGGTTACTGCCCAGACAGTTCAGAAACAGATTGTAGAAGAGGGTGGTACAGGCCCGTTTAAGTCCGAGGTGGTAGGCGATGCCTCCTGCCCAGGCTTCACCGTGTATCGCCCGCAGAACCTGCAGCAGGTGGTAGCCCAGAAAGGCGCCCTGCCAGTCATTGTCTATGCCAACGGCGCCTGCTTTAATAATAATGTGGAGATGCGCCTGCTGTTGAGCGAGGTGGCCTCGTATGGCTACGTGGCAGCAGCCATCGGTCCTTACGACGAGGCCGATGTGATGGCCCAGTGGCGTGGTGTGCTCAAGTCGGCCTATCCTGCCACCAAAGGCAAGGTAGTGATGGCCAATGGCGAGGAGATTAAGCCCCTTACCCCTGAGGAGATTAAGGCCCAGCAGGAAGAGCAGGCCAAGATGATGGCCCAGGCCACCAAGAAGGCCAAGAAGGCCGCTGCCCCACAGTTCAGCACCTATCCCAAGATGCTGCTCGAGGTGCTCGATTGGCTTACCGAGCAGAATGCTGCTGCTGGTTCCGAGTATTACCACTGCTTGGATCTGCAGCGTGTAGCCGCTATGGGGCAATCGTGTGGTGGTGCCCAGGTACTTGCCATCGCTTACGATCCCCGTATCCGCACCTGTGTGATGCTCAACACCGGTATTGGCGATATGGAGATGATGGGCGCCACCAAGGAGTGCCTTAAGAATCTGCACACCCCTATGTTCTATATGATTGGTGGTCCTGCTGATATCGCCTATGCCAACGCCCAGAAGGATTACGAGCGCATTGCCGACGATATCCCCGTGGTGATGCTCAACTCAAAGGATGGCCACAGCGGCACCTATTACGAGGCCCATGGCGGCAACTATGCCAAGGCCGTAGTAAAGTGGCTCGACTGGCAGCTCAAAGGCCAGGTAGCTCAGTCGGCCCTCTTCCTCGACGATGAGTACCTCAAGCTCAAATTCCCCGAGTGGCAAGGTGTCCGTAAGAACTTCTAATCCGTAGGGTTTCCCCTATCCACAAAGGATTTTTACTATTTTTTTATATTAGGCCGATTTTTGTGATTCTAGTCAACAATATCGGCCTAATTTGGCATTTTCTGCAAAACTATTGCTTCAGATTTAAGTTTTCGCCTTACCTTTGCAGTGTGTTTAATTATTAAAAAGAAAAGAAATGAAAAAGATTTTTATGACACTCGCAGCAGTGTGTGTAGCTGCAACAATGAATGCACAGGTTTACGTAGGTGGTGGTCTTGGTCTGGCTTCTACATCTCAGGATGGCAACACCAACACTAAGCTCAAGCTCATGCCCGAGATTGGTTACAACATCAACGACAGTTGGGCCATTGGTGTAGCTTTCGGATATGCTGAGGACGAGTATTCAACCAAGGTTGCTACTAAGACTGTATCAGTTAAGGACAAGTTGTTCCAGATCAGCCCATACGCACGTTACACCTTTGCTAAGTTCGATAAGGTAAACCTCTTCCTCGATGGTGGTTTCGATTATATCCACGAGGATCCCGCAGCAGGTAACAAGGTAAACACCTTCGGTCTGGGCATCAAGCCAGGTATCGCTGTTAACCTCAACAAGAACCTCAGCTTCGTAGCTCACGCAGGTTTCCTGGGTTGGCAGAGCGAGAAGGAGGATGTTGATGGCGCCAAGGCTGCTAACACCTTCGGTTTCGACCTCGATGGTTCTGACCTCAGCTTCGGTGTTTACTACAACTTCTAATAGTAACAGCTTAGTTTATATAAATCAAAAACAGATGGCTGCGCCCTTCCCGGTGCAGCCATCATCGTTTTCTTTTTGCAGTGCAGGTCCTTGGCTATTTTCTAAAGCCCCATGCACGAGGTGGCACCCAGTGCCGTTACAATCGCCGTTGCGATACTGGCAATCATCTGTACGATGAACTTAAATGTTTCCTTCTTTGTCATAGCTCACCTCCTTTCTTAGTCTCCGTACGACTCATCGTCGTCACCGCTGTTGCCACCCTGGTTCTGGTTACCGCCGCCACCAGTGTTTCCACCGGTATTGCCGCCGCCGTTCGATGGCTGGTCAGGATCCTCGATGTCGCCGCTGTCGCTGCTGGTCACGCGCTTCAGCACCTTACCGTCCTCGTCCAGGCAGGTAATCTGGATGGCCGTATTCTTCAGCTCGTCCTTTACGTCGGTGCTGGGGGTGAACACGATACGACGGGTGGTGATCAGGCCAGTCTTCACATCCTCCAGGTCCTCCACGGCCTTACTGCGCACACCAAATCGCATGGTTCCCAGTCCTGGCAGGGGCACTGAGTGACCTTCGGTGGCCCACGTGCGGATTACGTCACCTGCAGCATCCCAAGCTGCCTTAATTACACCTGCAGAGATACCACTACGAGTGGCTGCGTCGCGAAACACCTTCTTCTCTGCGATTGCACTATACAGGTCGGGGCGCATAATGAAACGCTTACCTGGTTTGTTGCCGATTTTAAGCTCTCGACGCTGAGCAATTACTTTAATCGCCATAATTCAATTAGTTTTTAAATAGTTTGTTTGTTAAATATTTTACTTATTCTCGCTTTGTCGCTTTGGAGTGCAGGTTTTAACCGCTATTAGTACTTTCAATTGTTACTATTAATGCGCGCAATTTCTAGAATTAATTCTCGCAATTTTTAGCCTTAATGCCGCTGCTCTTGCTCTCTCAATTTGACAATGCAAAGGTACGAAAAATTCAAATACAAAACAATAGTTTCCCCCGATTATTTTTCATAAAATCAAATATTTTTTTAGACTACTTTGTCGGTGTTGCACAGTTGCACAGTTGCGCAGTTGCATTTGGTACCGACAACGTAGCCTAAACAGTTACTTATTATCTTATATATATTATATATTATAATATATAATATATATAAATATTATATTAGATTTTTAACGCGCGCACCACAATATAGCAATTACTTAAAGCAACAGTGCAACGGCGCAACAGCGCAACAGCGTTACTTCAGTTTAATCACATCTTTCCAGCGAGTGGTATAGCAGGGACTTTTGTGGTCGTGCTTAATGGCATTGGCAAATACATTGGCCTTTCCTTTTCCGTTTTTTTGCGTGTATTGCTGAGCTCCAATAACAACTGTTTCCGATCCATGCATGCGGTTAATACGGTCTACCACTTCGTCAAGTCTTCTCATCTTTTGTAGATAGATTGGCGATTGGCTGAACTGATAGTAAACATACAGTATGCCTGCCAGCGTTATTACTTTGGTGCGATGGCCGAAGCCTACTTCGACAACAAACTGAAGGATGCCAGCGTAAACGTGCAGCGACGTCAGAAAACCTACGAAGGTTTCGAACGCCTGCCCGATGTGTTTACAACCGACGATGTGGTGCGTTGTTTCCAGCTTAAGAGTGCTGCTACAGCCTATATGCGAATAAGTCGTCTGACTAAGGACCGACTGATAGAAAAGGCCGAAGACTATGTTGAAGATGGTTGCGCCAAGGTGCGCTATCGTAAAACCGGTCTGCTCATGATCTAACGTCCTAACATCCTAACAAACTAACATTAAGAAAATGGAACCAATAGTACAGTTAAACAGTAAAGCAAACCTCTCCGAGCATTTTGTGCTCGGAGAGTTCACCAGGAGCAAGTATCCTGAAGTATATAATATCCCTAGTCATGAGGTTATTGCGCATTTGAAAAACCTCTGCACTTGGCTGGAGGTTTTGCGAGAGAAAGCCTCACAACCGATTATCATTAACTCAGGTTATCGATCGCCACAGTTGAACCGAAAGGTTGGGGGAGCGCCCACCAGTAATCACTTAACGGGTTGTGCCGTGGATATCCGCACTAACGGTATGGAGCAGGCCATCTGTTATGCAGCCATCCTCATAGCCTACGCCAATGAATCAGCACAGGATTATGACGAACTGCTGATGGAGAAGAACCGCTATGGCGCCGTATGGTTGCACTTTGCTGTACGACCCAAAGAAAACAGGCGCAAGGTCGCGTTTATACGAGCGTAGACAAGCTATTCTTTCGGGAGGGGCTTGGATTTGCGGTAGCCCATGCCGGTGACGTGGCAGATGAGTTTGCCGTCCTGGTTGGTGACGCTTACCTGAACGGAGGGAATCTTATGGTGATCGGCCACGAAGGTGGCTTCGGCCCTAAGATGGTCGCCCTCGATAGCGCTGGCCACGAACATAATGTTGTTGGAGATGCCGAAGGTCAACTCGCCGTGCTGGTTCATTAAGGCGGCGATGGCAAGGTCGGCTAAGGTGAAGAGGGCACCGCCCTGGCACACATGACCGCCATTCAGGTGCATGGAGGTAACGGTCATCTCTGCTACAGCATGCTGATCGTCTACCTCTACAATCCTGCAACCAGCGCCAGCTGCAAAGTGGTCGGTCTGGTTAAGTAATTCTTTAATATCCATGTTTATACTGTTTTTTGCGTGCAAAGATACATAAAAATATGTTTTATTAAAGCCAATTAACATAGTTTAAAGGAAGAAACGTTAAATATTAGTGTCGAAAGGAGCAACTTTCGGCACTATTTTTTAAATTTGCACCTTGTAATGAAAGCGAAATTGACAATTGTACTTTTACTGCTTGGGGTGATACAGGTGTTGGCCCGTCCGCAGTTGCACGATCTGGACATACGGGTGGTGCTCGACAGGAATGGCGATGCCCTGATTACTGAAACACGACAGATGACCATCGACAGCGAGGGTACAGAGTGCTATATCGGCTTGGCTAACATGGGCCCAAGCATTGTAAAGAACCTGACAGTGACCGACGAAACGGGCGCGCGATACGTATATACGGATTGGGACGTGAACGAGAGTCGCAGTTGGAAACAGTACAAATGCGGTATTGTAACTACCAAGCGCGGTTTTGAGCTGTGTTGGGGCCTGGGTGCCGAGGGCGAGCGCACGTACACCACTACCTATGTGATGACTGGACTGGTGCGCGGCTATCCCGATGCCTGTGCCATCCGCCACGTGTTTCTGGATACCGCTGTATCGCCTAAACCCGAGCATGCCCGTGTGGCTATTACCATGGCCGACAGTACGATGGTGATTAACGAGGACTCGTGCGGTGTGTGGGGCTTTAAGTTCGAGGGCGAGATATGGATGCAGGATGGCTTTGTGATGGCCGAGACCACCAAGCCCATGAGCAGCGAGGCAGGTCTGTACCTGATGGTGAAATTCCCCAAGAGCATGTTTGAGCCTACCGTATGGGAGAACGATACCTTTGAGAATAAGAAAGACGAGGCCTTTGAGGGTAGCGACTACGTGTATGATGAGGACGACGAGGACGATATGAGCCCCTTTGAGTGGGTGCTGTTCATCCTGTTTTACGGCGGTGCAGCCCTGGTGGTTATTGGTGGCGCCGTGTGGCAGATTTACCGCGTATGGCGAGCTAATCGCCAACTGAACAAGGGGCTGATGTGGTATCGCGGCGTGCCGCTGAAAGGCGATCTGCAGGAGGCTAATAAAATATTGAATGCCTATAAATATTTTAACAGCGATTATAACAATCTGATGTCGGCCTGTATTCTGAAGCTCATCAGTATGGGTATTATCACCATCGAGACGAAACCTAACTCGAAGGGGAAGATGGAGCCTAACTTTGTGATGCACGACTATAAGGATATTGACAAGCAGCCTGTGCTGATGCGCCAGCTGTACAAGATGTTTAAGGATGCGGCAGGCAGCGACAGGATACTGGAGCCTTGGGAGCTGAAGTCGTATATGAAGAGCAGAACCCACCAGAGTGCTATCGACCAGTTTATTACTACCTTGCACGCCAAGAAGGATCTGTCGAAATATCCTCCATACGATAAGGATGTGAACGAGGTGTTTGGGTTACGAAAATTCTTGAAAGAATTTACACTGCTTGACGAGCGCGAACTGAAGGAAGTAAAGTTGTGGAAGGATTATATGATATATGCCACGCTGTTTGGTATTGCCGATAAGGTGATTAAGGAGATGAAGCAGGTGAACCCTGCCTACTTTGATATGGACCGCGTGGCCAGTACCATGGCCGACAACATGACGCTGCCACTGATTTACAGTACCCTGCAGCGTAGTACATCGAGTGCTGTGGCTGCCAAGGCAGCACGCGAACACCGTGCACACGGTGGTGGCGGACACTCGTCGTGGGGAGGCGGCGGAGGCGGCTTCTCGGGCGGCGGCGGAGGTGGCGGCGTGCGTTAAACATGAAACGATATAATAATTAAGGAACGTATAGCTAAATGAAACTGAAAGTGAATCGTACAACCATCGAGTTGTTTGAGGGCGCAGAGATACGCCACGCATTGATTACTTATCTGACCAGAAGGCGGATGAGCTTGAAGTTTTTGGAACAGTTAGAAGTACGCGACGTGTGGGGGCATGAGATAGATCTGGATGCTCCCGCAAGTGCATTTACCCAAATCAGACTGACATTTAAAGAGCAATGATGAAGAAACTGGTATTGGCATCGCTGATGCTGCTGGCAGGACTGGGTGTTCAGGCGGGCGAAAAGAAAGAGCTACACATACTGAGTGCTAACGATATGCATGCGGCTATAGAGTGCATGCCACGCTTAGGATTCGTGGCCGACTCGCTGCGTGCCTTGTATCCTAACTTGCTGGTGCTGAGCGCCGGCGATAACCGTTCGGGCGAGCCCCTGAACGATATGTACGAGATACCTGCCTATCCGATGGTGGCGCTGATGAATATCATAGGTTTTGATGCAACCACGCTGGGTAACCACGAGTTCGACTCGGGTCAGGAGGGCTTGGCCAAGCTCATCAGTATGTCGGCTTTCCCCACGCTGTGTGCCAATGTGCAGCCCGATGCCAAGTGGAATATGCACGTAAAACCCTATCAGGTGTTTGATTGCGGCGGTATCAAGGTAGGTATCGTAGGTGCTGTGGCGCTGGGCGCGATGGGTATCCCCGAGAGTCACCCTATGAACACCACGGATATTAAGTTTACCGATCCCTTGGAGACTTTGCAGCAGTACCAGTTCCTGCGCAAGGAGTGCGATGTGGTGCTGTTTCTCTCGCACCTGGGCTTTGAGAGCGATGTGAAGCTATCGAAGGATCTGCCTTGGGTGGATATCATCGTGGGTGGACACAGTCATACCCAGCTGAAGGGTGGCGAGATGCACAATGGCTTGTTTATCACTCAGAACAAGAACCGCCTGGCTTGTGTTACCCATACCACACTGACGCTTGAGGATGGCAAGGTGGTGGATCGCCAGGCCGAGAACATTGCCATTCGTGGTGGTAAGAACGAGAACAAGGTGGTTAGGGGCCTGGTGGATTATTTCTCGCAGAACCCTGCCTTCTACCGTGTGCTGGCACAGGTTGACACGCCGTTTGAGTGCTACGAGGAGTTGGGTAACATGATGTGTGATGCCTACAAGGTGGAGGGGCATGCCGACCTGAGTTTCCAGAATCCGGGTGGCGTGCGCTATGAAACCAAGCCCGTGGGTGGCTTTACCGTGGCCGATGCCCTGAGACTGGACCCATTCCAGAACGAGGCTATCGAACTGCAGCTGACAGGTAAGGAGCTGATAGATATGATGAAGAAGTGCTACGACAACGATAACCAGGGATTCCCCTATGTGAGTGGCATGAAGGTGGACTACACTGTAGACCCAGCTACCAAGGCCCTGACAAAGGTGGTGCTGTATGGCGAGGACGGCAAGAAGCTGAACCTGAAAAAGACCTACAAGGTGATTACCAACAGCTATACGGTGGCCATCAGCGCTACAAACCGCAAGGACCCAGGTAAGGGTATCGGTAAGATTACAGCGCAGCTGATTATGGACTATCTGGAGCACCAGGGCCACGTGAGCTATCAGGGCAGCAGGAGAATCTTTAGACATTAAAGATTAAACATTAACATTATACCAATAACCTATTATTTATTATTATGGCTTATCAAGAAGTAAGAACAACGGGATATGGAACCCGTGTGGGAAATTCGTTTAAGGCAATAGGCGGCGGCATTGTGCTGTTCTGTCTGGGTACTGCATTACTGTGGTGGAACGAAGGGCGTGCCGTGAAGACAGAAAAAATGCTGGAAGAGGCAGGCAGCGCCTATGTAGAGATGCCTAACCCCGCCAAGAAAGATGCCCAGCTGGAGGGCGAACTGATTTGTGGTACGGCACTGGCCACCACGCAGGATTCGCTGATAGATAAGGATTTTGGCGTAGGCGCTAAAGCCATTGCCATGCAGCGTAGCGTAGAGTACTACCAGTGGGTAGAGCATGCTAAGGAGCAGAGCGAAGACAAGTTGGGTGGCAAAGAGGTAACTACCACCACCTATACCTATACAAAAGAGTGGGTGAGCCGTCCCGTTGAGAGTGCCGAATTCAAGGATCCCGCTTATCAGAAAAAGAACATGGTGCTGACTACCGTTGAGGACGACCAGCAGTATGCCGAGAACGTAGAGTGGGGCGCCTACAAGCTGAACGAGAGCTTGATTCACGCCATCTCTTCGCGTGAGGCACTCGACCTGACCATTGCCGAGGATCTGCTGAAGCAGTTGGATAAGAATACCCAGACTGCCTATGAGCGATTCTATGGTGCCCCAAAGAATAACAATCAGCCTGCACCTGAGGCCCAGCAGCCTGCTGCCATCCCCGATTCGATCAAGGCCCTGCTGCCTGATTCGGTAAAGGCCCAGCTGGACTCGATACAGGCTGTGAACGACTCGATAAACAAAGCCATGGAGGCTGCCCAGAACAAGAAGGATCTGGCCTATGTACACCAGGCTGGCAACGTGCTGTACTTTGGACGTGTGCCTGGAAGTCCTGAGGTAGGTGATGTGCGCGTGACCTTTGAGAAAGTGGTGCCTGCCAAGGTAACGGTGATGGCCGTGGTGGATGGCGACACCTTTAAGCCCTTTAAAGCCAAGAACGGCAAGCGATTCCAGACACTGGTGATGGGCAAGAAGAGTGGCGACGAGATTATTGAGGCCAAGAAAGAGGGTAACAACTTTATTAAGTGGGCCCTGCGCATTGTGGGTATCCTGATGGTGATTGGCGGACTGAAGGGCATCTTCGGATTCCTGGAGACCATCCTGAAGGTGGTACCATTCATCGCTGGCATTTTCGGCTGGGGTGTTGGCTTGGTATGCACCATCCTGGGTGTGGTATGGAGCCTGATAGTGATTGCCCTGGCATGGCTGTTCTATCGTCCGCTGTTGGGCATTACCTTGCTGGTTATCGCAGGTTTCCTGGTATGGGTATTTGCCTTTAAGGGCAAGGATAAGTTGAAGGAACTGGCCGCTAAGGCTGCAACCAAGTAATATGATGGATTTTAAAGAGTTTGCCAATAAGTTTCTGAAAGGGTGTGGCTGCGTGAGCATCATCTGCTTCGTTCTGGTAGCCCTCATCTGCATTTTCGTGCCCGATGAGGAAGAGGAGAACAAGGATGAGAACCAGACGGCCCAGACGGAACAGGTAGAGAAACGTGACAGCGTGATTGTGAACGAGCCCCTGGAGGGCGACCCCTACCAGGAGCTCGACGAGCTGATAGGCTTGGGCAGCGTGAAGGACGAGGTGCGATCGCTGGCCAACTTTGTAAAGCTGCAGAAGCAGCGCGAGGCCAAGGGACTGAAAACGGCTAAGGTAAGCTACCACCTGGTGTTCTACGGATCGCCAGGTACGGGTAAAACCACCGTGGCTCGTATCGTGGGTCGTATTTATAAGGACCTTGGCGTGCTGAAGCGTGGACATACCGTGGAGACCGACCGTGCAGGCCTGTGCGCCCAGTACGTGGGACAGACAGGCCCAAAGACCGACAGCGTGATTATGAAGGCGCTGGATGGTGTGCTGTTTATCGACGAGGCCTACTCGCTGGTGCCTGAACAGGGCAATGGCAACGACTACGGACAGGAGGCCATATCTACCATCCTGAAGCGTATGGAGGACTATCGCGACCGCCTGGTGGTGATCGTGGCTGGTTACAAGAACGAGATGCAGCGCTTTATCGACTCGAACCCCGGCTTGCAGTCGCGCTTTAATCGCTATATCGATTTCCCCGATTACACAGGTGGCGAGCTGGCTCAGATATTCAAGATGTACATGAAGAAGAACCAGTACACCCTCTCGGCCGATGCTGAGCAGTATCTGAAGGAGCGTTTTGAATATGCCGTGGCGCACAAGGACCGCAACTTTGGTAATGCCCGTTATGCGCGTAATGTGTTTGAGAAGAGCATACAGGCCCAGGCCAATCGTTTGGGTGGTATGAGCAATCTGAGCAAGGACCAGCTCACGGAGTTGACGGCTGATGACCTGAAGGCCGGCTTCGCATCTAAATCGAATATATAACAATGTGCTAATGAATAGAATGATAACGATATTGGGACCAACAGCCTCGGGTAAAACACCCGTGGCGGCCCACCTGGCAGCCAAGATCGGGGGCGAGATTATCTCGGCCGACTCGCGTCAGGTTTATCGTCGCATGGATATCGGAACGGGTAAGGACCTGGCCGACTACGGCGAGGTGCCTTATCACCTGATAGATATCTGCGAACCAGGTACCAAATACAATTTGTTTCAATACCAACAGGATTTTTACGATGTCTACCAGGATATACAGGGTAGGGGCAAAACACCCGTGCTGTGTGGTGGTACGGGCCTTTATATCGAGGCTGTGCTGAAGGGCTACAAACTATCGCCTGTGCCTCAGAACCAGGCGCTGCGCGACAGTCTGGAGGGTAAGACACTACCAGAGCTTACCAAGATGCTGCAGGAGCTGAAGGCCAGAACGGGCTCGAACATGCATAACAAAACAGATGTGGATTCGTGCCAGCGTGCCATCCGTGCCATCGAGATTGAGACGTATAATCTCGAGAACCCAGTGCCCCGCCGCGAGCTGCCACCTGTGGATTCGCTCATCATCGGTATCGACATCGACAGAGAGCTGCGACGTGAGAAGATTACCCGCAGATTGAAAGCTAGACTTGAGGAAAGGCAACGGGTAGGCGCGTCAGCGGGAATGGGAATGGTCGACGAAGTGCGCCGTTTGCTCGACGAAGGCATTGCACCCGAGGATTTGATTTACTACGGGTTGGAGTATAAATTCTTGACAGAATATATTACAGGACAGCTCACATACGATGAGATGTTCAGCAAGCTCGAGATAGCCATTCATCAGTTTGCCAAGCGACAGATGACGTGGTTCCGCGGCATGGAGCGTCGTGGCTTTACCATCCACTGGATTGATGCCACCCTCCCAATGGACGAAAAAGTGAATAAAATATTAGAACTATGGCAGTAGAAAGTACAAGATGGGGCATTCTGTATTGCCCTAAAACAGGTATCTTTAACTCGAACAAACGTTGGGAAAGAATACAGAAGGCGCTGGACGAGCGCCACGTGCTGTACGACTTTGTACAGAGTGAGACAGCCGACAGTGTGGAACGACTGGTGAAAATGCTGATACAGAACGGCTACAAAACCATTGTGATTGTGGGTGGCGACTCGGCCCTGAACGATGCCGTGAACTGCCTGATGATGGAAGAGAAAGCCGTACGCGACGAGATTGTCTTGGGCGTGATACCCAATGGCGTGCTGAACGACTTTGCCAAGTTCTGGGATTTCGATGATGATAAGATAGAGCAAACCATCGATTGGCTCATCAAGCGCCGTGTGCGCAAGATCGACCTGGGATGCATTCGCTATACCAACAAGAATGGCGACAAATGTCACCGCTATTTCTTGAATTGTATTAACATCGGATTGACTGCCGACATCATGAATCTGCGTCGCCAGACGCGTCGTTTGTTCGGATCGCAAACCTTATCGTTCTTGGTAAGTTTGTTTGTGATGCTGTTCCACCGCATGGAGTACAAAATGAAGCTGAAGATTAACAGCGAGGTGATAGAGCGCAAGGTGATGACGGTGTGCATAGGTTCGGGCCCCGGCTACGGGCAGACACCTAATGCAGTGCCCTATAACGGCATGCTGGATGTGAGCGTGGTTTACCACCCCGAGGTGGTGCAGTTGATCGAGGGTTTGTGGCTGTTGGTGGCAGGCCGATTCCTGAACCATCGCAGCGTGCATCCTTACCGCACCAAGGAGATTGAGGTGGAGTATGCCAAGAAAGCCATCGTGGGCATTGATGGGCGCATGATGAAAACGCCTGTGGGCTCGTACAGAATTACGGTTGAACAAGAAGTTGTAAATTTCTTGATACCTGAATAAGAATAAGGGTGCGCAACGATTGCGCACCTTTTTCATTAATTATAAATAAATGTTAAATATCGTTTTGGTTTCTTTGAGTTATGCATAAAAATGCCTACCTTTGGAAAATCAAACTTGAATATTCACTAATAAATACCTTTAGACAGGAACTATGAGCTACCTACGTTTAGAAAAGGCCGTGATGACTAACCTGCAGGAAAGTCTGGTCCGTGAGTTCCTCCGAACCAATCGTTCGGGCGCCTATAGCAGCTCTACACTGGTGGACTGTAATACGCGAAAGTACCACGGATTGCTGGTAGTGCCCGTGCCTGAGTTGGATGACGAAAACCACGTGTTGCTTTCGTCGCTCGACTGCACGGTTATCCAGCATGGCGCCGAGTTTAACCTCGGCCTGCACAAGTATCAGGGCAACAATTTTAGTCCTAATGGACACAAATACATCCGCGAGTTCGATGCTACAAAGGTACCTACTACTACCTATCGCGTTGGCGGAGTGATTTTGCAAAAGGAGGTTATCTTCCAACACTATGAGGATCGCATCTTAATTCGTTACACTTTGGTGGATGCACACTCAGCTACTACACTACGTTTCCGTCCATTCCTTGCTTTCCGCAGCGTGCGCCAGTTTACACACGAGAACGCTACTGCCAGCAGAGAGTACAGCGAAGTTGAAAATGGAATCAAGACCTGTATGTATGCCGGCTATCCCGACCTGTACATGCAGTTCTCGAAGAAAAACGAGTTTATCTTCCAGCCCGACTGGTATCGTGGCATAGAGTATCCGAAGGAGCAGGAGCGTGGCTACGCTTCGAACGAGGACCTTTACGTGCCTGGTTATTTCGAGTTGCCTATCAAGAAGGGTGAGAGCATTATCTTTGCTGCCTCTACCTCGGCCATCAAGCCAACGGCTATGAAGAAGCTGTTCGACGACGAGGTGGCCGATCGCGTGCCTCGCGACAACTTCTACCACTGCTTGGTAACAGCTGCACACCAGTTCCACCGCAAGGAGAAGAACCACGACCGCTATCTGCTGGCTGGTTATCCCTGGTTCAAGTGTCGTGCCCGCGATACGTTTATCGCCCTGCCAGGACTCACACTCGCTATCGGCGAGATCGACTACTTTGAGAAGGTGATGATGACAGCCGAGCGCGACCTGCGTGCCTTTATGGACGAGCAGCCACTGAGTGGAAAGATATACGAGATGGAGCAGCCCGATGTGCCCCTGTGGGCCGTATGGGCCATGCAGCAGTACGCCAAGGAGGTGGGTCGCGACAAGTGCTTCGAGATGTATGGCAAACTGTTACACAAGATTGTGAAGTATATACTGGACGGTAAGCACCCCAACCTGCGACTGGATGATAACGGCTTGCTCTACTCGAACGGAAAGGATAAGGCTGTAACGTGGATGAACTCTACAGCCAACGGTAAGCCCGTGGTGCCACGCTCGGGCTATATCGTAGAGTTTAACGCCCTGTGGTATAACGCTCTGAAATTCTGTGCCTCGATGGCTAGCGAGAAGGGCGATGTGAAGGGCGCTGAAATGATTGAAAAACTGGCTGCCAAGGTGAAGGATTCGTTCGTAGAAACCTTTGTAAACGAGTACGGCTATCTGCTGGACTATGTGGATGGCACGATGATGGACTGGAGCGTACGTCCGAATATGATTTTCGCTGTAGCCCTCGACTACTCGCCACTGAACCAGCAGCAGATGAAGAGCGTGGTGGATATCTGTACCCGCGAGCTGCTGACGCCGAAGGGATTGCGTTCGCTCTCGCCAAAGAGTGGTGGTTATAATCCTATCTATGTGGGTCCGCAGACCCAGCGCGACTATGCTTACCATCAGGGTACCGCATGGCCTTGGCTGGGTGGTTTCTATATGGAGGCCTGTCTGAAGCTGTACAAGCGCTCACGCCTGAGCTTTGTGGAGCGGCAGATGGTGGGCTATGAAGACGAAATGGACTATCATGCCATTGGTACCATCTCTGAACTTTTCGACGGTAACCCGCCATTCCATGGTCGTGGTGCCATGTCGTTTGCTATGAACGTGGCCGAGATTCTGCGCACGCTCAAGTTGATGGAAAAGTATTCATATCAAAAGTAAGGAGGAACTGCTATGAAGGTATTAATGTTTGGATGGGAGTATCCTCCTCACGTATTCGGTGGATTGGCCACCGCTAACTATGGTATCTCTGAGGGCCTGAAGGCTCAGGGCGATATCGAGACGGTTCTGTGCTTGCCTCACCCCTTTGGCGATGAGAGTCAGCATGCCTGCCGTATCGTTGCCATGAACGCTGTGCCCATTGTGTGGCGCGATGTAGATTACGACTACGTAAAGCAGCGCGTGGGCAATATCATGGATCCCGATTACTATTTTAAGTTGCGCGAGCATATCTACGCCGACTTTAACTATATGAACGTGAACGACCTTGGTGCCATGGAGTTTGCCGGTGGTTATCCTGGCAACCTGCACGAGGAGATTAATAACTACTCGATCATTGCCGGACAGGTTGCCCGCACTGAGGAGTTTGATATTATCCACGCTCACGACTGGCTCACCTTCCCCGCTGGTATCCATGCCAAGCAGGTAAGTGGCAAACCTCTGTGTATCCATGTTCATGCTACCGACTTCGATCGCTCGCGTGGTAAGGTTAATCCTACCGTTTACAGCATCGAGAAGAATGGTATGGACTGGGCCGATTGTATCATGTGTGTATCCGAATTAACCCGTCAGACGGTTATCAACCAGTATCATCAGGACCCACGCAAGTGCTTTACCGTTCATAATGCTGTGTACCCATTGCCACAGGAGTATCAGGATATTCCACGTCCCGACCATACTGGCAAGGAAAAGGTGGTTACCTTCTTAGGTCGTATCACCATGCAGAAAGGACCTGAGTACTTTGTAGAGGCCGCTACCATGGTGCTGCATCGTACCCGCAACGTGCGTTTCTGTATGGCAGGCTCAGGCGATATGATGGACGCTATGATCCATCTGGCTGCCGAACGTGGCATTGCCGACAGATTCCACTTCCCTGGCTTTATGCGTGGCAAGCAGGTGTACGAGTGCCTGAAGAACTCTGATGTGTACGTCATGCCTTCGGTGAGCGAACCATTCGGTATCTCGCCCTTGGAGGCCATGCAGTGCGGAACCCCAAGCATCATCTCAAAGCAGAGTGGCTGTGCCGAGATTCTTGATAACTGTATCAAGGTCGACTACTGGGACATCCACGCGCTGGCCGATGCCATCTACTCCATCTGTCATAACGAGTCGCTCTTTAACTACCTGAAGGATGAGGGTAAGAAGGAAGTAGACCAGATTACATGGGAGAAGGTGGGCAAATGGATCCGTACCCTCTACCTCCGCACCTTAGGCTGGGAATAAATTTTAATTGTACAATAAATGGTAAATAGTAAATTGTAAAATTGTAAATTATGAAAACAATTTGTTTATATTTCGAGATACATCAGATTATTCATCTGAAGCGTTACCGTTTCTTTGATATCGGTACCGATCATTATTACTATGATGACTACGAGAACGAGCGTAGCATCAGCGACATTGCCGAGCGCAGCTATATGCCCGCACTCAATGCCCTGCACGATATGATTAACGAGCATGGCAAGTACTTTAAGGTGGCTTTCTCACTGAGCGGTACTGGTATCGAACAGTTGGAGATGCATGCGCCACAGGTGCTCGAAAAGCTGCAGGCTATGAACGAGACTGGCTGCGTGGAGTTTCTGGCCGAGCCTTACAGTCACGGACTGTCGTCGCTGGCTAACCCCGACAGCTTTGCTGCCGACGTGAAGAAGCAGGCTGCTAAAATCGAGGAGCTCTTTGGCAAGAAGCCTACCGTGCTGCGCAACTCGTCGCTCATCTATAGCGATGATATCGGCGCTCAGGTGGCATCGATGGGATTCAAGGGCATGCTCACCGAAGGTGCTAAGCACGTGCTGGGATGGAAGAGTCCACACTATGTGTACCACTGCAACCTGGCACCAAACCTGAAGCTGTTGCTGCGCGACATCGAGCTCTCTGACGATATCTCGCTGCGCTTCAACAACTCGGAGTGGGACGGCTATCCACTCTTTGCCGACGCCTATATCGATCGTATCGCCCGTCTGCCCGAAGAGGAGCAGATTGTGAATATCTTCATGGAGCTCTCGGCACTGGGTATCGCTCAGCCACTCAGCTCTAACATCCTCGACTTCCTGAAGGCTCTGCCTGCACAGGCCAAGGCCAAGGGCATCACCTTCTCTACACCTACAGAAATCTGTAAGGCTTGCAAGAGCGTGAGTCAGCTGGATGTGCCTGATACACTCTCATGGGTCGACGAGGAGCGCGACGTGAGCTGCTGGTTGGGTAACGCCATGCAGCGCGAGGCTTTCACCAAGCTCTATAGCGTGGCCGACCGCCTGCGCATCGCCAACGATCCACGCATCAATCAGGACTGGGATTATCTGCAGGCTTCGAACAACTTCCGCTTCATGACCACCAAGCCTTCTAACGTAGGACTGGATCGTGGTATCTACAGCGGACCGTTTGATGCCTTCACCAACTATATGAATATCCTAGGCGACTTTATCAATCGTGTGAACGCACTTTATCCACTGGATATCGATAACGACGAACTGGAGGGCTTGCTGACTACCATCAAGAACCAGGGCGACGAGATTGAGATGAAGGATAAGGAGATTACCCGACTAAAAGCAAAGTTGGAGAAGCTGGAAGGCACTGAGAAGAAAAAGCCTGCTGCTAAGAAAGCTGCCGAAAAGAAACCGGCTGCCAAGAAGTCGGCGGCTAAGAAAGCGCCTGCCAAGACAAAGGCTGAGAAGAAAGCAAATTAATAATCATGGGGGGGCAGCTGGAAAAAGGCTGCCCCTATATTATCATAGTGTTTGATTGATGATGAAAGAGAAAAAAGGATCTTTTGCTTATAGAGTAGCCCTCAAGCTCTTTTTATGGGGACTGCTGGTTACTGCTGGCGTGGGATGTTTTTTCTATCACTACACGCTGAGGGAAACAACTGCGTTGTATGCTGAGAACTTTCACATTAGAATGCTGATTAATTATGAATATACACGCCGTGTGCTGTCCGACGTGTATGTGCAGGTAACCAACAATGTGGAATTTATCGAGAGCACACTTGATAAGCCCGAGTCCCACCTCAAGGTGATGGAGCGCATTGTGCGCAATGGCAATCGCGTGCACAGTTGTGGCATGAACTTTATCAGAAACTACTATCCAGAGAAGGGTGAACGGCACTGTCCCTTTGCCTGGCGTAATCCAAAAAATCACAACGAGATACTGTTGGAGGAGAAGGGGGATAAAGACTTCGACTACCTGAACGATCGCTGGTTTAAGGCCGTGATTGAGGGCGACACCAGCATGTGGAGCAACCCCTTCTATGATGGCTACGACAACCAGACGCAACTGGCTGCCTATATGGTGCCTATACACGATGCACAAGGCAATCCAGTGGCTGTGCTAGGAGCCGATGTGTCGCTCAACTGGTTGACACAAAAACTGGAGGAAACGGATAGCACGTACAACGCCCACACACCATTAGCCATCAAGATGCTGGGGCTCAAATCGCAGAGTTTTATCGTCAACTACGATGGTAGGTTCATCACCCATCCCAAGGCCGACAAACGCCTGGAGGACAACTTCTTCGACCATGTGCGAGGGGGCATGATGGGCAGGAAAACGATGTTGGAAAGAAAAATGAAACAGGGTTTGGTGAGTGGTAAGGAAACACGCGAGCGTTACCTGTTTAATGGCGAGGAGTGCTACTTCTTCTACACGCCACTGAAATTTACCGATTGGATGATGGTTACGGTGGTGCCTTGCAAGCAGTTGGATGTGCTGGCTGGTACCTATATGCTGCGATTGGTTGCCATCTTCCTGTTGGGCATGCTACTACTGGTGGTAGTAACATTTATGTATTTGCGATATGACAACTAAACGAAATATGAAACTGATAAGTTGGAATGTGAACGGCCTGAGGGCGTGCGAAGCGAAGGGATTTAGTGATACCTTTCGCCAGTTGGATGCTGATTTCTTTTGTCTGCAGGAAACAAAAATGCAGGCTGGACAGTTGGACTTGGCTTTTGAGGGCTATGAGAGTTATTGGAACTATGCCGACAAGAAAGGCTACAGTGGTACGGCTATCTTTACCAAGCACCACCCACTGAGCGTGGCCTATGGCATTGGTATCGACGAACACGACCACGAGGGCCGTGTGATTACTTTGGAGATGGAGGATTTTTACCTGGTAACCTGCTACACACCAAATTCGCAGGACGGATTGAAGCGCCTTGACTATCGTATGACATGGGAGAACGACTTCCGTGCCTATCTGAAGGGCCTCGACGCCAAGAAACCTGTGATACTGTGTGGCGACCTGAATGTGGCTCACCAGGAGATTGACCTGAAGAACCCTAAGACCAACCGTATGAATGCCGGCTTTACCGATCAGGAGCGCGAGCAGTTCACGACCCTGTTGGCTAGTGGTTTTACTGATTCGTTCCGCTATAAGTACCCTGAGCAGGTAACCTACTCGTGGTGGAGCTATCGTTTCCAGGCGCGCCAGAAGAACGCAGGCTGGCGTATCGACTACTTTGTGATTAGCGATCGCCTGCGTGACCGCATGGACGATGCCCGGATACATACACAAATACTGGGCAGCGATCACTGCCCAGTAGAGTTAACATTGAAGTAAGTGCGTTTGGGATTAAAGTCCCAGACCCTTCTTCAGTTTATTGGCGCCTTCGTCGATGGCATCGTTAGCCTTCTTCTTGGCATCTTCCTTTGCTGCATTGGCAGCGTCTTCAGCGGCCTTCTTGGTGTTGTCAACAGCATCCTGACCAGCCTTCTTGGCACCCTCAACAGCAGCATTGGCAGCATCAACGGTCTGATCTACTGCAGCCTGACCAGCCTCCTGAACACCACCTACAGCACTGGTAAGACCATTAACGAATGTCTCAGCAGGAGTAACAGTGAGTGTTTCAACAGCAGCGGCAACAGCGGCGTTATCGCCAGCAAAAGCCTTGATCTGCTCGGCATTGGCCTTCAGGAACTCCTGAACCTTGGTGACATACTCCTTGGCCTGCTCAGGATTGTTGGCAAGATAGGTCTTAACCTGCTCCTGAATGGCGGTCAGTGTTTCCTGCAGCTTGTTGGCGTCCTTGGCCTCGATCTGCTCTGTGAGAGTGGCCGTGATGGCATTCACTGCCTCATCCACGCTCTGCTCGGCTACTACTGTCGAATCGGCTGCCTCGGCAGATGACTGACTCTTGTTTCCACAAGATGCGAAACCCATGGCCATGCAGGCCACTACTGCGATAAGTACTTTTTTCATAATGCTTTGAATTTTTAAGTAAAACAATAAAAATGACTTGATATGTGGCAACAAAAATACATTTTTTTGCAATATGTTAGCGCAAACGTTGCTACTTTTTTGTTTTTTTTATACTTTTGCACGCGTTTTTTCAAGATAACAAGAGATTAATAGAGATTAATAGAAGATGATGACAACATTTGCATTCAAGCCGAAACTTTTGTCGACACTTCGGCACTACAACAAACAACAGTTTACCACCGACCTGCTGGCCGGTATCATCGTAGGTATCGTAGCACTGCCTCTGGCCATCGCTTTTGGTATTGCATCAGGTGTAACCCCTGAGAAGGGTATCATCACCGCCATCGTAGCTGGACTGATTATCTCGCTGTTGGGTGGTTCGAAGGTACAGATTGGTGGACCTACTGGTGCGTTTATCATTATTATCTATGGTATTATTCAGCAGTACGGTTTTGAGGGACTGACCATCGCCACACTCATGGCTGGTGTATTCCTGATCCTGTTTGGTGTGCTGCACTTGGGAACCATCATCAAATACATACCTTACCCCATTGTGGTTGGATTTACCAGCGGTATCGCACTCACCATCTTTACCACACAGATTAAGGACTTGTTTGGTTTAACCATGGAGAGCGTGCCCAGCGACTTTATCGAGAAGTGGGGCGCCTACATTGGCGACTTTGGTACCATCGACTGGTGGAGTACAGCTGTGGGTATCGGCTCGGTAGCTGTGATTGCTACATGGCCTATGGTGGCTAAGTACAACAGCCTGCTGAAGAAACTGCCAGGATCGCTGATTGCTATTATCGTAATGACTGTAGCCGCTCTGCTGCTCAAGCAGTATGCTGGCGTAATGAGTATAGAAACCATTGGCGACAGATTCAGTATCTCGAACCAGTTGCCTGATGCTGAAATGCCCGCTTTGTCGTGGGATGTGATTAAGGGTCTAGTGTCGCCAGCTATCACCATCGCCATTTTGGGTGCCATAGAATCTTTGCTTTCAGCCACTGTGGCTGATGGTGTGATTGGCGATCGCCACGACTCTAATACCGAATTGATTGCACAGGGTGTTGCTAACCTGGCCAGTCCCATATTTGGCGGTATCCCCGCTACAGGTGCCATTGCACGTACCATGACCAATATTAATAATGGTGGACGTACACCTGTGGCTGGTATCGTACATGCAGCCGTGCTGTTGCTCATCTTCCTGTTCCTCATGCCACTGGCACAGTATATCCCTATGGCCTGTCTGGCTGGTGTGCTGGTAATCGTGAGCTACAACATGAGTGGCTGGCGCTCGTTTGCTTCGATCATGAAGAACCCCAAGAGCGACGTGATTGTGCTGTGTGTTACCTTCCTGCTTACCGTTATCTTCGACCTGACTATCGCTATCGAGGTTGGTCTGATCTGCGCTTGCCTGCTGTTCATGCGTCGTATGGCAGAGACTACCGATGTGAAGGTTATCAGCGATGAGATCGACCCAGAGGAGGAGCAGAGCGACTTCCAGATGGGTAACCTTGAGCACCTGACTATTCCTGAGGGTGTAGAGGTGTACGAGATTAACGGTCCTTACTTCTTTGGAGCTGGTAACAAGTTCGAGGAGATTATGGCCAGCTTGCGTGGTCAGCGACCCAAAGTGCGCATTATCCGTATGCGTAAGGTGCCTTTCGTTGATTCTACGGGTATTCACAACCTCACTAACCTGTGTACCATGAGTCAGAATGACGGCATACAGGTAGTACTCTCGGGTGTGAACCCAACAGTGCAGGCTGTACTCCATAAGGCTGGATTTGATAAGATGTTAGGCGAGGAAAACATTTGCTCGCACATCAATATAGCATTAGAAAGAGCAAAAGAGTTGGTTTAAACACCAACTCTTTTTTTTATGCGTTCATATAAGGATTGTATTGCTGTTCGTCGCCAATGGTGGATTGTGGACCGTGGCCTGTATAAACTTTGGTATCGGCAGGCAGCGCTGCAAGCACATGCTGCAGACTGTGCATGATATCAGCATAGCTGCCACGCTCAAAATCGGTGCGGCCTATGCTCATACGGAATAGGGTATCGCCTGTAAACACCACCTTCTCTTCTTCGCACCAGAAGCTAACACCACCTGGTGTGTGGCCTGGGGTACGCAGCAGCTTGAACTGGTGGGTGCCAAAACGTATCACCTCGTTGTTGGCAAAGTAATGGCCTGGCTCAGGGTACGATAAGTTAAGCTTGATGCCTGCCATTGCCTGGAATTGTCCAGGGATATCTGTAATCAGCCACTCATCGTCGGCCGAAATCTCAGGCTTCAGTCCCCACGTGTCAAACACGGTGTTGATGCCAAAGTTATGGTCGAAATGACCATGGGTGCAAAGCAGGTGTACGGGCTTTAGCTGATGTTCGTTGATAAAGTTTACCAACGCATCGCGCTCCTCCTGATAGTAGGCACCACAGTCTATGATCACACACTCGTTGGTGTCGTCATAAACCACGTAGGTATTCTCCTGCAGGAGATTAAAGCTGAAGGTTTTTACGTGTAGCATTATAGTGGCAGATAGATAACGTACTTTTCCTTAAACCACTCTTCGCTGAAGAACTGCGAAATCTCAGTGGTTTCTACAATCTTATGATAGGGCTGCAACTCGGCCTGCAAATCGCCACCCTTAAGGCAGATAACGCCATTGGGCAGGGCATTCTGCTGAGTCTTCGAGATGTTCTTGCGCATCAGCTTTACCAGGTCGGGTAGGGGCATCACGGCACGACTCACGATAAAGTCGTACTTATCTTTCTCGTTCTCGCCACGCAGATGGGTGGGCTGACAGTTCTTCAGGCCAATGGCGTTGCACACCTCCTGAGCCACACGAATCTTCTTGCCTGTGCCATCAATCAGCTTAAACTGGCACTCTGGAAACAGAATGCTCAGGGGCACACCAGGAAAACCGCCACCTGTACCAAAATCCAGAATGCGTGTGCCTGGACGGAAGTTAATCATCTTGGCGATGGCCAGTGAGTGGAGTACGTGGTGCTCGTAAAGCTGGTCGATATCCTTACGCGATATCACGTTAATCTTGGTGTTCCAATCACGATAAAGGACATCAAGGGCGTCAAACTGCTGGCGCTGCTCGTCGCTCAGCTCTGGAAAATATTTCTGAATAATCTCTGCTGTCATTGTACTGATTTGATAAATGCGGGTTTTACAAATTTCTTAAGCTGGTCATAGGTAAGCACCAACTCGATAGTTCCTAACTCCAACGAGGCAATCTCAGAGGGGTTGAAAATAAAAGTGATGGTATTATCGCTCACAATAAAGTTCTCAGGTACGTACATTTCTACCTGGTCCAGATAACCTTTCTCCTTCAGTTGGTCAAGGTTCTGTGTCTCTGTCTTCTCCATGAGAGCCTTCAGTAACACGGGGGGCAACTGGGTTTCGTAGCCATCTACAAAAATATCCTTCATCCTGATTTCCTTTCCTGTCTCGACTTTGAAGTTAAACGGGATAAGCTGATGGATGCTGTTGGCATGGCCCTCGCTATAGTCGATAGTGGCCAAATAGGCCAAGGTGCGCTTCGAGGTTTGTTCGATAGTGGCATTGATAATGTAATGGAACTCGTACCACGAACGCTTGGTAGTGTCGGCACGATCGGTATTGTAGAGGGGCAGCATGTTGGTTTTATAACTCATGGTGTAGGCCTCGGCAAACTGATCCATGGCACCTTGCATACCCATATCGGCCTGATTAAAAAGGCGGTACACCACAGCCTCGTTTATCTTTTTGCCCACCTCGCCGCTCTCTTGGGTAGCGCAAGGCAGTTTTAAACTTACACTGCACACTGGCGATAGCTCTTCGTTTGATAGACGTATGGTTTTTTCCGACTCGAGCATCTCGAAAGTCAGTTTGCCTTCGTCATCATTTCTACAATCCGTAAAAACGGTGAGAATAACGAAAATGAGCGTGTATTTGAGTTGGTTTGTCATACTTTTGCACTTATTTTTGCGCAAAATTACACTAAAATCTCGAAAATAGCAAATTTCTCATAAAAAATCACTAATTTTGCAGCCGAAATAATAAAAGAATCATTAAAACCAGAATGAATTCACAGAGTACGCCCGTACATATCAGGTTGTGGCATAAAGACTTTTGGTTGATGGCCATTGCCAACTTCTTGTTGGCAATGACGGTCTATATGCTCGTACCTACTATGCCCCGCTGGCTGATGGATGCCCAGCAGTTCTCGGCTCAGGATGCAGGTATTGCTATGGCTGCATTCGGAGTAGGACTGTTTGCACTTGGTGCATTCATATCTTATATGGTTCAGCACTATCGTAGAAACTTAGTGTGCATATTTGCTGTGCTGGTTGAAGCACTATTGATTACAGCCCTGTATTATATAGATGGTTTGCACATGCGTGTGGCCTACCCTATGGTGGTCTTCGTACAGCGTTTTGCACAAGGTGCCGTGTTCGGATTGGCCCAGATGGTGCTGACAAGCACGCTGATTATCGATACCAGCGAGTCGTTCCAGCGTACCGAGGCTAACCACTCGGCTGCCTGGTTCTCAAGGTTTGCACTGAGTATGGGGCCTATGGCAGGCTTGCTCATTGGGCGCATTGCAGGCTTCCACTATGTGCTGTTGGCAACCATGGCTTGTGCTATGGCTGTGGTGGTACTGGTGCTGCTGGTAAACTTCCCCTTCCGTGCGCCTCAGGACGATATTCCTACTGTTAGCTTGGATCGTTTCTTCCTGCCTCATGGATTCCCCTTGTTTGTAAACCTGCAATTGGTGACCTTGGCAGTGGGCATCATCCTGTCGGTAGTGCTGATAGAGCAGTTCTACTCTATGATGATGGTGGGCTTTGCTGTGGCCATCCTATCACAGCGCTTTGTGTTTAAGAATGCAGAACTGAAGAGCGAGGTGGTAACAGGCTTGATACTGATGGGTGTGGCCCTGCTGATGATGATCACACGCCATCTGCCTATCGTGATGTATGCAGCCCCGCTGTTTATTGGTATGGGTGTTGGTTTGATAGGTTCGCGCTTCCTGTTGTTCTTTATCAAACTGAGTCGCCACTGTCAGCGAGGCACCTCGCAGAGTACTTTCCTGTTAGGTTGGGAGAGTGGTATCGCATGGGGTGTAGGCGCAGGTGTGGCCATCTTCCAAGGTAACGTTACAGCCGCGCTGATAGCTGCCTTGGTGCTGGTAATAGCTGCTTTGGTTATGTACCATTTTACCCACAACTGGTTTACAAACAACAAAAACAGATAATTACCCTCGACAGAGTGCAGCGTAGGGGCATGTTTCGCAACGATGCTGGTCATCAGTTGGCACAAAAGCCATCTGAGCATTATAGATATCGTCCAGCTGTTGGCGTAACAGCGTTATAAACTCATCCGAATAATCTGCTATATCAGTGATGGCTTCCTTACCAATCTTCAGGGTAGGGTCGTAATCCTCGTTACCTGCATGCTGAATAAACAGCAGGCATGGCGACACCATCTGTGGCGTTTTGTTGCGTACGATATGGGCGTAGAGTAGGGCTTGCAGAAAGTAATCGCTATGGTCCTTGATGGCCTCCTGTGAGAATATAGCTGCCACATCGGGCATGGCTTTCATCTGGCGCGAACCTGTCTTATAATCTACCACACGGATACGTTCCAGTCCTGTTTCAGGATCTGTAATACTATCCAAACGGTCGATGACACCAGCAATATACTGATTGTTCAAAGTGATGTTAACAGGCTTTTCGAGACCCAGGATGCTGAAGGGTGCTAAACGGCGATCGCATTCCAACAGCTGGCGCAGGTACTTGATAATCACCTCACGATTAATAAGCTGCAAACCATCTAATGGGGGCAGAGGGCGTGAGGCATCGTGGATATGGAAGAACTCTAGCTTGATAGCCTCATCTACCACACGTTCTATTGTTACCTCTTCTTTCAGCAAATCGTCGATAGCCATCGTGGTAATGGTGGCTTTGGTTGCTACCAGATACTGGTAAACCAATTGTGCGGCCTTGTGGAAGATGTTTCCAAACAAGCGGTTGTCAATCAAATCGTCCTCTGTGCTGTCGGGCTCTTTCAACTCGCATACATAACGATAGAAGAATCGCAGTTGGCAGCGCAGATAGGTGTTGATGGCTGTAGGACTGATGCCGCCTGCATCTTTGGCAAAGCGGCGCTGCAGCTGACTCATCACCTCGGGTGTCTTGTTAATGGCCTGAGGCGCATGGAGCTGAGGTGTTTGTCCAGCCTTCAGGGTTTGGAACGTGATAGGTATCTTGTTCTCAACCATCAGTTGCAGCATAAAGCGCGACATCTCGGCTGTTTTACCATCGCTGGTGGCATTGTTATAAAGGATGGTTACATCTTTTGCACGTTGCAGCAAGCGGTGGAAATAATGCTCGTAGATAGATACCTTGTAATCGATTGTGGTCAGTCCGTAGGCCTTACGCAGGGCATAGGGGATAAACGAGGTATCGTTAACGCCACGTGGCATGTTACCCTCGTTGCACGAGAGCAGAAGCACATGGTCGAAGTCGAGGTTTCGAGTTTCGAGCACACCCATCACCTGGATTCCTTCGGCAGGTTCGCCATGGAAGGGAATAGAGGTGGTTGATATCAGTTGTACAATCAGGCGTTGCAGCGTAATCACATCCACTTTCAGCACGCCACTATCCACCAGACCGCTTAGTCTGTTAAGCAAGGTGTACATACGGAACAGGCTCTCAGTATCGAGTGGTGAGTCGATGATAGGACTCTTTGAGGTGGCGATGGTCTGCGTAAGACTAATGAGCCAATGCAGTAAGGGCTGGATATCGGTATAACGCTGACTGGCAAAATCATCGGGCATCAGTGTGGCGTATGGATGGCGCTTGATGCTCTCAATCCATCTACGTGCAAAGGTCTGCTTGCGCAGCGAATAGCCATGCACCTGCATGTTGATAAGCGTGTTGATGAGCGACGCTATCGAGGTTTGACCAAGCGGATAACCTGTGGTGATATTGATCTTGTCAACATTCTCGGGCAAACAGTGGATAACTGTTTGCAGCAAGCCCTCGTTGCAAAGCACAATGGCTGTTTTGCGACCATCGTTAATGCGATTGGCATCCAACCACTCGCTGATATAGCGTGCCTGGATATTCTCGGTAGGAGCTGAAATCAGGTTAATGTGGTGTGGTGGCACCTCGTCGGTATCCTGATAGAAGATGGCCTTGCCCTGCTTCTCCAATCGGCTGAAGAGTGTTTGTTCTACCTTCTGCAAAAGGTTGAAACCAATAAACACATAAGTATCGTATTCAAACTCTAACGTCTCGTCTGTTGCCACCTGGCGATAGAGGGCACCCTCGTAGGCCAGTTGCTTTTTGGCCAACTGCTGGTTGTAAGCATGGTAAATCTCACCAATATGGCTCCACAGGCGTAGGAATCGCTCTTTCAGTTCAGTGTTATGCTCCTCAGAGAAATTGCTGAAAAAGCGTTTAATCATCTCGCGCTGTTCAGGTGTGAGGTACGAGGTGTCGTCGAGCTCGTGTATATCGCGTAGGTTGGCCAGCACCTTATCGGCAGGTGCCATGTTCTTATCCAAATCGTCGAAGTCGGAAAGCAACAGCTGGCCCCATCCATAAAAATGGTCGAGTGTCTCGTCTATACCTGTACAGGCTGTAAATACACGATGCAGTTCGCATACCAGCAGGATAGGGTCGGCCACCTGCAGTTTTGAGTGCGAGCGGAACAAATCGCTGATGGTAATATAGGCTGGGCTCCAGATGGGCTTGCCTGCCAGACGAGCCAGGTGCTCGTTAAGGAACAGCGATGCACGCTTATTAGGGAACACCACTGCTATTCGTGATAGATTGGTGCCATATCTGGAAAGCAGATCTTCTGCTACATGTTCAAGGAAACTCTTCATACTTCTTCAATCTTATTACTGTAAACATACCACAGGTAGCCTTTGATGTTTTGGTGACCCATTGATTGCAAGAGGTCCTTATAACGGCGTACCTGGGCATGATAATCAGGGTTAGGGTGGCCGAATTTAAAGTCGACCACAATCCACTCGTTGCCATCTGTCATTACACGGTCAGGGCGATGTTCCTTCACCTCGCCATCTACAACAGAAAGGATAGTACACTCGTTAAAGAGCGTCCAACGGGGTGAGAACCACGAGGCCACACGTGGGTCGGCCAGGCGTTTACGCAACATGGTGGTAATCTTCTCGGCAGTCATCTCCTCGTCGTACAGAATACCCTCGAACTGCAAGCGCTGCAGGGCTTCAGGGATATCCTTCTCTGTCTGTATAGTTGAGAAGATTTCGTGTAACACGCTACCAGCCTGAATATAGCGGTGCTGTTGATCCAGTTCGTCGCCCTCGATAAAGTCGCGGCTACGATTACTCTGACGGAAGTTTACCTTACTCTCAAAGTTGCGGATAGCCACGTGCACAGCCTCCGACTTCTGCAGGAAGGGGTTCTTGCTGGGTTCTTTTTCTTTCTGCTCAGTTTCTCCAACAGTGAACAACCCCATCGTGAATACAATCGCTGCATCATTGTTCTCCATACCCTCCAACTGGGCATCTGGTCTGTCGTTAGCCACCAAAGGCAGACATAGCTCTATCAAGGCCGAACGTGAGTTCTTTACGCCACGCTTACCAATTACATACAGACTCTTAGCGGCACGAGTAAAGGCCACGTACAGCAGATTCAGATTGTCTACCATGTTCTGCAGGTGTTCGTGCAGGTAATCACCTTCGTAGATGGTGCCTAACATCGCCTTCTGACTATAGTCGATAGGCGCAATTGGCAGGTCGTTGAATGGTGCCTCGTTAGGCTGGCACCAGATAATGTTATCTGTTGTCTTCTCCAAAGGCCAGTCGCAGAATGGGATAATCACATGGTCGAACTCCAAACCCTTTGATTTGTGGATGGAGATCAGACGGATACCATTGGTTTCATCGCTCTGGATAGTCTTCTTACAAAGCGACTCTTCCCACTCAGTAAGGAAAGCCTGGATATCTGTAGTATTCTCGTTGACATAGTTGGCCAATTGGTCGTAGAAGGCACACAGGTAGGCACCCTGACCCTCTAAGCGGTGTAACTCGAAGATAGCATAAATCTTTTCAGCCAACTCGTAGAGTGGTAAGGTTAATAGCTCATCAAAGTGGGCTATATAAGCCTTGGGCAGGTAGTCATCAAGGTTGGCACCTGCTATCATAAACTCGTTATCGCTCAGTTCCTTACCCTGAACGGTGCAGAGCCAGGTTTTTACAATTGCCGCCTTAGTAAGTTGGTCGTCGGGTGTGAGCAGGAGCTGCAGGGCCTGAATCATCAGACATACTGCACTCGACGCATCTAAACGGAACGCCTCGTCGCTCACAATGCTTACTGATGGCAGATGTTCTAGAAAATACTGGGCAATAATGGGTATGTGGAAGTTATAGCGCACCAGGATGGCGATATCTTTCTGACTAACGCCTTGACTGATGAGCTCGCTCACGTTTTCAGTCATGTGGGCCAGCACCTCTTCCTGATACTCTTCGCTTGGCAGCAGTTCGATGGTAATCTTACCTTCCTGTGGTTTGTCTTTGGGTACCTGCTGGGTTACATCGGCATAAGCTTTCTGCAGCTGCTCGCGCTCATCGCAATTCAACTCCTCGAGTGCTGCATATTCTAAGTTGGCAGCATGGGTAAAGAACTGGTTGTTGAAATCGATGACATTTCGCGTAGAGCGGTAGTTGGTTGAGAGCGACTTAATCTCCATGAGCATGGCATTAAACTGCTGCTCAATACCATTCAGCAAACGCCAGTCGCCTGAACGCCAACGATAGATACTCTGTTTTACATCGCCCACAATCAGGTTACTGCCATCGTCATGACTCATGGTTTCTGATAGCAGCACCTTGAAGTTCTGCCACTGGATGGTAGAGGTGTCCTGAAACTCGTCGATCATCACGTGCTTGAGTTGGGTTCCTATCTTCTCGAAGATAAACGGTGAATCGCTGCCATCAATGAGCGAGTGGAGCAGTTGCTGGGTGTCGCTCAGCAGGAAACGGTTATCTGTCTCGTTAATCTCGCGTACCTTTTTCTCAATGCTGCTTAACAGGCGTAGCTGGTTGAGATGACGCAAGGTGAGATTGGACGACTGGAAGATTTTCCATTGCTTTTCCTGAGCCTCTACAGCACATTTCAGAATCTGTAACAGCGAACCCTCAACCACATTCAGAACGGCATCGCGCTGGGGGTGGGTCTTGGGGCACCACTTCTCGATATTCTCCAAATGATTATTCACCGTTGTTGTGATAATGCTTGGATCGAAAGTGCCCTTACGGAGTTTGTTAAAGTAACTGGCGATACCTCTCTGCTTACTCGACAGATCGTCTGCACTCAAGCCTTCGCCTTCGAGGGTATCGAAGAACGATTCGCCAATCTCTTTCATATAGCTCTCGGCTGCCTTCTTCAGCTCGCGTAGGGTGGTGGTATAGTTCTCAAAGAATCCTTCCTCGCCCATCTTTTGTTCGAGGGTTCGACTCACCTCTTTATAATAGTCTTTAAAGATGTTCTGACCAAACTTCTTGATCTGTGCAATTACGTTCCACGATTTATCATCAGAGATATTCTCCATGATATACTTCAGAATCCATTGCAGCATCACATCTGTTGTGGTCAGATCCTCAATCAGCTGGTCGACAGCCAACTCTTCCACCTGATAATCGTTCAATCCAATACGCAGGTTGGTCGTCAGGTCAAGTTCGCGTGCCATGTTGCGCAGCACACTCTGAAAGAACGTATCGATAGTCTCAACACGGAAATAGTTGTAGTTGTGGGTGAGGTTGTTGAGGGCTATACCGGCTCGCTCGCTGATAACCTCAGGCTTTAGGCCTGTCTTTGTCTGAATGTTCTTCAGATAGTTGTCTGATTCTGGCAACTGTTTCCAGATGCCATACAACTGACTGAGAATACGCATCTTCATCTCTTCGGTAGCCTTGTTGGTAAAAGTTACTGCCAGGATGTTGCGATAGCTCTGCGGATTCTCTACCAGCAGGCGGATATATTCGGTTGCCAGGGTGAAAGTCTTACCACTTCCAGCGCTGGCTTTATATACGGTGAGTGATTTCTGTGTTTCGTTTACCATCTTCTGAATAGTTCAAATTCCACCTCTACGCCAATACGATCGAAGTGGGTGTTACGGAAACTGGCAAAGGCGCCAACCGAGATATACCTGTTGGTAAAGCCATAGCCTAATTCGTAATAGGGACGCGAATCCTGCAGCAATACGCCGCTCAGATAGAAGCGCTCTTTCTCGATATATTTTCCCAGATAAGGAATCCATGTGGCCACCAGCATGGGCGACTCGTACGACACGTTGCCTCGCAGATAATAATCGGATTGGTTATACACGCGACTACGTAGCAGTTGGAAGTTACCACTCCAGTCGTCGTCCCATCCCTCAGGCAGATTCTCGTCGCGGAAGTTGGCATAGTCCACAAACAGGTTGTCCTTCTTGTTGGTATAGAAACCTGCACCAGCACGCATATTAAGCAATCGCAGACCAGGAATCTTCTTCTTCCATTGTGCATCAAACTCCCAGCGCTCGTATTCTAAATCCGATTTGTTAACCCCCTTCACGCCTCGCTCGTAATCTACCGAGAGTACGGGGCCACGATTAAGCCAAGGCGAGAACTTCAGGCCGATGCTTGGTGCAAAGCTTCGATACTCTGTTGGCATGTCGTAACATTTCATCAACTCCTTGTTAACAGCCGAACGGCGATGGTATATGAAGCCTGTCTCGATATCCAGCCAGTCGAACACCATGATATTGTTGATGATGCTGAGATGCTGGTCCTTAAACTTGTCCATATCCGTATTGTCGAAGTTGATGGTGTCCTGATGGGCAGCGTTAATCACATCCATTACCGTAGATGTACTGATACGGTTACCATTACCAAACACTACCTCGGTATATCCATTACGTTTTGGGTTATACGTCATGCGAAGTGGTGCTGTAAAGTAGAACTGATGATCCTTGAAGGTGTAACCAAACGTGGGATTGAGCGTTAAATAACGGTGGGCCGAGAAGTTGTACTGCGAACGGAAGCGCATCTTATAACGTACACCACGGGCATGACTGTAACTTACATACATCGGGTTGATGATAGGCGACATGCTGAAGTTGGCCTCCTCCGATTCAGCTTTGATTGGTGTAACCAGATTCTCGCCAATGGTGTCCCAGAAAACCTTCTTCCAAAGTCGCTGTTTCTTGGGTAGCGTGTCTCGTGCCATCGAGTCCTGACGGTTTTTCTGGTCGTAGGCCTCGTATATCTGCTTGTCGGTTTCTGTAAGTGGTATGGGACGAACCTCATTCATCAAGTCCCTGCTATCCATTCTTTCTACAGAATCGGGTAGCGTCTTGTTGCTGTTATAGTTGGCATCGAACAGAGCCGAAATCCTGTTGCCCATGAAGCGGAACGTGGCAGCTGTGGTGCATTTGGCTGGCATGATGGATCGCCCGCCTTCTTCGCCCTGCGTAATCTCTGTGCGGAAGGTGAGCATATCATACTCGCCATTCAGCAGCGTTCGGATAATGCGCCCAGTGTTGGTGTCAACAATGGCATAACCATTCAGCAACTGCGTATTGTATATCTTCGGACGGAACTCCAGACGGGTGGTTCCGTCGTGCTGCAGCTTCTGGGTAAAACGGTAATACCTGCGATTACATTTGTTGAAAGGCGAGAGCATGTGCCCATTGTACAAGTCGATATCGTAGATGTTGGGCGTCATGTAGTCGAGCAGGGTAGGGAGTGCCTTACGGTTACGACGGATGGTGCCTGACAGCAACTGGTTGGTAATGTCGTAATCGTGTGCATTCATAAACAATACCTTGCTGTACGACTCGCGGATATAATCCCTCTCGTCCTTAGCCATCACATACATCGATGGGATGAGCCATAGTATAGCATTGCGCTTATCCACGTGGTATCGGAACTTGGCGTACACCTGATCCTCAAGGCTATCGATGGCTGCTGTGTTGGCCTGCTGGTAATTGTAGATACGATTCAAGATATTCAGCGAGTCACGTTTGTTGCTCGCTGATACACTCATGACCATACTCGTAAGTATGGCGGTCAGTAGTGTTTTGGTGAATAGTTGATCGTATCTCAAAGTTGTTACTCTTTTTATTCCAGTTTTTCTTTCAGGTATTTACCTGTCAGACTCTCTTTGCATGCCACCACTTGTTCAGGCGTTCCTGCTATCACTAGGTTACCACCCTTATCGCCACCATCTGGTCCTAAGTCTATCACATGGTCGGCACATTTGATGACCTCCATGTTGTGCTCAATAATCAGGATGGTATGGCCTCGTGCTATCAGGGCCTCGAAGGCTTTCAGCAGGCGTTGTATATCGTGGAAATGCAGACCTGTGGTAGGCTCATCGAAGATAAAGAGCGTGGGCTCCTGTTTCTCCTGTCCGATAAAGTAGGCCAACTTTACACGCTGGTTCTCACCACCAGAGAGCGACGATGAGTTCTGTCCCAGTTTGATGTAGCCTAAGCCCACATCCTCGAGCGTCTTCAAACGCTTTACGATGACGTTCTCGCCACCCTCTTCGAAGAAGGTGATAGCCTCTGAGATAGTCATGTTCAGCACATCGTCAACACTCTTGCTACGATAGTTTACATCCAGAATCTCCTTCTTAAAGCGATGACCATGACACGCCTCGCACTCCAGCACTAAGTCGGCCATAAACTGCATCTCTACCGTGATGGTACCTGCGCCCTTACACTCCTCGCAGCGTCCACCATCGGTGTTGAACGAGAAGTATTGTGGCGTAAAGCCCATTTGTTTGGCCAGTGGCTGCTGGGCGTACAGATCGCGAATAGCATCGTAAGCCTTCACATAAGTAGCAGGGTTAGAGCGTGTGCTCTTGCCTATGGGGTTCTGATCTACAAACTCAATATGCTTGATAGCCTCTACATCGCCATCCAGTCCCAGATATTCGCCTGGTGCATCGCAAGCTTCGCCAATGCGGCGTCGCATAGCAGGATACAAGATGCCTTTGATGAGGCTCGACTTACCAGAACCTGAAACACCTGTTACCACCGTCATCACGTTGAGAGGTATCTTTACATCGATACCCTTCAGGTTGTTCATACGTGCACCTTTGATGGTGATGAATCTGTTCCAAGGGCGACGCGATGGGGGCACAGGAATCTCTTCCTGATGCAACAGGTATTTTACGGTGTAGCTCTTAGGCCATTTGGTGAGCGAGGCTTCGTTTACCTCTTTGGCATCGCCATCAAACACAACCTCACCACCCAGGCGTCCAGCATCAGGACCAATATCTATCAGGTGGTCGGCTGCGCGCATAATATCCTCGTCGTGCTCTACTACTACCACCGTATTACCTAACGATTGCAGCTCTTTCAGTACGTGAATCAAACGATCGGTATCTCTCGAGTGCAAGCCAATGCTGGGCTCGTCGAGGATATACAACGAGCCAACCAGCGAACTACCCAACGATGTACACAGGTTGATACGCTGACTCTCACCACCCGAGAGCGAGTTCGACAGTCGGTTGAGGGTAAGATAACCCAGACCCACATCGAGCAGGAACTGCAGACGACTCTTGATTTCTGTTAGCAGGCGCTTACCAATCTCGGCATCGTGCTGGTCGAGCTCCAAGCGATCAAACCATTCCTTTACCTTTACCACAGGCATTTGTACCAGGTCGGTAATGCTGCGCCCGCCTATCTTCACGTAATCGGCCTCGGGCTTTAGGCGTGTGCCATGACACTTGGGACAAGTGGTCTTGCCACGATAGCGTGCCAGCATCACACGGTATTGTATTTTGTACTGATTCTCCTGAACCATCTCGAAGAAGGCATCGATACATGGACGTTCCTTCTTGCCTTTATCCGAGGGCAGTCCGTGCCATAGCCAGTCCTTCTGTTTCTGAGTCAGGTTCATGTAAGGCTCAAAAATGGGGAAATCATCTTTGGCCGCGTGACGACAGAACCAGTCGAGCCACTCTTTCATTTTCTCGCCATGCCAGCAAACTACACAACCATCGTAAACAGATAAGGTGGTGTTGGGGATGACTAATTTCTCGTCGATACCAACAATACGTCCAAAGCCCTGACACTCAGGACAGGCTCCTGCTGGCGAGTTGAACGAGAACATCTGGTCGGTAGGCTCCTCAAAGGTCATGCCATCAGCCTCAAACTTCATCGAGAAATCGTAGAAGATGGTAGGTGGGAATAACAAGCGCAACTCACCATGACCTTCGTAGAAAGCAGTTTCGGCTGAGTCAACCAAACGGGCAATCACATCCTTGGTATCATCTACGCTCATGCGGTCGATTACTAGGTAGATATTTTCGTCGTCGAACTTTCCTACTGCCAGATAATCATCTATTCGTTGGAAATCATTGTTTACGTAGATGCGGGCATAACCTTCCAACTGGTAGGTCTTAAGCTGTTGCTCCATAGAGCGCCCCTCGCGCAGATGGATGGGTGCCATCACTACGAATCGGGTGCCTTTCGAGAACTCAAGCATTTTCTGTACCACATCCTCGGTAGAGTGCTTCTTCACCTCGCAACCACTGATGGGCGAATAGGTGTGACCTATGCGGGCAAATAGCAATCGTAGATACTCGTAAATTTCTGTGCTGGTGCCCACGGTGCTTCGTGGATTCCTTGATATTACCTTCTGCTCGATAGCGATGGCAGGCGGTATGCCGCGAATGAAATCACACTCAGGTTTGTTCATTCTTCCAAGGAACTGTCGGGCATAGCTCGACAAACTCTCTACATAACGGCGTTGGCCTTCGGCATACAATGTGTCGAAGGCCAAAGATGATTTGCCGGAGCCACTGACTCCGGCAATCACAACAAATTGGTTTCGGGGAATTTTTACGTCAATATTCTTAAGGTTATTAACGCGTGCCCCTTTTATCTCTATTGAATCACTCATTCATTATTAAAGAATACTCTTCACGGCCTCGAGCATGCCTACGCTCTTAATGAGGTCGAGATCCTGCTTCACCATAGCGTTCAGACCAGGAACCTTGTTCAGGTCCTCCTGCCAGATGAACTCGGCGCCCAGCACACCATCGGTAACCTTCTGTGTGTCGCCTGTTGCCCAGAGCTCCTTCAGCAGGTCCATAATCTTCTGGTCGTCGTTTGGTACAATCTCAACGCCATCCTCGCGCTTACCACCCTTGTAGTAGGTGATGATAGCAGCCAGACCGAATACCAATCCCTTAGGCAGCTCGCCCTTGCGCTCCAGGAATGTCTTTACACCGGGCAGATCGCGAGCCTGGAACTTGGGGAATGAGTTCAGCATGATGCTGGTTACCTGATGATCAACGTATGGGTTGTCGAAACGCTCCAGTACGTCGCCGGCAAACTTCTCGAGCTCGTCCATAGGCAGGTCGAGTGTCTGCATCAGCTCTTCAAACTGAACTTTGTGGATATATTTGCCGATTACCTCGTGGTTGCAGGCATCGCGTACGATGTTAACACCACTCAGGAATGCTACAGGGCTCAATACGGTGTGAGGGCCATTCAGCAGGGTAACCTTACGCTTGTGGTAGGGCTCCTCTGATGGTACAAAGAGTACGTGCAAGCCAGCCTTGTCAGCGGGGAACTCCTCGGCAACCTCTTTTGGTGCCTCGATTACCCACAGGTGGAAGTTCTCGGCTTGTACAACCAGGTTGTCGCGATACGAAATCTTCTCCTGAATCTCGGCAATCTCCTTGCGTGGGAATCCTGGTACGATACGGTCAACGAGGGTAGCATATACGCCACAAGCCTCCTCGAACCATTTCTTGAAGTCGTCGCCAAGGTTCCAAAGTTCGATATACTTATAGATGCAATCCTTGAGCACGTGGCCGTTCAGGAAAATCAGCTCGCAAGGGAAGATAATCAGTCCCTTGGTCTTGTCGCCGTTGAAAGTCTGATAACGACGGTACAACAGCTGAACCAGCTTACCTGGGTAGCTGCTTGCAGGTGCATCCTCGAGTTTGCATGAGGGATCGAAAGCAATACCAGCCTCGGTTGTGTTCGAGATAACGAAACGAATCTCAGGCTGATCGGCCAGAGCCATGAAAGCGGCATTCTGGGTATATGGGTTCAAAGCACGACTAATCACATCAATACGCTCCAGGGTGTTAACGGGCTTGCCGTTCTCGCGACCCTGCAGATTTACATGGTACAGACAGTCCTGAGCATTCAGCCAGTCAACCATACCTTTCTCGATAGGCTGAACCACAACAACCGAACCGTTGAAGTCGGTCTTCTGGTCCATGTTCCAGATAATCCAATCAACAAATGCACGGAGGAAGTTTCCTTCGCCAAACTGAATAACCTTTTCAGGCATAACGCTCTTAGGAGCAAACTGTTTGTTTAGTGGTTTCATTTCTAAATATTGTTTTAATTGTTATTATTTGCGAGTGCAAAGATAGGCGAATTTTGTGATACTTCCAAATTTGAGGATACTAAATTCCTAAAAAACCACGAAAACCTTTGCGCTAAATTTTGTTGATGTCAACATAGCCATGCATCACGGCATAGATGGTAAGTGCCGAAACACTCTTCATGCCCAGTTTGTCCATGATGTTCTTGCGATGGGTAATCACCGTTGCCAAGCCGATGTTCAGCTTGTCGGCAATCTCCTTGTTGATATATCCCTGTACAATCAGCGACATCACTTCGATTTCGCGATCCGACAGGATTTTCTGACTCAAGATAGCTGGCATGGGTGGCAGATGCTCGCCTTTGCCATGAGCGTGCTGCTCCAGCATCAGTAACGAGCGTACCAACTCGGGTTCGGGCACGTTTACACACAGACATTTAAAATCTGACAGTTGCGACATGGTGTCGAGCGACAACGTGAGCACGATAGTTTTGCGCTTGTTCTCTGTAAAGAATGCCATGTTCTCCACCACTACCGACATGGCAGTAAAGTAGTGGAAATAACTCTCGGGTTCGTTGGCTTGAAGTTCTGATAACGATCCGAATATGTCAACCGTCATGATGGGCATGACGTTCTGGAGAATAGCCTTCAACCCCAATGCCGAGAGGGTATTGGGGTCGATGATAGCTATCTTGGGTCTATTGTTCATGATAAGAATCCTAATAATGCACCAGCGGCTACAGCCGAACCAATCACACCAGCTACGTTAGGACCCATGGCGTGCATGAGCAGGAAGTTGTGACGGTCGTACTCCAGACCGAGGTTGTTAGATATACGTGCTGCCATTGGTACGGCGCTTACGCCGGCGTTACCAATCAGCGGGTTCAGTTTCTTGCCTTCGGGCAGGAACAGGTTCATCAGCTTAACAAAGCAAACACCCGATGCGGTGGCAATCATAAAGGCCATAGCACCAAGGGCAAAAATCTTGATGGTGTTGAAGGTGAGGAACTCGCTGGCCTGTGTTGAGCAACCAACGGTTAAACCTAACAGCATTACAACGATGTCGTTGAGTGCGGCACCAGCAGTCTTTGCCAAACGGGTGGTCTTGCCACTCTCCTTCAGCAGGTTACCAAAGAACAGCATACCCAGCAAGGGCAGGCCCGATGGTACGATGAAGGTGGTGAGCAACAAGCCGATGATGGGGAACAGAATGCGCTCTGTTTGTGATACCTCGCGACCAGGCTTCATCTTGATAACGCGCTCCTTATCGGTGGTGAGCAAGCGCATGATGAATGGCTGGATAACGGGTACCAACGCCATGTACGAGTAGGCACAAACGGCGATAGCTCCCATCAGGTTGGGCGACAGCTTTGAGCTGAGGAAGATGGCGGTAGGACCGTCGGCACCACCGATGATGGCGATACCAGCAGCCTGCGAGGGCTCGAATCCCATAGCCAAGGCCACCATATAGGCACCAAAAATACCAAACTGTGCTGCAGCGCCAATCAGCATTAATTTGGGATTAGCCAACAGGGCTGTAAAGTCGGTCATGGCACCAATGCCCAAGAAGATAAGTGGTGGATACCAGCCCTGGCGCACACCTTGATAGAAGATGTTAAGCACAGAGTTATCCTCGTAAAGTCCTATCTCAAGTCCTGCATCAGCGCGGAAGGGAATATTGCCAAGAATGATGCCAAGTCCGATGGGGACGAGCAGCAATGGCTCAAAGTCTTTCTTGATGGCAAGCCAGATAAAGAAGGCTCCCACAGCAATCATGATCAGGTTTCCTACCGTTGCATTGGCAAAGGCCGTGTAGGTAAGGAACTCATGAAAGTTCTGTATGATAAACTGTCCTAAATCCATAATTGTCAACTTTCAATTATCAAATGTCAACTAACCTATGGTGAGTAGAACAGAGCCTTCCATCACGCTTTCACCGGCTTTTACGGTGATTGATGTTACAGTGCCTGAGTACTCGCTCTCGATGTTGTTCTGCATCTTCATTGCTTCGAGTACCAGCACTACGTCGCCCTGCTTAACGGTGTCGCCTACGTTCACCTTCACATCGATGATGGTGCCTGGTAGTGGTGCCTTAATGGCCTGACCTGAGCCAGCGGCTACAGGCTTTTCGGCTGCGGGTGCAGCTGCAGGGGCTACCGAAGGACGAGCCACTGTCTTAGGTGCTTCTACGCGAACCTTCTTGAGTGTACTTGTGGGGTTGATGGGTTGCTTCAGCTCAACGTCGAAACGTACGCCATTTACTACTACTTTGGCTACGTTGCCCTCCACTTCTTCTATCTCTACGTCGTAATCAACGCCTTGTACTTTATACTGATACTTATTCATATTGTTCAACGGATTTCTGGGGTTGTTGGAATTTTGGGTGCATTATGTGATGTTGGGATAACGGGCTTCGAGAAGTGTGTCATCTGACTGCCTTCGTCGCTCCATCCTGTTTCACGAGCCTTGATGGTAATGATACCACTCTCAACATCGTGAACATCATCCTGATACTGTTTCAGGGCCATAGATATAACGGCTATGTAAACCTCCTTGTCTATACCCTTGGTCTTCAAACCATCCTGTAGAATATTACCTGTGGCATGTGCCAGGTCGTGGGTAACCTCAACAGTTTTGGTAATGGGTTTGATGGGCTGGGTGTTTGCCACCTTCTTGGCCATCTCGATATTACGCATAATGAGTCCGAATACCCAGAAGAATACGAAGAGTACTGCCAGACAGAAGAACACGATGCCCATGGCCAGCAGTGTAATGCCGAATCCGTGTGGGTCTTCGCGCTTCAGATAAGCGTCCTTGGTCTCATCGGTCTTGATAAAGTTCTCAATGCCAGGTGTTACGTTCTCAGCCGATTTTACAGCCCACGATTTGGCGTTCTGTCGAGCATAGCTCTGATCGGCAGCCAAAGCAGGGATGGTTACTGAGTCGATAAGTTCGGTGGCATTTCCGTTGTAGAATCCCAACCAAAGGGGCTCCGACAAGGGAACGTTGAGCGAGAGGTGCAACTTACTCTGTGCAGGGTTAGCGTTGCAGTAGAAGATTAGGTGCTGATGCCCGCCTATCTGCGTACGAGGATCGCCACTGGGGATAACACTCATGCGCTTGATGCGTTCAGGCACACTCATCTTTGGATCGAGTACGGAACGATCAGTAGTAAAATACATACCACGCACGTTATAGGTAGTGAACGAGGTGTTCTCCAACTCTATCCATGCGTGGTTTTGTCCGTAATCATCCTGAATGCTGGCGGTATTGTTGGTCAGCACCTCGTTAATGCGAATGTTCTTGGCTCCTTGAGCCATCATCGCCGTGGCGCTGGCCAGCAATATGCCGCTGAGCAGGATTTTGGTTTTCTTCATTTTGTTGGTAAATTATTATATAAGTTTATTGTTACCTCCGTTAGCCGCAGAAGAACAATACCACAATCTGCGCTGTGAAGATGCGGAGGAACATAGCCAGCGGATAAACCGTTGAGTAGCCCAGAGCAGGAGCTTCCTTAGAGCAGATGCTGTTGGCATATGCCAGTGCGGGGGGATCGGTATAGGTACCGGCAATCATACCAGCCAACGTGAAGTAGTTGAAGCCAAACTTCCAGCGAGCCAGTGGGCCTACAATCAGGATGGGGATGATGGTGATGAGGAAACCTGTGAGCACATAGAGCAGTCCGTCGCCCTGAACCACAGTCTCAAAGAACCCGGCTCCAGCCTTGATACCTACCGATGCCAGGAAGAGCACCAAACCAATCTCACGCAGCATCATGTTAGCCGATGTGGTGGTATAGGTTACCAGATGTATCTTATAGCCATAACGGCCAATCAGAATAGCGATGATAAGTGGACCACCAGCCAAACCTAACTTAACAGGTACAGGCATGCCAGGAATAGCTACTGGGAACATACCGAAGATAAGTCCGATAAAGATACCCACGAAGATAGTGGCGATGTTTGGTGCGTCCAAACGGCGGATTGAGTTACCCATCTTACCAGCCACGTTGTCAACAGCGTCCTCAGGACCAACAACCATGATGCGGTCGCCTACCTGCAGGGGCAGGGTGGGAGATGCGAAGATGTCCATACCATGACGGGTTACGCGGGTTACGTTAACACCATGCACACTCGAGAAGTGCAGCGATGCCAGTGTCTTACCGTTAACCTTAGGATTGGTAATAACAATACGCTTTGAAACCATAGGCTGATCCTGCTGCTCAAAGTCGATGTCGAGCTTAGGACCGATAAAGGCGGTGATAGCCTCCTGATCGGCCTCGGCACATACTATCAGCATCTGGTCGCCCAGGTGGAAGATGGTATCACGGTTAGGGATAAACAGTTCACCCTCGTGTACCAGACGTGATACTACGAAGTCGCGGTTCAGGAAGTCGTGAACCTGCAGCAGAGTCTTTCCCTCCAAGTATTTGTTTGTTACCTCAAGGTGCATCTTGTAAGGCTTCTTGTTAGCGTTGGTCTCGTCCAGCGCCTCAAGATCCTTCTCTTCGTTATCCAGCTTAACCTTGCAGATATACCTTACTAATATAATGGCACCGATAATACCCAGCACACCAAGTGGGTAAGCGCAGGCATAGGCCGATGCAATCTGTGGAGCGTTGCCTCCGAATACAGTCGAGAGTGCCTCGTTGGCAGCACCAAGTCCAGGGGTGTTAGTTACGGCACCATACAGTGTACCAACCATCATAGGCAGGTTGTTGGTATTGTTAGTGTCGAAGAAAATGTAGTAGCAGCCGAACATAACCAGGATGTTAAGCAGGATAGCTGTGGCAGCCATCGCATTAAGCTTAATGCCCTGTGTACCAAAGCTTTCGAAGAATCCAGGACCAACCTGCAGACCGATCATGAATACAAAGAGTATCAGTCCGAAGTCCTGTACGAATGTAAGAATGGGAGTAGGAGCAGTAAAGCCAATGTGTCCGGCCAGAATACCTGCAAAAAGCACAAAGGTTACGCCCAGTGAAACACCAAAAAACTTAATTTTTCCTAAATAAACACCAATCGCTATCACAATAGCGTAGAGTAGCGTAATGTGCGCTACCGAGTCTGTCGTCGTAAAAAGGTCACTTAACCACTGAAATGATTCCATAAATAATTCTAAATAATACCTATTCTTTAAAATATCTCAAATTCGACTGCAAAGGTAGTTAAAAAATGCTCATCTTTATCATTTTTGTGCATCAAATTTCGTATAAATAGTGTTTTTTTATTTCTTTCACACTTCAAAATGCCGTTTTGAGCAAAAATGTTGTATCTTTGTCCTCTGTTAAGAATAAACTTAAAACATTACTTATATAATAATTAAACGTATCAAATCTATGGCAAACAAAGAGAAACTCTTTACCGAGTTCACAGCCCCTACCAAACAGGAATGGCTCGACAAGATCGAGGTAGACCTGAAAGGTGCTGATTTTCAGAAACGCTTGGTATGGAGAACAAACGAAGGTTTTAACGTACAACCCTTCTATCGCCGTGAGGATCTGGCCAATTTGAAAACCCCAGATGCCTTGCCAGGCGAGTTTCCATTTGTACGTGGCAATAAAAAGGATTCGAACGAGTGGTATGTGCGCCAGAATATCGAGGCTGCCGACCCAAAGGCTGCTAACGCCAAGGCACTCGACATCCTGAACAAGGGTATCGACTCATTAGGTTTCCATATTCCTGGAAAGCTGGTTTCGATGGATACTATCGAGACATTGCTCGATGGCATTTACTGCGAGTGCGTAGAGGTTAACTTCTCTACCTGTCAGCGCCATTCGCTCGAACTGGCCGAAATCCTGAAGACTTATTGGACCAAGAAGGGGTACGACAAGGAAAAGATAGTAGGCTCGATTGAGTGGGATCCCATGAAGAAGATTGTGATGACGGGTAAGGATGTAACACCTGTGCTTGCCTTTGGTCCTAAGCTGGCCGAGTCGCTCAAGGAGTATCCCAATTTCCGCAGCATTACCGTTCATAGCGATGCACTTAACAATGCAGGTGCCTACATCGTTCAGGAGTTGGGTTATGCTTTGGCTTGGGGTAACGAGTATCTGCAGCAGCTTGTAGATGCTGGTGTGGATGTTGATCTGGCTGCTAAGAGCATCAAGTTTAATATGGGTGTTAGCGAGAACTATTTCATGGAGATTGCCAAGTTCCGTGCCGCCCGTTTGCTGTGGGCTCAGATTGTAAAGCAGTACGAGCCTAAGTGCGACTGCGCTTGCAAGATGATTATCAACGCCACCACCTCTACTTATAACCAGACACTGTTCGACAGCTATGTGAACCTGCTGCGTTCGCAGACCGAGGCTATGAGTGCCGCCCTGGGTAGTGTTCACTCGATGGTGGTAACACCATTCGATGCACCTTACGAGGAGGCAACCGACTTCTCAGAGCGTATCGCCCGCAACCAGCAGCTGCTGATTAAGGAGGAGAGCCATTTCGATCGTATCGTAGATCCATCAGCTGGTTCGTATTATATCGAACACCTGACTGATGCGCTGGCTACCGAGGCTTGGAAGATATTCCTGAAGGTTGAAGACGAGGGTGGATTCCTCGCTGCTATCAAGGCTGGAACCATTCAGGACGATATCAACGCTACCAACATTAAGCGTCATGGCGATGCTGCCAAGCGTAAAGAGTTCCTGCTGGGTACCAACCAGTTCCCGAACTTCACCGAGAAGAGCGAGAACAAGCGTGCCTACAAACACCATTGCGGTTGTGGCGGCGTGCACCATCATGGCGAGGAGACTGTAGCCTTTAAGGGTATTGAAAGTACCCGCCTGGCTGCCGACTTCGAGAATCTCCGCATACATACCGAGGAGACTAAGGTGCCTACAGCCTTTATGCTTACTATTGGTAATCTGGCCATGCGTCAGGCTCGTGCACAGTTCTCGTGCAACTTCCTGGCTTGTGCTGGCTATAAGGTGATTGATAACCTTGGATTCAAGACCGTTGAAGAGGGTGTTGATGCCGCTTTAGAGGCTAAGGCCGATATCGTGGTTATCTGCTCGAGCGACGACGAGTATGCCGAGTACGCTATCCCTGCCTTCAAGTATCTTAATGGTCGCGCCATGTTTGTGGTAGCTGGTGCACCTGCTTGCATGGACGATTTGAAGGCTGCTGGCATCGAGAACTTTGTACATGTAAAGTGCAACGTGCTCGAGACTTTGAAAGAATATAATCAGAAACTTGGTATTTAAAGAATAGGAGACTTGAATTATGCGTAAACAGTTTAAAGATATTGATATCTATGCAGGCATCAAGGCTCAGGATGGTGCCAAGTGGATTAAAGATAATGGTATAGAGGCCAACTGGAAAACCCCAGAGCACATCGAGGTTCGTCCGGTTTATACAAAGGAAGACCTTGAGGGTATGGAGCACCTCGACTTTACAGCTGGTATCCCTCCCTATCTGCGTGGTCCGTATTCGATGATGTACCCCTTCAAGCCTTGGACTATCCGTCAGTATGCCGGATTCTCTACTGCCGAGGAGTCGAATGCCTTCTATCGCCGTAACTTGGCTTCGGGTCAGAAAGGTCTTTCTGTAGCTTTCGACCTGCCTACACACCGTGGTTACGACCCCGATAACGCTCGTGTAGTGGGCGATGTAGGTAAGGCTGGTGTATCAATCTGTAACGAGGAGAACATGAAGGTGCTCTTCAGCGGTATCCCCTTGAATAAGATGTCTGTCTCGATGACCATGAACGGTGCCGTGCTGCCTATTCTGGCGTTCTATATCGTAGCCGGACTGGAGCAGGGCGCTCAGCTCGAGGAAATGGCTGGAACCATTCAGAACGATATTCTGAAGGAGTTCATGGTGCGTAACACCTATATCTATCCACCTGCATTCTCGATGAAGATTATCGCTGATATCTTCGAGTACACCTCGCAGAAGATGCCTAAGTTCAACAGCATCTCTATCTCGGGTTATCACATGCAGGAGGCTGGTGCTACTGCCGATATCGAGCTGGCTTACACCTTGGCCGATGGCATGGACTACCTGCGTACGGGTGTGAATGCCGGTATCGATGTGGATGCTTTTGCACCTCGTCTCAGCTTCTTCTGGGCCATCGGTATGAACCACTTCATGGAGATTGCCAAGATGCGTGCAGGCCGTTTGTTGTGGGCTAAGATCGTGAAGAGCTTCGGTGCTAAGAATCCTAAGTCTTTGGCTCTCCGTACCCACTCGCAGACATCTGGTTGGTCGCTCACCGAGCAGGACCCATTCAATAACGTAGGTCGTACCTGTATCGAGGCTATGGCTGCTGTGCTGGGTCATACCCAGTCGCTGCACACCAATGCGCTTGATGAGGCTATCGCTCTGCCTACCGACTTCTCGGCTCGTATTGCTCGTAACACCCAGATCTATATCCAGAACGAGACAAAGGTGTGCAAGCAGATCGACCCATGGGCTGGTTCTTATTATGTTGAGACCCTGACCAACGAGTTGGTTCACAAGGCTTGGGAGCATATCCAGGAGATTGAAAAACTGGGTGGTATGGCTAAGGCTATCGAGACAGGTCTGCCTAAGATGCGTATCGAGGAGGCTGCTGCCCGTACTCAGGCTCGTATCGATAGTGGCGTGCAAACCATCGTAGGTACCAACAAGTACCGTTTGGAGCACGAGGATCCTATCGATATCCTCGAGGTTGATAACACCGCTGTACGCAAGCAGCAGGAAGAGAGCCTGAAGGAGGTTCGTTCTACCCGCGACGAGGCCGCTTGTCAGGCTGCACTCAAGGCTATCACCGAGTGTGTACGCGACTTCAAGGAAGGTCGCAAGAGTGAGAACAACCTGCTCGATCTGGCTGTAAAGGCCGCTCAGCTTCGTTGTACTCTGGGTGAGATTTCAGATGCCTGCGAAGAGATCGTGGGCCGTTATAAAGCAGTAATCAGAACAATTTCAGGCGTGTATAGTTCAGAATCTAAGAACGATAAGGAATTCGAGGAGGCTAAGAAGCTTACCGACGAGTTTGCTCAGAAGGAAGGTCGACGTCCACGTATCTTCGTTGCCAAGATGGGGCAGGACGGTCACGACCGTGGTGCTAAGGTAGTGGCAACAGGTTATGCCGACTGTGGCTTCGACGTGGATATGGGACCGCTGTTCCAGACTCCTGAGGAGGCTGCTCGTATGGCCGTTGAGAACGATGTGCACATTGTTGGTGCCTCGTCGCTCGCTGCTGGTCATAAAACGCTCATTCCTCAGCTCATCGAGGAACTGAAGAAGTTGGGGCGTGATGATATCATGGTAACTGCCGGAGGTGTTATTCCTGCTCAGGATTACGACTTCCTCTACAAGGCAGGTGTGGCCTGTATCTTCGGTCCTGGTACCCCGATTCCGTATTCGGCCATCCAGATGATGAAGATATTGTTAGACAAAGAATAAATGAAAAAAGTAGATGTAGTGATAATCGGAGCCGGTCCTGCCGGCTCCGTTTGTGGTAGCTTATTGAAGCAGGCTGGGGTTGACTGCGTGATTGTAGATCATGCTGATTTCCCGCGCGACAAGGTTTGTGGTGGAGGATTGACGGTTAAGGCGTGGCGACTGCTTGATTCGCTTCTGCCAGGACTTTCTTACGATTTCCGTCCCATAAACCGCATTCGTCTCCAGTTCGAGAACGATGCCGTGTGCGAGTTTAATGCCGAATATCCCATCCGCATGACGTTGCGCAAGGATTTCGATAATTCTCTGCTTCAGTATTACAAACAAGCTGGCGGTGAGTTAATAAAGGGCTCGTTCGCTCGCTTTAAACAGCAGGACGATGGACATGTGCTCGTACGTCTGAAGTCGGGTGAAGAGTTCCTGTGTAAATATCTTGTGGCCGCCGATGGTGGTAACAGCCGTATCCGTCGCCAGATAGCAGGACCGGTTGATATGAAGCGTCATGCACTTTTCCTTGAGTATTACGTAGATGGCAATCATCACGACGATGTGTATGTACATTTCTCGCATCAGTACAAACCAGGTGTATTCTATCGTTTCTCAAGCAATGGGCGCGACATGTATGGCTTTGCCTCTGCCGATACCAACGAGGACTATCCGCGCCATCTGGGTAAGTTCCGCGATACGCTCACCAAGTTTCAGGTGCCCGAGGGAAATGTTCGTGGAGCATACATCCCGCTCAAGACGGTTTGTTCGCCTACTGATAATGTTATCCTTATCGGCGATGCAGGCGGATTCCCCAACAAACTTACTGGCGAGGGCCTTTACGATGCTTTCAAGACGGCCTATAATGCCAGTCGAGCCATCATTGAAAACAAATCATTCAAGGACACCAATAGCGAGGTGTTCCGTAAGATGCAGAATCAGCAGAAGGTCTACGAATTCTTCTTTAGCCGTTTTGGTTTCTGGCTGGTTCGCCGACTCCTGCATCACCCCGGAGCCATCAAATGGCTCTTCGATACAAAGATGAAACGCGAAAAATTTACAAATAAATGAGAGAGTTTGATGTAGTGATAATCGGAGCCGGTCCTGCTGGTTCTGTTTGTGGTTATTTGTTGAAGAAGGCTGGCGTATCGTGCTTGCTAATTGACCATGCTACATTCCCTCGTGATAAACTGTGTGGTGGCGGACTCACGCCAAAGTGTTGGAAACTTCTGGAAGAGCTTATTCCTGGCATCAAGTACGAGTACAACTGTATTCGTGACATCCGTTTAACAGTTGAAGACTGTCATTGTTGTGATTTTACAACAGAAACCGAGCTTCGTCTTGTTAAGCGCAAGGTGTTCGACAACCAGCTGCTTGAGCTCTATAAGTCGTTAGGTGGTGAGTTCCTTCATGGTGCATTCCTTCGCTACGACGAACAGTCTGACGGTTTAGTAGTTACATTGAAGTCGGGCGAGCAGATAGCTTGTCGTTATCTGGTGGGTGCCGATGGCTCTACCAGTACTGTGCGCCATTTCCTGACTGGCAATCACGACAATGGTTTCCTGATTCTTGAGCAGTATGAGAAGAAGGCGCCTGAGAACAGAATTGAGGTGGAATTGTCGCGTAAGTACAATCTGAGGGGATATTATTACCGTTTCCCTAACAGCGAATTCGATGCTATCGGTTTTGGTGCCGATGTGGCTACAGCGCAAACCTATCAAACATTCTACGATATACTGAAGGAGAAGAATATCCCTGTTACCAAGTTACGTGGATGCCACATTTATCTTAAGAACGATTATCCTCTGAACGATCGTGTTATCTTGATTGGCGATGCAGGTGGATTTGCCAACCGTGTTACTTCTGAGGGTATTAAGGCCGCTTTCGAGACAGCCCGCAATGCAGCCCTGGCTATTACGAACGGTCGTCCCTTCCGCGAGGTAAACGCCCATATGTTTGCCAAGATGCAGAAAGAAGAGCGTTTTGCACATTTCTTCTTTAAACCATCAATAATCAAGATTCTGGGTTGGCTATGTCATTTTCCATCAGTTGTTAAGTGGTGCTTCGATCGCACTTTACGTCCCTGATAGTGATTATCAAATAGAAAAAAGCTCCCTCAGTTTTGGGGGAGCTTAATTCTTTCAGTTTGTAATTAAATAAGCGAGTCTTGCTCGTTAATCATAAACGCCTTGTTATCCTTTTTTAAGTAGATTTGCAAATCGCCGAAGTAACCTGTTTGCTGGATCTCGGCCAGATTAATCTGAGCGTCTTCCTCCTGCTGGTACTCTTTGGCTTGAGCCAAATAACTAGTAAATACCAGTTCTTTCTTGTCTGTGTCCAGAACCGATACCCACTCGTTCTTCGAACGGTTTCCAATTACAAATTCTCTACTCATAGGTCACGTCTCGCATTCTATATTTCGACTTGTAGCTTGTTGTTTTGTAGATGCAAAGGTACATACTTTCTGCCAACATTATATCGCTAACCCTCGAAAATCTTATGTAAACGTTTGAGTAACCCCAACGAAAAGTAGGTTTTCGCACAGCAAAAAGTAACTTTTCGGTCCCTAAAAAGTAGCTTTTCAGTATGCAAGAAGTTACTTTTCGAACGAGCCGCACCAGCCACCGTTGCGTACCAGATGGAGCGTAAGTTGGGTGGATGGGGTTACTTGCTGCACTTGCTTTTTGTAATCTACGGCGATGCGATGGGCATTGCGGCCGTCGCTGAAACTGGTGAGTGTGGCTGGCTGATTGAGGAAGTCGAGACTGATGGTGATATCCTGTGGCTTGCTGCCTGTGATGGCTCCTACAAACCATTTCGTGCCTTTGCGTTTGGCCACTACGTAGTAATCACCTGCCTTGGCAGCCAATACGCGGGTTTCGTCCCATGTGGTGGGTACCGAGGCAATCCTGCAACGGAGCAAGTAGTAAGTACCGAACTGATACGTACTAGTCAGAGTTGGGATGGGGTAGAACTGCCCGACTATCTGCAGGGCCGTCCTGAGCTGGTGGCTGTCAAGTACGTGTTTCCTGCCGGCAAGAAACTGGGGTGGCATCACCATCCTGTGATACCATTGGATTGATTTATTCCAAGGTTTTTGAGGAAAAGAATAAAATCCCGGCAATCTAAATGAATTGTCGGGATTTCTTTGTATCTTTGCAGTCGCTATTATAATAAAACAATTTTATGAAAAGAATTCTGGTGACGGGTGGAGCAGGGTTTATAGGCTCTCACCTCTGTGAAAGACTCGTGAACGACGGACATGACGTAATCTGTCTTGACAATTTCTATAGTGGCTCGAAGGAGAATGTGTGGCACTTGATTGGTAAGCCGAATTTTGAGTTGGTGCGCCATGATGTGATCAATCCCTACTGGGCCGAGGTGGATGAGATTTATAATCTGGCTTGTCCCGCCTCACCTATTTATTATCAGAATGATCCTATACAGACCACCAAGACCAGCGTGTTTGGTGCCTACCACATGTTGGGCTTGGCCCGTCGCACCAAGGCAAAGATACTGCAGAGCAGCACCAGCGAGGTGTATGGCGACCCGAATATCCACCCACAGCCCGAGAGTTATTGGGGAAATGTTAACCCCATAGGCTTGCGCTCATGTTATGACGAGGGTAAGCGCTGTGCCGAGACATTGTTTTTCGACTACCACCGACTGCACAAGGTGCGTGTCAAGGTCATCCGTATCTTTAATACCTATGGTCCGCGTATGGCTATCAGCGACGGACGTGTGGTGAGCAATTTCGTGGTGCAGGCGCTGCGTGGCGAAGATCTCACCATCTATGGCAACGGTCAGCAGACACGCTCTTTCCAGTATGTGAGCGACCTGATAGAGGGCATGATTCGCACGATGGCAACAGGTGATGATTTCACGGGACCGGTAAACCTCGGAAATCCAGGCGAGTTCACCATGCTTGAACTGGCAGAGAAGGTCATCCAGAAGATAGGCGGCAAGAGTAAGATCGTGTTCCGTCCGCTGCCAAGCGACGATCCAAAGATGCGCCGTCCCGACATCACACTTGCCAAGCGTGAATTAGGATGGGAGCCCAAGGTGTCGCTCGACGAGGGACTGGATCATATCATTGCGTATTTCCGCCAAAAAGTGCTTATTTGATGGTGATGCGGAGGGTGCTGCCATCTACATGGATGTTGCGGCTGAAGTTGCGCAGGATGGTCACAGCTATGTCATCACTTTCTTGGCTGAATACGCTGCTATCGACGGCATGAGGACTATTGACGATGAACTGTAACGTGTCTTCCTGTTCAGAATAAGCCAGCGTCAGGCGTGTATTGGGGTGAGTGCCGAGGATGGTCAGTGTCTCGTCGATGACGTGTAGCACCGCAAAGATTTGCTGGCGCTGCAGATTATAATGCAGGCAGAACTGCTCCATCTGGGCCGTCATAGCATACCAGTCGAATTGCTTGGTCTCGATGAGGAAGTGCATTTCGTGTATCTGCTGGATGAACTGTCGGGTGCGTTCGCGCTGCGGATGGTCGAAGAGTTGGTCGGGGGTGCCATCCTCATAGATGACGCCATCGGCAAAGAATAGTACACGGCTACTCACCTGCCGGGCAAATCGCATCTCGTGTGTCACCACAATCATCGTCATCCCCTCACGTGCCAGTTTGGTCATTACGCCCAGCACCTCGCTCACCATGGTGGGGTCGAGGGCTGAGGTTGGCTCATCAAAGAGCAATATCTCCGGCTCCATGGCCAGTGCGCGGGCTATGGCCACACGCTGTTTCTGTCCGCCGGAAAGTTGCTCGGGCATGGCTGTGGCACGCTCGGCCAGTCCTACCATCTCAAGCAGTTGCTGAGCGCGTTTCTCGGCTTCCTCCCGTGTTTTTCCTAACAGTTGCATGGGCGCCAGACAGATATTGTCGAGCACCGACATGCCATTGAACAAGTTGAACGACTGGAACACCATACCCATGCGTCGCCGTAATAGCGGCACGTCGGCATTGCGTTCCAGTATGTCTTTTCCACCTATGAGAATGCTCCCGCCAGTAGGCTGCTCAAGGAGGTTAAGGCAGCGCAGGAAGGTGCTTTTACCTGTGCCGGATGGCCCTATGACAGAGATCACTTCGCCCCGATGCACATCAAGGTTGATGTCGCGCAGCACATCAAACGTGCCATAGCTCTTCTTCATGTGGGCGATGCTGATGACGGCCTCCTTCTCATCCTTCGGCTGCTCCAGTGCGTTGGTAGTAGGCTGCCGCTGGCTGTAGCGCTTGCGGCGAACGATGAACCAACCCCCGCTACCGGCAATGACAAGTATTGCTACCATCCACGGCCAGGGGCTCGTGGGGTGCTCTGTGCTGAAAGAGTATGACGGATTCGTGATAATTGATGCTTCATTCTTGCGTGTGATCAGCACGATGTGCGACTCGATGTAGCCATTGGAGAAGAGTACCTGCTTTTGTCGCTCTTCGGTGATGCTGATGGCACCCATGGCCATGTCGGCCTTGCCTGTCTGTACAGCGGGTATCTGAGCGGCAAAGTCCATTACCAGGAATTCCAGTTGCCAGTTGCGGCGGTTGGCCCACTCTGTCAGCAGGTCGATTTCCAGGCCCGATGGTTTGCCGGAGTTGATAAAGTTGAAGGGAGGCATGGCAGGATAGGTGGCTATGCGCACGGTGCGCCCAGTGCCGCGCTGCTGTGGAATGTCCATAGCCGACGGATTGGCGGATTTCTGCCAGCGGTCGAATATTTTCTGATAGGTGCCGTCGCGTCGGATTTCTGCCAGGAAACTGTTGAAGTCTTGCTGCAGCTCAGTATTTTTCTGGTTGAAGCATGCGCCAATAGGAATCGGTGTAAGTCCGGCTCCTACGGAGTCAACCTTGTCAGCCAGTTCCTTGTTGAATATCAGTGTGAGGCTCTCGCTGCCTGCCACATCCACCTTGCCGTTCTCCAGGGCAGCCATCATGTCGGTGGTGGTGGTCATGCGCAGTATGTCGGCATCGGGCGCCATCGTGCTTACTGCAATATCTTGGATACTGCCGATGATGACACCTACGCGCTTGCCCGATAGTGCCTTGATGGCTGGTGGTGCGTCGGTTGTGTCTGCTGTCGTTGCCTGCGCATCTGTTAGTATCGAAGGCACGTAGGCCACGAGCCCCGACAGGGTCAGCATGACGGCTGCAGCTGTGGCTTTGGTCCGCTGTCGTTGCAGCAGCGCAGTGAGCAGTTGGCCGATGAGCCAGGCTATCAGGAAGTAGATGATGGCTGTGACGATGAGCGGGAAGAAGGCGTCGAAGGTGCGTGAGCGTATCAGGTCGGATGCTCGTGTCATATCGTTCACGGCGATGTAGCCCACGATGCTTGTGCCTTTCAGCAGACTTATTACCTCGCCCTGATAGACGGGCATGACAGCCTTGACTACCTGTGGCAGTATGATTCTGATGAATGTTTGTCGTTGTGTGTAGCCCAATGCCAGTCCAGCCTCCGTCTGTCCTCGGTCAATGCCTTGGATGGAGGTGCGCAGCATCTCGCTGATGTAGGCTGCGGTGTTCAGGGCAAAGGTTACGATGGCTACCACGATGCCAGTGGCATCTATTGGCGCCATTAGTACATAGTACATCAGCATGAGCAGCACCAGTACGGGGGTGCCTCGCATCAGGTCGATATACGCGCTGGCTATGTGTCGCAGCCATTTGTGGCGGTTCATGCGCATCCAACACACCAGTCCGCCTAATAGTGTGCCGAGAATCGTGGCGCAAAGGGTGATGATGAGTGTTACCTGCAGGCCATCCAGAATCATCTGATAGCGGTTTTCTGCAATCAGGTTGTTATTAAAACTCTCTGCCACATTGTTTGTTATGTCGGCACAGCCTGTCAGCAATAGGCTACCGGCTATTAGGATATTCTTTTTCATAGGATTAATATTAGATTGTTTTTTTCTTGGGCACAAAGGTAAAAAGAATATCCGGAAAAAACAAATTTGGCGGAGATAATTTTAGATATGTAATCTTAAAATGTTAGTTAGTGCTATTCTATCGAGCCGCACCAGCCGCCGTTGCGTGCCAGATGGAGGGTGAGCGTGGTGGCAGGATTCACCTCCTGAGTCTCCTTTTTGTAATCTACGGCGATGCGATGGGCGTTGCGTCCGTCGCGGAAGGAGGTGAGCATGGCAGGACGAGTCAGGAAGTCGAGACTGATAGTGATGTCCTGAGGCTTGCTGCCTGTGATGGCTCCTACAAACCATTTTGCACCTTTGCGCTTGGCTACTACGTAGTAATCGCCTGCCTTGGCAGCCAATACGCGGGTTTCGTCCCATGTGGTGGGTACCGAGGCTATGAATTGGGTGCACGCCTCTTCGCGCAGATAGCGGGTAGGACTGTCGGCCAGCATCTGCAGTCCGCTCTCAAAGCACACGTAGAGTGCCATCTGATAGGCACGTGTTCCTCCTCCCATCGGTAACGAGCCTGTGCCGTGATTATCCTCGGGCTGAGCGTTCTGCATCGAACCTGGTGTAAAGTCCATTGCACCAACGGCATTACGCATAAACGGCAGCCAGATACTGTTCTCAGGTCGGCAACCTCCGCCTTGTTCCAAGCCACGCACACCTTCGTACGAAATCAGGTTGGGCAGGCGCTGTTCCAGGCCGGATGGCTTGAACGAACCGTGGAAATCCACCAGCAACTTGTGCTTGGCACACTCGCGGGCGGTGCGCTCGTAGAAGTTCACCATCCACTGGTCGCTGTGGTCCATAAAGTCGATCTTCAGTCCCTTCACACCCATATCGGCGTAATGCTTAATAAGGTCGGGATGCTGCTCAACGGTGAGCCATGATAGCCAGAGAATGATGCCGACCTGCTTAGGGGCGCCATACTCCACTAATTCTTTCACGTCGATATCATTGCTGTAGGTAAATGGATCTTCAACACGCTTGTTCCAGCCTTCGTCGAGCAGTACGTATTCTACGCCAAACTTCTGGGCCGTGTCGATGATGTATTTGTAGGTGGCGTTGTTGATGCCCGACTCAAAGTCCACATCCCATACTGTCCAGTGGTTCCACCAGTCCCAGTTAACCTGTCCGGGCTTAATCCACGATACATCCTGCAGTTCGCACTTGCCGCCAAGCACCAGTTCCATCTGGTTGGCAGCTATCGTGGCATCGCTGCCGATAACGGCAAAACGCCAGGGCAGGGTGCGCTGTCCGTTAGTACGGGCAATGCAGTTGCGCTCTTTGGTGATGGTCCAACCTCGGTCGCCACGTGGCTCCCATGTTTCGGGCGATTTTGGATGAACGGCTGTAAAACCATTGGCGCCCGTGCTCTTAAGGAAAGTGTGGGGATAGTCGCGCACATCGCTCTCGGAGATAAGTACCTTGGTGCCTTTGGGACTTTCGAGCAGTACTGGCAGATAGGTTATCTCGTCATCGGCCTTATACTGAGCTGTGCTGATGTGCGTGTAAGGCTGTTCGTACGAGGTGTTGAAGTTGCGAGTCTTCGAGATGTGAGCCTCGAAGGCTGTAGGCAGATGGTAGTTGATACCTTCGTTTACGATATCTACAACACCTTTCTTATTTATAATAAAGCGATAGGCCACCCCGTTGTCGTAGGCTCTGAACTCTACGCTGTAGCCCTTGAAGTTGAGCGTTAAGGCATTAGCCTTGTTGGGCACTACGGCCTGTTTTAAAGGCACTACAGGTCGTATCTGCTCATCAATCTTAGTACGTTTTGTGTTGCTTAACTTTGGGTTTACACCCAATAATTCCTGTCCAACTTGCAAGCTAAGGGGGCAATCTTTCAGAATCTGTTCGCCGTTGAACGAGGCGCTGTAAGTTAACTCTTTGCCAATATTGATGTTGGCTACGATTTTGCCGTTAGGCGATGCAAGCTTCTCTTGTTTGTCGGCCCAGCTGGTGTTGGTCAGTCCTGCCGCAAGGATAGTAATAATTAAAAATCTTTTATTCATTGTCTTTTTAGTTTGATAGTTTTGCCAGTGAGGGGTCCATACCATATCATTTCGGTGTTGGTGATTTTCTTGACTTGTGCCGACCAAGGCATGTTGTTGATTGTCATTACCAGTAGGTCGCCATCCCATTCGTATGTGCCTGTACCTGTGTAGTGCTCGCCTTGTACGTTGGTGAAACTGCCATCGGCACCATACCACCATTCGGTTCCAATCATATCCTGATCGTAACCCTCTTCAACGTAATAAACGGTCCACTTGCCTACAAGCTTTGATTTTGCCAATACGTGGGATTGAATGGCATTGTCGTCGTTAGTGCAACTGTTCAGCGTTGCGGTTGTAAATAGGCCGCATGCTGCCATTGCAAGGAATACAAATAGTTTTCTCATACTTGATAAATTTAGTTAGAATGTTAAAAGCATAATGGCCGCCTGCTGTGAAGCAGAACGGCCATTGATTGGTTATTTAAAAAATCGAATCGTGTCTGATTTTTACTCACCCTTGATAGCAGCTACGCCAGGGAGAACCTTACCCTCGATGGCCTCGAGCAGAGCACCGCCACCAGTTGAGATGTAAGATACCTGATCAGCAAGTCCGAACTTGTTTACACAAGCTACAGAGTCGCCACCACCAATCAGTGAGAATGCACCGTTCTTGGTAGCCTCAGCGATAGCGTCGCCGATAGCACGTGAACCAGCGGTGAAAGCGTCGCACTCGAATACACCAGCAGGACCGTTCCACAGGATGGTCTTAGCACCCTTGATAGCCTCGGCAAATGCCTTCTGGCTCTCAGGACCAGCGTCAACACCCTCGAAACCAGCAGGTACGTTGTTAGCAGGGCAGTTGATGATCTGTGCACCCTCCTTAACACTCATTGTGCCGAAGTCGAGACCGTTAGTAGCGGTGCAGTCAGAACCCAGAACGAGCTCTACACCGTTCTTCTTAGCCAGCTCCTCAACACCGAGAGCTACATCCAGCTTGTCGAGCTCAACGATTGAATCACCAATCTCACCGTTGTGAGCCTTAGCGAAGGTATATGTCATACCACCGCAGAGGATGAGCTTATCAACCTTACCGAGCAGGTTCTCGATGATACCGATCTTAGAAGATACCTTTGAACCACCCATGATGGCAACGAAAGGACGCTTGATGTTAGAGAGAACGGCGTCAACAGCCTGAACCTCCTTCTCCATCAGCAGACCCAGCATCTTGTTGTCAGCGTCGAAGTAATCGGCGATAACAGCTGTAGAAGCGTGCTTACGGTGAGCTGTACCGAAGGCATCCATTACGTAGCAGTCAGCGTAAGAAGCGAGAGTCTTAGCAAACTCCTTCTGGCTGGCCTTCATAGCCTTCTTAGCCTCGTCGTATGCAGGATCAGCCTTGTCGATACCTACTGGCTTACCCTCTTCCTCAGGATAGAAACGAAGGTTCTCGAGCAGCAGAGCCTCACCCATCTTCAGAGCCTTAGCAGCATCAGCAGCCTTAGCGCAGTCGGGAGCGAAAGCAACGGGAACACCCAGAGCCTTCTCAACAGCCTCGCGGATCTGACCGAGTGACTTCTTAGCATCTACCTTACCTTTGGGCTTACCCATATGGCTCATGATGATAGTAGCACCACCATCAGCCAGAATCTTCTTCAGGGTAGGCAGGGCACCACGGATACGGGTGTCGTCTGTGATCTTACCATTCTCATCGAGGGGTACGTTGAAGTCTACACGTACGATTGCCTTCTTACCGGCAAAGTTGAATTCGTTGATAGTCATAATTTAAATATTTAATAATGTGAAAAATTTCATTTTAAAATGCGACTGCAAAGTTACTAAAAAACATTGAACATTGAACATTGAACATTGATTATTTAATTCTTTTTTGCGCTCAACTATCAATTATGTAAGCAAAATGTTCAAAAGTATAGCAAATTGTTATCCGAAGATTGCACGTAGGGCTTCTTCCACCTTTCTTACAGGGTGCAAACGGATTGAATATTTATTCTTGTCGAAGCCCTGAAGGTTGTATTTTGGGATAATCATATCGGTAAATCCGAGCTTCTCGGCCTCGGCAATTCGCTGCTCGATACGATTGACGGGGCGCACCTCGCCACTCAGTCCAACCTCGCCTGCCATGCACCAACCCGACTCGATAGGTGTGTCGACATTTGATGAGAGCACAGCCGCAATCACACTCAGGTCCATCGCCAAGTCGGTAACACGAAGTCCGCCTGCAATATTCACAAACACATCCTTCTGTGCCAGCTTAAAGCCCACGCGCTTTTCAAGCACAGCCAGTAGCATGTTCAGTCGGCGCTGATCAAAGCCTGTGGCCGAACGCTGAGGGGTGCCGTAGGCGGCTGTTGAAACAAGGGCCTGCGTCTCGACTAAGAACGGACGAATACCCTCGATGGCCGATGTGATGGCGATGCCCGAAAGGCCGTCGCGATCCTGTGTGAGCAGCAGTTCGGATGGGTTCGATACCTGTCGCAATCCGTTCTGCAGCATCTCGTAGATGCCCAGTTCGGCTGTAGAACCAAAGCGGTTCTTGATGCTGCGCAGAATGCGGTACATATAGTGCTGGTCGCCTTCGAACTGGATAACTGTATCCACAATATGCTCGAGGATTTTAGGACCGGCCAAGGTGCCCTCTTTGGTGATGTGACCAATCAGGATTACGGGCACACCGCTGGTTTTTGCAAAACGGAGTAGGGCTGAAGCGCACTCGCGCACCTGTGCGATAGAGCCTGCACTCGACTCAACATCCTCGGTAGAAATGGTTTGTATCGAGTCGATCACAATTAGTTCGGGCTGTACCTCTTTAATATGGTCGAAGATAGTTTCGAGCGAGTTCTCGGTAAGTAGCAGGAAGTTCTCGTTTTCGCCACCCAGTCGTTCTGCACGCATCTTTAGCTGATGGGCGCTTTCCTCACCGCTTACGTATAGAATCTTCTTCTCGGGCATGTTAAGCATCGTTTGTAGCGAAAGGGTTGATTTGCCGATACCAGGCTCGCCACCCAGCAGTACGATACTGCCAGGCACCAATCCGCCACCAAGCACACGGTTCAGTTCGGCATCGTGCATGTCGATACGAGGGTCGTCCTTCGAACTGATGTCGCGCAATCGCAGCACCTTACCTGCATGCAAAGCCGACGACTGGGCTGATGTGCCAGCGCTTAACCCGCCCCTTGCTGCAGCCGTTTTAGGGGTAGAACTAGGAGCTACTTTTATCTCCTTAAACGTATTCCATTGTCCGCAGGCAGGGCACTTGCCAATCCACTTTGGCGATTCCTGTCCGCAGTTTGAACAAACGTATGCTATCTTATCTTTTGCCATAATGTGTGCAAAGGTAATAAAAAAAGCAAAAAAAAGAAGCTTTTTTTCAAAAAATCAGTACCTTTGCACTCGATTATGAAGAAATTAGTTTTAGCATTCATAGCTCTCGTCATGCTCGCCGCTTGCGGGCAGTCGTACGAAGAAACCAAACGTCTCTCGCGTGAGCAGCGTTTGAAGTTGTGGCGTGAGGATTCGGCTGCACTCAAGATCGCCGTCATGCCCACATTGGATTGTCTGCCAGTGTTTGTGGCCAAAGAGCGCCAGATGTTTGATACTGCCGTTGACATCCGCCTGAAACGATATACTGCCCAGATGGACGTTGATACAGCCCTGATTCGTGGTCGTGCCGAAGGTGCCATTACCGACTTGGTACGTGCCGAGAAGATGGCGAAGGAGGGTACCCCCTTGCGATATGCTGCTGCTACCAATGCTTATTGGCTGATGCTGAGTCAGCGCCAGTTGCGTATCACTAACTTTAAGCATCTCGACGATAAGATGCTGGCCATGACCCGCTACTCGGTTACCGACATGCTGGGCGATATAGCTGTGGATAGTGCCAAACTGGCTCCAGAGCGCGTGTTCCGCATACAGATTAACGATGTGAACGTTCGTCTGAAAATGCTTGAGAACAATGAGATGGATGCCATGCTGCTTACAGAACCACAGGCCAGTCAGGCCTTGCTGAAGAAGCACCACGTGATGCTCGACACCCGTAAGGAGGATATGCAGATGGGTGCCCTTGTGTTTCGCACCAAGAATATGGACGATAAGACCCGCCAGCATCAGATGGAGGTGTTTATGAAGGGTTACAAGCAGGCTTGCGACTCGATTAACCATTTTGGTGTAACACACTACAAGGAGATACTGAAAAAGTACTACGGCTTAACACCTCAGGCCATCAATGCCTTGCCCGATTCGCTGAAGTTTACCTATCAGGCACCACGACAGAAAGACATTGACCGCGCTAAGAACTGGCTTGAAAAAAAGAAGAAGTAACACATGTTTAGAGACGATACTTTAGAAAAAGTTTTGGGTGCACTCAAGGGAAAAGACCTGATGTGCGCTATCAAGGATATGGAGAATTATCTGGCAGCCCATCCGCACCAGATTAATTCCGACCGGCTGTTTGCCATCAAAACCGATTATCAGATGATGATCGACTATTGGCGCAAAGGATACAAAGACCCGGAACTGCCACAGCTTTACCATAAGCTGCTGCACCGCATGTATGTGCTTTATGCCAACGTGATGACCAATGCCCGCGTGCTGCAATCGCCCCTGATGGCATCGCTCTTTATGAAGGCACACCTGAGTCCGCGTGACTGGTCGGTACAGGTAGTTCGCGAACAGTTAGAGAAGTTCGTGTCTGATATCGCCTTGCTCGAACTGGAACCTCAGCACATCGTAAAAGAGCGTCGCAAAGCGCTGCACCAGCAGCACACTCAACTGATGACTGAGCTTTTTGCCCACATTCTGACTGCCGACTTATGGACCGACGGACAGGGTGAGTCTATCGAGCAGCTGTTGTTGTCGCCCACCGTTGATTCTGCCGACCAGCAGCTCATTGTAAGTGCCATCACACTAGCATCCATGAACTGCTACGATATGGTTAAGTTCCGTACACTCATCCATGTGTACCAGCAGTCGATTGATGAGTATGTGCGCCAGCGAGCCCTGTTCGGTTGGGTGTTCTCGCTCGATAACGAGTTAGAGGAATTCCTCTTCCCTGAGATGCGAACGCTGGTTGAGCAAACCGTGCAGAACCCCAACTGCATGAAGGAACTGATTGAACTTCAGGAGCAGTTCTTCTATTGTCTGAGTGCCGATGAGGACCGTAATACCATTGAGAAGGAGATTATGCCCGAGTTGTTAAAGAATCAGCAGAAGATGCAGCATAGAGACGAGCAGGAACAGGACGAGGAGAGTATCCTGAATGATATTCTGCATCCTGATGCCGAAGAGCAGGAGTTTGAAAAGTTAGAGAACACCTTCCATCGTATGATCGACATGCAGAAGCAGGGTAGCGATGTGTATTTTGGTGGTTTCTCGCAGATGAAGCGTTACCCGTTCTTTAACGAGATATCTAACTGGTTTACTCCGTTCTTTACCGATCACCCAGGCGTAGCACAGACTTGGGATAAGTATGGCAACGTTAAGTTCCTGTCGGGCATTCTTGAGTTTGGCCCGTTCTGCAATAGCGATAAGTACTCGTTCCTGCTGGCCTTCGAGACTGTGCTGAATGGTATTCCCGAAAATGTCCGCCAGATGCTGGATCGTGGCGAGGCCGTGATGTATCAGAAGTTAGGAACAGAGGAAATGAGTACGCCTGCCTATATCCGTCGTATCTATCTGCAGGACATGTTCCGTTTCTTCCGTCTTAATCCGCTTCACAACGAGTTTAAGAACGTGTTCGAGAAGGATTCGTTCCAGAGCATGTTCATTACCCGAACTGCATTTGATAATACTGATATACAGGCTTATTTTAAGGATGTGGTTGCTTTCCTGATTAAACGTAACCAGAAGTATTATGCCAAAGGGTTGATGGATAATTGGTTTGAGGAGAGGTATCACGATTACGATTACTATATGCTAAAGGGGTATCTGGGTGATAATGCCGAGGATAGCTATCGCAAGGCCCTTGAGTTGAATCCTCAGAGTGAGCGGGCTTTATTAGGCTTGGCCCGTATCTGGTTTAAACATATGGATTATGAGAAAGCGCTCGATGCCTATAACCAGTTGCTGGAGATGAATGCCGATAAGAAATCGTATCAGCTTAACAAAGCCATCTGTCTTACCAACCTGTATCGTTTTGATGAGGCCGAACAGATTCTGTTCCGTCTGAACTACGAGGATGCCGATAATCTGGATGTAGTACGTGTATTGGCTTGGGCACTTACTGGCAACGGCAAGTACGAACAGGCAGAGCGCCTGTACGAACAGCTGAATGAACAGGAAGAACCTAATGAAATCGATGCCATCAACTATGGTTTCTATCTGTGGTTCACAGGTAAGATTGACGATGCCGCCAACTGCTTCCGTACCTACGTAACCAATGCCAAACCCAGGGAGGATCGTTGGAGTGCCGTTTGTGATCTGATTTACAAAGAGCACGAACTGCTCATGCAAAAAGGCATTACTGAGCGTGAGATGCGGATGATGGTAGATTGGGTTGACGTTTACAACGCTTAGTCTTCCACTTTTCAGATAGCCATGTGCCCAGTAATGGTAAGCCTACACCAGCAATGGTGTAGAGCACCCAGAACGCGTCGTGCTGCGAGTTGTGGTGTATCACCATGTGGCAACCTATCTGGCGGATATCCAAGCTGTAATACCATATCTTTATCAAGCTAACCACCTTGTAGGCTACAATGTGGAAGATAAAGATATTCAGCGTGTGGTCGCCCGTATATACCAGGAATCGTTTCAGCCAGTTATCTTTCTTGTCAAGCAGCATACTGATGTTGTACATCATCAGGAATCCCAGAATGGCTGGTATAGGCAGCGACAGGAACTGGGTATAGGTAGAGCGCCAGTTCATGTTGGCTGTGAGGTAGTGCGAGAACAGATATACAACAATGCCAAACATTATAGTAGTCCAGAAGATGGCATAGTAGCGCTTGATAGCCGCTTGATAACTCTCGGCATACTGTCGGAAAATAAATCCGCAACCAAAGAAGAAACAGCCCATCATATCGCGATAACCGCCCTGTATCAGTGTCAGCACCCTCAGCCCCTCGTAGGTTTTCCAGCCGCACAGCAACAGCATAATGACACAGATGAGGTAGGGGATGGCTTTTTTATAGCGTGCGGATGATATCGTGCTGTCGAACACCTTATATATAATAAGGTATAAGATGCTAGCTACAAACAATCCACGGAAGAACCAGAACGCACCACATAGGAATGCATCGTATCCTGCCATCGAGGTAAAGATGGTCCATAGGTTCTGCTGCATCTGGTGCCAGCTGTAAGGGTGGGTAACACCGCCCATCTCGTTGCCATACATTTCGTTCAGGATACCAATCTTGAACATCAGATTATGGATAAGCAGGAAGAACACGCTCCATTTTACAAAGGGGATATAAAGGCCCTTTACGCGCTTTTTTACAAACGTGGCTTCATCGTTCAGGTACTTCAGTGAGAAGAAGTAGCCTGCAGTGATAAAGAATAGCGGCATGTGAAACTCGAAAATGAATCGGCATAGCCAGCCTGGAGCCTCGGCATGAGCTATCACCATCAGGATGATGGCTAAACCCTTTGCTATAGATATGACGGTGTTTCTGTTCATGAGTGCTTACATAAATGGGGTAAATAATTGGGCAAACCAGCCACGGAACTTCTGCCAGCCTGTACGGAACTTGTTCCACTCGTCGGGCGTTAACAGCACGCTCTTCTTGGTGTCGCGTATAAACATATCCTGCAACTCCTGGGTTACCTGCTTGTTAATTATCAATGCATTCACCTCGTAGTCGTATCGCAAGCTGCGTGAATCCAGGTTGGTACTGCCCACGGTGCAGAACCGGCCATCCACCATCATAATCTTAGAGTGATGGAATCCTGGCTGATACAGCCAAATGTTGGCGCCCTTCTTCATCAGTTTGTGTACATTATAGAATACGGCATCGGGTGTTAAGGGAATATCGCTCTTGGCTGATACCAGGATATCAACCTTTACACCACGCTTGATGGCACGATGAATAGCCTTTTTTACAGATGGCGTGAGTGTAAAGTAGGGGTTGATAATCTGGATAGAGTCCTGTGCATCGTCGAGTGCCGAGATATAGAACTGACGCATGATCTTGTTGGTTTTGTTGGGTTCACGATTTGCGATACCCACCATCTTATTGCCTTTGTCCTGACCCTGATAGTATTTGGAATCGTTCAGTTGCTCCTTGGTAACCTTCTGCCAGATACGGGCAAAGATTTCCTGCAGTTCGTTAACTACAGGCCCCTCAATGCGGCAATGCATATCGCGCCATTCGCCCACCTGTTTGGTGCCCACAATATAGTAATCGGCCACGTTCATACCACCCGTATAGGCAATACGTCCGTCGATCACAACAATCTTTCGATGATCGCGAGGCCAGATGTGGTTTACCCAAGGAAAACGCACAGGGTCGTACTCGTGGATATCGATGCTGTCGGCACGTAGACTCTTGATGTGATGTTTCTTCAGTGGCTGGTTGTTCGAGTCATTACCAAACCCGTCGAACAGCGCACGTACCTCAACACCCTGCTTGCGCTTCTCGCGCAGTATGTCGAACAGCAGCGAGGCTATCGAGTCGTTGCGAAAATTAAAATACTCAAGGTGTACACTGCTCTTGGCCTGTCGGATGTCCTCGAACAAGAGGTCGAACTTATCCTTACCCGACATAATCAGTTGTACCTCGTTATGTGGGTAGAAGTTAATACCAACAGTTTTCATTTGGCTCACTATCAGCGAGTCGCTTGTCTGAGCTTTTCCAATCAGAGAAATCAGCAGGAATAGCATGATGGCTATTCCTGTCTGATGTTGTTTACTTAATATCATTTACGATGTTTCAATCTGTATTCGAGTGGCGTCATGCCGAACTTTTCCTTGAAGATATTGATGAAGTTCTCGGCCGTCATAAATCCAATGTTCGACGCCAACTCACTCATGTTAATATTAGTGCGTTTCAGCAGAATGCAGGCGTGTTTCAGTCGCATGTCTCTCACGAGCTCTGCTGGTGTTTTGCTTGTCAGGCTGCGAACACGATGGAAGAATGGTACGCGTCCCATTCCCATGGCATTGGCCATCTCTTCCAGACTGATTTGTCCGCGGCTCATATTCTGTAGTACGTATTGCTCAATGTTCTTCAGCAGCTGACGGTCCATTGCATCCATCATCGAGAAGTCGTTACCGCCGCCTTCCTCTTCGTCGTCGATGCCCTTGATACCTTCAGGTAGGTTGCTGGATGTTGCCTGACTGCGTGGGTTCTTAACCACTGTATCTACCTTGTTCATGGGGTCGTCGGCACTTACCTCGGCCAGTGCGGTGGCGCTTATCTCGCCAGCATCCATTGTCTCGGTAGCTGTGGTCATACTGCTGCTCTGTCCTTCCAGTCGACGTGTCTCTGCACCCTCAATCAGGTTGCTGTCCATCTGTACGGCACCCAATCCCAGTACCTTGTTGAATCGCATCGTGGCCTCCTGCATGTTGAATGGCTTGGCCAGATAGTCATCGGCACTTAGGGTGATATTCTTCGAGCGCATATCCTGAGGTGTTAATACGGTGTCGGTCATCAGGATAAACTTTATGTTCTGAGTAGCGTAGTTGGTCTTCAACTGGTTACACAGGTCGCTACCAGTCATACCAAACATATCCTGCTTACAAACCACCAGGTCGCACTTAATCTGCTCCAGATCCTCGGCAGCTTTCTCGATGTCGTTATAAACGTGGAAGTTATATACAAATCTCAGTCGTGCACCAGCAAACTCCAGAAACTCTTCGTTGTCATCGATCATGATAACGGTAAACTTCGAAGTTGGCGAGTCGATAGCAGCACGTGAGTGAGTCGATTCAGATGTCAGAACATCGCTAGCAATCTCTGGCAACTCAATCTCGCCCTTGCTGTTGATGGTCAAACGGTCCTGAACCATAGTCTTAGCGCGCTCCTCTGGGTGTTCCAGATTCATCTGCATATCAGCCACTCGAGTGATAATCTGTAGCATCTGCGAGTGCAGTGCATTCAACTGTTCTTTCTCCTCAAGCGTCTTCTCTTTCTCCGACAGGTTACCAATGATAGATGTCATACGAGCCATAGGCTGTCGTAAGTCGTCGCTCGCAGCCTTAATCTCCTCGCGTTGCAGTTTCAGTTCTTTGATCACAGCCTCCTTACGGTGCTTGATGGCTTTAAGCTGATTGATACCTATGCGCCAGAAGTAGATGATTACCGCCAGCACAATCAGATAGGCTGTTATCATCCACCACGACAGCAGGAAGTGGCGCTCTACGTTGATTTCAAGCACACGCTCCTGCGTACTTACTGCTCCCTCGGCGTTGATGGCTTTTACGTGCAGATAGTACTTACCTGCCGACAGGTTGTTGAAGTTTACACCATGCGACAGCGCGTCACCATGATGCCAGTCTTCGTCTCGACCTTCCATCCAGTACATAAACTGTAGGCGCTCGCTCTGGTTGTAGTTACCAGCAGCAAACTTGATGCTGAAGGTGCTCTGGTTGTGAGCCAGATCGATACGACTGGTTTCGTTCAGAGCCTGAGTAAGTATCACCTTGCCATGATACTCATGACCGGTAATAATCTCTTCTTCGCCGATAAACAGCTGGGTGAGCATCACACGTGGCAGGTCCTCCTTCTCGGCACCATCTCTGTGCAGTACCCAGTTCACACCATATAGTCCGCCCAGCAATACCTCGCCATCTTGTTTGGTTAGGATAGCACCGGTATTAAACTCGTTGCTCTGCAAACCATCGGCTGTGCTGTAGTTGTACAGACCATAGTTGTTTACACCGTCCTCGTGGTTACGCTGTATCACAATACGGCTCACACCACGGCTTGTGGTTACCCAGATGCAGTGGTTCTTGTCCTCGGCAATACCGCAGATGTTATTATTGCATAAGCCCTGCTTCTCGGTAAGATAGTCGAGCTCATCTGTCTCCAGATTCAGAATGTTCAGTCCTTCGCGAGTACCAACCCAAATCAGTCCGCGCGAATCCTGGAATATCTGCGTAATATAGTTGTTGGTAAAGCTCTTCAGGTTGGTGCTGTTACCTGTCAGAACCTTCTTCTCGGTGGTTGAGAGGTTCAGGATAATCAGTCCCTCGCTGGTACCTACCAAAAGGTTATTGGCATTAGCATCCTGCTTGTAGAACAAACTGGTAATGCTGTTGGTGCTCAACTTACCATTCTCGCGTGTATAACTTGAGAACGAGTTCATTCGTGGGTTGTACACCTGCAGACCACCGTTGGTGGCTATCCACAGGTTACCAATCTTATCGCATGTCAGGGCGTTGATATGGTCGTCGATAATGGTACGAACGCTGTCCTTTGATACCGAGTAGATGGTTGATACACCATCCTTGATGCGTGTCAGTCCGTTACGCTTTGAACCAATCCAGATACTTCCATCAGGGGTGGTGCTCATGCACGATACCTTCAGACTAGCCAACTTTCCATCGAAACCTATCACACCTCGGTCGCTTGTTCCGTACCAGATGGTGCCATTGGGATGTTGCGCCATAGCGGTTACATCGCCCATTAGGTCGGAACCAAAGCGGTAGATATACTTACCGGTATAGGCCACACCCGATTTCTCGGTTCCTACCCAGAGCAAACCAGTATCGTCCATATACAGACTCTGAATACTGGTGTGGTCTTTTACCCATTGCTGCTCGTTGATGTTCTTAGGCTGAACCTCCTGATACTCGAAGGTCTTAGGATCAAAGCGAATCAGTCCTAACTGGTCGCTACCAACCCATATGCTACCGGCACTACTAGCCATTCCGTTGATGTTACGATCCACACCCAGACCTGTTACACCCAGTTTCTCGCCCATGGTGTAGTCCCAAGTGCCTTTCTGTTTGTCGTACATCACCAGAGTGCCCTGTCCGTACAACCAGATGTTATCATTCACATCTGCGTAGGCACGCAGCGATTTTGTGCGATGATCTCTCAGTGCGGGGATTCCCTCTTTTACCCAGAGAGTGCTTTGCTGGTGCATCACATCGCAGCAGGCTATCTTACCATCGTCGTAAACAATCAGGGCACCCTCCTTGCATTCGCTGATTGAGCAAACCACGCCTTGCGGCACACCTTTCGCATCATCGGTATAACCAAACTCATGCAGTGTTTGCTGCTGTTGGTTATAGCAAACCACACCTTTGTTAGGGATGGCTCCCCAAAGATTCTTGTGCTTATCTACATATACCACCGATGGGATGGTTTCGATACCCATGCGTGCAAAGGCTTGCTTCATATCGCGCTCAAAGCTCTCTGTCTGTGGGTGGTAGATGCAGTAGCCTGAGGCTGTTTCGATGAGCAGGTTGCCATCGAGTGTTTCCTGGATAGAGTTGATATAGCTATCGCTCAGCGAGCTGCCGTTCTGCGAGTCGCTCTGGAAGTTACGGAAGGTGTATCCATCAAAGCGGTACAAGCCTGCTGGGGTACCAAACCACATGTAACCTCGAGAGTCCTTTAATATGCAGTTTACCTGACTGGATGTCAGTCCATCGCGGGCTTCCAGTGTTTTAAACAGATAAGCAGCCACCACTCCCAGCGGAATGATGAGCATTAAGGCGATTAGTATTTTCTTTATAGTCTTCATATCGTTCACTGTTCACTCTTCACTAAATCATGCACGAGTAATGGTCAACCACTCCTAGCAGGTGGTTTTCGCCATCGGTTACAAGTACCGAGTGTACCTTGTATTGGTTCATGATTCGTTGAATCTCTGTTATCTTTGTATCAGGTTTTACCATCTTTGGTGTTCGTGTCATAATGTCGCTCACGGTACGATCGAAGAACTGGGCCTGCCATTTCTCCATAGCACGACGAATGTCGCCATCGGTAATCAGACCCACAATCTCGTTGTTCACCATCGCGATGCCCAGACCTAACTTGGCCTTGCTCACTAAGATGATGGCCTCGCCCAGATGCATCTCTGGTGGCAATACAGGCATATCCTCTGTACGCATTACATCCTGAGCGGTTGTCAGCAGACGCTTGCCAAGCTCGCCACCGGGGTGGAACTGAGCAAAGTCGCGTGGTTGGAAGTTACGCTTTTCCATCAAGGCAATAGCCAGTGCATCGCCCATTGTTAACTGGGCTGTAGTACTGCTGGTAGGAGCCAGATTCAACGGACATGCCTCTTTCTCGACCTGCACGTTCAGGTGATAGGTAGAATATTTGGCCAACAGCGATTTGGGGTTGCCGCTCATGCCGATGATAGGTATCTGCATATGCAGTACCATGGGGATGAAACGCAGAAGCTCGTCTGTCTGGCCTGAGTTTGATATAGCCAAAACCACGTCGTCCTGGGTCATCACACCTAAGTCGCCGTGGAATACATCCAGAGGGTTTGTAAAGAACGATGGGGTGCCAGTGCTCGACAGGGTGGCAGCAATCTTGGCACCGATATGGCCGCTCTTGCCCACGCCTGTTACGATTACCTTGCCTTTGCAGTTTAAAATCAGCTCTACAGCCTTATCGAAGTTCTCGTCAAGCTGTGGAATCAGACTCAGCACTGCCTCCGCCTCGTCTTTAATACATTGTATTGCGATATCTCTTGTAGTCTTCATTTTAATCCTTTAATCTTCAATCAGCTTCTTTACCAGGGGCTCAAAGTTGGCGAGCTCTAACATGTTGGCGGCATCGCTGAGGCCTTGATCTGGGGTAGGGTGCACTTCAAAGAAGTAGCCTGTGGCACCAAAGGCCTTTGCGGCCAATGCCATCTGTGGTACAAAACGGCGATCGCCACCAGTCTTGCCATCGCTGCCACCAGGGCGCTGAACACTATGTGTACAGTCCATGATAACCGTTGGTACAATCTCCAGCATGTCAGGGATGTTACGGAAATCAACCACCAGGTTGTTATAGCCCATCATGTTGCCACGCTCAGTCAACCAAACATCCTTGGCGCCAGCATCCTTTGCCTTGCCTACGGGGTAAACCATGTCTTTACCCGAAAGGAACTGGGCTTTCTTGATGTTTACTACAGCACCAGTCTTGGCTGCAGCAACAATCAAATCGGTCTGTCTGCACAGAAATGCCGGTATCTGAATTACGTCGCACACCTCGCCAACGGGCTTAGCCTGCCAGCTCTCGTGTATATCTGTCAGAATGCGCAATCCGTACTTCGACTTGATGTCAGCCAACATCTGCAGTCCACGGTCGATACCTGGGCCACGGAATGAAGTAATCGATGTACGGTTAGCCTTGTCGAACGAGGCTTTGAAGATAATGTCGGTACCATGTGTTTTATTGATACTCACCAATTCCTGCGCTACCGTGTCGAGCAGTTCAGCCGACTCGATAACGCAAGGTCCTGCTATGATAGTTGTCATTTTGCTCATAATTATGCTGCAAAAATACGCATTTTCTCTAAATCCGCCAAATTATTTATTAATAATTTTAGTTTTGCTTACGGATTATGCGGAATTTACAACTTTTTACCCATTGATTAAGTGTACATCGTGCTGTGGGAATGGGATAGAGATGTGATGCTCGTTCAGTGTGTCGTAAACGCACTTCAGTACCTCGCTGATAACGTATGTACGCTTAGGAGCCTCGGCCCAGATTGCCAGTTTGAAGTTCACACTCGAGTCGGCCATTTCGGTAGCCACGCACTTGGCCTGTTTCTCAGGGTCGATATACTGGTTGTGCATGGCGTTTACAGCCGCTTCAACCAAGTTGGTCACCTCCTTAAGGTTCGAGCCGTAGGCCACGCCGAATGGGATGGTAGTGAGCACATAACCATGATTACGTGTCAGGTTCTTGTAGTTCTTAGTGAACAGCTGAGCGTTCTGGAAGGTAATTACTTCACCTTGGATTGATTCTATCACTGTAGATGTGTAGCTGATAGATACTACTTTACCCATCGTGCCATCTACATCAATCCAGTCGCCCACTTTTATGCGTCCTGCCATCAGCGAGGCGCCATAGTAGATATTCTCAATGATATCTTTTGAGGCGAAACCGATACCTGTTGATAAGCCGCCTCCCAAGGCAAGCATCCAGTAGATACTGATGTTAAGCAACGATAGCGAGAACATCAGCCACATGCCCCATACCAGTACCTGTATCACGTTGCGTCCCATCACCTCCTTGCTGGCGGCTGTAGATGGATCGCTTATCTGGTAGTGCATCTTCAGGAATGCCAGAATTGTCTTGGATACGTAACGGAACAGGAACCACGAGTTAATCACCATAATCAGTTTTACCAGCGATATCTGCAGGTTTGGCGTATCTACAACGGGATACATGAATATTCTCACACACATATCCGTGAGGTTAAATACCTTGGCAGCCCAGTAGATACTCAGCAGGATGGAGTGTACACCCAGTACAGGCATAGCCACTTTCTCAACCAGATAGTACCACCATGTCTGCGTTATGGGTTTGTCGGTCAGTCGTTTACGCTTAGCGTATATCTCCAGGTAACGGCTGATGCAGGTGATGGTAAGGATACATGTGAGCTGCATGATCCACCAGATGATGAGTTGTACGGCAAACAATGTGTAACCTATCATCGAGCATACTACTGAAGCTACGAATACGATGAGCGATACGTAGGTGTAGAAGATGTCGCTACGTGGAATGTTCTGATTGTGGCGACGTATTACCAGCCATTGCCACAGCGCACACAGCAGCAGGATAGGAGGCAGTACCAGGTTTACCAGCTCGTTAGGAATCAGGATGATACGACATCCGATCACTACGAATCCTACTGCAATTAAAGGCGCGTAGATACGGAAGGCGCTCTTTATTTGGTCGCCTTTCACGCGCAGCAGTAGCGAGAACAATACCACACCCAGCAGCCACGAATACTCTACCAGCAGGCCCGAGGCCATAATCAGGAAGTTCTGATTCGAGTTATTGATCACCAGTCCCTGTATGATGGCAAAGGTTACCGTGGTGGTAGCCATGATAATGCAGGCGCGTTTTTTCTTGAACTCCTCGGTCTTTACCTTGTTGGGGAGTATGAACTTGAAGAACAGTAGGTTGAGTATGATAGATACGATGACGTAGAACACGATACCAAGGAACATGCCGAATATCCACTGCGGACTCCATTGCGAGTTGGCATTGGCATTAAAGCTGTACTTTTTCTGTATGTTGTCGGTTATCTGTTGCCATCGGCGACCTAAGTTCTGTAGCAGGGTGGGGTAGCTGTCGCCGCCATTAATGAAAATGCTCTGCTGTATGTCCGAATAGCGTTTCTGGGCGTACTCGTTCAGTTCGCTCAAACGGTTTTCGGCCTTTGTGTACAGATAGATGTTTCGACGCAGTATATTGGCGTTCACCTCCAGTTTCTCACGGATGCTCTGGGCCAGCACCAGACAAGAGTCGCGATTGCTGGTACCGTATTTGGTCATAATGCGTGTAGGGATACCTTGCAGATGGTTTATCAGACTGTCGTATCTGACAATCTCACCCTCGGTTTTCTCCAAGAAACTGGTAAAAGGCAGTTGCTGTCTATGAAAATCGCGATACTGCTGTGTGGCCTCATGGCAAGCATAAGTCAGGTCGAACACATTATCCTGCTGCTGCGAGTACAGCATCAGTGCATTCTGATCGGCTCGCTTCATGGTGCCCATCAACTGCTGTATCAGTCGTTTGGCGCGATCCCTGCGTGCTGTCGAACGTCGGTCCAGTTCGTTGTTGTATTGCTTCAGTTCGGTACGCAGAATACCCAACGTCTGTTCCAGATCTTTCTCCTTTAGTACCGCGCCAGCCTCGGTAACGATGGCCAATGCGAATATACAAAACACCAATAATCTTTTCATAATCAGCTAAAGTTCTTTTATTCTGCTTGCAAAATTACTCTTTTTTTCTTTATTTTCTGCAAGTTCTCCATTTTTTTTGTTACTTTTGCACCAAAATGAACGCTTTAACATTGCTTAGTTATGAAACTGATAGCCGATAGTGGCAGTACAAAGACCGATTGGGTTTGTATTAATGCCGATAACTCTATTCAACCTGTCGAGGCCCATACCGTGGGCTTGAATCCATTCCATATGTCAGACGACGAGTTCCGTCAGGTACTTGTTCGCGACTTACTTCCCCAGTTGGGTGATGTAGAGATTACTGATGTATATTTTTATGGTAGTGGCGTACGTCCTGAGGTTGAGGAGCGTGTAACAGGTTTGTTGCGTGAGGCATTCCCTGGGGCTCAAACCATCGAGGCTCATAGCGATATGTTAGGTGCAGCTCGTGCCTTGTGCGGTCGTACTTCGGGTATAGCCTGCATTCTTGGGACAGGTGCTAACTCGTGTGTTTACGATGGTTGTAAGATTATTCATAACACCCCTGCTTTGGGCTATATTATTGGCGATGAGGGTAGTGGCGCTGTGTTAGGTAAGCATTTGATTCACGACATCTATACAGGCGTTCTATCACAGCGTGTGCGTAATATGTTTGAACAGGAAACAAAACTTAAATTGTCGGATATTATTGATAAGGTTTACCGTCAGCCGCAGCCTAATCGTTTCCTGGCTTCGTTCTCAGAGTTTATTCATCGCCATCTCGATGATGATGGTATCCGTGAGATGGTTTACAGTGCTTTTAGCGATTTTGTAAACCTGCATCTGTCGCGTTACGGCCGTCCTGAGCTGCCCGTATCGTTTGTAGGTAGTATAGCATGGTACTATCAGATACAATTAAGCCTAGTGCTGCAAACACTAGGCTATCATGTGGGTACTATATTAAAGAGTCCCTTAGAAGGTTTGATAACCTATCACCAGGACTCTTAGTCATTAGTTCATGTTCAGGCGCTCAACCTCGAAGTCGGCTGCTGAGAACCACTTTGAGTTGTAGGCTTTTCCAGTGAAGCTCTTATCGGTTGTCACACCGAATACCAGTGTATCATCGTCCTTCACCTCGATGGTAACTACTACCTTACTCCAGCCAAAGCCCTCGCCGTTGTTGGCTTCCTTGATGTCTGAACCCTCAGGAGCATTCTCCCACAGTTCACCACCGCTGTTGCCATAGTGAGGAACCTCAACCAGTTTCAGGCCGCTCTTCTTGCTGGTTGTAGTAGCAAAGATGTAACAGCCGTTACCCTCGGCACGTGCGCTACAGATCACGCGGTATGTACCTGGTTCAACAGGCATGCGCTTCTCTGCGTGGTAAACCTGCTGTCCTGCAGGGTTCCAAGCGTCCAGATATGCATGCTCGGTATCGCCTGTGTAGTACTCGCCCTTGCGTACGTAGTTGTCGTTACAGTGCTCGTGCTTAACCAGTGTCCAACCGTTCTTAATCAGGTAGTTCTTGCTAAACTCGTCCATCTGTGTGCCCATATAGGTGTTGCGATCCTCGTCCTGAGGTGCCAGGGCCTTCTCTGTAGCATCGAAAATACTCTTGGTAGTGGGCAGCAATACGCAGAGTGATACCACGAAGATGGCACCTACTGCAATCTGCTCAATACGCTTCATGGGTGCAATGTTGAATGTAGCTCTGCCGATAGCGTGCAGCAGGGCATAGATAGCAGCCAACAATGTTGTTGCGAGTGTAAATACGTAAGTTGTAAGTACGCCTGGGTTGCTAGCTTCCATTGCGTCAAGTCCAAGTTTCTTGAATGTAAATGGCAGTTCCATTCCCTCTGGAGCCATTCTTACACCGATAATGTCCATGGCCAGCATAATCATGGGTACTACAGCAAAGATGCCGACTGTAACCAGAATTCCAGCCACTACTTTTGTACAAATGCTAATAATTTCTTTCTTATCCATATAGTTGTATAACATGTTTTCAACCTGCAAAATTACATATTTTATTACTAATTTTCTGTATGTAATCTGACTATTTTAGAATATTTAACTGAACGCGCGCCCGTAATATATAAAAAGAATCCCGCTATATGGCGGGACTCTTGATGGTGTTGCGATATACTTGATTACTTTTTAATCTTATAAATGCGGAAGCTCTTAGCTGGCAGATTATCGTTGATAGCCGCAGCCTGCTTGCCGGCCTCTACCTGACATGTGCCAGGCTGAGGGATAATCTTCTCTGGCTGATCCAGGGTGTTCTCGTCGTCCATACCATCGTGACAGAGTGTGATGGTGTTGGCTGTACGTGCGCCCTTGATGCCCTGCAGCTGAATGCTAACGGGCTGTGCCTGATCGCCAGTGTTAACCACCTTCACAATCACCTCGCCTGTGGCGGCATCCCATACGCTCGATGCAAACAGTCCGTCCTGACCAGGCTGACCTGCTACAGGCTTCTTGTCCATCGTCAGCTTCAGTACGTTGGTACCCTTGTTCATGGCATAGAGCTGCTGAACATAGTAGCTAACCGACTTGAACATGCGCAGGTTGTCGTACCAGATAGCATCTGGGCGCCACTGCCAACCCTCAACATGTGCAAAGAGTGGGGCATAGGTAGCCATGTGAACGATGTCGGCATTACGCTCGATACCAGTCATGTGGGCAGCCTCTAACAGTGATGTATAGTAGTGGTTCCACTTGTGCTTGTTGCTGCCATGACAGGCATACTCGCCGGCAAACACCTTTGGACCCTTGCGGTCGTATGAGTCGTAACGCAGTCCGTGGCTCAGGAACCACTCCTCGTTGCGATAGTAGTGCTCGTCGTACAGATCTACCTTCAGCTCCTTCATACGAGGCTGCAGCAGGTCGAAATCCCAACCCTCTGAGTTAGGACCGGTAGTACCGATGAGCTTGATGTTAGGATACTTCTTACGGATGGCATCGCTGAACTTCTTCAGGCGTGCTGTGAACACAGGACCAAAGCCGCCATGTGCCTCGTCGTAGTCCCACTGCTCGTTACCTACACCCAGATACTTCAGGTTGAATGGCTCAGGATGGCCCATCTCTGCGCGTACCTTACCCCATTTGCTGTCGGCAGGACCATTGGCAAACTCAATCAGGTCGAGTGCGTCCTGAATATATGGCTCCAGATCCTCGAGTGCTACGTGTACACCAGGCTTGGTAGGATCAGGGTTCTGGAACTGACAAGAAAGTCCGCATGAGATGACTGGCAGTGCCTCTGAACCGAAGTCCTCGCACAGCTGGAAGAACTCAAAGAATCCCAGTCCGTAGCTCTGATAGTAATCTGGGAAGTAACGGTTGGTGAATGTATAGTGCCAGCGGTTCTCGTTCAGTGGTCGGTTCTCAACGGGACCAACTGTGTTCTTCCACTGGTAGCGTGTAGCCAGATCGGTACCCTCAACGATACAGCCTCCAGGGAAACGGAATACGCCAGGGTGCATATCAAACAGGGCCTGTGCCAGATCCTTACGCATGCCGTTTTCGCGTCCCTTCCAAGTGTCGGTTGGGAACAGGCTTACATGCTCCACATCGGTAGTTACCTTACTATCCGCCCATACGCGCAGGTGCGCCTTAGCAAAGGTAGTCTTTGGCTTCAGTGTGGCTGTGTACTTTTTCCACTCGCTGCCGCTAACCTCTACGCCAGCGTTGCATAGCTTCTGGTCTTCGCCCATTGTAGCGTTGTCAACCAGGTCGATCCACAGCTTGGCCTTTCCACCATCAGGTACACGGGCCCAAACCGAGAAACGATACTCCTGACCGCCCTTGACACCCATGCCGAAGAACCCGCGATTCTCAATCATCGAGTGCTTGTCGCCATGTCCTGTAGGCGCCATGCGTACGTAGTGAGGGTTTCGCTCAAATGGACCGTCATCCTTGATGGTTACGTTGCCCGATACATCCCATCCGGCAAAGTGATTGGGGTACTCGAACGAGCGGTTCATTACAAGCTCGGCATACAGTCCGCCATCAGCCGCATAGTTGATATCCTCGAAAAAGATACCGTACATAGTGGGCTGTACGGGTGCCCCTAGTTTCTTGGTGTTCACGTCGAGAACGTGAGTCTGCGCTCCAGCACTCATACTGGCTGCAAGCAGCAGGATTGTTGATAAATATTTCATATCTCGTTTTGTAATTAGTTGTCAGCGGGCACAAAAATACATAAAAATTCTGATATTAGTGTAGTTTATACGAAAAATAACATTTTAAGCCCGAAAAAGTTTGGCGATTTCGCAGAAAAACGTTACTTTTGCGGAGGATTTTCCAAATAAACCTATTTAGAATGACTTTGAACCATTGGACAAAATATATATTCTGTGCTGCTACACTGTTGGTTACGTTGCCTGCGGTGTCTCAGACAGACTTCTGTAGCGACACGGCTAAGCATAGCAAGCTGCGTGATGCGATGTGGGCCGCATGCTCTCAGGACGACTCTCATAAGGTGTATGCTGCTTGCTGGGCTTATCAGGCTCATTGTATTGAATGTAAGGATAATACCGGCTATTACGACTCGTGGGTGTGCGGTGTGATGTACAATCTCGACCGCATGAATATTCACGATGCCTACCATATTGCCAACACCATGAAGGACGACTTGGTACGTCGACGTGATGTGGCTAAGGACGAGCAGTTTCTGGCGCCCAAGATGTTAGGTCATGTGTATAATGCCTGCGGTAATATTCCCGGTGCCTTGAAAGAGTTTGAGAAGGCTATCGATCTGATTAAAGGTACCAAGTACGAGAAGGATGGACTGAGCTTCCTGTACTTAGGTATGGCGCACATACAGCTTAATAACAATAGCGAAGAAACGCTGAAGTGGCTTGATAAGGACTTAGAGGAATTGGCACGCAATAAGGATCAGAAGGATTACTGGCGTGGACTGGCCGATGCCTATGCTATGAAGGCCATCGTGATGTTTAAAAAGCGTAGGTACGCCGATTTCCATAAGTATATCACTCTGTCTGAGCAGGCGGATGCCAAGAACGCCAACCCTCAGGGCGACATTTTCCTGCCCTATGCCCGTATCTATCAAACGCTGCTCAACGGCAATACCCAGGCAGCTTTAGCCCAGGTTGAGACCCTGCTCAATTTGAAAGAACGCTATCTGGTTAGTTGCGATATCTACACCTATTTAGGCGAAACGGATAAGGCGTTCCAGATGCAGCGCGACCTGATGCATACACGCGACTCTATCACAGGTGTGATTATAGCCGAGAACATCCAGAATCAGGAAGAGGAGATGTATCTGCTGAACCAGAAGCAGAAGGCTGCCCGTATGATGAATATCGTATTGGTGATAGCCATGGTGCTGGCCTTGATGCTGATAGTTGGTCTGGCCATGTCGATCTATGGACGCCGCCGCTTCCAGGAGATGCTGCTCACCAAGAACAAGGAGCTGAAGCGTGCCTATAAGCAGGTGGCTGCAGCCGATGAGATGAAAACAGAGTTTATCCGTAGTGTGAGTCACGAGATACGTACGCCGCTCAATATCATCAATGGCTTTACCCAGGTGCTGATGGAACCCAATGCTGAGTTTGAGCCCGAGGAGCGTCAGAGTCTGGCCGACACCATCGGTAAGAACACCCGTCAGATTACATCGTTGGTTAACAAGATGCTGGCTTTGGCTAATGAGCATACCAAGGACCTGCTGAAGGATGTAGAGGAAACTGATGCCCTTGATATCTGCCACAAGGCCCTGAGTGCCATGCCGCCAGTTAATCCCGACCGTGTGAGCCTGGAACTGGTAGATCAGGCCGAAGGTCATAGCAAGACGCTCACCACCAACAGCGACAGCTTGCTGCAGATGTTGGGCAACATCCTTGAGAACTCGGCTAAGTTTACCGACGACGGCTATATCCGTCTTATACTCAGCAAAGATAAGAACTACTTCCACTTCACTATCGAGGATACCGGTTGTGGTATTCCGTCTGATAAGATTGGTACCATCTTCAACCGCTTTACCAAGGTAGATGAATTCAAGGAAGGATTAGGACTGGGACTGGCCTACTGCCACGAAACCGTGGCCAAGTTAGGTGGCACGCTTGTGCTCGATCAGACCTCTGCGGCTGGAACCACCTTTACACTCAGTTTGCCAATTAAACTTAAAACAAATAATTAGTTATGAATCAACAAACAGAACAAGGTAGCAAGGCCTACCTCATTTCAATCGTGATGGTCGCCGTACTTGGCGGTCTGCTGTTCGGATACGACACTGCTGTTATATCCGGTGCAGAAAAGGGATTACAGGCGTTTTTTAAAACGGCAAGCGATTTTGATTACACTGATGGTTGGCATGGCTTTACCTCTGCCTCGGCCCTCATTGGCTGTATCATCGGTTCTGCCATCTCTGGATTCCTGGCCACTAACCTGGGACGTAAAAAGTCGCTTATCGTTGCCGGCTTGCTGTTCTTTATCTCAGCCCTCGGCTCAATGGACCCCGAGTTCCTGTTCTTCGAGTATGGACAGCCCACTTACACACTGGCTCTGATGTTCAACTTCTACCGTGTTATCGGTGGTATCGGTGTAGGTCTGGCTTCGGCCATCTGCCCCATGTACATTGGCGAGGTTGCCCCTTCAAATATCCGTGGTATGCTTGTAAGCTGGAACCAGTTTGCCATTATCTTCGGTCAGCTGGTAGTTTACTTCGTTAACTTCTTTATCCTGGGCGACCACCTTCAGCCACTGGTTGAGGATATCGGTAAGCAGATTGCCGAGATTACGCCTGCTGCACAGTGGACTGTTACTACCGGTTGGCGTTATATGTTTGGTAGCGAGGCTGTACCTGCAGGCTTGTTTGCCCTGCTCATCTGCTTTGTACCCGAGACTCCACGTTACCTTGTTTCTATTGGCGAGGATAAGAAGGCCGAGGGTATTCTGGCCAAGATCAACGGTACTGCCAAGGCTCAGCAGATTCTGCAGGATATCAAGGATACCATGGTTGTTAAGACCGAGAAGCTGCTCACTTACGGTGCGCTCTGCATTTTTGTGGGTATCATGCTCTCAGTATTCCAGCAGGCTGTAGGTATCAATGCTGTGCTTTACTATGCACCACGTATCTTTGGTGATATGGGAATGGATAACCCCATGATTCTTACTGTATTTATGGGTATTATCAATATTACGTTCACCCTGGTGGCTGTGTTCACCGTCGAGAAGTGGGGACGTAAGCCTTTGTTGATTAGCGGTTCGTTGGGTATGGCACTTGGTGCCTTCGGTGTGGCACTCACCTTCGGACATGCCGGACTCGAGATGCTTACAGCTGCATCGCTGTTGGTATATTCGGCTTCGTTCATGTTCTCATGGGGCCCCATCACCTGGGTGCTCATTGCCGAGATCTTCCCCAACACCATTCGTGGTGGTGCTGTAGCTATCGCTGTAGCATTCCAGTGGATTTCAAACTTCATCGTCAGCTCATCGTTCGTGCCCATGTTCAACATGCACCTTTCTGAGGGCGACGACTTTGGTCACTGGTTCACTTACGGACTCTATGGCATTATCTGTGTAGTGGCCGCCCTGTTTGTATGGCGCCTTGTGCCTGAGACCAAGGGTAAGACACTCGAGGATATGAGTAAGATGTGGAAAGATAAACTCACTAACAAATAACTTTTTGACACATGAAAAAGATTTTAGTAGCTGAAGACAATGACAGCAATTACGTACTGATGACGTATCTGCTTAAGAAGGATTTTGAGTTTGAGCGTGCCAAGAACGGTCAGATTGCAGTAGAGATGGTTGATGCCAACGCTTACGATCTGGTACTGATGGACATTAAGATGCCTATCATGGACGGATTGGAGGCCACTCGCCAGATTAAGGAGAAGCATCCCGATCTGCCTGTTGTAGCCCTTACGGCCAATGCTTTTGATAGCGACCGTACCGCTGCCGAACAGGCAGGATGCTGTGGATTCCTCTCAAAGCCCGTTAATCGCGATGAGTGCATGACACTGCTTAAGAAAATTCTTGGAGAGTAATAGAAAAGAAAATGGCTTGAGTCGGAATGACTCAAGCCAATTCTAAATCGAATGCCTGCTGTAGCTTTGCTACGGCAGCATTTTTTTCTGCCATCTGCTCAAACTGTTCGCGTCGCGATAGTATCTTCACGTGTTCCGTTTGTTCGGCTACACGGACAGTTATCTGTATCTGGTCGTTGTGCAGATATATCTGTAGGGTTTTGGCAATGCTCTTCTGGATATCCTCAATCTCTTGCTTGATGAGCTCGTTATCCACCACCACCTCAACCGTAGGAAACTCTGTTATCTCAGGGTTCATGTTCTTCATACGGGTAGCAATACCGCTCAGTTTCTGTGGCATACGGTTACACATGGCCATCCACTGGAATTCCAGGTCGGTTTGTGTAAACTGTGCATCGGTGATGGTATCCTGTCCGGTAGGCATGTTAATCGATCCTGGGATGATCTGCATGCCGCCCTTCTGCGGCCCATTGTCCTGCTGGCGCAGTTTCTTCCACGAAAAGCCGATGCCGCCCAGCGATAGCTTGGGCTTGCTTGTAGTGTTTGCCTCGCTGACAGTGGAGCCAGCCGTTTGCGTTTCGCCAGTTGCTTCTGCAGTTACAGCTGCAGCAGCCGATACAGCAACTTTAGCCGCAGCTACCTGTGGGGCTGCGTTCTTGGGCTTCTGTTGCTGAATCATGTTCTTAAACAGGGATTTCAGTCGTCGGGGCTTGCGCCCCGCACTCGCGCCATCCTCCGCAGGCTGTGTTATCTGGGCTATCTCAATCAGTGTGAGCTCTACCAGCAGGCGCTTGTTGCTCGACTGTCGGTAGTTAATATCGCACTGGTTCATCAGCTTCAGCGCGTCGTACAGGAATGTTATCTGGCATTTCTTGGCCTGCTCCTCGTAGCGTGCACGCATCTGGTCGCTCACCTCCAGCAGTGGCAGTGTCTGTGGGTCGCGTGCCATCAGCACGTTACGCACATGCTTAGCCAGCCCCTGAATCAGCAGTCCGCCGTCAAAGCCTTTGTTAATCACACCGTTCAGCAGCACCATTATGTCGCTCACTTTATTATCTATGGCCAGGTCGATAATCTTAAAGTAGTTTTCGCTGTCAAGCACGTTCAGGTCCTCAATCACCTTCTCGTAGGTGATGTTACCCTGACAGAACGATGCTGCCTGATCGAAGATCGAGAGGGCATCGCGCATACCGCCATCAGCCTTCTCGGCGATTACTGCCAGTGCCTGCTCCTCGTAGGTGATACCTTCCTGCTCGGCCACATGCTTCAGGTGGTCGATAGTGTTGCGTATGGTCATACGCTCAAAGTCGTATATCTGGCAACGGCTCAGGATGGTAGGCAGAATCTTATGCTTCTCGGTTGTGGCCAGAATAAAGATTACGTGTGCAGGCGGCTCCTCCAGCGTCTTCAGGAATGCGTTGAAGGCAGCTGTTGACAGCATGTGCACCTCGTCGATGATAAACACCTTATACCTGCCCAACTGCGGTGGAATGCGTGTCTGCTCCATCAGGGTCTTGATGTGCTCAACCGAGTTGTTTGATGCGGCGTCGAGTTCAAAGATGTTCAGCGATCGCTGCTCGTTAAAGCTCTGGCACGATTCACATTCATTACAAGCCTCGCCCTCAGCCGTAGGGTGCTGGCAGTTAATGGCCTTGGCAAAGATACGTGCGCAGGTGGTTTTTCCCACACCACGCGGTCCGCAGAACAGATAGGCATGAGCCAGCTTCCCACTCTTCACTGCGTTCTTCAGTGTAGTAGTGAGGGCCGCCTGACCTACCACTGTATCAAAGCTCAGCGGACGGTATTTTCTGGCCGAAACGATATATTCCATAAAGCTAAATTTAATTTCGTGGTGCAAAGATACAGAAAATTAGGCACGGATTGCGCGGATTATACGGATTTTTTTAGAAAATTATTATTAATCTGTGTTAATCCGTGTAATCAGTGCCAAAAAAACTATAACTTTGCAGGCAAATTGTTGAGCTTATGAAAGTTTTGTTGAGTATTAAGGCTTACGCACTGCTGGTGTGGCGCTCGGTTTACTTTAAGTATGCCGTGGTTTGTATTGTAGGTGTGCTGCTGGTAGGCTTCCTCGACGACAACAGTTTGTGGAGCCATTTCAAGAACCGTCAGCGTATTGCCGAGCTTACCGAGGAGAAGGAGCAGTTCGAAGCTGATTTTAACCGCGATCAGGCTCAGATCAAGGAGTTGGACCGTAATCCCAAGGCCATCGAGAAGATAGCGCGCGAACGCTACTTCATGAAGGCCGACGATGAAGATATATTTGTATTGAGCGATGATGATCGCGATGTAAAACCTTTAGAGACTAATGAGAGAGTTGAATAAACTGCAAACCGCCATCTTTCTGTTTGGCGGTATATTAATGGCTGTTGGAGCCGGTACTACATTATTAGGGTGGGGCAGTGCCCCTTATATTTTTGCCATCGGCGCTCTGGGCTTCAGCTCTATGCAGATGCAGCAGCGTTACGAGGGTCAGAACTTCACCATCCGTCGCCTGCGCCGCATGATGCTGCTCAGCGATGTACTGTTCCTGGTGGCAGCCCTGCTGATGTTTGCCAGCAAAGGCAACTTTTTAGGCTTGAGCTATATTACCTATATAGAATATGTGTATAACAAGTGGGTAATAGTGCTTCTGATTGCCGCTCTGCTGCAGCTTTATTCTATGCACCGAATTGGTAGTGAACTCGAAAAAGAGGCAAAAAAATAATTAAAAGATTGCGCATTTGTTTTAAAATGCGCAAAATTATTTTCATACCTCAATATATAGTTGTAATTTCGCGGCCGAAAACAATATGTTATGAACAAGATATTCTACGCATTACTAACAGCAGTAACTTTCGCATCGTGTGCTGAATCATACAACATTCAGGGTTCAACCTCTGTGTCGGCACTTGATGGAAGTAAGCTTTACCTCAAAACAATGGTCAACGACGAGTTGAAGAATCTCGACTCGTGCGATGTCGTACATGGAAAATTTAAATTCGCCGGCTTGCTCGACACCATCAAGATGGCCAGTCTGTATATGGACGATGAGCCACTCATGATGCCTGTTGTGATTGAGCAGGGCGATATCGAGATACATATCGACAATACCAATCGTACCGTTAGCGGTTCACCTCTCAACGAGAAACTCTATGAGTTTATGAAGCGCCACGATCAGCTGGGTAACGAGCTCAACGAGCTCTCGCACAAGCAGAGTCAGATGCTGCTCGAGGGTATCGACGAGAACGTCATCAACCGTCAGCTCTCTGCCGAGGCCAATCGTATCGCCATGCAGGAGGATTCGCTCGTTACCAACTTTATTGTCGAGAACTTTGATAATGTACTTGGTCCTGGTGTGTTTATGATGATTACCGGTAACTACCAGTATCCAGTCCTTACTCCCCAGATCGAGGATATTATGAGCAAGGCTACCAAGAAGTTCAAGGCCGATCCTTATGTGAAGCAGTACTACCAGGTAGCAAACGAGATTCAGGCTCGTCAGAACGGACTTGTTGAAGATGTAAAACCCACTCCAGCACCAGCTCAAGAAAACAATGAAACGCCTGATTCTACACGGAACGCTCGTTAACGACGCCAACAAATTCGACGGTTCTGTCATCGTCGAAGATTCTAAGATAACTAAGATTGTAGAAGGAAACACCGTCCCGAACGCATCATTCGACGAAGTGATTGATGCTTCGGGATGTTTCGTTCTTCCCGGTCTGATTGATGATCATGTGCACTTTCGTGAGCCAGGCTTAACTGCCAAGGCCGATATCGATAGCGAGAGTAGGGCAGCAGCTGCAGGTGGCGTTACCACCTATTTTGACATGCCCAACTGCGTGCCGCAGACTACCACCCTCGAGGCCCTCGACGAGAAGTTTAAGCTGGCCGCTCAGAAAAGTCACGTCAACTATAGTTTCTTTTTCGGTGCCACCAACGATAATGTCGATCTGTTTTCGCAGCTCGATGTGCATCGTATTCCTGGCATCAAGCTCTTCATGGGCAGTTCAACGGGTAACATGCTCGTGGATCGTCGTGAGGCCTTAGAGAAGATATTCTCTACCGCCCAGATGCCTATCATGGTGCATTGCGAGGATACCGACATTATTAACCGCAATATGGCCGAGGCTAAGCGCCTGTATGGCGACGACCCTAAGGTAACCCATCACCCCGAGATTCGTAGCGTTGAGGCCTGCTATCAGAGCACCAGACTGGCTGTAGAGCTTGCCCTGAAGCACCATGCCCAGCTGCACATCGCCCACCTCACTACGGCCAAGGAGTTAGAGCTCCTTCCTCCTTCCTCCTCCCTCCTTCCTCCAATTACTGCCGAAGTTACGCCTTCGCACCTCTATTTCTGCGATCGCGATTACAATGCCTTAGGCACGCGTATCAAGTGCAACCCTGCCATCAAGTCGGCAGCCGATCGCGATGCTCTGCGTCAGGCTGTGGCCGATGGGCGTATCGCTGTGATTGGTACCGACCATGCGCCCCACCTGTTAGAACAGAAAGAGGGAGGCTGCTGTAAGGCTGCCAGTGGCATGCCCATGCTGCAGTTCTCGTTGGTAACCATGCTTGAGCTGGTGGATAAGGGTGTGCTCACCATCGAGCGTTTAGTTGAGCTGATGTGCCATCGCCCAGCCGATTTGTTCGGCGTGCGTAACCGTGGCTATCTGCGCGAGGGCTATCAGGCCGACATCGTGATTGTGCGTCCTAATGCCGCTTGGACCGTAACCAAGGATGTGATTCAGAGCAAGTGTGGTTGGAGTCCGATGGAGAACCATACCTTCCTGTGGCGTGTGGAACAGACCCTTTGCAATGGTCATACCGTTTACAAGGATGGTGTTGTGGATACCAACTATATCGGTCAACCCGTACAGTTTAGATGAAGATTACCTACCGCATATCCGAGCTGGTGCCCTATATCAACTGGGTGTACTACTACTTTGCCTGGCAGGTAAAGGAAGAGGCCGAGAAGCAGCGTATGCACGCCGAAGCCCTTGCCAAGCTGCAGGAGCTTGACGGCCAGTACCAGGTGCATGCCGTGTTCGAGCTGTTCGACGCCCGTAGTCAGGATGATGATATCGAGATCTACCGCACTCAGCTGTGCCCCGATTGTGGCGTTATGCACCCCGTGCGTGTAGCCTCCATCCCCTGTCTGCGTCAGCAGCAAGGCAATCCCCCGTTTATGTGCTTAGCCGATTTTATTTCGCCCAAAGCCTCTAAAATCGGCTTGTTCGCCACCACCGTTGATATCGGCTTAGAGACCGATTTTGATGGCGATGTGTATCAGAAGATGCTCACCCAGCTGCTAGCCGACCGTTTGGCCGAAGCCGCTGCCGAGCGTCTGCACGAGCAGGTACGTAAGGAGTATTGGGGCTATGCCAAGGATGAGAACCTGAGCATAGAGGATATGCTCGTCGAGAAGTTTCAGGGTATCCGTCCCGCTGTGGGCTATCCTTCGTTGCCCGATACCAGTTTGAATTTCCTGTTAGATGAGATATTGGATATGAAACAGATTGGCATCCGCCTTACCGAGAGCGGTGCCATGAAGCCCCATGCCAGTGTGAGTGGCATGATGATATCCAATCCAAAAGCCCGTTATTTTGCCATTGGTAAAATCGGCGAAGATCAGTTACAGGATTACGCCCGCCGCCGCGCCGTTCCTGCCGAAGTCCTAAGAAAGTGGCTTAGCCTGTAATTTTTGCATTTTTACATTTTTGCATTTTTCAATTCTATCACCACAATCTCTCCTGTGGCACCAAAGCGGAACGGAATCAATCCCCCTAAGCCCGCTGTTACAAACAACGATTGACGGCCTTCCTCGTACCAGCCGTTAATCTCCTTGCCCGTCAACTTCATCGGCGCCCAACCAAACAGTGCAAACTGCATGTTGTGCGTGTGTCCGCTCAGCGTCAGCTGTGCGCGCCCGTCGGGCAGTATCTTGCGTCGCCATCCACTCGGGTCGTGCTCCAGCATAATCACAAACGGTGTAGCCCCTTGCAGCGCCTTTTTTACGTCGCCTCGCTGTGGAAATCGTTCGCCATCGCCATCATTGTCCATGCCAGCAATCGTCAGCGTGTCGCTGCCACGTACGATGATGCAGTTCTCGTTCTGCAGCACGTGCCAGCCCATGCGCTTCTCCAGTGCGATAGTCTCTGGGCAGGGTTGCGTGTCAAGCCCGTCCTTTTGTAGCAAGTACTTATCGTAGTCGTGATTGCCCAGCACGCTGTACACGCCGTCCTTAGCCTTCAGTTGGCTCAGTGTGCTCAGGTGTTCGGCTATCTCCTGCGGATCCACGTTCTGCAGGTCGCCAGTAAACACAATCATGTCGGGCTTCTGTGCGTTGATCGAGTCAACCGCCCGTTGCAGCAGCCACTCGTTGCGCCCCGTGTAGCTGCCCACGTGCGCATCCGAGAAGAGCACAATCTTGTAACCGTCGAAAGCCTTCGGCAGCTCGGCCGATGTATATGTCTGATGGTTCACCTCCAGTTTCTGGAAGCCCACAAAGGTGCCGTACAGCGCTATATACCACACCACGGCTGCTCCGGCCATCACCAGCTTCTGTCGGCGCTTATAGGCCCAGATGGTAACGGCAGTAAGTGCTATCACAAATAGCACCGTGATGATGATAAAGCGGATGATAATCATTGATCGGGATTCTCTACAAAGCCCTGATATTTAGGGTCGAGTGCCGACATCACCGAGTCGTACGCCTGTCGCAGAGTAGCCTCTACGTTCTCAGGACCCTGTCCTACGGGGTAGATAGGCTCGTGTATGGTCAGCGTCATCGGATGCCAGTTCACAAAGTTAAAGCCTTTCATACGTGGCAGGATGTCGAACGATCCGTTGATGGTGAGTGGTACTACTGGCAACTGCAGTTCGTCGGCCAGTGCAAAGGCGCCCTTTCTGAACACGCCCATATGCCCGGTAAACGAGCGTGCACCCTCTGGGAATACCGTTACGCTGTAGCCCTCCTTCAGTATCTCACGTGCATCGTTGTAGGTCTTACGTATCTTGCTGGGGCCGCGCTTATCTACAAATATCTGATGACTCTTGGCGCACGCATAGCCTAAGAATGGCACCTTGCGCAGCGCCTGTTTCATCATCCACTTAAAGTTGCGGTTCAGATGTCCGTAAATCAGGAATATGTCGAACGATCCCTGATGGTTGGCCACAAACACGTAGCTCTGGTTCTTTTCCAGATGCTCGCGCCCCTCCACCTTTACCGGTATCAGAAACATCTTGAGGATGATTTTTCCCCATATATGGCCAGGCATGTAACCCCAGAAGTGGCCATTGCCTATGGTGGTACCAATGCCCACCTCGAGTGCTGTAATCATCGTCATCAGCACTATTCCCGGCAAACAAACAATAAACTGGTAGATTCTGTATAGTATCTTAAGCATAATGTTCAATGGTCAATGGTCAATTTTCAATTTTCGGATAGCGGCGTGTCCATCCATCCCAGCGCAACTTCATCACGCCAAAGAATGCCTCGCCGAATATGCCACCGCTCATCTTGCTCACACCCTCCTGTCGGTTCACGAATATCACGCTTACCTCCTTGATCTTAAAGCCAATCTTGTAGGCAGTGTACTTCATTTCTATCTGGAAGGCATAGCCCTTAAAGCGAATCTTATCCAGTTCGATGGTCTGCAGTACGCGGCGCTTGTAGCACTTAAATCCTGCAGTAGTGTCGTGTACGTTAAAGCCCGTAACCAAGCGCACGTATTTCGATGCAAAGTAGCTCATCAGCACACGTCCGATAGGCCAGTTAACCACGTTCACACCGCTCACGTAGCGACTGCCGATAGCCACATCGTAGCCCTCGTCTTTGCAGGCTGCATACAGTCGTGGCAGATCGTTGGGATCGTGACTAAAGTCGGCGTCCATCTCAAATATGTATTCGTAGTCGCGCTCCAGTGCCCACTTAAATCCGGCAATGTAAGCTGTTCCCAGTCCCAGTTTGCCGCTACGTTCCACCAGGTGCAGCTGTCCGCCAAACTCGTTGGCCATCAGGCTACGCACAATGGCAGCCGTACCGTCAGGCGATCCATCGTCGATCACCAGTATATGGAAACTCTTCTCCAACCCGAATATCGCGCGTATAATCTTCTCGATATTCTCCTTCTCATTATAGGTTGGTATGATAACTATACTATCGCTTTGCTTCATACTTTCTTTATTAAATCGCTGCAAAGATAGTGCAAATCGAGCGAAATACCAAAGGAAAACTCGTTTTTCTTTGTATTGTTATAATTTTGTATTGCAGAGGGTAGGGGTGTGCTTAATCTATAATGGTTTGTGCCCAGAGGGGAATGTCGTCGGTGTAGCGCTTAAAGGGCTGTCCGTCAGTGGTGCGATAAAGCAGTTTAGGCAGTTGGTTGTCTACAGAATTGTCGTAAATGTAGGCTCGGTCAACGAAGGTGATGGCCTTTGCTGCATTGGCGAGTGACTTGTAGTAGCGAGTGATAATCTTAGAGATGGGTACTTCGTGACCGCCGTTCATATAACGCTGTGTGATGCGGGCTACATTGATGGCAGGATCTGATGTGCAGACGTAAAATAGGCGAATGAAGAAACCTGCTTCCTTTGCCTTACGGAGGAACTCCAGCTTCTCTGGCGACGAGAAGACTGTCTCGAAGACAAAGTTTCTGTCTTGTTCCAAGCATTCGTAACGCTGGCGTGTGGCTTCCTCGGCAGCCTTCAAAACGGCTTCAGGCGAATTCCAGTCGCCGAAGATTTCTTGCGCAATGTTATCGGGATTGATGTACAAACTATCAGCCGTCCACTCGTTTTCAAGCAACTGGGTAGTGGTAGTCGTCTTGCCCGACCCGTTGGGACCGGCAACAACGCAGAGTGTGGGTCTTATTTCTGTCATACTGCAGCCTTACTTTTCCATTCTTTGATTTCATCGGCTACGGCTTGCAGTCGTCTGCGCTTCTCTGCCTCAGCCTTTGCGTTCGACTCGCGGGCAGTCTGTGCCACCTTTTCCATCAGGGCCTGCAGCACCTCATCAGTAGGCTCCTCTGTGCTTGTCAGTTTGTAAGTGTCGATGCTCATATCTGCATATGTTTATACTTTCTGCGTGCAAAGATACATCTTTTTTCTGATAGCGGTACGAAAATCGCTTTTTTTTTGTTACTTTTGCATTCCGGAATGCCCGAAGTAGCTAACACAACAACTAATTATCTAAGCCCAGGATCGATTTGTTGGGCTGCTTTCCTGGCTATGGGCGCACGATTTGAAAACTCGCCTAATACATCATTGGCCAACGTCTAATCTATTAATCATTTGGCGTTTAACTCTAAATTAATTATGATTATATAGATTATGAAGAAAAAACATATTTCTGCCGATACACCGCTGTCGGCGCTCTTTCATGATGGATGTCATGATCAGCTAGAGAATGATATCAAGTACTTGTGCGACTTTCTGATTGATTGCCAATCGGATGTTGATGTGCTTAAGGTGAGTAGATTTGATTTTAATTTCAGCTCCCCCAAGTTTCGTCCATGCAAGGTGTATCAGAAACTGGCTAACATGGTTAACCGTCATCTACTGATTGTATCGCACAGAGAGTTGAGCCGCTATATGGCTGAACATTCTAATCTGCATGCCAGTGCCGAATCGATATATCGTTCGATATATAAGTATATGTAAGCACTGTTGCTAATGCACTCTGATGGGAAGAAACTTGTCCTAATTTAGGACTGGTTTCTTCCTTTTACTATTGGAATAGCCTGAAAAAAGCATTACCTTTGCAGGTGGTTCCAGGAACCATTATTACTCACTAAAAACTGTAAATGTATGAATCAACAACAACCAGCAAACAGATTATTACGGTTGGGCGTCACCTGCAGGGTGGCGCCCTTCTTAGGGTTAGCAATTAAACGTGTAATCATTAAAAAATAATTTACCAACATTATGCAGAAAACTATCATTGATACGACCATGCGTCTAACAGAGCATTTTACGCTGGGCGAGATGTGTTACTCAGCAACAGCCGAAGCTAAACAGATTCCTAACATCCCTCTAAAGCAGCACATCACGGCGATGCAGAACCTTTGCGAGCGCTGTCTGGAGCCCATACGCCAGCAGCTGCGACTGCCCATCAAGGTTAACAGCGGCTACCGTTGCCCGCTGCTGAACCAGATGGTGGGCGGTGTGTCCACGTCGCAGCACCTGAAGGGTGAGGCTGCCGACATCACCATCCCCCGTAAGCACCGTCCGTTCGGCCACCCTACAGATGAGCAGACAGCACGGCTGCTACTGAAGTATGCCGAGCAGTTTGCCGACTTTGACCAGCTGATACTGGAGCACAGCGCCACTGCCTGGTGGATACACATCAGCTGCCGTATCAACTACCGACTTAACCGACGCCAAGTGATACGATGAACAGTGGCTATTTGAAATTACAGCGTAACTTGCTGTCGCAGCCTGATATAATCGATATGTATGCGGCTGAAGGAGCTACAGGTTTGGGCTTGTATGTTTCCATTAATCTTTACCTCTCTCATTGCGAGGGCGGGTGGGGTGCCTATACCGGTACGCAAATGAGTGTGCTGGCTGTTGAGGGCCATCGTCATCGCTCGGATGTGAAGCGCCTGATTACCAGTTATGGTCTGTTTGTGGTGGATGACGAAAAGAAGCGTTTTACCAGCTATTGGATGCAACAACAGTTCGGCAAGGTTGCCAGTAAGATGCGGCAAAGTTGCGGCACTCCCGCGCGTACTTATCATTCGCACGCGGAAGAAATAGAAATAAAAATAGAAAAAGAAAATAAAGAAAAACAGTCTGCTTGCGTGTGTGTCGACGACACGCAGCAGCCTGAGGAGGGTGGCGCGCGCGAGCAAACCGACTACCGCAATTACGATAATTATCTGAAGAGATGAAACAAACGAATAGCAATACATGGCTGCTCGACAGCATAGACGAACTGCGCTCGCGGGCCAAGAGTAGCGACCGCGGCAAACAGAAGTACCGTTTCCACTGTCCGCTGTGCGGCGACGAGGGGCATCACAGCAAGCGCACCGATGGCGCATTCGACGAGGCGAAAGGCGTGGGACACTGCTTTTGTTGCGGCGCCAACTTTATGGCAGCCAAATGGAAGTATAAGCCCAGCAGTGAGCAGATGAAACAGAAGCCCGAAATATCGTTGGGTTCATACCCCTCGTCGATCATGGCCTACCTGAAGCAGCGTGGCATCAAACCCGAGACGATGCACCGGTTGGGAGTGGGGTGGGCAGAACTGCCTGCCGATACGCCTGATGGCAAGAAAACGTTTATGGCATTCCGGTTCATGGAGCAGGGCGTGGTATACAATGTGCAGTATAAGTCGCCCGACAAGGAGTTCAGGTTCGAGAAGGGCTGCCGCATCATTCCTTACAACATCGATGCGGTGCTGGGTGCCGACACGGTGTATATCACTGAAGGCATGATGGATACGGCGGTGCTGGTGCAGTGTGGCTACGAGAGTGTGATATCGCTGCCCAATGGCTGCGGCACGCGCATGTCCTGTTTCGACCCCTATCGCGAACACTTCAGTGGTGTGCGCATTGTTTACGCCGGCGATACCGACGAGAAGGGTAACGAGAAACGTAAGGAGGTGGCCAAGTACTTTGCCGAAAACGAATTCTATTATGTTGACTGGATGGGCGGCAAGGATGCCAACGATGTGCTGCTGGCTGAAGGCGAGGACGCCGTGCGCCGATGTATGGAGAACGTGTGCGAGCAGATGCCGGTGGGTGTGGCGACGATCGACGATGAGGTAGAGGCATTCCGTGAACTGGTGGACAATGGTGTGCCGCGATTCCCAGGTATCAAGCTGCACGGCTTTGCCCATCTGGTACGTTTTGAGCCCGGACGACTGATGGTTATCTCGGGTTTCCCTGGTGCGGGTAAGTCGAGTTTTGCCGACTATCTGATGATGTCGCTGGCTGTGCAGCAGGGATGGAAGGCGGCCGTTTACTCGCCCGAGAAGTACCCGATGAGTCTGCACTATTACGAACTGGGTCAGATACTGATGGGACGCGAGATGTCGGTCAAGAACTTTACGCCGCAGGCACTCGATCGTGGATTCCGTTTTTTGCGCGAGAACATCTTCCACATCTCTGAGGAGAACAACTCTATCGAGGATATCCTGGCGTCGGCCACACAACTGGTGCGGCAGAAGGGCATACGCGTGCTGTTGATTGATCCATTTAACTATATCGAACTACCTGTGCTGTCGGGTGCCAACGATACGCAGAAGATATCGTATGTACTGAAGCGTATGGTTGACTTCGGACATAAAGAGAAGGTACTGGTTATACTGGTGGCGCACCCCAAGAAACCGCAGACCGAGGGTAAGGGCAGCTTGCAGTCGCAGTTGCCGTCGCTCTATGATATCGCCGGTTCGGCCGACTTCTACAACAAGTGCGACTATGGATTGATACTGCAGCGCGAGCGCCGCGACGAATACACAAAGGCCGCACCGCTAACGTGGATACACGTGCTGAAGATACGCTTTCGCCATCTGGGACAGATTGGTAAGCGGGCGTTCGGGTTCGACAATACATGCGGTCGGTTTGTTGGTACCGAGGATGATAACATGACCCTGCACGACCGCGATCGCAACGACTGGAGTTATCGCGAAGCCGAACAGCAGCAGATTAACTTTGATGCCGCCCCTACGGCCGACGACACTGCCGACTGGAAAGATGGCGATCCGTTTTAATATGGAGTACATAACTTGTACGCGTTGCGGGCAAACGCTGCCGCGCAGCAAATTAGAACGTATGAAGACGGGCACCTACCGCCGTGTGTGCAACCACTGCAAGTGGCTGTACTACGTAAAGCCCAGTCGCGACCGGCGCATCCTGCGCGACTTGGAGGCGCGCCACCACCATCCCAACAAAAAGTAGCTTTTCGCCCTCCGAAAAGTAACTTTTCACCCATCAAAAAGTAGCTTTTCGATGCATGAAAAGCTACTTTTTATAACACAAAAAAAATCATTTTATGGCAGACCGGTGGTCATAGCGCTGTCAGGAACCTGTCCCCTGGCAGGGTGTTAAAAACTATTAATTTTTGCACAGAAAACAAAGAATTATTTGGTTTTCTGTGCAGTTTTTTATAGATTTGCAGCCAAAAGAATAGTGCTTATGAAGGTAAATCCTTTGATACAATTGGGGAATGTTCCTGTACAGACTGGCACCATAGCTGCCTGTTTTGATTATCTGGCAGCTCCTAACGAAAAGGTGCGGGCCTTAGAAAAGGACGGACAGCTTATCCGATTAAAGCGCGGACTATATGTGGTGGATGAGCAAGTAAGTGGCAAGCCCATCAATGTACGACTGTGCGCCAATCATATCTATGGCCCTTCGTATGTCTCGCTGCAATGGGCTTTAAGATGGTACGGACTGATTCCAGAGCGCGTATTTACCATGACCTCAATCACCACCAAGCGTAGCAGAGAGTTTGAGAATAAATTAGGACGTTTCACCTATTATCAGGTAAAGCCCAGTTATTTTCCAATCGGCATCAGGAGTGTAGAGGAGAATGGCGTAAATTGCCTGATGGCTACACCCGAAAAGGCACTTTGCGATACCATGCTATACGACTCTTACCTACCGTCGCAATCGGTTATTAGATTACAGCAATATCTCGAAGAGGATATACGCTTTGATATGGATGCCTTGAACGAATTCGACATCAGTATTATCGAGGCTTGCGCCCAGAATGGTGGTAAGGAACAGATATTTAATAACCTCATTAAAATTATAAAGCGAGTATGAGTATTTACGACGAAATGGTGGCGCAACTAGCCGAGAGAGTGGGCACTGCCACGCCAAACGTTGAACAAGAAGTTATGCAACGCATAGCTCTTGCAGGATTACAACGAGGCGGATTTTTTCAGCATGCAGCCTTTTATGGTGGTACATGTCTGCGAATATTCCATAACCTGCCACGTTTTTCAGAAGACATGGACTTCTCGTTAGTCGAGAAGCGCGATGACATACATCTCGAAAACTACTTCCCAGCTATCATCGAGGAGTTTAAGTTGGCAGGGCATGAAGTAAATATCGTAAAGAAAGAGAAGAAGACATTCGGACGTGTAGAGTCGGCTTTCCTAAAGGAGAATACTGAAGCTTACGATATTAAGTTCCAAACCAAGAAAACGATAAAAGTAAAGATTGAGCTTGATACCAATCCACCATTGGCGTTTGAAACAGAGCAGAAAACTCTGATTATGCCATACACCTTTATCACTCGGTGCTTTACGTTGCCCGATCTGTATGCTGGCAAGATGCATGCATTGGTTTATCGTGCTTGGCAACGCAGAATAAAGGGCCGTGACTGGTACGATTTTGAATGGTATGTACGTCACCAGATACCGCTTGATTATCACCACCTGCAGGAAAGAATTCGCGAGTTCAGTGGAGAGTTAATTGAGAAAGAAGTTTTTATGCAGCAGCTTCGTGAAAAGCTCGCAACATCCGATATCAATCTTGTAAAACAAGATGTTGAGGGATTCATCGATAACCCTCGCGAACTCGACATCTGGTCGAATGATTACTTCCTGCAACTGGCCGACATGATAGTGTTTAAATAATAATTTTAATCATGATGATAGACGTTAGACAATTGAAGAAACTGTTTTTATGGATGCTGCTGATTGCGGGCTGTATGACGGGCATGGCGCAGCAGCGGGTTAAGATATCGGGCTGTGTTACTGATTTTGATGGCAAGCCTGTCAGTCACTGTGCAGTGATGCTGATGGACAAGCATTTTCATGCTGTGGATAGTGCATCTACCGATAGTGCCGGTTATTACTGTATCGCCAACGTTAAACCTGGTCGGTATATGGCTCTTACGGCTGTGAGGTGGGACGAGTACGTAAGATTCAGTAAGCTGCCCGAGCAGGACCGAAGACTGGAGTTCTGGGCTTGGAATATCATGGCCGACAAGGATCTGACTATCAACCCTCGCTATCACCGACTTGAACTGTATGGCACTACGGCATTCTGTCCCACAGGCACCAATGCACTGATGGTTTACACACGTCCGATGAGTGCTACCGAGGCGATGAAATACGACGAAAAACTGTATCGCGACAACAACAATGGTGTGATCGACTATTCGGTGAAGCTGGAGGATTTTAAGGTGCAGGCGTTCGTAGATGGTCAGGAGGTAAAGATTCTGAGCATCCAGAATATGACCGAGCAATACGGCAATCAGAAGATGGGTGCATTCTTGATGATGCTCGACTACAAGGTGTGTAACGACGATACCGACGTCCACCAGATACGCATCACCGCCGAGAACACCAAGCACCACGAGAAAGGCGAAAACCTCTGCAACTTCCAATCCGCAGATTATAAATAAATTTTTTCGGCTACTGCAAGGGACTACTGCAAGGGACTACTGCAAGGTCAGTAGCCCTAAGAAAAACGTCCTGTCTCGGAGGCCGGCTGTAATATTATCGGAATCATTCGAAGAACTCGCTGCGCTCAAACAGCTTCTCATGTCGATTTACTTGTCTCGCTACGCGACACAAGAATCGAAGACGATTCCGATAATAGTACAGCCTCTAAAGACCTCCTCGTGCGGTAATCGCGAAGCGCTTCGCTTGTCGAAGAATGTTTTTCTTAGGGCTACTGACCTTGAAAAATATGGAGCACGAAGTGCTGGGGTTTGGGGGCTTGCCCCCATTAAGCAAGGAATGGCGAACCCCGAAGGGGCAAAGGCTGGAGAGCCATACCAAAATTTTGATGGAGAGGGTTTTCCCTCGGAATCAACTTAAGCCCCTTGCCAAAGATTGGCGAGGGGTTTGGGGAGTGGTTTGAGATCCTCCTTAGGACAAGGAGGATTAAGGTGGTTGTGACTCAGCTGGGGAACCCAGCATGATTTTGGCTAACTGCCAAAGGCTAATTTTCTTGGAAAAGGGTTAAAAATATTGTATCTTTGCAGTGCATTTGAAAAATGATGCTGCAAGCAGGAAACTCCTGCCCTAAGTAGTAATTAACGCAGTAGGGATGTGAATCCCGAGTAAAGAAAGGAGGAGCAATATGTCTGTATTTTACAGATTGTCGAAAGTAACATCGCCTAAGGCTAAAGGCTATGGCAAGTGGTATCCACGAGCCGTGATCACCCAGACCGTGGATACGGAGATGCTGGCCACTATCATGCAGCGTAACTGTACCTTGAAAAGGGCCGATATCGTGGCTGTGATCACTGAGCTCATCGAGACGATGGCCGACCAGTTGCAGGATTCTAAGCGTGTAAAGCTGAATGGCTTTGGATCGTTTAAGATCGGCATTCATGGCGAGGGTGCTAACAGCGCAGCCGACTTCAGCGTAAGCAAGAACATAAAGGACTTGCACGTGCTGTTCCAGCCCGAGGTTAAGACCGATGGCAGTGGCGTGCGTCAGAAGACCTTCATCACTGGTTGCAGTGTGCAGGAAGCCCCCAAGAATGATGTTGACACCACTAAGCCTGCTAACAACGGCAGCAACAGTGGTAACAACAGCGGTAACACTGGCGGCAACACCCAGCCCAGCAATGGTGGCGGCAATGGTGACGACGATGAGTCGTACGGCGATTAAGGTTTGGGGCTTCGGCCCCGGCCTTATTAAAAGGTAAAAAAGAAATAATGTAAAAATTAGGAAAGGAGGAATTATGATGAAGAACTGGAGGACTTATGCAAAGTTCCTTTTGGCAGTGCTGACCGCCTTGTTAGGTGCGGCAGGAGCAGCTGCCTCGGGCGTACAGATCGTGTAAACGCTTCGCTTGTCGAAGAAATCGTGTAGCGCCAGAGTGAAGAAAGAGGCGCGAATTACGCGAAATACACGAATTTTATTATTAATCCGTGTTAATCCGTGTAATCCGTGCCAATTTTTTTGTACTTTTGCAACCGAATCACAATGAAGATAGAAGAACTAGAGAAGGTATATGCCAAGTTGCCACAGGTGGCGGCGCTGGCTCATGAGATTGAAAATGCGGCAACACGACGTATTTTCCTTGAGGGGCTGTTGGCCTCGAGTGCACCCATGTTGTTTGGAAGTCTGGCTGCTAAGTGTAAGTCGCCCATCCTGTTTATACTGCAGGATGCCGAGGAGGCGGGCTACTTTTATCACGACCTGACACAGCTGTTGGGCACCCGACGGGTGCTGTTCTTCCCAAGCAGCTACCGTCGTGCCATCAAGTACGGACAGCTTGATTCGGCCTCACAAATCCTGCGCACTGAGGTGATGACACAGATCGACAAATCGGTGTTCATCGTAACCTATCCCGAGGCTCTGGCCGAAATGGTGGTGCCTAAGCAAACGCTTAACGACCGTACGGTGGTGATTGAGAAAGGGCAGGAGGTGCCCGTGGGAGATATCACCAAGCAGTTGCGCGAGTTGGGCTTTAACGAGGTGGACTACGTGTACGAGCCCGGACAGTTTGCGTTGCGAGGTTCTATCCTCGACGTGTACAGCTACAGCTGCGAGTACCCGTATCGTATCGACTTTTTTGGCGACGATGTGGAGAGCGTGCGCACCTTCCAGGTGGAGGATCAGCTCTCACTGGATGCCCGTGACAGGGTAGAGATAGTGCCCGAACTGGAGGCCGACGAGGCTGCCCAGGAGCCGTTCCTGTCGTTGTTGCCCCAGGATACCATCATTGCCACCAAGGACTATCTGTATGTGCGCGATGCCATCGATGCCGCTTTCCAGGAGGATATGCCGCTGGTAACAGGCGTGCAGTTTATGCATCAGGCTGAGGGCTTCCGCAGGATTGAGTTCGGTCATCGCCAGTCAATGGTCAATGGTCAATGGTCAATGATCAGCTTCCACATCACCATTCAGCCTCTGTTCCACAAGAACTTCGAGATGCTGTTTCAGGCTTTCGACAACTATCTGCATAAGGGCTACCAGGTGTATATACTGGCCGACAGCGCCAAGCAGAACGAGCGCTTGAAGGATATCTTTGCGCAGCGCGCCGAAAACGAGGGCGAGCATGCACAGATACGTTTTACACCGGTAGATAAGACACTGCACGAGGGTTTTATCGACGACGACCTGAAGGTGTGCTTCTTTACCGACCACCAGATATTTGACCGTTTCCACAAGTACAACCTGAAGAGCGACAAGGCCCGTAGCGGAAAGATGGCGCTGACGCTGAAGGAGATACAGCAGTTTGAGATTGGCGACTACGTGGTACACGTGGATCATGGTGTGGGACGGTTCGGCGGACTGGTACGTATGCCGCAGGGCGATGGCTATCAGGAGATGATCAAACTCACCTATCAGCATGGCGATGCCATCTACGTGAGCATCCACTCGCTGTATAAGGTGGCCAAATACAAGTCGCAGGATAATGGCGAGGCACCACGACTCTCTACCTTGGGTACGGGACAGTGGGAACGCCTGAAGGAGCGCACCAAACAGCACATTAAGGAGATTGCGCGCGACCTGATAAAACTGTATGCCAAGCGTAGGAAGGAAAAGGGCTTTGCCTTTAGTCGCGACTCGTATATGCAGCACGAGCTGGAGGCATCGTTCCTGTATGAGGACACGCCCGACCAGTTGAAGGCTACACAGGATGTGAAGGCCGATATGGAGAAGGCACGTCCGATGGACCGACTGGTGTGCGGCGATGTGGGCTTTGGTAAGACCGAGGTGGCTGTGCGTGCAGCCTTTAAGGCCGCCGTGGATGGTAAGCAGGTGGCTGTGCTGGTGCCTACTACGGTATTGGCCTATCAGCATTTCCGTACGTTCAGCAACCGACTGAAGGACATGCCTGTAACGGTGGATTACCTGACACGTGCACGTACCACTAAGGATACCAATCGCATACAGAAGGATCTGGCCGAGGGTAAGATAGATATCATCATCGGCACACACCGACTGATCAGCAAGAGCGTGAAGTTTAAGGACCTGGGATTGCTGATTATCGACGAGGAGCAGAAGTTCGGCGTGTCAACCAAGGAAAAGCTGCGCCAGATGAAGACATCGGTAGATACGCTTACGATGAGTGCTACACCTATACCACGTACGTTGCAGTTCTCGCTGGTGGGCGCACGCGATCTGAGTGTGATACAAACGCCACCACCTAACCGCTATCCGATACAGACCGAGATCCACACCTTTAGTCCGGAGATTATTGCCGAGGCTGTGAACTACGAGATGAGCCGAAACGGACAGGTGTACTTTGTGAACAACCGCATAGCCGATTTGCAGCATATAGCCGAGATTATACAGAAGTACGTGCCCGATGCGCGTATATGTATCGGACACGGACAGATGAAGCCCGAGGAACTGGAAAAGATTATCCTCGACTTCTCGAACTACGATTACGACATACTGCTCTCGACCACTATCGTTGAGAACGGTATCGACATACCTAATGCCAATACCATCATTATTAATGGTGCCCACAACTTCGGACTGAGCGATCTGCACCAGATGCGCGGACGTGTGGGACGTGGCAACCGCAAGGCCTTCTGCTATCTGCTGGCACCGCCACTCTCGGCATTGAATCCTGAGAGTCGCCGACGACTGGAGGCCCTGGAGAACTTCTCCGACTTAGGTTCGGGCATTAACATCGCCATGCAGGATCTGGATATCCGTGGTGCCGGAAACCTGTTGGGTTCGGAGCAGAGCGGCTTTATTGCCGATTTGGGCTACGAAACGTACCAGAAGATATTGAGCCAAGCAATGAGTGAGCTTAAAAACGAAGAGCCCGAATTCCTAGCTTCGGCCGAATCGGCCGCTTCAGCGGCAGACTCTGCCGCTGGAAAAACTAGCCCGGCTAGCCTGGCTAGTGATACAAGTAATATCTCCTGGGTTGATGACTGTGCACTGGATAGCGATATCGAGATGTACTTCCCCGATCAGTATGTGCCGAGCGATTCGGAGCGTATGCTGCTGTATCGTGAGCTTGACAACCTGGCTAACAGTACGCAGTTGGAGCTGCAGCTGGATGCCTATCGCAAACGTCTGGTTGACCGTTTCGGTGCCATACCTGCTGTGAGCGAGGAGCTGATTCTGGTGGTACCGCTACGTGTGGCCGGTAAGCAGCTGGGTATCGAGAAAATCATGCTGAAGCAGCAGAAGATGTACTTCTACTTTGTGAGTCGCGACGATAGTCCTTACTTCCAGAGCGAGGCCTTTGGTAAGATACTGCAGTACGTGTCGCGCTATCCCCGTAAGTGCAACTTCCGCGAGGGTAAAGGTAAGCACTCGGTGGTTATATCCGAGGTACCTACTGTAGCTTCTGCGCTGACAATCTGTCAGGAGATTCTGTCAATCTGACGCATAATTTGCCTCTGGTATCTGTTTTGCAATCATGGCTTGTGAACGCCACTAGGCGCTCAACAACATGGTTTAACAATTTTAAAAAATAGAATTAGGAGGTAAAAATTATGATGCCAGTAATGAGAACTAACAGTTGGATTCCAAGTGTATTTGCAGATTTGTTCGACACCGAGTATATGCCGAAGGCAAATTGCACAGCACCAGCTATCAACGTAAAAGAAAGCGACAAGGCCTACACCGTAGAGCTTGCAGCACCGGGCATGAAGAAGGAGGATTTTAATGTTCATATTAACGATGAGGGCAACCTGATTATTAAGATGGAACAGAAGCAGGAGCACAAGGATGAGGATAAGAACATGCGCTATCTGCGCCGCGAGTTCTCGTACTCGAAGTTTGAGCAGACACTGATACTGCCCGACGACGTTAAGAAGGAGGACATTAAGGCACGCGTAGAAAACGGAGTACTTACTGTAGAGCTGCCTAAGATAGTAGAAGAGAAGGTTAAGCTATCGCGACAGATAGACATAGCATAATAAAACATCGGAGAAGCGGTTAACAAATGTTAACTGCTTCTTTTTTTTCGGATTATTTCTTATCTTTGCACTCAATAACCTAAAATATAGCATTATGAGTTGGCAATCGATTATTTTTATTCTGATTCTGTTTTTGTTTGCAATCTGTCTTTTCCTTGTGCAGCATTATTATCATGTGCGCCTAAGAAATGAAATAGGTCGTGCACAGCGTAGCGAGCGTATTAAAACGGTGTTTATGGCCAATGTGAGTCATGCCTTGCGTACGCCTTTGAATGCTATTATTACCGATAGTCAGAAGCTGCTGGATACTGAAGAAACAAATCCTAAGAAGCTGAATGCCGCGATGACTACCATTAACCAGAATGGTAAGCAGTTGCTGTATTTTATATCGCAGCTACTCGAACTGTCGAGCTTTGATAGTAATATGGCCACTTTTACCATGATAGAGGTGAATCTGGCCGAGCTGATGGCGTCGTATCGCCGTGAGGCTCAGCGCGACGCAGGTGCCAATGTACAAGTAGTTGTACGTTCGCCATTGTCGCCACACGCCAAGGGCATGGTAGATACCAACCTGATGTATCAGCTGATGACACACCTGTTGCACAATGCGCTTGCGCACACCCAGGAGGGTACCATTACCATCGATTATGACCAAGAGGATAAGGGCCTGAGGATTGAGGTGATTGATACAGGCGACGGTGAGCCTCAGGACTTCCAGTCGAACTTCTCAACACTCATTCAGGGTAACGATTCGCTGGCACTGTTTAATCAGCGTTCGGGTCTGGGCTTATCTATCTGCAAGTCGATTGTTGAGGGTCTGCATGGCACCATCGAACTGAAGTCGGAGAAAGGCAAGGGTACCCATGTTACGGTTTGGATACCTTGTAAGATGCGCGACACGAAGAAGGGGTTGGTAAGATAATCACAACATGTTTTAGCGTACGGTAGGATTGAGGTTGCGGCGCAGGAAGAAGGCGCGCGTAGCCAGGAAATATGTGGCTACACCCGTACCGTTAACGAGTACTACCGTCCAGAAAGCTGCGCTGTAGCTAATCAACTCGGCTACGATACCACCAACCAGAATTCCTAATCCCATACCGATATCCCACGAGATAAGGATGGTACTGTTGGCAGTGCCACGCTGTTTGTTGGTGGCCACATTGATGGTCATGTTCTGGAACGCAGGCCACATATGACCGTTGCCCAAACCAATCAACAATGCGGAACCATAGTAGCCGATGAACATTGACCATTCTTGCCTTGCAAGCCAGCAGAGCTGGAGCGGAACATTGACCATGGAACATTGAGTTAGCGTTGGCATTAAAATGAACAATGTGTAGCCTACCAGGGAGATGACCATACCGGTAGCGGCGTTATGGGTTACACGACCTTCGCGGAGGGCTTTGCTGCCTTGCAGGCGACTGAGGATAAGACCTACTGAGCACAGCATGAAATAGGTGCCTGTGCCACCGGTAATACCCATAACCTCCTTACCATAAATGGCCAGATAGTTGCTAAGCACACCAAAGCTAAAGCCAAAAGCCACCATGTTCAGGCCCAACAGCCAGCCACGTGTAAGAAAGAAGCGGTCTAATGAGAGAGTTGAACAATTCTCCTTTCTCCTTCCTCCTTCGTCCTTCCTCGATAAATCAACGGTTGAGTCGATCAGCCAGCCTGTAGTGGCCACGATAAGCGCTAGCCAGAACAGAACTTCGAAGCTGTTGGTAAGCTGGTAGATGAAAATGCCGATGGTGGGTGCGATGGCCATGGCTAGGTTGTTACTCAAGCCGTAATAGCCGATACCCTCGGTACGTCGACTGCTGGGCAGCACATCGATGGCTACTGTGGCATTGGCCGTGGTAACTGAGCCGAAGGGACCGCCATGCAGCGTGCGCACAATGGTGAACAGCAGCAGGGTAGAGGCGGCCAGATAGCCTGCAAAGAAGATGGCAAACAAACCGAAGGCTATCATGAGCACTGTTTTGCGGGGGAACGTATCTACCACATAACCACTGAATGGACGCACCAGCAGGGCGGTAATGGTATAGCCCGAGAGTACCAGTCCGATTACATCCTTAGTAGCGCCGAAATGCTCGCTCAGGTAGAGCGGCAGCAGCGGTGTAAGCACGTAAAAGGCAAAAAACAACGTAAAGTTGGCTGCCATCACCTTGCAGTAGTTCCTATTCCAAAGTCTGTCCATCTTATCTTCCAATCTTTCTACTTTTAAAATGCAAAGGTACGCTTTTTTGGGCGGTTATCGGCAGAACTAACGTTAACGAACTATAACGCGGCTTAACTTTTGACCTCGGCATGCGTCATAACAACAAAAAAAATAATCATTATCAACTATAAGTATGAAAAGAATTGTATTGCTTTCGGCCGTAGCCCTGGTCCTTTCATCGGCAGCTATGGCTCAGAACAAAGAGGTGAAGATTGGTGATGTAACCATGATTATCAACCCCGAAAAGGGCGCCAAAATCATGTCGCTCAAGTATCAGGATCAGGAAGTAATTTCGCAGCTCAAGTGGCCCGAAAGCTTCGGAAGCACTTTCTGGACAAGTCCGCAGAAGGAGTGGAACTGGCCTCCCGTATTCGAACTCGACAAGGGCGTGTACGAGGTAGTAGAGAAAGACGGGCATCTGGTGATGACCAGTCCGGTGTCGGAGAAGCTGAAGTACCGTGTGCGCAAGGACTTCAGTACCGATAACAAGGATGGTGCCATTGTGATTACCTACAGTATTATTAACGAGAGCGGCGAAGAACGCAAAGTGGCCCCATGGGAGATTACCCGTGTGCCTAATGCTGGTGTGATTAAGTTTGATGCCCCTGTGGAGAGCATATGGCCTGCCGGTTTGATGAACTTTGAGCAGAAAGACGGTGTGGCTTGCTATGCTGCCGACGAGGCGCCGCAGAACCGTAAGGTGAATGCCGACGGTAAGGGCTGGCTGAGCTACGAGAACAACGGCCTGGTATTGACCAAGAAGTTTGCTGACCTGAAGGCTGATGAGCCTGCTCCTGGCGAGGCCGAGATACAGGTGTACGTGAACCGTGGCAAGACCTATATAGAAATAGAGAGCCAAGGTGCTTATACAACCCTGGCTCCCAATGCTGAGCTAAGCTGGACGGTACGCTGGTACCTGCAGCCTGCTAAATAACGTGCAAGCCTAAGAATACCATCAGACCGTTCATCAGTATCCAGAAGATAGCGAACGGCATGGTCTTACGCATAATATCGCCATCCTGACCCTCCATGTCACATGCTGCGGTTGCGATGGCGATACTTTGTGGCGACAGCAGCTTACCACCTTCTGATCCGGCACAGTTGGCTGCGGCCAGCCAGTTGGTTTCGCTACCACTCACACCAAAGAAGGTGCCCTGGTTAACCAGTCCTAAGTCGCTGGCGGCAGTGGCCTGCAGCTTACCAAACAGAATGTTGGCATTGGTGGCGCTACCCGTTACAAACGTACCGATACTACCAATGAGCGGTGCAAAGAATGGGAAGGCCACACCGGTAAGCATTACCAATCCCTTAGCGATATCGTTAGTCATACCCGTATTGTTCATGAGCATGGCCATGGCTACCAGACAGCAGATGGTAACTACCGTCTTCTGCAGGTTCAGTGTGGTTTTGGCCAGCAGCTTCATCAGCGCACCAAAACTCATGCCCTGTATCAATCCACCAATCACGGCACCCAGGAAAATCATCAGTCCGGCATTCGACAGCCAGCCAAACTTAAAGGTGTTGCCAATAACGGGCAGGTCGAACTTGGTAACCAGTGTGCTACCCAACAACTCGTTAACAGGAGGCACAATCTTACTGCTGATCAGGATGAAGAAGATAATCAAGCCGTAGACACTCCAGGCCTTGAGCGTTTTAACCAGACCGAAGTTCTTCTTCTCGATCTGTACCGTATCGTTAGCACTCTCATCGTGTATAAACAGCTTGTTGTAAATCAGCATGGCGGCGATGGCGGCTACCGAACCCAGAATGGCTGGTGTCTCAGGACCGATAAAGTGGGCACAGCAGAACTGCACGATAATAGAGAACGAACCCACAAACAGCGCAATGCAGATGTTCTTGATAACCTTGGTCTTATCCGTTAGCATCAGGATGAGGAACGGGGTGATAAAGAACATGAGCGACAGTTGCAGGATAATAAAGGTGGCTACCTCGCAAAGCTCCTCAGGGGTTGCGGTACCGCTGGCAGCAACCTGGTTGGCCAGTGTGGTGGCGGGCAATCCCACAGCACCAAATCCTACAGCTACGGTGTTGGCAATCAAACAGATAACAGCCGAGAACATCGGCTTGAAACCTAAGCCGATAAGGATGGCTGCAGGGATGGCTACAGCCGTTCCAAAGCCTGCCATACCTTCGAGCACACCACCAAGACCCCATGTAAGCAGCAGTACCAGCAGACCTTTATCCGAGGTCATCTGGATAAACTGCGTCTTAATAGTCTCAATTTCCTTGGTTTCGCAAAGGATGTTATAACTAAAAATCGCACATATAATAATAAGTATGATAGGGAAGCAGGCCTTGAGCAGTCCCTCGACTACCGACCATAGCGTGATGCCAACGATGCTTGCCTGTGCATACTTCTCGGGCACAATGCCTAAGGCTGGTGCTGCGAACAGTGCCAATACAACGGTTACAATCAGCGTAATGATAGCGCTCTTGTAGCCAGATACCTTGAAACCCATCATTAAAACAATGAGTAACAGAATAGGGATAGCAGATACTAATGCTGACATAGGATTTTAGTGTTAGTGAATATTTATATAAGTTCTGCCGACAAATATACGAAAACTTTTGATACGTACCACGATTTTTTTTGTGAAAAAATCAAAAGAGGCAAAAAAACGTTGAAAAAGTGTGATGATATCGAAAAATTTTGTATATTTGCTCACAAAAATCGAGTATAACTAAACCCAAGAGCCCTATGCTAAACGAATTCTTATCAGAACTTCGGCGATTCATGCCTGCCGAGCGCATTTACACCGACGAGCTACGTACCTTAGGTTGGGGTACCGACGCCAGTTTTTATCGCCAGATTCCGAAGGTAGTGCTTCGTAGTGATGGTGAGGAAGAGATATCAAAGATTGTACAGTTGTGCGATAAGTATAAACTGCCCTTTACCTTCCGTGCTGCTGGCACATCGCTCTCAGGACAGAGCTGTACCGACAGCGTGCTCATTGTGGCTGGCAAGCATTGGGAGAAATATACACTCTCGGAAAATGCCGAAAGCATCAAACTGCAGCCTGGTATAGTAGGGGCGAGGGTTAATCAGATACTGAAGCCTTATGGACGCGTGTTCCCACCTGATCCGGCATCTATAGGTGCTGCCATGGTAGGTGGTATCGTGGTAAACAATGCATCGGGTATGAACTGTGGCGTGCATGCCAATAGCGACCGTATGCTGCTGTCGGCGCGTATCATCCTGACCGATGGTACGGAGCTGGATACTGGCGACCCGGTGAGTCGCGAGGTATTCAAGAAACAACATCCTGATTTTATCTCTAAGATCGAGGCACTGCGTGACAAGGTACGTGCCGATCAGGAGCTGACCGATCGCATTACCAAGAAATACAGTATTAAGAACGTAACGGGTTTGAATCTGCGCCCACTGGTGGCTTACGACGACCCGTTTGATATCATCGCACACTCTATCGTAGGTAGCGAGGGCACACTGGCCTTCCTGTCGGAGGTAACGATGAAAACACTGAAGGACTATCCGTTCAAGGCATCGGCCATGGTTTACTTTATGACCATGAAGGAGAGTTGTGAGGCTGTGGTGGCTATGAAGAAGCTGAAGGCTGGCGACGAAGACCTGGAGATGAGCGCCGAGAACCTGATGGTGAAGAGTGCAGAGATGCTCGACTATAAGTCGCTCTCGTCGGTTGATGATCCCGTTTATCTGCAGTATAAGCAGGATGTGGATGCCGGTAAGATTGAGGGCGTGCAGCCTGGCGATTACCATAACTTGACGGCTATACTGACCGAGACCAAGGGTATTACCCACGATCAGCTGCTGATGAAGATCGAGAAGATCAAGGAGTGCTTAGGGGCATTCAAACTCTATATTCCTGCTGAGTTTACCGAGGATCCGGCGGTGTACGGTAAGTACTGGGCTATCCGTAGCGGTATATTCCCATCGGTAGGTGGTACACGTCCGGTAGGCACCTCGTGCCTGATTGAGGATGTGGCATTCCCCATCGAGAGTCTGCCTGAGGCTACGGTGAAGTTGCAGAAGCTGATAGCCGATCATGGCTACGACGATGCTTGTATCTACGGTCATGCCTTTGAGGGTAACTACCACTTTATCTTGAATCAGAGCTTTGCCGATGAGCACGAGGTGGCCCGTTATGCCGAGATGATGCGCGATGTGGCTAAGCTGGTGGTTGAGGGCTACGACGGTAGTTTGAAGGCAGAGCACGGTACAGGTCGCAACATGGCACCGTTTGTGAAGTATGAGTGGGGTGAGAAGGCCTACGAGGTGATGAAGGAGCTGAAGTCTATCTTCGACCCGAACGGACTACTGAACCAGGGTGTGATATTCAACGACGATCCCGACTGCTTTATTAAGTGTCTGAAGCCGCTGCCAGAGTTGGATTACGACTTCAAGAGTGTGCCTGATGGCGGACACTACCTGATGGATCACAAGCTGAGTACAGCCAAGGAAACCATCGAGCAGGTGAAGCGTGCCAACAAGTGTATTGAATGCGGATTCTGCGAGGTTAACTGTATGTCGTGCGGACTCACACTATCTTCTCGTATGCGTATCGCCGTACAGCGCGAGATTCGTCATCTGATTAAGACTGGTGAGGACGACGAGCGCTTGGAGCGCCTGCAGAAACAGTATAAGTACTATGGCGATCAGACCTGTGCTACCGATGGCTTGTGTTCAACCTCATGCCCCATGAAGATTAATACGGGCGAGCTGACACACCTGATTCGTCAGATGGATATGAACACGCGTCCGTTGGGCTACTGGGTGGGCGATTATGCATCCAAGCATATGGCGGGCATCAAGAGCGGACTGCGCGTAGTGCTCGACGTGGCACATGCCGCACACGTCACACTCGGTCCGACACTGATGACTACCGTATGTCGTACGATGAACAAGATGGGCCTGCCACTCTGGACTACCGCTATGCCTAAGAAGCATCGCCAGCCCAAGAAGAGCGACCTGACGCAGTTTATCATTAATTCCATTGACCATTCACCGTTGACCATTGACCATTCTGCTGCGCAAACAGAAGATAAAAATGTTCAATGTTCAATGTTCAATGTTCAATGTTCAAAGGTGGTTTACTTCCCCAGCTGTATCAATCAGACCATGGGACAGTCGAAGAGTGGCGGCAAGATTCACGACCTGGTGGATGAGGTGATACAGTTGATGGCTAAGGCTGGCTACGAGGTAATCTTCCCAGAGGGCATGGAGCGTATGTGCTGTGGCCAGATATGGGAGAGTAAGGGTATGCTGGATATTGCCGACCGTAAGAGTGCCGAACTGGAGGCAGCCCTGTGGAAAGCCAGCGAGGAGGGTAAGTATCCTGTGCTGTGCGCCCAGAGTCCGTGTCTGCACCGTATGAAGAAGGTGATGCATAAAATGCATCTTTATGAGCCTGCTGAGTTTATTATGAAGTTCCTGGTACCTCGATTGGATTTCCATCCTATCGACCGTCATATAGCACTACACCTGACGTGTTCTACCCGACAGATGGGTGTAGATAAGGATATGATAGCCTTGGCTAAGCTGTGCTCAAACAACGTGTTCCTGCCCGAGGGTGTGGGCTGTTGCGGTTTTGCTGGCGACAGAGGCTTTACCTTCCCTGAGCTGAATAAGTACGGATTGCGCAAGCTGCGCCCACAGATTGAGGCTAACCATATCGAGGTGGGCTACTCTAACAGTCGTACCTGTGAGATCGGTCTCGAATCGAACACAGGCATACCTTATATGAGTATTGTGTATCTGGTAAATGAATGTACAACAACTAAAAAATAATAATTAAACAAGTGATGAAAGTGTTACTTAGAAAACTGTTGCTGGTTGTCATCGTGATGGCAGCCAGCACTGCTGTGCAGGCGCAAGCGCTCCTGACTACACATGTAGAAACTGGTGATGTACAAGGTGTACTGGACGATGGACTGGCCGTGTATAAGGCCATCCCGTACGCAGCACCTCCTGTAGGTAATCTGCGTTGGCGCGCTCCACAGCCTGCTAAGGCCTGGGAGGGTGTACGCGTGTGCGATGAGTTTGGAAAAATGCCTCCACAGCCCACACGTCCTGGTCGTACGGCCGATATGATGAGCGAGGACTGCCTGTATCTGGGTATTGCCACACCTGCTAAGACCGTAAACGACAAACTGCCTGTGATGGTATGGATTCACGGTGGCAGTTTCCAGACCGAGTGGTATGGTGGCGACCTGTGGAAGCACCTGGCACTGCGTGGTGTGGTAATCGTGAGCATCGAGTACCGTACAGGTGCCTTAGGCTTTATGGCCCATCCCGAACTGACTAAGGAAAGCAAAGACGGACACTCGGGTAACTACGGACTGTTGGATCAGATTTATGCCCTGCAGTGGGTACAGCGTAACATTGCCCAGTTTGGTGGCGATCCTGATCAGGTAACCATCTTTGGTGAGAGTGCCGGTGCCATCAGCTGCAGCATGCTGTGTGCATCGCCTTTGGCACGTGGTTTGTTCCATCGTTGTATCAGTCATAGCGGTGGCTCGTTTGCGCCTTGGAGCGATGCGCCACGTTCGTTAGGACTTGATGCCTCGCAGAAGGGTGCCGAGCAGCAGGGCGTGGCCTTTATGAAGCATCTGAAGAAAAGGAACCTGAAGCAGCTGCGTGCCATGGATGCCATGGCACTGTGCGATGGTAACGTGGGCTTTGCCGGTTTCTGGCCTTGTGTGGATGGCTACGTGATTTGCGACGACCAGTATCGTATGTATGAGCGTGGCGAGTATAACGATGTGCCCGTAATCGTGATGACTAACAGCGACGAGGGTGCGCTGTTTGCCCCAGGTAACATTACTGCCGAGGACTATCAGAAAACGCTGAAGAGCATTTTTGGTGCATGGGCCGATGAGGCACTGAAGTTCTATCCTGGTGCTACTAACGACGAGGCTTGGCACGGCTTTGGCGATGCCTTCCGTGATATGGGCTTTGCATGGCCATCGTACGCATGGGTTAGCTTGCAGGCCAAGACGGGTAAGAGTGCGGCTTATGCGGCTTATCTGGCTCAGCCTTCGGAGATGAGTTTTTCACGTGATCCACGTCGTAAGGGTGTGGCTCATGCCGATGATATCATGTACCTGAACGGTCACTTCCTGCTGCAGAGCGAAAAATATCCAGCCGAGAGTGCAGTGGCCGAAATCATTCAGCAGTATTGGGTGAACTTTGCCAAGACGGGTAATCCTAACGGTAAGGGGCTGCCTTACTGGCCAACCTTCGACGAGAGCAAGCCAACCACTATGCAGTTCAGCAATGGTGCATCGCTGATCAATGTGCCCAACCGTGAGCAGATTGATTTCGTGGATCGTTACTATCGTGCAAAGCGTGCCGAAGTAGAATCGAACAGATAATTTATTCAATTCATTTACACAAATAATTAAACGCTACTAATGAAAGTATTCAGTAAACTTATGCTGGTTGCCATGATGATGGCAGCCAGCATTACTACACAGGCCCAGGAGCTTTACGTGGGCAGTTACAACATTCGTTACCAGAACGACGGCGATGCCAAAGCAGGTAATGCCTGGCAGCAGCGCATGCCGGTATTGTGCGGTCAGATACTGTTTGAACATCCGGATATCTTCGGTGCTCAGGAGGTATTGGAGTCGCAGCGTCAGGACTTATTAAAGCAGCTGACCGATTACGACTGTATCGGGTTAGGTCGTGACGATGGGAAACATGCCGGCGAGCACTCAAACATCTTCTACGACCGTAACAAAATCAAACTGTTGGATCATGGCGACTTCTGGTTGTCGGAAACCCCTGAGAAGCCTGGTTTGGGTTGGGATGCCGCTTGTGTGCGTATCTGCTCGTGGGGTTATTTTAAACTCAAGGGTACCAGTTTGAAGTTCTATTACTTTAATCTGCACATGGACCACGTAGGTACTGTGGCACGCCGCGAGGGTGCCAAACTGGTGGTGCAGCGTATCAAAGAGATTTCTAAGGGTAAGCCCGTGGTGCTGACAGGTGATTTTAATGTTGATCAGACTAACGAGATTTATGGTATCTTTACACAGTCGGGTGTATTGGACGACAGCTTTGAGAAGGCGCAGTTCCGCTTTGCCGAGAACGGTACCTTTAACAGCTGGGATCCTGAATTGAAGACCGCCAGTCGTATCGATCATGTTTTTGTATCGCCCTGTTTTGTTGTAGAGCGATACGGCGTACTTACCAATGCCTATTGGTCGGAGGCTCCACAAAACGGTGATGTTCTCAAAGGCGCCAATGCTCCACAGGAGATCAACTTCCAAAAGCATCAGAAACGCCTTCCCTCCGATCACTATCCCGTTTTTGTACGTTTGAGAAAGTAATGGCTGGTTAGAGCCCGACTCTTATCCAGTCGGGCTCTAACCAGCCTCGGTCGGCTTTGGCATCGGTCTCTACTGATACAAATCCGAACTTGGCACCAATCCATTTTCCTTCTTTCATCTTAAACTCGCTGCCGCAAGGTTTGAAATTCTTGCCGTCCTGACTCCAAGCCAGCTTCAGTTTCGAGTCGTTCACTATCATGCGCAGATAGATATCCTCGTGCATGCCGGGCTTGTAGTCTATCTTGTCTATAGCCGTGGGCTTCAGGGTGGCTATCAGCTGCTCTGTTTGTGCGGCACCTTTGTCAGCACCGTTGCACGTGATCTGCACCAGTTCGAACTGCTTGCCGGTACGGCGCACTACCAGGGCTGTATAGTCCAGTCCCATCATGATGAGGCCGCCCATCTGTCCCTCAGCCTTCGAGGTGAAGCGCAACTTTGTAGTTACAGTAAAGCGATCGGCTGGTGTCTTCTGCAGTAGCATGTTGGGTACCTCCCAAAAGTTTTTCCATCCAGCCGACAGCTTATAGGTGTAGATGCGATAGGTACCAAAGGCGGTAGCCATACCAAACTTCTCGTCGTAGTTGCCGTGCCATTGCCATTGCAGTCCCGTGGCAGGCTTGTCAAACTCGTCGCTCTCTACTGGATTGATGATGGTGTTCACAGAGGCTTTTGGTTTCCGATAGCTTGTCACCGGTTCGCCTTTGTGTCCCATGATGGGCCAGCCGCTGCTCCAGTCCACTGGATTTAGGTGTACCACGCGACCATAGGCCTCCTTGTCTTGGAAGTGCAGGAACCAGTCTTCGCCATATTTCGTATGTACCCATGCGCCCTGGTGAGGACCGTTGATAGCTGTCTTGCCTTGTGCCAGCACTATCTTGTGCTCATAGGGACCATAGGGCGATTTGGCGCGCATGGCCAGTTGAAAGCCTGTGGGCACGCCGCCCGCAGGGCACATAATCCAGTACCACTCGTTGCGTTTGTAGAATTTAGGTCCCTCGCAGGTGCGGTTCTCTGTGCCGTTACCATCGAACACGATCACTGGTTCGCCTATGGGCTTGGTACCTTCGCTATTCAGCTCGCGCACTGTCAGCACCGATGCAAACTTGCTGCGCGAGTTGGCCCATCCGTTCACCAGATAGCAACGCCCATCGTCATCCCAGAGTGGGGTGGTGTCGATATAGCCCTGTCCCTCAATCACGCAGATAGGGTCTTCCCACTCGCCGGCAGGGTCGCCATGTTTGGTTTTCACCATCATCACGCCGAAGTCGGGATCGCCCCAATAGATGTAGTACTGTCCGTTGTGATAGCGAATGCTGGGTGCCCATACACCGTTGCCATGCTGTGGTTTGCTACTGAAGTGACGCAGCAGTGCTTCATTGCCTGTGTAGAGGTTTTTCAATGCATAGCCCACAATCTGCCAGTTCACCAGATCCTTTGAGTGCAGAATGGGTAGTCCGGGTGTGCAGTGGAAGCTCGAAGCTGTCAGATAGTAGTCATCGCCGCTGGGACCCACACACACGTCGGGGTCGGAGTAGTCGGCATTGATCACGGGGTTGGTATATGTGCCGTTGCCATTGTCAGGGCACCATACCTTCGAGCGGTATTGCGCCTGTATTGCCAATGTCATTGACATGAGAGATAAACTCAATAGTAGTTTCTTGTTCATGATTAAATATCGTTTTGGTATTTATTTGATGTTTACTAGGATTTTCTTCAGGTTTTTGTCGGCACTTGAGAGCCCCACCATCACCTCATACTTGCCAGGCACTACACGCATGGTGTTGGTTTGGGCATCCCAAAGTTCGAAGCTCTTGCGGGGTAGAGGGATGCTGATAGTCTTGTTCTGACCTTTGTACAGAGTCACCTGCTGGTAGGCACGCAGCGTCTTAAGAGGTCCTTCCTGATCATCCAAACGGCGTATATAAACCTGAACAGTCTCGATGGCTGCAGGGGCATATCCGCCTAGATTCTTAACATTTACACGCACCTGATGGTTAGTATAGGTGGGCTGACCAATCTGAACCTTATCGTAGGTAAGTCCGAAACCGAATGGGAACAGCGCCTCGCCCTTGAAGTAACGATAGGTGCGGTTCTTCATGGTGTAGTCAAGGAAGTCTGGCAGATCGTCTGTGCTCTTGTAGAAAGTCACGGGTAGTTTTCCGCAGGGTGCAAACTCGCCGAACAAGATCATTGCCAAGGCTGCCCCCCCGCGCTCGCCAGCGTACCACCACTGGAGTATGGCATCGCAGGTCTCAATCTCGGGAGCCAGAGCCATAGCACCGCCCGAGCAATTCACAAAAATCACTTTTTTACCTGCCTCGTGCAGTCGGCGGAGCATATCGCGCTGCGATTGGGGTAACTCTATGCTGGTACGGTCGCCACCCTCGAAACCGGGTTCGTTTACGCGCATCTCTTCACCCTCAAGACTTGGCGAAATGCCGCCCACAAAGATCACCGTTTCGGTATTGCCAATCTGTGCCAGCAACTCGTCGGTGGTAGGAGCTATCCTATGCTGAACATCGAAGTTCAGGGCTGCAAAGCCCGTCTCTTGTACATAGTCCACCTGTATGTTGTAGTGCTGACCAGCCTTTACTTTCAGTTCTTTTTTGTTACCTTGAATGCGCTGGCGACCTTTCCATATGTTTACCAGCGTATCGCCGTTAACAATGAGTCGAAGCTTGTCGTCGCCGCTGATGTTGAAAATCAGTGTCTCGTCGACAGCAGGTATAAGGGTGCCTTCTAGGCAGGCAGAGAAATGCTCGAGGTTTATGCCTGGGGCAAACACGGTGTTGCCGCCATTACTGAGTTTAAGCGCCTGCCTGGCCACAACTACAGCATCGGGATCGCCTTTCATTTCGGTATTGTTCCAGTAGGTAGCGCGCATTCCAAGATTGCCCAATGGGTCGACCATTCGTTGGAAACGGCTTTCATACTGCTCGTTGCGGGTATGTCCGCAGCCCGGTATGTAGCGCACCTTGGCGTGAGAGTTCAGCAGTTTAGCCTGCGTTAAGATGCACTCCCATGCGGTAAAAGTGCGGGTGGGGTAGCCGCTGTAGTTGCCCCACATCATCACTGAGTCGTTGGCGTTTGGTCCCATCACCACCATGTCGAGTGCCGAACCAGCGTTGGGACGGTTGTAGTCCAAAGGTAGAACGTTGTTGCGGTTCTGCAACAGTACTATGCTTTTAAGTGCCATTTGCCCGGCAAGATCCTTGTGCTTCTTTGAGGCTACAACGCTCTCGGGTATCTTTGTCCAGGGATTAAGTTCATCGGGATCCATATCGCCCAGTTCGAAACGCGCTATGAGCAGTCGGCGCAGACTGCGGTCCAGATCGGCCTCTTTAATATCGCCGCGTCGCACAGCCTCTGGCAGGTGCTTGTATTCCGATCCGCACTCCACGTCTGTACCGGCTAATACAGCTTTGGCCGATGCTTCACCACCATCTTTGGCCACATTGTGCCAACGGGGCAGGAAGTCGCGGATGGCACCGCAGTCGCTGGTGATCAGTCCGTCGAATCCCCATTCGTCGCGCAGTATCTGTTGTTCATATCGTGTCTGGGCGCAGCAGGGCTGTCCGTCTATGCGCTGGTAGGCGCACATCACCTCGGCCACCTTTCCCTCTTGCACCAGTGCCTTGAAGGCTGGCAGATATGTCTCCCAGAGGTCGCGCTCGGGCAGGTTCTCGATGTTGAACTCATGTCGGTTCCATTCCGGACCGCTGTGTACGGCAAAATGCTTGGCACAGGCCAGTAGCTTGCGGTAGGGACTTACACCCAAGTCTTCGCCGTTGTAGCCTACACCCTGTAGTCCGCGTACCACAGCCAGTCCCATCTTGGCCGTCAGATAGGGATCCTCACCGTAAGTCTCTTGTCCTCGTCCCCAGCGCGGGTCGCGGAAGATGTTGATGTTTGGTGTCCAGAACGAAAGACTCTGATAGCGCTTGATGTCGCCCGAACGCTTGGCTTGCTGAGCTTTCACACGTGCCTCGTCGCTCACGGCTGTAAACACCTGGTGCAGCAGGGCATCGTCCCACGAGGCAGCCATGGCCATGGTGATGGGAAACACGGTGGCAAAGCCATTGCGCCCCACGCCGTGCAGTGCCTCGTTCCACCACTGGAACTGAGGGATGCCCAGACGGGGAATGGCAGGCGAGGTGTCCATCATCAGACTGACCTTCTCGTCGATGGTGAGACGCTTCAGCAAGTCGTCGGCACGCTGTGCCGCACTGAGCTGTACGTTCTGATAGGGTAACTGTTGAGCGCTGACCGGTGCTATGCCGAGGCTCATCATGAAGAGTGCAAAGATTTTGGTTCGCATGAGTGATAGTTATTTTAAATGCTTATTGAAGAATTCGAGTACGCGTTGCTGCGATCTCTTGCCGCAGCTGTGTGGCATGTCCCAGAGCTCGGTTTCCAGCTGATTGTCGGCACCCTGACTCTTCCAGACATCGTGCATCGTGCTGAAAGCCTTCTCTACGCCAGCCACAGGGAAGAGCTTGTCCTGCGTGCCGTTGATGAACAGCATGGCCTTGGGGCAGGCTATGCTGGCGATGTGGGGATAGTCCAGCCAGCGGCGCAGTCCGGGCAGACAGTTGGCAAACCCGCCGTTCTCCGTGCGACTGTACTTGAATCCCATCTGTTCGTCGGTCGTCACCATCCAGCATACAGCGGCACCAGCTTTGATACGGTCGCTCAGTGCTGCCAGCATCCAGGCACGATACGCGCCCATCGACCAACCTGTGCAACCGATGAGGTTGGCATCCACTTCTGGCATCTGCGCCAGATATTCCGTGGCAGCGATATCATCGTAGGTCATATAGGCCGAGAGGTCGATGCCATACATCATCATGTTGCCGGCTATCATGTCGTAGAGGTTACGTTTCATACCCTCCTTCAGGCCCCGTTCGCCCCACATTGGTGCGTCGGTGCACAGCACCACATAACCGTGCTGCGCCAGATAGTCGCCGAAGAACTGTCCCTCGTAGCCCTTGGCCCAGTCCAGCGCATCCTTGATTACCGTCGAGTCCTCGCAGGCCAGCGGATAGATACATTTCTCTTTTCCTATATAGAAATGTCCGCCGTGGTCGTGCAGCACGTTGATGGCCGGGTGGGGGCCTTTTCCGTCCGGTATCAGCACGTAAGCCGGCACCTTGTAGTATCGCGATAGTTGTATCTCTATCTTGCGTGCCTTATAGCCCTGTCTCTGCTCCTCATAGAGCACGGTGGCCTCGTAGCCGTTGGCAGGAGCCGGCGGCGGTGTCAGCATGCAGTCCAGCACTTTTTGACGGGCTACCTTGCGCCATTTCTTGAAATTTTTGATTTTGCTGTTGCCCCATGCCAAGGGATAGTCGAGGTCGGCTATCAGCGAGTCGGCATACGCCGGCAGGTTGCGCATGAATTCATATTTCTCGCGTTTCTGAGCCTGTGCTGTAGTGACTGCTATTAACAGAAGCAGTATTATCTGAGATGCTTTTTTAACCATAACATTTGATTGTAATTTGTAGTATCTGATGTCCAGTGTTCATTGATAGGCGTGATGAGCGACTCTTTGGGCGCTGTGATAAGATTCCACACAATATAGCTGGTGGTAGGTGGGCATACATCGTCATTATAGCCCCAGGTGAGATATACCGGACAAGTGATGCGACGCGCGAAGTTGACCACATCGAAATAGGCCATCGTCTCAACTTTTTCTGGTGTTAGCATCCCTTTTAACCGATTGAAATGAGGATATCCTCCTGCACGATGGTCCAGATAGCCAGCCATATCGCTTAGTGCAGGATGATTGGCTACGCATGCCGTGATACGCGGGTCGAGTGCAGCTGTGATGAGCGATAAGGCTCCTCCTTGGCTACCTCCTTGTACGAATACGTTCTTGCCATCCCATTCGGGAAGCGAGCATAAGTAATCCACGGCTCGTACGCAGGCCACATAGACATGCTTCATATAGTAGTTGTCCTTGCACTCCAGTCCATTGGTGAGGTAGCCGTTCTCATAGTCAAAAGCTGTGGTAATCTCTTTGAACTGCTCGTCGGTCATCTCAGGGTTCAAACCATGTATCTCCATCTCCAGACGGATAAAGCCGTTTTTGGCATAATAGATGTTTCGCATGGGCTCCTTAATAGTTTTGATGCCGGCCCCAGGAGGGCACAATACTACTGGATATCGGCCCTGCTTTTTGGGTCTGGAGAGGTAGGCATAAATGCTATGTCGCTTGTCTGTCTTTATCTTTAGTAGATAGGTGTCGGTCTCATCGGTGCAGTATCTGTCCACTTTCTTGCAATCTACATGCAGTTGACTTTGGCGTGCCTCTTCCAGATTGTTCTGCCAGAAGGCATCAAAATCCTTGGGGTTGGGGGTATAAGGTTTAAGTTTTTCAGGCGAGAAACCCACTTTGACGTGGTGCTGATATTTCCCATTGACGTTGAGACGTAAATCCAGGAATCCTGGCTTTTTCATGGTTCCTATGTCGATAGTGGCTCTACCATGTTTCAGTTTTACTGTGCCTGATGATGTGGCAGGCATTTCATCGGGGCCTATCTCGTAGTTCACCTCCACATCTTGTGGCACGCCATAGAGTGTCAGACTAACTTCAATTTTGGCTTTTTCGCCTACTTTGTATAGCCAGTCGGCGTGGTCTGGTATTGTCAGCCACAAATAATCAGAGCGGTATGGATAGTTTTCAGCCCATAATGCTGTTGTCAATCCTAAAACAATTGTCAACATCATTGCTTTCAGAGTCCATCTGTTATTTAATTGTGCCATAATCACTTTTGTTTAAGTAGTTTACTTGGGTGCAAAATTACAATATTATATTTATATCACAAAGAATTTAGCCTATTTTTATTGCTTGTTTTTTCTTTCGAAACAGCCGTATTGGTTGACAGGTATTTTTTTTCTGTTGATGGTGATGTAGCCAATGGGGTGATTGGCTGTATCAAACAGCAGTTGTGGGTTCCAGTGGTCGTCACCTTCCATCACGGCCTTGATGGTGTATTGTGCAGCTTCCTGTGCCGACAGGGCGTTTTTGGCTGTACACCAGATGGTGTCACCTTTTTCATCAAGGCGATAGTAGCGGTTGATGCGTTTTGACAGGTCGAGTGGGGTGCCATCGGCATTCATGGTGTTGTATTCGGCAAACACCTTTGGCAGTCCGTTCATGTGTGGGCACCATCCCACTGCGGGAATAGTGACTTCTGCACGTGTGTTCAGAAAAACTGTTTGTGGCTGGTGGTGCCAGGGGCGCCCCAGCAGGATACTTGTTTCAACAGGATTGCCGTCGGCAGTCAGCGTACAGTTGTTAAACACATATCCCCATCGTGTGGTATCACGATGTTTGGGTGCCACAATCCATCCGCCCGACTTACGATTGATCTTGATGGTGCAATTTTCCAACCAGACATTACCGCTGCCATAGATAAAATCTACTGCACCGAGAATGAGGCTGTTGCTGACATAGTTGCGCCCGTTGTCGCTTTCAGAAGTGCGATAGGTATCCTGATAGCTCAGAATGGCACAATGGTCGATAGCGATGCGGTCGCCCTTGGCATAGAGTGCCAATGCCTGTGGTCCGTTCTCTGCCTCTACACCATAGCTGTTGACGAACGAGATGCCTTGGAAGATGATGTCGCTGGCGTGTACCACTACTGTAGCCCCTTTATCTACCGGCACGGCTTCTGGTCCTCCACTTTTCTGGTTGTCCGTGATAAACACCTTGTCTCTTCCTTCACCAATCAGACTGAGTCGTCCTTTGTCTTGTGGTATGAAGACGTGTTCCTTATAGGTGCCAGCCTTAATGAATATCCGGCATTGGTTAAGGTTGTTATCCGGCACAGCGTCGATGGCTGCCTGAACGGATGTGAAATCACCACTACCATCGGCTGCTACGACCATGTGAAAAACTTTGTGTGCCGCCTGAACATTTGCGGCGAGTAAAACTAAATAGATACTTAATAATACTTTTCTCATATTCTCTTTTTTTTGTTTCTAAAGGAGGAATACATCTCGCACTCCTCCTTTCTTCTACGCATTGTATAACTAAAACTAATATAACTTAAATATGTGAATCATTCTGTTTATTGATAACCTTCGTTCTGTTTGAACTCACTTTTGTTGGTCAGTGCGTCGATCTCCGACTGGGGGATGGGGCGCAACTGGTGGTACGACTGAATGACGTCGGCCACATCAGGGTTCATCTTCTTGATACGCTCAACAAATTTGCCTGTGCGTTTCAGGTCGAAGAATCGCTGCTGCTCCATCGAGAGTTCACGTCCACGTTCATCCAAGATGAAGTCAATATCCAGATCGGCCTCTGTGATGCGCATCTCAGCTTCGTGTCCTGGGATGGCTCGCTTTTCGCGCAGGATGTTCAGCAGGCGTACTGCCTCGGCCTTGTTGCCCTGCTGCATCTCTGCTTCGGCAGCAATCAGGTACATCTCAGCCAGACGGAGCACAAACCAGTCGCGCCCACTGAAATACTCCCATCCTGTGGGATTGGTGCTATCGTGGAATTTGTAGCCACTGATGAAATAGTCGCGTGTGCCAAAACTCTTGTGCGTGATAGGGTCGAACACGTCGTTGGCATCATAGATCTTGTAGTGATGCTGTGCGCGCTCTTCATCCGTATAGACATATTTCGATACCACAAAGGCCGTATCGCCTATCTGCAGCGGACCTGCCGCACCATAGGTGGGACCAAAGTTGGGATCATAGTTAGACGAGGTGCTGTTGACCAGCCATATTCCTTTGAACGTAGCGTCATAACGCTGATCGATGTGCTCGTTGAACGAGTGGAGATAGGCCAGTGTGGGCTGACTTTGAACCCATGGCGCATGCGTGTCGGGCGTCACCCACACGCCGCATCCGCTTACCATCCAGTAGCTCATGCAGGCAAAGATGGGCGACTGGTTGCCCACGCGATTGCCCAAGGTAGGTGAGTCCTCGCCTCCAGGACGTACAGAGAATGCCGAGAGCAGTGTCTGGTCGTTGGCATCGCCAGCATAGTTCACCCACCAGATGGCCTCTTTGTTGTTCTGTCCAGCTTCATTGGCCATGTCGAATGTGTCGGCAAACGAGTCGTACAGGTCGTAGGCTCCCGAGTTTATCAGTTCCTTGGCCAGCGTAGCCGCTTCGCTGTAGTTGCCGCGATAGAGGTCGAGGCGGGCGCGCAGAGCCTTTACGGCATTCAGTGTCACGCGGCCGTTCTCTTTGGGCTGTGTGCCATTCAGCAATGTGGCAGCCTCGTCAAGGTCGGCAAATATCTGCTGATATATTTCTGCCTGCGGAGTGCGAGTGGCTGTGGTCTCTGGAGCTTGAATCTCGTTGGTATAGAGGATAGCATCACCCCATATCTCGGTAATCAGGTGCAGGTAGAGGGCACGCAGAAAATGCACCTCGCCTAAGCGGTGGCGCTTGGTGGCCTCGTCGAGTCCGGCATTGTCGATGCGGCTGATGGCAGCATTCGTACAGTTCAGTCCGCTGTAGAGCACGTTCCACATATATCGGAATGACTTGAGTGTGGGATTCAGTTCTGCACCATAATATGCCAGTGCAGGCACATTGCCCGAGCTACTGCCAGCACCTGTGAAACAGTCGGTTCCCATCTCTGTAAGTGAGTAGCCGTCGGTGTTGCCCATAAAGGCTTTGGTATAAGCATAGCATGCGTTTACCAGATTCTCATAACCTTCTGGTGTGCCATAGAGCACGTCGGCAGTCACCGCATTGCGGTTGGTCTCATCGAGAAAGTCAGAGCATGATGACAGGCCAAGTGTCATGCTGAGGCCTATCGTAAAGATATATTTCTTCATAATTGTTTTTTCTTGTTGTTAGTTTATTTAGAATGCAACATTTACGCCGAACACCAGTTCCTTGGTGATGGGGTAATAGATAGAGCCATTGCCCTCTGGGTCATAGTCAGACACGCCGCTGAAGGTGAAAAAGTTTTTCATCGTGCCATAGATGCGCAGGCGTGACAAGCCAATCTTGCTGATGGCTTTCAGTGGAACGTTATAAGCCAGGGTGATATCCTTGATTTTCACGAAGTCGCCCTTCTCATATCCCAGTGTGCTGGCATAGAGTGGGTTGTTGTCGCCATAGAGTGGGCGAGGCATGTCGTTGGTAGGGTTGGTGGGTGTCCAGTAGTCGTAAACACTCTGGTTCTGCCATCCGCTGCGGATGAAACCGCGCTTGAAGTTGTTGATGACGGTGTGTCCGAATCGTCCATAGAGGAAGAAGTCCAGCTCCCATGCCTTATATTGCAGTTTGTTGTTGAATCCCAGTGTCAGCTTGGGTGTGCGCTGACCGATGATCATGCGGTCGGCCTCGGGTGTTATCTGTCCGTCGTGGTTCACGTCTTCCACCTTGATGTCGCCGGGTTTCTGACCGTATTTAGCAGCTTCGGCCTCCTCGTTGCTCTGCCAGATGCCTATCTTATGATAGTCGTAGTACACTTGTGTGGGCTGTCCGATAAACCATCCGTTGAGTTCGTCATCCTGATCGCTGTTGATGCTGACGATCTTCTCTTTGGTGTGTCCCATGGTCAGATCGGCATTCCACTTGAAGTCCTTCTTATCCACGATGGCACCGGTGATGGTGATGTCGATACCTTTAGTCTCGGTCTTTCCGATATTACTGATCACCTGGTCGAATCCCGTGTGTCCTGGCAGCAGCATAGGTAGCAGCAGGTCGCTGGTCCAAGTCTTGTAGAGGTCGATGGTGGCATAGAGGCGGTTGTTGAACATACCATAGTCGATACCGAAGTTGAGCACGCGTGTCTTTTCCCATTTCAGGTCCTTGTTGGCCAGACCGTAGGGGCGGTAGCCATAGGCCGCTGTGCCGTTCCAGTCGTAGTAGGTCTGGTTCAGTCCACCTGTAGTCTGATAGGCGCTTACAGCGCTGTTGCCCGAAAGGCCATAGGAGAGTCGGAGTTTCAAGTCGCTCACGGCATCCACGTTCTTCAGGAAGTTCTCTTCTTTCAGTCGCCATGCACCAGCTACCGATGGGAAGTAACCCCATTTATTACCTTCGGCCAGCACTGAACTACCATCGGCACGCATGGTCAAGGTGAGCATATATTTGTCGAGCAGCTTGTAGTAGATACGTCCGAAATATGAAATCATTGACGACTCTGTGAGCGAGCTGCTGATGTTCTTATCTGCTTCGGCGCTGGTCAGATTGTGATATTGTGCTGCATCGAATGCAAATCCTTTGCCGTCGGCCGAGAGACTCTCATAATGTCCTTTCGACATGCTGTGGCCCACCATGGCTGTCAGGTGGTGCACGCCGAAGTCGTTGCTGTAGGTCAGAATGTTTTCCCAGGTATAGCCATTGTTATGAGTCTCTGTTTTCTGCGCATAGGCGCGGTTACTGTTGCCCTGTGCGAATGATGAGTTGATGCCCTGAAATAGTCCCTGTGTGGTGCTTTGCAGATCGATACCGAGATTGGTGCGATAGTTCAGTCTTTTGACGATGTTCCACGACAGATAGCCAGTACCAAACAGGCGGTAGGCTTTAGTCTCGTTCAGATAGTTGTCCTTGTTCTGATCCACCAGCAGGTTGACCGATGTAGAGCTGCTGCCGTACAGTGGCAGACGGTTGATGCTGCCGTCCTCGTTGTAAGGCTTGGCCAGTGGCGAGTAGGTACGTGCATAGTGGTAGGCACCGCTGGGCGAAGAGTTCTGGTTGCGGTAGTTCAGGTGCATGGATGCTCCCACCTCCAGTGCGTTAGCCAGTTTGTGGGTGATGTTCAGTCGGCCTCCATAGCGGTTCAGTTGGTCACCGCGCAGCAGTCCTTTCTCGTTCTGGTAGTCGAGAGAGAAACTGGCTTGAGTCCTCTCCGTGCCCCCGCTGATGCTGGCCTGATAGTTCTGTGTGAACCCACTCTGCATCACCAGGTCGAGCCAGTCGATGCTCACCCCCTGTCGCAGCAGCTCCTGCTGTTCCGATGTGAGGAATGCCGAGTCGTCGGTATAGCTGCCGGCAGCCACCAGTGCCTCGCGCTGGAAGTCCACATTCTGCTGGGCATTCATGGTTTCAGGCATGCGTGTCTTCATCACCGGTCCGGCATAGGCGTTAAATTCCACTTTCGTCTTACCTTCCTTACCTTTCTTAGTAGTGATGATGATCACACCATTGGCGCCTCGGCTACCATAGATGGCTGTTGTAGAGGCGTCCTTCAGTACCTCTATCGACTCGATGTCGTTGGGATTGATGGTGATGTCGGAACCATAGGCGATACCATCCACCAGGATCAGCGGTGCGTTTGATGCTGTCAGTGATCGGTTACCGCGCACGTTGAAGCTGAATCCTGCTCCCACAGCACCGCTCGATGGTGTCATGTCGAGTCCGGCTATCTTGCCTTGCAGGCTCTCCAGCACGTTGGTGGTAGGAACAGCGGTGATATCCTTTGGCTTCAGTTGGGAGATAGAGCCCGACAGGTCGCGCTTCTTCATCACGCCATAACCTACTACCACTACTTCGTCGAGCGATTCGTAACTTGACTGCAGGATGACGTTGATGTTGTTTTGATTGCCCACTTTCAATTCTTGGGTATTATACCCAACATACGAAAATTTCAGGATGGTAGATGGGCTAACGTCCTTCAACGAGAAGTGTCCATCCACGTCGGTTACTGTGCCGTGGCTACTACCTGCTGAGATGCTTACACCGATCAGAGGTTCGCCATTGGCATCTTTCACACTACCTGTAATCGCCTTTTGGGCGAAGCTCATCATCCAGAGCATAGACATAGCGAGGATGATCGACAGTTTTTTAGAGTTTTGCTTCATTGCCAGTTAAAAAAATTAAGTAATTAGTTAAAAGATGATTTTAATCGACTGCAAAATTATGGCAATCGAAGCAAAAAAGTGTGGAAGATTGTTTCATCGGAGTGTGATTTTGTGCCAAAAAGCCCGTTTTGGCACAAAAATCCCCCTTAGGTGGCAGAATTTTCCACCTTATATTCTGTAGGTGTCATACCCATTTCGGTTTTGAAGCACTTGCCGAAGTATTTCGGGTCGGAGAATCCGCAGGTGTAAGCCACGTCGTTTACTGAAGCTCCGTTCTTCAGCATTTGGCAGGCTTTGCGTATGCGGGCCTCACGTATGAAGTCGAGCGGGGTGACGCCCAGCAGTGATTTCATCTTGCGGTTCAGTCCCGATCGGCTTGTAGCAGTGGCCTCGGCCATATCGCCGATGTTGATATCGGCATCACCCAGATGCTGTTCGATGAATGTCATAGCGCGCTTCATAAAAGCCTCGTCTTCAGGCTTTATTGCAGGCTGTTTCTCCTCTGTAGTAGTTGTTGGGTGGGTATTCTCTTTGGTATTCAGTAGAGTCAAGTAAGCTTCGTGCAGTTCGTTCTGCTGTCGTTTCAGTTTCCTGATATGGCGTCGCGTGCGCAGTATGCCCCATATTGTCATTGCTACCAGCAGCGTGTAGAGAACCTTGGCCCATGCAGTCTCCCAGAAAGTGGGTTTCACGATGATGACCAGTTGGCGTACGTTGTCGCTCCATACGCCTTCGCTGTTGGTCGATCGCACTTCGAGCACATACGTGTCAGGTCGCAGGTCGAGGAATGTGGCCGAATGGTTAGTGCCGATGTTGTTCCACTGTTCGCTGCCGCCTCTTAGTCGGAAGGCATAGTGAATATCGCCGCCGTCAGAGTAGTCGAGAGCAGCAAAGGTGATGGTGATGTTGCGCTCCGATGGTGAGAGTGTCAGCGTGTCGAGCGCGTTCACGGCATAGTCTATCGGGCTGTTCTGTATGGATATGCCAGTCAGGGCTATCGGTGGTGCGAAACTACTCTTCTTCATGCTGCTGGGGGCTATCACGAAAGCCCCGTTCTGCAGTCCGAAGATGCGCCTGCCGTCGGGTAGTAGTACCGAGGTAGCATCCGAGAAGCGCAGATGGTCGTTCCACAGATAGCTGTCGTATCTGGCATGCAGTTTGTTGTCCAGCGTCTCGGCCGTCAGACATATTATCTGGTTGTTGCTTACGATATAGAGATTGTCTCTCTCTACGAAGGCCGACAAGGCCACATCCGATGGCATCCCCGTTGAAGTGTCGAAATGTCTGAATTCCAGATTCTGGCTCAGGATATCTTCCGACAGTATCTGGTTCACCCCTCCGCTCTCGGTACAGATATACAGACGCTGGCGGTTGTCCTCGGCCACAAACATCGTGGCGTTGTTGCTCAGACTCGAACAGCGCTGTGCATCCTTGGTGTGGTGCGTCCACCTGATGGCTTTCACGTCGGCTGCGCTCACGTCGGTCACCAGCAGTCCTGTTGTCGTGGCCACGAGCATCTTGCCATCCTTGGTGATGTGGATATGGCGGATGCGCAGACAGGCATCCTGAGGCACTTTCAGTCCGTTGTCCTTGTGGGTGAAATGCAATGCCTTCTCATGTGGGTGCTCCAGACAGTTTAGTCCGCCGTCAAAAGTGCCAATCCACAGGCGACCTCGTGGGTCTTCCTTCATAAAGAATACGTGGTCGAAGCTCAGCGAACTTGGTGTCTCGTTATGCCTGAAGTGCTCTATGCCGAAGGAGCCGTCTTTCTGTTCCGTCAGTCTGAACAGTCCGTCGGGTTTGCTGCCCAGCCAGAACACGCCTTTAGAGTCCTGAAGCATGCAGTAGATAGGCGATCCGAACGAGGTGTAGTTGTGGTGCAGTCGGCCGTCTTTCCCTAAATAGCCTAATAAGGTATTATCGTGTGCGTACAATCTTATTGTTGCATCATCCTTGCTTGTTATCCAGTAGCGTTGGTACGAGTCCACGTAGAAACAGCGTATCTGTGCAGACTTCTCTTGTGGCAGCATTTGGTAAGCCTTCTTTTTGAAAATCAGTCGGTAGGCTCCGTAGCTGCTGATGAGCCACACGTTTCCCTCACTGTCTGTAGTGCTGTATTTCACTTTCTGGCCTAAGGCGATGTTGGGCTTATAGGGAAGCCAGTTGCCAGATTTGGATTGGCGGGTCAGCAGTTGTCCGTCATTGCAGATTTTCCATTCCACTCCAAATTGGTCTGTATGAAGATAAGGGGCTTCGTAGTTGGCCACTTCTTGTTGGTGTTTGTTGTCGAAATACTTGATGAGCGAAAGCTCTTTCTCTCTCTCGAGTGTCTGGTATCTGCACCATTTTACATCGAAGAGAAACACGCGCCCTTCTATCTGGCATAGCAGGTTGCCATCGTCGGCCAGTATCATGTCTTGTATGCGATCGCTGGGGATGTCGATGCCGTCGCCCGGTCTCGACTTGAAGCATTGGAATTCGTAGCCGTCATAGCGGTTCAGACCGTTCCATGTGGCAAACCACATCATCCCCTGATGGTCTTGCACGATCTGTGTGACATACCATTGGGCCATGCCACTAAACTCATCATAATGTGTCACTATGCATTGTGATTGGGCTTTAGTTGGCAGAGTTGTAAGTAATACGAGTATAGTTAGGAGAATATTCCTCTTCATTTTCTTATAGTTGTCTTATTGGATGCAAAGATAAGACAAAAATTGCATTTATTAGGCACTAGAGCGTAAAAAAACAATAAAGTTCTTTTTTTGCGACATGAAGCGTCCATTTAAGGCTCCACGATGGTGCAGGCTACATCTTCTTTATTGATGGAGTAGCCGATGACGAGTTTGTTGCCCCATACGAAAGCTTTGGGATAGCTGTAGCCAAGTGTTTTGTAGCGGCCTTCGTAGCGGCGGGGTGGAAGCTCCTCTTTCGTGCGCAGGGTGATGGTTTTATCGAATGTTTTTCCATCTTTTGAGAGCTGCAGCACCAGCGGCCAGCGCTCTTTGCTGCCAGAGGGACAGCTCACCATAAAAGCCGTGCCGTCGGGCAGATTGCCGGCACACTGCTTGGTTCTGCCGTCGATATAATCGGTCAGCACGGGTTTGGTGAACGATACACCGCGGTCGGTGCTGTAGGAGACCAACTTGCGGAACGAGCTGTTCTGGTCGCGAAACAGCATCACCAGTGTGCCATCGGGGCGCACATACTGACTGGGTTCAATCTCGCGCGATGTCTTACCCTTGTCTTCGGCCTCAAAACGGGCTTTATTCCATCCGCTCACGCCATGAGGATCGTCAGTATATATCGGACATACATGCAGACCTGGCATGAAGTGGGCTGCGCCAATCAGTCGGCCGTCTTTCAGTCGGTAAGGGTCTTGCTCCAGCACTCCCTGCATGGGCGTGCCGTCGGCCATCAGTACGGGTTGCAGTTGGCTCCACGTGCGTCCGTCGGTGGTGGTCATGAAATAAGTACGTCCACCACGAGGCTCAAGTCCTTTCTGCCACAGGTCGATATAAGCCGTTAGCGTGTTGCCATTTACCAGCCATCCGCCCGATGTGCAGTAGTCGGTAGCTGTTGGCAGGGCCAGCGCTGCTGGTTTGCTCCACGTTTTTCCCTCGTCGCTGCTTGTGCTGTAGGCCACCCACGTGTCGTCGGTGTCCTCGTCCTTAGGCGAGCTCTGCCACATGCAGTACAGCTTTCCCTTGAAAACCGTCATCACCACCCCGTTGGCATAGTGGTCGCTACCCTCTGTTGCATGGAAGACAGAGGTGGTAGTTACAGTGGCTTTTGTGCGTTGTTTGTCGGGCGTCGCCGCTGTTAACAGTATGACTACTAATAATGCAAATAGCAGTTTGATTTGTTTCATATCTGTGTAATAGTTTCTTTTGGCTGCAAAAATATAATAAACTTTCATTTCCTCTTCCTTAGTCGTGGATTTGCGGTGCCAGCCTCGAATTTTTTTAGAAGGCCTACAAAAAAATATCTCAGGTTTGTTCGCAATTTTTAGACGCTTTTGTTGGTCTTGCATCTTAATGCAAAGAGATGCTGTAATTTTTTCAAATGTGCAAGTTTTTGGCAACTATTTTTAATCTTCAGAGCAATTTTTTTATTGAGGGAACTTATAACCTACTTCATAATCACTTTCTTTCCGTTGTGGATGTAGATGCCCTTGGAGCGTGCCATCTTGTTGTAGGTATGCCCCTGCAGATTGTAGTAGCGGTCTGCTGTAGGCTGCGGGGCGACTATGGCAGTGGCTATGCCAGAGGTGCTGCCGTTCCAGCTATAGGAGGCCTCGTACGAATTCTCCATTACGCTGCTCAGATCGGCATCGGTGGTACTGACGCTCTGGCTGGTGCGTGTCTTGGTGAACGTACATCCGTTGATAAACTTGATATCCTTGCAGAAGAACAGGCGCACGCCGTTGCGATGGGCTATCTGCACGTTGTCGAAGGTGACGTCGTGCACGTAGCTCTCCGGGCGTCCGTAGATCATGATGCCGTTGTAGTTCTTGTCATTGCTGTTCTTGGTGTCGTAGCCTGAGACGGTGACATTCTGGATGAGAATGTCGTGATAGTGTGGGGTAGTGGACTTGACGCTCTCGGGCGATGCTGCGGCAGCGGCTGGCGAGTCGGGCACCTTGTCGTACCAGGCGGTAATCTGTATCGGGGTGGCCACATTGTGCATGGTGCAGTCGCGGAAGATGATGTCGTGCACGTCGCCGCTGCGGTCGGTATTCGACTTGAGGCGGAAGCCGCAGTCGGTGCCATCGAAGCTCAGGTCCTCGTAGATGATATGGTGCATATCCACAGTATAGCTGCCCAACGAGGCACCATGACCAGCCTTGAACTGGCAGTTCCACACATGGATGTATTGGGCGTTGCTGTCGGTGACGACGTTATCGTCGCCCGTGTCTATCAGGCAGTTGTAGATGTTGCAATACTGTGTCCAGATGGGAATGCCATCGGTGTTATGAGATGGGTCGGCTACAGTCGATGCAGGTGCATAGATGTGCACATCGTGCACGGTGTTGTGTGCCCCTTTTCCCGACTGTCCCAGGGTGAGGTTGGTGCCTGGCGCATTCTGCAGACGGAAATGGCGGAACAGATGGCGCTCTCCCTGATAGAGGCGGATGATTGAGCCGCGCTGCAAACCCGACTCCTTGGCCTCGACGGCATCCCACCAGGGACCGCCCTGCCCCTCGATGACAGAAGTCTCGGCACTCTCGCCCTCGATGACGATATCCGTGGCTCCCTTCTTATCGGTGATATAAGGTGTCTTGGTGGTGTGGTCGGGCTGGTCGGCATAAGCCAGCAATTTGAGGGTAGCACCGGCACAGAGATGCAGCACCGTGCGCGAACCGATGGTGATACGACCGAAGAGCCACTCGCCGGTAGGCACGATCACCATGCCGCCGCCAGCCTGGTGGGCAGCATCGAGTGCGGCCTGGATGGCAGCGGTGTTATCCGCCGCGGTAGTGGCAGCACCAAAATCAGTGATATCAAACGTGTTGGCTGCCGTGAACGCAGGCAGCCCCTGTGGCAGCTCTACCGCTTTCCAGCCCTGCGGCGTGTTCTGCGCCTCAGCTTCGGCCTGCATGCTGAAACTCACATCGGCATGGGCTGTCTGTGTGGCAGCAAGCAGCATGATTGCTGTGATATAGTTTCTAATTCTCATTCCTAAATAGTTTTTTATTTTTTGAAAGGGCGAACGCTATGATAGCATTCGCCCCTTAATGATACTGTTTCTGTTGCGACTATTATGGCAACCAGCGTGGGTCGCCAACCTTAGCCTTGATTGCGTCAGAGTTTGTTAATGTATAGTCGCCAGGCATCAGACTTCCTGCAGGATTTGGATTCTTGAAGGTCTTCTTGGTCTCTGTGTCCAACTTCGTACCATCGAGCGGATTGACAGGTGTGCCGTCAGCCTCGCTGATAGCCCATTCCAGATCGCTGGTGAAGAATACATTGTCGGTAGTAGGAACTACAGTACCTGTCCATCCCTTGATGCCAGACTGTGGCTTGGTGTGAACCTCACCGCATGAGCCATAGATAGAGTTCTTGATATTGATTCCACCAGCCCAGGTCTTCTCTTGCAGTTCGATACAGCCACGGCTGTTGCCAGAGAAGTAAACGAATGTGCAGTGGTCGATATCTACACTACCGCAGGCGATATCCTTGCTCTTGGTGTTGACAAACAGACGAACGCAGTTAGCAAATGTAGAGTTGGTCACCTTGATGTTCTTAATGGCAGCTCCGTTGTTATCAACGTTGGTAATGCCATATCCACCGATGTACTCAAAGATACAATCGTCGGCAATGAAGTTTTCAACCTCGTTAGTGCTGCGTACGCGGAGCACACCACGCTTGTAGCGGACGTTGCAGGATTTCAACGATACGGTACCAATCTTAGCACTGCTACTGGGGTTGAAGAGATATGTGCCACCGTAGTTGCTACTTGTCTTTAGCTTGGTCTCGTCATCGGTGAAGTCAATCTTCTCGAAGTATATACCGCCCAGCTCTACACCATTGGCAAGGTCGAAGTTGCCTGTTACGTGCCAAACAGCATAGCCTTTCAGACTGAGACCTGTCACAAACTTGATGTTACCTGTTGTAGAAGGCAGTTTGACAGTCTCCAAGCGATAGTCCATGCCACCCTGCATGACGATGGTGATATCCTGATTAGGATAGAGCTGAACCAGTGAGTCGATGTTGTTTGTGCTCACCCACTTCAAGCTCTCCTTTTCGTCCAGGGTACGCAGGTCAACCACGTTGCCTTCGTAAGTCTCTTCGGCAGTAGTAGTAATGCGTTTCTTACCCTGATAGGTGCCGTTGGCCCAAGCCTCCACCTTGTAGGTGGTCTTTGGCTCCATGCCGCCCACAATCTTCTGACCTGCAGCATTGTCGGCCTCTGTCACGTCATACTCGGCTACTATGACATCGTCGGCATCCGTCTTGATAACAATCTTGTCGTAGCTGACACCCACCGGCCAGCTGATACGTGCCTGAATATCGATGATGTCGGTAGTGGCAGGCGTTATGAGCTTGGTAGGATAGTCGGGGGTAGTGGTTGTGATAGAGTACTCTTTAGATGAGAGGCCAGAGCTGGTATTGGTTGCACTGATGTAGATAAAGTACTCTTTGTCGTACTCCAGTCCAGTGAACGAGCAATTCAGCTCAGAGGTGGTCACTGTCTTTTCAGCTACACTGCCATCTACAGGCACTACTCTAACCGTGTACTGGTCAGCATCGGTATAATTGTCCCATTTCACATTCATGTAGGGAACGTCGTTGTCGTCCAGACCCAGCTCTACATTATCGTCGCTGTTGATGATAGGACGGAACAACGCATCGGCCTTGGTGAGGTTATCGTCATCACTACAGCTGATGAACGTTCCTGTTCCTGCTGTTACTGCTGCAAACAGCAACATGGTCTTAATTATCTTTTTCATAATGCGTCTCCTCGTTATTTGTAATTTTCTTTAATGATAGTTGCAACTTCTACATTGACACCGTCACCTGTGTTGCCATCTAAAATGCGGTAACCATCGTTGTTTAATACAGTACTTGCAGAAATCGTCTCAGTGGTGATAGGCAGCAGATAGGGCACTACACCGTCGCCCTTGAGAGCACCGTTAGAGTAGCCACGATACAGGCGTGTGAAATAGTCGCTGGCGGCATATACATCTTTGCGAGTAATGCCTGTTTCTTCGCCAGCTGCTACTGTCACCTCCTTGGTGTTAGGTGCAGCACCCAGTGTGTAGGTAGAGCTGCCATCGGCATTGACAACCTTGGCTGGAGTGGTGGTTCCATAGTCCACACCTCCATAGATATAGGTACGTGTGCGTTTCAGCATATTGCTGCCCCAGTTCACACTCTGCCATCCTTCGGCCTGCATGGTAGCGTCGTCTTCGGCAATCTTGTACTTCTCGTTATACCACTTGATGTCGCTCTTCAGATTGTTCTTACCTGTCTTTACATACCACAGCTTGTTGGCCCATGTGGTGTAATTGGCGGCCTCTGGATAGTTGGCCAGCACATTTGGATCATTCATAAGGTCCTCGTTAGAGGCAATACCCCAGCAGAGTGCGGTGTACATGGCCTCCTCAATCTTCTTGGCATAGAGATTCCAGCGAACCAGGTCGAACTTGCGCAGTGCCTCGCTACCGAACTCCCAGGCGCGCTCATCAACGATGGCATTAAAGAAGGCGTCCTTTGTGGTCAGGGCATTGACATAATTGGTAACATCGTCTGCATAAGTGGCACTGTTAGCAAAGGCACGGGCACGAACCTTAGTCAGCATCTCCTTGGCAAGTGCTGTAGGTCCATTCAGCTCATTCTCTGCCTCGGCCAGCATCAGGAGCACGTCAGAGTAGCGCATCAATGGAAAGTTGATACCTGTACCCTTAGATGAGCCTGAACCCAGTTCCTTGGCAGCACGTGAGCGATCCCACTTGCCTGCATACAAGCCTGTTGAAGCAACAGCCTGCACTGTGTCCTGAACATGCTGATATTTTGCTACACACACGTCGCGACGACTATCATTGTCGGCAAACGACATGTAATAGGTTGGGGTAACTGCCACCTGGGCAGTAGTGGTTCCGTTTGCGCATGTGCCAGTATTGGGAACACCGAAACTCCAACCGATATCACCACCATAGTTCTGGACAAATGCTACCTCATAAAGTACCTCAGCATTGGTTTCGCAGGTATAGTTCATCTCGTTGATGAACGACTGTTCGAAATTCGGATACAGTTCACGTGGCTTCAGCTGCAAGAGTTTCTGGCAGTAGTCCTTGGCCATTTGGTAGTACTGTGTGTAGGTCTGAGCAGTCTTCTCTGTACCGCTGGCATCTTTATATGTAACTGTTAGTGAGTCAGCAGAAACATCCAGATAGTCATCAGCACGTTTCATGGTTCCATCCTTGGTCATGCCATAGCCTGCACGGAACAGGGCAAGACGAGCTATCAGACCGATGGCAAAATCACGGTTCATACGTTCTATTCCGCCTGTGTTGACGTCACTCCACTTCATGTTGGGCTCAATGTCAACCAACTGCTGTAGCACACGACTATAGACAACATTCTTGTCGGAACGTGGCTTGTCTATCTCATCACCCCATTTGGCTGCTACGTCGTAGTAAGGCACGTCGCCAAAGAAGTTGCACATCAGATAATAGCGATAGGCTTTCAGACAGGTTGCCTCGCCCTTAATCTGCTGCATCTCATCGGTATTACCAATAGAACTACCATCTATACCAGCACGTACCTGGTTGGCACGCTCGATGGCCTGCAGGTTGTTGTCCCACACCTTCTTGACGTCACTCCAACCTACGTTGCCTGCGCTCTGAAGTGGCCATACGGCATTTCGGTGATTGGTGGCTGCCGTGGCGCTGACACCCATAGCTTCTACGTCAGTATTCTGCATCCAAACACCGCACATACGGCTTGTGAATGGATCCTCGCAGAACAATACATACACGCCGTTGATGGCGTTGGTTGCAAACTCGGTAGAGCTGTAAACCATGTTTTGGTCCATCTGTGAGGGAGACTCCACGTCGAGGGTATCGTTACATGCAGTCAGCCCCATCGCTCCAAGAGCTGCAATTGCTATATATTTATTTTTGAATTTCATATGTTAATCGTATTTATTTGTTAAATTACAGCGTTACGTTCAAACCAAAGGTAAATGCACGGCTCTTTGGATAAGAAGAGAAATCGATACCTGGGGTCAGACCAGAATAGCTGCTGTTGCGTGCATACGAGCTAACTTCAGGATCGTAGCCAGGATAGCTTGTGATAACAAACAGGTTGGTGCCTGTAACATAAGCACGTAGGCGCTGTACTCCAAATTTCTTAGTAATGTTACTTGGGATAGTGTAACCTATTGTGAGGCTCTGCAAACGGAGGAACGAAGCATCGTCCATAGCCCAGTCGGTAGGTACTACTACGGCGTCGCCAGTAGAGAATGGGCTCCACATGGCTTTGGCACTCTTGCCGTTGCCGCCTTCATTCCAGTAAGCCAGATCCTCAAGGGTCTTCAGCAGTACACCAGTCTCAGGATTGATGTATGAGTAAGCATTGCTCTGGCTCATGTTTGCGCGCATGTTAGGATAGGTACCTGCGCGATAGCGGGATGAAGTCTGAATCTTGTTGGCATTGTAGATATCATTGCCCACTTTATAGGTGAAGTTCACGTTGAAGTCGAAATCATAAATCTCACCGCTAAATCCGAAACCACCCATGAAATCGGGGTTGGTGTCACCAATCACGGTGATATCTTTGGCATCTACTACACCATCGTTGTTCAGGTCCTTCAGTTTCATTGTACCTGGGCGGATGCCGATAGTGCCACCGAGCAATGAGGTGGTGGGCACACCATCCTTCAATGTGTAAGCGCCTGTGACATCATCATAGCTGGCAAAGTCGGCTGTCGTATAGTAGCCGTCGCTCTGCCATCCGTAAACCAGACCGATAGGATCGCCAATGCGAACGATGTAGTCCTGCTGGTTCTTGTTGTCAGTGCTTGCCCATCCAGAGGCAAAGGTCATTTCCTGCAGACCATTTGCCAGACTCTTCACGTTCGACTTGTCGAAGCCAATGTTGAAGTTGGCATTCAACTTGAAGTTCTTGTTCTGTATAATGGCTGCATTCAAAGTCAGCTCGATACCCTTGTTGCTGGTAGAAGCAGAGTTCTCCCAAACCTTGGTATAACCAGGAGCTGCTATGTCGTGCTGAATCAGCAGGTCATCGGTGCTGTTCCAATAAACATCGATATTACCAGAGATGCGCTCGTTTAGGAAGCCAAAGTCCAAACCGAGGTTACGGGTGGTACGCTTCTCCCATGTAAGCAGTGGGTTTGCCAAGGTTGTTGACACCGCCTGATGTGAACTGGCTGTTTCACCTACACCATAACGCTTGGTTCCACCATTAGTTTCATAAAGCTGTACGTACTGAGTGCTACCAATCTTATCGTTACCAACCTTACCATATGATACACGCAGTTTCAGGTTAGACAACCAGCTGTGTGTAGATTCCATCCAAGGTTCGTCGATAATACGCCATGAAGCAGCTGCTGCAGGGAAGAAGCCCCACTGGTGACCACTGCCGAACTGTGAACTACCATCCTCACGCATGGTAATAGTGAGCAAGTAGCGATCGAGTAGGGTGTAGTTGATACGTCCAAAGAATGATACTTTATTCTGGTCGGCTGCTACATTTCCTGTCATAGTCTGCATGGTGCCCAGGCCAAAATTGGCAAATACCTTCTCTGCGGTGAATGCCTCACTGAAGTTATTGGCACTCATGGCGCTATAGTTTGAACGGCTTGAGCGGACTTCCTGACCAGCCATCACATTCAGATGATGAATCTTATTAATCTTTGTATCGTAGGTAAGATTAAAGCTCTCACGAATACTGTTTGTGTTAGTCTTTGTCCAGTCTGCCAGAGGCTTACCTCCTACATAAGAGGCCTGAGTGGTTGTAGAACCATACCAGTTCTTTACCTCGTTGAATCCATAGGTGTAACCACCTTCTAAATGGGCTGTGAGACCTTTCAGAGGTGTCTTCCAGTCTAAAGCACCATTAAATACGAATCCGCGATTGTTGCGACGGCGCCAATACTGCTCAGACTGCTCTGCCAATGACATGTTGGCGCGCTGCCATTCATTGATTTCATCATCTGACATCTGAGTGAAGTCAGGTGTAATCATACCAGAAAGTCCCTTAGTAGCAACACCATAAATGGCCTGCTCGGTACGTACCTTATAGGTACCTCCCTGAGTTCCTTGTCCGTTGGCTGTCTGGTCGTTTACACGTGCTGTCATTGAGAACTTCAGATTCTTGTTGATGTCGTGGTTCAACTTGAGCAAGAAAGCAAAACGTGAGAAGTCATTGTTGGGCATCAGACCGGCATTATAGTCGTAAGTTCCTGAGAGATTGAACTTAGTCTTTTCTGTGCCGCCTTGCAGACTGACGTTGTGACTCTGTGAGAGTGTGTTCTCGCCAAACAGGTCGTCCTGCCAGTCTATGGCCTTCTGACTCTTATAGAGATATAGATCATCAAATACACCGAACTGCTTATAGAAGGAGTTCAGTGCGCTCTCACCACGAAGTGCTGCATACTCATAGTTAGACATCACATATTGATAAGTGTCGAGTACGTCCATACGTTTAGCTACTTTCTTGGTCTGCAAATAGCCATTGTAGCTCACCTGTGTCTTACCACCCTTAGCATTTTTAGTGGTAATCAAGATAACACCATTAGCACCCTCAGATCCGTAGATGGCGGTAGAAGATGCATCCTTCAGAACGGTAATATCCTCGATGTCATTTGGCGACAGATCGGTCAGTTTACCACCTTGGAAACCGTCAATAACAATCAATGGACTATTATCACCGGTAATAGAACCACCACCGCGCACACGAATCAGTACGTCGGCATCTGGCGAACCGTCGGTAGTTGTGATGTTCACACCGGCCATCTTACCAGTCAGAGCCTCGGTGACATTCGATACAGGTACCTTTGCCAGATCCTGACCAGCTACGGTTACTACAGAACCTGTAAGATCCTTCTTACGCACAGCACCATAACCGATAACTACTAATTCGTTAAGAGTAGTGTTGTCGTCTTCGAGTACAACCTTCATGTTGCCACTGGCATTAGCTGTTAGAGTTTTCATGCCAATGTAGGTAATGACAACCTGCTTGCTGTTCTGCAGCTTCAGTTCGAATTTACCATTAAAATCGGTTACGGTAGCGTTCTTAGGACTACCTTTTTCTACAACTGTAGCACCGATAACGGGCTCGTTAGTTGAGTCAAAAACCTGGCCTTTGGCAATCGTCTGAGCCAGCACCTCGGGAGGAGCCAGTACAAAGAATGCAGCTAAGAGGCACAGTTTGCACAATCTTCTCATTGCTTGATTCATACTTTGATGTTTAAGTTATTAATTATAATAGTAAGTTATTCAAATTCCAGAGATTAGTCTTAAATTGGTGCAAATATAGATAAAATTTTGTAAAAATACTAATTTTTAGTTTGCTTTTTACGTAAATTCCCACGTAAACGTTTTCGCTTAAAAGCCTTATCCCCTCCTCGTGATATGAGGAGGGGTAAGTGTCTGAAGAGATAAAAACTTTATTTATCTCTTGATTAGTTTTACGTTCGAATTGAGTCCACTTGGAACGGGTTTCCAATCGGCGTAGGTGGTGTTCTTATAGTTGATATCCACCACGTTAATCTCGTTGAATTTGCGCCACTGTACGCCTTTTCTGTCAAGCTCGGCAATGCGGTTGGCAGGCAGGTTGGTAACCTCGATACGTATCTCGTTCTTGCCCTTGTGCAGGGTGTTGCCGCAATCCAGAATGAATGGCACGGCCCAGGCGCAACCCACAAATCGATTGTTGATATACACACGGGCACTCTCGCGTACATCGCCCAAATCTATCTGCCAGTGCTGCTTGGCTTGTTGGGCAGTGAGCTTGAAGGTTGTGGTGTAGATGCCTGTGCCCATGGTGACGGCAGCGCTGTCACTCAGTGTCTCCCATGTCTGGAGTTTGTTTAGTTTGAACGTGCCTTCAACACGCGGACTTTCGTCGGTGAACGAAAGCATCCATGGACCTCGGAGGGTTATCTCCTCGGTCCCGGATGCAGTTGTAGTAATATTTGTTGAAGGTTGATTTGACGTCTGTAGGATGCGGCTCTCGCCTGATTTGAGGGCGATGTGCAGCTGTCCGTTATGTACTTCGACAGGCAGAATGTCGCCGTTCATGGGGTTGAACCAGGTAGCACTCTCGAAAGGCACAGCCAGGTTTACATCGCCTGTAATATCCTTGGGTGTGAGGTTTACGATGAAGTAGTGCCAGCCATCAGCTGTGTGGCGGCGGATGGTGCGAAGACCGTAGGTGGTCTTCATCTGTTCGGCTTTGGCAAACTTGGCCATATCGGCAGCCTGTTCGCCACGAATCACGTAGGTGTTCAAGCGGTTTATCTGTGCTTGCAGCGAGGTATCGATGGTGGTGCCGCTGGGGATGATAAGCGCCTTATAGCGGGTGCCACCCTCGGTAACAAGCATACCATTCTGAACGCGTACCTTTGCCAACTGACGGTCGCTGATGTAATCGCAATCGTAACCTAAGCTGTCGATGGTCAGGATACTGCGGATAAACTGAGGCGCTTTCTTCGCCATCGAGTGGATATCGAACTGCATGAGCAGCGTGTTGTTGTTATCGCGCTGATGCCACATATCGCGTACGGGCAGATATACCAGGAAATCGTTATCAGGCTCTCCCAACTGCAGGAAACTCTGGCATCGCTCAATATACTTCATCAGATATGGGGCATCGCGCCAGATAGAGTTGGTAGGACTCATGTCTACCGATGCATAGAACTTCCATCCTGGCCAGGTATCGTTCTGCGGGGTATAGCACGAACCATGGAAGTACACATGGTTTACACCACAGGTGAACATCAGGTCGAGATCGGGCTTCATTTGTGAGAGCGAGGTACGGAAATGCTCGGTGAGCCAGGTAAACGTCTCGCTGGATGTGAAGGGTTTGCCCATGACATGAGCAGCCGACGATGCATACTTGAGCATCGACACATCGCTATCGTTCTTACGGGTTTTGCCTGAATCGGTACGCAAGCCCTTGATGCCGAACTCTGAAAGCCCGAACCCTTCAATCTCTGGAATATCTACAGCGGCATAAAGGTCGAGCAGGTTGGCAGGTGAACCGTGAGCCTGATTGCGCACTTTTACGCCATGCTTGTGTGCCCATGACACCCACTGCTGAGTAAAGTTCTCGAGCAGCATGTCACTGAGTGTTTCGCGATAGTCGGCCAACGTCTGGTTGCCATCATCTACCTTGCCTAACAGTTCGGGCAGTTTGGTACGCAGGTCGTAGCCACGACGCTTCTGGAACTCATCAAACAGGGTGGGTGTCCAATCGGCCTTGTACACCTCATAGCTGTCGTTAAAGAATGTGTGAGGGTAGGGTACGCCCGATGTGGCAAATGCCTGCTCAAAACGATCCAGGTAGTGTGCTACAGCGTTACGGTCGAAATGATCCACCACCCAGCCTTCGCCACCAGGAGCGGCACGTTTTACCTTCTGCTTGGTGCGTCCAATCTCAACCTCATACTGGTGTTTGCCATTAATAATGGTATCCTTAAAAATAGCCCGACAAGCAGCCTGATCTAACGAGATGTGCGGACCGCCAAAGGGCCAGCCGGTACCGCAGTTCATATCCACCTCGATGCCTAACGGACGTGCGATGTCTTGAACAGTTTGCAGGGCCTGCATCCATTGGGGCGATAGGTAAGCGATGTTGTTGGCATCGTTACCCTTTACGCCATAGATAGGCGTTATCTCCACAGCGCCGATGCCTGCACGGGCATACTCCTGGAGGTTCCACTGCAGGTCGCGCTGATTAACAGCAGAACCCAGCCACCACCAACGGGTGCCGGGTTTAGCTTCTGGTTTGGGCTGTGGCCATGCCTGGGCAAAGGTTGCCGAGGCATAGCAGCACGCCGCACATATTATGGTTAAGAATTTCCTCATTATCTGGTAAGTTTGTAATACTCAGAAGCTCCAAGCAGGAAACAGCCCGTGCCATAGTCCTCAAAGTCGGGTACGCTGTCGAAGGTAACAGGCTGACCGGCTGAGGGCTCTTTTCCTGTGCCTTGGTTCCATCCTAAGAAACCATCGTTGTGAACGCATGATGCGAGTGCCTGCCATGCTTTGTCGCATGCTGGGCGATAGGTCTTGGCTTTGAGCAAACCCTGCTGAATGCCCCATGCTATACCGTAGAGGAATAGGGCGGTACCTGTCATCTCGGGTGTGGGGTAATCGGCATCACTTACCAAGCTGGCATGCCAGAAACCATCTTCGTGCTGACAGCTGAGCAAGCCCTTACTCATCAGCAGGAAATCCTTCTTCAGTTCCTTATACTCCTTACTCTTAGGACTCAGCTGGTTCATGCAGCGTACGATGGCGGCATACACCCAACCGTTACCACGGCTCCAGTAGCAGTCCTTACCATCCTTCTCCTTGTAAGGTGGTACGTAGTCGGCATCGCGCCACCACAAGCCTTCCTTGGTATTGAAGAGTCCACCACCACACTCGTTACGGGTCCAGCGGTACATCTGCATGGCGTGGTCGCGGTATTTCTGTTCGCCAGTAACGTTTGCAATCTGCATGTAGAGTGGCATAGCCATCTGTATGGCGTCAATCCAGGTCCACCAACCGTACAACGAGTTCACGTTGGTCTTGGCCTTGGGCGTAGAGGTTTGCTTCTTTGAGTTTGGGGTAACCATCTGGTGATCCAGATTTGCTATGACATTAGCTAAGAGTGCTTTCTGGTCGCCACCTTTCAAGGCTGCCAGTTCCACGTAGGTCTGTCCGCAGCACTGGTCATCGGCATCGAGGGTGTTCACGCCGTTACGTGGCGTCCATTTGTGGAAGTCGGCCCAGGTCATGGCGTAATCGATGTAACGCTGCTTTGGGTCGATGGCATTCAGGGCCATCAGTCCCTCGTAGTATACGGCACGTGTCCAAAGCGACGAGGGGCGCACCTTCTTCACGTTGGTGGGAAGGGTAGGGTCACTATACTTCATCATGAAGTAGTTGTTTGTTTTCTGTGCTGATTCTAACACATTGTTCTGTGCGGTAGCTGTGGTTGTGAGTCCCACAAGTGCTACGAGTGCGATAATAGATTTCTTCATATGTAGTTTATTTAGTTTCAAACTTGCTGACAACGGTTTTAAAGTTGTCGGATGTTGTCTTTAGTGTTACCTTTGATGGCTGGCTGCCTGCACGCAGGATAACCATAGCCGAACCATGCCATAGACGACGGTGATTGGTTACGTTCAGTTCGTCGCTCTCAATATCGCCATTGGTTACAGCCACAATGCGTGCATCACCTTCAACATCGAATTTCAGTTCGTTGTTGGCATCGGGTACACGGCGACCTTTGCTATCTACGGCGATGATGCGCACATGCTGCAGATCCTCGCCATCAGCCTTCCAGTTAGTGTTGTCGAGTATAGCCTGAAGTTTGACTGCCTTACCTGTGGTTTCGATAGCATGACGGGCTATCACCTTATCATTTTTGTAGGCTACTGCTTCTAACTTGCCAGCCTGATAGGGGATGGCTTTCCACAAAATGCGGTTGCGCTTTTCGGCATCGGTAGAGTTGGCCTGCTTACCAAGGCTTTTGCCATTCAGTAGCAGTTCTACCTCATCGCCATTGGTGTAAGTAAACAGATTTACTTTTGTGCCAGCGATGCGGTTCCAGTTTTCTGATTGGATATCGTTACCAGTCTGTATGCCGTTCCACTCTATGCCTGCATCAGTATCTTCGATAATGGCGATATGCACCATGGGGGTATCTGTAAGATAACTCTTCATAAAGTAAGCTTTGGGCTTGGGCTCTAACGCGATATCGAACACACCTTGTGCCCAACCTTTGGCTGGCCAGCCCTGACTTTCGCCTAAGTAATCGATAGCACCCCAGTAGGCCAAACCTATTACCTTGTTCAGATCCATCTCAAACCAGTTTGGCCCCATCTTGTTGATGCTTGCCTCGCTTTGGTAGAAAGTCATCCAAGGGAAACGGCGACCATCGCCAGGGAAATACATATACCTATAATTATAAGCCTGTATATCAGTGTGCATAGCCAGATCGCAGGGCAGCGAGTCGGTCTCCCAGTTGCGGTAACGTGGGTGCATGGCTACGGTAACCTTGCGAGTAGAGTCGTAGCGGTTCACTACGGGACGCATCATCTGGTAGCATGTAACACCAAAGTCGTTAAACGGCAGGTTGGGGTCTTGCTGCAGCTCGTTGCCTAAGCTCCACAGGATTACCGATGGTGAGTTGCGGTCGCGTTTCACCCACTCTGTCACATCCTGTGCCCAGTGGTTCATAAACGGCACGCGTCCGCCGGTATGCTGCTGGGTCCACTTGTCGTACAGCTCATCAACAACCAGTATGCCGTATTTATCGCACAGACGGATGAAATCGCGACTATAGGGGTTATGCGAGGTACGTATGTGGTTGATACCGAATTGCTTCATCAACAGTATGCGCTTCTCGATAGCGCGCGGGTAGGCGGCTGCACCTAAGGCACCTAAGGTGTGGTGGTTGGCATAGCCTTTGAGTAGCACTTTCTTACCGTTGAGTTTCAGACCGAAGTCGGGGCCATACTCGATGGTGCGGATACCGAACTGTTCGCTTACCTCATCTGCCACGGTGCCATCAGCATACAGTAACTGGCACACCGCTTTATATAAGGCGGGGTGTTCTGTGTCCCAAAGCTGAGCATTTGGAATCTCTATCTCGGGTGCCTGTATCGTGAGTGTACGTGTTTGTGGATTGCCTCCACGCTTAGCCGTCTGTTCAGTTACCAGTCTTCCCTGAGGGTCGTAAATACTTACCTTCATAACTGTTTGACGATTCTTAGTGCGATTTGTAAAATCGGCTGTTACATTTACATACTTATTATCACGTGTAGTGATGTAGAGCGGATGGCGCTCGAAATACAAATCCGCAGGCATATCGATGAGTGATACGTTACGGAACAAACCACCACCAGTGTACCAGCGTGAGTTCTTTTCGGTCATGGTATGTGCCTTGACGATAATCTCATTGTCCTCGCCATAGTGCCATAGTTTGGTTACGTCGATCTCAAAACCCACATAGCCATAATCGGTGCCACCAATATGCACGCCGTTCAACCATACATCGCCTACGTACATAATGCCTTCGAAGTCGAGCAGCAGGCGGCGATTATTCTTTAAATCTTCAATTTTTAAATTTTTACACTCTTCAATTCTTACATTTTTCTTGTACCAGCCTGCACCCATCTCCTTAAAGCCTCGGGCCGACAGGCGGCTTTTTATGTTGGCAGCCACATCGGTATTGTCGCCACGTTCGTCGGCACTCGGAGCTACCCATGGCTGTTCTATCTGAAAGTCGTGGGGTACGTCAACCTGGTGTGCGTTGGTAAACAACGAGTCGCGTGCAAACTCCCAACCCAGGTTCAGCGATTGTACTGTTCTGGGTTGTGCCCACATGCTCGTTGCCATGCATAGCGGTAAAACCAATGCGGTGATACGATTTGTATTCATCTCTTTCGTACGTTTTTAGTTTTCTGCTGCAAAAGTAGGTAAATATGCGGTGATGATACATATACGTTCGTTCTGAAATTAGCAATTTTGTACAAGTTTGATAGTTTACGGACAATAATCGGTCGTATGGTAGTGATAAAGGCAGTACTTTTGCACCATACTAATTAATAACTCTGATGAAAAGACTAATCATTCTAACAGTGGCCATAGCTGCCAGTCTGTGTGTCAAAGCGCAGACCATCGACACCTTATTATATAAGGAGAGTGTCAATCCTATCAATTTCTCGGTCCGAGTACCCGATGGTAATTATCGTGTTACCGTAACGCTCGGTTCAAAGAAACGTGCAGCCCAAACGGTGGTACGTGCTGAGAGCCGTCGCCATTATACCGATGTTATCAGTACCAAGAAAGGTAAATATCAAACCTTAAGTTTTGTGGTAAACAAGCACGAGCCTAAGATTGATGCAACTACCAGCGTGAAGCTGAAACCTCGTGAACTGACTTACAAGAACTGGGACGATGCCCTGAACCTGCAGTTCTGCGGTCCGGCTCCAGCCGTTCAGCGCATTATTATTTCGCCAGATACAACTGCCACTACGGTATTTCTGTGTGGCAACAGTACGGTGGTGGATCAGGAGCAGGAGCCTTGGGCTTCGTGGGGACAGATGATTACACGTTGGTTCGACGATAGGGTAGTGATAGCCAACTATGCCGAAAGCGGACTCTCGGCTACTACTTTCTTGGCACAACTGCGTTTGGATAAGATTCTTACCCAAATGCGAAAGGACGACTATGTGATTTGTGAGTTCGGTCATAACGATGAGAAGGAGAAGAAAGCAGGCGATGGTGCCTGGTACAGCTATACGCGTAATCTGAAGATATTTGTGGATCGCGTACGTGCCAAAGGTGGTAACATCATCTTTGTTACACCTACAGCCCGCAGATTCTTTGAGGCCGACCAGAAAACGTTGCGTAACACTCATGGCGATTATCCCGAGGCTATGCGTACAGTGGCTCGTAGAGAGAACGTGCCTGTGATTGAACTGAACGGTATGACTACCATACTGTATGAAACCTTAGGATACGAGGACTCGAAGAAGGCACTGGTACATTATCCAGCTAATACCTTTGCCAATCAGCCCGAAGCGTTGGCCGATAACACTCATTTTAATCCTTATGGCGCCTGGCAGGTAGCTAAGTGTATTGTGATGGGACTGAAGCAGATGCACTCGCCATTGGTAAAGTACTTGCGTACGGATTGGCAGGATTATAATCCCAATCAGCCTGATGATCCCGATGCCTTTGTATGGTATCCTTCGGGAAATGCCAATCTTACTAAGCCAGATGGCAATTAAAAATGAACGGTTTGTACGATAATCATAGTAAATGAACGATTTTGTAATATATAAAATAGGAAAAAACACCTACTTTTGCAGCAAAACCAAATTTTTTTCAAAACTATAAATTCAAAAAATTAACACAGTATGAAGGACATTGGTAAATCAAGTCTGAACAACAGCTGGGGCATGCTCCAGAGGTTGATGTTTACGGTTCTGTTCGCAGTGTTTGCTATTGGCGCATTCGCTCAGAACAAAGTAACCGGTACTGTCGTCGATGTACAGGGCGAGCCCATCATCGGCGCAAGTGTCGTTGTTAAGGGAACCAGTAATGGTACCGTTACCGATTTTGACGGTAAGTTCACTGTTGCTAACGCTCCCGCAAAAGGTAACCTCGTTATTAGTTATGTAGGTTATCGTTCACAAACTATTGCCCTTGGTGGTAAGAGCGACATTAAGATTACCCTCGAGGAGGATAAGCAGTTGCTCGACGAAGTGGTAGTAGTAGGTTATGGTGTTCAGCGTAAGAGCGATGTAACAGGTGCGCTTGCACACATGGATGCCAAGGAATTGACAAACATGCCTGTAAGCAATGCATTGCAGGCTATGCAGGGTAAAGCTGCCGGTGTGGATATTACCAATAGCCAGCGTCCTGGTGAAGTAGGTTCTATAACCGTTCGTGGTCAGCGTTCTATCGATGCTAGTAATGGTCCACTTTACGTTGTTGATGGTATGACTATCCAAACAGGTGGTATTGAGAATATTAACCCTGCCGACATCGAAAGTATTGAGGTTTTGAAGGATGCTTCTTCAACCGCTATCTATGGTAGCCGTGGTGCTAACGGCGTTGTACTTGTTACAACCAAAAAGGGTAAGCAGGGTAAGGTTACTTTAAACTACTCAGGCACCGTTACTTTCTCTAAACTCAGTAATGTTGCAGAGATGATGAGTGCTGCAGAGTGGTTGAAGTATTCTCGTTATGCTTACTATAATCAGGGTGCATATGGTGATGGTACACCTAACTACGATCTTGACTATAAGATTTATGGTAATGTTCCTGCTTCTTGGGCAAACATCGAAAAGGGTTGGAGTGCCGATCACACCACATTTGATTATTCAAAAGTTGGTTCATACGATTGGGAAAGTGCAGGTAAACGTACTGGTATTGCTCACGAACACACATTGAGTGCATCGGGTGGTACAGATAAGTTCAGTGGCTATGGTTCTTTCGGTTACTTGAACGAGAGGGGCGTTATGCCTGGTCAGAGCTACCAGCGTTTCACTTTTAATACCTCTTTCGAGGGTAAGGTGCTTCCTTATTTCACTATGGGTGTGACCATGAATGCCTCTTATGGCACTCAGGAGTATGGTTATAGTTTCACCAAATCTACAACTGGTGCTGGTGACTACTACAATGCACTACGTGGTATGCTGCCTTGGTCAGTTCCTTATGATGCTGATGGCAACTTCATTGAGTATCCTACTGGTGATGTAAACATTCAGAACCCCATCGATGAGTTGAACTATACCAAGAACCAGCGTAAGAACTTCCGTATCAACGGTAGTGCTTATGGTCAGATTAATTTTGGTCAGATATGGAATCAGCTTGAGGGACTTTCATATCGCATTCAGTTTGGTCCTGAGCTCCAGTATTATCGTGCTGGTACTGCCAATGCAGCAGAGGGTATCAACGGTGCTGGTCGTAACCAGATTGTATATAATCCATATCAGCGTGTAGCTTGGACTTTGGATAACATTGTAAACTATAATAGAACTTTTGCAGATATCCATAATGTTGGTATCACACTGTTGCAGTCGGCTTCTGATTTCCACTATGAGAGCGGTAATATTCGTGCTAATGTGGCTACAGCCGAAGAGTTGTGGTATAACGCTCACTCTAATAATGATCCTACTGATTATTCTACAGGCCTGACTGAGACTTCGATGACTTCATACATGGCACGTTTGAACTATTCGCTTATGGATCGCTACCTGCTCACGGCTTCTATGCGTTGGGATGGTGCTTCTCAGCTTTCTAAGGGTCACAAGTGGGCCAGCTTCCCTTCAATTTCTTTGGGTTGGCGCATGGAGCAGGAGAAGTTTATGAGAAATATCACATGGATTGATCAGTTAAAACTCCGTTTGGGTTGGGGTGTATCAGGTAATGCTGCTATCTCAGCCTATGCTACAAAGGGCGCTATTCAAGATCTGACATACACCTGGGGTAAGACTACTGAGGTAGGTTATGTACCTTCTGATCCAAATGCTAAGAGTCCTAACATGATGGCTAACCAGGAACTGGGTTGGGAGAAGACTTCACAGTGGAACTACGGTATCGATTATAGTTTCCTGAACGGCCGTATTGGTGGTTCTCTGGATGTATATACTACTTATACCAAGGACCTGCTGATGTCAACCACTATTCCATCACTCAATGGTTATACAACAACAATGGCTAATGTGGGTGAGACTTCAGGTTGGGGTATCGACTTGCAGATTAATGCACTGCCAATTAAGACTAAGGACTTTGAGTGGAATACCGTTCTTTCTTGGTCGCTCGATCGCAACAAGATTGAGAAACTGAATAATGGTGTTACTGAGAACATCAACCGTAGATGGTTTGTTGGTGAAGAGATTGGTGTTTACTACGATTATGTTTACGATGGCATCTGGAAGACCTCTGAGGCTACAGAGGCTGCCAAGTATGGTTGCAAGCCTGGTCAGATTCGTGTAAAGGATCTGAACGATGACGGTAAACTGGATGATAACAACGACCGTGCTATTGTGGGTAAGGTTCGTCCTCGCTGGTCAGCTGGATGGCGCAATACATTTACATATAAGGAGTTCGAGCTCTCGTTCTTCATCTTCTCTCGTTGGAAGTTCACCGTTCCTGCTGGCTCTGCTAACCTCGATGGTCGCTACGCTATGCGTAGCCTCGATTACTGGATCGCAGGCGAGAATGAGGATGCCCTCTATTATGGCCCTGGTACCAATGGTCAGGCACAGGATCGCTATGCCTCCTCTATGAACTATCAGGATGGTTCTTACATCAAGATGCGTAACATCTCTTTAGGTTATAACTTCACCAAGAAGCAGCTTAAGCCTCTGGGCATCAACTCTCTGAAGGTATATGTACAGGCCATGAACCCATTCACTATCTATTCAAAGTGCAAGTGGCTTGATACTGATATGATGAACTACGATAACAATACTCGCAACTTTGGTACTACAACTACCATCCGTAGCTGGGTTGTTGGTCTTAATGTTGGATTCTAAAAATTAGATAGAGATATGAAACTCAATAAAGTATATATCGCGGCACTTCTTGTTGCCGGAACAGTGGGAATGTCGTCGTGTAAGGAGGATTTCCTTGACGAAAACCAAATAACCAAGCATGATACAGAGTATTTTAAGACTCAGGAAGGTATCGATGCGCTCGTGACAGGTGCTTATCAGACACTGAAGTTCCGCTATGAGTATCAGTGGGCCTACAAGATGTGGCACATGGGAATCGACGAGTTTACTGGTGGTAATAACGATATGGCTGACTACAATCACTACAGCTCAGCTTTGAACTCTTCACAGGGAGATTTGGCAACTGTATGGAATACCTACTATGGCCTGATTGAGCAGTCAAACATTATTATCCAGAATGTTCCTGTGTATTATAACAAAAGCAACGCCAACTATAATACCCGTTTGGGCGAAGGTTATTTCCTTCGTGCCTATGGTTACTTCGAGTTGGTTAAGCTCTTTGGTGGTGTGCCCATTAAGTTGTCGCCATCAGTAGGTGTTGAGACTTACTTCACCCGTGCTTCAGAAGAGGATTGTTACAAGCAGATTATTAGCGATTTCGAGCAGGCATACAATCTGCTGCCTACAAGCAGCAACCAGACAGGTCGTATTCTGAAGAGTGCTGCTGCCCATTTCCTGGCAAAGGCTCACCTCTTCCGTGCTTCTGAGGGTTGTGACAATTGGAATAGCAGTTATAAGGCTGCCGACCTGGATGCTGTTATTAAGTATGGTAAGGAGGTTATTGCTGCTCATCCTTTGTGTGGAAACTTCCTCGATTTATGGAACTACACCAAACCTAATGACGCTAACGAGAGCGTTAGCGAGGTTGTGCTGGCTGCCCAGTTCTCTGATAACTCAGATTCTTGGGGCCGTTTCGGAAACCAAATGAGCCTTTGCTATCCTTCGGTTTATCAGAATCTCTCAGGTTGTGTACGTGATATCTCTGGTGGTCGTGAGTTCTGTTATGTAAGTGCTACTGAGTATGCGATGGAGGTATTTGATCGTGTAAACGACTCTCGTTTCTGGAAGTCATTCATTACCTGCTACGGATGTAACAAGGGTAGTGCAGCTCCTAAGTGGGATGCTTCTGACGCAGCTTACTTCCCAGAGGGTGCTGTTGCTGGCGATACTCGTTTCAAGGGTGGTGAGATTGGTATTAAGTATATCGTTAACAATCCTGAGGATACCCGCTTTACAGATGCTGGTACTGGTCGTAGCGATCTAGCTGTGCTGAAGGATGGTAAGCTTGAGAATACTCACACATTTATTCGTTACTATGCCAATGAGTCGTTCAATTGGAATGTGAAGAAGGAAGAGCGTACTGGTAACTATTACACTCTGTATCCTCACAACCGCAGTGTAGCCCTGTCAAAGTATCGTGATGGCTCACGTAATGGTTACAACTCTCAGTTTGGTTGCCGTGATGCTATCACTGCCCGATCTGCAGAGGATGTGCTGATGGTTGCTGAAGCATATATCCGCAAGGGTGAGAGTGAGTATGGTAATGCTATTACCTATCTGAACATGCTGCGCGACCGTGCTGGTTACGCCGCAGGTGAGGATCGCTCTAAGAGCCCTGATGGTGGTCAGGCTTATTTGAACAATCCTCTCGGAACAGGTGTTGCTAACCTCGATGGTGCCATCTATACCGATGCTAACACCTACTACGAGTCTAACAATATTGCAGTTACAACAGCTGAGACCAAGTCTGTTATGCACTTGAATAGTGTTGCCGATGTTTATAATATGCCTAACGAACAGCGTATTTACAAGGCTTTGAATTGCACTACCAATGCTCAGAAGATGATGTGCTTCCTGCTTGATGAGCGCAGTCGCGAGCTGATTGGTGAGGGACATCGTTATGAGGATCTGGTTCGCACACGTACACTTGATGCTCGTTGGCATGCCTTCAACGATGGCGCTGGTCAGGGTATTGGTAATTTTGATCCTGCTAAGCATTACTATCGTCCTATTCCTCAGTCGTTCCTCAACGATATTACAAATGAGGATGGTAGCAGTCTGACTGCTGAACAGAAACAGGCTATGCAGAACCCTGGTTATTAATTCTACCAACTAGACATAATTTGGTTCATACATATTAAATGTTAGCAGATTAATTAAGGTTAGTTGTTTTTTGAAAACCGCCCCATGAGTAGCGACTCATCGGGGCGGTTTCTTATTCTTTGCGAAAAGCTACTTTTCGCCCTTACCGAATTTGCTGGGTGGAACACCGTACTTTTCTTTGAAGCACTTGTAGAAATAGGTAGGTGATTGGAAACCTACTTTGTAGCTTACTTCGGTGACGTTCAGATCGCCCTCGATAAGCAGTTCGGCGGCACGCTTCAATCGCTCGTTCTGCAGATAGCTGTTGGGTGACATGCCTGTAAACTCCTTCATCTTACCATAGAACTTGGTGCGTCCCATTTTTAAGAGCGAGGCGAGGGTATCCACATTAAAGTCGGCATCACCTAAGCGCTGGGCCACGATGGTCTCCATCTTTTCGCGGAAACGCTGGTCGGCCTCGTCGGTGATGATGGGGGCATTGATCTTTGAGCTTTGAGCATTGAGCTTTAGATTTTCATCTGTTGGCTGGAGACGGCTGTACCACTTTATTAATTGGGTAATGCGCAGTACCAGCAGTTCAAAGTTGCAGGGCTTTACCATATAGTCGTCGGCGCCGGCCTTGTATCCACGCAGCAGCTGGTCGTCGCCATCCAGCGAGGTAAGCATAATCATCGGTGTGTTGCGTGTAGCCTCGTTGGCACGCAGCTGGCGCACAATCTCAAAGCCGTTTACATCGGGCAGCATCACATCGCACAGAATCAGACTTGGCTGCTGCTCGCCGATATCGCTCAGCGCCTTCTGTCCCTCGGTATAGCTGATGGTACGGAAATAGCGGCCCACACTCTCGCGAATCTGGTCGAGCATGTCGGGATCGTCCTCGATGATAGCCACGGTATAGTTCTCGTTAAAGGCCACAGGAGCCAGTTCGCGGATATGATCGGGCGTAGGCTCGGGCTCGTACTGGGTGTTCACAGCGGTACTGCCGGCATAGTCGTCGGCACTATATACATCGGCAGTGGCGGGGATGGTAACGATGAAACGCGAGCCACCCTCGGCAGCAATGCGCTCGTAGGCTAAACGTCCCTTGTGGAGCAAGGCCGACTGATAGGCGGTGTACAATCCGATACCCATGCCACCCTGCGATACGTAGCCGTGCATAAAGGGCTGGTAAAGCTGTGGTATCTGCAGCTCGCTGATGCCAGGACCGCTATCCTCCACAATCAGTTGCAGTTGCTGCTGATCGTCGGAAAGTTTTGCTTTCAGACTGATGCTGCCGCCCTGTGGAGTGTATTTGATAGCGTTCGAGAGTAGGTTGTAGAGAATGGTCTCGATCAAGTGTGGGTCGAACGTCAATCGATGCTGATGGGCGAATGGGGTAAAGGTGAGCTGTTGATCCTTGCGGGCGGCCACCTCGCGGAACTCGTCGCAGGTGGTACGGGCCAGTTTGATGATATCGTCCTCAACCACAGCCAAACGCTGGTTACCTGTGTTGATACGTCGGAACTCCATCAGCTGGTTAACCAGCTTGGTAAGTCGTAGTGTGCCTCGGCGCACCGTCTGCACAGCCGAACGCGACACCTGTGCATCGTTACCCTTCTGGGTGAGCTTGTCGGCGGCACCACTGATGATGGCCAATGGTGTACGGAACTCGTGGGCGATATGGGTAAAGAAGTTCAGTCGGAAGGTGGTGAGCTCCTTCTCTACACGTATCTGCTGGTCGAGCTCGAAGTTGCGGCGCCAAAAGCGGTAGAAATACCAGCACAACACGCCAATTATAAATAGGTAGATGAGCCATGCCCACCATGTGTTGTACCAAGGCTGACGGATAATCACTGTAAACACATACTCCTCGCTCCACTGGTTGTTCTTGTTCAGCGAACTCAGGTGGAACTGGTAGGTGCCTGGTGGCAGTCCGTTGTAGCGGGCGCTGTTATCGCTGGTAAGCTGTCGCCAGTCGTGCTCAAGCCCCTCCATGTAATAGCGGTACTGGGTTGAGGCTATGCCGGCATAGTCGAGGTTAGAGAAACCTAATTCGATAGAGTTCTGGTCGTGATTCAGTACCAATCGGCGGTCGCTGGTAGTAAGGTAACGTGCCACACCATTAATGCTCACCATGGTGATGATGGGTCGACCAGCCTTCTCGGGTGTGTCGGCATTCAGTCGCTCTGGTTCCAGAATCATCATACCGTAGGCTGTACCAAACAGCAGTCGTCCATCGGGCAGCATAGCAGTACTGTTCTCGCTGTAGATATTACTCTCGAGCGTATGTCCGAACTGGTATGAGTTTACCTTGCCATCCTTGCGGATACAGGTAATGCCGTTGTCGGTACCTGCCCACACGTTGCCTTGACGGTCGGAGGTTACGCTCAGAATATTGTTGGTAATCAGTCCATCGTGGGTGGTATATCCCTGCTGGATGCTGAACTTGCCATCCTGGTAGCGGCACTTCTGCAAGCCACCGCCACGACCGCCTACCCAGATGTTACCAGCCGAGTCGGGCATCAGACACGAGATTTCGTCGAAGGGGAAGTCGCCATGCTGGATGTTATGACTGATGAAATCATCGTCGGTCAGCGTTTTCTTCAGCATGTCGATATGATACACGCCGTTGTTGGTGGCCAGCCAGTAGTGGTGGCGGTTGTCGGCACGGATGATACGAATCAGACTCTCGTTGTACGAGCGCTTCATCAGATGCGTGATGTTCAGCAGTCCGTCGGCCTCCAGGCGCACCACAAACAGTCCGTCACCCCAGGTGGCAATCCACAATCGACCTAATGGGTCTTCGGTAATATCATAGATCTGACTGGATGGGAATTCGATAGGCTTGCCGTCGATATACAATCCGCCACCGCGAGTGCCCATCCACTGGTGGCCACGACTGTCCTTGTAATAAGCGTAAACGGCAGCAGGCAGCGTGGTGGCTGTGGCGCTTTGCCACGAGGTGGGGTTCAGCTCGTACAGCATGTTGTCGCGGGTGCTCAGCAGCACGCGGTTGCCGCCCGTGTAGCTTACCATACGTACAAAGTTACTCCAGTCGCCTTTGCGGTTGGGTTGTGGGTAGAAATAGTCGGCATTGGTCTTGTCGGGAGGTAGGATACAGGTGAGTCCTGTAGATTCCTCGCTCAGCCAGATGCAGCCGCTACGGTCGATGAGGATGTTGTTCAGATAGCTGTTGCCCACAATGGCCCATGGCGAAGTGGCTGAATAGTGCTGCAGGCGGTCGTTTTGGATGTCGTACACAAACAGGCCGTTACCATAGCTGGCAATGTAGTACTGTCCGTCGGCACCTTTCTTGATATTATAACGACGGAAACGCTCAACGGTTGATTTCACGCCCTGCATCAGGTTCAGCACGCGCATGTCGCCCTGGGCAGGAAATACGTAGAGTATGCCGGTGCTGTTGCTCACAAAGTAGTTGTCGTCGTTGGTCAGTCCTTCCATCAGTGCCCCTCCGCGCACGTGATATTTTTCGGTGGCAGCCGCCGTGCCCAGTTTGGGGTTCACCATAATCGTCTGGTTGTTGGTCATAATCATCCAGCAGCCGTGCCACTGGAAACTGGCGGAAACCATATTGATATTGTTCACGTCGGCAGCGATGGGTATGCGTCGCAATTCGCGACCCTGCCCATCGAAGGTGTAAACCAGTCCGGTGTTGGTGAGTGCCAGCATCTGCTTGCCAATCTGTATGCCGCGGCGGAAGAATATGCCCTTGGCAATGGTGCGTGCCTTGCCTTTGGCATCGATGATGGTGATGCCAGATGAGGTCATGGCCCAGAGCCGTGCCTGCGAGTCTTCGAAGGCATCGTTCACGTGGTTGATGGGCAGTCCGCCGTTAGCCTTGGTATAGTCGGTACAGCTCACGGGTCCGTCGGTATTGCCCTTTACGCGGCGCACACCGCTCTCATCGTCGAACATCCACACCACACCCTGCTTGCCACGTATAAATCGGCGATAGGTGCGGGCATGGTCGCCTTTGTTGGTAAAGTCGATAAAACAACCTGCGCGCAGGTCGTAACAGCAATACACGTAGGTACTGGTGCGCATCCACAGGTGGCGCTTATCGTCGTCGGGGAACACGTAACCCACCACACCATGGATAGGGTCGCTCTCGGGCCCCAGGTTGTAGATGTTGTAGAAGTGGTATCCATCGTATCGGCACAAGCCGTTGGCTGCGGCCATCCAGATGTAGCCGTCGGCATCCTGCGTCATGTCGAATATCTGATTGCTGGGCAGTCCATCGGCCGAACTGATATGGCGGCTGTTGGTTAGAATCTTGTTTTGTGCCGACAGCATGGTGCTGATGCCGAGCAGGCACAGTATGAGGTTTCGTTTCAAGTTCATTGATGTTAGTTGTTATTTGGTGCAAAAGTAGCTATTATTTCCGAGAAATAAGCACGTAAAACGAACAATTCTACAGATTTTTGTATAAAAAGTCGAGCGCATATTATAAATAAGGCGTAAATTTGCAACAAAAACATGATTTAACGATGAAAAGGAATACACTAACAACCGTACTCATGCTGTTGGGCGCCACCATGCTGCAGGCCCAGCCGCGTTATGACATGCAGCATATCAACCGCGAACAGCTGGATCGTGGCGTGGTAGCCATCCGTAGTGGCAATCGGGTGATGGTTAGCTGGCGCACGCTTACCAGCGATGCCGTTGGTCAGCCCTTTGATGTGTACCGCAACGGACAAAAGCTGAATTCTAAGCCCTTGTGCCAAGGTGGTACCTTTTTTGTTGATGAGGCGCCGTTGACTGCCGATGCTACCTACGAGGTGCGTGGTGGCGGCAAGAACGGCAGCTACCAGTTGCGTGCCAATGCCCCCGAAGGTTATCTGCCCATCAAACTGCAGAAACCTGCCGATGGCGTAACTCCCGACGGACGTACGTTCGGCTATACGGCCAACGATGCCAGTGTGGGCGATGTGGATGGCGACGGACAATACGAGATACTGCTGAAGTGGGACCCTACTAATGCCCACGATAATGCCCATGATGGCTATACCGGACCCACGTTGTTGGACTGCTACCGATTGGACGGTACACTGCTGTGGCGTATCGACTTGGGTATCAACATCCGTAGTGGCGCCCACTATACACCTTTTATATTCTATGATTTGGATGGCGACGGGCGTGCCGAGCTGATGGTACGTACCAGCGATGGTACCCGCGATGGAGTAGGGCGCGTGATAGGCGATGCCAATGCCGACTACCGCCACCATGCGCCTGCCAATGCCGAGAATCCCAAGCCCGAAGGCGAGTGGGTTAAGTATAATAAGCAGGGGCGCCCTAAAACAGGGCGTATATTAACCGGCAACGAATACATCACCGTGTTTGATGGCTTAACGGGTAAGGCTTTGGATACCAAACCCTATGTGCCTGCACGTGGTAACCTGAGCGACTGGGGCGATAACTATGCCAACCGCTCCGACCGTATGCTGGCTGCTGTGGGCTATCTGGATGGTAAGCATGCCTCGGCCATCTTCTGTCGCGGCTATTACACCCGTACCGTGCTGGCTGCCTGGGATTGGGACGGTCGCGAACTGAAACAGCACTGGGTCTTCGATACCAACAGCAAGGGTGTTGGCAAGGATGGCAAACCGCTGCATAGCTATGCGGGGCAGGGCAACCATAACCTGCGTGTGGCTGATGTGGATGGCGACGGCTGCGATGAGATAACCTACGGCTCGATGGCGGTAGATCACGATGGTCGTGGCCTGTATAATACCGGTATGGGGCATGGTGATGCGCTTCACCTGATGGCTTTCGACCCGAAGAGTGCCGAACTGCATGTGTGGGACTGTCACGAGAACCGTCGCGATGGCAGCGATTTCCGCAATGCCCGTACTGGCGAGGTGATATTCAAGATACCATCAACCAACGATGTGGGGCGCTGCATGGCGGCTGATATCGACCCCACCAATCCTGGCTTGGAGATGTGGAGCACCGATAGTCATGGCATCCGTAACATGAAGGGCGAGGTGCTTTACACAGCCGAAGACCCTGATGACCCGCAGCACAGGCAGCACCTGAAGCTGGGTGGCCGCCACCTGTCGGTTAACTTTGGTATCTGGTGGGATGGCGATCTGCTGCGCGAACTGCTCGACCACGAAACCGTGAGTAAGTACGATTGGAAGAACCATACCATTAAGGATGTAACTAAGTTCCATGGAGTAGTATTCAATAACGGGACCAAATCCAACCCTTGTCTGTCGGCCGATATCTTAGGCGATTGGCGCGAGGAGGTGATAGCCCGCACTCCCGACAGCAGCGAGTTGCGCATCTTTGTGTCGCCCATCCCAACAGCCTATCGTATCAACTGCCTGATGGAGGACATCCCATACCGCCTTTCAACCGCAGCCCAGAACGTGGGCTACAACCAACCATCGGAGCCCGGATTCTATCTCGGTCCCGATGAGACGGTACAGCCATTTTTGAAATAGGCTTTTTTACATATTATAACAATTTGAGTAATTTTTCTGGTGTAATTTTGCATTAAATCGGAAAAATTACTTAATTTTGTGCCCTGAAAAGATTTTGGAAAGAGTGTTTACTAACAATAATAATTAACTAACTCATCAAAAAATTAAAATGTACAAGATGAATCAATTGTCAACAAGGCGCGTGTGTTTAACATCGGCCTTGGCTGCGTTGCTCTTAGCTGGTGCGCCTGTAAACTATGTGATGGCGTATGGTGGAGTGACTGGTATTCAGCAAACTTCAAGTGTTAATGGTGTTGTGGTTGACCAGACTGGCGAAGCCATTATTGGTGCCACCATCAAAGTTAAGGGTAGCCAGAAAGGCGCCATTAGCGATTATGATGGTAACTTTACCATCGATGCCCAGCGTGGTGATGAACTCGAGATTAGCTACATCGGCTACAAGACTCAGGTTATCAAGGTCGCTGGTCAGCATGTAAAGGTAACCCTTTTGGAGGATTCAAAGGCTCTCCAGGAGGTGGTAGTAGTAGGTTTCGGTACTCAGAAGAAGGTGAATCTGACGGGTGCCGTTTCTGTTGTTGATGGCGACGAGCTGGCTCAGCGCCCCGTAGCAAATGCCGCTCAGGCCTTGCAGGGTGTTGTTCCTGGACTGCAGATTGCATCAACCAGCGGTTCGCTCGATGCATCACCCAGCATCAACGTTCGTGGTACCGCCACTATCGGTGAGGGTTCAAGCGGTTCGCCTCTGATCCTGATCGACGGTATGGAGGGCGACCTGAACACCATCAACCCACAGGATATCCAGAGCATCTCGGTTCTGAAGGATGCTGCTGCATCATCAATCTATGGTAGCCGTGCACCTTTCGGTGTGATCCTGATTACCACTAAGAACGGTGGCAAGGACAGCAAGGTGAAGGTGAACTATAACAACAGTTTCCGTTTCAGCAACCTGATTCGTGGCAAGCACATGATGAACTCGGTTGACTATGCTTCGTGGTTGAACGATGCCAAGACCAATCAGGGTCAGTCGGTATTCTTCGATGCCGAGCGCATGGCAGCCATCAAGGAGTATCACGATGCCACCCCAGTAGGTCCTGGCACCCGTCGCACAGCCGATGGCAAGCTGGTTTACGCTATCGGTTCGCAGAACGGTGTGACCTGGGACGACGGTTACGGTTACGGTATCGACGATGTGGATTGGTACGACGTGGTTTACCGCAACTCAGCCTTCTCGCAGGAGCACAATGCCAGCGTGAACGGTGGTTCCGAAAAGCTTAACTTCTATGCCTCAATCGGTTATCTGGACCAGGGCGGTTTCATGAATATGGGTAGCGATGGTTACAAGCGCTACAACGGTACCGCCAAGATGAACATCGAGCTGGCCAAGTGGATTCGCATGAACTACAACATGCGTTTTGCCCGCACCAACTATCATCGTCCAGCTGCCCTTACCAGCAGCCTGTATAACGATATGGCCCGTCAGGGTTGGCCTATGCTGCCTCTCTACGATCGCAACGGCTATCTGTACTCATCACCATCACCAGCTCTGGGTTTGGCAACAGGTGGTGTGGATCGTAAGGAGCGCGACGTGCTCAACCACCAACTTGGTTTCGTGATCGAGCCTATCAAGAACTGGATTACCCATATCGATTTCAACTACAAAATAGATAATGCCATCCGCCACTGGGATAGCCAGCGCACCTACAACCACAACGTGGCTGGCGAGGCTATCATCTACAACCAGAACTCGAATGTTCACGAGGATGAGTATAAGGATAACTACCTGAACTTCCAGGCCTACACCGAATACACTTGGTCGCTGGCCGAGAAGCACAACTTCCACGTGATGGGCGGTTTCCAGACCGAGCAGCTCAAGCGCACTCAGTTCGGCCTGCAGCGCAACGGTATCCTGGATCCTACCAAGTCGGAGGTTGACCTGACCAACGGTCTGAGCTACTCGGGCCAGGCTATCGTTCCTGATGTGAACGGTTCGCGCAACCAGTGGCAGACAGCCGGTTTCTTCGGTCGTGTGAACTACAACTACGACGAGAAGTACCTGTTCGAGGCTAACCTGCGTTACGATGGTACCTCACGTTTCCGTAGCGACAAGATGTGGAAGCTATTCCCCTCAGTATCACTGGGTTGGAACATCGCCCGCGAGAAGTTCTGGGAGAATCTGGCCGGTACTGTCAACACCCTGAAGCTGCGTGCTTCTTATGGTTCGCTGGGTAACCAGAACATCAACAACTGGTATCAGACCTATCAGACCATCGCCTACAACTCGGTGGCTGGTTCATGGTTGCAGAATGGCGCTAAGCCTAACACCACCAGCGCTCCTGGACTGGTTTCGGCCCTGCTGACATGGGAGAAGGTGGAGAGCTACGACCTGGGTCTCGACTTCGGTGCTTTCAACAACCGACTGACTGGTACTTTCGATTACTATATCCGTAACACCAAGGATATGGTTGGTAACGCTCCTGAGCTGCCTGCCATCCTGGGTACTGGTGTGCCCGTGACCAACAATACCGACTTGCGCACTGCTGGTTGGGAGTTGCAGATCAGCTGGCGCGACGTGCTCAAGAACGGTCTTTCTTACGGTGTTACCTTCAACATCTCTGATGCCCGCACCAAGATTACCCGTTATCCTAACAACCCCACCGGTTCGATCAACAACTACATCGAGGGTCGTTACATGAACGAGATCTGGGGCTTCGAGACCATCGGTATCGCTAAGAGCGACGAGGAGATGAACGCTCACCTGGCAACAGCCGATCAGAGCTCACTGGGCAGCAACTGGGCTGCTGGTGACATCATGTACCGCGACCTGAACGGCGATAACAAGATTTCGCGCGGCGCTCAGACACTGGCCGACCACGGCGACCTGAAGGTGATTGGTAACTCAACACCTCGCTACCTGGTTGGTTTGAACCTGAATGCAGCTTACAAGGGCTTTGATATCAGCGCCTTCTTCCAGGGCGTGATGAAGCGCGACTGGTGGATTGGCGGCTCATGGGGCGGCGGTCTGGAGTATCTGTTCGGTACCACCAACTCATGGGAGTGGTGGAGCGTAGGTATCACCGACGTTCAGGACTACTATCGCGATGCCAACACCTGGTCGGTACAGAACGGTTACCAGCAGGCTAACCAGGATGCCTGGTTGCCCCGCGTACAGTTCAGCGACAAGAACGAGCAGGCCCAGACACGCTACCTGATGAATGGTGCTTATGTTCGCCTGAAGAACCTGCAGCTGGGTTACACCCTGCCACGCCAGATTACTCAGCCTTGGGGCATCAGCAACCTGCGTGTATTTGTTTCGGCCGAGAACCTGTTTACTATCACCAAGATGCCTCACCAGTTCGATCCTGAGCTGATGTCGAACTCAGTTGATCAGAACAACGGCTATCCTTTGCAGAAGACATTTGCATTCGGTCTTAACGTATCATTCTAATGGTAAACATTCACGTAAAAAAAAGATTAGGAAATTATGAAACTCTATAAATCATCATTCATAGCATTGGCTCTCGCAGCTGGCGTTACTTCATGTACCGACTATCTGGAGCAGGAGCCACCATCATCGCTGACACCAGAGAATTTCTACACCAGCGAGGATCAGGTGCAGGCTGTAGCAAACCGTTTTTATCAGGACATCATGCCTGGTCATGGCGGTTGGGACTACGGAACCTACACTAACGATAACAATACCGACGTTCAGGCAGCCCGCACACCAAGCGTCAAATTCTCGGCCAATCTGTGGCACACCGCCCAGAGCGAGGGCGACTGGTCGTGGGGTAACATCCGCAACGTGAACTATCAGCTGGCTGAGCTCAAGGCTAAGTTGGCCCAGAATGCCATCAGCGGCAACGAGACCAACATCCGTCAGTATGTGGGCGAGATTTATTTCTTCCGTGCCTATGCTTACTTCGACATGCTGAAGAAGTATGGCGACCTGCCTATCCTGACCGAGGCTCTGCCCGATAACGAGGCAGTGCTCGTAGCAGCCAGCCATCGTCAGCCTTGTAACGAGGTGGCTCGTTTCATCGTGAACAACCTGGATACAGCCATCACTTACATGAAGCCCGACTTTGAGAAGCGCCACACCCGCATCTCGGCCGACGCTGCCAAGCTGTTCAAGAGCCGCGTGGCCCTCTACATGGGTTCATGGCTCACCAACTTTGCCGGCACTCCATTCGTGCCCAATGGTGCAGGATGGCCCGGTGCTGCCAAGAATCCTGGCTACCAGTTCCCCACTGGTTCGATAGAGAACGAGGCTAAGTACTTCTTCGAGACTGCTGCTGCAGCAGCCGAGGAGGTGGCCGAGAAGTATAAGAACAGCCTGACTATCAACAACGGCGTGGTTCCTCAGGCCGAGGGCGAGAGCAATCCTTACCTCGAGTTGTGGGGCACTACCAACTGCACAGGCAAGAGCGAGATTCTGCTGTGGCGCGAGTACAGCAAGTCGCTGGGCCTGAACAACGATATCGAGGTGGCTGTTGAGAAGGGTAACATCGGTACAGGCGTGACCCGTTCGCTGGTGGAGCGCTACGTGATGGCCGATGGTAAGCCTATCTACGCTTCGGCCTATACCTACGACGACTCTGAGATTGCCAAGGTGGTTGAGAACCGCGACCCACGCCTGCAGGTGATGCTGAAGGTGCCCGGACAGGTGAACTGCTTTAAGAACGTGACCGACGATGCCGGTACACACTGGACTCAGACAGAGCCTACACCAAACATCACCAACGCTAATGCCGAGGATGGATATATCACTGGTTACGCTATCCGCAAGGGTATGACTTTCGACCGTTCGCTCACTGCCAATGGCGGTAGCTACAACGCTTGCGTTATCTTCCGTGCCACCGAGGCACTGCTCAACTACATCGAGGCTGAGTATATGCTCACCAAGAACATCAACTCGGGCAAGATTCTGGAGTACTGGAAGAAGGTGCGCGAGGCTGCCGGATTCACCGGTGCTGCCATCGATCCTCAGGTGACCATCGCTGCTACCGACATGACCAAGGAGACACTCGACTGGGGTGCTTACACCGCTGGCGAGCTGCTCACCGATGCTACACTCTACAACATCCGTCGTGAGCGCAGCTGTGAGTTCTTGGCCGAGGGCTTGCGCGACATGGACCTGAAGCGCTGGCGCGCCTACGAGCAGCTGATCAAGAAGCCTGTTTATGCCGAGGGTATCCACCTGTGGAACACACCGATGGAGAAGTGGTATAACGACCTCGTGGCCGATGGCTCGAGCAGCTCGAACGTATCGCAGAAGAGCATCAGCGAGTATCACTGCCCACACGTGGTTAACATGACCAACAACAACTACGCTAACGGTCTGACCTGGCGTATGGCCTACTATCTGCAGCCACTGCCTCTGCGCCAGTTCCTGCTGACAGCACCCGACCACGCCAGCATCGATCAGAGTCCGATGTACCAGAACCCATACTGGCCCACCGAGACCGATGCCCCTGCACAGCAGTAATCTGATATCAGATATCCATTCAAGGGTCTCTCGCCATTTGGCGGGGGACCTTTTTTTGTTTTTTACTATGCCGTAAAATAATCCATGTTTTATCGTTGTTTTTTCTATGTGTGTTGTACGGGAAATACATTACCTTTGCACCGTGAAAATTAAAAACGTTTAAAGATATGCAAAGCTATAACAAAGGTTTTCTGTATTTCATCTGCGCCGTGTCGGCCATGGGCGGACTGCTTTTTGGTTACGACTGGGTGGTGATAGGCGGTGCCAAACCCTTTTATGAGTTGTATTTTGACATTAGCCATTCGCCTTTGATGCAAGGTGTAGCTATGACTACTGCCTTGATTGGTTGTCTGGTAGGCGCTATGGTGGCAGGTGCCGCTGCCGATAAGTACGGTCGCAAACCGCTGTTGATGACATCGGCAGTACTGTTTACGGTGTCGGCCATCGCCACGGGCTTGTTCAATGATTTCACCTTATTTAATATCGCCCGTTTTGTGGGTGGTATAGGCATCGGTGTGGCTTCGGCCTTGGCACCTATGTATATAGCCGAGGTGAGTCCGGCTGAGATTCGCGGTCGCATGGTGAGTCTGAACCAGATGACCATTGTGCTTGGTATACTTGGTGCGCAAATCGTAAACATGCTGTTGGCGCGCGATACGGCTGTAGCCGAGAGTCAGGCGTGGAATGTAGAGTGGGGCTGGCGCTGGATGTTCTGGGCCGAAACCGTTCCTGCAGCGCTGTTCCTACTGATGAGTTTCTTCATACCCGAGAGCCCAGTGTATTTGGCATTAAAGCAGGGCAAAACTGATGGCTCGCTGAAGCGCGAGGCTGGTTTGGGCGAACTGTTCCAGCAGAAATATGGCAAGGTTTTGCTGTTGGGTTTGGTTATAGCCGTATTCCAGCAGTGGTGCGGCACCAACGTGATTTTCAACTACGCTCAGGAGATTTTTGTGGGTGCAGGCTTCGATGTGGATGGTATGTTTATCAATATCGTCATCACAGGTATCGCCAACGTGGTGTTTACCTTTGTGGCACTCTATACCATCGAGAAGTGGGGCCGCCGTACGCTCATTCTGATTGGCGCTGGCGGACTGGGACTGATTTACCTTACGCTTGGCACCTGTTACTTTATGGGTATGACGGGCATGCTGATGGTAGCCCTGGTAGTGGCTGCTATCTCTGTGTATGCTATGACGTTAGGCCCTGTTACGTGGACGCTGTTGGCCGAGATATTCCCACACCGCGTGCGTGGCATCGCCATGGCTACGTGTACCTTTGCCCTTTGGGTGGGCTGTTGCACGCTTACCTTCTCGTTCCCATCCATGAATGCGGCTTTAGGCAGTAGCGGTACGTTCTGGATTTATAGCGGCATCTGCGTGTGTGCCTTTATCTATCTGCTGCGCAACTGCCCCGAAACCAAAGGCAAGAGTCTGGAGGAGCTGGAGAGTGAACTCGTGAAGTAGGGATAATGTAAAAATGTAAAAATTAAAATATGGTAAAAGCTTGGAGAGAAATCGTGACTATTCCTACCTACGAAGTAGGAAAGCCCGAGAAGAACCCGATGTTCCTGGAAAAACGTGTTTATCAGGGTTCTAGTGGCGTGGTATATCCTTATCCCGTTATCGAGTCGATGAGCGACGAGAAGGTGGATAAAGAGTATAAGGCCGTTTATATCGAGAACGAGTATATCAAGGTGATGATACTGCCCGAACTGGGCGGACGTGTGCAGATGGCTTACGATAAGATTAAGCAGCGCCACTTTGTGTATTATAATCATGTTATTAAGCCCGCATTGGTAGGCTTAGCTGGTCCTTGGATTAGCGGTGGTATCGAGTTTAACTGGCCCCAGCACCATCGTCCATCCACCTACATGCCCGTTGATAGCACCATTGTTGAGAACGAGGATGGCTCTATCACCGTATGGGTAAACGAGATGGAGCGCATGTTCCACCAAAAGGGTATGGCAGGCTTTACCCTGCGCCCTGGTTGTGCTTATCTCGAAATTCAGGGTCGCGTCAGCAATCGCACCAATCTGCCGCAGACATTCCTGTGGTGGGCCAACCCAGCCGTTGAGGTTAACGATGCCTACCAGAGTGTGTTCCCACCCGATATCAATGCCGTGTTCGATCATGGAAAGCGTGCCGTAAGCAGCTTCCCCATCGCCACAGGCACCTATTATAAGATGGACTATTCGGCTGGTGTCGATATCTCTAACTATAAAAATATCTTCGTACCCACCAGCTATATGGGTGTAAACTCGCGCTTTGACTTCGAGGGTGGTTACGAGAACGATACCAAGGGTGGCATGCTGCATGTGGCCAGTCACCACTACTCGCCAGGCAAGAAGCAATGGACTTGGGGTAACGGCGACTTTGGTCGCGCTTGGGACCGCAACCTCACCGACGAGGCTACACCCGAGGAGATGGCTCAGTGGCATATCGATCGCGAGGGCTTCCGTCCCTATATCGAGCTGATGGCAGGCGTATATACCGAGAACCAGCCCGACTTTACCTGGCTGATGCCTTACGAGGAGAAACAGTTTGTGCAGTACTTCATGCCTTATCGCGAGGTGGGCATCGTCAAGCAGGCCTCAAAGGATTTCGTGATGAATATCGAGCAGGCTGATGCTACCCATACCACCTTTAAGATTCTGGCTACTTCGAAGAAAGAGGTACGCATTGTACTCGAGGATAAATTCAGCCATGAGTATTATAATCAGGTAGTAACCCTCTCTCCCGAGGAGGTGCTCATAGAGACGGTGGATACCCAGGATGCGCAGTTAAGCGATATGTTTTTGACCATCGATCGTCCAGAGAATCCCCGCATGCTTCCATTGTTAGAGTGGCATGCCGAGGATGATAAAATCCGTCCTATCCCCGATGCCGCCGAGGCTGCGCTCTCGCCACAGGATACCAAGACTGTCGATCAGCTTTACCTTACAGGTTTGCACCTCGAGCAGTATCGACATGCCACATGGAGCGCACTCGATTATTACGAGGAGGCTCTGCGCCGCGATCCTATGGATTACCGCTGTAACATGCAGATGGGCTTATGGTACCTGCGCCGCGCTCGTTTCGATAAGGCTATAACCTATCTCGAAACAGCCGTAAAGGTTCAGAAAAAGCGCAATCCCAACCCCTATGATGGCGAGGCTCTGTTTTATCTGGGTGTTGTTAATAAGCTGCTGGGGCAATATGGTGTGGCCTACAATTGCTTCTGGAAATCTACCTGGAACAAGGGTTGGGCCGATGCCGGCTATTTCGAGGCCGCCTGCATCAGCATCGCTGCTGAAAAATGGGAGGATGCGCTCGACGAACTCGAACGCGCCCTCATTAGCAACAGTCATAACCACAAGGCACGTGCCATGAAGGCTGCCGTGCTGCGCAAATTAGGTCGAAAAGATGAGGCTTTGGCTTGGATTACGGAGTCGTACACCATTGATCCATTCAGCTATGTGTGCATGGTCGAGGAGCACCTGCTTACAGGCGATGATGCACCGCTCAATCGCATGGTAGAACTCATGCACGGCAACATCTATAACTACCACGAAACAGCCCTCGATTATATGCAGGCCGGTTTGAACAACGAGGCTGCGCTGGTGCTGCAAGCCGCCATCAAGCGTGGGGTAGAGGAGTCGCCACTCACCTATTATTATCTGGCAAATGTTATGGGTTTGGCCGATGTTAAGGAGTATGTCAACAAGGCTATAACTGCGTCTCCCGATTATTGCTTCCCTAATCGATTGGAAGATGCACGTATGCTCGAGGCCTTTAAGCTAATTCACGATCCCAAGGCACCTTACTATCTGGGCTGCCTGTATTACGACAAGCGCCAGTACGATTTGGCTATCGAGAATTGGGAACTCTCGGCCAAGCTCGACCCTAACTTTCCAACCGTATGGCGCAACCTGGCTCTCGCACGCTTCAATAAGCAGGGCAATCATGAGCAGGCACTCGAATATATGGAGCGCGCCTTCCATCTGGATGAGAACGATGAGCGCATCTTCATGGAGCTCGCCCAGCTTTACAAGCGCCTGCACCGTCCGCATGCCGAGCGCCTGGCCTTCTACGAGCAGCATGCCGAGCTGATAGAGCGCCGCGACGACCTCGTGCTCGAACATGCCACTCTGCTCAATATGCTGGGCCGCTACGAAGAGGCTAAGGCGTTGATTGATAACCGCATCTTCCATCCATGGGAGGGTGGCGAAGGCAAGGTGAGCGGTCAGTACCAGATGTGCCGCCTTGAGATTGCCAAGCAGCTGCTGCAAAAGAATGCCAACGATGCCCGCGCCAAGCAGCTTCTTGAGGAGTGCCTCGTGTTCCCACATCATTTGGGCGAGGGCAAGCTCTATGGCTCGCAGGATAACGACTTCCTCTACTTCCTGGGTCGATATGAGGAAGGTATCGTAGGCCCAACCGAGCCCGCTGCCGCTATGTACTACAACGATGCTAAGCCCGATAAAATCTTCTATGCCGCCCTGTGCTACCGCAAACTCGGTCAGGAAGATAAGGCCCGCTCGCTGTTCCATAAGCTCATTAACTACGGCAAGCAGCACATCTTCGACCATGTGGTGATGGACTACTTTGCCGTATCGCTGCCCGACCTGCTGGTTTGGGAGGGCGACCTCGACGAGCTTAACCGCATCCACTGCCTGTACATGCTCGCCCTGGGCTATTACGGCATGGGCGACAAGGAAAAGGCCATGAAATATCTGGCTGAGGTAGAGGAAATGGACAATAATCACCTAGGCGCCCGCCAGTTCCGCACCCTGATGGCCGCCGAAAACAACTAACGTGATATGATTAAAGGTATTGGTATAAAAGGTATAGTATGTTTTCTGTCGTGTTTGATGATGCTGACGGCGTCGGCACAGCAAACCATGAGTTTAAGTGGCAAGTGGCAGGTTAGGCTTGGCACCGGTAAGGTGCAGCCTATCGCCCTGCCTGGCACACTTGACGGGGCGGGCATTGGCACGCCTAACACGCTGCAGCCTGCGCTACAAAAGCCGCAGCTGTCGCGACTGACACGTAACCACCAGTACATTGGTACGGCTACTTACGAGCGCGAAATCATCATCCCCCAGGAGATGGCTGGCAAACCCTTGCAGCTGCTGCTGGAGCGTGTGATGTGGCGCAGCCGCGTGATGATAGATGACAAGGACCTGGGCCAGATGCAGGAGAGCCTAACCACACCGCACCTATTTAATATAATGGACGGGCTGACCCCTGGCAAGCACACGCTAACCATAACCATCGACAACAACAAACTGCACGATATAACAGTGGATAACCTGGCGCATGCCTACACCAACGACACACAGATAATGTGGAACGGCGTGTTGGGACGTATGGAGCTGAGCGTGGCGCCTGAGATAGGCGATGTGCAGGTGTATCCTGAGGTTGACAAGCAGCAGGCACGCATAAAAGTATCGCTGCTGGATGCGAAGAAAGAACCGCAGTTTATGCTTGACGGACAGGCGGTAAAGCCCACCAAGGTGGCTGCTGGCGAGTATGTGCTGCCGATGGCCGATGCACAGCTGTGGAGCGAGTTTAACCCGCACCTGTACACCCTGAGCGTGATGGCGGGCGGACAAACCAAAACGGTGAGCTTTGGTATGCGCAGCTTTAAGGCTGTGGGCAATCGCCTGCTCATCAATGGTCATCCAACCTTCCTAAGGGGCACATTAGAGTGCTGCATCTTCCCGCTAACAGGCACACCACCAACGGACGAACGCGGCTGGATGAAGGTGTTTACCACCGCCCGCGAGTATGGCCTGAACCACCTGCGTTTCCACTCGTGGTGCCCGCCCGAGGCTGCTTTTCGTGTGGCCGATAAGATGGGATTCTACTGTCAGGTGGAGCTGCCCAACTGGTCGCTCACGGTGAACAAGGATACAGCAACCGCCAAGTTCCTGTATCAGGAGTTCGACAACATTGTCCGCAACTACGGCAACCATCCATCGCTGTGCATCATCAGCTGTGGTAACGAGCTGCAGCCTGACTTCGACTTCCTGAACCAACTGACGCATTACATGAAGCAGCAGGACCCACGACACCTTTACGTAACATCGACCTTTACCTTTGAGAAAGGACACGGCGTAAAGCAGGAGCCCGAGGATGATATTTTTATTACCCAGTGGACGGACAACGGATGGGTGCGCGGGCAGGGCGTGTTTGATGAGCGTGTGCCCGACTTTAAGAGCGACTATCGTGAGGCCGCCAAAAACATTACGGTGCCATTGGTAAGTCACGAGATAGGGCAGTACAGCGTGTATCCAAACATCAAGGAGATAGATAAGTACACGGGTGTGCTGAACCCGCTGAACTTTAAGGCGATACGCAACGACCTGCAGCAGAAGGGCTTGCTGAACCGTGCCGACGACTATCTGAAGGCATCGGGAAAGCTGGCTGCCATCCTTTACAAGGAGGAGATAGAGCGTGCGCTGAAAACGCCACAGCAGAGCGGTTTCCAACTGCTGGATCTGCACGATTTCCCCGGACAGGGAACGGCGCTGGTAGGACTGCTGGATGCCTTTTGGGACAGTAAGGGCTTGGTAGAGCCGCAGCGTTTCCGCGAGGCTTGTGCGCCCGTGGTGCCTTTGGCCCAGTTTGATAAGGCTGTGTGGAAGGCCGACGAGACATTTATCGCCAAGGTGGATATTGCCAACTACAGTTTTGAAACGATGGTCGATAAAACCATTAGCTGGCAGCTGAACGATGAGGCTGGCAATGCCTATGCCGAGGGAACTGGCGAGAACATAAAGATAGCCCTAAACAAGGTAGAGAAGGCGCAGCGCCTGGAGCTGGTGGTAGCCATCAAAGACACGCCATGGCGAAATCGCTGGAACATCTGGGTATATCCCGATATAAGTGAAAAACTAAAAGTGAATAGTGAAAAGTTGGTGGTTACAGCCGATGTGGACGAGGCTATGAAGGCCTTGAAGAAGGGCAAGAAGGTGCTGCTGTCGCCAAAAACTGCTACCATCAAGGGCTTGGAAGGCAAGTTCCTGCCTGTATTCTGGAGTCCGGTACACTTCCCCAAGCAGGCTGGCACCATGGGCTTGCTGTGCAACCCGCAGCACCCGGCATTGGCCAACTTCCCCACCGAGATGCACAGCAACTGGCAGTGGTGGAACCTGGTTAAGCGTAGTCGCGTGATGGTGCTGGATAGCATCGCGCCCGTACAGCCTATCGTTGAGAGTGTAGATAACTTTGTGAACAATCGCCGCTTGGCGCAGGTGTTCGAGGCAAAGGTGGGTAAGGGTAGTCTGATATTCTCGAGCATCGACCTGCTGACCGATGCCCATCTGCCCGAGTTGCGACAGATGCAGTACAGCTTGGTGCAGTATATGCTGAGCGATGCATTCGAGCCCGCCATGCAGCTATCGGAGCAGGATGTGCGCAGCCTGATTCTGGAGAAATCGGTTGACCAGAAGACCGATGCCAACTCGATTTACAACTGATTGCGGTAATCGGTAGGACTCATGCCCATGAGTTTTGAGAACAGGCGCGAAAAATAGAGCGGATCCTCGATGCCTACTTTATAGCAAATCATATTTATTTTCATGTCTGTAGTGCGTAACAGCCTGCAGGCATGTTCTATTTTAAGGTGGTTAAAGTAGGTGATAGGACTAACACCCGTTTTCTTTTTAAACAGCGTGTTGAAGTGGCTCTGCGAGTAGCCCACGTAGCGCAGCACATCGTCCATCATCATGCGGTTCTCGATATTCTCGCGCATGTAGTGGATGGCTTGGTCAACAATGTCGGTTGGTGCTTCGGCTTTGGCGCGGCGGAACTGACCTAAATAGCGCATGGATGCTAAGAAATGGTGCAGCAGACTACTGGCGTAGCGCATATCCTCAAGCTCCTTGCCGGCGCAGAGTGTGCCTAATATCTCCTCGAAGATGTTCAGGCGTTCGCCAATGCGTGAGTTGATGGCTACGTTAATGCTCTGCGGCGTGGCGGCACCTTGGGCATACACATGGGCTGCCGTGCCTGCAAAGTGTACCCAGTAGATGGTCCAGCTTTGTTGGGTGCCGTAGGCGTGCGGTTTGTGGGCTGGCAGAATAAAGTACTGGTTCTTGCTTACCTGGTGGCGCTTGCCATCCACCTGGTACCAGCCGTCGCCCTCAACACAGTATATCAGCACATACTGGGGAATGGCCTTTTCGCGGGTGCGCTGGTGGTGTTCGGCCTTGGGATAGTAGCCGATATCGGTAATATACAAACTCTGGCAGAGCTCATCGTGCTCTTCCATCTCGATCAACACCGGTGGCAGCACCACCTTCTGTTCGCCCTGGAAACCGTCTTTCTTCTTAATCATCGCCGCAAAAATACGCAAAAGCCGCGAGTTACGCAAGTAATATCACAAAAAAATCCATAATATATGATGCTTTTGTCCATGTGAATAAGATTTTAATGTAGTATTTTTGCATCCAAAATGATAATGAATATGATGAAACAATTTTTCATGATAGCTGCGTTGGCCGTCGGAACTTCGGTTCAGGCACAGCAGGTGTACCAGCTTAACGAGCCTGCGCAGCCTAAGCAGATACGTAGCAACCACCTGCGTATGGGTGGTGTAAACCCGCAGGGCGAGCGTATCGATGTAAACAGTTTTTATATGTCGATGGCAGGCAAGCCCGTTATCCCCGTGATGGGCGAGTTCCACTACAGCCGCTACCCGGCCGAGCAGTGGGAAGAGGAGATCCTGAAGATGAAGGCGGGTGGCGTAACCGTTATCCCCACCTATGTGTTCTGGAGCCTGCACGAGGAGGTCGAGGGGCAGTTCCGTTGGGATGGTCAGCGTAACCTGCGCCGCTTTATCGAGCTTTGTAAAAAGCATGATATGCAGGTGATTGTGCGTATCGGCCCGTTCTGCCATGGCGAGATTCGCAGTGGCGGTTTTCCCGACTGGCTGTTTGCCAAGCCCTTGGAGGTGCGCAGTAACGATCCCGAATACCTGAAGATTGTTAAGCGACTCTATACCGAGATTGGCAAGCAGTTGCAGGGCCTGTATTATAAGGATGGCGGACCGATTATCGGTTGTCAGGTTGAGAACGAGATGCAGCATTCGGCAGCCCCATGGGCCATTACCTATGCTGGCGAACCCAAGGATAATACGGCAGCCAGCTACAATGCCGGCGAGGCCATGATAGGTGTGGGCAACCAGGCGCGTAAGGCCACAGGTGCCGAGATGGGTAACCTGCACATGCAGCTGCTTAAAAAGATGGCCGTTGAGGCTGGTATCGATGTGCCTTTCTACACCGCCACAGGGTGGGGTAATGCGGCTGTTATCGAGGGCGAGGCCATCCCCGTTACAGCAGCCTATACCTATCCCTTCTGGGCTAAGCCTCACATGTCTAAATTCCTGATGTTTAAGGATTTAACCAAGGAGGCTGATTATGCGCCTACGCGTTATAACCCTGCCGATTACCCCTCGTTCTGTGCCGAAATGGGCGCTGGCATACAGATGATTTATGGCGCCCGCCCGATAGTAACGGCTCAGGCTGCCGAGGGCCTGATGGTGCGCACCTTGGGTAGCGGTAGCAATGGCATTGGCTATTACATGTATCATGGTGGCAGCACGCCCAAGCAGATTGGTGGTGTGGGCTCGTTCCAGGACGAGCCTATGGGTATGCCCAAGGTAAGCTACGATTTCCAGGCACCTATCGGCGAGTTCGGATTGGAAGGTAAGATGTATCGCAACCTGCGACTGCTGCACACCTTCCTGGCCGATTTCGGCCATCTGCTGGCGCCCATGGAGCCCGTTCTGCCAGCCGATTGGCAGCAGATGACACCCGACAACCGCGACCACCTGCGCTATGCCGCCCGTATCAAGGATGGCAGCGGATTCTTGTTTATGGTCAACTTTCAGGACCACGACACCCTGCGCCACGACCAGACTAACCTGCAGGTTAGATTAAACATGAAACATGAAACATTAAACATTCCCACTCAGGGAGGGTTTACGCTTGGCAAGGATCAGAGTGTTATCCTGCCTTTCAATCTAGATATGGATGGCGCGTTGCTGAAATACGCCACCGCACAGCTGCTTGCAAAGTTGAAGGATGGTGATGCCGAGCATTATTTCTTCTTTTCGCCCGATGGTATGGCTACCGAATATCTGTTTGATGCTACCACCGTAAAGGGGAAGCATTTCTTTAAACCTGTGGCAGGTTTTAAGAGTACTTTTGCCTTAAAAACGGCTTCTGGCCGCACCATCAAGGTTACCACGCTTACCCGCCAGCAGGCGCTGAATGCGCTCAAGGTTAACGGCCGTTTGCTGATAACCGATGCCACCGTGCTGCCTGCCGCCGATGGCGCCACGCTGTTAAGTCTTGGCAACCATCAGGTAAACTACGTGGTGTATCCTAGCCGTCAGGGCTTTAAGGCTCAGACAGCCAGCGTAGCACCTGTTACGCCCCAGTTCGAGGTAAAGAAAGCCGGTCCCCGCCGCATGTCGGTATCAGTAAAAACTCCCCTCTCTACTTGGAGAGGGGCAGGGGGAGAGGCTTCAGAGTTTTTCCTCCGCATCCACTATGTGGGCGATGTGGCTATGGCCTTTATGAAGGGCCAGCTGGTGCAGGACGAGTTTTATCATGGCGAGCCCTGGACGATAGGTTTGAAGCGCTATGCCAACGATTTAAAGACCGACCCGCTGACGTTCTATTTCCGTCCGCTGCGAAAGAACGCCCCCTTCTTAGGCGATCTGCCCAAAAAGGCCGTGCCCAATTTCGAACACGGCCCTGTGGTAGATATCCAGAACGTAGAAGTAATCCCCGAATATAAGTTCGATATCAAGTTTTAGTGGGTTTATTCCATACGGCCGTATTTCATCTCTTCGCCCTGTTTGTCGTACTGTTTGCGCTTGCCAACGGGAGGCTCGGTCAGGGTGATGCGAACTATGGCTGTATGGTCAAGGCTGCGGGCGATGGCATCGTCAAACGCATCCATGTGGTGGGGTAGGAATCGCTCGCAGATGGCGCGCAATCCGGCTATCTTCTCTTCGCGGTCGCTCACCAGCTCAGCCTTACCTACGGCAGTGGCCGATTTGAATTGCAGGGTAAAACTGCCGTCCTTCGGTCCTACAGTTGGCGCGCATTTGGTAACTGCCGACAGGAATACCGTCGGCTGATGTGCTATGCAATCCAGCTTGTCGCCCTCCAAGGCACAGTGGAAATAAAACGTTTTCTCATCGGTACGCGCCAGCGACAGGGGCAATCCGTAAGGAGTCCCGTCGGGTCGCGTCATGCTTACTGTTACGTATGGAGCCTTGTCCAGCACCTCCAGTGCAAAGGCGGCATCCATCTGTCTGCTTACTTTTCTCATATTTCTTTTTAATCTTTGTATTTGGCCGCAAAGTTACGGAAAAAATCTCAGACATACAATCATGTCTGAGACTTTCATTCGCATTATTTCTATGCTATATATAAATAATTGTGTTGGTATTAATGTTTCATGCTCATTATCTTGGTGGGGCAGGCCAGGGTGCACTTGCCGCACTTGATGCAGTCGGGGTCTAAGTAGCCCGATTCCTCGCCGCGCGAGTCGTACGGGGTGAGCTGCATGGGGCACACGCGGGCGCAGCTCTTACACTTCATCTGGCAGGCGCTCGATACGTGTACATTAGTGAATGCCTTGGGCAGCGGGGCGTGCTTGGGCGACACCCAGTTAGAGATGGTGCCCATGGGACAGAACGTGCACCAGGTGCGTGGGGCATAGATGAACGCCAGCGCCACACCTACGATGGTGGTTACCACGATGATGGTCCAGAACACCTTGCCGATGCCGGCCCACATGGCCAGTCCGCCCTCGCTCCAGGGCACAAAGCTCAGCTGTATGCCAAACATGGTGAAGATAAAGAATACCATGAACAGGCGGAACCCGAAGGTGCGCACAAATTTAGGAATCTCGCGGTGGGGTGAGTACTTCGACAGCAGTCGGCTGTACAGATTGCCGCGCGGACACACATTGCCGCACCACCAGCGGCCCTTCCAGATACTGAACAGCACCGGACCAACCATACAGATGATTGCCGCCAGACCGATTACTGGGAAAAACCAGCCCAGCAGTATGTAGGCGATGATAATCCAGTAGAGTGGCTTTCCGGGTGTTTTAAAATGTCGGTGAAATTGTTTTGCCATACTTTTTACCTTTTTACTTTTTACCTTTTTTATCTTTTCACGGTGCAAAATTACGCATATTTTGATAGATATACGAATTATTTTATCTATCTTTGCATCGATATAATCTATGATAAATATCTATACGTATGACATTACAGCAGTTAAAGTACATTGTAGCCATCGATCGCTACCGTAGTTTTGCCAAGGCAGCCGACGCCTTAGGCATAACGCAACCCACCCTGAGTGCCATGTTGGTAAAGTTGGAGGACGAGCTCGACGTTCGTATCTTTGAGCGTAGCAGCAAGGCTGTTACGCCCACCATTGCCGGCGAGAAGATTATCCGCCAGGCCGAGCGTGCCATCGCCGAGACCGAGCGCATCCACGAGCTGGTGAACGAGGACAAAGGCGACGTGGCTGGCGATCTGCGCCTGTGTGTTGCATCCAGCATCTCGCCCTATATCCTGCCCAAGTTTATCCGTTATTACACCGAGGATTATCCGCAGGTGCGACTGACTATCAACGAGCTTAAGGGCGATGCCATGCTGGCCGAACTGCTGCAGGGGCATATCGATGGTGCTATCGCCACCGGTGGCCACGCCCAGCAGGGCATACTCGAGATTCCGCTTTATACCGAGCGTTTTATGGTGTATCTCTCGGCCGACTGCTGGCGCAAGCTGCCCGTGTTCCACCCCGAGAATCTAGAGCACGAAAAGATGTGGATTATGCGCGATGCCCAGTGCCTGCGCGACAGCGCGTTCAGCTTCTGCAAGGCGCGCACCAAGGGCCGCAGGGTGTACGAGGCTGGCAGTATCGATACCCTGATACGTATAGTGGATGAGAATGGCGGCTTTACTATTATCCCCGAGATGCACCTGCCGTTTCTGACGGATGCGCAGCGTGAGAATGTGCGCCGTATCGAGGGCGATTACCTGTCGCAGCGCCGTGTGTCGCTCTACATCCGCGAGGACTACATCCGCCAGGCCATGCTGAATACCATCACAAAAACGCTCCTCCGATTCATGCCCGAGGGGATGATGGAGGAGCGGATAGTTAAGTTTGGTATCAAGCTGTGATATGCCAAAAGCGCAATGCTTACTGCTCAACAGGGCCTATCAAGCGTACCGAGCAGCCTACGTGGCGGTTCTTTTCCCATATACCGGTTTCGAAACTGCACTCGGTGCTGCTACCTAAGCGTCGCAGGTCGGTGCCCATGGTCCAAACGTAGACGCCAGCGTATATGGATGATGTATGGTAGCCTTGTCGCTGCCCGTAGTATCTCACGGCCACTTCGGTACCCACGCGCAATCCTGCAGCGGGCAGGAACACCGCACCTGCGGCCTCCATTTGCAACCATTCGTAAGTCGTATACAAGTCGTATGTTCCGGCGCCATCTGCCTCGCTGTGTGCTCTGTTGTTGATAAATTGCGATCCGGGCAACTTCAGCTCGTCAGGATGCACATAGTGATCGGGGAATAGAATCAGACCACCTGTTTTGTAATTGCCGATGTAGGCCCTTACAAAGCGGGCGTTGCTTACGCCGTTGATAGTTGTGCCCGAGCGCTGAAACAGCAGGTGGGTATACTCCGTAGCGCTGGGTGTTCGCCACTTGTTCCTGCCGCCGCCATTACGAATGTTGGCTATTCCCCAATCGTAAAAGTCGCCCATGTAAGTTTCGTCTTCATCGCTCACGTTAACGCCAAAATAGTTGGTGTTGGCGTTTGTACTCCAGCCAAAAAGGTCGACCACGCAGCCATAATAGCGGTCGTCGATGTCGATACAGGTGTTGCCCGGGGCTTGGCCTATATAGCCGTACTGCTTATCGGCAAAGCTCCAATTGTCCCAGTGGCTGGTGAACATCGTTGTCAGGTTACCCCGTGAGAAATAAATCAGGTCGCCATCTTCGTTAGCGGTGAACAAGCCCGATGTGGCACCCTCAATCAGCGATACTTTAATGTTGATGGGGGTGATGGTGTTGGCAGCAAGGCTGGTGTTGCTGGTAACCTTTTTGCGGTACAGCTCTTTGCGCTTGGCTGCATAGACTTCGATATCACCCGAGGTGATGGGCTTTATACCCACCCAGATGTTGTTTAAGTACGAGGTGGTAACGTGATACACATCCTTTCCGTTCTTGATGGTAAGTTTGGTAATGCTACTGGTTATGAATGCATTACCATCGTCCTTGATGGTAAAGTTACAAACGGCTAGCTGGTTGGATAGTGGTGCGTTTTTGGGCAGTGCCGCGCCATCCAGCTTACCATCGTAAGCGGCCACGTCGTATTTATTGCCGAATGTGTCCAGTGAGCCGTCCTGCTCGTTGTATATCTGGTTCATATCCACCGTGCCGTCGTCGTTGGCCATGCTGGCAGGGTACACTATCCTTAGTTTGCCATCGCTCTGTGGGTTGGTGGCTGTTATCGTCAGTCGGGCGTACTTGCCGTTGTTCTTAATGTCGGCCAGCGCAAGGGTTACTTCCTGTTTCACCATCTCGCCGCTGGTGTTCTGGTAAACCACGGCTATCTTGTCGCCTATGGCAAATATCTTCAGTCCGTCGTCGTACAGGCTGCGCGTTTGTGCATTGCCGTCGAAACCAACGGTGGTGGTAAGCGTTACTACCCGGTTGGCTGATTGTGCCTGCTGTCCGGGCTGTTGCGGCATCATATCGTCGTAGCCGTTAGTGCAGCCAGCCATCATGATAGCTGCTATTGCGAGTGCGGTTATGCTTATATGTTTCATATCGTTTGGGTTTTTATGTTACCACCATAGGCGGTTGTCGTTAACGTCGTAATCGTTCAAAGTACCTGCTTTCTCGTTGTTTGTTTCTTCGTTGCAGTTTGATGAACTGAAATTAAATATACTCGAGAGAGTAAAGCACTCGGGAAACAGCGATGAGGTATCAATGTGGCTATTGCCTCCGAAATCCACGGTGGCGGTTTTGGCATAGCCTTCGGCTCCTACCGTAAAGGCGATGGCGGTGCTCTGGGCGCACCAGGTGGCTACGTTGTCGGCCGTTTTGGCGGTGCTGGGTGTTGTGCTGGCGCTGCTGCCAAAGGCATCGGCGATGGTCTTACCAGTAGGTAGTTTGGCCTCGTAGCCAGCAGCTGTAGTGAGGTTAAGCTGATAAGAGCCTTCGGCTATCGATGCTTTAGGCGTTATCTTGGCCCAGAGACCCTCGGTAAGTGGTAGTGCGTTGGCACTAAAAGTTTTCTTCCACTCGGCCGATGTCAGCGCCTCTTTCTTCTTGGCACCCGTCTGGTCCACGTAGTTCACCTCTACGTCGGCCACCTGCAGCACATCGCTGCTTACCTTCAGATAGTACATCATTGTCACTTCGGTCTTAGCCTCGGGTTGGGGCTCAGGCTTTACACCGCCGTCGTCACCCGAGTCGCCCGAGCAGGCAATCAGGCTACCCGCTGCAAGAGCGCAGGTTAGGGTGGTGGCAATCATCCATAAAAAATTCTTTCTCATAGTTCTATTGTTTTAATTCCTTTATTTCGTTAACTATCGTTTCGGCAGTGGGCATGGCTATATCCACATGCATGTAGCGGATAATGCCCTGTGCATCGCTGATATAGATGCGGGGGATTACGCGAGGGGCGAAGAGCGAATACACACGGCGGTTGGGCTGTGGCGAGTAGGGCATGGTGAACTCGGAAAACTTCCAGAACGGCTCGATATCCTCTTTCGTACATTCACGTGCTATCAGCACGATGGGTATGCGCTGACCTTGAATCAGGCTGTCGGCCTGGTTCATATTCCACAGCCGCTGTATCTCGGGCAGCTGGTGGCGGCAGTCCATACAGTCTACGGAGAACAGCACCACCACCGAGGGCTGACCCAAGAGGTCGGCAGTCCGTACCACCGAACCGTCGTTCATCGTTACCTCAAACTCTGGCAACTGGTCGCCCACGACGAGACTGTCGGCTTCGATTACCTCGTCCCCGTTAGTCTCGTCATCTATCGCCGAACACCCGCCACAGGCAGTCATCGCAAAGCTGTATGACAGGATGGCGGCCAGCATCCATAGAATGTTCTTATTCATTGTTATTTATTATTTACGTTTTACGAAGAAGTCCTTCGGGCTCGTAGTGTAGAGGTTGCCGAAGTTGGTGTAGTTGTAGATACCCACATGCGAGCCAAGCGTGTGCTGGGCGCAGTATAGGTAGAGATCGCGGTAGGTGCCGTCGGGGTTCTCCAATACATGCCCCACCAGGTTGCGACTGAATCGGTCGCACATCCAAACACCCAGTTCGTTGCTCCATGAGTCGGCAAACGACTGTTCGTAAGCCCCTGCCGAGCAGATGGCCAGCACACCCGGGATGCCTTCCAGCGCCTTGCCCATATTGGCCGAGTAGCAGGGCTCCAGGCAAACCAGCATTTGACGGAACTGCTGCTGCGTTGCCATCTGCTGCAGTGTCTGCCTCAGCAGGTCGGCCGTCATGCCATTGCCCGCAGGTTCGTCGCGCCACGCCATCTCGTCGATGCCGCTAGTAGCCTTGCTGCGCCCGTGCCCACTCCAGAACAGCAGCACATTCTGCCCCGCATCGGCAGGCAATACTACAGGCGTACGGTCGGTCTTCACGCCCTTCAGGATATTCACGATGTCGGCAGGCGTCAGGTCGGCATTCTTATAGTCGATGACAGCTCCCTCGCGCAGGTTCTTGCCATTGGGATCGGTCCGCACGGCACCCCGGTCGCTATTCTCCGCAGCATTGGCAGCGTCGTCGGAGCTGACGAGGATGATGTGATCGTCGTCGTAGCCACCAGCCTTCAGCATCTGGTAGATATTCAGCACATCGGCCTCATGGCGGTAGTTCATCCAGCCATTACTGCCCTGCACCAGCACGGCATACTGGTCGGTAAGCGCGGGATAGGTGATGGCAGCCGTGGCACCGCCATACTGCTGGTCGAACTTCTCCTCGGCATTCTCCACCAGCCAGTTCCACGAGGCAAGCGTTTTGGCCGTCTGGGCATTACCCTTACGGCTGTAATAGCCGATATGCTGCACTCGCTCTCCATCAATGATCCAGTTCACATAGGTGGTGTTGAGGGCTGCGGTGTAGCAATCCTTGTCGAACTGCACAGGTCCCGAAGCGCCCTTAAAGCCAATCAGTTGTCCCTGCTCCAAGGCTGCAAGGTATAATTCCATACCCGTCTCGCTCCAGGCATAACCTGACAGGAAGTTGTCGGTGGTGGTGATAGCTATGATGGCGTCGTTGAGGTTATCCACCTCCTGATGATGTTCCATATAGTTGGCGGCGAAGGCCGAGAGCAGCAGGGCGTCGTAGAACTTACACTCGGCGAAGGTGGGCTTCGTGCCGTAGCGTCCTTCATAACTCATCTCGAATCCCGTCATCGGATCGGCGTAGGGTGAAAAACCCTCATATTGATCGCAAACGACCTGACCAGTTAAATCGAGTGCCGCTATCCCTTCATCAGTGAGGTTCGCCAATACATAATAAATGGGCGACCAAGTGCTTACTAACTTCTGAAAACCGTGTAAAGCTTCTTTTATTTGGGATAGATTAAAGCCATTTTTTTCCACCAGAGTCGTGATGTGGTCATCAATGTCAACGTTCCACCACTGATAGCGAATTCTGCCTATCTGTGCCACTTGCTCCAGACTCTCTATGACCACAAAGGCAGGCATCACTTCGTTATACCACCATACATCGTCTATATCATCGTAAAAAGCTCGCAATTTTTCGTAGAGCATTTCCGAGTCGGTATACCGTACGTTCCACCTGAACCCTATGCCCAACTCAGTGGCCTGGAAAGGTGCCCACTCATAGAACGTCTGACCGTATGTGGTGTTGGGTGTGAATAGTCCTGAATAATCAGCATATTTGGCATAATCCTCATCCATCTGGATGGTGGCAGCATGACGGCTCTGCATCACCTCCGAGAGCGACACATCGGTCTCGGTGAGCGACCAGAGGAAGGGCTGCTGCCCATCGCCCGTGCTGGTGATAGCGAAGCGTCGTATCACCGTCTCGCTGGTGGCAGTAGGCAGGATAAGCGGCTTGTGGGTCTGCTGACAGTAGGGAGCCAGAATGTTCACGTTGTCGCTGTCGAAGGGGCCTATCACGGCCATCAGGTCATCACGGTTTGCCAACCGTTCGGCTAATGCCTTCAGGTCGGTGCCGTATTCGTCGTACCACTCCAGTTTCAGGTCTATGCAGAGCGTATCGTGCAACTGGGCGTTATGCAGACTGCTGAGCATCCACTCAGCCGTACGCTCCAATCGGGCCTTCATGATAGGATCATTCAGCGGGGCTACCACAGCCACCGTCTTCTCCACCCATCGGCGCGAGTCCTTATACACAATGGTGTCATCCTCCTGCTTGCAAGCAGTGAATAGTGAACAGTGAATAGTGAATAGTGCAGCGCAGAGCCACATCATCCATCTGCCATCAGCCATCTTACATCTTACATCTTCCATCTTACTTCCCATACCGTTCCCCCTCCTTTCTGATGGCTACCTGACGTAGACTATCCATGTTAATATCACCGCTAAACCAGTCTCTTCCCCACAGGAAATACAAGTCCGTCCCCCCGTCATCCAGTCCCAGCGTCTGGTGCTTGGGCATGGTGCCGATTTCCCATTTTTCTAAATAGTCGTCCAGCACCGTATCTATATTCTTGATGACGTTAACATAATTATAGCACTGTCTGAGATAAATAAAGTCATCAATGCTCATATAAAAGGCGTTATCAGGTAAGATGCGGAAAAAGGCATTCATGGCACCACCGCAGACAGGGACCAAGCATACTCTATTATTAGGTATACGAACCTCTTCGAATATGCGCAATGCCGTGGTGTCAGCCAGTTGGAATCCGCCACCTGGTTCGTTGCTCAGATACTTGATGACGAGTGACATTTTGTATTTCGGAACGTCAGACTCAAAACCATCCACAAAGCCATCCCCGGCTTCAACGACCGACTGTGTGTAGGGATTCGCCAGCACCAATAGCACTTTATCATAGATATCAAAATGGCTTAGGCGTCCTGCCATATACATCGCGCCATAATAGTCGATGTAGAGCGTTGAGCCTTTGCCCTCCAGGGGTGTCGATGTTTCCAGATAGAGCAGATCGGCATAGGGATTACGCTCCAGACGGTGGTTGTTCTTACGGATAAACTCATCATAAACGGGACTGGTGGCGATAAACAAGCGGCTCACGCTGTCCTGGGCACTCTCCATCTGCTGGAACATCATCTCCAGATAGGCCAGCCCCTGCTCCATGCTCTCAGGCATCAGATGCAGGGTTCTGAGCCCACGCTTACTAGCCGAAGCCTCAATACCCCTGTATATCTTGTCGCAATACGAGCGGTCGCCCAGACTGTTAGGGCCATAGATCACGGTGACGAGCGGAGCCGTGCTTGGCTTCTCCTCGTTGGGATTTATCTGGTATATCGTATCGCCGTCTTTCGTACAGCCTGTTAAAATGATAAAAATACCTAGTAATAGTGTCAAAAGATTGTTTCTCGTCATTGTTCCGTCGTTAGTAATAATGCTGCAAATATACAAAGTATTTTTGAAAATCCAAATCTTTTCGTGCTTTTTTTTAAGTACCTGCCTAAAAACCACGCAGTTAGGATAAAAATACAGGCTTGAGTTGTACTTTTTTGACATAAATATGAGAATTTTGGGTTGATTAATATTTATTAACACAAATATTGTTCTATTGTGTCGAAGAAATGTCTAAATTTGCAAACGAAACTTAAAAAGGTGATGAAACAATCCTATTAACAATATTATTTATTAACAAACAAGGAAAGATTATGAAAAAGCTTATGATGATTGCTGCTATGATGATTGCAGCTGTAACAGTTAACGCCCAGGTGGCTGGTAAGGCATACTTGAAGCCTATGGTAGGTGCTACACTGGCTACTGTGACTAACAACGACAACGACATGAAGTTTGGTCTGGTGGCCGGTGCTGAGGTGGGCTATATGTGCACCGATAACTTCGGTCTCTCAGCAGGTTTACTTTACACACAGCAGGGTGCTAAGGCCGACGGCGTGAAGAATACCTTGGAGTATATTAACGTGCCTGTACTGGCTAACGTGTATGTGGCTCCTGGTTTTGCCCTGAAGGCTGGTGTACAGGTTGGTTTCCTGACCAAGGCCAAGGCTGAAGGTCTTGACTTTAAGGAGCTCTGCAACAAGACTGATTTCTCAATTCCTCTGGGAGCTTCGTACGAGTTTAGCGACTTTGTCATCGACGCTCGCTACAACCTCGGTCTTACTAATGTTGGTAAGGATGTAGGAAAAAACAAGAACAGCGTGATTATGCTGACTCTGGGATACAAGATCCCATTCTAAAAAGTAATTCCATATTTAGAGTTATACGTAAAAATATTAACAGCAACAGAGGCCTGCAGTGATTGCAAGCCTCTGTTATTTTTTTACTGTTTCAGCACAGGTTGATAGGTAATCTTCTGTACTATCTGTCCTGGATCTACTATCGAGAGCGTGATGACATGCTGCCCTCGGGCCTTATCAAGCGGCAACGTAAGTACGAAATCCTTGCGGTTCTCAAGAATCTGTATCTTCCATTCGCGCCCCCATTCCTTGAATTTATTCTCTAAGGTGGCGGCCTTACCCTGGTCGATGCTCACGGCCAAACGGTTGCTGCGATCGGTCGAAACGGGCCACATGGGTACCACCGAGATGCACAGCTGGATGGAGTCGGCACTGGCTGGCAGCGATGGGATAGGGATATTGATGCTGCCCGATGCTTTCTGGTCGAGCGGCTGTCCCATCTGCAGCACCTGCCAGTCGGTACCCATACCGGTGAGCAACCTGAAGGGTGCTTTGACATCGAGACCGCCCAAGTTGATTTGATGCTCGAACTCGGGATGGCGCTGGTTGTCGGGCAGGCGATAGGCCGTGGTGGGGCGGTTGGTAAGTGTGGGCATCTGATGGTAGAGTGCGGTATAGCCAGGTGTAACCTCCGACATCATCAGGTTCCACTTGCCGCCTAATTGTGTGTTGTAGCGCTCCAACAGCAGGTTTATCTGGCGGTTGGCATCCCTGCATTGCTCGGCATACAGCACGTTGCCTGTTTCGTGGTTGGCCTGTGCGTACAGGAACTTACGGTTCATCTGGTAGGCCGAATGTACGGCATAGCCCAGCATCTCGAACAGGGCAGGGCGTTGCTCGGGTGCGAGCGCCTGCTCGATGGCATCGTAGGCAAAGCAGATGTTCTGATAGTCGACCAATCGTTTCTGGGCTGTACCGGTTTCGAAACTGAAGTCGGTATCGTAGAGTCGGGCATACTCGGGGGTGTCCCATTCCATCTCATAGCCCATGAACTCAGGCTTGCGGTCCCACGCCAGGCGGTAGTAGTTGTCGAGGATGTGCTGGAACGCCTCCTGATGCTGCTGGCCGAACACTTTGGCCAGCCACTCGGCCTGATAGGCGTTGGCGTTATCGTAGCTGAACTGCTTGAAGTTGTAGGCCATGTCCATAAACATCTGTGTCTCGATCTCCATGGGCTTGATATCGCCCACGTTCAGCAGCCAGTAGCGGTCGGCACCAGCGGTATAGGCCTTCAGCAGCTCCTCGTACATCAGCATGGGGGCTGTTGAGAAAATCCACAGATTGTCGTGGGGCACCCCGCAGTAGCTCAGGTGGTAGTACACGCCGCTGCCACCGCTGCGCTGCTGTTCGCGGCTGTTGCTCACGCGTTTCATATAGCCGTAGTTGTCGTCGGGCCATACCAGGGTGATGTCGTCGGGTACGCGCAGTCCGGCATCGTAGATGTCGAGCGTTTCCTTGTAGGGCACGAATATCTGCGGTAGCTGTGTGGCTTTCTTTTCCTTATATTTCTCGAGTATCTCGCGCTGCTTGGCAAACACATTCTCGAGCGTGCGGGCGCGATCCTTGGGATTGGTACTGCCTTTCATCGCCTCGTCGTGCAATCCGCGCAAACCCATGGTGTAGATGTTGTCGAAGGCTTTGGTATCGCGAATGCGGTCGTCGAGTTTCTTCAGGATAGTGGCACTGTTGGTTTCGTAGTTCCACTCGCCATCGCGCTGCTTGTTCCACTCCGATTCCGCGGCGTTGTTGAACAGCAGGGGCTCGCAGTGGCTGGTGGTGATCATAATGCCGTAGGCATCGGCCACCTGCTGACTCTCGGGATGGCTGTAGAAGGCACCCGTGCATGAGTGCATGGCCGGGGCCAGCATGTTGGCCTTGAGGCGCAGCAGCAGCTCGCAAACCTTGGCATAGGTCTTGGGACCTATATCGCCCAGTTCCTTCTCGAAAGTTTTGGCGGCCCAGGGCTTCAGGCCCCAGTCCTCATCGTTAATAAAGATACCACGGTATTTCACCGAAGGCTCGCCCGAGGCATAGTAATCGCATTCTACGGCAGCATCGGGGTTCTGGGTTACAGGCACATCGGCCCACCAGTACCAGGGCGATACGCCGATGCGTTGCGACACGTCGTAGATGCCGTAGATGGTGCCACGCTTATCGCTGCCTGCTATCACCAGGCGCGGCTGTTTCTCGTTTGTGATGCTGATAACGTAGCTTTCCCATCTGCCTCTCAGGTCCTTATCCTTCAGTACGCCCTTGGCAATAAGCTGCTTGATGGTCTTACTGCCATAGGTGCCTACGATGATTTGCGACGCTCCGCTACCGGCAGAACCTGTAACCATGGCTATATCGTGCTTCAGGTCGCTGATGGCACGTATTACCTGTGGTGATTCAGTCTTGTCGTAACTCACAGTAGCGTTTGCTACTTTGAACGTTCTGCCTTGCATGCAGAGCGGAACAAGTAGTAATAACCATAATAATCTTTTCATAACAAATCTAGTATTTGAGCGCAAAGATAGAAAAAAATTTGAAAAGTAAAGCCCAGACTTTCACAAGCCTAGGCTTTTTTAAATCAATTACTAACTAATTATATTAATTATTCAAATTAATAGCCAGGATTCTGTTCGAGAACACCGTCCTTGTTGGCTTGGATGGCCGACAGTGGGATGGGGAACAGGTCGAAGTGGGCATCGTAATCCTTCTTGTCGGCGCTGTTGGCTGCGTTGAAGTAAGGATTGTACTTCTTGATGCGCTCGGCTAGCTTGCCTACACGCGACAGGGTGAGGCGGCGCTTCTCCTCGCAAACCAGCTCGCGGAGACGCTCATCCAGAATGAAGTCGATGTCCATCTGGTCGGCAGTTACAGCCTTGGCCTTGGCACGGGTGCGCAGCACGTTGATGTCGGCTGCAGCCTCGGCCTTCTTACCCAGATTTACATATGCCTCGGCACGCAGCAGATAGGCTTCGGCCAGACGGAAGAAATACTGATCGGTGAAAGTCTTACCACCGGTTCCTGCCAGCTGGTAGGTGGCCTTGTCCTGATACTGGGCATCGGGATAGTGGAATGGTGTGGTCATCTTGGTAGAGTAGCCGCACATAAAGCGGTTAGGCAGCTGGTTGGTGGCATTTACACCGCCGTCGAAACCTGTGGTCATCGAGTAGCCAGCGGGCAGTACGGTGTGCTCAAGGTCGAAATAGCCATCAGGCATGGCAGCTGCCAGCTCAGGACGGTCGGCCAGCACGTTGGTGCGATGAATCTTGAAACGGCGAGGCCAGTTGAACTCTGAGTTACGCATATCGTCGAAGTTGTCGGCCCAGATGCCGTTATACAGATGATCTACAGCATAGTGTGTACCGATACCACGGCCACCGGTCATATCGCCGATAGGCCAGTTGAACAGCTGCACGTTGGTGCCGTCGGGGGCAATGAGCTGGAACTTGTCGACCTGAGGAGCAAAGAAACGCTCGCCCCAGAAGCTACCGGGATTCCAGAAGAAATGACTGGTGTTGTTACCACCACCATCAACGTTGGTCTCGAACTGAATCACCCAGATACCCTCGGTATTACCTGCCGAACGGTTCTGATTGTTGGGGCGGAACAGATCGTAGAACACGTCGCCATCCTCCTTGGCCTGCGAACCGAAACGCTGGGTCATCAGGGCCAGGTTGGTGTTGTTGATAACAGCCGAAGCGGCATTCACAGCCTTGTCGTTAGCGCCTGTTGCCAGGTAGGCCTCGGCCAGCAGCATGTTGGCGGCTGGTTTGCTGATCTCACCATCCTTTACGGCGTTGATCTCGGGCAGATTGGCTGCGGCATACTCCAGGTCTTCGATCACCTGAGCCCATACCTTGTCTTTCGACTCGCGTGTAAAATCGGTCTTGGGGGCTGTTACCTCCTCAATCTGTAGGGGCACATTGCCATAGAGCAGAACCAGCGTGCGATAACCTAATGCGCGGAAGAAACGGCCTTTGGCTTCGAACTCTTTCTTCTGATCGTCGGTCAGAGCGGTTGCGTTAGGCACACGGCTGATAACGGTGTTGGCCTGGGCAATCAGCTTGTAGTTCTCGTCCCAGTAGAACTTGGCAATGGCGCCCGAGGGAGAGAGGTCGGCAGTTATGTTCGACTTGAGCGGGTCGGCAGTAATCCACATATCTGCAAACTTCGAAAGGTCGGTGGTGCGGTCGTATGTGGTGTAGAACTCCTCACGTGTAAGGTAATAGAGTTCGGTGGTAGCAGCATCAAAGTCTGCTTTCGTATTGTATGAGTTGGATGCCGAATTAAAGTCAAGGGCTTTCTCCTCCAGGAACTTGTCTTCGTTGCATCCTGTCAGCGTCAAAGCTGAGATAACGGTGAATAATAATATCTTTTTCATGTGTAATGGCAATTAAAGATTGATATTGAGACCAAATGTCACACTCTTCATAACCGGACGGTTGTCGTAGCAGCTACCGGTTGTACGGTTCTGGCCGTTGATGTCCTGATAGGTCATGTTAGGCTCGGGATCCCAACCATGCCAGCCGGTGATGGTGAGCAGGTTCTTGCAGCTCATGTAAACATTGATGCCGTCGATACCGATGGTGCGCATCCACTGCTTGGGCAGGTCGTAAGAGAGGGTGATATCCTGCAGGCGCAAGAACGAGCGGTTCTCGTAGCGATAAGGATTGATGGCAGGGTTGGCATTGTAGAGCGCGTAGATACCACCAGGATTGCTTGGTGTCCAGAAATTGTCCACCTGTGCGGTCAAGCGGTTGTGACGCAGCGTGTTATCGTTGACGAGCTCGGCAAACGAGTTCTTACCCATAAAGCTCTTGCTGCCACCCAGAACGGCGTTGAGGAAGAAGCTCAGTGTAAGGTCCTTGTACTTGAACGAGTTGAGCAAGCCCATGCGTACCGATGGATCGGTCTTACCGATGATGCTGCGGTCCTTCTCGTTAATCTCGCCATCATCGTTGATATCTACAATGCGGTAGTTACCTGGGTGATAGCCCTCGGGGATATTGTCGCCTACCTGCCAGATGCCATCGATGGTGTAGTCGTAGATAGCCGAGAGCGACTCGCCGATGAACAGTGATGATGAGGTGAGGTCGTCTTCCTTACCGTCGCCGTTGGTGTCAAGACCTGCCAGCTTGTTGATTTTGTTGCTGTTGGTTGAGAGGTTGAACATTGATGTCCACTCAAAGTCCTTGGTCACAATGTTGCGAGAGTTGATGGTAATCTCGAAACCGTTGTTCTGAATCTCACCTACATTCGACATGATAGATGTGAAACCGGTGATTGAAGGAATCTGTACAGCATAGAGCAGATCCTTGGTCTTGGTGGTGTAGTACTCGATATTACCCGAGATGCGGTTGTTCAGCAGGGCAAAGTCGATACCAAAGTTGAAACCTGCAGTCTTCTCCCATTTCAGGTTGGCATTCTCCATCGAAGCCAGCTCTTGGCGCATAGATCCGCTAACGCCATCGCCAAAGATGTAGCCGATAGAAGAATTAACACGGGCCAGTGAAGAGTAGCGTGAGGTCTGGTTTCCGCTCATACCCCAACCGGCGCGCAGTTTCAGGTAATCCAGCTGTGGCACCTTGAACCACTCCTCGTTGGTGAGAACCCAACCCAGAGCTACTGATGGGAATACGGCACTCTTGTTGTTGGTCGAGAAGCCTGAGTAACCATCACGACGTACGGTGGCGGTCAGCAGATAACGGCCGTCGTAAGAGTAGTTTACGCGAGCCATCTGGTAGAGCAATGTCTCCAGCCAGGCATCCGAATTTGTATTCTGAGTAGAAGCCAGCTCCAGTGAGTTGTAACCCAGCGTCATGCGTGGGAACAGCTTGGCATCGGCAGCAGTGTAGCTGTACTTGCGGCGTGAAGCACCGTAAACCAATGTGGCACCAACACTGTGCTTGCCAAAGTCGTTCATATAATTCAGAATGTTATCAAGCGTATAATCATAATAGGTAGTGTGGTGCTTGTAAGCCTGACCATTGTTGTTCTCGGCAAACTCGCTGGCATAGTTATGCTCGCCAATGCGGTAGTTGTTACCGAAGTTAAGGCGATAGGTGAGGCCCTTCAGAGGCAGCTGCACCTCGGTGTAGAGGTTGGCAAAGAATGAGTTAGAACGATCGTAGTCGTCAACCAGCGAGCCATGGTATGGATTCTCGCGGGCATCGTGAGCGGGATAGTGAATCATATCGCCGTTCTCATCGTAAGGCTTGGTAAGTGGGCTGCACTCGATGAGGAATGGCAGATAGGTTTCCTGGCCATCGCGGTTCTCGAACGAACCGAATGCCTGTACACCTGCCTTCAGCCATTTTACTGGCTGGATGTCTAAGTTAACGCGGATTGAGTTACGGCTGTAGTCGTCGTTAAGCAGATAGTTCTTCTGCTTGGTATTACCCAGTGAGATCAGGTACGACATGGCATCGCTACCACCCGAAATATTCATCTTGTTCTCCCAGATAGAACCATTGCGGGTAAAGTCGCTCCACCAATCGTAGTCGCCAGGAACAATGTTGCCCTGGTCGTCGGTCATCCAGGCATCCGGCATGCGCTCAGAGAGCTTGAAGTTGGGATTCTGCTGGGTGTAGCCCGACTCTGCCGTCTTAGAATACTGCCACAAACACTCATTGTCGAAGTTCAGCATTTCGCTGCGGTTCATGGTGTGCATCTTTTTGGTAGGTGTCTGGAAGCTGTAACTGCTCGAGAACGATACCTTGGCCTTGCCTTTGGCACCCTTCTTACTGGTGATGAGCAGTACACCATTGGCTGCCTGTGCACCGTAAACGGCTGTAGCCGAAGCGTCCTTCAGTACGTCTACGCTTTCGATATCGGCAGGGTTGATGCTCGACAGATTACCTGTGAAGATGATACCATCGAGGATGATCAGTACGCTGGTGTTACCCGAGATGGTATTGGCACCACGGATAGAAAGCTCGGGACTTGAACCGGCAGAACTGGCCTGACCTACATTCAAGCCAGGTACTGTTCCCTGTAACGACTGCAGAAGGTTTGTGTTAGGACTCTTTTCGAATGCCTGGATGTTGGCACGGCTCACTGCACCGGTAACATCGCTCTTTCGCATGGTACCATAACCTACTACAACAACCTCGTCGAGCAGCTTCTGGTCGTTCTCCATCTTAATCTCCAAAAAGCTCTTGCCTTTTACCGATACTTTCTGAGTAAGAAAGCCTACAAAAGAAATCTGAATCTCACCTTTTGTGATGTTTTTCAGTTCAAATTTTCCGTCGAAGTCGGTCACGGTACCATTCGATGTACCAACTTCTCTTACAGTGGCACCGATAACGGGCTCGCCCGCATCGTCTTTCACAACACCTTTAATGATGCTTTGGGCCGAAAGCAGCATAGGAGCTGCCAGCAGCGTGAGCATCATTAAGATTCTTCTCATTGTTTTTTCTTTCATACACAAATGATTTTAATTATTAGTAAAATTGGGTAAATCTGCCGCAAAGGTAAGGCAAAAATATGTTTTTGTTGCAAGGATTTTGTTGCATAGCCCTGCGATTATTGTGCAATATATAATATATCGGTATTTTGCAACAAAATCGCAAAATACCGATACAAATGTCACTGTTCTTGCAGGATGCTACTCCTTATGTGTCTCGATGTATTCCGAGGGCGACATGCCGAAATGTGTCTTAAATGCGGTCGAGAAATGGGCCTGATCGGCATAACCTACCTTGAAGGCAACCTGTGAAACGTTTACCTTGCTTTCGCGCAGCAGGCGGGCGGCTTGCTCCATGCGCAGGTTGCGCAGGAACTTACCACTGGAGATGCCGGTAATCTCCTTCATCTTGCGATGCAGTTGTGCACGACTGATACCCACGTCGGCAGCCAGCGTGTCGATATTGTATTCGGGATCCGACAGGTTGGCATTGATTGAGTGCATCACACGTTCCATCAGCGCATCGTCGTTGCCTTTAACCTGAATTTTCTCCACGCGCTCCTCCTGTTGCATGGCTCCGCTGAATTTACCACGCAGGCGGCGGACGTTGTCAATCAGATTGTCAATCTGGATATGAAGCTCCTCCATACTGAACGGCTTGGCAATATAGGCATCGGCACCCGACTTCAGACCTTCGAGCTTGTGCTCTACTTCGGCTTTCGAGGTGAGCATGATTACTGGAATCTGCGAAATCTGAGGATTATCTTTGATACGTTTCAGTAAGGTGAGTCCGTCCATCTCGGGCATCATCACATCGCTGATAACCAGGTCGTACTGTTGGGTGAGAAGGATTTTAAGCGCCTCTTTTCCATTCGGGGCATGGTCGAATTTGTAGTGGTTGCCCAGTTCGTTGTTGATGTAGTCGGCAATCTCCTGATCGTCGTCAACCACAAGGATATGGAACTGGTGGAATGCTTGTCGGGCGCTTGCACCGCTAGACAGAATCTCGCGGGCAGGGGCGTCGGTGATAATCTGTTCAGGTTTCAGATGGCCATATCCCTTTGGAATGGTTACCGTGAAGCAGGCACCTCGCTCGCCATCCTTACGATTGGTGGCTTTTATCTTGCCGCCGTGCATTTGGGTGATGGAGCGACTGAGATTCAGTCCAATTCCTGTGCCCTGCATGCCAAGGTCGTCGGCATTACGTCCCTGATAGAAGCGGTCGAACAGTCTTTCGGCCTCTTCTTCTTTGAAGCCCACACCAGAGTCGATCACCTGTATCTCGATTTCTTTCTCCGTTTCGCGCAGAACCACTTTTACCTCGCCGCCGTCGAAGGTGTATTTGAAGGCGTTTGAGAGTAGGTTAGAGATAACCTTGTCGAAGTTGATGCGATCTACCCATGCCAATACATGGTTTTTCTCGTGTTCGAACAGGAAGGTGATGTTACGCTGGTTGGCGTTGTATTGGTATAGCTTACAGATGCCGCTGATAAACTCCACGAGATTAGTCTCCCTGCAGTGCAGCTGCATCTGGTTCTTGTCGATACGTCGCTCGTCCAGAATCTGGTTCACCAGTACCATCAGGCGCTGGGCATTACGGTCGATCGTGTCGATATAAACCTGCTCTTCGCTGTTTGTGGCAATGCTTTTTAACTTGGCCAGAGGACCCATAATCAGTGTGAGCGGCGAGCGGATGTCGTGAGTGGCATTCATCAGGAACTTCATCTTCTCTTCGTCCATTCGCTGATGGGCCTTGCGGCGAAGGCTCAACACCAGGGCTACCAATAATAACACACCAACTAACAGATAGAAGATGTGGGCCCAGGTTGACTGATACCAGGGAGGGGTTACCTTAACTGTTATGGTTTTTATCTCAGAGTAAACACCCGCTGAGAGGGCTCTTACCTCAATCTTGTATATGCCTGGCTGCAGATGGTTTAGCTGGATACTGTTCTCGCCCTCGGCTTTCTGTATCCATTTCGAACCGTTGATTTGATATTCGTAAATAATATTGTCGGGACTTACGAAATCAAGCAGCGAGAACTCGAGTGTAATGCTGTTGTCAAGATACGATACCTGATAGGCGTCGGTTTCAATCACGGGGCCGTTGGTCATGGGGTTGCCTGCAACGAAGAAACCTGTTAGCTTGATGGGGGGCAAATCTTTGTGGCAGCCGGTTGCACGTGTGGAGTTGAACACCGTTAAACCGTCGTTGTTGGCAAAGTATATCATGTCGTCGCTGGTATGCATGCCAACGCAGTTAATGTATTCCTTGGTGGTAAGTCCGTTACCGATAACATGGCCAATGAAGTTCTTTCTTTGTTGATCGAACTGCCAGATACCCATTGAGGTGGCGCACCAGATGTCGCCATTGTTGGCTTTTACAATATAACCCACTACTTTGTTGGACAGACCCTCGCCATAACCGAATCGGGATACTTGATGGTCGCCAAGATGGTAGGTGAAAAGCCCCTGGTCGGTGCCGATGAGTATATCGCCGTTTTGGGTCTCACAAAGCGAATAGCACATGGTGCCTTCAAGTAGACTATTCCAACCGTAAGGATGGAAATTGTCGTCTTGTGGGTCGTAGCATGAGATACCAGCAGATGTGGCCATCCAGATATAGCCATTCCTGTCGGGCATCATCGCCATAATCCAGTTGTTATGAAGTTGTCCTCTTACAGCATCGTGCTCTGTGGCCAGAAATTTGCGTACGGAGTGGTCTTCTGGGTTGTAAATACAGAAACCACGCGAGTATAGGGAAATAAACAATCGCCCATCGCCTAAATCCGTCATGTCGTTCAGCTTGTCGCAAACAAAGGATGCCTGATATTGCGATCTGCCTGTCTGCGGGTCGTACGAATAAAGCGCTTTATCAGTGCCTATCCAGTAGCGTTTCTTGCGGTCGCGGTAGATTAATTCGGCCGATGGCGGTGAGGCAGGGTGTGACACAATATGGCCACGCTTGTCGAATCCATACACGCCGTTGCCTTGTACAACAGCCCAAACCATGTCCTGATCGCCTTTGCAGATGGAGGTAATGGTGGAACTGATGCGATAGCCTTGCGACGAAAAACTCCATGAAGAGAACTGGGGCTGGATGCGAGGTATCATGACCAGACCTTTTGACTGGCAGCCTAACCAAATGTTGCCAATGCGGTCTTCGTAGATACACCAGATCTTGGCCGTGTTCAGATCCAAACCGTTGAGTTGGCATTCAACGCGCTCCAGCTTCTTACTGCCTTTCTTCAGTATGAACAGACCGTCGCCTCGCGTACCAATATAGATGTTGCCATTCCTACTTTGGAATGCACTACTGATAACCACATTGTCGTCTCCAAGGGCTGTGAGGTCGATATCTGCTTTAGTCATTTGTCCTTGGTGATAGCGATTGATGCCATGCTGACGAATAACGAGAATGTCGCCATTGATCTCCACCATCTTGACCACAATGCCTTGTTGGACAAAGAACTGATGTACTTGATGCTGATCCTTCATCGTGATTTCTTCGCCATAGCCACACTTCCAGAAACGGCCGTGACTATCTTCCATCATCTGATTGAAATACCAGTTGCCACTTTGGGTGGTATGCCCATCCGGCACTTTGTGCAGGGTGTTGTCTTTCAGTTCAAAAAGTCCCATTCCTGATGTGCCAAACAGAAATTCGCCGTTCTTACGTTCAAGGACGGATATGATGCGTGGCTTGTTTGGCGTAGGAAATGTGTATTGGATGAAACGATTGCTGGCGTAGTCGTAACGCGAGAGGCCGGTTCTTGTCCCCACCCAGAGCTGCCCCTTTTTGTCGCAATAGAGTCTGGTAACGATATTACTGCTCAATGTGGTAGAATCGTCGGGAAGCGACAGATAGGTGGTGAACCGATAGCCGTCGAACTTGTTGAGTCCGTTCTCGGTCGCAATCCAGATGTAGCCATATTTGTCCTGGCACACATCGTTAATCAGACCGCTTGAAAAACGTTCTGACGGGAAGAATTGGCCTGCCTGTCCATGCACCATCAATGGCATGAAGATTAGTAGCAAGGATAGTAATATTTGTCTCATATCGTATCATTTTGCTGCAAAATTAAACAAAATTCCTGGAACTACCATAGGTTTTTGTTTCATAGACATGGAAAAATGTTTCGGACAGCCATGAGTGCAAGTCAATACGTAAAAAAAGCTTGTTCTGCTCTGTTGCGGGCAAAACAAGCTATTTAAATGTTGAAGAGATTTACTCTATCTTACTCCCAGCCTGGGTTCTGTGTCAGGTTGGGGTTCTTCATCAACTCGGTTTGTGGGATGGGGAAGAGGTACATCTTATCGCTCCACTGGCGGCTGACCGTCTGGCGCTTGTAGCTGATGCTGCCATCCTCGTTCTTGGTAAGCTTCATCTCTACGATGTTCTTAAAGAACTTGTCGGCCTCTTTCCAACGGCGTACATCCCAGAAACGATGACCCTCGAATGCCAACTCTACAAAGCGCTCGTTCTGCAGCTTGGTCCAGAAGGTAGTAGCATCCAATCCCTCGGCAAAGGCAGGCATGCCTGCACGCTGGCGGGTTTTGCTGGCTGCCTCGCGAGCCGACATGGGGAACTCGGCGCTGGTAGCATCGGCCGAACCCAGATACCTGAATACAGCCTCGGCATAGTTCAGGTAGAACTCGCCCATGCGGAAGGTGAGCCAGGTGTGGCGGCTCTCCTTAAGCTTTGAGTTGCTGGCCAGCGAGATGGCACCGTTACACAGCTTCTTCAGGTAGTAACCAGTTGGTGTGGCGCCTGTAAGAGGCTCGCCATTGATACCACCCTGGAAGGTTTCGAGCTTGGCGGCACCCGAGTACGTGGGCCACTGATCGCCGTTAACGGCTACGGTAGCTGCCAGGCGTGGGTCGCGACCTGCGTAGGGGTTCTTGGCGTCGTAGCCCGAACCTGCCTCGTTGATTGAGAGACCGGTAGCCTGCATATCGTAAGCGTCAACCAGGTTCTGGGTAGGACAGTTTCCGCCTGTACCGCCCTCGATACCAACGGGGTAGTTGTTGGTCTCAACAAGATTGTCGCCACTCGAATTCTTATAGTAACGACGGCCAAACAGTATCTCCTTCATGATGGTTGGGGTGTTAAAGCTGGCGGCATCCCACAGGTCGGCATACTTAGCTGTCAGGCCCTTGCCACGAGCCTCGGCAGCTGCAAGCAGTTCCTTGGTGTAAGTGGCAGCTGTGTGGTAGCGCTCCTTATCACCATTGGCGTTGAAGAGGGGGCTTGCCCAATACAGGGCTGCACGAGCCTTAAGAGCCAGAACGGCCAATTTATCGGCGCGGCCGCTCTCCTCGGTACCAGTGGCATACTGGCCCAGGTTGCTGTAATCCTCGGTAATCTTGCCCTGGATGTCGTTACACTCATCGATGATGAACTTAAACACATCGTCGGCACTGCTGCGCTTCAGGCTGTTTACCTCCTCAGCTGAGAGCTCAGATGTTACCAAGGGCACACCACCGTACTGGCGAACCAGTGCAAAGTAATAGTAAGCACGCATGAAACGAGCCTCGTACTGATAGTGCTCGTAGCGGTACATCTGTGCACCATAGTCGGCATTCAACTTCAACTCCTCGAAGTCCAAGCCCTGCATCTCGGCCAGGAAGTGGTTGGCCACCTTAATGCCTGAGTACATGCTGTTCCAGATAGAGTTCTTTGCGTTTGATGGGCTCCAGGCACCATTGTAGAAATCGTCGATACCGTTACCCAGCTTGCTATACATGGCCTCGTCGGTAGCCGATGCCTGCATGGCGCCACTCGAGTAGTTACCGAAGTCGTAATCTACCGTATTATATAAATCGGTCATAAAACCGCCGACATTACCGAAGTTCTTGGTGATGTAGTCCTTGTCGTAGATGTTATACTCGTTGTAATCCATCTTATCGTTACAAGAGGCCATCGCCAGTGTTGCCAGGGCACCGATGAATAATTTATTCAGTTTCATATTCTCTTAATTCTAAATTCTTAATTCTCAATTAAAATGTTACGCTCAAACCAAGTGCGATGCTCTTGTTAACGGGGTTGATGTCGTAGGCCTCGGGATCGCTCTCGTCGATGTGGTCGAAGCAGAGCAGGTCGATACCACGTACATAAAGCTTGGCACCGTTTACAATCTTGGTTTTCTCGAGCAGCGAAGCGGGCAGGTTGTAGTAAACCTCCAGGTTGCGCAGCTTCAGGAACGAGCGGTCGGCCAACCAGAGTGTAGATGTCTGGTAGTTGTTGGCGTTGCTCTCGCTGCTAAGGCGTGGCAGCTTGGCGTTCTGGTTCTCAGGTGTCCAACGGTTGTCGTAGGCATACTGCGAGATGTTGGTGTTGCCCACCAGTGGCCAGTACATGCTCTTGGTGTTAAGAATGGCGCTGTAGTTTCCAGTGCCCTGGAACATAGCGTAGAAACCCAGTCCCTTCCACTCGGCTCCGATATGGAAGTTGTAGTAGATCTCGGGGCAGGTGGTGCTATGACCGATGGCTACCTTATCGTTAGCGTCGATGATGTTATCGCCGTTTACGTCGCGATACTTAATGTCGCCAGGCTTAACGGTAGAGAAGTTCTGGGCAGGGCTGGCAGCGATGTCGGCCTCGTCCTTAAAGAAACCGATGGCCTCCAGACCGTAGATCTGTCCGTAAGGGTTACCTGTCTGAATAAGGTTATCGTACAGGCGTGGCTCCTCAAGCATCTCCTTAATCTTATTCTTGGTGTACATCAGGTTACCACCCAGGTTGAAGCTAACGGCACCGAAGTTCTTGGTGTAATCCAGACCGAGCTCGAAACCGTGGCTATCTACACGTCCGGCATTCTCGTAAGGAGCATCCATACCCAGTACGGCTGAGTATTTACCTGCTGATGATACCCAGATGTCCTTGCGCTGCTGCATCCAGTAGTCGAAGGTTACATCGAGTGCGCCAAACAGCTTGGCATCGATACCAACATTATACTTGTAAGCCTTTTCGTGACCAGGGTCGGTTGTTGCCATCTGGCCCAGGTAGGTGCGACCGAACTCTGAGTTCCAACCGCTATCGAATGGATAAACACCACCCGATGTAGCATACTGTTGAGCGTAGTAGGTCCACACGTCATCGCCAGGCAGGTAGTCGGCATTAATGATACCAGCCGATGCGCGCAGCTTCAGGAAGTTAACCCAGCTGACCTGCTTCATAAAGTCCTCGTTAGAGATAACCCAGGCTGCTGAGAGGGTGGGCGAGAAGCTCCACTTGGTGTTAGGAGCCAGACGGCTGCTGCCGCTCTCAACCAGTGCCAAATCAACAAAGTAGCGGCTGTTGTAGCCATAGTGGGTGAACCATGTAAAGTTCTGACGATAGATGGTGTTATTAACGCCATTAGGATCCTCGTACTCGTAATCCCACTTAAGCTGCGAGTAGATGCTGTGCTTACCAAAGGTGCGGTCGTAGTTAAATCCACCATCGAAGTGCAGGCGACGTGCAAAGGTGTTAACCTTGGCATCGGTTCCCATCTCGCTGTCCTTGCCATAGGTAGCGGTTTTTACGCTCGGCTCGGCATCGCCATCGGCCCATGAGGGAGCGTTTACGCTATATACATAGGTCTTTGAGTGGTCCTCGTAAATATTCGATGTGTTGTCGTAGCCTACACGTACCTGAGCACCCAGCCCCTTTACAAACATGCCAAGGTCCTGCTTCAGAGTAACGTCGAACATCAGCGAGCGTGAGTGGTTCTTGTAGTAGGCGGCGCCTACGCTCTGAGCCACAGGGTTGCTGGTGCCAGCCCATGTGTCGCTACCACCCCAAACGCCATTGGCATCCTTAACAGGGAAAGCGGCAGCGGGAACGGTGTAAACCATATCCCAAAGGTCGGCCTGCGAACCTGGGCGCGATGTTTCCTGCAGTACACCCAGCAGGTTTACGCGTACATCGGTAGTCTCAGTCAGGTCGATATCCAAGTTCATGCGCAGGTTACCCTTTACATACTTATCCTGAGTAGAGTAGCCCTCGTTCTGATTGGGCGAGTTAACAAAACCCTTATCCGAAATCAGATCGAGCATGGTGTAGTAACGGAACTTCTTGGCACCACCACGGAACTCGATGTTGTACTTGTTGGTCATAGCGGTGTTGCGGAAAGTTTCATCTACCCAGTTTACGTTTGGATAGAGATAAGGCTTGGTGCCATCGCGCAGGGCGTTAAGCTCCTGGGTGCTGTAACGAGCCGAGAGTCCATCGTTGATACGAGCCTCGTTGATGGCCATGCCATAGGTGTAGGCATCAACAAACTTAGGCTTGTTGGCGATGGTGTTAAACAGGTGGTCGTAAGTAACCTTAATGCTACGGCTTTCGTACTTACCACGCTTGGTGATGATGTTGATGGCGCCGTTGGTACCCTTGTAACCATACAGAGCCACAGCAGCGGCATCCTTCAGGATGGTTACGTTCTCAACCTCCTCGGGAGCGATGCTGGTAATGTCGCGCTCGATACCATCTACCAGGATGAGTGGCGAGTTATTGCTTGATGTTTGCAAACCACGTACATAGAATGTAGGGTTCTGAGCGGCATAGCGACCACCATTCTGCAGCGAGATAAGGCCATTGCCCTCACCCAGAATGCTGTTGCCGATATTCTTGGCGCTACGGCGGTCGGTTTTATCGGTCTTGATGACCGAAACGGCTGCCGTTTGCTCCTCGGGTGCCAGCTCTTTGTCGATCTGTGCCATAGTAGGCAGGGAAAGTCCGGCCAATACCGAAAGCACAACTATATATCTTTTATTCATAAATCTTAATTGTCAATTATCAATTATCAATTTTCAATTTCCTAATTACCATCCGGCATTCTGTGTTAAGCCGTAACCCTTGTTAACCTCGGTGATGGGGAATGGCTGCAGATACCACTTGGGATCGAAGCCGCTGGTCCACCAACTGCGGGCACCGGTTGTAATGGCAAAGCGCTCAAAGTCGAAGTGCGAAGGCTCGTAGAAGTTAGGATCGTCCTCCTTCAACTTCTTGTTGAACGACTTATTGTACCACTGGCTCTCCTCGCGAACCCAGTTATCGTTCTTATCCTTAACCAGGCGGTAGATACGCAAACCGTGAAGTGTGCGCTCAAACAGGTCGGCACGCTTGTAGCGTATCATGTCAAAGTAGCGCTCAAGCTGGAATGCCAGGTCGCAAGCACGCTCACGCAGAATCTCGTCGAGCAGGGCCTGCTTGTTGCTGGTAAGGTTCTTGCCGGGGTTGCACTCAATCAAGCCCTTCAAACCTACACGGGCACGTACAGCATCAACATACTTGATGGCCTCGGTGGCATTGTTATCGGCCTGCAGCAGAGCCTCGGCATATGTCAGGTAGATATCGCTCAGCATGATGGCGTTCCACTGTGGCTTCTTACGGCGCATTACCTCGCCAACAATGTATTTCAGCATGCGGTAGCCGGTACCATATATACCATCGTTGGTCATAGGCTGGGTGCCAGCTGTTGTACCACCAACCCACATCTCCCAGTTGGCACCACTGGCACGTCCGTCGCCCCAGTTCAGGGTCTGGCGGTCGCCGTTAACCATTACTGTCTCGTAGAGTCGTGGGTCGCGGGTGTACTGCAGGTTCTGCAGTAGCTGCTGCCCCTTAACGGTATCGCCCTTCACAAACATATAGTCGAGCTTGCCTTCCTGCTGGGCCTTGTCCCAATCAAACGGTGTACCATCGGCCCAAGGGAACATTTCTACATATTCCTGAGTTGGGCAGTAGGCATAACGGCCGTTACCGCCGCTACCATTGGCTTTACCACCCCAACCAAGGTTGTACCAACCGTAGTCGTTACCATGCGAGTTGTTACTACGACGGATGCTGTGCAGAATTTCAGGACTGTTCTGCAGGATATAGCCGCTGCGGAAAGCGTAACGGTAATCCTCCTGGGTGGTGCCAAGTGGCTGCACCAGGTGATAATGGCCGTTGGCGTTCATCTGAGCAAAGAAGTCGGCACAAGCCTGCTTCAGCTGCTGCCACAGTTCGGGCTTGCTGCCACCATACCAGGCGCAAGTGTCGGCCTCTACGGTGTACTTGCCCTGCCAGTAAGGCTGAGCATCGTTAAACAAGGGTGAAGCAGCAAACTGCAATACCTTACACTTCAAGGCCATAGCGCCAGCCAAGGTCCAGTGTCCTGTCTCAGAGGCAGCCTCCGAACCCTCGTAAGCCCAAGGCAGAGCCTTGTTCTTAATAACGGTGTTAAGCTGATCGACCATGAAGTTAACGGTTGACTCTACGCTGCGGCGAGGCAGGTCGTAGCTGCCCTCGGAACCCGTGAACGAACCTTTGATGATGGGCAGACCGCCATAGAAGCGGAAGGCGATAAAGTAGGCATAAGCCATGAGGCAACGGGCCTCGTCCTTAATGCGAGCCTTCTCGGCATCGGTCATATCGGGCACCTTGTCGATATTCTCAATCAGAATCCAGCAGTGGCGCACATTCTCCCAGATATACTCGTTGGTGTAAGGATAGATGTTACCATTCTTGTTACCATCGATGGCCGAGGTGAGCGAGCCATTGTAATACTTACCAAACACAATCGTATTATTGAACAACAGGTGGAAATCGTCGCCCAGTGCATCGGGCATACCCTTCCAGTAGTTCTGGCACTGAGGTGCCGCATTGGTTGAGTTGGTAGGCAGGTTGTAATACTGGGTAGCATAGATACCTGCCAGGAAGTTGCGGGTGTATTCGGGATTGCTGAATACGGTATCCGCAGTAACCGTTCCGCCGGGAGCCTTCTCAAGGAAAGCATTACCGAACTTTACGGTGTCGGTGCAAGCGCCAAGGCTAAGCGTTAGCAGGCTTACACCTATTATATTTTTAATATTCAGTTTCATGTAGCTTTTAGAAATTAAGTTTCAGACTTGCTGTATAGGTTCTCTGGAGGGGATAAGATGGAGATGTGCTGGCACGTGTCTCGGGATCGCCCCAGATATACGGTGTGAAGGTGAGCAGGTTGTATCCGCTCAATGCCAGCTGTGCACGGTTAATACCCAGCTTCTTGAGGAAGCCGAAGTGCATGTTGTAGGCAACCATCAAGGTCTTCAGGCGCAGATACTTAGCATCCTTCTCGTAGAGTGCGCAATCCTGGTAGTTGTTGGTAGTACCATTAGTCCAGGTAGCACGTGGATACTCGTAGTCCTGACCAGGAGCATCGGGGTTCCAGGTGTTCTCAAGGTGATACTTCAGCAGTCCACCACGGTCTTTTGTAGTACGATCCAGGAATGGATAGCGGAACACGTCGCTGATAACACGTGATACGTTCCAAGCGGCTGTCCACTGCATGTTGAACTCGAAGTCCTTCCAAGCAAAGCCGGCGTTGATACCTGCCATGAACTCAGGATCGTCGGTGTAACCCAGGTCGCGGGTCTTATCGTCCTCGTTAATTACGCCATTACCATCCAGGTCAACAAATACGGCATCACCATCTTTCAGGTCAACCAGCTGCTTGGGGAATGGCTGTCCGAAGGTCTCCTCGTACAGGCGTGGAGTATCGGCATCGTAGAAGCGGAAGAACTTGTACATGTAGCGTGCACCAATGCGGTGGCCCTTCTCATACTGATATTCGTTGGTGTAAGGTGCCTCTTTCTTCTCCTTAATCTCATTCTGGTTGTGCGAGAGATTAACAGTTGCCCAGTAACGGAAGTCGCTGCCAATCTTATCGTTCCACTTCAGCGAAAGTTCCCATCCCCAGCTATCAACAACACCAAGGTTTGAGTATGGTGGCTGGAAACCTACTACTGATGGCGCAGAGTAGTCGCGCAGCAGAATGTTGGTACGATGCTCCTTATAGTAATCGAAGGTAGCACGCAGACGGTCGTCGAGGAAGTTCACATCTACACCATAGTCCTGCTTAAAGGCCTTCTCCCAAGTAACCTCGGGGTTGTTCTTATTGTTTACATCCTCGTAGTAAGCAGGGATAAGGGTAGAGTTCTCGATACCGAAGTTATAGGCATAACCGTTACGGGCAGCCATGGCTGTGCTGTACAGATAGGGGTCGGAAAGATACATGAATCGGCTACCACCTACCTTGTCGTTACCTACCAAACCCCATGATGCACGTAGCTTCAGGAACGAAACAACACTCTTAAGAGGCTTGAAGAAAGGCTCGTCGCTGGCAATCCATCCGATTGAACCGGCAGGGAATGTACCAAAACGGCGATCGGGATGGAAGTTCTCCGAACCGTTGTAACCTACGTTGAACTCGGCCATATAACGGTTCTTCCAGTCGTAAGTTACACGACCTACCAAACCTACGTATCCGCGAGGGATATCAGAATAGCTTGAGGGATAGTAATCCTTGCTCTGGTTGTACAGGAACAGGGCAGTTACAGTGTGATCGCCAAATGTGCGATTATAGTTCAGCGAGGTCTCGAAGTACCAGTTACGAGCCTTGCCTGTGCTCTCAGAGAATGAAACAGGTGTGTTCTCGCCGCTCTTACGATAGGCAATTGAGCCATCGTCCTGAATAACTGGATAGTAAGTAGCACGACCAACGGTTCCCTCCTTGTTTACTGAGAACAGGCTGTTGTACGAACCCTTAATCTTAAAGAGCAGACCCTTTGTGAGGAAGTCGAGTTTCTGCTGCAACTGCAAGTCCATCTGCAGTTTGTTGTCGTTGTAGTGAAAATAACCACCTGTGCCACCACTATTATAATAGGTCATAGCGTTACCGCCGATGAATGGCATGTTAACGCCATCGGTATAGTCGGTAGTGGTAGCCACCTGTTTGCCATCAATGATACCAGGGCTTGAGAATGGGGTAGACTGGGTCATGGCCATAATCATACCCGAAGCACCCTGACTGGTGTGAGGCTTCTGAGCGTTGCTCACGTTACCTGCCACGTTGAATGACAGTGTGGTGGTTGGGGTAACATCAAGGTCGAGGTTGGTACGATAGTTGAAGCGCTGGTAGCGATAATCGTAGTGGAAATCGTCGCCAAACTCCTTGAACAGTCCGCCCTGGGTCATCAAACCAGCTGATACAAAGTAACGCATGTTCTTGGTACCACCGCTGATGTTAACATTGTGCTTCGACTGCAAGGTCATATCCTTCATGATATAATCGTTCCAACGCATGTTGGGGAAACGGATAGGATCGCTGCCGCTCTTGAACTTCTCCAGAACCTCATCCGAGAACATGGGGGTAAATGTCTCGCCCGAAGCAAAGTTGAAGTCGTTACGCTGCATCTGATTAAAGAAGGTACCATACTCATACGAGTTGGCCAATTCAAGCATCTTGGTTGGCGTAAGGGCTGAGAACGAGGTTGAGATATCAATCTTTGCCTTGCCTTCCTGTCCGCGCTTGGTGGTAATCAGTACAACACCGTTAGCACCACGTACACCGAATACGGCTGTGGCCGATGCATCCTTCAGTACGGTGATACTCTCGATGTCCTCTGGGTCGATATCGCCCATCGAACGCTCAACACCATCAACCTGAATCAGAGGAGCTGAATCGGCCCAGGTTCCCTGACCACGAACGAATACTGTTGCTGCATCGCTACCTGGCTCACCCGAGTACTGCACAGTGGTAACACCTGAGAGCTGTCCGGCCAGAATATTGTTAACTGATGAAACTGGTGTACGGGTAAGGTCTTCGCTCTTTACACTCGAGAGGGCACCTGTTACCGTCACCTTCTTCTGAACACCGTAAGCTACAACCTCGACAGCCTTCAGCATGGTTGCTTCTTCCTCAAGCACAACACGCATGCCATTCTTGGCTGTCACACTCTGGGTTTTGTAGCCCACAAATGAAATTTTTAACTTCGCACCAGTTTCGGCATTCAGTACAAAGTTACCATCGAAGTCCGTTACCGTACCCGTGGCAACCTTTGCGCCTTCAATCAAAACGCTGGCACCAATCACAGGCTCACCTTGTGAATCTACTACCGAACCACGGATTGCAGTCTGAGCAAAAGCCGCGGCACTAAGCAGGCACATCACAAAAGTTAGTGAGACTTTCCTTAGTTTTAGCATCATAAATAATTTTTTTTAGTTTGACTTAATTAAAATTGTTACATTAGGTTTTAATTTCGTTGCAAAATTATACCATATAATATATTTTAACTTGTAAAATTATCCAAAAACTTGGAGTTTTATTCTTATTTCGAAAAAAAGTTGTTACCTTTGCGCTCGCTTACTATACTACTGATTATGACTAATAAACTAAAAGTTGCACTGACACTATTGTTGTGCGTGATGCTACTATCAAAATCGTACGGCGAGAAACGCCTGACGAGCAAGGTGGTTACAACGATTGACGGACTGCCTACGAACAGAGTGAATGATATGGTTCAGGATCGCGATGGTTATCTGTGGTTTGGAACCTCGAACGGATTGTGCCGTTACGACGGCTACTCGTTCCTGGTTTTCCCTACCATCGGTACTGGTGGCGGCATCACAAACGCTAATGTGGGTACCATACATATCGACGAGAAGAACCAGCTGATGTGGCTACGTTCGGCTACCTTTAATTATGCCTGCTATGATTTAAGGCGAAAACAGTTTGTAGATTATACAGGTACGTGCGACGCGCAAAAGATATTTGAACGATTTTACCCGGAGGAGGGTGGTATATGGATGTACGAGGCTAATGCCGGTATGCGCCATGTTACCTATCGTGATGGTAAATATACCTGCAGGGATTATACGCAGGCCGATGGCAGTTTGCCTGTATCGAAAGTAAGGCGCCTTAAAGCCGATGGTGCTGGCAATATCTGGATACTGACGGATAGCGGACTGCTCAGGGCTGATAAAAACGGCAACCTGCAGAAAGTGGTGAAAAGCGGCGATTTTATGATGCTGAACCACTGGAAAGATAAGGTTTTTGCGCTGTCGAGAGACGGACGTGTGTTGGTATTTAATAACCAAGGCAAACTGCTGCGCGAGTTGCGTGTGCCCAATGAGTATGGTAACATGGGTAGGGTTAACGGCAACATCGTATGGCACAACAAGTGGTTGATGATGACGCGTACATCGGTGATAGCTATGGACTGCCAAAAGCTGACCTTTGAAAAGCCACAGGATTGCCAGATGGAGTACGGTATTGTGCTCGACGAGGACCGTGGTAACTTTTGGGTAGCCGATAAGTATGGCACGCTGACACTCTTTCCGGCTGTAGGACAGCCTAAAAAGTTTCCTTTACTACACGAACACGATTTTGCCATTACCCGCAAACGCAACTTCTCGACGGTGATGGGGACTACTGGCAAATTCTATATAGCTACGTATGGTAACGGCTTGTTTGTGTACGACCCTAAAGGCGGCGATATAACACATTATTCGGCCAGCGATCTGCATCCTATTATAGGTACCGACTACCTTACTAATATACATGTGGATGGTAGTGGAAATATCTGGATTGGGCAGGAAGATGCTGGTATCGTATGCCTCACTGAGTCGCGCCAGCCAAATACGGCACACCTGTTGCCCGATCCGCTTCATCCGGGCATGAAGACCAACTATATTACCCGAATGGCCAAAACGCAGGATGGGCGTGTGCTCTTAGAAACGCAGAGCCGAAACTTGTATCTGTATAACCCCAAAGCCAGTACCATCGTTAATGCCGAATCGGCTTTTTCGAATAGTACTGTGCTCGACAGTGTGACCGATAAGCGTGGGCGCACCTGGCTTGCTACCTGGGAAAAGGGATTGATTATGCAGCAGCCTGGCAAGAACGGGAAAACACAGGAAACATACTTTCTGACACGCAGCACTTCGGAAAGCAGAATCTACGATTTGGCTATCGACAAGCAGGATATACTTTGGGCAGCCACCGAATATGGTGTGTATGCGATAGATACCAAGGCCAAGACTATCTCGGAAGAGGCATTCCTGCATATCGGCGTAAAAGAGGGGCTGCCTTCTAACAGCATCTTCTGTATTCTCCCATCTAAAAACGGACAGGTTCTGATAGGAGGTCAGGGTACAGGTGTGGTTAAAACGACCTACAATGCTGAGGGCGATTTTGTGCTCGAAACCGTATCGACCAAGCAGGGATTGAACAGTAATAACATCCACTCGCTGACTGAGGATAGATTAGGCTATGTTTGGGCTGCCACCGACGATGGTATATCGATGATTGATATGAAGACCCGACAGGTGGTAAACTATCAAGTAGGCAGCACGCTGCTCAGGAATATCTACTCCGACCGTTGTGCCCTGACGCTTGATGATAACGGCATGATACTGTTTGGTACGCACGATGGTATTACTACGCTGATACCTAATAGCCAACGCCTTAAACAAACACAGGCCAAGAAGGCTGCTATTACGGATATTGATGTCAACGGCAAATCGATATTCCATGATGAGCAGTACGAGGATATGCGTATGATGGATGATGAGATATCGTTTGCCCACAATGAGAATTCGCTCATTATTCACTTCTCGTGTTTTGATTATGCACACGCGGAACGTACCAGGTATCAGTTCTATCTGGAGGGAGTTGACCAAGGATGGCGCGAAGAAACCACCCAGCATAGCGTAGAATACAGTAATCTGTTGCCTGGCAAATACATCTTCCACCTGCGAACTAACGAAGATGGCGAAGAAACGATTCTGACCATTGTGATTCGTGAACCTTGGTACAACACCTGGTGGGCCTGGATGCTATACCTTATTATAATAGGTACGGGCGTGGCCATCTTCTACCGCCAGAAACGTGAGCAGTTTAAAATGCGCCAGCAGATTATGGTTGAGAAAAAGGTGGCCGAATTCCGCACCAACTTTTTTACGCAGGTGGCACACGAGTTCCGCACGCCTATTGCCATTATCAGTGGCGCGGTTGACAAACTGGAAGCAACAGGCGACGGACAGCGAAAGCCCATGCAAACGGCTAAACGTGGTGTAAAGCGACTGAGCAAGCTGGTAAACCTGTTCCTGGAATTCAGAAAAATAAACACAGGCAATCTGCGCCTTGGGGTAGAAAATGGCGATATGGTTAGCTTTGTGCGCGATATCTACCAGGATTTCTGGAATGCGGCGCAGCAGAAGGAACTGCAGATGACTTTCATGCCATCGGAGAAGAAATACGATATGGTTTTCGACCGTCATATTGTAGATACCATCACCTATAACCTGTTGAGTAACGCTGTGAAATATACGCCTCAGGGCGGTAGCGTGCAGGTGCGCTTTGGTGTATTTGACGGGAATGCCGTGCTGACGGTTGAGGACTCGGGTCCTGGTATCGACGCCAACCGTATGAAGCAGCTGTTTAAGCCCTTTATGCATGGTTACGCATCGCAGGGCGGAATGGGTATCGGTCTATATACAGCCCATATGATGGCACAAACCCATAAAGGTACGCTGACATACGAGCCATCGGCCAGATTAGGTGGCGCCAAGTTTAAGCTGACGCTGCCTACCGACGAGGCACTTTACGACGCAGCCGACTACAAGCAGGCCACGGTGATTGAGACGAAGGAAAAGACCGACACTCAGGCCGAGGAGGTGATTAAGGAGATGCTACCCAAGGCCTTGAACGATAAGACTATCGCCATTATCGAAGACGACCTTGATATGCTTGAGCAGATTAAGACCGAGGTTGGCGTGTATTTTAATGTGGTAGGCTATAGCAATGGTAAGAGCGGTCTGGAGGGCTTGATGAACGAGGCTCCATCGCTGCTGATATGCGACGTGATGCTGCCCGATACCAATGGCTACGACATTGTAAAGCAGATAAGGGCTAACGATGCCTTGAAACAGATACCTGTGATTATGCTGACAGCGCTCGACGACGAGAAACATCAGATTAAGGGCTATGAGGCTGGCGCCGAAGACTATATGGTAAAGCCTTGTAATTACCGTATTTTGATGGCACGCGTCATACAGCTGATTAAGTGGAGAGAGGAGCAGATGCGTTTGGCACCAGCCGTCGAAAAGACCGAAACCGCGGATGACCCCTCATCGGTTTCGTCGGCACCATCGGCATCGCCAATCATTACTTCGCAGGCCGATAAGCGATTCCAGGATAAGGTATACAGCATTGTGGCACAGAATATCAGTAACTCTGAATTCAGTATCGATATGATGGCCGAACAGATGCACATGGGACGTACCAAACTGTATGGTAAGGTGAAAGAGTTAACAGGTATGTCGCCTAACAAACTGTTGGTTTCGGAGCGCATGCGTATTGCAGCCGACATGTTGGCAGATGGCGAACTGAATATCTCGGAGATAGCCTATAAGGTGGGATTCCCTGAGGCGTCGTACTTCAACAAGTGTTTTAAACAGTATTATGGCGTAGCGCCCAGTAAGTATAGAAAAGAAAATTGATGAGCTAAATGCCCATCAATTCTCTTTTTGTTTTATTTATTGTTTTCCAAGAATTCGATTTCTACTATTCGTAGTTCGTTTTTCGTATCGCCGCCGTTCTTGGCTTTATACAGGTCGAGTTCGCCAGCAGCAGGCTCGGCCACCTCAACAATACCACCAAAGGCGTCCTTATCCTTACCAGCACCTTTCAGTCGGATGGTAATCTGGTTGGTCTTTACAGCCTTGGTGGGCTTTAAGTGGATATAGCCCAGACTGCGCTGTGTTTCGCCACTCCAGATGAGCTGCTTGCCAGCATAAATCTCGAGTGGGTAGCTACGCATGCGCCAGCCAGTAAGCTTCAGGCAGATATCATCTACCACGGTCTTCTTGGCCAGGCGATAGGTAATCCATGCGGTTGAAAGGCGACCATCGTTTTTCCACTCCGACAGCTCGTTATCATCGAAACTGTTGGCAGCATGTTCGTTGTCGCAACCTGTCTTAGCCGACACGATATCGATGCCGTGGGCCAGCTCGGTATATGATGGGGTAAGTGGTGTCTCGCCACGATCCAATCTACCTTTCAGCGTGAGCTGTGGCAGATACTTCTCGGCATCAACCTTTTCAGTATTTATCTCGATATAAGCAGGCTGCAGACCTTCGGCCCAGGCCGAGAGGTTAATCTTGCCTGCGGTGGTGGTAGTGCGAACCAATACACGGTTAACGCCACACTCTACGGGCAGATTCATGGCTCCTACATAGTTATCGGAAACGTTCTTGGTGGCAGCGGCATCCAACAGGCCTGCCGGACGGTTCTTGTCGGGGCGTTGCATATCCTTGTTGTTACGTGTGGCAATACCGCCAATCCACTTGCCCTGGCCCCACATCTCAAAATGAACAAGCTGGTTAGCCAGCGGGCAACGGCGGCCCTGCTTATCTACCACCTCAACTTCGAACAGAGCCATATCGGCGCCATCGGCCTTCGTGCCCTCAGGATTCTGGATGGCAGTAAGCTTTAACTGGTAGGGCTGGCCTGCGGTTTCTAACGCGTAGCGACTGCCATCAGCTGCTACAGCCTCAAGCTTGCCTGGCTCGTAGGTAACGTTCTCGAAGGTGTAAAGGTAGCGGTAGCTCTGCTTGCCGTGACCTAATGATTTGCCGTTGAGGAACAGCTCTACATCGTTGGCGGTTGAAACCACATACACATTCTTGGTGGTGTTTTCGGGGTAGTTCCAATGACCAATGATGTAGGTCTGCTGCTTTTCAGGCTCCACCCAGCCGTTCCACATTACCTGGTGTACATAGTAGGCATCCTTGGGAATACGCATGGCATCGGTAACACCGCTGGTGCGATAGTTTGACTCGCCGCGATGGTGGGTGTTTGTATCCGAGAATACGATTTTCACACCACCACTGCTTACACGGGTGCCTGTACCTGGGCGCTCCATGTAGTAGTCGTACCAACGGCGCACCATCTCGATGGCAAACGCATCCATGTTGTGGTTGTAGTCAAGGGCAGGGGCATTACGGTACAGCGGACCGTCGCCTTCCTTGTGGTAAGGATAGCTCTGCTCGTCCCAATACTTACGCAAGCCCTCGTCGCGACAGTATTCCATCGCCCACATGGGGTGTTTCTTGCTCTTGTTGATATACAGCATCTCGCCACCATATTCGGCTTCGTTGACATCCAGCATCTCGCGACTGCCGATAGCACGTCCGCCGTTGGGGTCGTAAGCATCGCGAATCTGCTTCATCTCAATCATATGTTCGCGACTGATGCTCTCGTTGCCGCACTCATAGAACAGGATGGATGGGTTGTTGCGGTTGTAGATGATGGCATCGCGCATCAGGGCTGTACGCTGCTGCCAGCGTGGACCCTCCACATCTTTCTCGGCATCGCCAGCGGGCATTGCCTGAATCAAACCCACACGGTCGCACGACTCGATATCCTGTTTCCAAGGGGTTACGTGCATCCAGCGCACTAGGTTGCCGTTTGATTTTACCATCAAATCGTTAGAGTAGTCGCTCAACCAGGCTGGAACCGAGATACCTACACCAGGCCATTCGTTCGAGGTGCGCTGGGCATAGCCGTGCATCATCAATACACGGTCGTTCAACCAAATCTTTCCTTCGGCAAAGCGGGTTTTGCGGAAGCCGGTACGGGTTGTAACCTGGTCGATCTCCGATCCATCCTTGGCTTTCAACAGGGTTTGAACGGTATAGAGGTATCCATAGCCCCACGACCAGAAATGCAGATCGCTTACTGGCTGCTGTATTTTTACTGTACGTGTTTCGCCTGGCTGTATGGTGGTAAGGGGGCCCTGAAACAGGGCGACCTCTTTGCCATCCATATCAAGCACCTTGGCAAAGAAGGTAAACTTACGGGGCTTACTATCCTCGTTGCGCACCTGCGATTCGGCATGAATGGTGGCCTTGTGACCTGGAATGTCGAAATCGGTAGCATAGATATAGGTACCTGTGGTGCCCAGATTGCTATACAGCGGCAGGGTCTGGTAAAGCTTGTCGGTAATGTGCAGGAACACGTTCTTGGGTATGCCGCCATAGTTGGCATTAAAGTTACGGTCGTTCCATTGGTAACGACTGTCGTACTGGCGCGAACGGTAGGTCCAGCTGTTATCGCAACGTACGGCAATGGTGTTGCTGCCTTCCTTGATGTAAGGAGTGAGATCGAAACCACAGGCCATCACGCCATTCTCGCTAAAACCAAGATGCTGTCCGTTCAGATAAAAATCGGCGCCTTGGCGCACACCTTCGAACTCAATAAACACTTTCTTGTTGGCAATATTCGCCAACTTGAATCTTTTGCGATACCAACAGATGGTGTCGGTCAGGTTCACAATGTCTTTCTTAAAGGCCTCATCGCCATTAAAAGCATAGGGCAGGGTAACCCGTGTCCAACGTGTATCGTCGAAATTGGGCCTCGATGCCTCCTTCACATCGCCAACAGTCAGTCGCCAACCGCTGTTGAAATTCTGTTTTGTGCGCTCGGTTGCCTGGGTATATGTACAGCCTAACAGCAACAGGGCGCAAAGAGTTGTTCGTAGTTTCATTTTTCCTTTTTTTATTAGTTTTGCTATTTGTTATGTTGTAGTACTTCCTGCATGTAGATGGCATCAAGGCTCCAAAGGGCTGCATCGTTGGTGTTAGATGTGCTATCGCCGTGTTTCCATAGGGCTTCCCATACGGTTGCCGTACGCTGTGGATCTCTATCCTGCCAAGCTGCATATGCTTCCAAACGGCGTACTGGGAAATTGCTGTGACGAATATCGTGCGACATCTGTTTATAGCGGCGGGCAAAATCTTTCCACGTGTGAGCGAATTTTTCCTCTCGTGTGAGCGGTAGTAACTCGTTCATCACCTCGAAACCGCCCATGATAGTCATCAGGTGGTTGGTGCTGCGTACTTTGGGGGCGCCATCGTAGGTAATTCGGCCTGTGGCAGGATCGTAGCCCTTGGCCAGATTGCCTGTAAAAATACCATCTGGCAACTCGGCTATACTGCGCAAACCGGTAAGTATTTTTTCGCGATATTTGGTGTCGCCAAAGCGTTCCCACTCCGTCAGCCAGTTGCCTGCGTAGGCTAACCAGTCGGGACCGATACGCAGTCGGGCTGGCGCGTTACAAGGGTACTGACTGCGAGGCTCGGCCAATCGCATGGGGTCCAGATGGTACAGTAAGGTATCGGCATCTTTCTGTTCGCGCATCAGGTCGCCTGTACGTTCATCGGTAGTCAAGTAATAATAAAAACGGTTAAATGCTGCTTGACTGATACGGGCCTCTTTGGCGCCGCAGCCCCAGTGGGTGACATTATGACGGCTACCCAGCGGCGCAAATGGTCCGATGTGGTAGGTATCTACCTCGCTGCAATGGCGGGTCATCGCTTCGGCCATGCGCCAGATATCCTGTCGGCCTGTGCGCAGGAAGTTGTACCAAAGCCACATGGGTGTGGCCAACTCGGTGTTGTCCCAGGCAAAGCCGCCTACATCGTATCGCCATTCCTGGCGCTCATCGTCGTAGGTGTGCATGATGTCGCCATAGTTCCAGAATCCATACCATTTATATCGTTCGATGTATCCCAGATAAGCCTTGATGTAACTATCTAGTCGCTGTTCTACCTTATCGGTGGTGTCTTTTGGTAGCGACCATATGCCAAAGGCGCGCTTCTGGTGCAGGTATTCGGGTGTGGGGAGCAAACGATAGTTGGCAGCCAAGGCTTGTGCCGACTGGCTGAGTGTCTCTTTGCCAGGATAGCTATCGTAGGTCATCAGTGTGATTGTGCTGGTGCGGGCAATGCCGTAGGGCGTACTCATACCCGCCTGCACATCTTCGTAACTGGCCTGTAGGTCATGGGCAATCGTATCGTAGTGGCACAGGTTCATCGTTTCGGCCTCGGGGCTCCATAGCCACATGGTAAGTTCGGCTTCGCTGCTGCGGGCTTTGTTGATTTGGATGGTTGAGGGGTACGACTGCCAGAAATCTTTCAGGCATACACCCAGTCCGCCGCTCACATCGCCAACAAAAGCATAGCCTGTGGCACGACTACCAGTAAGGGTGCCTATCCAAGGGCTTTCGGCGGTGGCTCGTTTACGGATTGACCATGCATTATCGGTTAGCTGCGACAGACGGTAGCTATCCCATTGTGCCCAGTGGTCGAGTAGAAAAGCGTTGTTGGCATCGAATGCGTCGGCCTCAGGAATTCTCATGCCAGCCATCTGTTCGGCTTGCAGATTTCTCTTCTTGTCGCCATTGATGGTGAGTATTCTACGTCCATCAAGTGGCTGAACAGGTTCTGTCCAGATACCGTTCTCGGTGGCAAATGCGATATGACGGTTGTAGGTCGCCTCGCGCATGGGTACATCAAACTGCACACCTATCGAACGGATCATGTCTTTCTCAGCCTCGCCGTCGTAAATAAAGGTATGCACCATGTGAACCTGTTCACTGCCAGTATAGAAATATAGACGTAGTGTAAAGGGTAACCATGAACGATTGTTTGCCGATGCGTGCTTACCTTCTAATTTGACGACGGTGCAGACAGCTCCTGTACGTTCAACTCCAACCTTTGTTAATTGTGAGCAGAATGTGGCATCGTTCGTGGTGGCTATCAGTTTGGCAGCGCCACCAATCTTCTTGCCCTCCAGGCATAGACTATCGATGATATGGTTGCCATTTTTAGGAATAGAAACCATCAGTCGGCCTGTATTTACTACGATGTGCTGGTTATCGTTTGAAGCTATCATCGTTTGGCCGCTTTTACGTGGCTTCTTGCCAGATTCTATAGTATAGTTTTCGCCTTGGCGGATAACAGCCGAAACACCAGCCCACTTTATTGAACCATCAGGCCAACGGGCATTTACCCAAGCATCAATGGGCGTGTTATTGGATAATGCCAAAGCCGAAACGTCCTTTAACTCGCCTTGGGCAAAAGGTACACCAAAGCTAACAGGAATAGCAGCCTGGGGCTTTTGTCCTATCCAATGCAAGGGCACACCTGTGGTGGCGTATGAGTAAGCTGGTGTGGGATAGGATTTGAAATGTGTGATCCGCGTTCGCGAGAGGGTAGTGCGGAATCCAAACCATCCTTCGTGGAGAGGTTGTGGGTCGAGGTAATCCACGATGCACTCTCCATCGATATAAAAGCGGGTGCGACCAGTAGTGGTACTCTCTATCTTGATGTGATACCAATGATTGGGTTTCAAAAGATGCTGCTTGTCGGTATATTCCTTTAAAATAGCAGGGCGTTTGGCGGCATCATCAATACCTGCCTCATCGCCATTGTATCTACGGAATCGGGTAGTGGTGTTATGGTTGCCACCATAGCCCAAGTAGTACATCTGTAATGAGTAGCAGCGGGTAAAAATGCCACTTCGCCATGTTGCTCTTTTCCAAAGGTCGTTGGCATGAGGGTCGGATGCCATCCAGAAGCTGTTCATATCGCTCAGACGGTCGCCGGCTTTCCCCTCATCCATCACGCAGGCATCATATTCTACCGTTGTACCGATAGTCATCTTTTCCTTGCGCCAAAGCGTTAATCCCTTGGGGGATAGTATCTCGCAAGTGTCGCCCTTGAAATGTAACTGGTAGTCGGCAGCTTCTGATTCTATTTTCCAGTATTTGGCAAACTGCTGCTTGTTAAGGCCTGACTGTGCGTGGGCTGTCAGACCTGCTATCATCAATAGAAATAGTATCGTTTCCTTTTTTATCATAAGTTAGAATGATTTGAATATACGTAGTTGATCGAAAACAATATGGTTATCGAGGGCACGCACCGTAATGGTGTGATGCCCTTGATGCAGATGTACTTTCGTATTGCGTACAGCTTGTCCGCTCAAAACATTCTGCTTCCATCGTTCAGAACGGAAAGGCTCTTTGAATGAATAGACCACAGATTGTCTATCATCAACGCTTACGCAGAATCGCAAGTCGCCATCATCGTTTGGTTGGGTAGGGATGAGGGCTGTTTGCAATATGTAATCTCCCTCATCTTCAATCATAATGTCGTATGTCATATACCCATCCTTTGGCATGGCTACTGCATTCATAGAATGCCCTAACATCTGGATGATGCGTGTGCCATTGGAGGCTGATTGATAATCAGCGGCTTTAAGCATCATGATGCAAGGTTGGTCGGCACCAGTAAGTTGGGCATGTACGTTATCAAATACCGGCAGTTTGCGTGGGGCGGCATCCATCAGATGGCGCCACTTGCCACCGTTCATCTCGTTGTATCGCTTGGTAAGTGCTTGTATCTCTTCGTAAGCGCGATGGCTTTCTATGGAATCACTTAGAATCTTGGTGCTCATAGCTGCGGCTGCAGATACAGGATACTCGATAGCTGCAAAGAATGCATCGTTTAATTCAGAACGAACGAGCATACGAATGGCCATAATTTCGGTCTTGAGGTGTTGGAATGCTGACAGACGCTGGGCTGCCTCGATAGCTGAAAGGGGAATATCGCCAACAGCAGAGAGTCCGCGGGGGTATTTCTTTTTGTCGAGTTCTACCTGTGTGTAACCCATAAACTCTGGTCGGCGCTCACCACAAAGGCGATAGAACTCGTGCATCACAGGTAGTAGGCGTTTACCTGCTTCCTGGCCAAACTGTCGGCATAGCCAGGACTCCAAGTGTTTGGTGAGTGTTTGACCATCTTCACAGTTGATGTTCCAAGCTAAATCGAGGAACAACTCCAAATCGTAGGCAGCTACCTTGGGATCGTGTACGTTGACTATCCATAGTTTGCGTACGTTGTGATTATAGGCTTCACGCATTTCGTTATAGATAAGGCCAGGCTGGGTGGTTGTGAGCCAAAGATAGTCGTGCGGACGCCCCCAATAACTTAGGTGGTAATATACACCCGCTCCGCCTGATCGTTGTTGCTCCTTGGCATTCGACAGACGTGTCATGTAACCATAGTTGTCGTCGCACCACATCAAAGTGACGTAGTCGGGCACCTGTAATCCTTTTTCATATAATTGTAGCACCTCTTTGTATGGCACAAAAACCTGCATTTGTTTTGCTGGATTACCTACGTGTTGGCGCAGTAGTTCCTGCTGGTCGTTGATAACCTGCTGCAGACCGTCAAATTTCTCCTGTTCGGTCTTGTAGCCCTCCATCGAACTGTCGTGTATGCCGCGCATGCCGATGGTAAACATATTATCCTTTGACTTCTTGACCTCTTTCAGGCGTTCTATCCAGTACTGGTGTACTTGCTCGCGATTGGTGCGGTAGTTAAAGGCACCACGTTCTGCAGTATTCCACTCATCAACATTATTGCGTAGTAATGGTTCGCAATGCGATGTGCCAATCACCATACCACACGAGTCGGCGATAGCTTTAGCGCCAGGAATCTTGAAGAAGGCTGTTGTGCCAGGATGCATGGCGGGCCAGATGGTGTTGGCGCGCAGACGAAGCATTAACTCGAATACCTTGCGATAAGTCTTCGGACCAATCTCGCTTTTTGCCGATGGCTCAAAGTTCTTGTGGCTCCAAAGGCGCAGACTCCAGTCCTCGTCGTTTAAGAAAATACCACGATATGCCACGCTAGGGTGTTGTTCGGTTTCGAAATCATCATTCATCACCAGTCGATTCTTCTTTTCAGGCACCACATCGCCCCACCATATCCAAGGCGATACGCCTGCCAGTCGAGATAATTCCAATAGCCCATAGGCCATGCCGCGCCCATTGCCGCCTTCGATGATAATCTGTTTACCATTAGTGTATATACGAAAACCATCGGCTGGCAACGATGGGGTGTGGACGAGTTTTATGGTTGCTTTGGTTGAGGCTACAGGTGTCATACCTGTCACCTGCAACATATCACTTTTCCACATATCGAGGGCTGTCATCACCACAGATTCTGTTTTCTTTGGAGCACAATAGGTTATCGGGTGTTGCCCGTCAAACCAAACCACCTCGGCATGCAATGCCATGAGTGATAACTGTAGCGTAACAAAAATAAGTAGCCTTCTCATGTTCATAACGTTTTAGTTGAATTCATGGTGCAAATTTAGATATAAACATAGTTGTATAGTTCGAAAACTATCCGAAAACATACAATTTTGTACAAAAATGGACGATAATCCTATTTTCTATTCCATAAAAATAGCTATCTTTGCAGCAAAAATACTAAAACATTAACTATCTATGAAGGAAAATTACTTTGCGGATAAGAACCGCTACGATAATGGGATGGAGTTTGAGCGTTGCGGACGCTCGGGTGTGTTGCTGCCAAAAGTGAGTCTGGGATTCTGGCATAACTTTGGTAGTGTTGACCCCTATGAGCGCAGTCGTGAGATAACGCACTATGCCTTTGATCATGGTATCACCCATTTCGACTTGGCTAACAACTACGGTCCTGTTTACGGCTCGGCCGAAGAAACAATGGGACGCCTGATGGATGAGGACTTCCGTCCTTATCGCGATGAACTGTTTATATCGAGCAAGGCTGGTTACGATATGTGGCCTGGACCTTACGGCAACTGGGGCAGCCGCAAATATCTGATGGCGAGTCTGGACCAGAGCTTGAAACGCATGAAGATAGATTACGTGGATTTGTTCTACAGTCACCGTTACGACCCCGAGACCCCGCTCGAGGAAACGCTGCAGGCACTGGTGGATATCGTTCGCCAGGGTAAGGCACTCTACGTGGGTATCTCGAACTGGCCTTTGGAGCCGCTGAAGTTTGGCTACGAATATCTGAAGGCACACGACGTGCCCCTGCTGATTTATCAGGGCCGACTGAGCATGCTGGATCGTAAGCCGATGGAAACGGGCATTTTGGATTTCTGTGCCGAGAAGGGTGTGGGCTTTATCGCTTTCTCGCCATTGGCGCAGGGCTTGCTGACCGACCGCTATCTGAATGGTGTGCCTGCCGACAGTCGCATGTCGAAGGGTAAGTTCTTGAAGGAAGAGATGCTGACACCCGAACTGCTGGCTAAGCTGAAGAGATATAACGAGATAGCTACCAGTAGAGATGAGACTCTGGCCGAGATGGCATTGGCGTGGGTGCTGCACCAGAAGGGTGTAACGTCGGTATTGGTAGGTGCCAGCTCAACCGCGCAGTTAGAGAAGAACCTGAAGTGTGTGTGCGCAGCTCCGTTTGATGATGTGTTGTAAGATGAAGAAACTACTATCTATATGTATGATGGCTTGCGCGCTGGGCGCACAAGCACAGGTGGCCGAGGCTCCCAAAGATGTGAACGGGGTGGTGGATAATACTCCTGACAGTATAGCCAAAGCGATGACGGCACGTCCTGTGCCCGGTTCGAGTAGAAAGGGTAACAACCCTGTGCTGTTCCTGATAGGTAACTCTACCATGCGCACGGGTACCTTGGGTAATGGTAACAACGGACAGTGGGGCTGGGGTTACTATGCGCATGAATTCTTTGATCAAGAAAAGATAACCGTTGAGAATCAGGCACTTGGCGGTATGAGTAGTCGTACGTTCTATAACAAGTTGTGGCAACCTATCAAGCAGGCTATCCGTCCTGGCGACTGGGTGATTATCAGTATCGGACACAACGATAACGGCCCCTACGACGAGGGCCGCGCGCGTGCCAGTATCCCCGGTGTGGGCGATGACTCGCTGAACGTGGTGATTAAGGAAACGGGCGAGCACGAGACCGTGTACACCTATGGCGGCTATATGCGTAAGTATATTAATGATGTACGTGCGCAAGGTGGTAACCCTATCCTGATGTCGCTCACTCCGCGTAATGCCTACGACGAGAACGGCAAGATCATCCGTAAGCCCCATACCCAGTGGCTGATGCAGGTGGCTGCCGAAGAGGGTGTGCCCTTTATCGACCTGAACGAGATATCGGGCCGTAAGTTGGATAGCTATGGGCCTTGGAAAACAAGTTATCACTTCTATTTGGATAAGATTCACACCAGTCGTTTTGGTGCCATGATGAATGCTCGTACGGCTGCCGAGGGACTGATGGCGAGCCACAACCCTGCGCTGAACCCACTGAAGGCGATGATGCAGAACGTGGAACTGAACACCTGGCAGGTGGATCGTACAGATGGCAAGCCCGTGGTATTCATTACTGGCGATAGTACCGTGAAGAATGCCGATAAGGACAAGGACGGTATGTGGGGCTGGGGCGCCGTGGCAAATACGGTGTTTGATGAAAACAAAATCAGCATTGTGAATGCAGCCAAGGCCGGTCGCAGTTGTCGTACCTACCTGAACGAGGGCCGTTGGGAGCAGGTGTATAACAGTCTGCAGCCAGGCGATTTCGTGCTCATCCAGTTCGGTCATAACGATACAGGCGCTATCGATATGCCCAAATATCGTGCAGCCATCGCCACAGGCAACGATAGCTGCCACGTTTATCAGATGAAGGCCGCTAAGGAAGATCTGGCCAAGCAGAACATCATCGACCAGAAGCTGAAATCGAATACGATTGTTGGCTCTTACGAGGTGGTTTATTCGTTTGGTTGGTATCTGAAGAAGTTTATTCAGGACGTGCGCGAAAAGGGGGCCACCCCCATCCTGATATCGCTCACCCCACGCAACGAGTGGGAGAACGGTAGGATTGAGCGTCGTAACGACTCGTATGGCGCCTGGTACCGTCAGGTGGTAAAAGAAACGGGTGTAGAGTTTGTGGATCTGCACAATCTGGCAGCCGACTTCTACGACAAGAAATGTGGTAGCAAGGCTAAGGCCGGGAAATACTTTAAGCAGGATCATACCCACACATCGCTGCTTGGTGCCAAGACCAATGCCCAGTGCGTGGCTAAGGGTTTGCGTGCCAACAACAGTGCATTAGTAAAATACTTAAAGAAGAAATAACAACTGAATAACGATGAAACGATTTGCATTTAAGATGCAACTGAAACCCGGTTGCGAAAAAGAATACGAGCGCAGGCATGCTGCCATCTGGCCAGAGCTGGTGAAGATGATTAAGGACGGTGGTGTGAGCAACTACAGCATTTATTGGGACAAAGAAACCAATATTCTGTTTGGCTATCAGGAGTGCTCGGGCGAGGGTAACTCGCAGGATACCGACAACGTAGATCCTATCACCCAGAAATGGTGGGACATGATGGCTGACATTATGGATGTGAACCCCGACAACTCGCCTGTAACCAAACCTCTGCAGGAGGTATTCCATCTGGATTAACATGAAGCTGAAGTTAATGGGCTGCTTGTTGATGCTGGTGCTACCCGCACTGGCCCAGCAGCATATCGACCTGAGTGGCGAGTGGAAGTTCCGTAGCGAACGCGAAACAGGTGTGGTACGATTGCCCGGCTCGATGCTGACTAATGGTAAGGGCGATGAGGTAACTGTGAACACCAAGTGGACTAGTTCGCTCTACGATTCATCGTTCTACTTTAACCCCTACATGGCACGCTATCGTCAGGCTGGACAGATGAAGTTTCCATTCTTCCTAACCCCCGACAAGCATTACGTGGGTAATGCCTGGTACGAACGTACGGTGATGGTGCCAAAACGTTGGAAAGGTAAGCCCGTGATGCTTTATCTGGAGCGTCCGCATATTGAGACCACGGTATTGGTGAATGGTAAGAGGGTAGGGCACCTGCAGTCGCTCTCGGCACCCCATGTGTACGATATTACACCTTATATTATATATGGCAAGCCCAACCTGCTTACCATCCAGGTGTACAACGGCATAGAAAATGTTTGCGTGGGTCAGGATTCGCACAGTGTGACCGACCAGACGCAAGGCAACTGGAATGGTATCGTGGGTAAGATAGAGTTGCGCCAGGGACCGAACATCTGGCGTAAACGTGTGGTGCCCGATATCGCGAGTGGTATGGTGGCTATCACCATCAACGAAACCACTTATCGCCTGCCTTTAGGTAAAGATACCGTGCGTTGGGATGAGTTTCATCCGCAGCTATACACCCGCACCGTAAACTATCAGGGCATGCCCGTGAACGTAACATTCGGATTGCGTGAATTGCGCGTGGATGGCGCCCAGATGCTGATAAACAACCGGCCCATGTATCTGCGTGGTACGGTGGGCAACTGCTGTTTCCCCGAAACGGGCTATCCGCCAACGGATGAAGCCTCGTGGGAGCGTGTACTTGGTCAGTGTAAGACGTGGGGCATCAATCACATCCGATTCCATTCTTACTGTCCACCCGAGGCTGCCTTTGCCGTAGCCGACAGATTGGGACTATATCTGCAGCCCGAGGGTCCGTCGTGGCCCAACCATGGCGTAAAACTGCGCAGTGGTATGGCTATCGATCAGTACCTGATAGATGAGGGAAAACGGATGATTGACGAATACGGTCATCACCCATCGTTCTGTATGATGGCGGCTGGCAACGAGCCTGCGGGTAACTGGGTGCCTTACACCAACGAGTGGGTGCAGCAGATGAAAGCCTACGACCCAACCCGACTGTACTGCGGTGCATCGGTAGGTGGCGGTTGGGCTTGGGACGATGGTTCGGAGTACCACGTAAAGGCAGGTGCCCGTGGTTTGGATTGGGACCGACATGCGCCCCATAGCGATGACGACTATTATCAGCAGCTACAATATCCTAGAAATTACAAAGGTAAGGAGCCTAATAACTCGCCCATCATTGCCCACGAGCAGGGGCAGTGGTGCGCTTTCCCCGATTTCAAGGAGATACCGCAATACACCGGTGCCTACAAAGCCAAGAACTTTGAGATATTCCGCGATTTGCTTTCTGACAACGGTATGGCTCAGCAGGCAGAGAACTTCTTGCAGGCAAGTGGAAGGTTGCAGACACTCTGTTATAAATACGAGATAGAGCGCAACCTGCGTACCAAGGATTATGCTGGTTTCCAGCTGTTAGGTCTGAACGACTATTCGGGTCAGGGAACGGCCTTGGTGGGCGTTCTGAATGTGCATTGGCTGGAGAAGGGCTATTGCACCAAGGAGGATTGGACGCAGTTCTGTTCACCTGTAGTGCCATTGGCAAAATTCCCCAAGTTTGTGTATACTAACGACGAGATGCTGCAGGTGCCTGTAGAACTTTATAATGCCTCAGGTAAAACGCTGCAACAAGCATCTTGTACCTATGAAGTTTTGGGCGATAGTATGGCCGATATGGCTGAACTATGCTCTAAGTCATTGCCCGAAGGCAAGAACATCGAGTTGGGCGTTATTAAATACGACTTGAAAGGATTCACCACTCCAACCAAGTTAACACTGGCAGTCAATGTGGTTGACGGCGATGGCACAGAATATACCAACCAGTGGGATTTCTGGGTGTACCCCAAACATATTCCATGTGACAGTGTACAGTGTGACAGTTTATTATTAACGGATACCCTGGATGCGAAGGCGCTGAAGGTGCTGGCAGATGGTGGCGATGTGTTGTTGACGGCTGCAGGAAAAATACGTTATGGCAACGATGTGAAACATACGTACTTGCCTGTATTTTGGAATACATCGTGGTTTAAGATGCGTCCGCCGCACACCACCGGTGCCTATATCCAGGGCAACCATCCTGTGTTTAGTTATTTCCCAACGGATGATTGGCAGAACCTGAACTGGTGGGAGTTGACCAATCGCGCGCAGGTAATCAATATGGCCGAGTTCCCTGCCGATTATCAGCCCATCGTGCAGCCCATCGATACCTGGCATGTAAGCCGTAAGTTGGGTATGCTGTTAGAGGCCCGCGTACTGAACGGAAGACTGCTGATGACTACGATGGACATTACCCGCGATCTGGACCACCGTCCTGTGGCCCGACAGTTGCGTTACAGCATACTGCGCTACATGGCATCGGCTGATTTCTGTCCAACTATCCGTGTAACCCCCGAGGTGATACAGCATCTGTTTGAGCGCGAGGCACCCAGAGTGGATATGTTTACCAAAGAGAGTCCCGACGAACTGAAACCTAAGTTAAATTAAGCGTGCGGTACGCCAAAAATCACTAAATCCGTACGATAAGATAGCAATTAGTACAATATGTATCGCTGCTAATTCGGAAATAATCCGTAATTTTGTGGGCGATTAAAACAAACGACTGAAAAATGAGAAAAATTGTGCTCTTGTTGCTTGCTGTGGCAATGGTTGCTACGGGGGCTGCAAAAACCAAGAAGAAAACCGCCGTTGAGGTTTGGCCCGACCAGACCGTGATGGATGTGTGGTTTAAGGATACTACTAAAGTAGATGTGGCTAAGCTGGGTAAGCAGTATGTGATTACCGACTTTGGTGTGCGTCGCGATTCTACCGTGGTGCAAACCAAGGCCATCCAGGCTGTCATCGACCGTGCGGCCCAAGAGGGTGGTGGCGTGGTGGTAATCCCAGAGGGAACTTTCCTTACTGGTGCCTTGTTCTTTAAGCAAGGAACGCACCTGCATGTAATTGGACGATTGAAGGGCTCCGATCGCATCATCGATTTCCCTTATATTAAGACCCGTATCGAGGGCGAAACCTGCACCTACTTCTGTGCCTTGGTGAATGCCGACGGACTGGATGGTTTTACCATCAGTGGTAAGGGCATCATCGATGGAAACGGACTGAACTACTGGCAGGAGTTCTGGATTCGTCGCAAGTGGAACCCCCAGTGTACCAACAAGGATGCGCAGCGCCCACGACTCACTTATGTGTCGAACTCGAAGAATGTTACCATTCAGGATGTACATCTCATTAACTCGCCATTCTGGACCAACCATGTGTACAAAAGCAACCACGTGCGCTATCTGGATTGCTACATCTATGCCCCCACCGAGAATATCTGGGAGCCCGATCCCACACGTGGAGCTCCATCGAGCGATGCCATCGATATCGATGCCTGCACCGATGTGCTCATCAACGGCTGTTATATGCATGTGAACGATGATGCCGTGGTGCTGAAAGGTGGTAAGGGAACCTGGGCCGACAAGGACGAGACCAACGGCGATTGCGAGCGCATACTGATTCAGAACTGTCACTATGGTAAAGTACACGGCTGTCTGACACTGGGTTCGGAGTCGCTGCACGACCGCAACGTGATTCTGCGTAACTGCTACACCGAGCGCGCCGACCGTGTGCTGTGGTTAAAGATGCGCCCCGACACGCCGCAGCACTACGAGTATGTGCTGGTTGAGAACATCACTGGCTACTGCAAGCGCTTTTTGTTTATCCACCCTTGGACACAGTTCTTTAAGCCCGAGCAGCGCGAGGATATGCCGCTGTCGAGATGCAACAACATCGTGATGCGTAACATTCAGGTGGACACCCCGACGCCTTACGACGTGAAGACATCGGATAAGTACGAGCTGGTAGATTTTACTATCGACGGCAAGCCACTGGCCTTTGCCAAGAACCCCGTTTCGAAAGAACAACTACAACATATGATATATGAATAATCAAAAATACTTTTTTTCGGTAGACCTTGGTGCTACCAGCGGTCGAACCATCATCGGCTGTATCAACGATAATAAATTCGAACTAGAAGAGGTAACTCGCTTCCCCAATAATCTGATTGTGCAGGGCGGTCATTACTACTGGGATATCTACGCCCTGTATTTCGAGATTATCAAGGGCCTGAAAGAGGTGGCACGCCGCCATCTGGATATCGTGAGCATCGGTATCGATACGTGGGGTGTTGACTTTGTGTTTATTGGCGAGGATAACGCTATCCTGCGTAATCCGCGTGCCTATCGCGACCCTATCACCTTCGAGGCGATGGACGATTATCTGCAGAACGTCGTCACTAAGAAAGAGGTGTACGATGTAACAGGCATACAGTTTATGTTCTTTAACTCGCTGTTCCAACTCTACGCCATGCGCAAGGAGGATAACAGCGCGCTGAAGCACGCCAAGCAGATACTTTTTGTGCCCGATGCACTGAGTTGGATGCTGACGGGCGAGGCTGTGTGCGAATATACCATCGCATCTACCTCGCAGTTACTCGATCCACGCACCAAGCAGCTCGACGAGCGCCTGTTGGCATCGATTGGACTCGATCGTTCAAAGTTTGGTAAGATGGTGATGCCTGGTACCCAGATTGGTGTACTGACCGAAGAGGTGCAGCAACTGACAGGACTGGGCGCCGTGCCCGTGATAGCTGTGGCTGGTCACGATACAGGTTCGGCTGTGGCCGCCGTGCCTGCCAAGAACGAGCAGTTTGCCTACCTGAGCAGTGGCACCTGGAGCCTGATGGGTATCGAAACCAAGGATGCTATCATTAACGACTTGAGCTACGAGCGCAACTTTACCAACGAGGGTGGCGTAGAAGGTACCACCCGTTTCCTGAAGAATATCTGTGGTATGTGGCTGTATGAGCGCTGCCGTTTGGAATGGCCTGAGGAGGTTCGAAAATTATCGCATCCTGAACTGCAAGGTTCGGCTATGCAGGTGGAGCCCTTCCGCTCGCTCATCAATCCCGATGACCAGCTGTTTGCATCGCCCAAATCAATGATTGGTGCCATCCAGCAGTATTGTCGCGATACCAACCAGCCCGTGCCCGAGACACCGGCCGAAATCTGCCGTTGTATTTTCGACTCGCTGGCTCTGCGCTATAAGCAGGTGTTCCAGTGGCTGCAGGAATTCGCCCCATTCGAATTAAAGACGCTGCATGTGATTGGTGGTGGTAGCTTGAACACGTACCTGAACCAGTTTACCGCCAATGCCACCGGTGCAACCGTACTGGCTGGTCCACAGGAGGGTACCGCTATCGGTAACATCATGTTGCAGGCTAAGGCTGCCGGATTGGTAAAAGATATCTGGGAGATGCGTCGTATCATCGCTAACAGTCTCGACCTGGTGAAGTATGAACCAGCAGATAAGGCTGCTTGGGATGAGGCTTACGAGAAATATTTGAGAATAACGAATAATAAATAAAAAACAAACAGAATTATGGCAAAACCATTAGTTGAAACTAAAGCAAAGGTAGGTGTATTCAGTATAGCCCTTCAGGCTTACCTGCCACAGTTCCCTCAGCTCGTTCCAGAGTTTGAGGCTCAGTATGAGGCATTCAAAAAAACACTGCCCGATACCATCGAGATTATCGATGGCGGTATGGTAACCACCAAGGAGCAGTCGATGGCAGCAGGTGATAAGTTCCGTGCAGCCGACGTTGATCTGGTTATCCTGCAGATGCTAACCTATTGTACATCTTATAATATGTTGCCTGCCGTTCGCGACCTCGACGTACCTGTAGTGATTGTGAACCTGCAGAAGAAGTTGGCTCCAGATTATGCCAAGACCGACATCCCCACATGGTTGGGCGAGCTTTATGCCTGCGGTGCCATCGGTGAGATGGTGGCCGACCTGAATCGTGCCGGCAAGCGTTCGGCTGTGATTACAGGCGTGGTTGAAGGTGGCGACCCTGCTTGTCAGGCTGAGATCGAGGACTGGTGCCGTGCTGCTCAGGTACGTCGTCGTTTCCGCGATACCAACATCGCCCAGATTGGTCGTCCATATCCAGGTATGATGGACCTTTATATCGACGAGACCAACCTCTACCATCGTATGTTTGTTTATACCAAGCAGTTCGATTGGGAGAAGATGTGGGCTATTGCCGACAATATTACCGACGAGGCTGCCATCCGTGCCAAGGCTGAGGATATTCTGGCAACCTTCGATATCGAGGGTGGTGGTACTATCGAGAAGGTTTGGGATATGGCCAAATATGTAGTAGCCTTTGAACAGTGGGTAAAGGACGAAAAACTGGGTATGATTGCCTCGCACTACGATGGCTTTGCACAGGGTGTTGCCGGCAAACTCGACTCGATGCTGATTCCTGCTTTCTCTATGCTCATCAAGCAGCATACCGCTTGTGCCGTTGAGGGTGACATGAAGGTGGCTATGGCCATGTCGATTCTGAAGACTATCTCTGGTACAGGCACACTGGCCGAGATGTACTCTATCGACTTCCCCAAGGATATCTGTATCATCGGTCACTCAGGCTCTGGCGACTTTGATATCTCTCAGGCCAAGAAGCCAACCATGAAGATTGTGCCTGTATTCCACGGCAAGGCTGGTGGTGGATACCTCACCCAGTTCTATCCTCCCACGGGACCTGTTACCTATCTGGCTATCACACAGGACAAGAATGGCGTATTCAAGTTCGTGGTTGCTGAGGGTGTGAATGAAGATGGTGAGATCTTTACCTTCGGCGATACCAACATGCGCACCAAGTTCTCGCTGAGCTGTCGCGAGTTCGTTAACAAGTGGAGCGAGGCTGGTCCTACCCACCACATGGCTGCTGCTGTAGGTCATCATATCGATACCATCCTGAAGGTGGCTAAGATCTTTAATATTGAGTGTGACGTAGTTTGCAGATAGAATTATGGCTAAAAGTGGAAGTTTGAAGAGCACGCTAGCTGTGTCTCTTAATAACTATCTCGATGCAGGTGCCATCGTAGCTGGTGCCAGTGGTGTTACGCTGTGGCAGAACTATCTCGGTTTGAGCGAGATTCACTTAGGTTGGCTAAACGCGCTCAGTGCTAATGCATTGGGTGCCGCCATCGGCGCCATCATTGGTGGTTTCCTGGCCGATAAGTTCGGTCGTAAGTTTATCTTTACCTACAACCTGCTGGTATATATGACGGGTGTGCTCATCATCATGCTGTCGATGAACTTCCCCATGCTGCTGGCAGGATTCCTGGTAACGGGTATCTCGGTAGGTATTGGTGTGCCCGCCTCGTGGACCTATATCTCTGAGAGTTCGGAGGTGAACAACCGCGGTCGTAACATCTGTATCTCGCAGATGTCGTGGGGCGTAGGTCCAATGTGTATCCTGCTGTTTGGTATGCTGTTTGCGCCGGGCGGTTATCTGTACGGTCCGGTCGAGGCCATCGCCCACGATATCATCGGCGCCGATGCCGCTCAGGCTGCTGTCGAGGTGTTCTCTTCGCGTGTGGTGTTTGCAACCCTGTTTGTGGTGGCTTTCATTGCCTGGAACCTGCAGCGCCAACTGGAGGAGAGTGCCGAGTTTACTGTCAATAAGGAGAAAGACCAAAGTAGCATAGTTGATAACATCAAGCTGCTTTTTACCAATAAGATTGCGGTAAAGACAGTGGCTTTCCTGGCAGCCATCTACCTTACTTGGAACCTGGTGGCCAGTGTGATGGGATTCTTTATGCCTCACATCTACGAAACCGCTGGTGGACTGAGCAACGAGGCAGCCAACATGCTGAGCTGTATTAGTTGGGTGTTTGTGGTGGTCACCACGTTTATTATCTCGTTTATGGTTGATAAGGTGGCACATCGCTTCTTCTATGTGTTCGGTTTGGCTGCGGCACTCACCGCGTGGATACTGATTATTGGTGGTGGCGTATCAACCATCGCTGGTATCTGGGTATTCACCATCCTATGGGGTGTTAACAACGGTAGTTCGGTACAGGTGTTCTACGCCTTGTGGGGCTCGGAGTTGTTCCCTGCCAAGTTCCGTGCCGGTGCTCAGGGTCTGATGTTCTTCATTGTTCGTGGCTTGTCGGCAGTATGGGGACTGGTGTTCACCTTTATCTATGGCGACAACGGCGAGGGCTTTACCTTAGCAGCCTACTGTATGGTGGCATTGTTGTTAGCCTCGCTCGTGGTAGGTTTGATAGGCATGCCTAACACTCGTGGTAAATCGCTCGATCAGATTACCAAGGAGCGTTATGGAGAGAGTATTTAATTTAGAATTAATATTTTTGAAATATGAAAAGTATATTGGAAGGCCGCGAAGGTTTGAAAGCGGTTGTTGACCAGATAGCCGAGGTAACAGGCTATCTTTGGCAGAAAGGTTGGGCTGAGCGTAACGGTGGTAACATTACCGTAAACGTCACAGAGTATATGGACGATGCCTGCAAGCAGATGCCTGCCATCGCTCCTGTTAAACAGATAGGCATGGTACTGCCTCAGCTTAAGGGTAAGTATTTTTATTGCAAAGGTACTGGTAAGCGTATGCGCGACCTGGCTAAGCAGCCCATGCAGAATGGCTCTATCATTCGCATCTGCGATGATTGTGCTAGCTATGAGATTATTGCCGACGAGCCAGTAGCGCCTACATCCGAGTTGCCTACACATTTGGCTCTGCACAACTATCTGTTGGAGACGGGGTCTACCTACAAGGCTACCCTGCACACGCACCCCATCGAGCTGGTGGCTATGAGTCATATCCAGCGTTTCCTGAAGGGCGATGAGATGACACGCGTGCTATGGTCGATGATTCCCGAGACACTGGCATTCGCACCACTCGGCATCGGTATCGTACCTTACGCTATGCCATCATCGGTAGCACTGGCCGAGGCTACACTCGAGCAGATTAAGACCCACGACGTGGTGCTGTGGGAGAAGCATGGCACCGTGGCCGTTGGTACCGACATTATGGATGCCTTCGACCAGACCGACGTGCTCTGTAAGGCAGCCAACATCTATATGTGTGCCAAGTCGATGGGCTCGGAGCCCGATGGCATGACCGATGCACAGATGAAGGAAGTGCAGGACGCATTCAATCTGCCCAAGAAGCGCCCCTGCTAATGAATAAGCTACAGATAGCTATAGTCGGACTAGTGGGCATGGTCCCGCTATCCGCTATGTGCCAAACCCATGGCACACCCGCTCCTCGCACCTTGCAATACCAGCCAGGTGCGGGGGGCGCTTTTGTTTGTACAGATGGTAACAACCGTTACACGCGTGCTCTCTACGGCAGTCATACCGACTGGCGCCTGGAAACCAGCGACCGTCCCATCTTTGCCGTGGTAAAGAAAGGCTATCATCGCAACATACGACTAGTGGCAGAGGTGGATGGCATCGACTATCCGCTGGAACAGATGAGTCCTTGTACGGCCAGCTATGTAGATGGTCAGCGCACCTATCAGCTTACGGGCTGGGGTGGGGCGCAGCTAACCATCCGTGTTATCGCCTTGCCCGATAGCGAGGCGGCCATCTGGCAGTTCTCGTCGCCTGCATTGGCTGGCAGGGCTCGTATCAAAGCTTTGGTGTGCGAGATTGCTCAGCCTAAGCTCAGTCGCAATGGCGATATCGGTGCCGATAAGCCAGGCGTGCTGGAACCCAAAGGCGAGGTGCTGCAAACCGCCGAAGTGGTGCTGGATGGCAACACAGCTTACATGCTGGTAGATGTGAACGTGATGAAACCGCTGGCGGCTGCTGATGGCGCCAAGCAGTTTGCCGCTGCCCAGCAGTATTACGAGCAGTTGGCCGATCGCATACAGTTTGATACGCCCGATGCCTACATCAATACTTTAGGTGGCGCTCTGGTGCTGGCTGCCGATGGCGATTGGGACGGACAGACATGGTTGCACGGTTGTATCGGTTGGCGCATGCCGCTGGCTGGTTGGCGTGCCGGTTACTTGGGCGATGTGTTGGGTTGGCAGGATAGGGCCGTGAGTCATTTCGATGCCTACGCCAAGAGTCAGGTAACCCATGTGCCTGCTACTATCTCGCATCCCTCACAAGATTCAACGTTAAACATGGCTCGTGCCGAGAAGCGTTGGGGCACGCAGATGTATAGCGATGGCTACATCTGTAGAAACCCTGAACGTAACGATCAGATGCACCATTACGATATGAACCTGAACTACATCGATGAGTTGCTGTGGCACTTCCAATACGATGCCGATACCGCTTATATGCGAAAGATGTGGCCTGTACTCAAGTCGCATCTGGCATGGGAGAAACGCAACTACGATGCCGATGGCGATCATCTTTACGATGCTTATTGCTGCATCTGGGCCAGCGATGCACTCTACTATAGTGGTGGTGCCGTTACTCACAGTTCGGCCTACAACTATCGTGGCAACAAGTTGGCTGCCCGTATCGCCGAAATCATTGGCGAGGATGCGCAGCCCTATCGCGATGAGGCCGAAGCTATCCTGCAGGCCATGAACCAGCGTTTGTGGCTGTCGAAAGCAGGCGTGTGGGCCGAGTATCAGGATGCGATGGGCTTAAAACGCACCCACGACAATCCTGCTGTGTGGAGCATCTACACCCCCATCGATTGTGGTGCCTGCACCCCTGAACAGGCTTACCAGACTACCGACTGGGTAACCCGTAACATCCCGCATATCCCCGTGGAGCAGTCGGGGTTGCAAACGATAGCCACCAGCAACTGGATGCCCTACAGTTGGAGCATTAACAACGTGGCTGCTGCGGAGGTGATGCACACGGCATTGGCTTACTTTGAGGCCGGGCGTGCCGACGAGGGCTACCAGCTGATGAAGGCTAACATCATGGATCAGATGTACTACGGACAGAGTCCGGCTAACTTCGGTCAGATTAGTCATTACGATGCGGCCCGTGGCGAGTGCTATCGCGACTTTGGAGATTGTATCGGCATCAGCAGTCGAACACTGTTGCAGGGCTTGTTTGGCATCATCCCGCAGGCGCTCGATGGCAAGTGCATCATCCGTCCGGGATTCCCTGCAGAGTGGGATAGTGCCAGCGTAAAAACGCCCTACCTGTCGTACAAGTACACGCGAAAGAATGGCAAGGTGCGTGTTGAAATCACCCAGAACTTCCGTCAGCCTCTGCAAATTATCTTCCGTCAGAACTTAGGTGGTGGCGCGTTCAAGGATGTGGTTGGTTCAACAGCCAAAACGCAGGTTCTTGAATATGATGTGGAGATGAATCCCGTCAAGCTTGCGAAGTATTACAATGCCAATGTGACTGATATTTTCAAGAACCAATATCTCAGTCCGCGTCCACAAACCACCACGTTGCAGATACCCGTTCAGGGCATTGGCGAGTGGTGCCATCCTAAAAAGACAGCCGAGATTAACGACTCGGTGTTCCGTACCAAGATCGTGAACGGTGTGTTTAACATGGCTGGCATCCCCTTCAGTACCCCGCAAAAGGGACAAAATATCATCTACACCAGTTTGTGGGATAACTACCCCGATGCTGTTACCATCCCTTTGAAGGGCAAGGCTCAGAAGGCTTATCTGCTGATGGCTGGTTCTACCAACCACATGCAGAGCAGGATTGACAATGGCTTGGTGATTGTGACCTATACCGATGGCACGGCCGACACACTCGCCTTGCGCAACCCAGATAACTGGTGCTCCATCGAGCAGGATTACTATGTTGACGGCATGGCGTTTAATGCGCCGCAGCCCCGTCCGTATCGTGTCTGTTTCAGCACGGGCGATGTAAGTCGTAACTTAGGTAGCATCATCCAACTTGGTGGTGAGTACGGTAGAGAAATCCCCGGTGGTGCTGGTCAGATGTTAGAGATGCCGCTCAATGCGCAGAAACGCTTGCAGTCGCTCACCATCCGAACGCTATCCAACGATGTGGTGATCGGATTGATGGCCGTAACCTTGCAGCCCTGAAAAGTAACTTTTTGATCAGTAAAAAGTAACTTATTGATAAACGAAAAGTAGCTTCCCGATAGTCGGAAAGCTACTTTTTATTTGAGGGTTATTATTGGATTAATAACCTGGGTTCTGCCACATGGTTTCCTGTGTTGCGCTGTACTGCAGTACGCCGTTGGCATCCTGTGTTACAGCTACATCGCCACGGTTAGTTACCGACTCCAGCTCGGTGAGTGGGATAGGACGGTAGTAGTGCTTCAGGGCAATGTTGCCACTGGCCTGGGCATTGTACTTCTTCACGTGGTCGATCAGGGTGTGGGTACGCTTCAGGTCGAACCAGCGCTGGTACTCACCGCAGAGCTCGATAGCGCGCTCCTTCAGGATAGTCTCGATGGTTACAGTACCGCTGATGCTGTTGTCTTTGCCAGTGATGGCGCGGGCTGCACGCAGCTGGTTGATGGTCTTCAGGGCATCGCCGCCAGTAGCCAGCTCAGCCTCGGCCTTGATGAGGTACATCTCAGCAAGACGCAGTACCATGATGTCGCGATGAGAGATTTCGTATGTTGGATAATCCTCCTCATACTGATCGTCGAGGAACTTCTTGATACCAGGGTATGAACGGCGACCTTCAATCTTCTCACTCTTGTAACGGGCATCGCCATAAACGTCAGATTTTGCTTTACCACCTTCTGTTGGCAGAGCTGTAGCAGGATCGCCCGAGGTGTAAACTGGGATATCACCACCGAACGCAAACTGCAGACGGAAACGATCCTTAGCATATTCCTGCAGAGCCTTACCTTCATCAGAGTTACCGTCAAGCAGACTGTACATAATAGCAACACCACCACCATTGAAGTAGTTGCCATCCTCAGCATAAGCCTCGTCATAATCCTTGAATTCCTGTTCGCTCATCTTTGGATACTTGGCTGCATTCTGCGACAACTCGTAAGGAATACGATAGCTGGTGAGCAGAGTGCCGTTGTAACGCTGGTCGGTTTCCTTAATCTCATCAAGAATCTGCCAGAGATAGAGTGAGGGCAGGTAACGGGTAAATCCACGTCCGTAAGGAGAGTAGTACTTTCCAACCTCAACATCCTTGCCTGTCATCTTACTCTTGATAGTAGTTTTGCCTGCAGCTACACGCCAGAATACCTGAGTGTTTTTCTGACCGCTATTGCCGAGATCATCACATCCGTTGTTCCAAAGAGATACAAACATCAGCAATGATGCACTACCACCATTCTTCTTATAACCAGTACGAGTAATCAAACTGTTATACTCATCGGTACCACCACCACTATAACGATAAGGTACGCAGTTATCGAAACCAGATGTTAGGGTGTTGGAATAATGAACAGCATACAGATTTTCAGTATTGACTGTTGCCTCCTCGTTCTTCATATTCCATGTGTCGCTGTAGCGGCTGTAGAACTTGGCACCAGAGTTATTGATAACATCGGTAGCAGCGTTGAGAGCCTCAGTATACAGGTTGCCATAACCGCTAACGGCATTGGCGCCCAACCATGAAGCTGCGTACAGAGCTACACGAGCGTAGAGAGCTTCAGCAGAATAATAACATGCACGTCCGGCAGTAGCAGAATTTACCTCCATAACATTTGCCTTCTTGTAATTTTCCATAGCTAATTTCAAGTCGGCCAAAATGTTGCCGTAAACCTCAGCCTCTGGTACACGAACAGGATTGTTGTTGATAGAGCTAACGGGCTCGGCGTTGTAAGGAATAGGTCCCCACAATGCTACCATCTGCGAGTAGTACAGAGCGCGGAGGAAGTAAGCATCGCCCAGGTAGGCGGCCTTCTTGTTATCGTCGATAACGCTGCACTCGGGAACATACTTCAGGGCGTTGTTACATACATCTACGCCAGCGTAGAACATCTCCCAATACTCGTCCAAGCAGGGGTTGTCGGCTGTGTTGCTACCAAGAGCCTCGGCCGAGATATCGTACTTCAGCATCGACTTCTGCTTGTTGTCGTAGCCAAAGTAGAACAGGTCTGAGCCCATTTCTGCAAGACCCAGTGATGGTTCCTTACCCCACCATCCGTGTGTGTAGGTGTAAGCTGACTGGATCAGTCCGTCGATACCCGATACGGTGTTGTAAGCCAGGTCGGCAGTCTCACCGGTCTTGTTGTCCTCCTCCAGGAAGTCTGAGCAGGAGGTTGCGCCGAAGCCGATCACTGCGGCAGCAAATAACATACTATATATCTTTTTCATATCAATGATCAATTATTTGATTAGAAAGTTACGTTAAGACCTACTACAACCTGCTTCATCAGTGGGAAGTTGACCGAACCACCACGCTCTGGGTCGTAGTTGTCGAAGTGACTGAATGTGAAGTAGTTCTTCAGTGAGCAATATACGCGAGCATTGCTTATGTAAGCCTTCTTTATCAGACTCTTCGGCAGATTGTAGGCCAATGTGATATCCTTAATCTTGAAGTAGTCGGCCTTCTGAATCTGGATGGCACTCTTGAAATAGGTAGGTGTAGAACCTGCGCATCCTGGTGATGGGATGTCGGCCCCCTGGTTGTCAGGTGTCCAGTAGCTCAGGTCGCCCCAGTTGGCATTGTCGTACAGGTAGAGGCCATAGCCACTGTAGTTCAGGTAACCACCCAAGCGAGCCATTGTCTGAATGCTCAGTGAGAAATCCTTATAGGTGAACGATGTGCTCAAGCCAAGGATAGCCTTAGGACTGCGATTGTAAACAATCTTGTCGTTATCGTCAATCTGGTCGTCACCATTTGTATCAATAACCTTTGGTGTACCAGGATCGCCGTAGTCAGAGAATGGCTTTACAAAGTTTGGATGTTCGGCCATGTACTTCTCAAACTCACCGATGCCCCAGCAACCGTCCATGTCATAAGTATAGTAAGCAGATACGGGTTCGCCGATCTTCAGGATACTGGTGCCTGATACCACCTGCTCGATACCGTCGGCCAGTTCAGAAACCTCGTCGCGGGCAAAGGTAGCAGAGGCACTCAAATCCCAAGTAAAGTCGTCGGTCTTAACGGGTACTGCACCGAGTGAAATCTCGAGACCGTGGCCCTTGGTCTTACCAACGTTAGAGATAGTGCTGGTGAATACCGATGAGGCAGGAGCGGTCTTGTAGTACAACAGATCGTAGGTCTTACTGTTATAGTAGTCGATGCTACCATAGATACGACCATTCAGGAATGAGAAGTCGAGACCGAAGTCGAGAGCGGCTGTCTTTTCCCATGTCAGGTTTGGATTTGCCATGGTCATAGGAGCCTTGTCTGTAGAGTTTGGTACAATGCTCTTAATTGTTGCCAATGTCTGATAAGCAGAAATTGCTGAGTTACCTGAGAGACCCCATGATACGCGGAATTTCAAGTTATCCAACCACGACTTGGTGTTCTTCATGAAACCTTCCTCTGAAATACGCCAACCGGCGCTTACTGATGGGAAGAAACCCCACTTATGACCTTCGGCCAATACTGAAGAACCATCGGCACGAACAGAAGCCTGCAAGAGATATTTTCCATCGAAAGAGTAGTTGGCACGACCAAAGAACGACAGCATAGAGGTCTTGGTATAACCTGAAGATTTGCTAGGATCATCAATCTTACTTACATCATAGAAAGAACTGGTGTAGTAGTGCTCATAGCCTGCATATCCAGCGATAGAAAGTGACTCAGATACCGACTGAGACATCTCGTGTCCCAGCAGGAAAGTCATGTCGTGCTTACCTATGGTCTTATTGTAGTTAGCAGTGTTCTGCCATACATACTTTGTGCTTACGCTACGAGAATTTGAAATGTAACTACCCTTATTTTCCTGATAGCGAGACTGACACTGGTAGTCCTCGTACGAACCTGTACGTGACTCGCTACGGTCGGCAGTGAATTGTGATTTCAAAGTCAGACCTTTGATAGGATTCAACTGTAAGTAACCGCTACCAAAGAAACGAGTACTCTCAATGTTCTTCTGGTATGCACCATTCTCATCAAGCAGTGGAGAGCAGTGAGCTGAATACCAGGGGTTGGGCTGATAGTTTATTTCGCCATCGTTCAGATAAGCGTGAGTGATAGTTGTCATCTTCTGTGCCTGGTTGTAAACACCGCCGTTACGCTTGTCGTTGCTCTTATAAGCGTATGACAGACTAGCACCAATCTTTACGATGCGGTTAATCTGATGGTCGATATTGGCGCGACCGGTATAACGATTATACTCATCGCCCTTCATCAAACCTTTATCATCCATAGCAGAAAGAGAAACGTTGAAGTTGGTCTTCTCGTTACCACCCTGTACTGAAACTTCGTAGTTCTGCGATACACTGTTATCGAGAATCATATCGAGCCAGTCGGTATAGCTCTTATTGTTATAGATGTCAAGTGTCTCAGTAAGATCGTCGAGTGTGAATGTCAGAACATCGGCTGCAGTTGCAGTGTTGGTGAAATTCCAATCGTTGGCAGCAGCAGTCTCGTAGTTCTTCTTGTCAATCAGGCGCTGAACTTCCTTGTCGCCATACATTGGCTTAACAATACCTGTGGCACCGTTGAATGAGAGGTAGCCGTTGAAGTTTACCTTGGTCTTACCGGCAGAACCACGCTTGGTGGTAATCAGGATAACACCGTTAGCACCCTTGGTACCATAGATAGCGGTAGAGGCAGCATCCTTCAGGATATCCATCGACTCGATATCGGTAGCTGGGATGTCGAGGGTAGAACCATACTCTACACCATCCACAATAACCAGAGGACCGTTACCTGCCAACAGTGAACGGTTACCACGCAGGGTCATGCTCACACCGGCACCGGCCTCACCACCGCCACTCTGCTGGAGGTCAACTCCAGGCACCTTGGCCTGCATGGCCGAAAGGGCGTTGGCACCTGCCACCTTAGCCAGATCCTCGGTCTTAACCGAAGCAACCGAACCGGTCAGGTCCTTCTTCTTCATCGTACCATAACCTACTACTACCACCTCGTCGAGTGCAGCAGCATCTTCCTGCATGGTAACGTTAAAACTGTTCTTACCGGCTACAGAAATCTTCTGCTCCTTGAAACCGATGTAAGAAATCTTCAGGACGGCCTTTTCAGATACGTTCTGAATGGTGAAATTACCGTCGAAGTCGGTTACACCACCGATAGTGGTACCATCGACAATAACGCTTACACCAATCATTGGTTCACCTGATGCATCCTTCACTGTACCTGTGATAGTCTTCTGAGCATAAGCTACGAAGCAGAACACAGATAAAAGCAAAGCCATAGAGGCTCTTTTGATTTGATGATTCATACGAACGTAAGTTTTAGTTGTACTTAAAGTTATTTTTATAGAGTTAAATATTTAGCGTTTTTTAAGCTCACTGAGGAACTTTCGGTTGCAAAAGTATTATTAATTGTGAAATGTTGTATACATTTTTATATAAAATCCCCTGCAAACGTTTACGTTGTGCAGGGGTGTTATCGCACACAGCACGGTGCGACTGATTTTTGTGACTTATTATTGCATTTTTTGCAGACCTTCCCAGCGTACGTTCCAACTGCCATCTTGAGGGAAGCCTGGGTTCAGAGGATTGCTGCATCCATCCCAACCGGCACACATCATGGCCACGGCTGTGAGCAGTGCCCCGTTTCCGGGCAGATAGATGCGCAAGCGGTCGGCAGTCTGGAAGTTATGACCGCTGGGCAGATAGGTGTTCTTCTGCGTATCGATGAGCAGGGCTTTGAGGGCTGTCTCGGGCTGACCCAGACGGGCGGCGGTCATGGCTATCATGCCATAGTCCCAGCCCCAAGTGGTTTGCCAGTTCCAGTTCTGCATCACCCAGTCCAGAGTGCGCTGCATCTTCTCCTTATTATATAAATCGGTGTATGGCAGCATGCCACAGGCACCCAGCACGGCAGGGTGGTCGTTGCGGCACTTGTCGGCAAAGGTCTCCACTTTCTTACCGGTGGCATCAAAGGGGTCGAAAGCCTCATGATGCTTGTTGCTGCCAATCTGTATGCCTGCGGTATAGACACCATCTGCTTCGGGCAGGGGCGACAGGTGGGCTGTGATGTCATCCCACTTCTGATGGCGTGCCAAGCCTTGGCGTTCGCGCCACGCATTGGCTACCTTCAAACCGTACTGCCAATAAGCCAGTTCGAAGGGTTGATTGTAGGAGATATCCTTGGTCATGCACTCCTGCATGGCGGTGGCGCCTTTCAGGATGTAACACTTCTGCTTAGCATCGTAGGTAACGTAATCGGCCATAAATTCGGCGGTGGCTTCTACCTGCTCACCGTAGGCTTTCAGTGTTTCGGCGGTAGGATTGGCGCGATACATCTCCTCGGCCAGATAGATGTAGTGGGGCTGCTGCCAGATCAGGAACGAGCCGGTGTTAGAGGGGGCTTCGCCCGCCCAGGGGTCGGTCATCTTCATCCAGCGTGCACCCTTGAAACCTTGGCGCTGGGCTATCTGTCGGGCCACAGGATAGGCCACTTGGTTATACCACTGCAGCATCTGTGCTACTACCTCGGGACGGTTCCAGAGGGTGAAATCTACGGCATGCCACCAGGTCATCTCTAAGTGTGGCCGACCGAACCAGCTGTTGTAAGTAAGTCCGGTTTCCTGTGGGGGCATGTTGTTGGCACAGTTGATCTGAGTAAGGTATTGCGAGAGTACCACGCGGCGCTCCAATTCCTTGGCGCGCTGATCTGTACACTGCGAGAAATCTACAATGGCACCTGCTTTCCACCAGGCATTCCAATGGCGCAACGTGGCTTTATGGTACTGGTCGTACTCAAAAGCTAAAGCCTGGGTGGCGGGTAAGGCGTTCAGGTATTCGGCTGATACGGTGAGCACATCCTCATTGGCTGCCAGCTCAAACTCATGATTATCACACTGACTGAGTGTAGCCAGTCCTTCCCACTGCAGCAGCACGTAATAGGTGGTGGCATCAAGGGTGCGCTTAATCAGGGCTTTCTGTGCGCTCTGCTCTACAATCTCCGACTGGTGCTTGTCGGGCTGGTTCCAGTCGTTGGCATCATCGGCATGCTTGCCGGTGGGATAGGGAAAACGTAAACGGATGGTGGCACGCTGGTTCTTGAGCAACTGACTCACGATACGGGCATACACCGCATCCTTGGCAGGATGAACACCTGTAGTCACCTCAACCTTCTGACCATCGGCTGTAAACACCGATTCAATCTCGCCATCCAACAGTTTCTGCTCCTGACGGATGTTGGTAAGCTGATTCAAGGCGACAGGTGTGCCGTTGGCATCGGTAAGGTGCAAGCCCAAAGTGCCTAAGTTCAAACGGTGCGGGTTGACACGAAAAAACTCAGTGGCCTCCTTGTGGCGACCGTCCTCGGCCTTCTTGTATTCTACAGCATACACCTCCTGATGACCATGTCCGAAATCAAAGGCTTTCTCCGACTCCGAGGGTTTCAATCCTTTGGTGTTCGGAAACTGGTGCCAGCCCCAATCGCTCATGGCGCAGAGGGGCACACCTTGTTTGTATGCCTCGGGGTACGACTGCAAACCGGTTACATCTACGGTAGTTACAAAGTGGCCGTTACCCACAGATAACGACGACAGGGCATCGGCTTGGGTGATAATTGGGTTATTGCGATTAACAACAGCGTGACGGTCTATAGAGGCCGTCACGTTGTTGATATTGTATCCTAACTGTTCCATTTCGAGCGAGGCCCAGATAAACGGGCCAACACCTTTGGCATCGTTGTCGCGAATAGGTTCCGACAGATAATAGTTGAAACCGCCATCACGTCGGGTATTCTCATTTACCGTTGCTTTGGGGTTTATCTTCTTCAAGGCCGCCTGTACCTCGGGTGTGGCTGCCGGACCGAGTCCTGCTACCGAACAACACTGAGTGAGCGAGATGGTCTTATCCTCGTTTATGCGGATAAAGTTATTGATGATACCTTTATAGGCTTTGATACCGGCATCGCGATATTTTGTGCCCAGGTAACCTTTGTTGTAGGCCTTGAGCAGCACGTAGGCAAACATCGACGAGCAGGTCGACTCTAAGTAGTTGCCTTCGTGACCAGGCTGATCCATTACCTGATACCAAACACCTGTTTTTTTGTCCTGCCATTTGATAACGGCATCCAGATCCTTCTTCAGCAGGTCGATTACTTCCTGGCGACGGGCATAATCCTCGGGCAGGGCATCGAGCACCTCGATGAGTGCCATCGAATACCAACCCTGCGCGCGGCCCCAACAGTGCTGTGAAAGACCGGTGGTTTTGTCGGCCCAGAAGGTGTTGCGGGTTTCGTCGTAAGCATGACGGTTCAAACCTGTCTTGGGGTCGAGTGTACGCTCGTAGGTTATCTTCAGCTGATTTACAGCATCGTCGTAAATCTTGTTGATGGCACCTTTCTTTGCCTCCTTGGCGGTGGTGGTGATAGGTGCGGTAAGGGTGCGGAAGGGCAGACCCATGAAGATGCCATCCAACCATACCTGATAGGCGTAGATGGCCTTGTGCCAGAATACTTTGTCGGCGATGGTGCGAGGCTGGTTCTGCAACTGCTTCATCATGGTCTTCATGGCAGCCAGGCTCTTTGCCTCGGGCCACTGCTGATACATGCGGGTAACGAAATGACCGGTACGCACGTTGTCGAGGTTGTAATCCAGGATATCATAGTTGCGAATGCCGCCTTTGGCGTTAATCATCGTGTCGGTATATTCCTGACAGTACTTGCGGATATCCTCACCACCATATTTAAGATAGGTGTCGAGCATACCTTCCAGTTCGATACCCATCACGTAGCTCCACTTGGGTTTCTGTGAAAAGTCAAGCAGGTAGCTCTTGGGGTTGCGCTGTATCTCGCTGTAGGTCATCCACTCCGAGTAGTTCTGGTAAGGTGTCTTGAGCAGTGCTAGCGAACCATTGATAAACAAGCGGTCGAAGTTTACGTTACGGGTCTTGCCGCTCATAAAGTTGCCGCTCTTTACGCCGTTGAAGTGACAGTTCTTAACGTTGATGTCGTAAACAAATGTATCCTCGTCCAGTCCGATAATCTGCACACCATACTGCGACTGCTGACTGGTAACATTTTCCATATATACATTACGTACAATGGGGTAGTAGCCACGGCAGCAAATCTCGTTGTGCTCGTAGTCGAGGTTAATCTTCAGCACGCTCTCCTTACACTTACCAACGGTAATGTTACGCATGTTGATATTCTCGATGATACCACCACGGCAGCTGTTGGTCTTGATACGCAGCACGCGCTCCAGCTCTGGCGAATCCATCACACAATCGTGGGCATACACATTCTGACAACCGCCCGAAATCTCTGAGCCTACTACCACACCACCATGTCCGTTCTTCATTTCGCAGTTGCGGATGATGATGTTCTTTGATGGCATGTTACGCTCACGACCGTCGCGGTTACGTCCGCTCTTGATAGCGATACAGTCGTCGCCGGTGTTAAAGAAACAGTCCTCAATCAGCACGCGGTCGCAGCACTCAGGGTCGCAGCCGTCGCCGTTAGGTCCGTCGTTAATCATTTTCACACGACGAACGGTGATATCGGTAGAGTGCAGGGGGTGAATCACCCAGAACGGCGAACGCAACAGCGTAACATCCTCCAACAGAATGCCTTCGCATTTGTTAAAGCTTACCAGCTGTGGGCGCAGACCATCCTGAGCTGTAAACACGCGCTCGGGGGTACGCTCACCTTTCTCATTATACATAGGTACACCGTCCTCACCATTCTTAAGCAGGCGCGCACGTGAGCCGCCACGCTGACTGATGGTGCCCTCTTTCCAACCAAAACGGGGATTGCCATTCCAAGGCCACCAGGTGTCGTTGCTGCCGCCACCATCAATCGTACCCTTACCGGTAATGGCAATATCCTTAGCCTTGAAAGCATATACGCAAGGCGAGAGGTTGAAGCACTCCAAACCCTCCCATGAGGTTTCTACAATGGGGTAGAGCTCGGGCTGGAAGGCAAACTCGAGTACGGCACCTTCCTGCACCTCCAGGTTCACACCACTCTTCAGCTGGATGGCACCTGTCAGGAACTTCTGATTTGCGGGAATTACTACGCGGCCGCCGCCCTTCTTCGAGCAGAGGTCGATGGCTTTCTGGATAGCCTTCTGGTTCTTGGCGGCTGTGTTGGTAGTTTTGGCGCCATACTGGGTAATCACATAAGCCTTGTCGGCAAAATGCGGTGTGCGGATACTCTGCTCAATCTGTCGGTACTGAGCCTCGTCCCACTGCTGAGCTGCTGCTAACAGGGGTGTCAGCACACAGAGCATCGCAATCTGAAAAATTCTTTTAATCATCTGTATTTAGTAACGTTTATTAGTTTGCAGTCTCGCAATTTTGCTGCAAATATACAACAAAAGCGCTAAACTACAAACTAATCAATACGTAAAATTCTACGTAAACGTTATCTTTCAAGGGCGTCAAACAGTTTGTCGAGGGCCTCGTCGGCGTTCTTGCTTTCGCTTAGCAAGGTTACGAACTTTGAACCGATAATGGCACCTGCGGCATTCTGCTGGGCGGCTTCGAGCGTCTGCTTGTTGCTGATACCGAAACCAATCATGCGTGGGTTGCGCAGATTCATGGCGTTGATACGACGGAAGTACTCCTGCTTGGCATCGTCGAAACTCTGCTGGGCACCAGTGATGGCAGCACTCGATACCATATATACAAAGCCGTCGGTATTATCGTCGATAAAGCGGATACGCTCCTCGCTGGTCTCGGGGGTAATCAACATGATGATGCGCAGGTCGTACTTATCAGCAATGGGTTTTATTACTTCCTGATAATCCTTGAATGGCAGGTCGGGGATGATGGCACCACTCACGCCAGCCTCTACACAACTCTGACAGAAATCCTCGATACCGTAGTGCAGAATAGGGTTCAGATAGCCCATCAGTACCAGTGGAATCTGCACCTGATCCTTGATGGCTTTCAGCTGATCGAAAAGGATATGCAGGTTCATACCGTTTTTCAGGGCCTGGGTGGCGGCAGTCTGAATAACAGGACCGTCGGCCAATGGATCGCTGAACGGAATGCCAACTTCAATCATGGCAATACCACGACGCTGCATGGCGAGAATCACATCGCCTGTGCCCTCGAGTGTGGGGCAGCCTGCGCAAAAGTACAGCGACAGGAGTTTCTGGTCCTGACTGTTTGCGAAAAGTTGATTGATCTTATTCATCTTGTTACATTTTTACATTATCTCATTTTTACATTTTTACATTCTGAAAGAATGCCTTGAGTTTTTCGGCATCCTTGAGAGCAGGGGCTGATTCGAAACGTGAGTTCAAGTCGATACCTATGCACTTATCGTGCTGGAAGTTGCGAACACGCTCAGCATCATCGGGACCGATACCACCACTCAGCAAGAAAGGTGTGCTGCCTGTGTAGGCATCGAGTACTGTCCAGTCGAACTTCTCACCGTTGCCACCCACGCACTTTCCTTTCGTATCGAAGAGAAAGATATCTGCCAATCCTTCGTAGGGTTTGGTCTGCGCCAGGTCGTTGGTAGTGGCGATGTTGAATGCTTTAATTATTTTTACATCGGCGGGCAGGTGTGGCTTCAACTGAATGATGTAGCTAGGCGACTCCTGACCATGCAACTGGATATAGTTGAGTGCAAAGCTATCAACGGCCGACATGATGTCGCCGATGCTGGCATCAACAAACACACCCACGCGCTGGCAGTGCTCTGGCAAGTAAGCTGGCACTTGGCTCACAAACCTACTCGACTTAGGCCAGAAGATGAAGCCCATCCAATCAATTGAACATTGATCATTTAACATTGAACATTGTTCAACCTCGCGGATGTTCTCCGCCTCTCTCATACCACAAACCTTGATTATCATAGCTTCTCAATAAATTCACGTAATGCTGATCCTGGATCGGCTGTCTTCATAAAGTTCTCGCCAATCAGGAAACCACGGAAACCAACCTCACGTAAAGCCTTCACCGTATCAGGGTTCGAAATACCACTCTCGCTCACCTTTACGGCATCCTTTGGTAATAGCTCTGCCAAGCGGAATGAGTTCTCTACGTCGGTCACAAACGAACCTAAATTGCGGTTGTTTATACCGTACATATCTGGTTCTAACCCAGCGTATTCCAATTCTTCGTTGGAGTGCATCTCTAAAAGAACTTCCAGGCCTAATTGGTGGGCGGTGTTCAGCAGACTTTTACACTCGGCTATCGACAAGTCGGCGGCAATCAGCAGTACAGCCGAAGCCCCGCACAAGCGTGCCTGGAACAGCTGATACTCATCTATCACAAAGTTCTTGTAAAGGATGGGGATGTTTACACCGCTGTGACGGGCCGTGCGAATAAAGTCGTCGCAACCGCCAAAATACTTCTGGTCGGTAAGTATGCTCAGTGCAGCAGCGCCATTCTTTTGGTAGCTCAATGGGATGATGTCGGGCTGCCCCTCCTCCTTAATCCAACCCTTTGATGGCGACTTGCGCTTGAACTCAGCGATGATGCCTGAGTCGGATTCGGTGAGGGCGTTCTTCATCGAGACCACGCTGAAGTCGAGAATCGCCTCCACTTGTTTGTGCAGCACCGCTGGAGCCACCGCCATCTTAGCGGCCTCAACTTCCACGCGCTTGTTCGCTACTATCTCTTGCAATATGTCTTGCATAAGTTAATCCGTGTTATCTTTGCGAAAAATATTAACTGTTCAACTCAACGAACTTCTTGAAGGTGCGGAGGGCGGCACCGCTGTCGATACTCTCGCGGGCAATCTCTACACACTCCTCGATGCTCTTCTCGCCCTTCTCCAGAACCTGGATACCGAAGGCTGCATTGGCCAGTACGATATTCTTCTGAGCGGGCAGGGCACGGTTCTCCAGTACGCTGTCAAAGATCTGTGCTGCCTCTTCTTCGGTAGCACCGCCAACCAACTCCTCGGGCTTGGCAATTTCAAAGCCAAGGTCGCTGGGCTTAAAGATACGCTCGTAATGCTTGGTGGTTACCTTGAAGTCGCCTGTCAGCGAGATCTCGTCGTAACCATCGATAGAGTTCACGATACCGTAGTCGATACCAATCTTCTGGTATACCTGGTTGTACAGGCGCATCTGGTCGAGGTTGGCTACACCCAACAACTGGCACTGTGGCTGTGAGGGGTTAACCAGTGGACCTAACAAATTAAAGATGGTAGGGAACTGAAGGGCCTTGCGGATAGGGCCTACAAACTTCATGGCCTTGGCAAACAGCTGGGCGTGCAGATACACGATGCCAGCCTCGTTCAAGCTGCGGTTCAGTTTGTCGATATCATCGGTAAACTTAATGCCATGGTGCTGAATTACATTCGAGGCACCCGATACCGATGTGGCTGCGTAGTTACCATGCTTAGCTACCTTGTAGCCAGCACCAGCAATCACAAAGCAGCTGGTGGTCGAGATATTAAAGGTGTTCTTGCGGTCGCCACCTGTACCTACCACGTCGATGTAGCGGTCGGCATTCAGAATGGCTGGCACGCCTGTTTCCAAGATACCATCGCGGAAACCCAACAGTTCGTCGACTGTTACGCCACGCATCTGCAGCGCGGTGAGCAGGGCAGTAATCTGCTCGTTGGGAAACTCGCTCTGGGTGATACCAATCAGAATTTCTTTCATTTCTTCACGAGATAATTCCTCGTGGTTCAGCATCCTATTCAGGATGTCCTTCATTGTTTGTGCCATATTATTTAAAGTTCAATGTTCAATATTCAATGTTCAATGTTAAAGAAACATCCAGTTTTGCAGCATTTTCTTGCCGTCGGGTGTCAGTACGCTCTCTGGGTGGAACTGTATGCCGCGGATGTTCATCGTTTTGTGGCGCAAGGCCATAATCTGCCCTTCGTCAGAAACGGCTGTGATTTCCAAACAGTCAGGGAAATTCTCTTTTGATACCACCCACGAGTGGTAGCGACCGATGGTGATATTTCGCTCTATGCCACTGAAGATGGGGTCTTCAACGGTAATATGACAGGGTGTTGCTACGCCGTGGAACACATCGCTCAGGTTTTCCAGCTTACCACCGAATGCCTCGCCGATGGCCTGATGGCCTAAGCATACACCCAGGATGGGCTTCTTGCCGGCATAGGTCTTAATCACGTCGAGCAGCAGACCTGCCTCGCTGGGGATACCAGGCCCCGGACTCAGGATAATCTTGCTATATGGCTCCAGGTCCTCAAGTTTAAACTGGTCGTTACGCAGTACTGTTACCTCTGCGCCCAGCTCCTTTACTAAATGACTCAAGTTGTATGTAAACGAGTCGTAGTTATCAATAATGACTATTTTCATAATAAATCCGTGTTAATCCGTGTAATCCGTGCCTTACATCTTCTCCGCCATCAGTATGGCCTTGCGCAGGGCGCCAAGCTTGTTGTTCACCTCCTGCAGTTCGTACTCTACATCGCTCTTAGCTACGATGCCGCCTCCTGCCTGGAACCACAACTCGCCATTACGTGATACGAAGGTACGGATGGTGATGGCCTGATTCAGACTGCCATCCAGTCCGATGTAGCCGATACAACCGCCGTAAGCACCGCGGTTATGTGGCTCGTACTCGCTGATAAGCTGCATGGCGCGTACCTTTGGTGCACCTGAAAGGGTACCTGCAGGGAAGGTGTCGATAAACGCCTTGATAGGATCGGCGCCTTCGTCGAGCTCGCCCGATACGCGCGATACCAAATGAATCACATGACTGTAATACTGCAAATCCTTGTAGAAATCAACCTTTACACCATGACAGTTTCTCGAAAGGTCGTTACGTGCCAGGTCAACCAGCATCACGTGCTCGGCATTCTCCTTAGGATCGTTGCGCAGGTACTCAGCCCCCCTGCGGTCGGCCTCAGCATCGCCCGTTCTCTTTGTTGTTCCAGCAATAGGATCTATATATGCCCGCATTGCTCCCCTTCCTTTTGGAGGGGGGAGGGGGGAGGCTTCTATTCGACAATGCGTCTCGGGACTTGAACCGAAGATACGGAAACCGCCAAAGTCGAAGTAGAACAGATAGGGGCTTGGGTTGATTGAACGCAGGGCACGATACAGTTTGAAATCGTCGCCCTCGTATTGCTGGATGAATCGGCGGCTCAGCACAATCTGGAACACATCGCCACGCAGACAGTGCTTAATGCCTCGACGGATGTTCTCACGATGCTCATCATCTGTCAAGGTAGAGCGCACATCGCCTACAGGATGGAAATCGTATGCCTTTACATTTGCCTTGTTCATGGCTTTAAGAATCACATCCACCTGAGCCTCACCCTTTTGGGGGAGGTTGGAGGGGGCTTCCAGCGAAACAAGCTTGATGGTATTATTAAAGTGGTCGAACACAATCACCACCTTATATAATATATAGAGCAAGTCGGGGGCATCGTTCTTAGCCTGAGTCTCGTCCTTTACGTTGATATCCTCAAAGTAGCGTACGGCATTAAAGCTGGTATAGCCAAACAATCCGCAAAGCTTGGCATCATCGCCCTCTACGTGTATGCGGTCAATCAGTTCGTGGATAGCCTTATCGCTGCGGTAATCCTTGTTTACCTCGTGCTGCAGTGTGGTGCCATCAGGATAGGTGATGGTAGCCATGCCGTGACCGATAGCTACGCTGGCCATGGGCTCGATACCGATAAACGAGCGTGAGTTGTCCTTCTCGTGATAGTCCGAACTTTCCATCAGGGCGCTCTGTGGGTACAAATCTCTCAGTCGCATATATACCCCCACTGGCGTATACAAATCCGCCAGAATGGTTTTGCTTGTAGTTGTATAATTGAAAGTACTCATAATGTTCAATTTTCAATGTTCAATCAAAAATTCCCGTATTCACCAGCCATAGCCTTATTCTTCAGATAGGTCTCAACGTCCTTATCGCCGCGACCGCTTACCGTCAACACTACTACATCGTCCTTCTTGAACGTGAGTTTCGAGAGTGCTGCAATGGCATGTGCACTTTCGATGGCGGGGATGATACCCTCCATACGTGTCAGTTCGTAACCGCCACGGATAGCCTCATCGTCGTTGATGCTCAGTACCTTACTGCGACCTTTCTTGGCCATGTTACAGTGCATAGGTCCTACGCCTGGGTAATCCAGGCCTGCCGAGATGGTGAATGCCTCCTGTATCTGTCCGTTCTCATCCTGCATCACCAGCATTTTTGAGCCATGCAGAATACCGGTAGTTCCCTTATGGATGGTGGCTGCAGTATGATCGGTCTGCCAACCGTGTCCGCCAGCCTCAGCCAGTACTATCTTGGTACGCTCCTCGTTTACGTAGTGGTAGATGGTGCCGGCTGCGTTGCTACCGCCACCGATACAGGCGATGAGATAGTCGGGATAGTCGCGACCAATCTGGGCCTCTAGCTGCCATTTGATTTCTTCGCTGATCACAGCCTGCATCTTGGCTACCAGGTCGGGGTAGGGGTGTGGGCCCATGGTGCTACCAACCAGATAGTAGGTGTCGCGTGGGTGACAGCACCAGTCGCGGATAGCAGCGCTGCAGGCATCGCTCAGGGTCATGTTACCTGTACGTACAGGATTTACAGTGGCTCCCAACATCTTCATACGTTCTACGTTGGTGTGCTGGCGCTCCACATCTGTTGCACCCATAAACACCTCGCACTTCATATTCATTAGTGCACATACCGTAGCGGTGGCCACACCGTGCTGTCCGGCACCTGTCTCGCAGGTAATACGGGTTTTACCCATCTTCTTGGCCAGCAGAATCTGTCCGATGGTGTTGTTAATCTTGTGGGCACCAGTATGGTTCAGGTCCTCGCGCTTCAGGTACAGCTGGCAGCCATACTTCTCGCTCATACGCTTAGCGTAATACAGTGGACTGGGGCGACCAACGTAGTCTTTCAGCAGGGCATGGTATTCTGCCTTAAACTCTTCACTCTCAATGATGGGCAGGTAAGCCTCCTGCAGGTCGTGTACACACTTGTAGAGTATCTCGGGCACATAGGCACCACCGAACTCTCCGTAAAAACCTTTCTCGTCAGCAAAATAATTTTCCATATAATGTTCAATTTTCAATGTTCAATGTTTAATTAAAAAAGGCCCGTCGCTGTCGCGACGAGCCTTTTTATACTATATTTATAGGTATACGGCATTAAACCTCGCGACTATTTAATCTCGAGCTCTGCCACCACCAATAGTTGTTCTGAATTCTGTTCATATTCTATGTTGTCTTTATAACATTTCGGCTGCAAAAGTATATATTTAATTTCAAACCGCCAAACATTTTGCCAAATTTTTAATAAAAAAGTAAGCAAAAGTTGCTATTTGCTTACAAATTTACCCTAATACTAACCATGCTTTACCCTGATAGTAGAACAAGGTTAGTGTTAGGGTAGAGGTGGAGTTGCCTTCCACTTTACAATTCTTATTTGCCTAATATCTCCTTGATAAAGCGGGGGGTGTAGCCTCGCTTACTTTTTGCTACTTGCTGAGGTGTGCCGGCGCAGAGGATCTCGCCACCGCCGCGACCGCCTTCGGGCCCAATATCGATAATCCAGTCGGCCTGACGGATCACATCGAGATTGTGCTCGATGATAATCACTGTGTTACCACGATCAACCAACTGCTGCAACACCTGCATTAGAATGCGGATATCCTCGAAGTGCAGACCGGTTGTAGGTTCGTCGAGAATATACATGGTTTTACCTGTATCGCGCTTTGAGAGTTCGGTAGCGAGTTTGATGCGCTGACTCTCACCACCAGAAAGGGTGGTAGATGGCTGACCTAACTTGATGTAGCCTAAACCTACATCCTGAATACTCTTGATTTTACGTAGGATGTCGGGCACGTTCTCAAAGAACTCTACGGCCTGATTGATAGTCATATCGAGTACATCAGCAATCGATTTACCTTTGTAACGCACCTCGAGGGTTTCGCGGTTATAACGTTTGCCATGACAATCCTCGCAAGGCACCTGGATATCGGGCAGGAAATTCATCTCGATGGTCTTATAGCCATTACCGCCGCAAGTTTCGCAACGACCACCCTTGACGTTGAATGAGAAACGGCCAGGTTTGTAACCACGAATCTTAGCCTCGGGCAGGTTCACAAACAGTGAGCGGATATCGGAGAAGACACCTGTATATGTAGCTGGGTTAGAGCGTGGTGTGCGACCGATAGGACTCTGATCCACACTCACCACTTTGTCTATCAGGTCGAGGCCCTCGATGCTCTCGTAGGGCATAGGGCGTTTGAGCGAGCGATAGAAATGGTGTGACAGGATAGGCTGCAACGTCTCGTTGATGAGGGTACTCTTACCTGATCCGCTCACACCGGTTACCACGATGAGCTTACCCAATGGGAATTCGGCATTGATATGCTTGAGGTTGTTACCTGTACAACCACGCAGTACCAGACTCTGACCAGAACCCTTTCTCGGGGTGAGAGGTGCAACGTGAGTGGTGAGCGATTTGTTGAGGTATTGCGCTGTAAGGGTATTGGTCTTTAACAGCTCAGCAGGAGTCCCTTGGAACACTACCTCGCCACCTTTACGACCGGCACGGGGACCGATATCCACGATGTAATCGGCACTGCGCATCATATCCTCGTCGTGTTCTACTACAATCACAGTATTACCGATATCGCGTAGTTCCTTGAGCGAGTTGATGAGTCGCTCGTTGTCGCGCTGGTGCAATCCGATAGATGGCTCGTCGAGAATATAAAGCACATTAACGAGTTGCGAACCAATCTGTGTGGCCAGTCGGATGCGCTGACTCTCACCACCCGACAGGGTTGCCGACTGGCGGTTGAGCGACAGATAGTCGAGACCTACATCGAGCAGGAAATCCAAACGGGTTTTAATCTCCTTCAGAATCTCCTTGGCGATGGTATATTCTTGTTTTGATAAATTATTTCCGATTTCCAGCTCGTCGATCCACTTACGCAAATCAATCAGGTCCATATTGGCCAGTTCGGCGATATTGCGACCACCGAACGTGTAGGAGAGGGCCTCGCGATTGAGTCGCTGACCGTGACATTCAGGACAGGTGATTTCGGCCAGGAACTGGTCGGCCCATTTCTGTCCGGCTGATGAATCGTCGTTCTCCATCACGCCACGCAGGTATTTGATGATGCCATCGAACGACACAAAGTAATCGCTCGATGTGCGTACCAGGTCCTTATCGATACGTACATCCTCGAGCGAACCATAGAGTAGTTCGGTCATCGCATCGTCGGGGATGTCGGCGATAGGGGTATTTAAATCACACTCGAACTTCTTCAGAATAGCCTCTACCTGCCAGAATATCATCTGGTTCTTGTATTTGCCAAGAGGTACGATACCGCCCTCGCGGATGGTGGCCTGCTTGTTAGGAATCACCTTGTCGAGGTCGATCTCGTTGATAACGCCCAAACCCTTACAATGCGGACAGGCGCCTTGGGGCGAGTTGAACGAGAAGTTGTTTGGAGCAGGATCGCTATAGCTGATGCCCGTGGTGGGACACATCAAACGTTTTGAGAAATGCTTCACGGAGTCCGTGTCCTGATCAAGAATCATAATCAGTCCATCGCCCTGTTTCATAGCCAGGGAAATTGACTTCTGCAGGCGCTCCACATCTGGTGTGTCGGGCACTTTAAGTTTATCAACCACTACCTCGATATCGTGATTCTTGTAGCGATCTACCTTCATGCCCTGTACGATGTCGAGCATCTGACCATCCACACGGATATGCAGATAGCCTTTGCGGCGCATACTCTCAAACAGTTCGCGATAATGACCTTTACGACTACGAACGAGTGGTGCCAGGATGTAGATTTTATGACCGGCATAGTCGTGCGTAATCATATCCAGCACACGCTCTTCGGTGTAGCGTACCATCTCCTCGCCTGTAGCAAAGCTGTAAGCACGACCGGCTCGGGCAAAGAGCAGACGCAGATAGTCGTAAATTTCGGTGGTAGTACCAACAGTTGAACGTGGGTTTTTGTTGGTGGTTTTCTGCTCGATGCTGATAACTGGCGACAAACCTGTAATCTTATCCACATCGGGGCGCTCCATACCACCCAGGAAGTTGCGGGCGTAGGCCGAGAATGTTTCGATATAGCGGCGCTGGCCTTCAGCAAAAATGGTGTCGAAGGCTAACGACGATTTGCCGCTGCCACTCAATCCCGTAATCACCGTGAGCGAGTTACGGGGAATCTCTACATCAATATTCTTTAAGTTGTGTACGCGAGCACCGTACACATTTATCTTTTCATCTTCTCTGTTCATCTCCTCTTAGTAAGTTTACGTCTTTGCGTATGTTGTATATCACATCATCGGTGCCACGGGCTTTTACCAGCACAAAGTAAACACCGGGTTTCACATCGTTTCCATGATATTTGCCATCCCATCCCTCGGCAGGATCGGTCCACTCGTAGAGTTTCTGTCCCCACCTATTAAATATGTACGCGCGAAACTCGGACAAGTTCCGGTACTCCTTGGGCTTGTAAATATCGTTATGCCCATCGCCGTTGGGGGTAAAGGTATTGGGCATAATGAGCTTGCTTTCGACGCCTGTATTGGTAGTCGAGTCGATGGCAGCCGAATCGGTCTGTGCGCTGACCGAAAGCGATGCAAACAAGGCTAAAACGGTAGGAATTATCTGTCGAAATATCATTTTTTACTCATTTAAAGTGCAAAGATACTAAAAAATTGATAATTGGCAATTGATATTTGATAATTATTTAGTACTTTTGTACGCGAAATGACTAAATTTTGAAAATATGACGCGAGTTTTAAGATATTTTTTGTTCTTAGCTGCCCTCTGTTTGACAGTTGGTGTGGCCTCGGCTCAAGAGGGTGAACAGATACGCGGATTGCATAAGGTGAAGAAGAAGGAAACCATCTTCGGCATATCGCGTATGTATGATCTCACCATCGAACAGCTGATGAAGGCTAATCCTGAGATGAGCGAGCCTGGCTACGAACTGAAGAAAGGCGACGTGCTGAAGATTCCGTTTGCTACCCTGCAGGTAGCTGACCCCGTGGCCAAAGAACCCGATATGGATGCTACCGATGATGTTCGTAAGCGTGCCATCCGACTGGGTGTGATGCTGCCACTGCACAATGTGAATGGCGATGGCAAGCGCATGCTAGAGTACTACCGTGGTGTGCTGATGGCTTGCGACAGCTTGAAGCAGCGTGGCGTTTCGGTTGATATCCATGCCTGGAATGCAGCTGAGGACGGCAATATCAACGAGATTCTGAACGATGAGGCTGCTGCCAAGTGCGACCTGATTATCGGTCCGCTCTACTCTAAGCAGATGGCTGCCCTGTCGGCTTTCGTCGAGAAACATAAGATTAAACTGCTGATTCCATTCTCTATCAATGCGCCCCAGTTGGCCGATAATAAGTACATCTATCAGGTGTACCAGAGTCATATTACCCAGAACTCGGCCACTATCGAGCATTTTGTGAAGGGATTCAAGAACTACCATACGGTGATTATCGACTGTAACGACTCTACCAGTAATAAGGGTGAGTTTACCACAGCCCTGCGCCGCCAGTTGGAGCAGCAGAAGATGACATGTAACATTACCAACCTGAAATCAGGCGAGAGCGATTTCTCAAAGGCATTCAGTCGTACCAAGCCTAATGTGGTAATACTGAATACCGGTCGTTCGCCTGAGCTGGGTGTTGCTTTCTCTAAACTGAACGGCTTGAAGGTTACCGATCCTGATCTGGCTATTACGATGTTCGGTTATACCGAGTGGTTGATGTACACCCGTACACATTTGGAGAACTTCTACAAGTTTAATACCTATATTCCGTCGGTGTTCTACTATAATCCGCTGTCGGCATCAACCAAGCGTCTGCAGCAGAAGTTCCGTTGGAATTTCCATACCGATATGCAGAATAATCTGCCACGTTTTGCACTTACCGGTTTCGACCATGCCTACTTCTTCCTGATGGGCTTGCACCGCGAGGGACGTAAGTTCTTGGGCGCAGAGAGTAATCCCGACTATGTGCAGACACCGTTGCAGTTTGAGCGTTATGGCAATGGCGGATTGCGTAACCATACACAATTGTTTGTTCACTACACCCGCGATAGCCGCGTGGAAACGATTAAGTTCTAAAGAATGAGGGATGTAAGGATGATAAAGCGTATATTTGTAATTTTTTCATTTTTCCATTTTTTCATTGCAGCGGCTGTTGCTCAGGTAGGCGACTATCGTAACGACTTGGCTGTTGGTGTGAACGGCGGTTATGTGATGAGTAATGTGTCGTTTGTGTCGAAGGTACCACAGTCGATGTTAGGTGGCATTACCGGTGGTATCACGGCCCGTTACACATGTGAGAAATATTTCAGCAGTATCTGTGCCGTAACGGCTGAGCTGAACTTTGCGCAGATAGGTTGGCAGGAAAAGATATGGGATATGAACGATCAGCCCGTGCCCCTGCATACCGATCCTACGCAGAATCTGGAGTATAAACGTAAGATGACTTACGTGCAGATACCACTGCTGGCCCGACTGGGCTGGGGCCGTGAGCGCAATGGTGTGCAGGCCTTTATCCATCTGGGTCCTCAGATCGGCTTCTATCTGAACGATAAGGTAGAGAGTAATTTTGATGTACGTGATCCTGCCTTTAATCCTGCTATCGAAAATGGTACATTTGGTCCCGACTACCTGTATGGCGATTTGCGTGCCTCGCATGTGGTGGCACAGGATACCATGGCCGTCGAGAATAAGTTTGATTATGGTATTGCGGTAGGTGCAGGACTTGAGTTCAGCAATCGCCACTTTGGTCATTTCATGATAGAAGGCCGCTACTACTACGGATTAGGTAACATATATGGCAACACAAAACGCGACTATTTTTCGCGATCTAACTTCGGTAACATCGTGATTAAGTGTACTTATCTGTTTGACATCATCAGAACAAAGAATTCTAAAATCAAATAAATAATTAATTATGTTCGAAAATCAACCCAAAGGTTTATTTGCGTTGGCCCTGGCCAACACAGGCGAGCGCTTCGGTTATTATACCATGCTTGCCGTGTTTGCTCTTTTCTTGAGAGCTAATTACGGATTGTCGCCAGCTATGGCAGGTACAATCTACAGTTCGTTCCTTATGCTGGTTTACTTCCTGCCCCTGATTGGTGGTATCCTGGCTGATAAGTTCGGTTTCGGAAAGATGGTTACCACAGGTATCATCATTATGTTTGCCGGCTATCTGTTGCTGTCGGTGCCCCTTGGTGGCGATACCGTAGCGCTGGTAGTGATGCTGGCTGCCCTGTTGCTGATTGGTTTTGGTACCGGTTTGTTCAAGGGTAACCTGCAGGTAATGGTGGGTGACTTGTATAACGATCCGCAGTATAAGGATAAGCGCGATGCCGGTTTCTCTATCTTCTACATGGCTATCAACATCGGTGCCCTGTTTGCACCTACTGCTGCCATCCGTATCAAGGAGTATGCCGAGACCGTGCTTGGTTATTCATCTAACGATGCTTACCACTTCTCGTTTGCTGTGGCATGTGCATCGCTGGTACTCTCGATTGCCATCTATTACATGTTCCGTTCAACCTTCCGTCATACTGAGGGTGGAACTAAGAAGGCTGCTAAGGCTGATGCTGCAAGCACCGAGCCTGAGCTCACCAAGGAGGAAACCAAGCAGCGTATTGTGGCTCTTTGCCTGGTATTTGCTGTGGTAATCTTCTTCTGGATGGCCTTCCACCAGAACGGTTTGTCGCTCACATACTTTGCCGATGAGTTTACTGCTCAGAGTGCTCAGGGCCTGCAGGCCATGTGCTTCGACGTATGGAACCTGGTAGCCATCGTATTCATTGTGTATGCTTCGTTCTCACTGTTCCAGTCGAAGACTCCAAAAGCAAAGGGTATCTCACTGGGTGTGATTGTGTTGGCACTGGCTTTCCTGTTTATTCAGTATGATGCTGAGGGTACAGTAACAGTTTCGGCTCCTATCTTCCAGCAGTTCAACCCCTTCTATGTAGTAGCCCTCACACCAGTTTCGATGGCTATCTTCGGTTCGCTGGCAGCTAAAGGCAAGGAGCCATCTGCTCCCCGTAAGATTGCCTATGGTATGATTGTGGCTGCTATCGCTTATGCACTGATGGCCTTCTCATCATTTGGCTTGCCAATGCCTCAGACCGAGGTTGGTGCTGATGGTAACCCTGTTGCTGTTCATGTAGCTGATGTTACACCAAACCTGCTGATTATGGTTTATCTGGTGCTGACATTCGGTGAGCTGCTGCTCAGCCCAATGGGTATCTCATTTGTATCAAAGGTTGCACCTCCAAAGTACAAGGGTATGATGATGGGTGGCTGGTTTGTTGCTACTGCCATCGGTAATCAGCTTGTTGTAGTAGGTGGATTGCTGTGGGGTGCAGTACCCCTCTGGATCTGCTGGAGTGTGTTCCTGGGCGTTTGCTTGGTAGCTGCAGTATTCATGTTCGCTATGATGAAGCGTCTCGAAAAAGTTTGCTAAATGATTTCATTTATCCCATTCATAGTACTGATAGTACTCATTACATGTTGCGTTGCCGTTTTTGGCAACGCAACTTTAGATGGTGCCAGTCAGGTGTCGTTGTTGGCGGCATCGGCAGTTAGTGTGTTAATAGGCCATTTCTCCAAACGACTGGAATGGGAGAATCTGGAAAAAGAGATAACGGATAAGATAGCCAGTTGTACACCAGCTATCATTATCCTTTTGTTGATCGGTGCCATCGGTGGAACCTGGATGGTATCGGGCATTGTGCCTACGATGATCTATTACGGCATGCAGATTATCCGCCCCGAGGTGTTCTTGGTGAGCAGTAGTGTGCTGTGTGCATTGGTGAGTTTGATGATTGGTTCGTCGTGGACTACCGTTGCTACCATCGGTGTAGCGCTGATGGGTATCGGTAAGGCACATGGTTTTGATGATGGCTGGATTGCCGGTTCTATCATCACAGGTGCTTATTTTGGTGATAAGTTGTCGCCATTGAGCGATACTACTGTGTTGGCTTCGAGTGTATCGGGTACGCCGTTGTTTACGCATATCCGTTATATGCTTTATACCACGGTGCCTTCGTTCTTGGTATCGCTTTCTATCTTCCTGATTGCAGGACTGATGATGAACGTATCGGGGCATGGCAATGTACAGGAGTTTATGGACGGCTTGCAGCATACGTTTGTGATTTCGCCTTGGCTGCTGATTGTACCTGTACTGACGGGTGTGATGATTGCGCGTCGTTGGCCGTCGATGGTGGTACTGTTCTTGGCCATCCTGTTGGCAGCTGTGGTAGGCTTATTGGTACAGCCCGACCTGATCCGACAGATTTCGGGTCACGATGGTTTCCTGTCATCTTACAAAGGTATGATGCAGGTATGTTACGGCAGTACGAATATTGAGACGGGTGTGCCGATGCTGAACGATCTGGTGCAGACCAGTGGTATGGGGGGCATGATGCCGACCATCTGGCTGATTATCTGTGCACAGACTTTCGGTGGTGCGCTGACAGCAACCGGACAGCTGGCCGACCTGATGAAGGTGGTGCTGCGCTGGGTGCGTGGTACAGCTTCGTTGGTAGCTTCGACGGTTGGCACCTCGCTGTTCTGCAATATCGCGATGGCCGATCAGTACCTGTCGATTATGCTGGCCAGTTCGATGTTTAAGGATGTATATAGGAAAGGTGGCTACGAGGCCCGTTTGCTGAGTCGCAGTTGCGAGGATGGTGCAACGGTAACCTCGGTACTGGTGCCTTGGAACACTTGCGGACTTACCCAGAGCACTGTGCTTGGTGTGGCTACGCTCACTTATCTGCCTTATTGTTTCTTTAATATCCTGTCGCCTATCACGAGTATACTTGTGGCAGGTCTTGGCTGGAAAATCAAGCGTAAATGATACTCAGTCTGCTGTTATCGGGCTTCTTGACATTTGTAGAGTTGAACTGCGAAAACTTGTTCGACTATACTCACGATGCTGGTAAGCAGGATACTGAATTTCTTCCAGAATCAGACAGACATTGGACGTCGAAACGTTATTGGCATAAACTGAATATGGTGGCTCAGGAATTGCTTTCGTGTTCGGATGAAGGTAATGGTATCCCTGATTTAGTGGCACTATGTGAGGTTGAGAACGATTCGGTGATGCGTGATTTCACGCGTCGCTCGCTGTTGCGTAATGCCGGCTATCAGTATCTGATGACTTCTTCGCCCGATGAGCGCGGCATTGATGTGGCGCTACTTTATGCGCCAGCTTCGTTTGCACCCATCCGTAGTTATGCTATTCGTGTGAATCCTGTCGAGGGCATGCGTGTTACACGAGATATACTGTATGCCTGTGGCGAAACTGTTTCGGGTGATACACTCCATGTATTTGTGGTGCATCAGCCCAGTAAGTTTGGTGGCGAGAAACATAGTCGCCCATTCAGACTGGCTGTGGCAGATCGACTTTGCCAATCGATAGATTCTATCCGTGCCATCTCTCCTGATGCCAAATTGATGGTTGCGGGCGACTTTAATGATGATGCCCTTAGTCCGAGTTTGTTACAGTACGAGCAACATGGTTTGGTGAACCTGACCAAACATGCCAAGGGTGCCAATGGTGTTCGTGGCACCTATCGTTACAAAGGCGAGTGGGAGAGTATCGATCATATATTAGGCAGTTCCTCTATTAATAATAAGGTGGATACTGTTTTTATTCACGCACCGAAGTTCTTATTAGAAGAGGATGCCAGATATGGCAGGTATCGACCACGAAGAACGTATATCGGTCCTCGTTACCAGGGTGGTTTCAGCGACCACCTGCCATTAGTTGTACGACTTATTTTTTAATATTCGGCAGTTGCAACCCGTAGTTCTTTTTCTTGTCGATTACCAGTATGGCAATCGCTGTTACAGCTGCGCCTAATGCCGTAAATCCAAAAATCAGCATCGAGGTAGTGTAGGTAGGATCAGTTTCATTAGCTCGTCCTACACACATGGGAATCACAGCACGTCCGAAGTTCTGGATAAAGAAAATCATGGAGTAAGCGGTGCCTAAACACTTTAGTGGGATAATCTTTGGTACGCAAGGCCATAAGGCGGCAGGTGCCAACGAGTAGCCAATGCTGAGTGTGACCATCAAGGCGATGGCAATGGTGCTGCTGTGCATAGGCAGTGAGAAACCAAAATGAACGGCTGTAAGCATAAGTGCACCTGTAATCACTAAGGTTACGCCTTTGCCATAGCGGTCGTAAATCAGTCCGAATAATGGTGTCATCAGGATGGTACCGAAGGGTGCAATCGATGAGAAAAATCCTGCGATATCGGGATCAACACCATATTTCATCACCATCAGTTTGGTTGAAAACTTGAGGAATGGCGATACGGCCGAATAGAACAGAACGCAGAACAGTGTAATGAGCCAGAAACCGGGATTACGAAGGGTGACGAGGATATCAGAGAAATGGAATTGCTCCTCATACTGAGTGTTATCAGCGCTATCCTCTTTTGTTTGTCCACTATCATCTAACTTGCGGTCCATTACGCAGAATACCAGGAATGCCAGCAAACCGATGATTAAGAATGCCAGCGATATTAATAGTGGCATGGAGAGTGTGTAGTGGCGGGCGATGGGTGCTGAGATACTCAGGGCTGCAGCGGTGCCCAAACGGGCCATGGCCAACTGGATGCCCATGGCCAAGGCTAACTCATGACCAGTGAACCATCGTACCATAGCTTTTGATACGCTGATGCCTGTCATCTCGTAACCTACACCGAATATAGCAAATCCCAAGGATGCCCAAACGGCTGAGGCGGGCAGCTGATAATCGAGAAATGCTATGGGCTCGTTACCGAATTCGGCCGTTACGGCATAATACTTAATGAGTGTGCCTAAGGCCATCAGCGAGCAGGCTAACGTGCCTGTAAAACGGATACCCATCTTATCGAGAATCAATCCCGAGAAGAAGAGCATCAACAGAAAAACATTGATAAAACTGCCTGCGCCTGAAAAGAAACCATAGTCGGATGGTGTCCAACCTAAGCCTCCCTGCTCCTTGGGCAGTTCGAGGAGCGTTTCGAGTGGCGACATAACGTCGTTAACGAAATAGCCCATCATCATGGCGGTTGCCACGATGATGAGCACTGTCCATCTCGCAAAAGGCGAGTTATTTATTTTTTCTTTACTGGGTCGCATGTCAATCCACAACCTAATTTCTTGAAGATCTTGCGGTCAACCTCGCTCAGCATAACCGTGGTGTGTACCTGACAGCCGCGCAGCTTGGGCAACTGCTCCAAGGCTTTGCGACATTTCTCGTCGTCGTTAGAGAGTACGCTCAGGGCTACCAATACTTCGTCGGTATGCAGGCGGGGGTTCTTACCACCTAAGTATTCAATCTTGGTTTTCTGTACGGGTTCAATCAGACTCTGTGGTATCAGCTTCTCCTCGTGATTTATTTCTGCCAGATGTTTCATGGCATTGATAAGCAGAGCGGCACTGCAACCTAACAGTGGCGATGACTTGGCGGTGATGATAGTACCATCCTCAAGCTCGATAGCAGCAGCCTGCAGACCTGTCTCGATCTTCTTCTCGTAGGCAGCTGTGGTAACCGGACGGAAGGCGGTAGTAATCTTGGCCTGATTAAAGAGCATACGTATCTTGTTTACCTCGCTCTCGTTATCAGCACCGTCGGCCATCTTGTTGGTAGCATCGTAGAAACGGCGGATGATCTCATCCTTCGAAGCCTTGCAGCAAATCTCATCGTCGCTGATGCAGAAACCAATCATGTTCACACCCATATCGGTGGGCGACTTGTAAGGATTCTCACCGTAGATGCCCTCGAAGAGTGCATTGAGTACGGGGAAGATTTCGATGTCGCGATTGTAGTTCACGGCAGTCTTGTTGTATGCCTCCAGGTGGAAGGGGTCGATCATGTTCACATCGTTCAGGTCGGCAGTTGCAGCCTCGTAGGCGATGTTTACAGGATGCTTCAAAGGCAGGTTCCATACGGGGAAGGTCTCGAACTTAGCATATCCGGCACGGATGCCACGCTTGTTCTCGTTGTAGAGCTGACTCAGACAGGTAGCCATCTTACCGCTACCTGGACCAGGAGCTGTTACGATAACGAGTGGACGTGAGGTTTCTACGTAATCGTTCTTTCCAAAGCCCTCGTCGCTGGCAATCAGCTCCACGTTGTGAGGGTAACCGTCGATGGGGTAGTGGATATATGATTTGATACCCTCGCGCTCCAGACGATGACGGAACTGATCGGCAGCATGCTGACCGTTGTAGTGGGTAATAACCACACTGCCCACCATGAAGTTGCGGCCCATGAACTCATCGCGCAAGCGCAGTACATCCTCGTCGTAGGTAATGCCGAGGTCGGCACGTACTTTGTTCTTCTCGATGTCCTCGGCGCTAACCACGATGACAATCTCGATGCTGTCGCGCAGCTGGCCCAGCATGCGCAGTTTACTGTCGGGTTTGAAACCTGGCAGTACACGCGATGCATGGTGATCGTCGAACAGTTTGCCACCTAACTCCATGTAGAGCTTGCCATCGAACTGAGCGATGCGCTCCTTGATGTGCTCAGACTGAATCTTGAGATATTTGTCGTTATCGAAACCTATTTTCATAATTATTCTGTGATGTTTGGAAGTTCAAGACCAATACCTTTCTTCTTATCTACCACCTTGAGTACGAAGCCCAGGATGAGTGCTGCTACACCAAGTGAGGCCAGCATAACCAGAGGTGCAGTGTAATCGAACTGTGTTGGATCGGTTACGCCAGGGTTTGTCTGGTCGAGTACCTTACCAATCAGCAGTGGGAACAACCACAAACCGATGTTCTGAATCCAGAAAATCAGAGCGTAGGCCGAACCGATTACCTTTGCATCAACCAACTTGGGTACTGAAGGCCAGAGGCTTGCAGGTACCAGTGAGAACGAAGCACCCAGCACCAGAATAGTGGTGTAAGCGATGATGATACCACCTACAGCATTGCCCTTGAACATAGGCAGAACGAAGGCGAAGGTGAGGTGACAGGCAATCAGCAGGATAGAACCTAATACCAGCATGGTGGCTGCCTTTCCGTGGTGGTCGAGATAGCTACCAAGGATAGGTGTGATGAGCACTGCCAGCAGTGGGAATACGGCAAAGATACTCTCGGCTGACTGACGCATGAAGCCCATATAGCAGTAAGTGATAAGTGCTAAGATTGAGAGAGCCAGCAGACCGTACTTCAGGTTGGCCTTCTTCTGGAAGTTTGAGGCGAAACCTGCAGCAGCCACAATCAGCATGATGATGTACTGAACGATGGTAACATCGGGCTGAGCCCAGAATGAGTTAGCATCGGGGGCTGTAAGAGTCAGGTTACACTGCAGCATGTTTACAGCATACTTCTGGAAGGGGAAGATGGCTGAGTAGTAAAGCACGCAAAGCAGAGCTACAATCCAGAAACCAGCATCGGTAAGAATCTTACCCAGGTCGCTGATCTTAAATGGATCGTCTTTCTCCTCAGCTTCGCCAGTCTGTGCATCCAGCTTCTGGTCCATGAAGAAATATACGATGGTCATGATGAGAGCGATACACATCAGTACAACACCGAAGGCTACTGAACGGCTTACTGAAACCTCACCACCAAGACGGGCAAAGAAAGGCGAGAAAATCATACAGGTAGCAACACCCAGACGGGCGAGTGCCATCTCTGAACCCATAGCCAAAGCCATCTCACGACCCTTGAACCATTTTACAATACCACGACTTACGGTGATACCAGCCATCTCACAGCCACAACCAAATATCATGAAGCCGCAGGCTGCAAACTTAGCCGAAGCAGGCATGCCGGCATAGAATGGCGATACACCCAGCTCGTCGAATACGGGGATATAATTAAGATGGTTGTTAAACCAAGTCTCGAGTCCGGTTCCCATGAAGCTCTCGCTTACGGCATACCACTTTACGCAGGCACCAACCACCATTACAGCAGCAGAAAGCACAGCGGTGAAACGAACGCCCATCTTGTCGAGGATGATACCTGCGAAGATGAGGAAGAACACGAATACGTTAAGGAATACCTCCGAGCCCTGCATGGTACCGAATGCGGTAGAGTCCCAACCACGGGTCTCCTGCATCAGGTCCTTGATAGGTGAGAGGATGTCCATAAAGATGTAGGCACAGAACATGGCCAGTGCCAGCAGTAAAAGCGCAGTCCAGCGCATACCAGCGCTGTCGCGAAGGGTCTTTTGAATTGCTTGAGTCATTATTTTGTTTATATTTAATTACTTTTCGTATTTATTCCCACCTTGGGAACATATTATTCCCACACTGGGAATGAATTGTTCCCAAGGTGGGAATATATTGCTTGCTTATTTCAACCAGCGGTCCAACCAGTTAAAGAAGGTGCGCTGCCACAGTACACCGTTCTGTGGTTTCAGTACCCAGTGGTTCTCATCGGGGAAGATGAGCAGCTCGGCTGGAATACCCTTCATGCGTGCTGCATTAAAGGCCGACATACCCTGAGTGGCGTTGATACGGTAGTCCATCTCGCCGTGAATCACAAGGATAGGTGTATCCCACTTGTCAACAAACTGATGAGGTGAGTTCTTGTAAGTCTTGTCGGCATTTGCGGTACGATCCTTATTCCAGTAGGCATCATCGTACTCGAAGTTAGAGAACCAGTTCTCCTCGGTCTCAGTGTACATGGCCTCCAGGTTAAAGGCACCATCGTGAGAGATGAAGGCCTTGAAACGCTTATCGTGATGACCTGCCAGATAGTAAACCGAGAATCCACCGAACGATGCACCTACGGCACCCAGTTTATCCTTATCTACGTATGGCAGATTGTTGGCTGCGTCGTCGATAGCTGCCAGATAGTCCTTCATGCACTGACCAGTCCAGTCGCCAGAGATCTCCTCGAGCCACTCCTGACCGAATCCGGGCAGACCGCGACGGTTGGGTGCTACCACTACATAACCCTGTGATGCCATAATCATAAAGTTCCAACGGTAGCTCCAGAACTGTGATACAGGACTCTGAGGACCGCCCTCGCAGAACAGCAGGGTGGGGTACTTCTTATTCTCGTCGAAGTTTGGTGGCAGAATTACCCAAACCAGCATCTGCTTGCCATCGCTGGTCTTTACCCAACGCTGCTGTACGGTTGGCTTAGCCAGCTGATCAAGGATGTGCTTGTTCTCGAAAGTAAGCTGCTTGGTCTGAGTCTTCTCAGGCTTCTTGAAGTTTGGAGTAACAATATACAGATCGGCAGGTGATGTGTAGTTATGACGCTCCATCAGCAGCTGCTTTCCATTGTTCATCAGGTGAATCTGTCCAAAGTCGTCCCAAGTGTTGGTCAACTGCTTCAGTTCTCCCTTCCAGTTTACGGCGTAGAGGTTGATGGTAGCGTGCCAAACACCGATAAAGTAAATCATCGCGTCCTTAGAATCGCTCCAAACAAAGTCCTCAACACTTGAATCAAAGCTCTCGGTTACATATTTCTTCTCACCAGTAGCCAGGTTGTAAACACACAGGCGCAGGCGATCAGCCTCATAACCATCGCGCTCCATCGAAGTCCAGGCAATATACTTGCCATCAGGCGAGAACTTAGGATTCTGATCGTAACCTACGTTATTCTTTAGGTTCTCCTTGGCATTCACACTCTGATACTTCAGGGTCTTGGTAGGATTAACCTTTGGTGCCTTGTAATCGGCAGGTTTGCAAAGGTTTTTGGTCTCGCGCGTACCTATTATAAATAAATAGATATCTGAGTCGGTTGAGATAGAATACTCCAGACCGGTCTTCTTACGACAGGTATAGGCAATCGACTTAGAGTCGGGTGCCCAGTCTAACTGCTCGATACCACCGAATGGCTCCATGGGGCACTCGTAGGGCTCGCCCTCCAGAATGTCGATACCATCCTTGATGCCATCCTCTGTTACATCTGCAACGAAGGGGTGCTGGATACTCTCTACATAGTGGTCCCAGTGACGATACATCAGGTCGGTTACCAAGCGGCCGGTAGCCTTTGGTAGGTCGTCGGGATTCTTCTTGATAATCTCATTGAACTCGAGTGAGTGGAGCAGAATCACCTTCTTGCCATCAGGCGAGAACTTGAAACCCTCGATAGGTTTCGAGGTGTTCGAAATCTGCTTGCGGTCAGAACCGTCGGGGTTCATGGTCCACAACTGTCCACCTGTCAGGAAAGCAATCTTACCGTTGTACCAGGTAGGATCGGTCTCGCTCTTACTACCAGTGGTCAGAGTAGTGTTGCCTGTTCCATCGGCATTGATGATGGCAATCTTCTGCTGACTCTTGTTAGCCTTTACGCTGTAGTAGCCAATCTGATAAACAATCTGCTTACCATCGGCCGAAGCCTCGGCAGCACCTACACGACCCATGGCCCAAAGTGCCTCGGGTGTCATCAGATTGCTGGCAAGCTTGATGTTCTGTTTCCCTATCTTCACGTTTTCTGCTGCTTTAACGGGATTAGCTAAAAGCATCATTCCCAATAGTAAAACTGGAATTCTGAATTTCTTCATAAAGTTTATCTTTTTTGTTGGTTCATACGCTGTTTCTGCAGTTCCTCTGCCTGCTTCTGCATAGCCTCCAGACGGGCTGCCAGACCAGAAGTCTTCTTCTGAGGATTGTTCTTGTTCTCCTTGTACTTAGCCTCCAGGATGGCGAGCAGTTTCTCGTCGTTGGTAGTCTTGCGGAGTGTCCACATGATGGCTGCCGAGAAGAACAATGAGATAAAGTAGTAGAAGTTCAGACCTGATGAGTAATCGTTGAACATGAAGAAGAACATTACTGGCATCAAGTACATCATCCACTGCATCATCTTCATCTGCTCAGCCTGCTGACCAACCATCTGGTCGCGCTGCTGGCGCATGGTCATATAGCTGTAAAGCACGTTGGCTACACAGAACAGGATACAGGTAAGCGACAGGTGATCGCCGATACCCCAGATCTGGGTTCCCCATTCGATGATTGGATCGTAAGTAGAAAGGTCGCTAATCCACAGGAACGACTCGCGACGCAGTTGGATAGCGTTTGGTACGAAGAAGAACATAGCCATCCAGATTGGGAACTGAATCAGCATAGGCAGACAGCCACCCAGAGGTGATACGCCATACTGTGAGTAAAGCTGCATCATGGCCTGCTGTTTCTTCATCTGATCCTCGGGCTTATCGTACTGTTTGGTAGCCTCGTCGAGTTTTGGCTTCAGCACACGCATCTTAGCAGATGACATGTAGCTCTTCTTCACCATTGGGAAGGTGATGACCTTCAGCAACAGGGTGATCAGAATCAGTACGATACCCATTGAGAAGCCCCATGAGGTGAGCCAGTCGAATACGTAGATGGTAAACCAGCGGTTAATCCAGCGTACCAGCCACCAACCCAGATTTACTAACTGCTCCAGGTCGAGGTCCTTACCGAATGCGCTCTGCTGCTCCACGTCCTTAATCAAACGGAAGTCGTTAGGACCGATATACATCTCGAACTCAGTAGCCTTAGCACCTGTCGGGTCGAAGGCTGTCTTCAGTTTGGCGTTAAACTGCTTCAGATAGCCAGAACCTTTCTGCTGGGGAATGCTGGTGAGCAGTGAATTGGCTGCAAACTCATCCTTAGCAATCAGTGCGGCTGAGAAGAACTGGTTCTTGAAAGCCACCCAGTCCAAAGCTTCATCAATATTTTCGTCAATCTTTTCAGATGTCTCGCTCAGATAATCGGTACCGCCATTCTTCTCCTTGTAGGTAACCGAAGTGTAACGGTTCTCGAAGGTAAAGCCCTTCTCCTGCTGACGGGCCATATCGGTCCACTCAATGCTCATCTCCTGATAGTTAGGAGCAAACATACCCTGCAGTCCGTTGGCCTTTACATTAAAGTGCAGCATGTAGTCCTTGCCCAGAACGTAGTTGAATTCGATGCTACCACCATTGCCAGCCTGAGCAGTCATGGTGAGAGTAGAATCGGTAACGTTTGATGGCGTGAAGAACAAATCCTTGGTGATGATGTTCTCCGACTTACCAGCCAGCATAAAGTTCATCTGCTGGGTATTCTCGTCGAAGAGTGTTACACCCATACCATCTTCCAGGTTCTCGAAACCTTTAATCACTGCTTTAGCAAGTGTACCACCTTTTGTGTTGAAGGTCAGCTCAACCTTGTCGTTCTTCAGAACAACGGGCTGGTTCTTACCGTTCAGTGCGGCATAGAACAATGCTGTTGTGTCACCCTGAGCAGCTGCTGCAGCCTGTGCTTTACGTGCTGCCGCTTCAGCCTTCTGCTTCTTGGCGGCATCCTGTTGCATCACTGTAGCAATGCTGTCTTGTTTTCTCGCAGCTTCCATTTCCTCCTGCGAAGGCTGGTTGTACCAGCTGAAGCCGATAAGCACCAGCGCAATGAGGACGAAGCCGATAATAGTGTCTTTATTCATTTCTATTTTGCTTTTTTATTAATGTACGCGTAAATCAAGGTGCAAAATTACGAAAAAAATGCGAAAAGAATGCATTCTATAGCCAAAAAATTGTATCTTTGCACCAGATATGAGAAAAGTTGCATTGTTATTCGCAGCATTTTGGGTGCTTAGCGCCTCTGCTGCTCAACCAAAAGATACATTAGACGGACGCTATTTTCGTTTGTTCGCACCAGTCACTTTCTACCACAATGTGGCAAACAAATCACTTTCAATCCAGCCCGATTCGGCTGGTCAGGACCCTGTGGCTGATGCTATCGACGAAGCCTTGTTGCATATTTATCTGAACCGTCCTGATCTGGTGAATACCACCGAGTCGGAACTCCAGAAAACAGGAAATATTCGTAAGGATGTGGATCAGCCCATTAAGAACCAGGTAAAGCTGGTTGAAAAGGTTGAAAGTCCTGTTATCGATACCCCCGACGATGTGCCTACTACCATTCTGGTTCAGAAGCCTGATTTCTGGACAAAGAAAGGTGATGGCTATCTGCAGTTTATGCAGAACTATGTAAGTGGTAACTGGTATAAGGGTGGTGAAAGTAACTACTCGATGGTGGGTTCGCTGACCTTAGAGGCCAACTACGATAACCGTAACAAATGGAAGTGGGATAATAAGTTGGAGATGAAACTAGGTTTCCTGCGTTCACGTACAGACTCGATTCATAAGTTCAAGTCGAATGAGGACCTGATTCGTCTCACCAGTAAGGTCGGCTTGCAGGCTGCCAAGAATTGGTACTATACCTTGCAGGTTCTGGCTTATAGCCAGTTTACACAGGGTTTGAAGTCAAACGATCGTAATGTCTATTCCGATTTTATGTCGCCATTCAACCTCAACTTCGGTCTTGGTATGGATTACAAACTGGCTACCAAGGATAAGAAATGGTCGGGTACCGTCAACCTGTCGCCATTGGCTATCAACTATCGCTATGTGGATCGCTTGTCGCTGGCCACCGACAATGGTTTGAAGGAAGGTAAGCACTCGTTGGTTGATTTCGGTTCGCAGCTCACTGCTGATGTAAGCTGGAAAATAAACGATGTGATTACATGGAAGTCGCGCCTCTATGCATTCACATCGTATAAGCGTACAGAGATTGAGTGGGAAAACACTTTTGCTCTGCGAGTATCAAAATATATCTCAGCTAACCTGTTCCTCTTCCCTCGCTTCGACGATACAGGTAAGAAGGATGATGACCTGGGCTACCTGCAGTTCAAAGAGTATAGCTCGGTTGGCTTTTCTTACGCCTTTTAATTCTCTGTCATCTCGCCTTCAATATAGAGGCGAGTCATCTCTACCACGCCATTGGTTCGGATAGTGATCGACTTTTTGAAATGGCCGGGGAACTTGCCTGCGCCGTTATAGGTTACTTTAATCGCGCCTTTCTCGCCTGGCTTGATAGGAGCCTTGGTGTACTCGGGTACGGTGCAGCCACAACTGGCCACTGCCTGATTGATAACCAATGGCTGCTCGCCTACGTTGGTATAGGTGAAGGTGTAAGTAACAACAGGACTTTTCTCAGAGAAACTACCGAAATCATGTGTCAGTTTATCGAACTTGATTTCAGCAGGTTTCTGTGCTAATGCGGCTGTTAATCCGCAAACCAGCATCAATGCTATAAATGCAATCTTTTTCATCTTTTTGTCGTTTAAATGATTAAATCAGTGCAAAGTTACTATAAAAATATGAATTAATGACGAAGAATTAAGAAATATGTTTGTCTATTATCAATTTTTTATGTAATTTTGCACCTTAAATGAATAAATAGCAATTAAATATGTACAGAAGTAAGACTTGTGGAGAGCTTAGGCTCCAGGATGCCGGTAGTGTTGTAACACTGGCCGGATGGGTACAGCGAAGTCGTAAGATGGGTGGTATGACCTTCGTTGATCTTCGCGATCGTTATGGCTTGACTCAGCTTGTTTTCAACGAGGCTGACGATGCTGAACTGTGCGAGCGTGCCAACAAACTTGGTCGTGAATTTTGTATTCAGATTAAGGGTGAGGTAAGCGAGCGCCAGAGTAAGAATCCCAAGATGCCAACTGGTGATATTGAGATTCTGGTAAAGGAACTGAACGTGCTGAGCGAGAGTCTCACACCTCCATTTACCATCGAGGACAATACCGACGGTGGTGATGATATCCGTATGAAGTATCGCTATCTTGATCTGCGCCGTGCTGCTGTTCGTAAAAATCTCGAACTGCGTCACCGCATGACCATCCTGATTCGTAACTTCCTCGATGCTCAGAACTTTATCGAGGTAGAGACCCCAATCCTGATTGGTTCTACACCTGAGGGTGCTCGCGACTTCGTGGTTCCTTCACGTATGAACCCAGGTCAGTTCTATGCCCTGCCACAGTCACCACAGACCCTGAAGCAGTTGCTGATGGTATCAGGTTTCGACCGTTACTTCCAGATTGCCAAGTGCTTCCGTGATGAAGACCTGCGCGCCGACCGTCAGCCTGAGTTTACTCAGATCGACTGTGAGATGTCGTTCGTTGATCAGGAGGATGTACTCCAGATTTTCGAGGATCTCGCTCGTCATCTGTTCAAGGAGGTTCGTGGTATCGAACTGCCTGCACTCCAGCGTATGACATGGCACGAGGCTATGCGTCGCTTCGGTAGCGATAAGCCAGATTTGCGTTTCGGCATGGAGTTTGTTGAGCTGATGGATCAGCTCAAGGGTACAGGTACCTTCCCTGTATTCAATGAGGCAACTTATATCGGTGGTATCTGCGTGCCTGGCTGTGCTAACTATTCTCGTAAGCAGCTCGATGAGCTCACCGAGTTTGTAAAGCGCCCTCAGGTAGGTGCAAAGGGTTTGGTTTATGTTAAGTTCAACGAGGATGGTACTGTTAAGTCGTCTATCGATAAGTTCTATACTCCTGAGGTTTGGGCTCAGGTTAAGGAGGCATGTGGTGCCAAGGATGGCGACCTTGTACTGATTCTCAGTGGCGACAATGCCAACAAGACCCGTGTACAGCTTTGCACACTCCGTCTGGAGATGGGCGACCGTCTCGGACTGCGCGATAAGGATAAGTTCGTATGCTTGTGGATTGTCGACTTCCCACTCTTTGAGTGGAGCGATGAGGAGCAGCGCCTGATGGCTACTCACCACCCATTCACGATGCCTAACCCCGACGATATTCCTCTGTTGGATACCGATCCTGCTAAGGTCCGTGCCGTAGCTTACGACTTTGTTTGCAATGGTGTCGAAGTCGGTGGTGGTTCACTGCGTATCCACGATGGCAAGCAGCAGGAAAAGATGTTCCAGATTCTGGGCTTCACTCCCGAGCGTGCTATGGCTCAGTTCGGATTCCTTATCAATGCCTTTAAGTACGGAGCACCTCCTCACGCAGGTCTGGCCTTCGGTCTCGATCGTTTCGTCAGCCTCATGGCTGGCCTCGACAGCATCCGTGATTGTATCGCATTCCCCAAGAATAACAGCGGTCGCGACGTGATGCTCGATGCCCCAGGTGAGTTGGATCAGAAACAACTTGACGAACTGAACCTGATGGTTGACCTACATCAAGAATAATTTACATTCTGCTAAAAAAGCCTAAAAATCAGCAAGTTGTCCGGAATAAAAGCGGTATTTTTGCATTCGAAAATTAACAGAAGTATAACACTTCAAATAGAGTATTAATTTTTTAGAACTATGGCAGAAAAGAAAGCAACAGCAAAGAAGGCTACTGAGACAAAGGCAGCCGCAGCTAAAAAGACAACCGTAAAGAAGGCCGCAGCTCCTAAGGCAGCTGCAAAGGCAGTTCTCGCAATCAACGCTGAGAATGTAGGTTTCAAGGCAGGTGATGTATATCAGGCACTTGCAGCAGCAGGTAAGGCTCTCACTGTAAAGGAGATTGCTAAGGCTGCAAAGATTTCTGAGGAGGAGACTCTTCTCGGTTTGGGTTGGCTCTTCAAGGAGGGCAAGCTCGCTAATGATGGTGAAAAAGTTACATTGGCTTAAGCCTTTTAACGAATGATAGAAAAAGGTCGGTAATCGCTTTTACCGGCCTTTTTTAAGCGAATATAATGACATACGATCAGCAGATATTAAGTATACTTACCAGTGTGGGTGATAAGGGCATCAGCGTTATGCAGGTGTCCAAGCATGTGTATAATATGAATTTGAGTTTTTTCTACACACCCGATCTCAATGAAATCCGTGCATATGTGCAGCAGTATCTGCTTAAGAATTCCAAGTCGCCTCAGTCGCTCATCGAGTCCACAGGTCGTCGTGGGTATTACCGTTTAAATACCCAGAACAACCCCGATGCTCGTCAGCTGATGTTGGAATTCGGTAGCTCTTTGTAAACCGTTTCGTAAAGTTTTAGCAGTTGCTCCGCGGTTTTACGCCATGAGAACATTTCTGCTCTTTTTAGTCCAATCTCTTTTTGTGCCTCATAGTAGGCTTCGTCGTATTCCAGACGTAACATCTGTGCGGCAATCTCATCAGGATTCTCTGGGTTGATGAGGATAGCCTCGCTGCCACCAATCTCTGGCATCGACGAGGTGTTCGAAGTAATCACGGGTGTACCGCAGGCCATCGCCTCAAGGAGTGGAATACCAAAGCTCTCTCTGAGCGAGGTGTACAGAAAGGCAAAGGCGCTGTTATAGATGTATGGCAGATCGCTGTTTACGATATAACCTGGCATCACGATATGCGGTCTGATGTTCTCAATGTTGTTTCGTTCAATAATGCCATTCAGGTAGGTCTGGTCTAAATCTGCCATCAGTAACTTGCGTCTTACGGTCGATTCCTTCAGGTATTTCGAATAAGCTATCAGTGTACGCTCTGTATTCTTCTTGGGGTCGGTGTTACCTAGGAAGAAGAAATAGCCGGGCTTTTCGATATACGATTGGTAGATATCTGCCACATCCCTTAAAGGTTTGAACCATTCGTTATAGCCATTATAAATCATCGCCATCCGCTCTTCGGGGATGTGCAGTTTGTTAATGATATTCTGTTTCTCAAAGTTCGACACTGTGATGATACGGCGACATTTCTGCAGAATCTTTGGTACTACCTTGCGTCGGTACAGCCAGCCTAGGTTCTGGTAGACAGACTTGTTGTTCTTGTCTCTTGGTTCTAAGAAGATAATGTCGTGCAGCGTCAGTATCAATGGTACGTCGCAGAATATCGGCGCTGTATTACTGGTGCAGTGCAGGATGTCAAGATGGTATTTCTTTACAGCCCTCGGAAGGGTTATTTGTTCCCAAACAGGATAAAAGCTTTCGCCGATAACGATGATGTGTACGTTTTTGGTATCCTTCAGGCATTGGTCAATACCAGGTGCCACAAACACAAAGTACTCGTTCTGCGTGTCTATCTGCTGTAGCTCTTTAATCTCTTGCAGAACCACGTAGTCCATACCGTGCTTGTTACGGCGGAACACCCTTTGCGCTTCGATACCTATTCTCATATTTGCTTGATAACTTTTGCAGGTACCCCTGCTACAAGCGAGTGGGGTGGTACATCCTTGGTTACTACTGCACCTGCTGCCACTACGCAATGGTTACCTATTGTTACACCAGGCAGTATCACGGCGTTCGCTCCAATCCATACGTCATCCTCGATGGTTACGGCATTGGTGCTTACACCTTGCTCGTCTATCCGTTTGTTGGTGTCATCAAAATTGTGGTTCAGTGCCGTTACGGTAATGCCTTGCGCTAAGTTTACATGGTGACCAATCTTTACCGGCCCGATAATCGTATTGTGCAGACCTATTCTGGTGTAATCGCCAATCAGCACATCACCCACGGCATTGTTGATGCAGGCAAACGATTCTACCACCGAGTAATCTCCAAGTGAGAATTTACGGTAGGGTGGCGTGTCCATCCTGGCCGAATGGTGAATCACCGAGTGCTTACCGCGGTTCTGGTATAATGGAGCCAATAATCTTATGAACCAGCGTGGTCTTGTCTGCACCTGGTTCATAATCACCCAGTCAATCAGCTTTTTAAGCTTGGGACTATTTTTTAAATTTGCTCTTACGGTTTCGTTGTCCATCACTTTCTATCAGCGTCTTCCATTGCTCAGCAATCACGTTCGCATTGAAACGTTGCGATATCATAATTGCCTCGTTCGATTTTAACTGCCAATCCATGTAAGTGGCTTCCTCCAGTCGTTTGGCCAGATCATCCACATCACCATTCTTAAAGTACATGCCGAAATCGCCCAGAATTTCTTTACTCGATGGCAGGTCCGACGAAATTACGGGTAGTCCATGTGCCATAGCCTGTACCAGTACCAGTCCGAAGTCTTTCCATCTCGAACTCGATACATAGATGCTGGCCTGCGAGTAGAACATCTGGATGTTCTCGGTAAATGGGTGTATCTTTATTCTTTTCGTCAGATAGCGATTCTCTATCATCTTGTTCAGTGCTTCCTTCTCTGGTCCGTCTCCTACAATATCCAGATACCAGTCGGAATTGCGCTGGGCAAACTTGTCGAAAGCTTTTATCAGCAGGTCAAATCCCTTATGTTTTGGGGTTAATCTTCCTACAGCTAAGAATCGCTTATTCTTTCCAGTCGACGGAGCGCCTGGTTTGAGTGTTAGTGGATTTGGAATCACAAATGGTGAGAATCCGTAGGCATGATAGTACATCTCCGAATCCTGCAGATACAGCAGCACGGTTTCGTCCAACTTCTGTAACTGTCGGCCGTAGTGGTATTTTAACTCAGTACCCAAGTAAGGTGATGCCTCTCTCAGGAAAGCATTAAACGAGTTGTATATCCAGCCGATGGCTTTCACACCACCCAAGTCTCTCTTGATGGTGGCCAATCGCATAGAGAGATACGAGTTGACGGCAATAATCGTGTCGAAATCGCCTTCTTTCAACACCTTCACCACTGCCTCGCGTTTTTCTCTCGAGAAAGAACTGTGAGCATACAAATCCGAAGTCAAGGCTGTTTTAGGCAGAAGATTTTTATACAGATAGCTATAGATATTATACGACATACGTTTCCATTTGCCTAGTTCAGGAAAGTGTGTAAACACCACCTTCACGGGATAGTCTTTCAAACTATACATCGATAAGTCTTGTTGCTTTGGATCCTCAAAACTTACGATGGTTACATCATAATATTTAGTCAGCTCCTCTGCAATCACGGCAGTCACTCTCTGCATGCCGCCCGACTTAAAAATACTATCTGTTATAAAGCAAATTCTCTTCATACATGTATAATCAGCCAAATTATCGTTGACAAAAGTACAAATATTTTTGGATTTTTCCAAATTTTATGCTAAATTTGCAGCAAAAATATTATTATGCGCATACTTTTCCTTGTTTATCACGGCTTTTCTGATGCCAGTGGCATTACTAAGAAGATTCATTACCAGGTAAAGGGACTTCGTGAAAATGGTCACGAAGTGCATCTATGCTATTACGACTTTTCTGATAATGGACACAGATGTCGCTATGTTGATGGACAAGTTATCAAGGATTACGGAAAAGGTGCAATAGCAGGACTCCGTCAGCGCATCGACTACAACTGTGTGTATGAATATTGCAAACAACATCATATAGAGTTCGTATATGCTCGTTGTGCTCAGAATGCGAACCCGTTTCTGATTCATTTCTTTAAGAAACTAAACAAATTAGGAATTAAGTGTGTTACAGAGATTCCAACCTATCCGTATGATCAAGAGTTTGTTTTGTTTTCTAGAAAACAGCGTTATGAATTGAAAATAGATCAGTTGTTCCGGAATCGATTGGCAAAGGAGATGGTTGGTATTGTGACGTTCTCTGATGCTGAACAGATTTTTGGCCAACGCACTATCCGAATAAGTAATGGTGTTGATTTTGACAGTATACCTTTGCATAATTATCATGCTCCTGCTGATGGATCTATCCATTTGATAGGCGTTGCAGAAGTCCATATTTGGCATGCTTTTGATCGTATGGTGTCTGGGATAGGTGAGTATTATAGAAATACAAAGAACCCTCGTAAGGTCGTGTTCCATATTGTTGGTGGCGTTCATCCTAATGAGAGATACAAAGCAAATCAATTTCATCCGGGATTGCAGGCTATCATCGATAAATATGGAGTTCAGGATAGTATTGTTTTTCATGGACAACTTTTTGGTGATCAGCTTGACGAAGTATTTAATCAGTGCTGTTTTGCTGTTGGTAGTTTAGGTCGGCATCGAAGTGGTATTACTGTTATTAAAACTTTGAAAAATCGTGAATATGCCACTCGTGGAATACCTTTTATCTATAGTGAACAAGATAGTGATTTCGATCGCCAATCTTATATATTGAAAGCGCCTGCAGATGAATCTCCAATAGATGTCCTGCAGATAATTGATTTTGTAGATAATCATTACTTCAAGCCCGAAGATATTCGTAAAACAGTTGAACGCCTTTCATGGAAGATTCAAATGAGAAAAGTGATAGAAGAGTGTTAATTCTCCTTTTCGATGAGTTTTTCCCATTGTGAAGTAATACTTTTTATATCAAATTTTTGTGCAATCGCCAAAGCATTTTCTGATTCTTTATTCCAATCTATACGTGTCGCTTCTTCTAACTTTAGTGCTAAATCGGCAAAATCTCCATTCCTAAAATATATGCCAAAATTGCCCATGATTTCCAAACTCGTTGGTAGGTCAGATGAAACCACTGGTAGGCCATGAGCCATGGCTTCAACCAAGACCAGTCCAAATCCTTCCCAGCGTGAACTCAAAACATAAATTTGTGCTTCTGTATAATACTTTTGTATATCTTTAGTAAATGGATGTATTAATACTCTTTCTTCCAAATGATATTTTTTTATAAGTTGTTTGTAAAGTGCTTCTTCTATACCTTCTCCAACAATGTCTAGTTTCCATTCGTTGTTATTCTCCGCAAATAAATGGAAAGCTTCAATAAGTAAATCAAATCCTTTATGTTTTTTTGAGAATCGTCCAACGGCAAGGAATCGTTTTGATTCTCCTTTAGAGATGAAGCCAGGTTCAAGTGTTAAGGGGTTGTATATTACTGTTGGTGAAAAATTGTGATCATATAGATGATATAAATCAGCATCATGATGACATAACACCACAACTTCATCAAGTTTCTTAAATTGGTAAACATAATGTCGTTTTCTTTCGGATCCAATATATAGTGATTCATCACTGAATAATGCTTCATAAGAATTATGTATCCATCCAATGAGTTTTGTGTTAGGAAAACTATTTCTTATGGTTGCTAATCTTGCTGCCAAAGGCGCGTGAACTCCAATGATGGTATCGAAGTTTTCTTTTTTTAATTCTTTTGTTAGGTAATGTCTTAATTCCGAAGGAAAAGAACTCTTGGCATAGAGATCGGAACACCATTTCATTTGAGGGCGGAGTTTTATATATAATCCGCTATATATCTTACAGATTTTTCTTTTGAATGTATTTGTTTTCGGATATTTTATATATCTATATTTTATAGAGGCTTTATTCAAGTCGTAAAGAGTGGTGTCCTCAATTTCTGGTTTATCAAAAGTCATAATTGTTACATCGTAGTTTTTTGCCAATTCTTTGGCAATAACGGCTGTAACTCTTTGCACGCCCCCTATAGAGAATATACTATCAACTATTAAACAAATATGCCTCATTGTTGTTTTTGGGGCAAAAATACATTTTTTTCTTCAAAAAACAAAGATGTTTGTGTTTTTTTTTGTATATTTGCATCATGATAGATGGCAACAGACCATATAAAATCGTATATTGTACTCCAGCGTTGTATATGGCAGGAGGTGTTGAGCGTGTATTGACGCTCAAAGCAAATTATTTTGCAGAACACTTTGGATATGATATTACGATAATCTTAACAGAGGGTAAAGGAAAGCCTTTGTTTTATTCTTTGTCTGATAAAGTGAAAGTTATTAATTTGGATATTAACTTTGAGGAGCTATGGACATGTTCTTTCTTCAAGAAAATAATTATTTATTTGAGAAAACAACGTCTCTTTAAGAAGTCATTGACGACAGAATTGATGCGAATTCGTCCCGACATAACTATTAGCTTGCTTCGTCGTGAGATAAATTTCATTACATCAGTTAAAGATGGTAGTAAAAAGGTTGGTGAATTACATATTAACCGAAAGAATTATAGAAATTTTGAAGAAAGTCGTTCAAATATATTTAAATTGTTGTTCTCCAAATTGTGGATGTACAGTTTGATCAATAAGTTAAAGAAGTTGGAACGATTGGTTGTCTTGACTGACTATGATAAGCTTGCATGGAAAGAACTGGATAATGTTGTAACAATTCCCAATCCTCTGTCTTTTTCTCCAAGTAGAATGAGTCCACAGACAGAAAAGCGAGTTATTGCAGTAGGAAGATATTGCCATGAAAAGGGATATGATTTCTTGTTGTCTGCTTGGGCTAAGGTCCAAGCAGAGTGTACTGATTGGCAGTTGGTAATATTTGGTGATGGTAATCGCACTGAGTATGAGCAGCAGATAGATCGGTTGAATATAGATAGGATGAGATGTAAATTGAATGCAAGGACATCTGATGTCCACTCTGAATATGTACATAGCTCGCTGGCTGTATGTAGTTCTCGTTTCGAAGGATTTGGACTTGTTATTGTTGAAGCTATGGCCTGTGGCCTTCCTGTTGTTTCATTTGATTGTCCATGGGGACCACGCTCTATTATAGATAATGGCAATGACGGTGTGCTTGTTGAGAATGGAAATGTTGATGAATTGGCAACCATTATGGTTAAATTAATGACGAATCCGGAAATAAGAATCGAAATGGCAAATCGTGCAGCTCAAAATGTTCGTCGTTACGAAATAGATCAAATAGCTATGTTGTGGAAATCTTTATTTGATAATTTGTAAACATGCAATACGATGTAACGATAGGTATACCAGTATATAGAGCTGTTGACTTCATTGAAAATACGTTGATTTCAGCGCTGAATCAGACTTTCCAAAGCATTGAGTTTCTTGTTGTTGATGACTGTGGAGAGGATGGTTCTATGGATGTCGTTAACAGACTAAAAGCAGAACATCCTCGTGGAAATTGTATTCGTATCATATGTAACTTTCATAATGTCGGAGCTGGTGGTTCTCGAAATCGTATTCTGGATGAAGCTAGAGGTAGGTATCTGTTTTTTCTTGATTCGGACGATTTGTTGGAATCTGATGCTATTCAGTGTTTAGTAGATGAAATGAGGGATAAACAATTGGATGTTGTCTATGGCTCATTAAAAAGAATAGACAAAGTGCATTTTCATCCAGATCAGCTATATGTATTTCCTGATATATACCTTCTATCAGATAATGAAATGGCATATTATGCATTCAAGAATTATAGCTCTTTCCAAATTTCAGTTTGCAATTGTTTGATGAACATGGATTTCTTACGCTCTAATCAGTTGCGTTTTATCAATGCTATTTTTTGGGAAGATTTGGCTTTTAGTTATGAGATGGTTACAAAAGTAAAAAGAGGTGCCCTTTTATCCAAGATAACTTATCATTATATATGTCGGTCAGGTTCTCTTTCGCATTATCAGGATAGGGCAGTGCTAGATAAAACAGAAATAATGAAGAATGTTCAGACAATAGGATATCTTAAAAACAGATGTAAGGCATTGCTTGACAAACCATATCTTCCATATTTGTGTTATAATTTGGAAATGAATAGTTTTTATATCGTTTGTTATGTTTTGAAGTCTTCGGGTAGAATATTTCCCCCCATTTCATATTCAGAGATTCGCTATATTTTGCAGCACCCGTTAAGCTTGATTGAGATCCTTCATTTTCGTAGAAAGCTTTTCCATAATATGTTCTTTTGGTTGTTGAATCGAATGTCATTCCCTTTAATAATGTCATGCGTAAAACTACTAGGAAAATATAAAAGAGTATTATAGAAAAGTGTTGTGCCCCAGAGCTCATAGTCCGGGGGGAGAGACATTAGTTACGAGAATATAGTATTTCAGACATTTCATATCCTGTGTTATCTTATATATGAGGCAGTAAAAAAAATAAATTAAGATAAAACGTTCTATCTTTTTGAAAATCAGGTATTTAATTAATAAATACCCCAATTGATGGGATACTATTAAATTTTGATTTTAAATATTTTTCTCTGTTTTCTTTGAAATCATAAATTATTTTCTTATCTTTGTAGCATTAATAATTAGAAATGGTAAACTGGTACGAAAAATATTTGTCGATTTATGGAATACCATTCGGTGATGTTCCGCAGGATATCGTCAATGGTACTCATGATAGGTTGGCGGCATTGCAGAGTGATGTGCCGATAGTCAGTATAGTTGTGATTGCATATAATGAAGAAAAGCATCTTCAGGCATGTCTTTGGGCTTTGAGTGAGATAAAATGCAAATATCCGGTTGAGATTATCGGTGTGGATAATGATTCACAGGATCGTACATCTGAGATATTTGAGAAATCGGGTATTCCTTATTATACAGAATACCAACATAGTTGTGGATATGCTCGTCGTTGCGGCCTCCAGCATGCCAAAGGAAAATACTATTTTGATGTGGATAGTGATACTTTATATCCACCTATGTATTACGAATTGATGTTAGAGCAGTTGATGAAACCTGATGTTGTGGCTGTTTCTGCAACATGGACTTATTTCCCAGATGCAAATCATTCAAAACTTGGACTACGATTGTATGAGATTTGTAGGGATCTATTTTTGTGGATTCAACATTTTAAACGTCCAGAATTAAGCGTGCGTGGCTTGGTTTTTGCTTACGATGCGGAGTTAGGAAAGAAGGAGGGCTACCGTGTTGATATAATCCGAGGTGAGGATGGTTCTATGGCTCTTTCATTGAAGAAATATGGAAAGATAGTGTTCGTTCGTGATCGTCGCTGTAAGGCTGTAACTGGATATGGAACTATTGGTGAGCAATCTCTATTGAATAGTTTCTTGGATCACGTTAAGTTTAATGCAAAGGTATTGGGCGTATTTTTCACCAGGCCGACCATTATGTTGATTCTGATGATAATCTGGTTAAATAACATATAATGCCACATGCGAATCCTTTATACATATAGATCATTGGCCATTTGGGGAGGGATAGAGCGCGTCTTAATAGATAAGATGAATTATTTGTCCACACAATTAGGTTATGATGTCTATATGTTGACAACATGCCAGGGAAGGCATGTGATTCCTTATGCTTTGGATACTCGAGTACATTTAGATGATTTAGGTATTCAATTTCATAAGCAGTATCAGTATAAAGGCTTAAAAAGGTTGGTTGATAGCTATCTTCGAACAAAGTTGTTTGAAAAGCGTTTTAAAGAGAAGTTGCATGAAATTCTACCTGATATAATTATATGTACGACTTCTGACCCAGTTTATTCTATTGCAAAGGTTAAAGGCAAAATCCCTCTCATAGTAGAGTCTCATTCTATTTGTAAACGTACTTTGTTTGCAAAGGGATGCTATCAACGATTTCGTACTTTTTTGTTGCGCAACGGATTGCAAAAGTCCACCTGTATAGTTGCATTGACAGAAGGGGATGCGATTGAGTGGCGGAAAATTCATCCACATGTGGAGGTTATACCGAATGTTGTTCATCTGAATAATGGTTCTTTATCGTCTCTTACTGAAAAACGGGTTATTTTTGTTGGTCGTTTTGATTATCAAAAGCAACCAATGGAGGCAATTCGGATTTGGAAAAAAGTGTTTTCTAAACATCCTGATTGGCACCTGGAGATTTATGGCGAAGGAGAGCAGGAGGTAGACTTGATAGAAAAAGCAAAAGAGTTGAATATGAATATTCATATTCATAAACCTGTAGGTGATATTTTTGATTGCTATCGCCATAGTTCGCTTTTAATCTCAACTTCATTATTTGAACCATTGGGTCTTGTTATCCCTGAGGCAATGAGTTGCGGTTTGCCTGTTATTGCTTATGATTGTTCGTATGGTCCCGCTTCCATTATTCTTGATGGAACTAATGGTTTTTTGGTGAACATGAATGACCGAGAAGCAATGATAAGTAAAATAAACTTGCTAATCAGTAATGTTTCTTTACGCCAATATATGGGGAAAAAAGCATTGTTGTCTTCTTCTCAGTATTCTGCAGATATCATAATGCCTTTGTGGAAAAGGCTATTTGCTTCATTGGTTCAATAGAGCAATTCGCTAGATTTCAAAGGATGACTTATTTGGATATTTCTGATTAAGCATCTTTTCTATATGTTTATTGATGAAATCAAAGTCATCATCAGAACAGAAGGAAGTGTCATTAAGACAAATTGATGCGATGCTAGTATTATTGATAGCCTTTTCAATCTTATCGATACAATCTCTTCCTGTAAGGTGAAATACCCCAAATTTTCTCTTTTGGGGATAAAACATATTTTTGGCAAATTGCCAATATCGGAAAATATACGGATTTGCAATTACTTCTTCTCTAAAGCGCGTACAACTGCGATACAAGAAGTCAGGTTCTTTATTCCATACTTCCTCAAAAGAAGATTTACGGAATGCTTGCTCTATGTGAAAGTTTGAGAATCCTACAAATAGTCTTTGCTTCATGAGTATACTGCTCATGATAATGCCTTTAATGCCAAGGTGTAAGCCAAACCATTTTCGTGGCGCTTGACAAACTGTTTTCCATCTGTTAAAATATGCATTAATAATTCCAATGTTTGAAAGCATAGACATATAGATACTAAATCTTTCTTTTTTTGTAAAAATTGGAACATTGAAACATGTTTCTTTGTTGCAGTCACATGGAAGGCCCTTTTTGAAATAATAATTTGGCGAGATGGGGCTGTTTATAAATACATCGTCATTAAAATAAACAAAATGCTCGGAAAGCCCCTTTATTTTGTGCAAGTTGAGTTCTATAGCACAGGAACTAAATGTTGGAAGAAGTTCTTGGGGCATATAGTCTTCATGCTTTACAAGTACAAGCTTGGGATTGTTGGGATTAATCCAACCTGGAAAAGTCCCGTTAGTAACTAAAAATACTTTGTTTACCCAAGGAGCATTTTCTTCAACAGCACGAAACCAGTATCTGAAAATGCTCATACTCCTAAAACGAGCTTTTGAATTATCTCCTTTAGAACTATGCTTGTAATATTCATATTGCTTTTGCCACTCGGGATCGTTGGAGTCTAACCAAGTTACTACAAAATCTATTTTTTCCATTTTTTATCTAAAACTATATTGAGTATTTTCTTTATGCATGTAATTGCTGAAAAAAGGAATGAAGGGAACTTTTTTATATATTATTTGCGAATATATATAGTATAGTTCAACATAAGTATATGGCATTTTTTTTATCATAAATGTCAATATCCTCTGTCTGATTCCGTGCGAAAAGTGTATGCCGGGAGCTTCCTGATTTAATAGAGAGACAATTTTTCTTCTCTCGGAAAGTTTTGTTATGCAGAATGATGCCTTATACATCATTATACAAAATGAGCAGTAAACATTCTCCTCTAATTTGTAAAGTGCATTTGGGGTTATATTGTCTAAGTTCCTTAGTCTCCAAGTGTTTCCTATGGCAACACAATAACTTCTTGCTTTTTGAATAGAAAAGGATGACGAGGCCGCTCCTGGCCTGTCAAATCTGTAGATATATAATAACTGTGAAGTTTTTATGCATTGTTTTGCTTTTAAACAACACTCATGGGTAAAAGGTATGTCTTGATAGTTAATTCCGGGGATAAAGCTGATATGGTTATCTAAAAGAAAATCCCTCTTGTATAGTGTTCTCCAAACATAGCAATGATGAGGATTTAGTTCTTCAATGAAGAGTTGTTCCCCCGTTTTTTTCATGACTGTGATTTGGGGTTGTTGGGTATGTTTGTAGTTTTTTATTTCACTGTCACTCATTTTTAAAAAATCCGCAACAAGCAGGTCTACTTTTGATTCTAGTGCTAGTTCCAATAGCGAAGATAGACTGTTTTCTATTAGTACGTCGTCAGAGTCTGGCATGTAAATGTATTCTCCTTTTGCATTTTGAATTCCATTATTTCTTGCAACTGAAAGGCTTTGGTTTTCTTGGTTGATGATTGTGACGTTATTATGTTGACTGATAATATCCTCAATCATTCCCATACTATTGTCTGTTGAGCCATCATTAACAATGATAACTTCATATTCGTCATCGCATAGACCTTGTTTAAAGATACTTTCAATACATGGGCGAATATAATCCTCTACGTTGTATACTGGAACTATAATTGAAAGTTTTGTCATCGGTAGATAGTATTGTTGTTATTTTGGGCAAATATAGCTTTTTTTTTACAAACAACCAAACATTTATCAGTTTTTTTCTTGATTAACCTTTATAAAGTTGCTTTTCAATATAGATTTTGGACTTTTTTTATAGATTATGAGAGGCATAATTGTAAATTCTATAGCGAGAGCTATTATGAGACATTCGTACCAATCGTAGGTAATGCTTGATGTGTACATTGTTTTTTCAACTATGAAATTGATTATGCCAATCATCATTCTGTGGAGACCGAAGATAAGCATTGTGCCGATGGAGATTATGGTGATGATGCGGCTCTTGATGCTGTTGAGTGACTTGGAAAGGTAGATGAATGCATATACTGATGCGAAGTTTACTACATAATATAAAAAGATGTGGAGTACGAATCTATCTTCGTGGATATGCCAATAGAATAAGATGAGGCAGAATAATAGGGCAGTGGTGCCGATTACAACATCTTTTCGTAGATTTTGTGTTTGGAGATAGCCTTTCTGTTGGAAGAGATTGCCCATAAAGAAGAAACAGAGGCAACGGATCAGTCCATGATAGGTGATATATGGGGCGTAGTGGTAGTACTTATTGGCTCCATAGAGAATCATGGTGATGATGGAAAGTATCAGCATGATAGTTTTGCCGTGTTTGCTCTTGTTGAGCACATCTGTTAGAATGTGCATGATGAACAGTGCTATCAGGAACCAGGTTACACCGTTGAGTTCGCAGGAGAAACTGCTGTTTAGCTGTCCAAGTATGGTGCCTATAATAGGCTTGATGGCATCTTCCCAGGTTATGCCGTCGTGCTCTATGTAGAATTTCGCTAACCAATATGGGTAGTATATGGCATTGTATATTATATAAGGTATCAAAAGCGCATGGCCATATTTCTTGGCTGACTCTTTGAAAGATAGATTTTTTTTCTTGAGATAGCCTGATACGAAGAAGAATGTAGAGAGGATGACAGAGGCCAAAAACTGTAGATGAAAAGTGTCTCCTTTCTGGGGTAAGTGGCAGAATACCACTACCGTCATGCAGAATGCTTTTGCCCAATCTATCCAGTTTATACGTTCTTTCATGGTGCAAAATTACTATTTTCTGCTTAAATGCACAAATGTTCCAATAATTTTCTGTACTTTTGTGGGCGAAATGGCTAAACAAAGGATTGAATACATTGATGCGATGCGAGGATTTACGATGATTCTCGTAGTGTTTGCGCATGTATGCCATTTTTGTTTGGGTGATTCGAGGATGGGCTATAATGCGGTTTTTATCCTCTTTCGATTGCCATGTTTCTTTATGATTAGCGGTTGGCTGTTTGAATCCGTAGCACAACGTCCGTTCAAAGAAGTAGCTAAACATAAAGCGATGGTACAACTGATTCCTACCTTTATTTTCCTGCTGCTTTTGGCACCACCACCAGAGTTCTTTCATCAGTTGGGGGCACTTAAAGGTGGTTATTGGTTTACCTTTGCACTTTTTGAGTATTTTATTCTTTATATGCTGATGATACGTATCAGCAGGAAGTGGACACCGTTGATGGCGGTGGCGTTAACTATTGGAACATTCTTATATGCCCGATATTACGATAGTCTTCGTTCTACAGCCGATGGCTATCAATTGTGGTTGATTGATTTCTCTGGTTTCCTGAGTGTAACCACATGGCGTCTTTTCTTATTCTTTTATTTAGGTACCTGTATCAGGCGATATTTCGATACTTTTATTCGATGGACGGATAAACCTGTTGTAATCGTATTAATCACTGCGGTTTTTGCAATGATAGCTTCCACCTCGCATCATGACAATCTGATGTTCGAGATGTTCAGGTTTTATGTCGGGGGCATTTCAGGTATGGTTATGGTTTTTACGTTCTTCCGACTTTCTGCCTCATGGCTTAAACGTTGGCATATCTCACAGCCTTTGCAATACGTGGGAACGCGAACATTGGATATCTATCTGTTGCATTTCTTCTTCTTGCCGCGATTACTGATGGCTTATTCTCCGCAATTGGCCGCTTTTGATAGTCGTTTTATCGAATTCTGGGTGATACTGGCTGTATCGCTCGTTGTCTTGGCGCTAACTTTAGTAGCCAGCTATGCTATCCGCCTGAGTCCTTTCTTAGGACATTATCTGTTTGGTGTAAAGTATGATAAGGCGACCTAAAACAGGTTCTGACAGGTGTAATACCTGAGTTTGTGCCACCAGTTGCGAATGGTAAAACCTTCGCCCATCATCATGCTCAAGATATACTGTCCTTCTTCCTCCAGTGGTTCAACAGGCATGTGGTTAGTATCCAAATTAAATATTTCCTTCATCAACCACATGATTCCTTGTGAGAAACGAGTCAACCCTAATTCTTTGATCTCACCGTCAATAGTATTCTGCGAGAATTGGAACAGTTTACCGCTACCATCGCCAAAACGGAGTACATAGAACAAATCCATCAAGTTGCGCATCTGTATGCCTTTTTCAAGAAATAGATTGTATAGATGAACTATCTGTAGTACAATCGTCATGGCATGTGAGGGAACTGTCAGCTCGCCGGCTTTGCGAAACATCAGGTCGTTGTTCTGCAACATCCATTTCTCAAGGCGGGTGTTTCGTTGGCTTGATTTACCTGCATGCAGTTCGGTATGAATGCGTACATTGAGGTCGGCCCACTGGTTCAGGTCAACCTGATTCTTGTAGCCGAACACATAGAGGTCGACACCCTTAGTATAACGAAGTGGTTGTAGCTCACGATCATAGAAACGAACCAAGCCTGGTCCGGTAACAATCGAAGAACGTAGATGATGCGAGTGTAGCTCGTCTTGTAGTGTAACTAGTCTGCGACTCCTGCCGCGATTCTGTTCTTTTGTTTCCTCTGCCTCTGCCATCCAGTCGAGAGATAACTCTTGGGGAGCCACCAAACCGTAGTCGAAAAGTTTGGTGATACCATGATAACAGATACCAGCAACCGTGTGGTGCTTGGCTAGCTCGAACAATTTCTTCCACTCGTCGGGCTCAGGAAATCGACTTACACAATCTAACTGGCCCACAGAAACCTGCATTAATTCGAAAAATAGTTTCCTTATCATGATAATCGATTGATGTACTTAATGATAACCAATGTAATTCCTAACGCTAATACCGATGACGCGATACATCCCAGTACGGCGTAAACCATCATAGCGAAAGCATTGATGGGGGTAAAGCCGCCCAAGAGCATGCCACAGAACAATAGTGGGAGAGAGGCTAATGCTAACGCAGAAAGGTTGGCGATAGTTGGTGACAGGATGGCCAACAGACTGGTGCGCATAAAAGGCACTAGGGCTTGCCACTGCGAAGCACCATTACCTAACATGAAATCATATTGCCCACGGTTGCGCTGTAGCATCGTCACAAAATGACTGAGACCTCTAACTAACATGGATGTCGAATGGCCTAATAGTACAGCCATGACGGGTATAAACCAACGGGCGCCTATATGGTCAATAGGCAGTACTACTGCCAATAGCCATAGTCCGATCAGTAGCACGCCTACAAAAAGTCCTGCAAAGGTTGGAAATAGATAACTTTGGATGGTGAGCTTGCATTTGTTGATAACCAAGAATCCTGCCCATACTGCCATCACTAATAGCCATCCAATGGATAGCCAGATGTTATCTACCTTATATACCCACCAAGCTATCAGCGAAAAAAACAATAGTTGCACAAAGCCTTTCGATAATGCCACGGCGAGTGGTTTCATGGTGGGGCGGTCTAACAAATAAAGGGCTCCAAAAGGCAATATTAGTAGCAAAAGCGCTAAAATGGTATGTAGTATCAATGTTGTAGTCATATCTGAAACTGGTTTAAATCAATTACATGATGAGCATATGCTATGAGTTGAGGATTGCGACTGGCTATCAAAACACACTTGCCTTGTGTTGCTTGCTGTTGTAATAACTGTAACATTTGGGGCGTTAACTCTGGTGAGAGGTGCGAGGCTGGTTCGTCTGCCACTAGAATCGGTTTGTTGGCTGCCTCTGCTATGGTTATGCTTGCCAAACGTAGCACTTCTTCGGGCGATAATAGCTCTGACTCTGCTATTTCTGTCGCAGATGGCAAGATGCCATTCCATACACCATATTCGTCTGCTTCTACTTGTGGCGGCTGCGGTTGGTAAAGTTGGTTACGCAGCTGGTCAATATTCTGAGGCAGATAGCACATGATCTTGCGGAATGCAGAAGCCGATTGCACGGTTAATAGTTCTCCGTCAACACTCACAAATCCTTCAGTAACAGGTAGGAATCCCATCAGGGTACGTAGAAAAGTAGTCTTGCCCGAACCTTCTGGGCCCGTGATGCAAGTTATCTTTCCGTCGTCCGCAATAAAGGACAGGTTCCTCACCAAAACCTTCCCCGAAACGGCTATTGTAGCGTCTTTAACCTCTAACATATTAAATTGTTTGTGCAAAAATACAAAAAAATCTCATCATGCCATCAGTTATTACTCATTTTTTTGTAACTTTGCGCCAAAATTATGAGCATAGAAAAAAATAACGCAACAAAACAGTGGCGACAGCCTGCTGAATGGGAGCCACAATCAATGGTGCAGCTAACTTGGCCGCATGCAAAAACAGACTGGGCACCCATGCTCGATGAAATCACAGAGACTTATGAAGAAATGGCTCGTGAAATCTCTAAACGCGAGACATTATTGGTTGTTGGCGAACCTTCAAACGATACATGGGCTCGCGACCATGGTTTCATTACTTTGGTTGACGACCAAGGTGGTGCACGCTTATTGGATTTCTGCTTTAATGGTTGGGGCGAAAAGTTTGAGTCTGAGCTGGATAACGCTATTAATCGACGTATCTACGATGAAGGTAAGGTTAAAGGCGAATATGTGGATTGCTTGGATTTTGTGCTCGAGGGTGGCTCGATTGAGAGCGATGGTCAGGGCACCATTTTTACTACCTCATGTTGCTTGTTAGCTCCTCATCGTAATCAGCCGATGACGAAAGAAGAGATCGAAGCGCGATTAAAGCGCGACCTTTGTGCAGAGCGTGTGCTTTGGATTGATTATGGTCATCTGGTAGGTGATGATACCGATGGACATATCGATACGTTGGTCCGTATTGCTCCTAACGACACCTTATTATATATAGGATGCGATGATGAGACAGATGAGCACTATGAGGATTTGAAGAAGATGGAAGAACAGCTCAAGACCTTCCGTACCATGGCAGGTAAACCCTATAATTTGGTTAAGTTACCCATGCCTCGAGCTATCTTTGACGAAGGTGAGCGTCTGCCAGCTACCTATGCTAATTATTTAATTATGAATGGCGCTGTATTAGTGCCTACTTATAACCAGCCCGATCTTGATGCTGAGGCTCTGAAATTGATTGGTGAGGCCCACGAGGGTAGGGAGGTTGTAGGTATAGATTGTAGAAGTATCATTAAGCAGCATGGCTCGCTCCATTGCTGCACCATGCAATACCCCAAATTATGAGAGAGTTAAGAGTAGGTTTTTTGCAGCAGCATAACACTGCTGACACCAAGGACAATATCCTGAGATTGGGTGAAGGTATCACCGATCTGGCAAAACGTGGTGCACAACTCATTGTTCTGCAGGAGTTGCATAATACACTTTACTTCTGTCAGACGGAAGATGTGGAACTGTTCGATTTGGCTGAGACTATTCCTGGTCCATCTACCAAGTTATATTGCGAACTGGCCAAGAAATGTGGTGTGGTTATCGTAGCCTCGTTGTTCGAAAAACGCGCACCAGGTTTATATCATAACACAGCTGTAGTCATCGAGAGTAATGGTGAGATTGTTGGTAAGTATCGTAAGATGCATATCCCCGATGATCCTGCTTATTACGAGAAGTTCTACTTCACACCTGGTGACTTGGGATTCCATCCCGTCCAGACTTCGGTGGGAAAATTGGGTGTGTTGGTTTGCTGGGATCAGTGGTATCCAGAGGCTGCTCGTCTGATGGCGATGCAGGGGGCTGAGATGCTCATCTATCCTACAGCTATTGGTTATGCCGATAATGATACCCCCGAAGAGCAGCAGCGCCAGCGAATGGCTTGGCAGACGGTGATGCGTGGTCATGCTGTGGCCAACGGTTTGCCTGTGATTGCTGTTAATCGTGTAGGTTTCGAACCAGATCCTTCTGGTCAGACTGCTGGCATCCAATTCTGGGGAACCTCGTTTGTGGCTGGTCCTCAGGGTGAGATTATCTACGAAGCTTCTACTGATGATGAGGAGAGTATCGTGGTAGAGATGGATATGGATCGCTCTGAACAGGTGCGCCGCTGGTGGCCTTTCCTTCGCGATCGCCGTATCGATGCTTATGGTGACATCACGAAGCGCTTCATCGATTAAAGGTTAGAAAGTAAAAGGTAAAAAGATAAATTATTATAAGACTATGTCAAATCAACTTAGATTCCAGGTTGTAGAAGAGGCTTTTAAGAAAAAAGCTGTAGAGGTAAAAACGCCAGCAGAGCGTCCCTCAGAGTATTTCGGTAAGTATGTGTTCACCCGTGAGAAGATGTATAAGTATCTGCCCATCATGGTGTACAACAAACTCATTGATGTGATAGACAATGGTGCCCGTTTGGACCGTTCGATTGCCGACGAAGTAGCCGAAGGTATGAAGAAATGGGCGCAGGAAATGGGGGCAACCCATTATACACACTGGTTCCAGCCATTAACAGAGGGTACTGCCGAGAAGCACGATGCTTTTGTAGAGCATGATGGTAAGGGTGGTATGGTTGAGAACTTCAGTGGTAAACTGCTGGTTCAGCAGGAACCAGATGCCTCAAGTTTCCCTAATGGTGGTATCCGTAATACTTTCGAGGCTCGTGGTTATTCTGCCTGGGATCCTACATCGCCAGTATTCATTATCGACGATACACTCTGTATCCCAACCATCTTTATTGCTTATACTGGAGAGGCGCTTGATTATAAAGCACCATTGCTCCGTTCTTTGCATGCTGTTAACAAGGCTGCTACCGATGTGTGCCAGTATTTCTATAATGATGTGGCCAAGGTCCAGGTTAACTTGGGTTGGGAGCAGGAGTATTTCCTGGTTGATGAGGGCTTGTATTCGGCACGTCCCGACTTGATGCTCACTGGTCGTACTTTGATGGGCCATGAGAGTGCCAAGAACCAGCAGATGGACGACCACTATTTCGGAACCATCCCTGATCGTGTACAGGCTTTCATGAAGGATTTGGAAATCCAGGCACTCGAGTTGGCTATTCCTTGTAAGACCCGTCATAACGAGGTGGCTCCTAACCAGTTTGAGTTGGCTCCTATCTTCGAGGAGTGTAACTTGGCTGTCGATCATAACATGCTGCTGATGTCGCTGATGAAGAAGGTGGCTCGTAAGCATGGCTTCCGTGTGTTGTTGCACGAAAAACCTTTCGATGGCATCAATGGTAGCGGTAAGCATAACAACTGGAGTCTTTCTACCGATAGCGGAGTACTGCTCCATGCGCCTGGTAAGACGCCTGAGGAGAATCTGCGCTTTGTCACCTTCATTGTCGAGACCCTGATGGGTGTTTATAAGCACAACGGACTGCTGAAGGCTTCAATCGTCAGTGCTACCAATGCACATCGTCTGGGTGGTAACGAGGCACCTCCTGCCATTATCAGCTCATTCTTGGGTAAGCAGCTCACTGAGTTGCTCGATCATATCGAACTCTCTGATAAGGACGACCTCTTTACTATTAAGGGTAAGCAGGGTATGGAGATCGATATTCCACAGATTCCTGATCTGATTATCGATAATACCGACCGTAACCGCACATCACCATTTGCCTTTACGGGTAATCGCTTCGAGTTCCGTGCACCAGGTTCGTCGGCAAACTGTGCATCAGCCATGATTGCACTTAACTCGGCTGTGGCTGAGGCTTTGCAGAACTTCAAGCATCGTGTGGATAAGCGTATTGCCAAGGGTGAGAGCAAACTCTCGGCTATCGTAGATATTCTGCGTGAGGACATCAAGACCTGTAAGCCAATCCGTTTTGATGGTAATGGCTATAGCGACGAGTGGGTGGCTGAGGCTGCCAAGCGTGGCTTGGATGTCGAGAAGTCTACACCAAAGATTATTGAGCACTATCTGGATAAGGACAGCGTTAAGATGTTCGAATCGGTCAAGGTGATGAACCGTAAGGAGTTAGAGGCTCGTAACGAGGTGAAATGGGAGACATATGTAAAGACCGTTCAGATTGAGGCCCGTGTGATGGGTGACTTGTCGATGAACCATATCATTCCTGTGAGCACACACTATCAGAGTCAGCTCATTAAGAATGTACAGGGGATGAAGGATGTGTTTGCAAAGGCTGAGGCTGAGCGTTTGTCTGCCCGTAATATGAAACTGATTAAGGAGATTGCTGAGCGCACCGAGCGTATCGAGCAGTTGGTTGATGATCTCACAGAGGCTCGTCGCGTGGCTAATCGCATCTATAACATCCACGAGCGTGCCATGAAGTATCATGATACCGTATGCCCCAAGATGGATGCCATCCGTTATGAAATCGATCATCTGGAGATGATTGTCGAGGATGGTCTGTGGTCATTACCTAAGTATCGTGAGTTATTATTCATCAGATAAAACTTGTGCACAAAAATGAAGAAACTCTTAACTATACTGGTGCTCTTGGTTGCTTTCGTAGCAGCCAAGGCTCAGATGATGGACCCGGTTCACTTCACTACTCAGATGAAGGATTTGAAGAATGGTGAGGCTGAGCTGGTATTCAAGGCAACGATTGATGCAGGCTGGCATGTCTATTCTACAGGCTTGGGAAACGATGGCCCTATTTCGGCTTCGTTCCATAAGGTCAAGATGGATGGTGCCGAACCTGTAGGAAAACTACAGGCTCGTGGTAAGGAAATCAAGCAGTTTGATAAACTCTTTGAGATGGAGGTTCGCTACTTCGAACAAGCTGTGACCTTTGTGCAGAAGATTAAGTTTACCAAAGCCAAGTATGATATCGATTGCTATATTGAGTATGGTGCCTGCAACGATCAGGCTTGTCTGCCTCCATCCGAGGTTGCATTCAAACAGAGTGGTAAAAGTCTCATTGAGGAGTCTTCAGAATTGAAAGAAACGCCCGATGTGGATACTGCCAAAGTTGAAGCACCAGTAGATACTGCAGTTGTCGATACAGCGGTTGTAGCAAACAATCTGTGGACACCTGTTGTTTCTGAACTGCAGGCTTTCAATGGCAATACGGCTCCAACCGAGAATATGGCTCTGTGGCTGATTTTTATCGAAGGATTACTGGGCGGTTTCATCGCTTTGTTCACACCATGCGTGTGGCCAATCATTCCAATGACGGTATCTTTCTTCCTCAAGCGTAATAAAGATCGCTCTAAAGCCATTCGCGAGGCCACTACTTATGGTGCTAGCATCGTAGTTATCTACGTGCTGTTAGGTTTGGCTGTCACCTTGCTGTTTGGAGCCAGTGCGCTTAATGCTTTGGCTACTAATGCGGTGTTCAATATCTTCTTCTGTCTGTTGTTGGTAGTCTTTGCGGCTTCGTTCTTGGGGGCCTTCGAGATTACGCTGCCAGCATCATGGTCAACAAAGATAGATGAGAAATCCGAGAGTACCACTGGATTGCTTAGCATCTTCCTGATGGCGTTCACCTTGGCTTTGGTGTCTTTCTCATGTACCGGTCCAATTATCGGTTTCCTATTGGTGGCTGTATCTACGCAGGGAAGCATCGTGGCACCTACCATCGGTATGTTAGGTTTCGCCATTGCTTTGGCCATTCCTTTCACACTCTTTGCCATGTTCCCCTCTTTGTTGAAGTCGGCTCCTAAGTCGGGTGGTTGGATGAATGCCATCAAGGTAACCTTGGGCTTTATTGAGTTGGCTTTTGCACTTAAGTTCCTGAGTGTGGCTGACTTGGCTTACGGTTGGCATATTCTCGATCGCGAGGTGTTCCTGTCGCTGTGGATTGTCATCTTCGGCTTGCTTGGTGCTTACCTGTTGGGCTGGCTTAAGTTCCCACACGACGACGATAAGCATCGTACCAATGTGCCACAGTTCTTCCTGGCTATGGCTTCGTTGGCTTTCACCATTTATATGATTCCTGGTTTGTGGGGTGCTCCGCTGAAAGCCATCTCTGCTTTCGCGCCACCTATGAGTACACAGGATTTTAATCTGCAAAAGACAGTGACCGAGGCCAAATACAAGGATTACGAACAAGGTATGGCTGCAGCTAAGGCAGAGCACAAACCTGTGATCATCGACTTTACTGGATTCGGTTGCGTCAACTGTCGTAAGATGGAGGCTGCAGTATGGAGCGATCCTCAGGTTGCTGATATTCTGAATAATAAGTATATCTTGATATCGCTTTACGTGGACGACAAGACACCATTGGCTACGCCTATCGAGGTAGAGGAGAATGGTCAGAAGCGTACATTGCGTACCGTTGGCGATAAGTGGAGTTATTTGCAGCGTGTGAAGTTCGGTGCTAATGCCCAGCCGTTCTATGTACTATTAAACGAAGAAGGCCACCCGCTTGCGGGCAGCCGTTCTTACGATGAGGATATTCAAGGTTATATCGAATTCTTGAATAAAGGTCTGAAATAATAAATCCCCGCCAATCTGCGGGGATTTATTATTATTTATTCTTCAAAGCAGCGATGCTTTCTTTCAGCGCTGCAATCTTCTCTTCAGAGTCACTCTGCTTCTTGCGCTCAAGTGCAACCACGGCCTCAGGAGCATTGGCTACGAATCGCTCGTTGCTGAGCTTCTTCTTTACACCGGCCAGGAAGCCTTCGAGGTGCTGCAGTTGAGCCTCCATCTTAGCAATCTCGGCTTCAACATCAATCATGTCACCAACAGGAACTGCAAACTCGTCGGTTCCTACCATGAAGGCAGACGCGGTGGCGTCCTTCTCGGTAACTACGTTGATGCTCTTCAGGTTAGCCATCTTGATGGTTACTGCATCAAACTCTGCATAGTCGTTCTTGCCAACAACCTGCAGGTCGAGCTGCTCTTTTGGAGCGATGTTCTTCTGGTTGCGAACCATACGAACACCTGATACAATCTGCTTCACGTTCTCAATCTGAGCGGCCAGCTCATCATCGGCCTTAGTAGGTGCGTCAAGCTTCAGACTCACCTTCATGATGCTCTCGCCATCCTTGCGGTCGTACAGGTGCTGCCACAGCTCCTCGGTGATGAATGGCATGAATGGGTGCAGCATCTTCAGCAGAATCTCGAAGAACTCGAGTGTCTTATCGTAAGTAGCCTTGTCGATTGGCTGGGGCTCACCATTGATATAGGCGGGCTTAACCATCTCCAGATACCAGCTTGAGAACTCATCCCAGAACAGCTTGTAAACAGCCATCAGGGCCTCGCTGATACGGTACTTCTTGAACAGATCCTCAACCTCAGCGTTAGTCTGCTTCAGTTTAGCCTCGAACCACTTGGTGGCAATCTTGCCAGCCTCAGCCTGCTCGATATCTGCAACCTTCCAGCCCTTAACCAAGCGGAAGGCATTCCAAATCTTATTGTTGAAGTTACGTCCCTGCTCGCACAGAGCCTCATCGAACAGAATATCGTTACCAGCAGGTGCAGAGAGCATCATACCCATACGTACACCATCGGCACCGAACTTTTCAATCAGTTCGATTGGGTCGGGTGAGTTACCGAGCGACTTAGACATCTTACGACCCAGCTTGTCGCGAACGATACCAGTGAAGTATACGTTCTTGAATGGGAAGGTGCCCATGTACTCCTCACCAGCCATAATCATACGTGCTACCCAGAAGAAGATGATATCTGGACCTGTTACCAAGTCGCTGGTGGGGTAGTAGTACTTAATCTCCTCGTTGCCAGGGTTGTTGATACCGTCAAACAGTGAGATAGGCCACAGCCATGATGAGAACCAGGTATCGAGGGCATCCTCGTCCTGACGCAAGGTAAAGCCCCTACCAGTCTCCCCCAAAGAGGGGAGGTCCTTCAACTGTGGGTATTTCTCTACTGCCAACTTGTAGGCTTCTTCTTCTGTTTCGGCTACTACAAATGCATCCTCAGGGATAGCCTCACCCTTTTGGGGGAGGTTGGCGGGGGCTTCAATGTAGTAAGCAGGAATACGATGTCCCCACCACAACTGACGAGAGATACACCAGTCCTGGATATTCTCCAACCAGTTCTTATAGGTGTTCTTATACTTGGCAGGATAGAACTTCAGCTCATCGTTCATTACAGGTGGCAGAGCGATATCAGCAAAGTGCTGCATCTTCAGGAACCACTGCAGTGAGAGACGTGGCTCGATAGCAGTATCAGGATTACGCTCAGAGTAGCCTACCTTATTAATATAGTCCTCAATGCGCTCCATCAGTCCAGCTTCCTGCAGGTCCTTCGAAATCTGCTTGCGGCAGTCCATGCGGTCCATGCCTACGTAGAGTGGGCTCTGCTCTGAAATGGTACCATCTGGGTTAAAGATGTCGATGGTCTCCAGATTGTGAGTCTTACCCAGCATATAGTCGTTGGTATCGTGTGCAGGGGTTACCTTCAAACAACCGGTACCAAACTCGATATCTACATAACGGTCCTCAATCACAGGGATGACGCGGTTAACCAGAGGTACAATCACCTTACGGCCCTTCAGCCACTGGTTCTTGGCGTCCTTAGGGTTGATACACATAGCGGTATCACCCATGATGGTCTCAGGACGTGTTGTAGCAACTACGGCGTAGTAGCCCTTCTCGTCCTTGTGGATGATATTGCCTTCGGCCTTCAGGGCCTCCTCGTTATCGAGGCTGGTCAAGCCATCCACGTAATATTTCAGATGGAACAGGTGACTCTTCTCCTCTTTATAAATCACCTCTTCGGTTGAAAGTGCTGTCAATGCCTTGGGGTCCCAGTTTACCATGCGGAGACCACGGTAGATGAGACCTTTGTTATAAAGATCTACAAATACTTTGATCACGCTCTTGCTGCGTGTCTCGTCCATAGTGAATGCGGTACGGTCCCAGTCGCAGCTAGCACCCAGACGGCGCAACTGCTTCAGGATAATGCCACCGTGCTCATCGGTCCAATCCCAAGCGTGCTTCAGGAACTGCTCACGGGTCAGATCGCGCTTCTTGATACCCTCGCCGGCGAGTTTCTTCACCACCTTAGCCTCGGTAGCGATAGAAGCATGGTCGGTACCTGGAACCCAACAAGCATTCTTTCCCTCCATGCGAGCACGACGCACCAGAATATCCTGGATGGTGTTGTTCAGCATGTGTCCCATGTGCAGCACACCCGTTACATTGGGTGGCGGAATAACGATTGTGTAAGGTTGACGTCCGTCGGGCTTACTGGCAAAGAGCTTGTTGTCCAGCCAGTACTGATACCATTTCGATTCGACCTCTTTTGGGTCGTATTTGCTAGCTAATTCCATATATAATATTTTAATATTTTGCAAAAATCGCTGCAAAATTACTAAATTTCCAATTAATATTAGTACTTTTGCACGGAAAAAGATAGTTTTATGCATACAAAAGAAGAAAAAATGCAGGCTTTCGGTCGTTTTCTTGACGTTTTAGACGCGTTGAGAACAAATTGTCCATGGGACAAAAAACAAACAAACGAAAGTCTTCGCCCCAATACCATCGAGGAGACTTACGAGCTCTGCGATGCTCTCATTAAGAATGATATCCCTGACATTTGTAAAGAATTAGGCGATGTGTTGCTGCACATCTGTTTCTATGCCAAGATAGCTGAGGAGAAAGAGCAGTTTGATATGGCTGATGTATGTAACGCCCTTACTCGTAAGATGATAACCCGCCATCCGCATGTTTATCATCCTTCGCAGATTGAGGCCGAGAATCCCAAACCACTGCCATACGTACCCGAGAATGGTACTGATGTAGAGGTTACGAAGGTGAATTCGGTAGGTCAGGTGCTTGAAAACTGGGAGCAGATTAAGCTGAAGGAGAAGGATGGTAACGAATCTGTTCTCTCTGGTGTGCCCGATGCCTTGCCATCACTCATCAAGGCTTATCGCATCCAGGACAAGGCTCGCAATGTAGGCTTTGATTGGGAGGACCGCCAGGATGTATGGAAAAAAGTGCATGAGGAACTGGCAGAATTGGAGGTAGAGCTGAATAAAGAAGATAAAGAAAAATCAACCGAGGAGTTGGGCGATTTCTTGTTCAGTGTGATTAATGCAGCCCGACTGTATAAACTGAATCCTGATAATGCCCTTGAAAAGACGAACCGCAAGTTCATCAATCGGTTTAACTATATCGAGGCGCATAGCATCAAGATTGGTAAACCGCTTAAGGATATGACTTTAGGCGAGATGGATGCCCTCTGGAATGAAGCGAAGAAAACATTGAAAGATTGAAAATTGAAGAATTGAAACGATATGAAAAAGTTAGTTTTTCTGAGTGTGGCGATGGCCGCTATGATGATGTTAAGTTGTGGTGGTAACAGTCATCAAGCTGAGCGTGAGGAGGATACGGTAGATGTGATGGATCAGATTCGCGATCACACCCTCTATGGCCTCTGTGGCGCGATTCCTTCTACATCTCAATTGAAGGTGATAACAGATGTCGGCGACACGTTGACACTTGATATCACGCCCGCTCTTGAAAACCGTAAGATGTTAGGCTCTGTAAGAGTGGGTGATCGCTTGGCGGTGATGACTAACAAGAATCAGACTATGGCTACAGAAGTGATTAATATCAACCTGCTGTTAGGTGACTGGGTGATGCCAGATCCATTGGATGGCAGTGACGAGATTGGTATCCGTATCAAAGAGGGTGGTGTGGCTGAGTCAATCGAGATGACCAACATTACCTATCGTACTTGGCGCATCTTTAATGGTAAATTGGAGATTGTCTCTATCCGTGAAGATGGTGGCGAGTCAGAGGAAACAACTAGTTATGACATTCTGAAACTTTCAGGTGATTCCCTCGTTTATAGAACTATTGGTAAACCTCAGGATGAGGTGGATACTTATGAATATAGTCGTTGGCGTGAGAAAGAACAGCCTGATCTTCATGGCTTGAAGCTGGAGGAACATCAGGATGAGTATATGAAATTGTAAATATAATTATAACGATTTGGAACCTTTTAAAGTTCATATATTAGGATGTGGCAGTGCGTTGCCCACACTCCGCCATAATGCTTCGTCACAGGTGGTCGAGGTACGAGAGAAGGTATTGATGCTTGATTGTGCCGAAGGCACCCAGATGCAGTTGCGAAAGTGCAGGGTGCGTTTTAATAAACTCAGTCATGTGTTTATTACCCATCTGCATGGCGATCACTGTTTCGGCCTTATTGGCATGATATCTACGTTCGGTTTGTTAGGACGTACAGCTAAGTTGCATGTTCATGCTCCCAAGGAGCTGGGAGAGGAATTAGACCGACAGCTCAAGTTCTATACCCACGACTTGGGTTACGAGGTGGTATTCTATCCTGTTGATACCACACAGCGCCAGGTAGTTTACGAAGATCGTAGCATTACGGTTGAGAGTATCCCGTTGATTCATCGTATGCCTTGTTGTGGTTATCTGATTAGCGAGAAACCATCGCAACCTCATATCCGTCGCGACATGATGGATGCCTATCAGATACCTAATTCACAGGTTAACAATATCAAGTGCGGGGCTGATTGGACCACTCCCGATGGCGATGTGATTCCCAACGAACGACTGGTTACACCTGCCGATCCTGTTCGCAGCTATGCCTATCTGTCGGATACCCGTTATATTCCCGATCTCTGGCAACAGGTGAAAGGGGTAAGCACCCTTTATCATGAGAGTACCTATGGTGACGATCATTTGCCACAGGCCGAGAAGTACTGCCACTCCACAGCCCGTCAGGCAGCCATGGTGGCTCGCGATGCTGGTGCAGGCAAGTTGTTGTTGGGGCATTATAGCTCACGATATGAGGATGAAACAGTATTGCTGAATCAGGCCAAAGAGGTATTTGAGAATAGTTTTTTGACGAACGAAATGGCTGTTTTCGATGTGTAAACGCCTTGAAAAGCTACTTTTTTAGCCGAAAATTTGTTCATTTCGGAAGATTTGCCTATCTTTGCCCCGAATATAGATAGATTGCTTATGCGGAGAATTCTACTCATATCAACCATATTGTTCCTTCTGGCAGCCCCGGTTTTGGCTACTGGAATGCTGATGGATCCGGCTTCTTCGGCGCAATTCGATGAACCATCGATAGCGGTCGAAGGGCATACTGTTACTGTAAGTGGTGCTCAGGGCAAAACGCTTCAGGTGGTGTCGCTCACAGGTCGGTTGGTGGCAGAATATGAGATTGATGCCCCCGTTCAGCGTTTGGAACTAAATCTTTCTAAAGGGTGTTACATATTAAAGGTAGGAAAAGTAGTTCGCAAGGTATCCATCCGATAAGTTTCGGTTTGTTGAGTATCTGTTTGGTGCTGGTTTCCTGCTTCGGTCATGGAAGCCAAGAACTTTCTGAGGCTGAACGTTCTGCTTTTGGTGAATATGTAAATCAGTTAGACAGTACGATTACTGGTGCTTGGTTTGATAGAATGGGGGTGTCGGCAGATGCTGATTCCGTTCTCACCTATCTGCGTCGTGAGGTGCCACGTAATGGCTTGGATACAGCAGCTTTTTTTGTACCCGAGATTGCCAAGGATTTAGAGATTGTTCATCAGCTATTGTTTGATTCGGTAGGTGTAAGTATCAACGAGGTTCTTCCTCGTCTGGATGCTCATCTGTCCAAGGCATACATCCGCTATACAACTGGTCAGCGTTATGGTTTTATGAAACCTCGCGTGTTTAATCGCATGGATCCCAAGGTGGGTAATCCTGGCATTTTCGCACGTGTGTTTGATTATGAACCCGCTTTACCGGATACAACAGTTGCGGCAAAAAAAATGACGGAAAGCGATCGTTTGGCTTATCTCGTGTCTTCAGCGCCTGATACTTATATCTATAAGGCTTTGCAGCGTGAAATGGATAAGACTACCGATGCAGATAAGCGTCATCAGTTAGCAGTGAATATGGAGCGTTGCCGCTGGCAGATTGAGCATCCTAAGGACGTGAAACGTCAGATATTGGTAAATATTCCTGCTCAGCAGCTTTGGGCCATAGGTACCGACAGTGTGCTCGATATGCGTATCTGTTGTGGCGCTGTGCCTACCAAGACGCCGTTATTGCATAGTGCTATCAGCTATATGCAGGTAAACCCGGAGTGGGTGATTCCTCAGAATATCGTGAAGACCGAAGTGGTGCATCATGCAGGCGATTCGGCTTATTTTGCACGTAACCGTTATTCTATTATCGATAAGGAATCGGGTGATACATTGAATGTTTCCAGTGTTGGTGCTAACGCGTTGCTTTCTGGTAAACTACGCGTCAGCCAAAAGGGTGGCGTTGGCAACTCTTTGGGGCGTATCGTATTCCGTTTCCCGAATGATTTCTCGATTTATCTTCACGATACCAATAACCGCAGCGCTTTCCAGCGCGATCGTCGCACCCTGTCGCATGGTTGTGTTCGTGTGCAGAAACCGTTTGAACTGGCCAGTTTCCTGCTTTCGGATGTCGATGAATGGACACTCGAGAGTCTTCGCATCTCGATGGATATCCCACCGGTAAGCGATCGTGGTCGTGAGTGGTTGCGCAAGCATGCCGATGCTCCGCATCCGTATCGCCTGATATCCTATCATGCCGTAAAACCTCATGTGCCGTTATACATATTATATTATACCACCTTCCCGAATCCTAAGACTGGTGCCATCGATTACTGGCCCGACTTGTATGGATTTGATAAGGTTATCAGTAAAGAATTAAAATGGATAAGCGAAGGGAGTTCGAGTCGATAGTGCGCGAATATAGCGAGCAGCTATACTGGCAGATACGTCGCATCGTGCTTTCCCACGACGATGCCAACGATGTGCTTCAGAATACTTTTCTGAAGGCATGGAATGGTTTTGATAATTTTCATGGCGAGTCGAAGGTTTCAACCTGGTTGTCGCGAATCGCTATCAACGAGAGTCTCGACTTTCTGCGTCGCAATAAGCATCAGGGTTCAGCAACCTCTGATGATTTGTCGGTAGCCAACTCGCTGTTGGCCGATGAGTATTTTGATGGTAATGAGACCGAGGCGATGTTGCAGCAAGCCGTATCGCAGTTGCCCGATGTGCAGCGTACGGTATTCCAGTTGCGATACTTTGAGGAGATGAAATACAGCGACATCAGTCAGCTGCTCGATACGTCGGAGGGAGCATTGAAAGCGTCCTATCATATTGCGGTGAAAAAGATTACAGAATTTTTTAAGTCGCGCGATTAAACTATTTGAATATCAATACGTCATATATACGATGAACGAAGAAATGTACATACAGGAAAAGGTTGGAAAGCGGAATCCATTCCGTGTTCCAGAAGGTTATTTTGATAATCTGACTGCCCAGGTGATGCAGAATCTGCCAGAGCAGCCAAAGCGTCGTGCCAAGTCTGTATTTATGCGTCCCATATTCTATGCGGCAGCCAGCGTGTGTGCTTTATTGGTAGCAGGTGCTGTCTGGATGTGGCAGGCGAATGATGCCGTTTCGTCTGATAGCATACAGGCTCAGACCGCAGTTCAGCCTCAGCAACAGGATGCCAGCAGCGAATATATGGATGAGGCTGTTGACTACATGATGCTTGATAATCACGAAATCTACGCTTACTTAGCTGAAAATTAAAAGTATTTGAAAGATGAGAAAACTACTATTTTCTACTGTTATAATGATAATGGTTGTGCTTGGTGCTTCAGCCGAGGAACAGCAGAAGTTCTCTCCTGAGAAGTTCCAGGCTGACTTAGAGCAGTATATCACTACCGAAGCTGGTCTTACAAACGAAGAGGCCGCAAAGTTCTTTCCGTTGTATCGTGAGATGCAGCAGAAACAGCGTGTGGTATATAATAAGATACACGAACTCTTTAAGTTGCCCCATGATGAAGCTTCGTGCAAACGTGCTATTCAGCGTCGCGACCAATTGGAGATTGAATTGAAGCAGATTGCACAGACCTATCATAATAAGTTTCTGCGTGTAATCCCAGCTTCAAAGGTTATCGGAACGATTGTTGCCGAAGATAAGTTCCATCGTCGTGCTTTTCGTAAGTTCGGTCAGCAACGTAATCGTGAAACTAAGAAATAATCTTAGCGCAATACTTACTAATTTCGCATTTCTCACAGTGAGGCTTTCTCGCTGTGCAAACATAACGTCCATGCAGCAGTAGCCAATGGTGCGCGTTTGGAATATCCTCTTCAGGGATATACTTCGTGAGCGCCATTTCTACTTTATAAGGTGTATTATCGCTCTTGCTTACCAAACCAAGTCGATGTGCCACACGGAATACATGTGTGTCAACGGCTAAGGTGGCTTTGCCAAAAGCTACACTCTGAATCACATTCGCTGTTTTACGGCCGACGCCTGGCAATGTTAGGAGCTCGTCGAGTGTACTTGGCACCTCACCATTAAACTTCTCCATCAGCACCCTGGCCATTTCTACCAAGTGTTTAGCCTTGGCATTGGGATATGATACGCTTCTGATCCATTCAAAGATATCCTCTTCTTCGGCCTTTGCCATCGACTGAGCGTCAGGGTAGTGGGCAAACAAATCGGGTGTTACCTGATTGATGCGCTTGTCTGTACACTGCGCACTCAATACTACTGCTACTAACAGTTGGAAGGTACTACCAAAGTCCAACTCGGTAGTTACCAGTGGCATTCTTTCACGGAAATGCCCCAGAATCAGGTCGTATCTTTCTTTCTTCTTCATCTTACAGATAGATAATTACAAAGAACGAGGCTATCCAACCCAGAATACAGAACTGCACGAAATGGTCTTTTACTAACGATTTTGTAGGACTTCCACTCAGTCCGAACACAATCATATTCTGCAGATAGCGTAGTAAACCTGCCAATACCCAGCCCGATGTGAGGTAAACATAACGGGTGCCTAAGCGATGAATAACCTCTGGCGACATGGTGTACATGATGTAACATACCAGAGTAACAGATGCAATGATGGCTGTTGCCTCGTTGATAAAGGTCTTGTTGTAGCCTGTTATCGATACACGAGGCTTGGTACCAGTCTGCTCATAAATGCGGTAGTCGTCATTACGTTTGGTAAAAGCTAGGAACAGTGTTACCAGGAACGTCATCATTACCAGCCAATGCGAAATGTAGATATCCGTTGCGATACCTCCAACTAATACACGCATTACAAAACCGATAGAAATGATTGAAACGTCGAGGATGGCAAACTGCTTCAACTTTACACAGTAACCGATATTCATCAGCCAGTAGCCTATGATGATAGCATAGAGGTAAGGTGTATTTGCACTCTGTGCCAATGGAAGAATGGCCAATGCCCCAATGGTGCACAGTATCATCATCACATAACCTCCTATCACCGACACTTTGCCTGAGGCAATAGGACGATGGCATTTCTTGGGATGCTGTCGATCCGCCTCTACATCCTTCAGATCGTTAAAGCAGTAGATAGAGCTTGATATCAAACAGAACGATGCAAACACCACCAACGTAGGCCAGAAGAATTCCGGCTTCAGCAGGTTGGTACTGAAGAAAATGGGCGCAAATACAAACACGTTTTTGAGCCACTGCAATGGGCGTATCAGTCTAATATAATGTATCATTGCTGCAAAGGTACGATTATGTGAGCAAAAATCCAAATAATTAGCTGTTTTTTTATCTTACCACTGATAGTCTTCTTTCCAATCGTCGTAACGTATTTCGCCATCCCAACCTTCTTCGTGGAAGACGCGGGCAATTTGTTGTTGCTCTTGTGGGGGGATGGGACGCGTGCCGTTGCGGTACTCGTAGAAACGTTTACGGGAAAATAGGGCAATGAGGCGCTTCTTTACAACCCGTGCAATGGGATAGGGGATGGCATCAAAGATGTGCTTGATGCCGACGGCATATGTCACAACCTCGTCCTTTTGGTACAAGGTGCATTGCAGTGAGCCGACATGGGGATAGAAAGGATTAACGCTGGTTACTACATGTACGTCGCTACCATAGTATTGTCCTGTCATCCAGTGCAGACAGGTTTCGTGTAGTGGACACTCGTGGATAAAACACGGTAGGTTGTGTGCGGCTTGCGCACGAAGACTTTCTTCTTTATTCATAATTGTATGGTTGTTATGTTGGTGCAAAGATACAACTTTTCTGTGAATTATCCAAATTTTAATTTCATAATGTCATATTTATAATAAATATCTGATATTTAGTTATTTATAGATGATGACATTGTATGATTTTAATTTTCTTAATGTCATATTTTGTTGATTTTCTGTTGTTGTAATCATTAGAACACTATGTTTCATCAGGAGAAACACAGTGTTTCTCAATTAGAAACACATTGTTTCTAACGAAGAAACATAATGAAACACTTATCTTTGTGGTTAGAGTATGACATGATGCTTCTATTTATGACATCATGATGTCATGGATTAATTGGTTGTAAATCAGTAAAATATAATGATTATGACGTTATGACATTAACTTTTTAATTTTTCCTCTTGTAAATCTCATTATTTTTTATTATCTTTGCATCCAGAATTAATCATCAATAACATTATGACAAAAATAACCCTTATTAAAACCTACCGCCAGGCAGAGACACTGCGTGTGCTTGAACTGACGGATATTGTAGAAATGATTGTTGGCAATGAGTATCGCCATACGGTAGATGAACTCCGCCGTCTCTATCCTGTGTTCGACCTGACCAGACAGCCTGATGGCTCGGTGAGCGGCGCTGATATGACCATAGCTAAACTGCCACGTATCTGTTTTGCTACAGAAATGGAGAATCGTAATCATCAGCGTGTAACCTTGGGTTATACTGGCATGGTTCTGTTGGAAGTCAATAACCTTACTGGCTATGATGAGGCTGATGCCATCCGAAATGGTGCTGGTGAAGTGCCCCAAACCCTGATGGCATTTGTTGGGGCCTCAGGTCGAAGTGTAAAAATTATCTGTAGAGGCGAATTGTTCCCCAGCGATCGTGACAAGGAAAACAACTTGCCTCTGCCAAGCGATCCCAATGAGATTGCTGACTTTCATGAGAATCTGTATGAGCGAGCCCGTTTGGCTTATAATGCCCAGTTGGGTGTAACCATTGAGAAGTTGGAGCCACGTTTGGATCGATCTTGTTATATAAGTACTGATGCCGATGCCGTTTTCAACCCGATGGCAATCCCTTTTTATGCCCGCGCCGAAAAGCCTAGCCAGACGCTGTCGTTGGTGCGTACATCTACACTCGAAAAAGATGATGAGCTATCGGGACAGAGTCGTTACTATACTATGCATCATATCTTTGAGTTTAATCTGAGTAAGGCCTACGATGAATGCGAAGGACTGGAAGGCGAGGATTTGGAACACGAACTGCTAACGAGACTGGCTGTCCACTGTTTGGAAACAGGTATTCCGATGGCTATCGCTAAGCGGATGGCTCGTTATCGTGCTTATGCTATCGGCGACGATGACCTGTTAATAAATAAGGTGTTCGATAATGTATATCGTCCTCAGGTGGTGAAACGTTATCAAGAGCGAAATGGCTATAAGCCTGAGAAGAATATACCTCAGGAAACTCTGTTGACGATGAAGATAGATTTGTTCTTGAACGAGAACTATGAGATTCGTAAGAATGTGATGCGTGGAGTGGCTGAGTTCAGAGAGCGTACTGGCATTGGATTCTCATTCCGGGATTTGACAGAAGAGGCTCGTAACTCTATTACGATGAGAGCGTTACGCCAAGGCATTAAATGTTGGGATAAAGATATTCGCCGTTATGTGAACTCTGACGATATCGAGCTTTACGATCCCATGAACGAGTATCTGGATGGCCTGCCCAAATGGGATGGCAAGGATAGGGTAGAGGCCTTGGCTCGTCGTATCCCCACCAGTTACGAGGAGTGGCCAGAGCTGTTCCATCTTTGGATGCGATCGATGGTAGCCATGTGGATGGGCAAGGGCCAACTGACGGGTAACTCGTTAGTGCCACTGCTGATTGGTCGCCAGGGATGTGGTAAGTCGTCGTTCTGCAGAATCCTGATGCCTCAGCAGTTGCGCGATTACTATAATGATCGTATCAACTTTAAGAACGAGACCGACTTGAACTTAGGTCTGACGTCGTTTGGCTTGATTAATCTTGACGAGTTTGATAAGATTACCCAGCGCCAGCAGATTGTATTAAAATATTTAGTGTCTACTGCTGATTTGAAATACCGTCCGCCGTACGGAAAAGCCTATTCGGAACATCGACGTTTTGCATCGTTTATTGGTACTACCAACGAGATGATGCCGCTGACCGACCCCAGTGGCGCCCGTCGTTTTATCTGCGTGATGGTTGAGGGCGATGTGGATTTTAGAACTCCCGTGGATTACTCTCAACTCTACGCTCAATTGCTGCACGAGATCCATAACGGCGAACGCTATTGGCCCACTCGCGAACAGGAACAGCAACTGATACAGCGCAACCTTGGTTACCAGCAACTTAGCGGATTGGGTGAGATGCTGATGACTGTATTGCAGCGCCCGACTGACGACGATCCCAATGCCGAGTGGATGTCGCTTAAGGATATCTCTGCTCTCTTGAAGCAATCGTTCAAAGGCTATAAGGAAGAGAGTAACACCTTCCGTAAAATTGGTGCCTTCCTGAATCGTCCCGAATACCGTTTTAAGCGTCAACATAAAATGACAGGAACCGTTTATTGGGCTAAACGAAGAGAGTAGCTTTTCCCAAAATTATTAGTTTTACTAATAAAAAATCAGCCAAATGTCTCGACAAAAGGTATTATTTTTGCGAAACATTTGGCTGTATTGTTTTTTTTTCTTAAATTTGCCCCCAAATGTCTAAATTTGAAAAGGTATGAAAAAAACTATTATTTTATTGCTTAGTTTACTAACCTCGATGGTGGTGTTTGCTGATTCTTTTGATCAGGAAGGTTCTACCACGATTGATGGTATAGAATATGTGTATGGTAAAGTTACGCATGATAATGGTGACATTACAAATGAGGCAAAAATTAAAGACGGAGCAGATATTACTCTCCTTACGTTAAAAATTCCTCCCTATATAGAAGTTAATAATTCAACGTATGATGTAACAACCATCTGTGCAAACGCATTTGAAGATAATGAGCATATTGAATATGTTATAATTCCTGAGAATGTCGTAACGATTGAAAAAGGGGCTTTTCAACACAGTAATGCCGCAAAATCTAAACTAAGATTGATACAGCTTCCAAGTACTCTAAAGTCCATAGGGAGTAATGCTTTTAAGAATTGTGCTCGTTTAGGACATATATGGCTAAAAAATGGTAATCCTGTTACTCTTGATGCAAATTCTTTCCCAGGTAGTTTCCTGTCGCTGTATATCCCCAAAGCCTCTGGAAGCAATTTTGACGAGAAATGGACTGCTAGGTTTGGTAATCGTATTTATGAAATTTACGATAATGATGGGGAAATGGAGAAGATTTCTCCGGCTCAATCACAGACCTATATATGTGCGAAAACAACAGAGACAGGCGGTGTTGCCACTTTATTTGAGTATGATAATGATGCTAAGGTAACAATTCCTGCAAGCTTTAGCAATAATGGGGTAACATATAGTGTTAAAGGCATTGGTAGTTATTCTATTAAGACACCTTCAAAACTTAAGACTCTTGTTATTAATGATGGTGTGGAGGCTATATATAATTCAGCTTTTGAAGGCTGTTCTGCCTTACGACGAGTAACACTTCCATCCACTCTGGACTCTATAGGAACAGATGCATTTAAAGGGTGTACCGGCGTTTCTCATATTGGGTGTAAAGTGGCTGATCCAGCAACACTCGCAGGTTCTGTAGAAAGATTTCCAAATAATCCTATGATGGCACTATATGTATCAGATGATGCAAGTTATAAAAGTTACCAGGTTGAGGGCGTAAAAATATGGAGTAATCGTTTTAATTCCAGGATCTATAAGGGTGAAATGATAGAGATTCCTGATAACGTCAATGGTATTACTTATATTGGTTCAACAAATTCTGATGAAGTGACATTATTTAGCGTTACTGATAAGGATGTATCTGATCCTGTTTATTCTACTAATGGGAAAAAACTTACGGGAATAGATTATCTGGCTTTTGATGAATGCAAAAAGATAACAAACTTGCCAATACCTGATAATGTTTTAGTTATTGGTCCATCTGCGTTTAATAATTGTGATGCTTTGGAAACAATAAAGTTTCCTTCAAATCTTGAAAGGATTGGTAAAAGTGCCTTTAGTGGATGCACAAAGTTGGTCACAGTTGAGTTCGGTTCTAACAATCCGCCTATCATAGATAAAGATCTGTTCAATATCTCTAATAGTAGTGAGAAAACACTCTATGTTCCAGATAAAAGTTCTTATGTAGGTGGAGGATGGGATAAATTTGCCTATGTTATGGAAGGTTCTGTAAAAGAGAATGTACCATTTGGTAATATGAATTTTAACCTTTCTTCAACTTCTCTTGAAGCTACCTTGATTAAAGTTAATAATGGGGATAAAATTCAAGATAAAGTTACAATTCCATATTTTATAAGTTATGAAGGTAAAGAGTATGTAGTATCTGTAATTAGAAAGAATGCTTTTGTTGATATAAAGAGTAGTCTTATTCATTTATCTTTCGAGGATAATAACAATGGTTTATGTAATTTGTCTATTGGTGAATCTGCTTTAAGTGGGTGTACAAAGCTTAGGCTGTTAAGATTACCCAAACGGCTCAAAAAAATTAGTAAGAATGCTTTTAGTTCTTGTGAAAAACTAGTTGATATTGAATTTAGAGGTACTCCAAGTTCTGAGATTACTAAAGGCGAGACTATTTTCCACGCTAATACTAGGAAATATGGTTCGCTATACGTTCCTACTGGGAATGGTGATTATAGTGCTCTAGGTTGGAATCTTAGTATTAAAAGGTGTGATGATGTTGAAGAGTTTCAGTTCCCAGAAGGTGGTATGACTTATTTGGGCTGGAAGAAGAATTCGGCAGAAATGGGAGAAACCAAATTGATAATTGGTGCAAATCCCAATGGTAGTTCAACTTTAAATTTACCAAAACAAGTTACTCGTACTCAATCTGATAATAGTGAAGTGAGATATTCTTTGGTTGCTATTGGAGAAAATGCATTTAGTGGAAAATCGTTTACGAATCTGGTTATACCAGAAGGGGTTACAAAGATAGGTGAAAATGCTTTCCTCAATAATCTGAAGTTAAAAACTGTGGATTTACCATCAACACTGAACGAAATTGGAGAAAATGCTTTTAATGGATGTAACTTAGGAACTATTACCAGTAGAATGGCTACACCGCCTGTAATAAATACGAATGTATTCTTGGAATTGATTACGCCAGATGTATACATTCCAAATAGTACTTCTAATACCTATATTGGTGTGTCTGGATGGGCAAGATTCCAAGGAAAGTATCTTGAAGGGGAAATATTTGATGCGCAGGATGTTGATAAACTGATGATGATATACAATTGTCGAACAGGTGATCATACTGCGACTTTGATTAAAATTAATGATACGGGAATATTAGAGAATAATACGCTCGAAATACTTCCTACTGTTACTGTATTGCATGGTGGAAAAACTGATACTTTTACTGTAACTGAAATTGGAGAATCTGTATCCCAGAATAATTCTGATAAGGGGAAGATTGAAGTCTTGGATATTAAGGCTGCTGTTACAGCAATTGGAGCTAATGCTTTCCAGAATTGTACAAAACTGGCTACAATCAAACTTCCCTCAAGTTTGAAGAGTATTGGTTCGTCCGCCTTTAGCGGCACAAAGATTACAGAGTTGCGCCTTGACAGTGTTGAGTCGATCGGTACCGGTGCTTTCCAGAACATAAGCAGTCTGAAGAAGGTATGGCTTCCCTCGAAGTTGACATCGGTAGGTGAGAATGCCTTTGCCGGTTGTAATGCATTGACTCATGTAAGCAGCAGTATAGCCTCTCCATCTTCAGTAATCAGTGCGGATGTCTTCTCAGTGAGTGGCGATAATACCTCAAATATCTGCACCCTGTTTGTTCCTTACGCCTCAAAGGCTAATTATGGTTCTGACTGGAATAAGAAGTTCACTAATATAATAGGTGGTGACTATGTTGATGACCTTTCAAAGGACGGCATGACGTATTCCTGCTATACTTATAAGAATGAAGGTGGCGATACAGTGAAGTCAGCTCTC